>NZ_JBHXSQ010000001.1:0-407620 GCF_042715335.1 Kribbella sp. NPDC058693
GGGGAGGCTCCGCCCTCGTCTCCCCGCCGCCCGCCGGCGCCGCCGGCGGGCGGCGTGAGGTTGTGTTGCGGGTGGGGGTGATTCGGCAGGATCGGGTGTTGCCGGGGGTGCTTGCTGCGCGGGGGTTTGTGGTCCGCACGTCTGTGCAGCGGATGCGGATCGGGTTTGACGGGCCGGTGGTGGCGCCTGTTGTGCCTGCGGGGGTTGTTGTTCGGCGTGGGGCGCCGGATGAGGTGGCGCGGCGGGCGGTTCACGGCGTGTTGATGGAGGCGTTTGCGGAGCAGCCGGATGCGTTGCCTCGGCCGTTCGAGGAGTGGGCGGCTTCGCGGGAGAGTCGGTCGACGTTCGACTGGTCGCAGGTGACGATCGTGGAGATCGACGGGCAGGCGGTCGGTGTGACCGAGTGCAACGACAACTTCGTCAGCACCGACAACTGCGGGTACGTCGGCCGCCTCGCCGTCATACCCTCCGCACGTGGTCGCGGTCTCGCCAAGTTCCTCCTGCGGACCGCCTTCGCCACCGACTCGGCGGCCGGGCGCGACGGCACGATCCTGCACGTCGACACCGGCAACCCCACCCCCGCCGTCGCCCTCTACACCGGCGTCGGCATGCGCCCGGACCTGATCAGCGACATCTGGCAGAGAACGATGCAGCCGGCCTGAAGCACCCGCGTCCCTTCAGCACGACCCGCTCGCCCATCGTCCCGGCATACACAGTCCGGTTCCCGAGCGGAGTCTTCAGATCGAGCTGCAGACTCGTCGGAGCCGGTCCCGGATTGTTGCACTGGTGGCCCTCGTTCTGGTCCGGCGCGATGCCATAGCGGTACGCCGCGATCCGGACCGAGCCGCCGTCCTGGGACAGGATCCGCACCACCGTGTTCGGCAGGCACGGCTCGATCGCGACCTCGTCCGGTTCAACTCCGACGGTCAGCAGCGAGAGATGATCCGGATCCAGCCGCGCCGACGTCACCGCGATCTCGCCGCGGAGCAGGATGACCGTCGTACCGAGCTTGTACTGCAGCGGCGCCGGCCCGTCGACCGCGTACTTCGGCATCTCAAGCCCGAGAGTCGGCTCGGTCTCAGCTCGCGGATAGCCCAGAACGCCGGCGATCCCGGCGACGATCACGATCATCACGACCGCGGCCGACACGACGTACCGTCGCCGCCGCAGATCCCGCGCGGCCCGCTCGAGTTCCTCGAACGGCGGCGCCTCCTCCGGCGTCCGCTCGTCGACGTACTCGATCAGGTCACGCATGCTCGGCCACCTTGAAGGCCCGCCGCGCCCGCGCCAGCCGCGCATTGACCCCACCCACCGGCAGCTCCAGCTCCTGAGCGATCTGCTCGACCGGCAGCTCCATCACCTCGTGCAGTACGACGACCGCGCGCTGCTCAGGCGTCATCCCAGCGAGCGCAGCCGCCACCTCACCAGCCGGCCCGCGCCTCGGAGCACCACCACCGAGCCTGGCCAGCGCCCGCGCCGCCACCTCCCGACGCCGCAACCGCCCCACGATCGTCCGTACGGCGACCCCGCGCACCCACGCCTCCGGATCCTCGTACCGGCAGATCGCATCCCACCGACCGAGCAGCCTCGCGTACGCGTCCTGCGCCACCAGCTCGGCGTCCACGCGCGATGCCCCGATCGACACCAGTACGCCGATCAGCCGCGGCCAGCTCTGGCGATACAGAGCGGCGAGGTCCGCCCTCGGGTCATCCACCCTGCCAGTGTCCCGCCGTACCCGGACCGGCGACAGAGGCTTGCCTCCCGGAGATCTGAGAGATTACTCTCGAAACATGTCTCTCAGAAATCCGTATGGCGATTTCGAGATCACCGACCCGCAGGCGATGCGCGCGTTGGCGCATCCCGTCCGGCTCGCTGCGCTCAGCTATCTGCAGAAGAACGGCCCGGCCACGGCCACCCAGCTGTCCGAGCATGTCGGCGCCTCGCCATCGGTGACGAGCTGGCACCTGCGGCATCTGGCGAGCTTCGGCCTGGTCGTCGACGGCCCGCCGCCGAGCGGCTCGGACCGCCGGCAGCGCTGGTGGAACGCGGTCGCCCACGGCTTCCGCTACGCGATGCCGGACACCCCGGAAGGCGCCGAGGCCGGGCGCCTGCTGCGAGCCGAGCTGCTGAACCAGGCACTCGAAGCGGCTCAGCACTGGCTCGTGGAGACCGAACCGCACCTGGCCCCCGAGTGGAGCCGACTGGCGGGCTCGGCGAACACGCTGCTGGTGATCACCCCCGAAGAGGCCGAGGAGATCGGGTCCGCGATCGAGCAGCTGTTCGCGCCGTACGTTCAGCGCCGCGACGCCAACGAGTCCCCCGCCGACGCGCATCCGGTCCGCTACCTCCGCATTTCCTTGCCCGAAGCAACGGACTCGCAATGAGCACGCTCTCCGCCACCAGCCTGTGGCGTGACCGCCGGTTCCGCACGTTCTGGTCCGCGCAGGCTGTCTCCGAGTTCGGCGACCGGGTCACCGAGCTCGCGTTGCCGCTGATCGCCGTCACCCTGCTGAACGCCTCCCCCAGCCAGGTCGGCTTCCTGACCGCGGCGGTCTGGCTGCCGAGTCTGGCCAGCCTGTTCATCGGGTCCTGGGTCGACCAGCGCCGGGACAAGCGGCCGCTGATGATCGCCGCCGATGTGGCCCGCACCATTCTGCTGGTGACGATCCCGGTGGCGTACTGGCTCGATCTGCTCACCCTCGGCCAGCTCTACGCGATCGCGATCCTGGCCGGTACGGCGGGTGTCGTGTTCGGCACCGCCTACGCGTCGTTCTTCGTCCGACTGGTCGGCCGGGACCAGTACCTCGAGGCCAACGGCAAACTGTCGGCGACCCGGTCCATCTCGTTCATGGGCGGCCCGGCGGTCGGCGGCGCGCTCGTGCAGTGGCTGACCGCGCCGGTCGCGATCCTCGTGGACGCGTTGTCGTTCGTGTTCTCCGCGATCCGGATCAGCCGGCTGGACGTGACTCCCGGCGAGGCCGACGAGACGCCGGAGCCGTTGCTGTCCAGGGCCCGGGCCGGCATGCGCTACCTGCTCAAGCATCCGTACCTGCGCCGCAGCCTGGGCTGCGCGACCACGGTCAACTTCTTCAACATGATCGGCATGGCACTGCTGGTGCTGTTCGCGAGCCGCGATCTCGGGCTCTCGCCCGGCACGATCGGTCTGGCCTTCGGTATCGGCTCGTCCGGCGGATTGCTCGGCGCGGTCGCCGCGGCCCCGTTGAGCAAGATCTTCGGGGCCGGTCGGGTGATCGCGGCCGGGGCCCTGATCTTCCCGGGCTCGATGGCGCTGGCGGTTCTGGCCCAGGGGCCGGAGTGGGTCCGCGCGACGGTCCTGGCAGGCGGCATGTTCATCGCGACGTTCGCGGTGATGTGTTTCGACGTACCGCTGAACTCGTTGCAGGCGGCGGTGATCCACGACCACATGCGGAGCCGGGTCGCGGGCGCGTTCAGCAGTATCAACTACGGCGTCAGGCCGCTCGGCGCGGTCGTCGGAGGGTTCCTCGGCACCTGGATCGGTGTCCGCGAAACCCTCCTCGTCTCCGCAGCCGGCGGCCTGCTTTCGGTGCTGTGGCTGATCGGCTCACCGATCATCCGCACCCGCGAACTGAGTGGCCTGGAGCCACCTGAGCTCTAGTCGTGTACTGCGCGATCCGCCAGGTCCTCGACGTCGTCGACCTTGCTGACGGTCTTGCGCAGCGGGACCTCCTTGATGAAGATCACCGCGATCAGGGCAACCGCTGCACACGCCGCCGCGATCAGGAAGATCCGGCCGGTCGCGTCGCCGTACGACTGCCGCACCAGCTCGGCCAGCTGCGGCGGCAGGTGACCGACGTCGAGCAGGCTCGTGCTGCCGGATCCACCCTCCTGCAGCTTGCGCGCCGCCTCGGCACCGCCCGGACCGGCGAGCACGCCGGCCACGATGAGGCTCTTCACGTGAGCGGCGAGGACAGCGCCCAGCGCGGACACGCCGACCGCACCACCCAGGCTGCGGAAGAACGCCACGGTCGCACTCGATGCGCCGATCTCCCGGACGTCCACGGTGTTCTGTACGGCGAGGACCAGGTTCTGCATGGTCATACCCATACCGAGACCCATCGCCAGCATGCCGAGTCCGACGTACCAGTACGGCGAGGAGTGGTCGATCGTGCCGAGGATCAGCAGACCGACGAGCAGCAGTACGCCGCCCGACACCAGGTAGCGCTTCCACTTGCCGTAGCGGGTGATCAGCTGGCCGGAGCCCGCCGAGCCGACGAACGAACCGAGCATCATCGGGATCGTCAGCAGGCCGGCCTCGGTCGGGCTGTAGCCGCGGGCGATCTGGAAGTACTGGCCGAGGAACAGCGCGCTGCCGAACATCGCGACGCCGACCGCGAGGCTGGCGACGATCGCCAGCGCGGTGGTCCGCTCGCGGACGACCTTCAGCGGGACCAGCGGCTCCTTCACCCGGTTCTCGACCATGACGGCGAGGAACCCGACGAGCAACGTGCCGCCGACGAAGAGTGCGGACTGCCACGACATCCAGGCGAAGTCCGTACCGGCGAAGGTGACCCACAGCAGCGGCAGGCTGGCCGCGATGCTGATCAGGACAGCACCGACGTAGTCGATCCGGACCTCACGCTTGATCAGTGGCAGGTGCAGGTACTTCTGCAGGATCACCAGGCTGACCACGGCGAGCGGGACGCAGACGTAGAAACACCAGCGCCAGCCGAGCCACGAGGTGTCGACGATGACACCGCCGATGAGCGGACCGCTGACGGTCGCGACCGCCATCACGGCACCCATGTAGCCGGAGTACCGGCCGCGCGACCGGGGTGGGATCGCGGCGCCGATGATGGCCTGGGCCAGCGCCATCAGACCGCCCATCGCGAGGCCCTGCAGGACGCGGGCGCCGATCAGGAACGGCACGCTGTGGGACAGGCCGGCCAGCGCGGACCCGATCACGAAGACCGAGATCGCGACCTGGACCAGCAGTTTCTTGCTCACCAGATCAGCGAGCTTGCCCCAGATCGGCGTGGACACCGTGGTGGCCAGCAGGCTCGCGGTGAGGACCCAGGTGTACTGCGTCTGGGAACCCTCGAGGTCGGCGATGATCGTCGGCAGGGCATTGCTGACGATCGTCGAACTCAGCATCGCCGTGAACAGCGCGGCGAGCAGGCCGATCAGGATCTCGAGGATCTCGCGGTGGGTGAGTTCCGGCGCAGCGGGCATCTGCTGCCGGGTCTCGGTGACAGTCATCAGTCTCCAGTCGATTGGGTGCGCCTCACGACCTGGTTGACCTCGGTGATGGCGTGCGCGATCCGCTGCATGGTCTCCGCAGCGGTCAGCAGCGCGTCGTCGTCGAGGTCGGCCAGGGCCGCACGAAGGTGCTGGGTGTAGGACGAGTAGAGGGCCTCCAGCTGGGCCTTTCCGGCGGGTGCCAGGCTGACCAGCCCGACCCGGGCATCGGCCGGGTCGGGTCGACGGCTCACCAGTCCGTCGGCCTCCAGCGCGGCCACCTGCCGGCTCACCACCGACGCGTCGACGCCGAGCTTGGCGGCGATCTCTCCGCCGCGCTGCTCGCCGCCCTTGTGCAGGATCTTGAGCACACTCGCGTCGGACCGTCGCAGCCCGCTGTCGGGCATCAGGTGCCGGTGTTCGATACATCGCACCGCGCGGATCAGCGAACTGACCCCTTCGAGGACCTCCTGCGCAGGTACGTCCCGCTCTACCCCCGGGACAAGGGGTTGCTGAGCTAGTTGCATAACCCAACTATATACCCGGATAGTTGGTTTCCACAACCATATGCCCAGGCTGTGGATAACTGGTTACACGGGGTGAGACCTCAGCCGAGGTCGGTGTTCAGGCGGGCCAGCAGGCGGCCCAGGTCGGAGAGGTCCGTCGGGTTCCAGCGGTCGAGGATCGCGCGGAACTCGGTCTGGCGTTGGGTCCGCATCGCCTCGTACCGCTCGGCGCCGGTAGTCGTCAGGCGGAGCAGGCGGGCGCGGCCGTCGTCCGGGTCGCCGACGCGTTCGATCAGGCCGAGGGTCTCGAGCTGGGTGATGCCGCGACTGACGGTCGACTTGTCGAGGCCGAGGACCTCGGCGATATCCGAGGCCCGTACGCCGGCGCCGTTGCCGGTGCCCATCTCGATCTGGGAGATCAACGCGTACCCGGCGGCGTCCATCTCGGGGTGGACGCGCCGCGCCAGCCGGAGCGACGCGGACCGCGAACGCCGGAACAGCGCGGACAGCTCCTGCTCGATGGCGGCGACCATCTCCTCCGAGCGTTCGACGTGCGCCGGCGTACTCATCGGACCACGATCCCCGCGTCACGGAGGGCCTTCTTCACGTCCGCGATCCGGAAGTCGCCGAAGTGGAACACGCTGGCCGCGAGTACGGCGTCCGCCCCGGCCTGCACCGCGGGCGGGAAGTGCTCCGGCGCCCCCGCTCCCCCGCTGGCGATCAGCGGTACGTCGACGACCGCGCGCACGGCCTTGATCAGCTCCAGGTCGAACCCCTGCTTGGTCCCGTCGGCGTCCATCGAGTTCAGCAGAATCTCCCCCGCGCCCAGCTCGCACCCGCGCTGCGCCCACTCGATCGCATCCAGCCCGGCCGACTTCCGCCCGCCGTGGGTCGTCACCTCGAACCCGCTCGGCTGATCCGCCGACCGCCGTACGTCGAGGGACAGCACCAGCACCTGGTTGCCGAACCGGTGCGCGATCTCGCGGATCACATCGGGCCGGGCGATCGCGCCGGTGTTGATGCCGACCTTGTCCGCCCCGGCCCGGAGCAGCCGGTCCACGTCGGTCACCTCGCGGACCCCGCCGCCGACCGTGAGCGGGATGAACACCTGCTCGGCGGTCCGGCCGACCACGTCGTACGTCGTCTCGCGGGAACCCGACGACGCGGTGATGTCGAGGAACGTGAGCTCGTCGGCGCCCTCCGCGTCGTACACCTGCGCCATCTCGACCGGGTCGCCGGCGTCTCGCAGGTCGGCGAAGTTCACGCCCTTCACGACACGGCCGGCGTCGACGTCCAGGCACGGGATAACTCGTACGGCAAGGCTCACGCGGAAAGGGTACCGTCAGCCTCCCAGGACCCAGACGTCATCACGCAGCAACACGACCGGCCCGTCGGGTGTCGTGGCGGTGATCGTCAGCCCGTCGCCGCCGAGGACGACGTCGGTGTGAACGGTCGCGTTGTTCAGCCCCAGCTCGGCCCGCTCGTCGGGCGTCAACTGCATGCCGTCGGCAACGGCGAACGGGAAGCTCTGTCCCCAGGCGATGTGGCTGCCGGCGTTCTCGTCGAACAGGGTGTTGTGGAAGACGACGCCGGCCTGCGCCACCCGCGAGTCCTTGTCGACCAGGGCGACCTCGCCGAGGCTGCGGGCGCCGGGGTCGACGTCGAGCTGCGCCCGGACCAGGCCGGCACCGGTCGTCGCATCCACGTCGGTGATCCTGCCGGCCTTAAAGGTGAGTTGCAGCCCTTCCACGAGTTGGCCCGCGATGACGACCGGCTTGGTCACCCGCGCGACGCCGTCCGCACGCCGACGGTCGGGGCTGGTGAAGACCTCCTCGGTCGGGATGTTCGGCAGGTACGGGATACCCGCCGGGTCGGTCACGGACCCGCCCGTCCAACGACAGTCAGGCAGCAGACCGACGGTCAGGTCGGTGCCTTCGCCGGTGTAGTGGAGCTCGGTGATCTCCAGCTTGTCGAGGGCCGCACACCGCTCGGCCAGTACGGCGGAACGCTCCCGCCAGGCGGCCACCGGATCCGCCTCGTCGAGCCGCATCGCCCGGGCGACCGCGTCCGAGAGGCGGTCGACGTCGGGTTCGCCGTACACCTGGGTGGCCCAGCCGGCGTTCGGCGCGGCGATCACGGTCCAGCGCCACCGTCCGCTCATCACCGCCTGCTGCCTCGCCGCCATCTCCTGCTTCCGGACTGCGGCGACGCGGGCGGGGTCGATCCCGGCGTACAGGCCGGAGTCCGGCGTACCGGTCAAGGCGATCGTTGCGATCCCCTCCTCTTCCCAGCCGCGGATGCGCTCCATCGCCCACGGCCGGTCGGCCGACAGCGTCTCCAGGTCTGAGTGGATCAGGTCGGACCGGCGTACGAGGCCGTCGGTCCAGAGCACCTCCACCCAGCGTGCCCCGGCGACGTACGCGCGCTCGACCACTGCCCTGGCGATCTCGGCCTGGGCGATATCGGCGTTGAGCACGACGCCTTGGCCCGGCTGCACGTTCACGCCGACGCGGACGACCAGGTCGGCGAAACGCTCCAGCTGTTCGTTGTTCATCTACGACTCCTATTCACGCTGGCGTGAACATTGTCAGATGTGAGAATGTTGCGCAAGACGTAAACGAGAAGGAGTCGCCATGCAGGAACCGACGCCGGTCCGGGCGATCACGGACGTCGAGACTATGCGCGCATTGTCGGACCCGACCCGGGTCGCGATCCTTCGCCTGCTGATGAGCGGCGACCGCTCGGCGCCACCGGTGATGTCGGCCAAGGAGCTCGCGGCCGCTCTCGGCGAACCGCAGACGAAGCTCTACCGCCACCTCAAGCAACTCGAGGCCGCCGGGCTGATCCGGGTGGCGGAGACCCGGCTGGTGTCGGGCATCCAGGAACAGCGCTACCAGACCGCCCAGCTGGACTTCACCATCAGCCGCGACCTGGTCACCAACGAAGCGGCGTCCGCGGAGTTCGCCGACACGCTGTCCGCGCTGTTCGGCGAGTTCCGCACCGAACTGGTCACCAACCTGACCGCCGGCCGCGTCCCGATCGGCGCCGAGGCGGAAACGCCACTAGGCCTACTGGTCGGCCGCGGCATGGTCGCCAACGTCAGCCGCGACCGCGCCGCCGAGTTCCGCCGCCGACTGCTCGCTCTCCAGGCCGAGTTCGACGCCCTCGAGGACGACGATCCAGACGGCGTCCCGGTCCATCTCCTCGTCGGCTGGTATGCGGTCACCGATTAACTAGTTGCATTGCCACTAGTGTCACTGAAACTATCGATTCTCACAACGAGAGGATCGACATGCGCACCACGAAGTTCCTGGCTGCCGGTGTGATCGCTGCGGCGATGTTCACCACGCCGGCGATAGCTCAGCCCCGGGACACGGCCTGGTCGGCCGCCTGGGCGAGCGCGATGCAAAGCCCTACCACCGCCGACGGCAACTGGAGCCAGGCCGGGTTCGACCACCAGACCATCCGGCAGACAGTCCGCCTCAGCACCGGCGGCCGGAGCCTGCGGATCCGGCTGTCCAACCTGTACGGCACCAAGCCGCTCCAGCTCACGGGCATCACAGTCGCCCGCGCCGACGTCACCTTCCACGGCTCACGCCGTACGACGATCGCCCCCGGCCGGACCGCGACCTCCGACGCGGTCGCAGTCCCGTCCGTTGCCGGTGAGCAACTCGTCGTCTCGGTGTACGTCGACGGCGCGACCGGCCCGGCGACGTTCCACGAGGACGGGCTCACCACGACGTCCGCGACCGCCGGCAACCACCTGCACGACAACGCACCCGGCACGGCCACCAGCCACGCCTTCTACTACCTCACCGGTGTCGACGTGACCGGCGCCGCGGGCACGATCGTGGCCTACGGCGACTCGATCACCAATGGGCACAACTCCACCGTCAGCGCCGATCACCGGTACTCCGACGACCTGGCGCAACGACTCGGGAAGACGAGGCTCGGTGTAGCCAATGCCGGCATCAGCGGAAACCTGCTGCTGCACCAGCTCCCCTGCTTCGGCGATGTCGGCGTGACAAGGTTCCGGCGCGACGCACTCGGGCAGCCCGGAGTCCGCACGGTGATCGTCGAGGAGGGCGAGAACGACATCTGGGACAGCGAGTTCAACTTCGGCTGCGGCGAGACGCCCAGGATCACGGCGGACCAGCTGATCGCCGGCTACCGCAGCATGATCGCCGCCGCGCACGCCCGCGGAGTACGGATCATCGGCGGCACCATCACCCCGTTCAAGGCCGACTACATGCAGCCGGCCGACTTCGAGCGGGCCGAAGCGATCCGCACCCAGGCAAACCAATGGATCCGAACCTCAGGTCAGTACGACGCGGTCGCCGACTTCGCCCTGGCCGTCGGCGATCCGGCGGACGAGCAACGGATCGATCCGGCGCTCGACTCCGGCGATCACCTGCACCCGAACGACGCCGGGTACGCGGCGATGGCCGCCGCAGCCGCCAAGACGCTCGGCCACTAGAAAGGGGCCGCAGGCAGTAGTTGCCTGCGGCCCCTTCCAGCGACAGCTACTTCCAGGCGCGGCGGCGCCCGTCAGTGGACTTCATCGGCCGCGTGGTCTCCCAAACGCGGCGCCAGCGGGCAGCCTCGGGTCCGGTCTGGGACGGGGAGGCGCCGATGGCGGCGCGGCGACGGGATTCGTACCAGGTGGTCGACTCCTCGTCGAGCAACGCCGAGACCGCGGCGGCGATCCGGGGCGCGAAGTCGCGCGGGCTCTCCCCCTCGGCGGCACGCAGCGGGTCGCCGTACCGGACGTGTACTGCCGGGCGGCCCGGGACCGGCCAGCCGCGGCCGCGGGGCATCGCGGCGAACGAGCCCTTGATACCGACCGGGATCACCGGCACGTCGTGCTCGACGGCGAGGTATGCCGCGCCCATCCGGAACCGCTGGATCCAGCCGTCCGGCGACCGCGTCCCCTCCGGGAACACGACCACGTTCCAGCCGTCGGCGAGCAGGTCGCCCGGCGTCGAGCTCAGGTTGCCGCCGCGGCGCTCGATCGGGAACGTGTTGAACACGATCGCCGACCCGGCCGCCCGCCACCAGGTGTCGAAGAAGTAGTCGGCCGCGGCCGCGAACGCCGTCTTGCGGCGCATCGCGTCCGGCAGCGACAGCAGCAGCAACGGGGTGTCGAGGTGCGACGAGTGGTTCGCGACGATGATCGCCGGCCCGTCGAGCTTGAGCAGCGAGTCCAGGCCGCTCACCTGCGGGCTGACCTCGAAGTTCAGGACCGCGTTCAGCGGGCCCTTCTGGATCAGGTCGCGGACCGCGATCGCGGCCGGCGTCCGGGCCCACTTGGTCGGGAAGACCGTGGACTCCTTCGGGATCACGTACGGCTCGGCCGACCGCGGTACCTGCGGCCGCCGGCCCCACCGCCAGCCGCGCGCGACCTGCTTCACGTCACGCGCGGTGTCCCGGCTGAACTTCACCAGGCTGGTACCCATCAGCGCACGTCCGCGAGCAGGTGCGGCGGGTTGTGCAGGTACGTGATCGACGGCGACCGGCCGACCGAGTGGCTGACCATCTCGAGCGCGTCGGACAGCGTCGACGCGGACCGGAAGCCCATCCGCTCGACGGTCTTGCGGTTCGCCCCGACCCAGACGATGTCGCCGCAGTGGTCCAGCGCGTGCGAGATCCAGTACCACATGTAGAACGGGTGCACGCCGTGGTACGCGTACGAGGTCCGGTACAGGTGGATGTACCACGGGTCCTCGGCGTACTGCTTCTCGAACTTCGCCTCGATCGTCGCCGGATCGGTGCTCTCGGCAAGCACTTCCTCGAAGAAGTCGACGTACGACGGGTGGTGCAGCTGGCTGAACTCGTAGTCGACCGGGTGGTACAGGATCACCGCGCCGTCCTTGCGGACGACCGGGTTGCCCCGGTACGAGTTGAAGTAGTAGCCCAGGCCCATGCAGGCGGCCAGGATCGGGTTCATCACCGAGTTCACGTTGTACGGGCCGATGAACGGCACGCCCATGATCGCGACATCGGACTGACCCTGTACCTCGACCATGTGCTGGCGGTGGACGTTCTCCAGCGTCTTGTCGTGCACCGGCTCGATCTTGCCGGCGTGCACACCGGTCAGGCCGTAGTTCGAGCGGACGTCGGTGAAGATCTTGTGCCGGAGCTTGCTCGGCGCCGCGGCGAGCGCACGCTTGGTGCCGAGCATCGAGGCCTGGTCCTTGAGCGACCACTCCCACTCGCGCTTCTGCAGGAACTCCAGCGGCCCGCCGAAGATGTCGTTGTTCAGCGTGGTCTCGATCTGGAAGACCTTGACGTGCTGGGTGAGGATCTCGCCCATCCGCCAGGCCGACTCGTGCATCTTCGACCGCTTGTGGTCCATGAACGACCGCGAGTGGATCATCGTGTGGCTGTTGTGGTGGTGCTTCAGCGACTTGTACGACGCCAGGCCGATCGACGTCGACTTGTGGCCGCCGTCCATCGCCACCAGGTTCACGTTCACGTAGACGAGCAAGTCGGACTCGGCCGCCCGCTTGGAGATCTCGACGTCTTCGCCGTGCCTGGTCTGGCCCAGGTGGGTCAGGTTCGCGCTGTCCTCGGCGTCGAAGTTGTACAGCTTGCCGTCGGGGAAGAACGAGCGGAACACGCGCTCGCCGACGATGTCGCGCAGCTCGTTCGGGGTGAGCCGGCGGTGCAGCGCGTTCGCCGAGATCAGCTCGACGTCGTCGACACCGGCCTGCGCGGCCAGCTCCAGCACGGCCTCGATGATGCGCTGCCGGATGTCCGGCTTCTTCATCGGCGGCAGCGGGATCGAGATGTCGTCGAACGCGATCGTCAGCCGCATGCCGGCGCGCAGCAGCTCGGGCAGCGGCTCGGACTCGATCGGGTTCAGCAGCGCGTTCTGGATCGCTTCGTCGACGTCCCGCACCGGCGGCAGCGCCTCCGGCGGGTACACCACCCGGGTGCCGAGCGGGAACCGCTCCAGCAGGAAGCCCTCACCGTTGTGCACGAGCAGCGGCGGGGTCCGGTCGTCCACCTCAAGCACAAAACCTGGCCGAGACATGTTCAGAACCTCTCTCGTCGTACGTTCAGCGCCCTCATGAGGCCCTCACATCGAAAGCAACCTTGACCGTGCCGAGTCGGCCGGCCGAATGCGCGTGGTCCAGCGCCTCGCGCCACCGGTACAGCGGGTACCGCGCACCGACGATCCCGTCCAGCGGAGCCCGTCCGGCCAGCTCCAGCGCGGTCTCGAACGCCGGGCGGCCGTTCGGCTCCTCCCGCGCGGACGCGTAGGTGCCGGTGACCTCGAGCTCGCGGAACCACACCGGCGACAGGTCGGCGCCGCTGGCCGGCATCCCGGACAGCACCACCCGGCCGCCGGCCTTGGTGACGCGCAGGACGGTGTCGATCGAGTCCTTGCTGCCGACCGCGTCGACCGCGACGTCCACGCCGCCGAGCAGGAACTCGCCCGCGCCGAAGTCCGGCTTGAGCCGGAACGCGCCGGTCGATCGCCGTACGCCGCGGAACACCTCGTCGGGGGCGACCACATCGCTGGCACCGAACGCCCGCGCGAGCTCACGCTGCTTCGGGTGCTTGGCAACCACGGTGATCCGACCGGCCTGCGTCAGCTCGCGCAGTGCGAGCGTGGCGAACAGCCCGACCGCACCGGCGCCGCTGACGAGCACCGACTGACCCGGCTGGACCTTGGCCCGGAGCGCGGCATGCACCGCACCGGACAGCGGCTCGACCAGGACGGCCCGCTCGTCGGACAGTCCGTCCGGTACGGCGTACAGCTGGCTGCGGTGGGCGACGAGCAGGTTTCCCCAGCCGCCGCCGGTGTCCTGGCAGAACCCGGTCTGCAGACCCGGCGCGACATGGCCGACCGTGATCCGGTCGCACCGGTTGGTGTTGCCGGTCACGCAGTTCTCGCACAGCTCGACGCCGCGCGCTTCGCAGGTCAGCACGGAGTCCATCACGACCCGGGTGCCCTTCGGCAGGTCCTCGCAGTCGTCGAGCAGCTCGCCGACGATCTCGTGACCGGGGACGAACGGCATCGAGACGACCGCGGAGAAGTACAGCTTGGTCGAGCCGGTGACCATGCCGAGGTCGGAGCCGCAGATACCGGACAGGATCGGCCGGATCCGTGCCCAGCCGGGCCGCTCGGCCTTCGGCTCGTTGATCGTGACGAGGCGCAGCGGCGCGGCCGGTCCGGTCAGGATGCCGGGGATGCGGCCGCCGACCGCCTTGGCCGCCAGGAACTTCGCCGGCGACCGGTACATCTCTAGGGCAAGCATCATCGGGCGTTCACCCCAGGGAGCTCCAGACGGGAGGACGTGGACGGGGTCTTCCAGTCGACGATCTGCCAGCGCGCGGCCCGGGCGGCCCGGAACAGCGACACGTCCGGCGAGACCGCGACCGGATTGCCGACGGTCTCCAGCATCGGCAGGTCCGAGTGGCTGTCGGCGTAGGCGTACGACTTGGAGAGGTCGATGTTGGTCTGCCGGGCGTGGTGCTTGATCCAGGCGGCCCGCGACTCACCGACCAACGGCGGACCCGACAGGAAGCCGGTGCAGCGACCGCGGTCGTCGACAGCCAGTTCCGCCGCGACGATCTCGTCGAACAGCGGCTCCAACGGACGGGTCAGCGGACGGACGGCACCGGTGATCAGGATCGTCTTGTGCCCGGCGGCGCGGTGCTCGCGGATCCGTCGTACGGCCGCGCCGCTCAGGCGTTCGAGCACGTGCTCGGCGAGGATCTCGTCGACGATCTGGTTCAGCTCCTCCAGATCCGCACCGGCGTACCGCCGGTAGATCGTCCGGAGGAACGTGCCGCGGTCCTTGCGCTCGGCCGCGATCAGCTTCGGCAGCTTGCGCAGCATCGCGCCGATCTCGCCGACCCGCTGCGGACCGTCCAGCTCGGGCAGCCGCATCCACAGGTAGGTCTCGATCACGTTCGACGACAGCAGCGTGCCGTCCATGTCGAACGCGGCGATCACCTTGGACTCCGACGACGGCTCGACCTTCTTCAGTACGCCGGCGGACTCGGCGAGCGCCTTGTTCCGCTTCTTGCGTACGACGTCCAGCCGGCGCATCGACTCCGTGACGCTCGGGCAGTGCAGCTCCTGCAGGTAGTACTGCCAGTCGACGACCGCGGTGTCGCAGGCGAACTTCTCCTTGTCGTCACCCTCGAGCGCGTTGTGCAGCGCGAGCACGTTGTCGTCGATGAACTGCAGCTCGGCCTGCGCGTACTCGGAGTACAGATCCATATAGCGGCGGAGGAAGTCGAGACGGCGCTTCTGTACGTCGAGCTCGCGCGCGTACTTGCGGACCCGCTCGCTCCGCGGCACGGTCGTGATGATCCGGTCCGCGATCTTGTGGGCCTTCTCGCCGTACCGCAGCATCGTCTCGACCGAGTCGCCGCCGGGGAACTTCCAGACCGGCAGCCGGACCGCGCCGCGCTCGCCCAGGTCGAACGGGTGCTTGGAGAAGTACGCACGGACGCCGGCGTACAGCTGCTCGAACGTCAACGGGTTCCGGGCGCCGGAGCCGATGTGGTAGTACTCCGGCTTGTTCAGCTCGGGCTCGGTCGCCATCACCGCGCAGATCGCGCCGACGACGTGGTCGACCGGGATGATCTCGATGACGGAGTCGGGGCTGGCCGGGAACTCCGGCAGCTCGCCGCGGCCGTACGCCAGGATCAGCGGCTCGGCCATCTTGAAGCCTTCGATCCAGCCCGGGTGCGGGGACTGCAGCGCGGACTCGATGATGGCCGGGCGGACGATCGACGTCGGCAGCTTGCCGGCGAACTCCTCGACCACGCGCTCGCCGAGTGCCTTGGTGAACGTGTAGCAGTCGGTCCAGCCGAGGCTGCGGGCGCGCTCGGTGCCGGTCTCGACCAGCTTCTTCGCGACCCAGTCGATCCGGCGCCGCTCGGTGTCGGCCGCGGCGGTCAGGTGACCGGCGCGGCGGTGCAGCTTCTCGGCCTCCTTGCGGAACTTCGCCAGCATCGGCGCGGACCGGGACTGCTCCTCGATCCGGGCCTTCATCGCCATCCCGGCCTCGGCCTCGGTCCGCCAGTCGACCAGGTGCTCGACCGACGCCTCGGGGATCGCGCCCCGGCGGCGGCCGGCGGTGTAGGCGGTGGAGATGTGGACGTAGTGGATCCGGCGGTCCGTCCCCTGCCGGCTCTCGTCGATCCGCTCGAGCAGGCTCTTGGTGCCGAGCACGTTGGTCGTGAACGCCTCGTGGATCGGCGGGTCGAAGCTGACGTCGCCGGCGCAGTGCACGACGATGTCGAGATCCTTCGGCAGCTCCGGTACGTCGGACAGGTCGCCGTCGATCACGTGGATCCGGGCCGCGGACAGTGCCTCGGCGTCGGCGTACTCCGTGCCCTCGCCGTAGAACGGCTTGAAGATGTCCTTGCGGAGCAGCTGTGCCATCCGGTCGGCGCCGGTCAGCGAGCCCTTCGGCCGGATGATCGCGGCCACGGTGGTGCCGGGCAGGTCGCCGATGATCCGGTGCAGCAGCGCCTCACCGACGAAGCCGGTGACGCCGGTGACAAGGACCTTCTTGTCCTTGAGCTTGTCGGCCAGACTCACTTGTCGCCTCCACGCGTGAGCTCGAGTGCCTCGGTCAGGGTGAACGCGCCGGCGTACAGGGCCTTGCCGACGATCACGCCTTCCACGCCGTCCGGGACCAGCGTGCTCAGAGCCCTGAGATCGTCGAGGCTCGAGACGCCGCCGGACGCGATGATCGGCTTGTCGGTGCGCGCACACAGGTCGCGGTACAGGTCCAGGTTCGGGCCCTGGAGCATGCCGTCCTTGGTGACGTCGGTGACCACGTAGCGCTCGCAGCCGGCCGCTTCCAGCCGGTCGAGCACCTCGTACAGGTCGCCGCCTTCCTTGGTCCAGCCGCGGGCGGCCAGCGTCCGGCCGCGGACGTCGAGGCCGATCGCGATCCGGTCGCCGTACTGCTGGATGATCCGGTCGCACCACTCCGGGTCCTCGAGCGCGGCGGTGCCGATGTTGACGCGTCGCGCGCCCGTCGCCAGCGCGGCTTCCAGGGAGTCGTCGTCGCGGATGCCGCCGGACAGCTCGACCTGGACGTCCAGCTTGCCGGTCACCTCGGCGAGCAGTTCCCGGTTGCTGCCACGGCCGAACGCGGCGTCCAGGTCGACCAGGTGGATCCACTCCGCGCCGGCGTCCTGCCAGGCCATCGCAGCAGCCAGCGGATCGCCGTACGACGTCTCGCTCCCGGCCTCACCCTGCACCAGCCGAACCGCCTGCCCGTCCGCCACATCGACGGCAGGCAGCAGCACCAGGTTGTCTGACATGGCCCACACCCTAGAGGGCGATGCTGAAGGATTCGTAACCCGGAGGCCCGCTGAGTCGTTCATATCCGATCTGTCTCAGCAATACCAGCAGGGTTAGTGGTCCTATCCGTAGGCTGGTCCCGTGGTGACCGTTGAGCAACTCGAAACCGACCCGCATCCGACGCTTGCCGCGATCCGCCCGATCGGCTGGCTCGAGCCCTTGAACAGCTGGGTCGTCACCTCCCGCGCCCTCGCACTCACCGTCCTGCGCGACCCGGACACCTTCACCGTCGACGATCCCCGCTTCTCGACCGCCCAGGTAGTCGGCCCGTCGATGCTCTCCCTCGACGGCCAGGTGCACAAAGCACACCGCGACCCCTTCGAGTCCCCCTTCACCCTCGCCGAAACCCGCCGCCGCTTCACGACCCCGGTCGAACAGACCGTGGACGAACTGATGGCTGCCGCTCGACGCAACGCCGGCCAGACCCCGGGCGCGGCCGGCGCCGCGCACCCGTCCGCGGACCTTCGGACGACACTCGCGGGTCCGTTGTCGGTTGCCGTGGTTGCCTACTCGCTCGGGCTTCCGCCGGCGTCCGCCTCCACCGTGCTCGACTGGTACACGGCGATCTCCGCGTCCGTCTCCGGTGTTTCCGCCGGCCATCCCGTGACCGCCGAAGGGGCTGCCGCTTTCGGCGAGCTGCACAAGCATGTTGCCGCGGGCATCGACTCGTCGGACTCGTTGATCGCCGCGGCCGCGCATGCCGGGCTCGGTGTGGACGAGGTTGTCGCCAACGCGGCCGTGCTGATGTTCGGCGGTATCGAGACCACCGAGGGCATGATCACCAACGCCCTCTGGCACCTCCTCACCAACCGCGACCAGCTCGATCTCGTCCTCGCCGACCCGTCCCTCCTCCCCAACGCCATGGAGGAGTCACTCCGCCTCGAACCGGCCGCCGCCGTCGTCGACCGCTACGCCACCCGCGACATCGAGCTCGCCGGCACGCAGATCCGCCGCGGCGACATGGTCACCGTCTCCCTCGCCGGCGCCGGCCGCGACCCCGAGGTGTTCGAGTCGCCCGACACGTACGACGTACGCCGACCCAACGCCCGCCGCCACCTCGCCTTCGCCAGCGGCCCGCACATCTGCCTCGGGATGCACCTGACCCGCCTGGAGACGCTCACCGCCCTGGAAGCAGCCCTCCGACTCCCCGGCCTCCGCCTGGCCGACGACTCGCCGCCACCGCGCGGCCTCGTCTTCCGCAAGCCGTCCGCGCTGCGCGTCAGCTGGGACGCGTAAGCACCAGCATCGTCGCGTCGTACACCGGCATAGCCCGGTCCGGATCCAGCTCCGCGTCCGCCGCGAACCGTTCGAACCCCGGCTCGACCTCCTCCTCCGGCAGGTACTCGAACGTCGACAACGCCCGCAGCTTGAGCCGCTCGTAGGTCTCCCGCAACGTCCGCGGCTCCTCGGCGGTGATCCGTACGAGGTCCTCGCCCGGCGTCAGCCCCGCCTCCACCGCGAGCGCCTGCGCCTCAGCGACCGAGACGTACATCGTCGCGTCGACCTCGCGCGCAGACGGAAAGTACCGGTACCAGAACAGGTCCGGCATCACGTCCGAGAACTGCGTCCGCAGCAGTCCCACTCCCCCGGGCCGCAGCACCCGGCGGACTTCCCGGAGTCCCTGCACGGGATCGGTCCAGTGGTGGAACGTCAGGAACATCAGCACCGCGTCAACCGATGCCTCAGGCAACGGAATCTGCTCGGCGCTGCCCTTCAGATAGGTCACGCGCGGATGCGGTTCGGCCGCCGCACGCATCCGGTCCGACGGCTCCACGCCGTACACCTGCCCCTGGAACTCCTCAGCCAGCCCCGGGGTGAGCCGACCGGTCCCGCTTCCGAGGTCGAGCACGTCCAACGGCCGCCGCTCCGGCAGGTACGTCGCGAACGCCGCGCTCCACCGCCGCACCTCGGCCGGCGGGATCCCCCGGCCAGCGACGTACACACTCCCCATCCGACCGTTGTAGTCCACCATCCCCAGACCCTAGAACACGTCCCAGGCCAGGCGCACGATCAGAGCAGAGACAACAACCAGGAAGACGACCCGGACGAAGCGGCTGCCGCGAGCGACCGCAGTACGGGCGCCGAGGAGACCGCCGAGCATGTTGGCCGCGCCCATGATCAGGCCGAGTCTCCACAGGGGTGCGCCGTGGAGGGCGAAGACGAGGATCGCGCCGAGGTTCGTGGCGACGTTGGCGATCTTCGCCTTGGCGCTGGCCTGCAGGAAGTTGTAGCCGAGCAGCCCGACCAGGGCGAAGATCAGGAACGAGCCCGTCCCCGGCCCGACCGCGCCGTCGTAGAAGCCGATCAGTACGCCGACGCCGCTCGCCGCGAGGTAGTGGTCGCGGCCGTCGAAGCGCAACGCGGTCCGCGCGCCGAGGGACGGCTTCATCGCGGTGTAGATCGCGACCACGATCAGCAGCACCAGCACGATCGGCTTGAACCACGACATCGGGATCTTCGTCGCGACCAACGCACCGGTCGCCGCGCCGAGCCCGGCCAGGATCGCCAGCGGCAGGACGGTCTTCTTGTCGGGCCGGACCTTCACGCCGAACGTGACCGCGCTGGTCGTCGTACCGC
Organism: Kribbella sp. NPDC058693; assembly: GCF_042715335.1. NCBI lineage: Bacteria > Bacillati > Actinomycetota > Actinomycetes > Propionibacteriales > Kribbellaceae > Kribbella > Kribbella sp. NPDC058693. Next base: position 19,645 of record NZ_JBHXSQ010000001.1, read on the forward strand.
ACAGCGACGAGATCTTGTTGGTCGATAGGATCTGCGCCGGCGACGCGTTCGGCAGGCCGAGCAGCATCGCGGGCAACTGCAACAACCCGCCGCCTCCGACCACGGCATCGATCCAGCCGGCCGCGAAGGCGGCGATCACCAGGAACAACAACGTCCACAACGAAACATCAGGCACAGAGCCCGATGATCAGGTAAGGGCGTAGTACCACTCAACCCTTACACCGCCCAGTGAGAGTTATGACACTCGATCCGGGAGAATGGCGGGGTGAAGTTCCTACTGCTGATCCACAACAACGCCGAGGCACTCAAGCAGTTCACCGAGCACCAGCTGTTCGAGATGTCCGGCGGCCCGGCCGGGATCGCGGCCACCGCGCGGGAGCTGCTGACGAGCGGTGAGCTGGTGTCGGTTCTCCGGCTCAACGACCCGGGCGAGGAGAAGGACGTCCAGCTCGTCGCCGGTACGCCGGTGATCTCGGACCGTCCGCTGCTGGAGACGAAGGAGTTCCTGGCCGGCGCGATGATCCTGAACTGCGCGTCGGTGGAGCGGGCGCTGGAGATCGCGGCGTTGATTCCGCTGGCAGAGTTCCGTCGGGTCGAGCTCCGCGAGATCAACCAGGACCACGACGAGTTCGTTGCCCAGCTGGCCTTCATCGAGGGAGCCGGCGAAGCGTGACCGGTCCTGCGGCGTCCGAGCTCGAAGCGGCGATTCGGGCGGCGGCGCCGCGGGCGTTGGCGGTGCTGGTCCGGCGGTACGACGCGTTCGACCAGTGCGAGGACGCCGTACAGGAGGCGCTCGTCGACGCGTTCGTGCAGTGGGGCGCGAACGGCGTACCGGAGCAGCCGATCGGCTGGCTGATCAGCGTCGCGTCGCGCCGGATGATGGACGGCTGGCGACGTGACAACGCGCGGCGGCAGCGCGAGCTGAACGACTTCCTGCGGGCGCCGGCCGACCAGCACGACCCCGACGAGTACCACGAGGACGCCGACGACACGATCCGGCTGCTGGTGCTGTGTTGTCACCCGGCGCTGACTCCGGCGTCGCAGATCGCGCTGACGTTGCGCTCGGTCGGCGGCCTCACCACCGCCGAGGTAGCTGCCGCCCTGCTTGTCAGCGAGAGCACCGTCGCGCAGCGCATCAGCCGGGCGAAGCGGCTGATCAAGGACGCCCCGTTCGAGCTCCCGACGGCCGAGGAGTACGACGAGCGCCTGGCCGCCGTACTGCAGGTCCTGTATCTGATCTTCAACGAGGGTCACACCGCGAGCGCGGGCGATTCGTTGCAACGCGTGGATCTCGCCGAGGAGGCACTCCGGATCACCCGCCTGCTGTGTCAGGCCACGGGCGAGGCGGGCGAGGTGGCCGGCCTGCTGGCGCTGATGACCCTCACCCACGCCCGCCGCGACGCGCGCACCGGACCCGGTGGCAATCTGATCCCGGCCGATCGGCAGGACAGGTCCCGCTGGTACGCCGACGAGATCGCCCAGGGCACTCGCATCGTCGAGGAGACCCTGCGCACCGGCGCCGTCGGCCCGTACCAACTGGAGGCGGCGATCGCGGCGGTGCACAGCGAGGCCGACTCGGTCGAGACCACCGACTGGGAACAGATCGTCGGCCTGTACCGGCTCCTCGAGAAGGTCGACCCGAGTCCGATGGTGACGCTGGGCGCCGCCGTCGCGATCGCGATGACCGAGGGTCCGGACGCGGGCATCGCGATCGTCGAAGGGCTGGCCGACGACAAGTACCTCGGTGAGCACCATCGCCGGCTGTCGGTCCTCGCCCACCTGCACGAGCTCGCCGGTCGCCCGGACCTGGCCCGGTCGAACTACCTCGCCGCGCTGGAGCGCACCCGGAACACGGCTGAGCAGAACTACCTCCGCGACCGCATCGCCCACCTCATCAAGTGACGACGGCCGCCGGTCCACTCCGGCCGCGGCGCGACACTCAACGCGCTGCGGAACACGTGCCCCGGATCGACCGCCTGCTTGAGCGCGGCCAACCGAGCGCGGTGTGATTCCGGGTAGCAGCTGTCGAGGTCCGCGTCGGTCGGGTTGGACAGGAAGTTCACGTATGCACCGTTCGGCCGCAGCGTCTGCCAGAAGGCGTCGAAGTCCTGCGCGGCTTGTTCGTCGGGCGTTCCCATCACGACAGAGTTGACCATGAACTGTGCGTCGCGGTGGGCGAAGGCGGTCGCGTCCGCGGGCATCTCGCCGAACGAACCGCCGAGTGATCGGATCTCCATCGCCATCGCCGGGATCTGCTGACGGGCTTCGAGCAGGCGGTCGGCGAGTTCAGCTGACCACGAGTCGAAGAAGCCGTTGCGGATCCGCGGACGCCACTCCGCCGGCATCGACATGTCCGAGAACACCTCGGCGTACGGCACCTCGGCGACCTTGTCGGTGAGCAGCGTGCCGAGGTTGCGCAGCGGTTCGAGGAGCGCAGGGTCGCCGGCAACGCAGACCATGATCGCGACCGGCACCTGACGATCGGCCATCATCGTCGGCGCGAGTTGCAGCGACGACGTGACCTCCACGGGCGCGTGCGCGGCGTACTCCGCCCAGCCCTTGAGCACCTCTGCAGTTTGGGTCCACGGATACAGCAGCGTGCCGAAGTGCACGGTCGGCTGACGTACGGCGGTGATGTCGTACGACGTGACGACGCCTAGACTGCCCGCCGCGCCGCGCAGTCCCCAGAACAACTCTGGCTCGTTCGCGGCGTCGACCCGGCGTACCGAACCGTCGGCCGTGACCACCTCGGCCGACACCACGTTGTCGATCGCCAACCCGTGCTTGCGGACCATCCAGCCGATGCCGCCGCCGGCCATCAACCCGCCGACGCCGACGCTCGCCGTGTCCCCCGACGAGATCGCCAACCCGAGCTTCGTGAGCCGCGCGGCCACGGTGCCCCAGGTCGCTCCGACGCCGACCCGAACGACATCGTCCGGCAGCACCTTGACCTCATCCATCGGCCGTACGTCGATCACCACGCCGCCGTCATTCGTACCGAACCCGGCCGCGTTGTGCCCACCGCTCCGTACGGCGACCGGCAGGTCCTGCGCCTCGGCGTACCTCAACGCAGCCACCACATCGGCCGCACCGGCACACCGGACCACCACGCTCGGCCGTCCCTCGGCCATCACCACCCGCCCGGCCTCGGCGTACCCCGCGTCCCCGTCGACGAGGACCTCCCCCAGCGCAACCTCGCGAAGCTCGTCGATCCCCCGCCCAACCACTACAGATTCCGTCATCGCCAACTCCCTGGATTCCGAGACGCCCCCTCTGGCGTCTCACCCCGGGATCGGAGCCGACCGACGATCCTCGACACGCTCGACCGAAGAAAATGCAAACCGGCCCCACCCCCGTTTGCGGAGTGGGACCGGTTCTACGGTTGGTTCAGCTGCGGACGGCCGCGACCAGGTGGTCGACGACGTCAGCGACCGGTACGTCGGTGCGGTCGCCGGAGCGGCGGTCCTTGACCTCGATCGTGCCGTCGGCGAGGCCCTTGCCCACGACGGCGATGGTGGGAACGCCGATGAGCTCGGCATCCTTGAACTTCACGCCCGGGGAGACCTTCTCGCGGTCGTCGTAGATCACCGACACGCCGCGGGACTCCAGCTCGGCAGCGAGCTCGGCCGCCTTCGAGAAGACCTCGGAATCCTTGCCAGTGGCAACAAGGTGGACATCGGCCGGCGCGATCTCGCGCGGCCAGACCAGACCGAGCTCGTCGTGGTTGCCCTCGGCGATCGCCGCCACCGCGCGGGTGACGCCGACGCCGTACGAACCCATCGTGACCGTGACGAGCTTGCCGTTCTGGTCGAGGACCTTGAGGTCGAGCGCGTCGGCGTACTTGCGGCCGAGCTGGAAGATGTGGCCCATCTCGATCCCGCGCGCCGACTCCAGCGCACCCGAACCGTCCGGCGCCTCGTCACCGTCGCGCACCTCGGCGGCCTGGATCGTCCCGTCCGCGGTGAAGTCGCGACCGTGCACCAGGTTGATGACGTGGAAACCGGACTTGTCCGCACCCGTCACCCACGCGGAGCCCTCGGCCACCCGCGGATCGAGCAGGTAGCGGATGCCCGACGTGTTCTCCTTGCCGAGCACACCGGGGCCGATGTAGCCCTTCGCCAGCGACGGGTACTTCTCGAAGTCCGCCTCCTCGAAGGCGACGACCTCGGCCGGCTCGACCTGCGCACCGAGCCGCTTCTCGTCGATCGCCCGGTCTCCCGGGACGCCGATCGCCAGCGGCTCGCGCGACCCGTCCGGGTGCACGACTATCACGAGCACGTTCTTCAAGGTGTCCGCGGCGGTCCACTCGCGACCGTCGCTGCGCGCGTGCTTCGCGTTCAGCGCGTCCACGAGTGTGTCGATCGTCGGCGTGTCCGGCGTGTCCACGACCTCGGACGCGGGCACGGCCGAGGCGTCGACAGCCGGCGACTGCGGCACGACGACCGCCTCGACGTTGGCGGCGTACCCACCCGGGGAGCGGACGAAGGTGTCCTCGCCGTTCTCCGCGATGGCGAGGAACTCCTCGGACCGCGAGCCGCCCATCGCGCCGGACATCGCCTGCACGATCACGTAGTCGAACCCGAGCCGGTCGAAGATCTTGATGTACGCCTCGCGATGCTTCTCGTACGACGCGGCGAGGCCGTCGTCGTCGATGTCGAACGAGTACGAGTCCTTCATCACGAACTCACGCCCGCGCAGCACGCCGGCCCGCGGCCGCGCCTCGTCGCGATACTTGTTCTGGATCTGGTAGATCGACAGCGGCAGGTCCTTGTACGACGAGTACAGGTCCTTCACGACGAGCGTGAACATCTCCTCGTGGGTCGGACCGAGCAGCATGTCGGCACCCTTGCGGTCCTTCAGCCGGAAGATGTTCGGCCCGTACTCCGTCCAGCGGCCGGTGGCCTCGTAGGGCTCGCGGGGCAGCAGCGCCGGGAACACCAGCTCCTGCGCGCCGATCGCGTCCATCTCCTCGCGGACGATCCGCTCGACGTTGCGCAGCACCCGCAGGCCCAGCGGCAGCCAGGTGTAGATACCGGGCGCGGCGCGCCGGATGTACCCGGCGCGGACGAGCAGCTTGTGGCTCGGGACCTCCGCGTCCGCCGGATCCTCGCGAAGGGTGCGGAGGAACAGCGACGACATACGCAAAATCACGGGAGTCTCCAAGCGTGCAAAGTCGAGAACGGGACGTCACAGAGGATATCGGTCTGGTGGTGATGCTCCCACCACGTTATCCACAGGTCACTCGCGGGCTGCCTTGAGCGCCCATCTGATCAACGGGAGCTGCAGCGGCAACCGTGCATAGGCGATCGCCTGCGCCGTCCGCGATCCCTTGGAGCGCAGGTCGACGGCCATCTGGACATTCGCGGGGAACACCGCGACCAGCAGGCCGGCGCTCATCAATCCGGCCAATCGCCGCGTGCGCGGGTGCAGCAGACCCGCCGCGCAGGCCAGTTCGGCCACACCTGAGGCGTAAACAAGTTCCTTCTTGCGCGGCAAAGCATGCGGAACGATCTGTTCGAACGGTTCCGGCTTCAGGAAATGCAAGGATCCGAGCACGCCGAACAGAACGGCCAGGCCGGTGGTGCTCTTGCTCCGCGACATGCGCCGGAGCTTACCCGACAGTAATCACGGCAATGGCCCGTACGGCGTCGCGGCCGCCTTCGCGGCGTAAACCAACGCTGGTTTCAGCAACGGCCAGAACGTCGAGGCAATACACGAGTACGGCGGCACGAAACCGGCGCACCACCCGGTCTTCGGCCCGATCTCGAAGGTGTACGACGGCACGCCGCGCGTCCCGTACAACCAGTCGCTGGTCGAACCCGGCGTGAGGTACCCGATCCCGCCGTCCCCGGTGAACACCGGATACCCCGTGAACGCACTCATTTTGTTGCCCAAGGCCACCAATGCGGCCTGGTCGGGAGCGGGCGTCCTTGTGTAGCCCCATGGCGCCAGGATGTCGTTCCCGTAGCTGTGGAGGGTGATGAAGACGCCTGTCCTGCCCGCGAAGATCGCAGACAGCAAGCCCTGGATCGCTACGGTCTCCGGCTCGGACGCCGCCTTCGCACCTGGGTACATCTCGTCGCAAGGACCGCCCTGATCGCCGTCCCAATGGAACGACGAGTTCCGGTTCAGGTCGACTCCGGGGTAGCCCGCGGTGCAGTCGCCGGCGCTGTCGTCGACGTTCTTCCGTTGCAGCAGCGGCCGCGCCGGATTCGACGCGACCACGTCCACGCCGTCCGGGTTCGCGATCGGCACCACCCACAGCTCGCGGGTGTCGAGCAGCTTGGTCAGCTCGGGATCGACGCCGTACGAAGAGACGAGCAGGTCGATCCATTGGTACGCGATCTCGCCGGTCGCGATCTCGCGCGCGTGGATCTGGGCGTGCAGTACGAACTTGGGCTTCTTCCCGGTGCTGTTCAAGGCGCAGTCGCCGGGCGCGAGCTTCGTGATGCACAACGCCTGGATGTCGTGCCCGCCCTGCCCTTTCGCCTTCAGCCACGAGTCACCGATGTCGTACAGCTTCACCAGATCCGGGTGCGCGGCGGCGACGGCCGCGTTGTGTTGCTCGTGGCCGGTGACGGTGTGGTACCCGCCGTAGTACGTCACACCGGGCGATGAATAGGCCGTCGAGGACATGAACGTGACGGCAAGGGTGCAGAGAAGAGCCGCGAGCCTTCGCACGCCGACCAGCCAATCATCGGCGGATCACGGAGAGTACGCGGAATCAGAACAGAATCGTCGCGAACGTCTCGATCGTGCGGAAGCCGACCCGCTCGTACGCCGCTCGCGCCGGCAGGTTGAACGCATTCACGTAGAGCGTGACGACCGGCGCGATCTGCCGGGCAAGCTCGACCACCGCCGCCATCCCGGGAGCAGCAAGCCCGCGACCGCGGTACTCCGGATCGACCCACACGCCCTGGATCTGACAAACCCCGGACCCGACCGATCCGACCTCGGCCTTGAACACGACCCGCCCGTCCTCGATCCGAGCGAACGCACGCCCGGCCCGGATCAGCTCGGCCACCCGCGACCGGTAGAACGTCCCGTCCGGCCCGGTCTGCGGCGGTACACCGACCTCCTCGGTGTACATCGCGACGCAGGCCGGATACAGGACCGGCAGCTCGACCGGCTCCACCGCGCGGACCAGCGGATCCGGCGCGATCAACGGCGACCCCTCGATCACCATGAACGGCTGGTCGTCGCGGACCTCGCGGGCCGGACCCCAGTGCGGCTCGAGGATGCTCCACAGCTGATCGACCGCGCGGGCCTGCCCGAGGATCTGGAAGCAGTTCCGCCCCCGACGCATCGCGTACGCCGCGAACGCCCGCAGCGCTGCGTCGTCGGCGCCGACTGGCACCATGTTCCCGCCGGCGTGGCAGAGGGCCTCGAGCGCGCCCTTGTCGACGTACCCCCAGACCTCGGCGCCGCGGCGCGGGTCGAGGCCGGACGCCTGGACCAGGCTGTCGACGAACACATTCACGACTGGATCGCGGGCGATGACCGCGCGCGCCGCCGCGAGGTCACGAGGACCGAGAACCCGTACGCCCACGCGCAGAACTTAGCGGATGATCGCCCCGCACGTATAAAACAGGGCCTCGGTCAGACCGCCTCGTTGTCGTGACCGGCCGCGATCCGGCGCAGCGGCGAGGTCCAGGCGAACACGACACCGACGCACCCGAACAGTCCCATCAACACCATTCCGGTCCGCGGTCCGAAGGCGTTGCCGAGCACTCCGCCGAGTACCGAGCCCAGCGTCCACCCCACACCCCAGGACAGCATCCGGCCCGCTGTGTTGACCCGGCCGAGCAGCTTCTCCGGAGTCACCTGCTGGCGGTACGAGATCGCGTTGACGATCACCAGCACGTACGCGGAACCCCAGACGAGCGTTGCGAGCGCAGCAACGACCCACTGGGGTGACAGTGGTGTGAGCACGCCCAGGAGCGCCGAGACCGGCAGCGCGTACAGAGTGATCGCTGCGGGCGGCATCCGCTTCAGCAACCGCGGCAGACTGAGTGCGGCGATCAGTCCGCCGATCCCCCACGTCCCCCAGACCAGTCCGAACCGGAGTCCCGACGTACCGATGTCGAGGACGCGGTCGCACCAGACCACGATCAGCGCCATGAATCCGCCGCCGGCGAACGACTGGATGCTGCCGACGATCGTCATCGTCCGTACGCCGGCGTGCTGAATCAGGTACCGCAGGCCGTCACCGATGTCGGCCAGTACTACCCGCGGCCGCAGCGGCGGCTGACCCTCGCGCGACTCGGACATCGCCCGCACGATCCCGCGGACGGCAAACGCGGACGCTGCGAAGCTGAGTGCGTCCAGCGTGAGCAGACTGGCCGGATCGAGTACGGCGAGCGTCAGACCGGTCAGTGGAGGGACGAACAACTCGATCAGGCTCGAGGCCGTCCAGACTGCTGAGTTGGCCTGCGCCACCCGCGCCCGGCCGACCAGGACCGGCAGTGCGCCGAAGTTCGCACCGTCGAAGAACGTGTGGACCGCCTGGACGGTGAACGCGACCACCAGTACGTGAGCGACGGTCAGCACACCGAGCAGGTGTGCGACCGGCACAGACCCGACCAGTACAGCGTTGACGCAGTCGGCCGTCACCATCGTTCGACGCCTGTTCCAGCGATCCGCGAGCGCACCCGCGAACAGTCCGGCCAGCAGGTACGGCGCCGACTCGAGCGCGGTCACCACTGCGGTCAGGACGGTCGAACCGCTCAGCCGGTAGACAAGCACCGGTAGTGCGATCGCTGTAACCATCGAGCCGGTGATCGACAGCGCACGGGCCGTCCAGTACCGCCGGAAGTCCGGGTCGTCGCGCAGCCGCGCGGGCATCACTGTCGTCATGACGGAATCCTGCAAGCTCAGGTGCGGTCGAGGTCAATGACCATCCACATCAATTCGTCACCGAGATCGCGACTCGGGGTCCGCTGCGCCTCGGTGAATCCTTGACTGCGGTAGAAGCCGATCGCCTGTTCGTTCGCGACCAGGACGTCGAGCAGGAGCTCCGGCGTACCGTCCGGGAGGGCAGCGATCGCGGCGTCGAGCAGCGCTTTGCCGACGCCCCTGCCCTGCTGGTCGGGAAGCACGTACAGCTTCCACATCACCCAGGAGTCTTCTTCGCGGCCCAGGCCGACCATGCCGACGAGCGCGTCACCGTCCGCCGCCACGAGGGTGATGCCTTTGCTGATACCTCGTTCGACTGCCTCTACGGACCACCACTGGGCCAGTCCGTCGGTGATGAACGCGTCCGGGACCAGTCCGGCGTACGCCACCGGCCAGGTCGTCAGGCCGATCTGCCGGATCGCGTCGACGTCGCCGAGCTCGGCCCGCCGTACGGCGATCATCCGTGCACCACCACGAGCTGCCCGTCGGGGTCCACGATGTCGAGCCCGGTCGCGGATCGCTTGACCTCGTAGTCGTCCAGCCGGCCCTCGACCTCGTCCAGGTCCTCGGTGGTGCTGAGATCCAGCCTCACAGCGAAGCCGCTGTCGGAAGGCCCGAACCGCACAGGGGTGTCCAGGCCGACGCCTTCGAAGAAGCGGCGCCAGGCCGGCTCTTCTGCACCGCTCAGGTACGGCGTGACCGACCAGCGCTCGTCCGGACGCGCATCGTGCACCTTGTACCCGTACAGGTCCTCGGCCCGCTCGTCGACCCAGATGACGACGCCATCCGGGCCGGTGACCGACAGCACGCGCCCGTACGCCTCGTCGAAGACAGTCGCGTCGACGAACCCCACCTGCTCCAGCCGGTCCCGCAACTCGTCGATCTTGTCCGCCTCGAACGACAGGTTTGTCTGCCCCGGCTGCCCGCCGGTGCTACTGCTCGCCGCGTCGTGCAGCGCGACCATGCCGCGACCGGTCAGCATGTCGACCCAGCCGCCGTGCTCGGACTCGATCCGCGACCGCAGCCCGAGCGTCTCGAGGAACGCCCGCATCCCTTCCACGTCGGCCGTGAACCGCAACGGCCTGATCGTCACGTTGCTCATCCCCGCGCCTCCCCATGCTTGTCCAGGTACTCCGCCAGCGCCTGCTCGACCAGCGACGACAGACTCGCGCCCTCGTCGATCGCCTTGTGCTTCACCCGCCGCACCAACCCGGGCGGCAGATACACGTTGAACTGCACCTTCTTGCCACCGTCATCCGCCATGGCTATATTGCTAGCATCCTAGACAGCTAAGCGTCAATCGGCAGGGAGCTCCGACGATGAACCTCCGCTTCGACCACCTCGGCCTGCTCACCGACACCCGCGAGAAGAACCAGGAGCTGGCCGACTTCTTCGCCGGCATCCTCGGCCTGGAGATCTCCGGCACCGCCAGTGAGGGGTACGCCGAGGTGAAAGCCGGCGCGATGACCATCGCCCTGCACACCGGTGCGATGATCGACGACTTCGGCCCCCTCGGCGGCACCCTCCTGCAATTCAGCAGCGACGACGTCCGTGCCGACATCGAAGAGATCCGCCGCCGAGGCGGCAACGTGGTCCTCGAGCCGACCGACACCGATTGGGGCACAACGTCGGCGTACGTCGCGGGACCCCACGGCGTACTGGTCGAGCTCTACAAGTTCACCAGCTAGACGGCGGTCAGGAGCGCGTCGTCCAGTTCCTTCTGAAGGCGGGCCTTCGGGCGGGCGCCGACAACCGACCAGATCATCTCGCCGTGGTGGAAGAGGATCAGTGTCGGCAGTGCCATCACGCGGTAGCGGGCGGAGATGGACGGGTTCTCGTCGGAGTTCAGCTTGACCACGGTCATTTGATCGGCGCGGTCGGCGGCGATCTGGGCGAGGACCGGGGCGATCTGGTGGCAGGGCGGGCACCACTCGGCCCAGAAGTCCACGAGTACCGGCTTTTCCGACCGCAGTACGACCTCGTCGAAGGTGGCCTCGTCGACGGTACGCAGTTCGCTCATAGTTGTTTCGTCCTCCAGCTCTCGGCATCGGTCAGGAGGTCGGTCAGCCGGGCCCGCAGATCGGTGAGTTCCGCGATCCGCCGGTCCACGTCCGCGATCCGGGTCCGGTACGCCGACAGCGACGCCGGGCACACGTCCGCGCGTTCGTTGCCGGCGCGCAGGCACTCGATGAACGGGTACGTCTGCTCGGCGGTCAGCCCGAGGCTGAGCAGCGCCTTCACCTCACGCACCACGACCACATCGTCGGCGTCGTACGTGCGATACCCGTTCGCCTCGCGCCGCGGTTTGAGCAACCCCTGCGCCTCGTAGTACCGCACCGCCTTGACCGTCACACCGGCCTCGGCTGCCAGATCGCTGATCCGCATTCCGCCTCCTTCACCCCGACGCTAAACCTTGCCCCTGGGGTCAAGGTCAAGCCTAGTGACCCCGGAAGGCTTCCTCGAGCCACCAGGACGGCTGGTCCGCAACTTTGGCGTCCACGAGCATCGGCGCCGAGCGCGGTCCGTTCAACCAGTCCTTGACCGCGGCGAGATCGCCGACGGTGCGTACGGTCGCGGCCTCGAAGCCGTAGCCGCGCGCGATCGCGGCGACATCGGTCGGCGGGAACGTCACCGTGTCCAGCGCGTGCCCGCCGGGAGCGAAGTGGTGCACCTCGGCGCCGTACGCGTCGTCGTTGTAGACGACCACCAGCATCGGCAGGCCGAGCCGTCTGACCGTGTCCAGTTCCGCGGCGCTCATCAGGGCTCCGCCATCGCCCAGCGCGGCGACGGGCAGCCGGTCCGGCTGGGCCAGCGCGGCACCGATCGCGGTGGACAGGCCGAGCCCGATGGACTGGAACGCCTGGGTGAAGCACATGCCGTTCTCGTCCGGCACGTCGAGGTATGCGCTCGGGTAGCCCATGAAGTTGCCGGAGTCGACGGCGAGCACGCGTTCGGCCGGCAGGAGGTCGTCGAGCGCGATGCTCAATGTCCGCGGGTCGATCCGTTCCGCCGTACTCGTGTCGTCGTACTCGACGTCTCGCCAGCGCACGCTTCCGAGCTCAGCGGTGCGGTAGCCGGTGTGCTGCTCGCCGAATGCGTCGATCGCGAGCGTGGCGGTGAGTCCGACGTCGCCGGTGATTCCGAGGTCGATCTCTCGATGGGCACCGAGCGCGGACGCGTCGTCATCGACCTGCACCACGGTGGCGCCGGGTCCGATCAGCTGGCCGTGGCGCATTGTCCACATGTTCAGCGCGCACCCCCAGCCGACGATGAGGTCGGCGGCACGGATCAGCTCGGCGGTACGCGGCGAGGCGAAGCCGCCGGAGATCCCGAGCGACCACGGGTTGCCGTGGAACAGACCGTGCGCGACGGCGGAGGTCGCGAGGAGCGCGCCGCACCTTTCCGCCAACGCTTCGAGCACCTGCCGCTGTCCACGTGACCCGCGGCCGGCGACAAAGACGGGCCGCTCCGCACGCCGCAACAGCTCGACCAAAGCGGCGTGGTCGTCCGGCACCACCGCAGCCCGCTTCGGTAACCGCTCGTCCACCGCCGTAGAAGTCTCCAACGCCTGCACAGGAAGCGGAACATTCAGCAGTACTGTCCGCCGTTCTTCTACAGCGGTTGCCACGGCGGCTCTTGCCTCCTCCACCGCGGTCTCTGCCGAGGTGATCCGCGCCGGCACCGCGCCGACCGCGCGGGCCAGCGCCTCCTGGTCGACGTAGAAGTTCGACCGCGGCTCGAGGACCTCGGCTGCGACCACGACCATCGGCGTACGGCTCTTCGCTGCCTCGGCGATCCCGGTCATGGCGTTCGTGAGGCCGCAGCCCTGATGGACCGTGAGCGCGGCGACCGTGCCGCTCATCCGCGAGTACGCGTCGGCCATCGTGGCGGCGCCGCCCTCGTGCCGCGCGGCGACGAACCGCGCGCCCCCGGCAACCATCGCATTCGTCAGGTGGAAGTTGCCCGACCCGACCACGCCGAACACCTGGCGGACACCCGCGGCCGCCAACGCGCGGCCGACGGCATCCGCGACGTTCATCCGCGTTCGACCAGCGCGAGCACCCGGGCCGGAGCGCCGGAGCCGCCGACGATCGGCAGCGGTCCGGCGATGATGACGGCGCCGGTCGGCGGGAGCTGGGCGAGGTTCTGCAGTTGCGTCAGCCCGTACTTGTCACTGCCCATCAAGTAGGAGTGGCACGGGAACGGCGGATCGAACGAGTGCGCCTTGCCCGCGTCGGTGCCGACAGTCTCGACGCCCATGCCGAGCACAGGCGACTCCTGCGCGACCCACCGCGCGCACTCCGGCGACAGGCCTGGCGTGTGCGGTCCGTTCTCATCGGCGTTGAGGAACGCCTCCTGCGAGTGCGATCGAGCGTCCCACCCCGTGCGTACGAAGAGCCAGCCGCCGGCGGGCAGGGGGACGTTCTCCGCCTCCCAGGCCTTGAGGTGGTCGACCTCGACGAGGAAGTCGGGGTTCTTCTCCACCTCTGCGGTGAAGTCGAGTACGACGGCCGGTGCGATCAGCCGGTTCGCCGGGACCGAGGCGATGTCGGCGAGGTCCTTGCCGGTGACCCAGTGGTTCGGCGCGTCGAAGTGCGTGCCGGTGTGCTCGCCGCTGGTGAAGTTGTTCCAGTACCAGGCCGGGCCGCGATCGTCGTACCTGCTGATCTCTTCGAGTGCGAACTGCGCCGTCTGACCGAACTCCGGCGGCAGCTGGATCACCGGCGTCGACGCGGACAGCGGCGACGTCAGATCCACCACCTCGATCGACCCATCGGCAAGCGCTGCGACGAGTGCCGGCAGAAGCGACATACGAACCTCCACGAAGTGACGCGGGTGACCCGAGGCCAGGTCAGCATAGACCGCATGCTGCTCGCGACCTTTCGCTCACCGGAACTCGCACCCGGCGGCCGGTTGGTCGAGCGCACCGCCGTCCGCGGGGTCCTGTTCCGCGGCCCGGAGTTGCTACTGCTTGCGTCCCGGCACGGTGATTACAAGTTCCCCGGCGGCGGTGTCGAGCCGGGTGAGTCCTTCGCTGTTGCCCTGCAGCGAGAATTCCGCGAGGAGTGCGGGTACGACGCGGTGGTCGTCGGGGCCGAGCTGGTAACGACCCGCGAGGAGGTGCCGGCGATCGAGGCGGAGTACGACGTCTTCGGCATGACGTCGTACTACTTCGACTGCTCAGGCGGGACGCCGGTCGGCGAGCAGCAGTTGGAGGGCTACGAGGCCGAGCTGGAGCTCACGCCGCAGTGGGTGACTGTCGACGCGGCCCTGGCGGCCAACCGTCGCGTGATGGAGAGCGGCGTCGGTGTGATGCGCTGGCTGGTGCGCGAGACCGCCGTACTGGAGTGGCTCAGCGCACGTACTCGCTGACCCACTCCCCCAACACCTTCGCACTCGCATCCACCAGAGCCGGCCAGTCCAACGCGGCTTCGTCCGCCGAGTCCGACACATGCTTCACGACCCGCACAGGTACGCCGTACTCGCGGCAGGCGTAGACGACGCCGTACGCCTCCATGTCCACCAGATGCGCCCGCTCAGCCAGCCGCTGTCGCACCACGGGATCCGTCACAAACACATCCCCTGACGCGAGCACCGTCCCGTCCCCACCCTCAACCGCCAACTCATCCTGCGGATCCAACCCAATAGCCCGAATCGCATCCGCATTCACATCGTGATTGATCACCGTGCTCGGCAGAAACAACCCCGACAACCCGTCCCGCAAGGCCCCCGTCGTCCCCACGTTGAGCACGACAAGTTCTGCGGTCCCCCGCCCCGCCAAGGCCCGGCTGACCGCCACCGCGGCAGCAGTCTTCCCAACCCCGGTAATCACCACCGGAATCCCGTCGGGAACATACCGAGCCTCCCCGGCGACAGCACTCACCACCAGGTAGTCGGTCATCGCGGGCTCAGCTGACGGTGACGGTGGGTTCGCCGGCGTCGCCGGTGGTCTCCATGGTTTCGGCGATGCGCATGGCTTCTTCGATCAGGGTTTCGACGATGGCGGATTCCGGGACGGTCTTGATGACCTCGCCCTTGACGAAGATCTGGCCCTTGCCGTTGCCGGAGGCGACACCGAGGTCGGCTTCGCGGGCTTCGCCGGGGCCGTTGACGACGCAGCCCATGACCGCGACGCGGAGCGGGACCTCCATACCCTCGAGGCCGGCAGTGACCTGCTCGGCGAGGGTGTAGACGTCCACCTGGGCGCGGCCGCAGGACGGGCAGGAGACGATCTCGAGCTTGCGCTCACGCAGGTTCAGCGACTGCAGGATCTGCAGGCCGACCTTGACCTCCTCGACCGGCGGCGCGGACAGCGACACCCGGATCGTGTCACCGATGCCCTTCGACAGCAGCGCGCCGAAGGCGACCGACGACTTGATCGTGCCCTGGAACGCCGGGCCGGCCTCGGTCACGCCGAGGTGCAGGGGCCAGTCGCCCCGCTCGGCCAACTGCTCGTAGGCCTGCACCATCACGACCGGGTCGTTGTGCTTGACCGAGATCTTGAAGTCGTGGAAGTCGTGCTCCTCGAACAGCGATGCCTCCCAGACGGCCGACTCGACCAGCGCCTCGGGCGTCGCCTTGCCGTACTTCTCCAGCAGCCGCTTGTCCAGCGAACCCGCGTTCACGCCGATGCGCAGCGACGTACCGTGGTCCTTCGCCGCCTGGGCGATCTCCTTGACCTGGTCGTCGAACCTGCGGATGTTCCCCGGGTTCACCCGGACCGCGGCGCACCCGGCCTCGATCGCGGCGAACACGTAGCTCGGCTGGAAGTGGATGTCGGCGATCACCGGGATCTGCGAGTGCTTCGCGATCTCCGCGAGCGCGTCGGCGTCCTCCTGCCGCGGGCAGGCGACCCGGACGATGTCGCAGCCCGCCGCGGTCAGCTCGGCGATCTGCTGCAGCGTCTTGTTGACGTCGTTGGTCGGCGTGGTGGTCATCGACTGCACGGAGATCGGCGCGTCGCCGCCGACCAGCACGCTGCCGACCTTGATCTGACGGGTCTTGCGGCGCGGCGCGAGGGTCGGTGGCGGCAGCGCGGGCATGCCCAGGTTGATGCTCATAAGTCCTTAACCATTGGGTGAGGGTCAGCCGTTGAAGAGCTTGATCGGGTTCACGATGTCGGCGATGACGAGCAGCACGCCCATCACCACGATCGCACTGGCCGCGACGTACGCGATCGGGAGCAGCTTGGCCACGTCGACGTACCCGGGGTCGGGCCGGCGGAACAGCTTGGCGAAGCCGCGCCGGATACCTTCCCAGATCGCGCCGATCATGTGGCCGCCGTCCAGCGGCAGCAGCGGGATGAAGTTGAACAGGGCAAGGAACAGGTTCAGCGAGGCGAGCAGCAGGATCCCGGTGGCGATCTTCTGGCCGACGCCGAGATCGCTGGAGGCGACCTCACCCGCGACCCGGCTGGCGCCGACGACACTCATCGGGCTGTCCTGGTCGCGCTGACCGCCGACGATCGACTTGGCGACCCCGACGAGCTTCTCGGGGAACTTGCCGAGCGCCTGCACGGTGCTGACGGTCAGCTTGCCCATCTGGTCGACGACGAAGCCGAAGCTCTGCCGCTCCACCTGCTCGGTCGGCGAGATCCCGAGGAACCCGACCGAGACGAGCTTGTCGGAGGTAGCGCTCTCCTGCACCTGGTTCAGGATCGTGTTGGTCTGCAGCGTCTTCTGCGCACCGTTGCGCTCGACAACGATCACGGCCGGCTTGTCGGTGTTCGCGCGGATCAGCGGGGTGAGCTGGTCCCAGGTGGTGATCTGCGTGCCGTTGAACGACACGATCTTGTCACCGACCCGGAAGCCGGCGTCCTTGGCCGGCGACACCTTGTCGGCGTCGGTGCACTTGCGGTCCGCCGTGGCCTGGGAGGCCGGGATCACGCAGTCGGTGACGGTGGAGACCGTGGTCTGCGCGACCGGCGTCCCGTAGAGCATGTACAGCCCGCCGAACAGCACGAACGCGATCACCACGTTCACCAGCGGCCCGGACGCCATCACGATCAGCTTCTTCCACCACACCTTCTGGTAGAAGAGCCGGCCGTCGTCCTCGGGCGAGATCGTCTCGTACTCCGCGGACCGCGCGTTCTCGACCATCGACTGGATCGGGCCGGTGTTGGCCTTGCGGATCTTGGTCGGGTCCTGTCCCTTGCCCGGCGGCAGCATCCCGATGATCCGGACGAACCCGCCGGCCGGGATCGCCTTGATGCCGTACTCCGTCTCGCCGCGTTTGGTCGACCAGACGGTACGGCCGAAGCCGACGAAGAACTGCGTGACCTTCATCCCGAAGGCCTTCGCCGGGAGCATGTGGCCCATCTCATGCAGCGCCACCGAGATCAGCACCCCGACAACGAACAGCACGATGCCGAGAGTGGTGAGAAGCACAGTCATGCCTTCTGGTTCTCCTGTACGCCGCCGGTGATCTCACGAGCCCGCTTTCGGGCCCACGCGTCCGCGGCGAGCACGTCGTCGACGGACAGTTCCACATACGAGGGTACGTCGTGTTCGGTCACCACCCGGGCGACTGTGTCGACGATCCCGGTGAACGGCAGCCGACCGGCCCGGAACGCCTCCACGCACACCTCGTTCGCGGCGTTGAACACGGCCGGCGCCGTACCGCCCCGGGTGCCCGCCTCGCGGGCCAGGCCGACCGACGGGAACTCGGCGTCGTCGACCGGCTGGAACGTCCAGCTGCTCGCCTCGGCGAAGTTCCACGGCGGCGAGGCGTCCGCTATCCGGTCAGGCCAGCCGAGCGCGAGCCCGATCGGCACCGTCATCGTCGGTACGCCGACCTGCGCGATCGTGGCGCCGTCGAAGAACTCGACCATCGAGTGGATCGCCTGCTGCCGGTGGATCACGACGTCGATCCGGTCCATCGGGATGCCGAAGAGCAGATGCGCCTCGATCAGCTCCAGCCCCTTGTTGACCAGCGTGGCCGAGTTGATCGTGACAACCGGGCCCATCGCGAAGTTCGGGTGGTTGAGGGCCTGCTCGACCGTGACGTCCGCGAGCTCGCTGCGGGGACGGCCGAGGAACGGGCCGCCGCTGGCGGTCAGGATGAGCTTGCGGACCTCGTTCGGCGTACCGCCGCGCAGGCACTGGGCGATCGCGCTGTGTTCGGAGTCGACCGCGACGATCTGGCCCGGCTTGGCCCGCCGGGTGACGATCGGCCCGCCGATCACCAGTGACTCCTTGTTGGCCAGCGCCAGCGTGTTCCCGGCGTCCAGCGCGGCCAGCGTCGCGTGCAGGCCGACCGATCCGTTGATGCCGTTGAGAACCACGTCACACGGCATCGCGGCCAGCTCGCTGGAGGCATCCGGCCCGGTGATGATCTTCGGGATCCGGAACTCGCCCTGCGCGTACCCCTTCCGCTGCGCCTCGGCGTAGAACGCCAGCTGCAGGTCCTGCGCGACCGTGGCCTTCGCCACCGCGACAACCTCGACGTCGAACTCGAGCGCCTGCTGCGCGAGCAACCCGACGTTCTGGCCGCCGCCGGACAGCGCGAGCACGCGGAAGCGCTCCCGGTTCCGGCCGATGAGCTCGAGCGCCGTAGTACCGATCGAGCCGGTCGAGCCGAGGATGACGACGCTGCGTGAGTTCACGACGCCATTCTTCCAGGTCAGGACAGGAACAGCCGGAACGGGAGCGCCCCGAGGCGGATCTCGTCACCGTCGCCAACCAACGCGGTCTCGACCCGCGCACCATTGACGTGCGTGCCGTTGGTCGAGCCGAGGTCGCGCAGCTCGTAACTGTTCGCGTCGATCCGCAGCAGCTCCGCGTGGTGCCGGCTGATCTCCTGACGGTCGATGATCACGTCGCAGTCCGGTGCGCGTCCGATCCGGACCAGGTCGAGCAGTGGTACGACGTCACCCTCCTCCCCCACGAGCACCGGCTGCGGCCCGGTCTCCAGGGCGGTCGCGATCTCGCCGACCCCGGCGGTGCGGATCGACAGCGAGACGATCAGGTCGTCGCCCTTGTCCACGTGCAGGTTGTGCTGAGCGCCGTACCCCTGCAGCAGTTCGCCGTACTCGTCGATGACGACAGCGGAGACGTGGTAGTACCCGGGTGGCAGTTGCGCATACGCCGCTGAGCCGAGCGAGGTAGTCAGTACTACAGCGTCGTACTCGCGGTGGCTGACGTCGGTGATCGTGATGAGGACCGGATTGTTGGCAGTGAGGTGCGCCTCGGCTCCGGTGTCGCCCGGGGTGAACTCGACGGTCACCAGCGGCGCCGGACGGACCTCGTCGAGGCCGACCAGCCGGTCGACAGCGGGCACGGTGCCGGTGGGGATGGCGAGCGGCACGTACTGGCCGTGTGACCGCACGAGGAGGTCGAGCTGCGGCCTCGACACTCCGTTGCGGCGGGCCAGCAGGTACGCGTTCACCATGCCCTTGCCGAAGATGAAGGCAACGTCCCCCACCACGGCGCGCACGAATCCACTGATCGGCTCCATCTGCACCCCCAGTGCATCAGTATCCAGGAATCACGACTCCGGTACGGCGGTGTCCGGTGTGCCGCGTACCGTGGCCCGGTGACGACCCTGCTGATGATCGAGAACGACCAGGACAGCGGCCCGGGCAAGTTGCTCGGCTGGCTCGATGACCGTGGATTCACTCCCGTCGTCGTCCGGGCCTGGGACGGTGAGCCGGTTCCCACGAGCGTGGACGGTCATGCGGGACTGATCATGCTCGGCGGCGGGCTGCTGCCCGACGAGGACGACCGTGCGCCGTGGTTGCCGGCGGAGCGTGAGCTGTTGCGTGATGCGCACGGCAAGGTGCCGGTGCTCGGGATCTGCTTGGGCGGGCAGTTGCTGGCGCACACGTTCGGCGGCGAGGTGCAGGGGAAGTACGGGCTGCCGGAGAAGGGTGTGACGTCGCTGACAGTCCTGCCTGCTGCCGCAGACGATCCGCTGCTCACCGATCTGCCGTCGACGGTGCGGGCGGTAGAGAGTCACCAGGACCAGATCACGAGGCTGCCGGAGGACGCCGTACTGCTGATGTCCAGTGAGCGGTGCCCGAACCAGATGCTGCGCGTCGGCGACCGGAGCTGGGGCGTGCAGTTCCACCCGGAGGTCGCAGCAGACCGGGTGCGGCGATGGAACCCGGACAGGCTGCGGTCGATGGGGTTCGACCCGGCGACCGTGCTCGCGGACGCCCAGCGGTACGCGGAGGAGCTGGACAAGACGTGGTCGACGGTCGTCGGCACGTTCCTGTCGTTCTGCTCGGACCGGTAGCGGCGCTACCTTTGGTCGCATGAGTCTGGAGCAGCCGCCGCCCGGTCACCGGGCATCCGACAACGACCGTGAGCGTGCCGCAGCCGTGGTCCAGGAAGCACATACCGACGGACGGCTGGACTTCGAGGAACTGGACGAGCGGCTGACCCAGATCTACACGGCGAAGACCCAGCTCGAACTGCGCAACGCGACCGCCGACCTGATGCCGGTCGCCCACGGCAGCACCCAGGAGCTCACCCTCCGCGCCAGGCACAGCGCACAGAAACGTGAAGGCGCGTGGGTCGTGCCCGAGCGGCTGACCGCGATCGCGGAACACTCCTCGGTCAAACTCGACTTCACCGACGCGGTGGTCCACTGGGCCGACATCCACGTCGACGCACAGGCCATCCACAGCTCGGTGGTCATGGTCATCCCCGAAGGCTGGAGCGTCGACATCGACCAGGTCGAGGCAAACCACAGCAGCGCGAAGAACCGAGCCGTCGCCCCCCGCCCCGGCGGAGTCCGCCTCCACGTCACCGGCCGAGCCCACCACGCCAGCGTCATAGTCCGCCACCCCCGCAAACGCCACTGGTGGTGGCCCTGGTACCGCAAGTGATCGATTAGCGTTCGGGTATGACCGCTTCTCTGGACCTCGTTGACGTCGACTCTCTTCTGAGTGAGGAGGAGGTTGATGTTCGGGCGGCTGCTCGGCGGTTTGCGGATGAGCGGTTGCGGCCGGCGTTGCCGGAGTGGTTCGAGGCGGCTTCGATTCCGGCGCGGGAGTTGGCGAAGGAGTTGGGGGCGCTCGGTTTTCTCGGGATGCACCTGACGGGGTACGGGTGTGCTGGGCTTGGCCCGGTGGCTTATGGCCTCGCCTGCTTGGAGATCGAGGCGGCGGACTCGGGGATGCGGTCGCTCGTGTCCGTGCAGGGATCGCTGGCGATGTACGCGATCTGGAAGTACGGCAGCGACGAGCAGAAGGACGAGTGGCTGCCCCGGATGTCCGCCGGTGAGGCGATCGGGTGCTTCGGGCTGACCGAGCCCGACTTCGGCTCGAACCCGGCCGGCATGCGCACCAACGCCCGCCGCGACGGTTCCAGTGACACGGACGACTGGGTGCTGAACGGTTCGAAGATGTGGATCACCAACGGTTCGGTCGCCGACGTCGCGGTGGTCTGGGCCCGGACCGACGACGGCGTCCGCGGCTTCGTCGTACCGACGTCGACGCCCGGCTTCTCGGCGCCGGAGATCAAGCAGAAGATGTCGCTACGGGCATCGGTCACCTCCGAGCTGGTGCTCGAGGACGTACGACTCCCGGCGAGCGCAATGTTGCCCGAGGCACGCGGTTTGTCCGGCCCGCTCGGCTGCCTGAACGAGGCCCGGTTCGGCATCATCTTCGGCGCGATGGGTGCGGCCCGCGACTGCCTCGAGACCGCGATCGCGTACGCCGGTGAGCGGATCGTCTTCGACAAGCCGCTCACGGCGTACCAGCTGACCCAGGCGAAGCTCGCCGACATGGCGGTCGAGCTGAACAAGGGCGTCCTGCTCGCCGTACACCTCGGCCGGCTGAAGGAGAAGGGCACGCTCCGCCCCGAGCAGGTGTCGGTCGGCAAGCTGAACAACGTCCGCGAGGCGATCGCGATCGCCCGCGAGTGCCGCACGATCCTGGCGGCGAACGGCATCAGCGGCGAGTACCCGATCATGCGGCACGCCAACAATCTCGAGTCGGTCCTCACCTACGAGGGCACGTCCGAGGTGCACCAGCTCGTCATCGGCCAGGCGCTGACCGGGCAGTCCGCGTTCCGTTAGACCGCATACACCCGGCCTCTTCTGGGCACAGGGAGTGAGAGCAGTTACTCCCTGTTGATGGAAGGAGCAGGTATGCGGATCGGGGCCGGGATCGCACTCGTCGTGATCGGCGCTGTCATCGCGTTCGCCGTACGGGACACGTCCGACACGTTCAACCTGACCGCTCTCGGGATCATCATTATGCTCGGCGGAGCCGCGGGCATCTGGCTGTCGTACCGCCTCGCGAACCAGCGCCGGAGCACCGACCGTCCGGTCATCGACCCGGAGGTCGAGGCCCAGTACCGCACGGCCCCGCCGGAGCGCGTCGCCGACGAGCCGATCGACGTGACCCCGACACACCTCCGCGGGAAGCAGAACCGCTCGCAGATGTAGCCACGGCCGTCGACGCGAGCCGGGTGCACCATGCGTGCGATGCAGCAGGAGTACCCGAACCCGCCGTCGATCCGGATTCTCCGCATCACCGGCTCCGGCGACAACTTCGTCGTCCTCGGCCGGTCGGACTACGGCGGCGATGTGTACTACGTGGCGAACGTCGTCGAGTTCCGCGACGGACGGATCGCGCGTGAGACCCGGATCGACGGGGCTCCGTTCGAGCCGCCCGAGTGGCGGGCGAGGTACGTTACTTCGCCACCTCAGTAGCCCTGGACTCGCGTACGACGGTCACGCGGATCTGGCCCGGGTACGTGAGCTCCTCCTCGACCTGCTTCGCGATATCGCGCGCCATCACCTGCGCCGCGATGTCGTCGACCGCGTCCGGTAGCACCATCACCCGGATCTCGCGGCCGGCCTGCATCGCGAACACCTTCTCGACGCCGTCGTGGTGCATCGCGATCTCCTCGAGGCGTTCGAGCCGCTGGACGTACGCCTCCAACGATTCGCGCCGCGCCCCGGGCCGCCCGCCACTCACCGCATCCGCGGCCTGCGTCAGCACAGCCTCGACGGTCCGTACCTCGACCTCGTTGTGGTGCGCCTCGATGCAGTGCACGACGTCGTCGTTCTCGCCGTACTTGCGGGCCAGCTCGGCGCCGACGATCGCGTGACTGCCCTCGGACTCGTGCGTGAGCGCCTTGCCGATGTCGTGCAGGAACGCGCCGCGCTTGCACAGCTTGGGATCCAGCCCGAGCTCGGCCGCCATCATCCCCGCGATGTGCGCCGACTCGATCAGGTGCTTGAGCACGTTCTGCCCGTACGACGTCCGGTAGCGGAGCAGCCCCATCGTGCGAACGAGCTCCGGGTGCAGGTCCGTGATCCCGACATCGGCCATTGCGTCCTCGGCCGCCCGCTCGCACAGCTCGGCAACCTCGCCCTTGCTGCGCTCGTAGATCTCCTCGATCCGGCTCGGGTGGATCCGGCCGTCGAGCACGAGCGAGTCCAAGGTCAGCCGCGCAGTCTCCCGCCGTACCGGATCGAAGCAGGACAAAAGCACCGCTTCAGGGGTGTCGTCGATGATCAGGTTCACGCCGGTGGTCTGCTCGAACGACCGGATGTTGCGGCCCTCGCGCCCGATGATCCGGCCCTTCATGTCGTCACTCGGCAGGTGTACGACGGACACGACCGACTCGCTGGTCTGCTCGGACGCCAACCGCTGCACCGCACCGGTGATGATCTTGCGGGCCTTGATCTCGCCCTCATCCTGGGCCTGCCGCTCGATGTCGCGGACGATCGTGTGTGCGTGCCGTTTGGCCTCTTCCTCGATCGAGGCGACCAGCTCGGCCTTGGCCTGCTCGGTGGTCAGGTTCGCGACGCCTTCGAGGATCCGGCGGCGCTCGTCCTCGAGGTCCTTGATCTCTTGCTTGCGCTGATCGAGCTCGGCCAGCTGCGCGGTCAGCTCGAATTGGCGTTGCTCCATCGCGCGGTGCTGCTCGTCGGCCCGCTCCTCGCGTTCGGTCAGCCGGTGGTCGCGGCGCTCCATCTCGAGTCGCTGCTCGCGCAGGTCGTCCCGGATCGACTGCGCCTCCGCCTCGGCTTCCCGCCGTACGTCGGACGCCCGCTGCTCGGCATCCCGCCGTACTTCGGAGGCACGGTCCTCGGCGCTGCGGCGGATCTCCTCGCTGCGCTGCTCGGCCGCCTCGGCCCGCGTCCGCAGTACGGCGGCCTCTTCCTCGGCCTGCCGGCGTATCAGCTCGGCGGCGGACTTCGCGCCGGCGGCCAGCTGCGCGGCCTCGAGTTGGGCGGTCGAGTTGTCGGCGGCTTTCCGGCGGGAGAGGGTCAGGCCGATCCAGGCCAGCAATCCGGCGATCAGCAAACCGATCAGGGTCAGGCCAATGGACGTAGCGGTCATCGGCTTCTCCCCTCTCCTTCGAGTCCACGCGGGACTGTGGCCGTCTGTCGAAGGGACTCGCCACTGGTACGACTGAAGGCGCCACCGGGGTTCCAGCGGCTATCGGGGTACGGCAGTGCCGGTGCCACCTGGGTATGGCGGTACCGGTGTCTACCGTTGCGACGACTCCGTGGATGCCGCGCGGTGCGGCTTTCCAGCGTTGCTTGCCTCTTGCTCACCGTGAGTCGCCGCCGACAACGCGGAGATCGCGGTGACGCCGCTCGCGCCCTGACCGGATGGTTACCGTCCGGGTTTTGCGTGCGGTGCCGTCTATCGACGGCGCACGGCGCCGTCGTCCTTCCTTCAGCTCAGTCGAGCGTGGTTGCGTCTTTTTGCCGGTCAGTCGGCTGTTTCACCCGACTCACCGATCGTTATATCCGCCACCGTTGCGGTGGATTCATCCCTTCTTGATCCCGAGGCTAAGCGCGGCCCATCACGCGGTCAAGACGGACACTCCCCCGTCACCCGCGGGATGAGACCACTTCAGGCACTGGACTACTCCACAACGGGCAGAGGTCTACACCCCGACCCGGCCGAACCTCCAGCACCCGCGGCGCCGAACCGGCTGCGGGGCTGCAGATGCGGAGCTGATCAGTTCGCGGGGCCGTCCACGGGCGAGCTCGTCGAACGGTCGGCGGGCCGGTCCGGCTCCGCCGTACCTGCGGTGGTTGACTCCGAGGTCGTGTCCGCGGGTGTCTGATCCGCCTGGGCTGCCTGGCCCGGCTCTTCGGTGGTCTGCTTGTCGACGAACGTGCCGACCTTCTGCTGGACCGAGTCGACCTTCTCCGCGTACTTCCCGCCGGTCTGCTTGTCGATCAGGTCGCCGGCCTTCTCGACGCCGGCTTTGATCTTGTCCGGGTTCTGCTTGACGACATTCCGGAGCCAGTTCTTCGCCTGTTCCTGGAAATCGTTCATTGCACCCTCCGCGGTGTCTGGGGCGGATCGACGGAAAATCCCAGCCTACGGACCGATCCAAATACCAGTCCTACCTCGGATAACACACCGTCGCACCGCACCCGTCAACGCCCCTCGCCGCTCACCGGACCTGAAACCACTTCACTCTCCGTTACCGCCCGTCCAGGTGGGCCTTCGCCACCTCGGCCGGCGCGTGCACCAGCCACCCGTCGAGCAAGGCCTCTCGCAGCACCTCTTCCGGCACCTTGTCGAGCTCCACGAGCACGGCGGCGTACCCGTTGAAGTGCGGAATCGTGAAGAATCCGTCGTCTGCGCGCGCGGCCAACACGGCTTCCTTCTCGGCCAGGTCCTCGACCGTGATCGCCAGGATCGGCCCGTCGGGCGGCGTCTCGTCGCCGTACCGCTTGAGGTCTGCCTTGCTGAACGGCCGCTCCCACGCGTACCCCTTGCCGCCAACCGCCCAGGTCCGCCGGCCGTGCCGAGTCATCTCCTCGGTCTCCGGCAGTTGGCCAACCAACCGCTCCACGTCTTCGAAGGTCGCCATGGCGCTGACGCTACCTCTTGTCGAGGCGTGACGCGGCCGGGCGATCAGGTGCGATTGCCCGGCCGTCGTCCTACGTCAGAGGCGGTGGCGGCCGCCGCGTTCCTGGTGCGGGACGACCTGCGACGAGGTCGGGAACGTCGGAGCCGGCAACTGCGCGGCCTCGTACGTCGCCAGGTTCAGCCGGGCGCCCGTCTCGGGAAGCGCCGGCGGCTTGCTGATGTGGTCGTGGCGGAACACCGAGGTCAGGTCGCCGAACGTCTTGCGACGCCACTGGCTGATGTTCGGCTCCTGTACGCCGGTGAGCTTCTCGAGGAACTGCACCACCGACGTGTGATCGAACTTCTGGCTGCTGACCCAACCACCGGCGGTCCACGGCGAGATCACGATGCACGGCACCCGGAACCCACCACCGATCGGCAGGTTGAGCGCGTACTCGTCCGGCGTTCCCGCCGGAGCAGTCGGCGGTACGACGTGGTCGAACAGGCCGTCGTTCTCGTCGTAGTTGAGGATGAAGACGGTCTTCTTCCAGACGTCCGGGTTGGCGGCGATCGCGGCGATCTTCGACGCGACGAAGTCGGCCCCGGCGGCCGGCATCTCCTTCGGGTGCTCCGAGACGCCACCGGCCGTCATCAGCCAGGACACGGTCGGGAGCTTGTCGTGCAGAGCGTCGTACTCGAACTGGCCGAGCGACGACACCTTCATGCCCTTGTCGTACAGCGGCGTACCAGGCGTGGCGTCCTGGAACTGCTTGAAGTGCGGGAGCATGTTGTAGCTGCTCAGACCGACCTGGTCCTGGTACACGTTCCAGCTGACCCCGGCGGCCTCGAGGCGTTCGGCGTACGTCGTCCAGCGGTACGCGCCGTTGGGCACCGAGTTCGACGTGATCGGGCCGCCGAGCGTGCCGCCCGGGTCGATCGTGCCGGTCTGCCAGTACAGGCGGTTCGGCCAGGTCGGGCCCTGGACCGAGCAGTGGTACTGGTCGCAGATCGTGAACGCGTCGGCGAGCGCGTACTGGAACGGGATGTCGTCGCGGGTGTAGTACCCCATCACGTACGGCCCGTTGGCCTTGTCCGCGGCGCGGTGCGCGGGCAGCCAGGCATCCATCTTGCCGCCGTTCCAGGCCTGGTGCTGGACCGAGTACGCGTGGCTCGTGGACGGGATCGCCTGTGAGTTGGTGGAGTGGGTGTCGAGGTGGAACGGCAGCAGATAGCCGTCCGGGTTCTCCGCGTCGGGCTGGTAGAAGACGTTGCGCCCGGTGGACAGCTTGATCGCGTGCGGGTCGTCGAACCCGGCCACTCCCGACAGCGTGCCGAAGTAGTGGTCGAAGCTGCGGTTCTCCTGCATGAGCATCACAACGTGCTTGATGTCGCCGAGCCGCGCCGGGCGCGGCGGCGGGGATGCGAGGGCCTTCTGGACGCTCGCGGGCATCAACGCGGCCGCGGCACCCAGGCTCGCGGTCGCTGCAGCGCCGCCGAGAAATCGGCGGCGGGTGAAGTCAGACATTGGGCGGAACCTCTCGAAAGTAGGCGGTGATTCCGTCAAGAACCTTCCGCCCACAAGGTGGCCAGCGCCCGGCTCGCTCTCCAACACTGCCGGACCAGTTACCGAGCACGACCTTTAGCAAAGGTAAACACCCTTAGGCCCGCCTAACCTGGTTGATCCGCCGCCGCCCAGAGCCATGGGCCGGTGCATCGGGTGAATCCGGCGTGCAGGTAGAAGTCGGCTGCCTCTTCGTCGATGGCGGAGACGAAGACCACCTCGGCTCCCAGCGCTCCTAGCCAGGATTTGCACTGCGCGAGCAAGGCGCTGCCGGTCCCGGAGCCGCGGCTGGCCTGATCCACTACGAGCTCTTCCAGGACGCCGTACGGCTCGTGTCCGTAGTCCACGAAGGTCGCTACGAGGAGCCCTCGGATCTCGTCATCGCCGGCAACGAAGGTCCGAGCCTGCTGACGGATCTCGGGCAGGGTTGTGGAGTCTGCACTGTCGCCGTGCAGCTCGCGCAACAGCCGCTGGATGCCTGCTCGATCCGCCGGTGTCGCTTCACGGATGATCGGCGGCTCGGTCGTCATTCAGGTCCTAGGCCGGACGAATCAATGAGCGGGAACTCGTCGTGCGAGGCGTCGAGCTCCTGCTTCACGATGCTCATCGCCATCCCGCCCGGGTACCCCTTCCGCGCAAGCATCCCGAGCAGTCGGCGCATCGCCACCTGCCGCTCCAATGAACGCATCGACCGCAGCTTCCGCCGTACCAGCTGCCGCGCCGTCTCTTCTTCCTGCTCCGGCTCCAGCTCCTCGAGCGCGTCCCTGGCCAGCTCGTCATCCACGCCTCGCCGCCGAAGCTCTTGCGCCAGTGCGCGCTTTCCCAACCCACGCCCACGATGCCGCGACTCGACCCACGCATTCGCGAACGCGGCATCGTCGATCAGCCCGACATCCGTGAACCGATCCAGCACCTCATCGGCCACCTCGTCCGGAATGTCCCGCTCCGCCAACACATCAGCCAACTCAGCCCTCGTCCGCGGCTGCCCCGTCAACTTATCGAGCAAGATCGTCCGAGCCACCGAAGCCGGATCCGCCTCCTGCTCCATCGCCGCATCCCCAACCCCCTCCGGCTCCTCACTCCCCCGCCGCTTCCGCCCCCGCCCAAACCCCCCACCAACAGTCCGCCGCCCCCGACTCACCCGCCCAGCAGCCCGCCCACTCTCCGCAGCCCACCCACCCACTGCAGGCCCATCCCCAGCAGTAGGTCCAGCAGCCTGCCCAGCAGCCCGGCCAGCAGCCCGCCCGTCAGCCCGCCCGCCAACTGCAGGCCTGTCCCCACCAGCCTGCCCGTCAGCGTGCCCAGCAGCCTGCCCGCCTACTGCAGGCCCGTCCCCAGCAGGCTGACCGTCAGCCTGACCGTCAGCCTGACCGTCAGCCTGACCGTCAGCCTGACCGTCAGCCTGACCGTCAGCCCGCCCACCAGCCCGCCCACCAGCCCGCCCACCAGCCACCGACCGACCCGACGCACCCGGCTCGCCACCCGGTGCCCCGTCGCCCGCCCCCACCGACTCAGCCTCGCCCGCCGGCCTGCTCCGGGCTATCAGCCTGCTCTCGCCTGCCGACCCGCTCTCGACCGCCGACCCGCTCTCGCCTGCCGACCCGCTCTCGCCTGCCGGCCAGCTCTCGTCCGCGGACATGTGCTCGTTGGCGGACGTGTTCTCGCCCTCGGACGGCGCCTGCGCTGAGGTCGTGCTCTCCGACTGCGAAGACTCGTCAGCCGGCGTGTGCTGGTCTGGGCTGGGTGTGCGCTCCGCACTCGGCGTACTGCTCGCCCGCGTTTGAGAACTCGACGAGATGCCGGCGGCGGGTTCAACCGCGGTTGCTGAATCCGCGTCTGCCCACGGATCGAACTGGTCTGAAGGCGTACCTAGGTCCGCCGCCCGCGCCGGCGCGTCATCCGCAAAGGCACGCGCCTCAGCCAACCGATCGGCCGCCCGCGCCTCGAACGTACGACCGGAGCTCTCCTCCTGCTCACCCCAAGGATCAGCCGAACCTGCGCTCGAATCCCGCCCCGAACCACCCCGACGCTTCGCCGGCCGAGCCTTCTTCTGCTCGTCCTGCGGTTCGTCCCACGGGTCGACCGTGCCGACCGTTCGCCTGATGGAGCCCGTACGTCGACGAGAACCGTCCCACCCCGACTCGTCCTCACCAACGAACTCGTCCGCATCGGCCAACGGCTCACCCCGCCGCGCACCCGACGTACGACCACCACGACGCCCACGCTCCACGCCCGCGTCAGAACCACGAACTGCGTCGGAGCCGCCTTCGTCAGCGCGACCCCGCTCAGCACCACCAGCACGATCGGTAATGCGATCGGCGCCGGAACCAGCTTCTTGGCTCGAACTGCTGGACAGCGTGGAAGCGTCCGTGCCCGTAGCTAGGAGTTTGCGTGCCAGCGCCAGGCGTTCGTCGTGGGGTAGAGACAGCGCCGCGGGGGCAGCGTCGTCGGCAGCGGTGGGCTGCCGGGGGACGCTGCCGCCCGCGGTCGGGCGATCAGAAGTCGACATCGACCTCGGCCGCAGCGGCCTCGGCGGCCGGCTGGTCAAGGGTCGGGCCGATGCCCATCTTCTCCTTGATCTTCTTCTCCAGCTCGTTGGCCAGATCGGGGTTGTCGCGCAGGAAGTTCCGCGCGTTCTCCCGGCCCTGGCCGAGCTGGTCGCTCTCGTAGGTGAACCAGGCGCCGGCCTTGCGGACGAAGCCCTGATCCACACCGAGGTCGAGCAGGCTGCCCTCGCGGCTGATGCCCTGGCCGTAGATGATGTCGAACTCGGCCTGCTTGAACGGCGGGGCCACCTTGTTCTTCACGACCTTGACCCGGGTCCGGTTGCCGACCACGTCGGTACCGTCCTTCAGCGACTCGATCCGGCGCACGTCCAGCCGCACCGACGCGTAGAACTTCAGCGCCTTACCACCGGTCGTCGTCTCCGGAGAGCCGAACATCACGCCGATCTTCTCGCGCAGCTGGTTGATGAAGATCGCGGTCGTGTTCGTCCCGCTGACCGCACCGGTCATCTTCCGCAGCGCCTGGCTCATCAGCCGGGCCTGCAGACCGACGTGGCTGTCGCCCATCTCGCCCTCGATCTCGGCGCGCGGCACCAGCGCGGCCACCGAGTCGATCACGACGATGTCGATCGCGCCGGAGCGGACCAGCATGTCGGCGATCTCCAGCGCCTGCTCACCGGAGTCGGGCTGCGAGACCAGCAGCGCGTCGGTGTCGACGCCGAGCTTCTTCGCGTACTCCGGGTCGAGCGCATGCTCGGCGTCGATAAAGGCCGCGATCCCGCCGGCCCGCTGCGCGTTCGCGACCGCGTGCAGGGCAACCGTCGTCTTACCGGAAGATTCCGGGCCGTAGATCTCCACCACGCGACCGCGTGGCAGACCACCGATCCCGAGCGCGATGTCGAGCGAGATCGACCCGGTCGGGATGACCTCGATCGGCGGCCTGTTCTGCTCCCCCAAACGCATCACCGAACCCTTGCCACACTGCCGCTCGATCTGCGTCAGCGCGGTCGCAAGCGCCTTCTCGCGATCGGCCACCGCGCGCTCCGCACTCGCTGCACCCGCCATCTGAATGCCACCTGACCCATCTCATAATCGGGGCCGCTTCCCAGCCGCCCGGAGGACTTCTCGTGTCGCCAGAGAAGGTATCCATCACGTCGGACAGTTTTCGTCGCCACTTCCGAATCTGTGGACAACTCGACCGCCCGCCACACCTTCCGCGCACCAAAGTATCCCGAACACGTGTTCGAATCACAACTGACACGCCGAAGCTTGCACGGCAACCGATCTGACCCGCCGGATCCCTACCCTTGCGGGCGTGACCGACCGTCCCGACGTGCCCGATTCCGCCGTGATCCTGGCACTCAGCAGGGTCGAGTTCGGCATCGACACCGTTCTCGACGCGCTCCGTACCCCCGACCCGTTCGGCGTCCGCAGCATCCTGACGGAGTACTCCGCCCAGCAGAAGCCCAACCTGGCCGAACGGGCGCTGATCCTCGCGATCGACCAGCTGCTGAAGATACAGGTGCCCGGGCACTCGGAGTGGCCGAAGCTGCCGCTCGCCAAGCGCTGCGACTGGTGGGTGCAGCGGCTGGGCGGATTCGCGGCCGTGGTCGCGGCCTTCCCCCGGATCAGCGGTGCGGCCGCCGACCGGCTCCCGATCAAAGACACCCTCGGCGCCGCCGTGCAGGCCATGGTGATCGGCGCGATCTGCCGCGAGTACGGCGTGGAAGCGCACGCCGACCGGACTGCGGTCATTGCGCGCGTACTGACCGACCGCCCGATCACGCCGGACGAAGTACTCAAGTACGACGACCCGACCGCGGCCGGGCAGGACGTGGCGAAGCAGCTAGGTCTCGGCGACGAGTCCGAGGAGGCCGGACTGCGTCAGGGCATCCGTCTGCTCTGGCGGATCAGCAAACTCTTCGGCGGGCTCGGTGAGGTGTTCGAGGAGCGTCCGCGGGGCGGCCTCGGCGCCCGGTTCGTCGGGAAGCTGCCGGGTATCGGAATGGTCGGCGGGTACTTCGACGAGCGCAGGGCCATTCGCAAGGCGGCGTACGAAGCGGCCGACCTGCTCACGAACGGCGCGTTCCGGATCAAACCTGTCTGAAGGACTGTGACCGGCCGCCGGAGTACTGGGATGATCTCCGCATGACTGGGATCGTCATCGTACGACCGGACGACAGCTGGCCCTCGCAGTACGAGAAGACCGCGCATGCGATCGGCGGACTGCTCGGCGAACTGGCTCAGCGGATCGATCACGTCGGCTCCACTGCCGTGCCCCGCCTGCCGGCCAAGGACATCCTGGACATCCAGGTGACGGTCGGCTCGGAGCCGGAGCTGGACGACGTGGCGGAGCGGATGGCCGCTGCGGACTGGGAACTGCGGCCGCCGCGTCGTGACCACCCGGTGCCGGGCCTGCCTACCGATGACACGCAGTGGGTGAAACGCATGCTGGTCGAGCCGATGTACCGGCGCCGGGTGAATCTGCACATCCGCGTGGCCGGACGCGCCAACCAGCGGTACGCGCTGCTGTTCCGCGACTATCTGCGCAGCCATCCGGAGACAGCACGTGCGTACGCCGTCTTCAAGCAGCAGGCTGCCGCGCTCCGGCTCGAGATCGGCGACTACTCCGATCTCAAGGACCCGGTCTGCGACCTCATCTACCTGCCGGCCGAGGAGTGGGCCGCCCGCACCGGGTGGACCGCCTAGACCGTTTGTTGCCTAGGGCATCAACGTTCGCTGGCCGGAAGGTTCAGGTGCGCCCACACGGCACGCCAGACCACCTTCGCGGCCTCCCCTTCGGCCAGGGCCTCGACGACCGTACGGCCGCCGAGTTCCTGGACCACCTGGGTCTCGGCCCAGGTCCGCGCGTACGCCGGACCGAGATGGTGATCCATCCGAGCCCAGAACTCCGTCAGTCTCATTCCTGCCCGTCATCGTTCCTCGGCGGCGGTCCCCAACCGCCCTGCTGCCCCGGCTGGGATCCCGAAGGACCACCCTGCTGCGGCGGCCGCTGACCGTACTGACCAGGCTGCCCCTGGCCGGGCTGCTGTCCCCAGCCACCAGGGCCCTGCTGCGGAGGCTGTCCCTGCTGAGGCGGCTGCTGCCCCGGTTGCGGACCCCACTGCCCCGGCTGAGGCTGCCCAGGGTACTGCGGCTGACCAGGCTGACCGCCGTACGGCGGCTGACCCTGCGGCGGCTGACCCGGGTACTGCCCAGGCGGACCGTACTGACCGGGCTGCCCCTGCGGACCGCCGTACTGACCCGGCTGCCCCGGGTACTGACCCGGACCAGGCTGCTGCCCGTACCCCGGCTGCCCCGGATACTGCCCCGGACCGCCGTACTGACCAGGCTGGCCGGGGTACTCACCCGGGAACGGCTGTCCGTAGCCCTGCTGCCCCTTGCGCCTGCGGCCGCGCAGCACGAAGAACACGACCGCGGCGATCGCCAGCAGCACCAGCACGATGATCAGGATCAGCGCCCACGTCGGGAATCCGCCGCCGGCCTCGGACGTCAGCGAGATCTTGCCGAGCTTGTCGAGGCTGTCGTACGTCGCTGTGCGGCCGCTGATCTTCGCACCGTCGTCGTGCTCGAGGATCTTGCCCGGCATGGTGATCTTGAAGTTGACCTCGGGCTGGCTGCCGGACGGAACGCTGCCCAGGTTGCCGGCCTTCACCGTGACCATGACCTTGTCGCCGTCCTTGCGGAAGCTGACGCCGTCGCCGCTGGAGCTGCCCATCTTGTCGAACGGGACGCTCTCGAAGGTGCAGTTCGAACCGACGTACTTGTCGTCCTCGAACGAGTTGCAGCTGACCCCTTCGGTGGTCGTCTGCTTGATACCGCTCTCGATCTGCTGGCGGACCTTGTCGAGGGACTGGCCACTGGACTGCAGCAGCTGCTTGTCGACCCCGATCTTCATCGAGCCCGAGACCGTCTCGTTCGACCCGACCTTCAGATCGGCGTCGAGCTTCACACACCCGGTCAGAGCGACCAGGCAGGCAACGACGACGAGCGCTGCGCGTACGCGGTTGATCATGTCGCCGATCATTCCAGACGACGGGGACAACCTCTGCACCGGACGGAAAGCGTCTCCTCACCGTCTGCCACCAACCGCTCGTGAAAACTGTCGGCGGGACCCGGCAAGATGGTCAGCGTGAAGAAAACCAGCGCGTTGAGCCGGTTCTCGCCCGCGACCCGGGCGTGGTTCGGCGACGTCTTCGAGGCGGCCACCCCGGCCCAGCTCGAGGCGTGGGACGCCATCACCGCGGGCCGGGACGCGCTGGTGGTCGCCCCGACGGGATCAGGTAAGACGCTGGCGGCCTTCCTCTGGGCGCTCGACCGGCTGGCCACGACGCCCCCGCCAGACGATCCGAAGCTGCGCTGCCGAGTGCTGTACGTATCACCGCTGAAGGCGCTCGCGGTCGACGTCGAGCGCAACCTTCGTGCGCCGCTGATCGGCATCCGGGAGACTGCGCGCCGACTCGGTGAGGCACCGATCGACGTCGAAGTCGCGGTGCGTTCGGGCGATACTCCCGCCAGCGAGCGCCGACGGTTTGCGACGCGGCCTTCCGACGTACTGATCACCACCCCGGAGTCGTTGTTCCTGTTGCTGACCTCGCAGGGGCGGGAGTCGCTGCGAGGAGTCGAGACCGTCATCGTCGACGAGGTGCACGCGGTCGCCGGGACCAAGCGGGGCGCCCATCTGGCGCTCACACTCGAGCGACTCGACACCTTGTTGCCGAAGCCTGCGCAGCGGATCGGACTGTCCGCGACAGTGCGACCAGTGGAGGAGGTTGCGCGGTTCCTTGGTGGCGAGCGGCCGGTGACTGTGGTGCAGCCCAAGTTCACCAAGCAGTGGGATCTGAGCGTTGTCGTTCCGGTCGAGGACATGGCAGAGCTGGCCGCGACCGAGGTCGAGACCTCTGGATCCGCGGCCGGTCCCCAGCAGCACGCCTCGATCTGGCCACATGTCGAGGAGCACGTCTTCGATCTGATTTCCCAGCACAAGTCGACGATCGTCTTCTCGAACTCGCGACGATTGGCCGAGCGACTGACCGCTCGGCTCAACGAGATCGCTGCGGAGCGGGCCGAGCTGGAGCTGCCGGAGTTGGGCTCGCCTGCGCAGGTGATGGCTCAGTCGGGTGGATCCCTGGCCGCGCCTCCCTTGATCGCCCGAGCCCACCATGGCTCGGTCAGTAAAGAGCAGCGAGCACTGATCGAGGCGGATCTGAAGTCCGGGCGGCTGCCCTGCGTCGTCGCGACGAGCAGCCTCGAGCTCGGCATCGACATGGGCGCAGTCGATCTCGTCATCCAGGTCGAGGCGCCGCCGTCCGTCGCGAGTGGATTGCAGCGAGTGGGTCGTGCGGGTCACCAGGTCGGCGCGGTGTCGCGCGGCGTGCTGTTCCCGAAGTTCCGTGGCGATCTGATCGACACAGCCGTCGTCGTGCAGCGGATGCGCGACGGCATGATCGAGAGCTTGCACATCCCGGCGAACCCGCTCGATGTGCTGGCTCAGCAGATCGTGTCGATCGTCGCGCTCGATTCCGTGGAAGTCGACGAACTGTTTGCTCTGGTGCGCCGCTGCGCACCGTTCGCCACGCTGCCGAGATCGGCGTACGACGGTGTGCTCGACATGCTGTCCGGTCGGTACCCGTCGGACGAGTTCGCGGAGCTGCGGCCGCGGATCGTGTTCGACCGGGTGAGTGGCGAGATCTCCGGTCGGCCCGGCGCGCAACGGCTCGCGGTGACGAGCGGCGGGACGATTCCGGATCGTGGGCTGTTCGGGGTGTTCCTGGTCGGCGAGTCGACGAATCATCGCGTCGGCGAGCTCGACGAGGAGATGGTGTACGAGTCACGCGTCGGCGACGTCTTCACGCTCGGGGCATCGAGCTGGCGCATCGAGGACATCACCCACGACCGGGTGCTCGTCTCCCCCGCCCCGGGCCAGCCGGGCAGGTTGCCGTTCTGGAAGGGCGATGCGGTCGGGCGGCCGGCGGAGCTTGGTGCGGCGACCGGTGCATTCGTCCGCAAGATGGCGTCATTGCCGGCCAGCAAGGCAATCGATCGTGCGCGGACCGCGGGCCTGGACGAGTACGCCGCCAACAACCTCGTGTCGTACCTCGCCGAGCAGCGCGACGCGACGAGCCGAGTGCCGGATGACGTGACGATCGTGGTGGAGCGATTCCGCGACGAGCTGGGCGACTGGCGGGTTTGCGTGCATTCGCCGTACGGCGGTCAGGTGCACGGCCCGTGGGCGCTTGCGATCGCGGCCCGGCTCCGGGATCGGTACGGGATGGACGCGCAGTCGGTCTCAGGTGATGACGGGATCGTGCTGCGGCTGCCGGAGACCGATGAGGCGCCGCCGGGTGCGGACCTCGTGCTGTTCGACCCCGCTGATATCGAGGATCTGGTGACCACTGAGGTCGGCGGGTCGGCGTTGTTCGCGGCGCGGTTCCGGGAGTGTGCTGCGCGGGCGTTGTTGCTGCCGCGGCGTAATCCAGGGCGGCGATCACCGCTGTGGCAGCAGCGGCAGCGGGCGTCGCAGCTGTTGAGCGTGGCCAGCAAGTACGGGTCGTTCCCGATCGTGCTCGAGACATTGCGTGAGGTGCTGCAGGACGTCTACGACCTGCCGGCGTTGAAGGATCTGCTCACCGGGATCAGCGAGCGCCGGATCTCTGTCGTCGAGGTCGAGACGTCGGAAGCATCGCCGTTCGCGAAGTCCCTGCTCTTCGGCTATGTCGGCGCTTTCATGTACGAAGGCGACAGTCCGCTTGCCGAGAAGCGTGCGGCCGCGCTGTCGCTCGATCAGAGTTTGCTGGCTGAGCTCCTCGGGCGGACCGAGCTGCGGGAGCTGCTTGACGCCGAGGTCGTGCTGCGCACCGAGGCCGAGCTGCAGCGGCTGGCCGAGGATCGCCGTGCGCGCGACGCCGAAGGGTTGTTCGACGTACTGCGGATGATCGGTCCGCTGTCGTTGTCGGAGGCAACGCAACGGTGTGTCGATGATTCGGATGCTGAATCGTGGCTGACCTCGTTGGCGGCCGCCCGTCGAGTGGTGCGGGTTCGGATCGCGGGTGAGCATCGGTGGGCAGTTGTCGAGGACGTGGCACGGTTGCGGGACTCCCTCGGCGTGCCACTGCCGCCTGGGGTCGCGGAGGCGCATGCGGAGCCGGTCGCCGATCCACTTGGCGACCTCGTGTCTCGGTATGCGCGAACGCATGGGCCGTTCCGGGCGATCGATCTCGCGACGAATCTCGGGATCGGGGTTGCCGTTGTCAGCGAAGCGTTGCGGCGGCTGGGTGCGGCCGGACGAGTTGTGGAAGGCGAGTTCCTGCCGGGTGGGATCGCGCTTGAGTGGTGTGACAGCGAGGTCCTCCGACTGCTGCGGCGGCGATCCCTCGCTGCCTTGCGCAAGGAGGTCGAGCCGGTTGATCCGTCCGCGCTGGCCCGGTTCCTGCCTGCATGGCAAGGGATCACGAGCAGCCGCGGTCGCGGGTACGACGTACTGCTCGGCGCCGTCGAGCAGCTAGCAGGATGCGCAGTGCCGGCGTCGGCGCTGGAGTCGATCGTGCTGCCGTCACGAGTGCCTGGGTATCAGCCGTCGATGCTGGACGAGCTGACGGCGACGGGCGAAGTGGTGTGGGCAGGATCGGGTTCGCTGCCGGGGACAGATGGGTGGGTGTCGCTCCATCTGGCAGACAACTGCGACCTGACGTTGCCCGATCCGGATCCGGATCTCGAGCTGGGTGAGACGCACCAGGCTGTGCTCGATGCGCTGTCGGGCGGTGGCGCGTTCTTCTTCCGCCAACTCAGCGATGCGGTCGGATCCGCAAACGGCGTCGTAGAGGACGAGACGTTGGTCGGCGTCCTCTGGGATCTCGTCTGGGCCGGGTACCTCACCAATGACACTCTCACCCCGGTCCGATCGCTCGTCGGCGGCGGCCGAGGCAGTCATCGAACCCGTCGTACGACGCCTCGCGCACGGCCGGGCCGTCCGATGCGGCCCGGGCGGCCTGCGATGCCCGCGCGGAGTGGTCCGCCGACGGCAGGTGGGCGATGGTCGTTGCTTCCGGCCCGCAGTTCGGATGCGACCCGGCGAGCGCATGCGGCAGCGGAGACGCTGCTGGATCGCTACGGGATCGTCACCCGTGGGTCGGTCATCACCGAGCGGACGCCCGGTGGATTCGCCGCCGTTTACAAGGTGCTCAGCGCATTCGAGGAGTCCGGGCGGTGCCGGCGCGGGTACTTCGTTGCGGGGCTCGGGGCTGCTCAGTTCGCCCTGCCTGGAGCCGTGGATCGGTTGCGTGCGCTCGCGGAGCTTTCGACCCCAGCCTCGCCGGGGTCTGACGGTCCCTTCGGTCCTGCTGGACGATTCGGGCCGGGTGGCGCCCGGCCAGGCGGTGGTGGCCGTGGCAGGAAGGACGAGGAGCTGACGGCGCGGGCCGTCGTACTCGCGGCTTCCGATCCCGCGAATCCGTACGGAGCTGCCCTGCCCTGGCCCGAGCGAGAGAGCGCAGGTGGGCACCGTCCCGGCCGGAAGGCTGGTGCGTTGGTCGTCATGGTCGACGGGCAACTGATCGTGTACGTCGAACGCGGCGGGCGGACCGTGCTGAGCTTCACCGAGGATCCCGACCTGCTTCAGCCGGCGGTTGATGCGCTGGCGTTGTCGATCCGGGATGGCCAGCTCGGCAAGCTGAGCGTCGAGACGGCCGATGGTGAGCAGGTTCGGCACACGGCGTTCGGCGATGCGCTGGCGAAGGCCGGCTTCCATGCGACACCACGTGGTCTGCGGCTTCGGGCCTGACGTCGGGAGCGATCGGTCATGCCCGAAGGAGACACTGTCTGGCGAGCCTGTAAACGGCTCAACCAGGCTCTCGCCGGTCAAGAGCTCGTGCGTACGGACTTCCGCGTGCCTTCGCTCGCGACGACCGACCTGAGCGGTCGGACGATGCTCGAAGTAGTTGCTCGCGGCAAGCACATCCTGATGCGACTCTCCGGTGGGTTGACGC
This sequence comes from Kribbella sp. NPDC058693, assembly GCF_042715335.1. NCBI lineage: Bacteria > Bacillati > Actinomycetota > Actinomycetes > Propionibacteriales > Kribbellaceae > Kribbella > Kribbella sp. NPDC058693. The sequence continues at coordinate 58,390 of NZ_JBHXSQ010000001.1, forward strand.
TGCACAGTCATTTCCGGATGGACGGCAGTTGGCATCTGTACCGGCCGGCCGAACGGTGGCACGGCGGGCCCGATCATCAGATCCGTGCAGTCCTCGAAACCGCGCCGTGGACGGCTGTCGGTTATCGGCTCCCGGTCCTGGACGTCGTCGCGACCGACGACGAGGACAGCCTGGTCGGTCATCTCGGACCTGATCTGCTGTCACCGTCGTTCGACCGCGCACTCGCGATCGCGAATCTCGAGTCCGACCCCGGCCGGACAGTCAGCGAGGCATTGCTCGACCAGCGGAACCTCGCCGGGATCGGCAACTTCTATCGGACCGAGGTCTGCTTCCTGCTCGGTCTGCACCCATGGCGACCGATCTCGGCCGTCGACGTCCCTGCGGCAGTCGACCTCAGCCGAAAGCTCATGAAGGCGAATGTCCGCAACGGCACGCAGGTCAGCACCGGGGTCGATCGGCCGGGACAACGTTCCTGGGTGTTCGAACGCGCCGGCAAATCCTGTCACCGCTGCGGCACGACGATCCTGACGGCGTCGCTAGGCGAACCGACCCGCGAACGGGTCACGTACTGGTGCCCTGCTTGCCAACCCGAGAGCTGACCGGCCAGAACTGGCCTGTGGACAACGCCGCCGGCAGACAACAACGCGGATATCTTCTCTGACGCATCGAACAAATGTTCGATCGGAGAGGAGAGGGCGATGTGCGACAGGTGCGGCGGAGTGAGCAACGAGCAGATCTCGCGGCAGATCGAGGACAACATCCGGACTTTTGGCTGGACGATGCAGTACGTCGAGGGCGACGGCGGCCGCAATCCGGCCTTCGGGTACACGCTGGGGCTCAGCCTCTACCGGCATCCGGAGATCATCGTCTTCGATCCGGAGCCGTGCTGGGCCTTTCTCGGGCTCAAACCGCTCGCGTGGGCGGTGATGGGCGGGGCCGTATTCGACGAGGGTGACGACCTGGCCGGCTTCTTTCCGCCTCCGGAGACGGCTCAGCTGCTCCGGTTTCCCGACTCGATCCACCACATGTACACGGCAAACCAGATGTTCCGGCAGCCGGGCGATCCACCGCTGCCCGCGCTGCAGTTGCTCTGGCCGTCGCGCGTGGCATTGATCCGGCCGTCCGACAGCAGCCCGACTCCTGATGGGAGTGGGCGATGACCAGGGGCTCAGGCCGCGGAGGCCACAACCTCCGGCTCGATGGTCGGGTGCGCCAGCACCAGAGCCTCTTCGCGGGCCAGATCCTCGCTCACCTCGGCGAAGACCGTCGACAGCGGCACATCGAGCGCCGTACAGATCGCTGCCAGCAGCTCACTGGAGGCTTCCTTCTGCCCGCGCTCGACCTCGGACAGGTAACCGAGGCTGACGCGTGCGTCAGCGGACACCTCGCGGAGAGTGCGCCCCTGGCGCAGCCGCTTACGCCGCAGCACGTCGCCCAGCAGGCCACGAACCAGCACCATGAGGTTTCTCCCTTCCGCCTGTCCGGCCGCTTCTACTCGCACGGTAGCTCGACCGTAGGAACCAACGGTACCTGTTGCTGGGTCACTACCCCTCGCAACGTCCACCTTCGGTGCGCCGCGCCACTCCGCCTTACCTGTCACCATGCTGGTCCCAACACCTCGTTCAGTCGAGTTCTTCCGCCACAACAGCGGCTCCGAGTTCGAGGACGGCCTGCACACTCCCCCGTCGTACGGCTGACCGGTCACCGGACAACTGCAGTTTGCGCACCTGCACGGACCCCGGTCCAGCCGCCGCGACGTACACCGTGCCGGCCTCGATGCCGGCCTGCGGGTCCGGACCGGCCACACCGGTCGTGGCGAGCCCGTAGTCCGCCTCCAGACGCTCCCGTACGCCGCTGGCCAGTGCGGCGGCCGTGTCCGCGTGGACCGGGCCTACAGCAGCCAGCAGGTCCTCGGGCACGCCGGCGAGCTTGGCCTTCAGATCAGTCGCGTAGACGACCAGGCCACCCCGATACACAGCCGACACCCCCGGCACATCCGTCAGAACCGCCCCAACCATCCCACCTGTCAACGACTCAGCGGTGGCAACCGTCACGCGACGCTCCATCAATAGGCCCACGAACCGCTCGACCGCCGCCTCAAGCCCGTCCTCAGCCACCCGAAACCTCCCGCGCACTCGATCTGTACACATCGCATTGTTGAACAAGAACCAGCTGGCGCCACATCTGACGCGGGTGACTGCTCAAGGTGTGCTGAGGACTACGAATCTGCCAGCCAGGCCAGCATCTGACCACGCAACCAGCAGCGGCCTACCGATTCGGCCTGCAGGGTCGAATGGTTGAAGACGGCTAGGCCGATGATGCTGTGCCCGGATGCAGGACGGTCACCGAAGGTCGGGATCGCCGGCGCGACTCCAACTCCCTCCACCGAGACCCACGCGACTGGCCGGTTGGTCGCCGCTGCGTCGAGACATTGCAGGAAGCGCAGGCGGCTCTCCAGCGGCAAGTCCGAGAGCGCCCATGTCGTGGTGACCACAGGCAGGGCATCTGCCGGCACCCGAGCGAGGGCATCGGGTAGTAACTCGAGAGCGTCACCTTGCATCAAGAACGGAGGCGCCGAGGCCGCCAACTCCAGCTCCCCTTCGAGCCTCGCGATCTGCTCCGGTTGGTCCGGTGGCAGGCAAGCACGCAGCCACCGAGCCTCATCCGCGTCGCTCGTATCAATTGGCTCGGGGTCGATGCCGATTCGCGCAACAACCTCAGGCATCGCGTGCGTCGGAACAGCCTGTTCCTTCACGATCGACGCCGATACCTGCACTGGAGACGACGGGTTTCCCAGCGTTTGTCCGTTGCCGTAGGTGATGCCGGCGCGATCGACGTTCAGGTTGAAGCCAGCTGAGCACCCCACGTCGATGAGCCCGATCGCGCCCGCACCAACCCTGCGTGCCACCTCGGCAATCGCCGGATACAACACCGCGTGATTGCCACCCACATTCCCCCGCACCTTCCGCCCCGAGACAACACCAACCACAGCCTCGGTCATCTCCACCAACGTCCGAACCGCAGCTTCAACAGCAGAGTCGCTGTCGATGCCGGCACGAGCGGCCATCTCCGCGGACGCGGTCGCCTCAAAGCCTGTGGCTGACGGCAGCCCAACCTCCGCACGTACCGCACCGGCAGGTGCTGGCTTGGCAGATGCCGGGTCCACGGATGCCGGCGAGGTGGCTGCCTTGTAGGCGGTGGCGAGGGTTGGGGATTGGCCGGTTAGGGCTAGGTGGTGGAGGGCGGCGAGGATTAGGGCGGGGTTTCGTTTGCGGGTGGGGGCGGATTCGATGGCGCGGAGGGCGGCGTCGGACTCGCTCAGGGCTAGGGCGAGGCGCTCGTACAAGGGCGAGATCTTGGGGGCGTCGACTTCCGCGAAGCGGCGGTAGGTCTGCGCGAGCTTGCTGTGGTTGCCCGTGGATCCTGCAGTTACAGCTGTCGGCCTCGGCACTCGAGCGAGTTTAGTCATCCGACCGGCCACCCGACCCGATGTACGGAACCTTCGGCCATGCGATCCGACGTACGCAACTGTCGGCTGTGCGATCCGGCGTACGGAACCGTCGGGGGCGGGATGCGGCGTACGGAGCCGTTGGGCACGCGGTGCGGCGTGCGGAACAGTCGGGCACGCGATGCGGCGTGCGGGACCGTCGGGCACGTGGTGCGGCGTGCGGAAATGTCGGTGAGGTGGCGGCCGGGTTGGTGGTTGGGGTGGGATGCGCGGGTGGTGCGTGTGGGTTATGGGAGGGGGCGTTTGGCGGCGGCGCGGAGGCGGAGGGCTCGGCCTACGTAGTCGAGGCCGGTGATGATGGTGACTATTACGGCGGCGGCCATGATGGTGATGGCGGTCCAGTGGAGGATTTTGAGGTCCTGCCACGGGAGGAGGTAGAGGCCTAGGGCGATCGCCTGGAGGACGGTTTTGAGTTTGCCGCCTCGGCTGGCGGGCATGACGCCGTGGCGGATTACCCAGAAGCGGAGGGCGGTGACGCCCCACTCGCGGACCATCACGACGATCGTGACCCACCACGGGAGTTCACCCAGGTACGAGAGGCCCAGGAAAGCGGCTCCGGTGAGGGCTTTGTCGGCGATGGGGTCGGCGATCTTGCCGAAGTTCGTGACGAGGTTCCAGCGGCGGGCGATGTCGCCGTCGAAGCGGTCCGTGACGATTGCGACCACGAAGGCGGCGGTGGCGAGCAGGCGGTTGCTGTCGGTGTGACCGCCTTCGCGGAGCAGGAGCCAGACGAACAGCGGTACCAGGACCAGCCGCAGGACCGTGAGCGCGTTCGGCACGTTCCAGGCGCTGGGCGCGTGGAGATGGCCGCCCGCGGCGCGCGGAGCCGGGTTCGTTGGCGGGTTGGTCACGCGGTCAGGTTAGCTGCCGGACGGCTGTCCGGGGTGCTCACGAGCGCGGCGAACTCGGCGATCAGGTCGACACCGTCGCTCGCCACCACCTTCGCAGACACCAGATCGCCGACCCGCACCCCGTCCGGGAGCCCGGTCACCGTCGTCGACCCATCCACCTCAGGCCCCTGATGCGCAGCCCGCCCCTCACCGGTCCGCCCGGCACTCGACCAGACAGTCTCATCGTCGAGGGACTCCGCGTCGGTGGAGATGATGGCGGACGAGGCGTGGCCGCCGCTCGCCGCGTCGGTGGTTTTGGCACCGCCGTGCACCGCAGCGGGAGCCGCGACGCGGGACGTCGGCCGGGGAGCGCCGGCGCCCTCGTCACTCTCCTGCGCGGCGTAGTCGAGCGAGTCAGCGTCGAGGGCGTCGCCATCCAGCGCGTCGGCGTCGAGGGCGTCGGCGTCGAGGGCGTCGGCGTCGAGGGCGTCGGCGTCGAGGGCGTCGGCGTCGAGGTCCTCGGTGGATTCGAGGAGGACTTCGAGGAGTTCGCCGATGCGGGACTCGGCTCGGGCGGAGGTTAGGTCTTCGGCCAGGCGGGTTACTCGGTCGAGACGGGCGGCGATGGTGTCTTCGTCGAGTTTGCCGTCGTAGGTTTCGGCTTCGGTGCCGTCCTCGTCGGAGTAGCCGAAGACGCCGATCGCGTCGAGGCCGGCGCGGGACAGGAAGTCGCAGAGGATGTCGACGTCTTCCTCGGTCTCGCCCGGGAAGCCGACGATGACGTTGCTGCGGATGCCGGCGGTCGGGGCGGTGGCGCGGACCTGGGCGATCAGTTCGAGGAAGCGCTCGGAGTCGCCGAAGCGGCGCATCCGGCGCAGGAGCGGGCCGGAGGCGTGCTGGAAGGAGAGGTCGAAGTACGGGACGACGCCCGGGGTGGAGGTCATCGCGCTGATCAGCGTCGGGCGCATCTCGGCGGGCTGCAGGTACGACACACGGACGCGGATGATGCCGGGGACCTGGGCGATCTCGCCGACGAGGGTCTCGAGCAGGCGGAGGTCGCCGAGGTCCTTGCCGTACGAGGTGGAGTTCTCGGAGACGAGGAAGAGCTCGCGTACGCCGTTCTCCGCCAGCCATTCGGCCTCGCGGAGTACCTCGGCGGGGCGGCGGGACATGAAGGCGCCGCGGAACATCGGGATCGCGCAGAACGCACAACGGCGGTCGCAGCCGGAGGCGAGCTTCAGCGGCGCCATCGGGCCGCCGTCGAGGCGTCGACGCATCACGCGGGGACCGCTGGCCGGTGCGGCCGCGAGGTCGGGGGCGTCGATTTTCAGCTCTTCCGGCGCACCGGTGACGAACCGTCCCTTGAGACCGTCGCCGGGCTCACCGGAACCCGCAAGCGCGGAGGCATCCTTGGGCCGAAGCTGCTCGGGGATGTGTGAACCGACGACAGCCGCGCGCCCATCAGCAGTCGGCTGGTCGGCGGTCGTGGGCTCGTGCGCGGTGCTCGGCTGGTCGCCGTGGCCCGGGACGGCTACTCCTGGGGTGGAGTGGCGGTCGGCGGGGGCGAGTGGGAGGAGTTTGCGGCGGTCGCGCGGCACGTGGGGCTGGTGTTTGTTGCCGGCGAGGATGGAGCGGAGGCGGTCCGAGATGTCGGTGTAGTCGTCGAAGCTCAGGACTGCGTCGGTTTCCGGGAGGGCTTCGGCGAGCTGGTCGCCGTACCGTTCGGCGAGGCAGCCGACTGCTACGACGGCCTGCGTACGGCCGGAGTCCTTGTAGTCGGCGGCGGCCAGCAGGGTGTCGACGGAGTCCTTCTTCGCGGCCTCGACGAATCCGCAGGTGTTGACCACCACCGTGTCCGCCTCAGCGGCGTCGTCGACCAATCGGAAGCCGCCGGCCTCGAGTCGGCCGGCCAGTTCCTCGGAGTCGACATCGTTGCGGGCACAGCCCAGCGTGACCAGGGCGACGGTGGTGGGTTGCGTATTCATCACCATGAGTATGACTCGCCGTACACTCCCCGGCCTAACTCAGCAGCGCATCTCACAGCACGATCAGGAGCTGCCGGCGGTCTTGCTGAGAGTCCCGTTCGGGTGGGCGGTGAACTTGTAGAGCTTCGTCGGGACGCGCTTGCCGTTCAGCGTGACGATGAGGTTCCCAGGATTGCCGACGGTCACGCGGATATCGCCGGAACTGGTCACCGACTGCGCGATACCGGGACTGAGACGCCCCTGGAACAGGCGGCGGTTCTTCTTGTCGCGGACCGTCAGGTACGTGCCGTCGTTCTTTGCCGTCAGCGTCAGCGCGGTCATCAGCACCGGCGGCTTGGCGGTCGTCGGCTTCTTGGTGGGCCGGACGGTCGGCGTCACCGGCGCCTTGGGGGTCGGCGTCGTGACGGTCGCCGTGGTGACCGCTGTCTTCGACGCGTTCGCCTCGATGTCGCTCGGCAGCGTGAACAGCCGCACCATCCCCCAGCCCATCAGGATGACCAGGATCGCGCCGACCACGATCGCCCAGCGCGGGCGGGCCGGGCGGAGCGTCGGGCCCTTGGCCGCGGCGCGTTCCTCGCGACGGGCCTTCTCATCCTCGACCGCGTGCTCGGCGTCGAACGCAGCGATCAGCGGAGCGGGGTCGGCCTTGACCACGCGAGCGATGGAGCGGATGTGCCCACGGGCGTAGAAGTTCCCGCCGCAGCGGGAGAAATCGTCGGCCTCCATGGCGATCAGCAGCCCGGTTCTGATCCGGGTCGCAGCGCTCAGCTGCTCGATCGTCATGTCGGCCCGCTCGCGGGCCGCCGTGAGATCGCTGCCGATGCTCACTTCCCCACCATCCTCTCGTTCGTCCGATCACCTGTGCGGACTGCCGACGTCACTCGCCGGACCGCAGACATCAAGTCAACGGCCTTGGTACGACGGGGTCACGCACGAGTCAGAGTTGTTCCCTGACCGGACATCTGGCATCCGCGAGCATGTGCAACGCCTGCACCACTGCCCCGTTCGACGGCCGTGCCGTCAACCCGAACGGTATCGCGAGTGAGGATCCCGTCAGTCGACGGTTGGCATCAGTTGTCTTGCGGGACGAACTCGGCATCGCACCGAGGATCGGCCCAGGATCCTGCAGATGTACGGCGATCCGCCCGTCGTCGAGCGGATGCCGGCGCTGCAGCACCGTCACCTCTTCAATGTCTTCCCACCGGGTGCCGATCCATTCGTTGCCGATCCGCAGCCGGATGCCGACGTCGTCGGCAACGAGCATCTCCCCCACCGTCAGCGCGCGGGCGCACACCACAGCAAGTACGGCGAAGCCCGCCGCGGCGATCCAGCGCAGGATCCCGGTCGGACTCGTGGACGCCGACGCGGCGAAGCCGAGCGCGACCAGTGCGGCGCCGACGGCCAGCCCGCCGTGCACCTTCTGGGAGGCGCGGACGGTGAACGGCACGGGCTTGGGGTCGACGTCGAATCGATCCTGCCTGGGCAGTGCGCTCGCGGCGGTCACGCTGTCACTCTCCTCGGAGGGTGGTGATGAAGTCCTCTAGGTCGTCAGGCTTGACCAGGACGTCCCTGGCCTTCGAACCTTCACTGGGACCGACGACGCCGCGGCTCTCCAGGATGTCCATCAGCCGGCCGGCCTTGGCGAAACCGACGCGGAGCTTACGCTGCAACATCGACGTCGAGCCGAACTGGGTGGAAACGATCAGCTCGGCGGCCTGCACCACCAGGTCGAGATCGTCGCCGATCTCGTCGTCGAGGTCCTTGCTCGGACCGGCCGCGACCGTGACGTCCTCGCGGTACGTCGGCTCGAGTTGCGTCTTGCAGTGCTCGACCACGCCGCGGATCTCGGACTCGGTGACCCACGCGCCCTGGATACGCATCGGCTTGCTCGCGCCCATCGGCAGGAACAGACCGTCACCCTGACCGACCAGCTTCTCCGCACCTGGCTGGTCAAGGATGACGCGGCTGTCGGCCAGCGACGAGGTCGCGAACGCCAGCCGCGACGGCACGTTCGCCTTGATCAGACCGGTGACGACATCCACCGACGGCCGCTGCGTCGCAAGCACGAGGTGGATACCGGCCGCACGCGCCAGCTGGGTGATCCGGACGATCGAGTCCTCGACGTCTCGCGGCGCGACCATCATCAGGTCAGCGAGCTCGTCGACGATCACCAGCAGATACGGGTACGGCGTGAGCACCCGCTCGGAGCCTGGTGGCGGCTTCACCTTGCCGCCGCGGACGGCCTTGTTGAAGTCGTCGACGTGCCGGAAGCCGAACGCCGCGAGGTCGTCGTACCGCATGTCCATCTCGCGGACGACCCACTGCAGCGCCTCGGCCGCCTTCTTGGCGTTGGTGATGATCGGCGTGATCAGGTGCGGGATGCCCTCGTAGTTGTTCAGCTCGACCCGCTTCGGGTCGACGAGGATCATCCGTACTTCGTCGGGCGTCGCGCGCATCAGGACCGACGTGATCAGCGAGTTGACGAACGACGACTTACCCGAGCCGGTCGCACCCGCGACCAGGAGGTGCGGCATCTTCGCCATGTTCGCGACGACGAAGCCGCCTTCGACGTCCTTGCCGAGGCCGGCCACCATCGGGTGGTGATCGTTGCGGGCGGTCGCCGAGCGGATCACGTCGCCGAGGCTGACGATCTCCTTGTCGACGTTCGGGATCTCGATACCGATCGCGGACTTGCCCGGGATCGGCGACAAGATGCGTACGTCGGCCGATGCCACCGCGTAGGCGATGTTCTTCGACAGCGCGGTGACCTTCTCGACCTTCACCGCCGAACCGAGCTCGACCTCGTACCGCGTGACTGTCGGACCGCGGGTGTAGCCGGTCACCTGGGCGTCGATACCGAACTGCTCGAACACCTCGGTCAGCCGGTCGACGACCTGGTCGGACGCCTTGGTCCGGGCCTTGTGCACCGAGCCGGGCTTGAGCATCTGCCCGTCCGGCAGCGTGTACGTGATGTCGCCGGACAGGCTCAGCTGCTCGACGCGCTGCGGCAGCGGCGTGTGCGGCGGCGGCTCGGGCGGCGGGGCCGACGGCTTGCTCGGCACAGCGGCCGCCTCGAAGGCCGGCTCGGCGCTGACGTCAGAAGCGTCGACGTCGTACGCGTCCTCCTCCGTCGCAGGGGCCTTCGCCTTGCGCCCGCGCTTGGAGATCTCGCGGCCCTCGAGCACCGGCGAGTCGTACGGCTTGACCGTCGGCTCACCATCCTCCTCGAGCTCTGCCGCCTTCGCCCGGCGCTGCTTGCGCGTCAGCCGGACGGTGTCGTCGGTCGGCGCGGCCACCACGGACGGAGCGTCCTCCGGCAGCGCCGTACGCCCCATCAGTACGTCGAAGGCCGCGCGGAACCGCAGCGGGATCGCGTACACCGGCGTGCCGGTGATGACCAGCGCGCCGAAGATCGAGAGCAGGACCAGCAGCGGCGCAGCGACGTACTGCGTGAGCAGGTCCGACAGGAACGACGAGATGACGTACCCGATCGCGCCGCCGGCGTCACGCAACGGGCCGTCGGCCGGGTTGCTCGGCCGGGGCAGACCGTTGGCGATGTGGATCAGGCCGAGTACGCCGAGGCAGACCGCCGTCCAGCCGATCACCTGACGACCCGCCGGGCCGTTGTGGTCCGGGTGACGCAGGGTGCGGATAGCGATGAGCAGCAGCATCAAGGGCAGCGCCCAGCCGAGCATGCCGATGCTGCCGCCGACAACCGTGCGTACGCCGTTGCCGACAGCGCCCGGGAGGTCCCACCAGATTGCGGCGGCCACGACGACCGCCAGACCGATCAGGAACAGGCCGGCGCCGTCACGGCGATGCTCCGGCTCCAGGTCGCGGGCGCTGTGGCCGATCCCCCGCACCATGCTGCCGAGCAGATGGGCGATGCCGATCCAGACCTTCACCACCCCGCGACACAGGGCGAGCATGGCGGCCGCGAACGGGCCCGGTCCGCTGTTTTTGGGCGTGCTGGTCCGCGCAGCGGATGATCCACCGCGCTTCGTGCTCTGCCCACGCTTCTGGGCGCCGGACGGACGGGAGCGTCCACCAGCAGCCGAACGAGCCGTGCTCGGCCGTTTGGCTGCCGACTTCTGCGCCCGCGCCGGGGAAGACGTGCGGGTCGCCATACTGATCAGGCTACCCCGATAACCCCTTGAGTCCCATGTGTCACACGCCGATCACGCTGCCCCATCCGTAGCGTCACAGCGTGACCACGCGTCTCCGCAAGCGGAGCAGTTGCCAGACGACGACGTAGCAGGTCAGCGCGGCGAGAGCGCCCGACACCAGGCCGGAGAGGGCCAGCCGCACCGCCGTTTCCCCGCTCAGGGCGCCGTCTGCCCGGCCGACTTCGACGATCGCGCCGGCGACGGCGAGCAGCAGTCCGGCGACAAGCACGACGTACCTCGCCCAGGGCGCGACCAGGTCACGGGGAGTGACCGACGGCGGCGTACGGCGGTACCAGCGGTAGAGCCAGATCGCCAGGACGAGGCAGCCGCCGAGTGTGCTGACGTACTGCAGGATGCGGTTCACGTCCCAGGCCGGCGTCACGGTCGCGCGGAAGACGCCTGGAAAGTGGCGGACGAAGTAGCCGTCGCCGTGCGTGAAGGAATCCCAGACGACGTGAGTGACCGCGCCGATGACGGCCGAAATCACCGTCCACAGCAGGCTCGGCGTAGCCGATGAAGGCAGGCGGGCGGCGAGCGGCGCCGGGGCGAGGGCGATGAGCGGGCGCTGGAGGACGAGGTTGAACACCGCGAGCAGCAGGAGCGCCAGAAGCGGGTCGAGCCACAACGCCGAGGTGAACTCATGTGTCAGCGTCAGCGTGAAGTTGCCGTTGATGTACTGCGTGGCGAACCGGTAGATCGGGTCGACGTACAGCAGGTCAGGCGCGACCGCGCCGGCGACCAGGGCTGACGCCACGAGAGGTCGCCGGATCAGCGGGAGGACCGCCGCGGGGTGGGCGAGGGTGAACGGCATTTACGCGCCCGTGGTGCCGTCGAGTTGTTCCCGCAAGAGGTCGGCGTGACCGCAGTGCCGGCCGTACTCCCCGATCAGGTGGATGTAGATCATCCGCAGCGTCGACTCGGTCCCGCCGAACGTGAAGCGGTCGTCCAGCGAGTGATCGGCCGCCGCCTCGTCGGAGAGCTTCCACTCCGCGATCAGACCCTCGTACGCCGCCTGCGCGTCGGCCGCATCGATCAGCTCGAAGTCCGCGTCCTTGCCGAGCTCGGGCGCGAACAACGGCTCGGCCGGTGGCTCTGCGAAGTGGATCCGGAACCAGATCCGCTCGACCTTGGTCAGGTGCCGGATCAGCCCGAGCAGCGAGAGGTTGGACGGCGGCGACGGCCGTTCCGCGAGTTGCGAGGCGGTCAGACCGGCGCACTTGAACAGCAGCGTGGTGCGGTAGAAGTCCAGATAACCCTGCAGCAGCTCGCGTTCGGGCGCGGTCAGCGATCCGTCCGGTCGCTCGACGGCGGGTGCTCTCCAGGTCATCGTTTTCCTCGTTTGTCTCGCGATGTGTTCGTCAATCTCATTAAATGAGATAGCCACTGGCGGTGCCCGTGGCCGGTTCGTTACCGTACTCGGCAGGTCATGAGTGTCAGCGACAAGCCCCGGCTCGCTGGCCGGCAACCCTCCTCCGCGGTGGGGTGCCCCGGGTGAAGACCAGGCCGTGCGGATACCCCGCTCGGCAAGTGCGGACTTCCTGGGAGCAGCAGCATGTCGATTCTCTCCATCCTCGAGCCTGCCAGTACGACGACGCCCCGCCTGACGGTGGCGCACCGAAGCACCGGCAGCATCCCTGCCACCGTCGGTTCCGACCTCCTGGTCCCGCTGGCCGACGGCCGGGTCACCGACTACGCGAACTTCGACCACGGCGCGAGCGCCCCGTGTCTGGAGTCCGTCCGGGCCAGCGTGGAGGCGGCGCTGCCGTCGTACGCGTCGGTGCACCGTGGCAACGGGTATGCGTCCCGCATCACCACGCAGTGGTACGAGCGGGCTCGTGAAGAGGTGCACGCCTTCGTCGGCGCGCGCTCCGACGACCAGGTGATCTTCACCCGCCAGACCACCGACGCGCTCAACCTGCTGGCCCGCGCGGTGCCGGCGGACGCGACCGTGATCGTGTTCGAGTCCGAGCACCACGCCGCTCTCCTCCCTTGGCCGGCCGAGCGCACTGTTCGCCTCGCCGCGCCGTCCAGCTCCACAGAAGCCGTCAAGAAGGTTGCCGACGCACTCCGCGAAGCTCCCGAAGGCCCGCGGCTCGTCGTGATCACCGGCGCCTCGAACGTCACCGGCGAGATCTTCCCGATCGCGGAGATCGCCAAGGTGGCGAAGGCCCACGGCGCGCGGGTCTGCCTCGACGCCGCGCAGCTGGCCCCGCACCGTCCGGTCGACATCTCCACCCTCGATGTCGACTGGGTCGCGCTGTCCGGTCACAAGCTCTACGCGCCGTACGGCGCCGGCGCGCTGATCGGCCGCTCCGACTGGCTCGACGCCGCAGATCCCTACCTGTACGGCGGTGGCGCGACGCACGCGGTCACCGAAGACACCGTGGTCTGGGCGACCGGCCCGGCCCGGCACGAGGGCGGCTCTCCGAACGTCATCGGAGCCATTGCGCTGGCGAGTGCGTGTGCCGCGATCAGCAAGCACCGCGACGCGATCGAGCAGCACGAGCGCAGTCTGCTGGCCCGCCTCCGGACCGGTCTCGCCCAGATCGACGGCGTCACGACGTACTCGATCTTCGGCGAGGACGCGGACCGCGTCGGCACTGTCTGCTTCACGATCGCCGGCCTGACCTCGACACTCGTCTCTGCGGCACTCAGCGCGGAGTACGGCGTCGGCGTCCGTGACGGCAAGTTCTGCGCGCACCCGCTGGTCGGCCACCTTCTCGCCGACTCGCCCGAGCACGGTACGGCGGTTCGCGCCAGCCTCGGCCTCGGGACGACGCGCGAGCACGTGGACCGCCTCGTCAACGCAGTACGCACGCTGGCCACCAGTGGTCCGCGGGCGGAGTACGCGGAGACCGCGCACGGCTGTCAGCCGTCCGACGATCCCCGCGACCTCCAAGCGCCGCGCATCTGGTAGTACAGCAGCCCTCCTACTGCTCAGGAGGTACGAGACCTACATGGTGAGCAGCGAACGCCAGTAGGTCCGCCCACTCCGCCGCGACCATCGCGGCAGGCTTGCCGAAGCCATGGCCGGTGTTGACCTCCACCCGAGTCAAGACGGGCTGCGGACCGGTCTGGGCATGCTGCAGCGCCGCCATGAACTTGTGACTGTGCAACGGAACCACCCGGTCGTCATGGTCACCTGTGACCACCAGCGTCGCCGGGTACGACGTGCCGTCGCTGACGCGATGCAATGGCGAGTAAGCCAACAGGTCCTCGAACTGCTCCGGATCGTCGGGCAAACCGAAGTCGGACGCCCACGCCGCACCCACTGTGAACTTGTGGAAGCGCAGCATGTCCAGCACCCCGACACCAGGCAGTGCGACCGCGAACAGATCCGGCCGCTGCGTCATCACCGCACCGACGAGCAGCCCGCCGTTGCTGCGACCGTGCACGGCCAGCTGCGCCGGAGTGGTGACGCCGGTGTCGCGCAGGTGCTCAGCGACCGCGATGAAGTCGTCGAAGACGTTCTGCTTGTTCTTCAACCGGCCGGCGTCGTGCCACTCGGTCCCGTACTCACCACCGCCGCGCAGGTTCGCGATGACCAGCACTCCCCCGGCCGCCAACCACGCCGGCCAGCCGGGCCGGTAGTCGGCCTGGATCGGGATGCGGAACCCGCCGTACCCCCACATCAGCGTCGGACGCGGAGTAGAGAAGTCGAGGTCCGACCGTGTGATCAGGAAGTACGGCACGTCGCGGCCGGCCGCGATCTGGCGGGTCACCGTCACCTCTGGCGGCGTGAAGCCACCGGATCCGCGGACCAGCTCCGGCAGCGCGCGTACGGCGCCTGACCCGGTCGAGACGACGTACGACAGCGTGGGGTCCGTTGTCGTCGACAGGCCGATGAACAGCTCGTCGTACTCCGGTCCGGCGTTCAGATCGACTACGCCACCGCCAGGTACGTCGACCACACGCTGGCCGGAGCCATCCAACCCATAAAGCGTCAGCACGGGCTGTGCGTCGACGAGCGTCAGCGTGGCTAGTCCGTCCGCCGTACCCCGGACTGCTTGCAGCGTCGCCTCGCCCTCGGGGATGAGGTCGGTGAACTCACCGGACAGCGACGAGAGGACCACGCGGCCACGAGAGGCGTCGCGGTCGGTCCGCAGTACAAGCTGGTCGCCGGACATCCGTACGAAGGCGATCTCGTCGGCGAACGAGTCCACCACCTTCGACGGGTCGCCCAGCCCGTCCGCCGTGATCGGGTAGACCCAGAGGCGGGTGGCCGGATCGGTCCCCTCGGTGATGTGTACGACGAGGTACCGATCGTCCTCCGACACCTCCGGCGCGAGGAAGATCTGGTCCTCACCGGGGAAGCTCAGCACCAGCTCGTCCTCGGACTGCGGCGTGCCGACCTTGTGCAGCGTCAGCCGCCCACCGGTCAGCGACTTCGTCTCGGTCCCCTCGCTGCGCCCACTCGACGGGTAGTGCAGATAGAGGTACGCCGAGCTGTCCGGCAACCAGACTGCCTCGCAGAACTTGGCCTCCGAGACCACGTCGTCCACCTGCTTACCGGTGGCGATGTCGAGCAGCCGGAACGTCGTCCAGTCGCTGCCGCTCTCGTTGATGCCGTACGCGAAGTACTTGCCGTCCGGGCTGACCGTGAACGTGCCAAGCGAGTCGGTGCCGTCCTCGGACAGCGTGTTCGGGTCGATCAGCACCCGGCCGCCGGAGAGCAGCTCCTCGAGCGACTCGGCGACGTAGATGACGTCCTGGGCCTGGGTGCCGTCGTTGCGGCCGACGAAGTACCAGCCTGCTTTCTTGGACGGCACACCGGCACGCGGGCGAGCCAGGATCGCGGACATCGTGGTCTGGAACCACTCCCGCTCGGGGTAACCGGAAAGCTCGGCCTGGGTGAACTCGTTCTGCCTCTGGACCCAGTCCTGGGTGTCCGGCGAGTCAGGATCTTCCAGCCAGCGATACGGATCGGCGATCTCGCGACCGTGCAGGGTCTCGACCACATCGTCGCGGCGGCTCTCGGGATAAGCGGTCATGACGCCAAACCTAACCGAACCCCCGCCTGACAGACGTCGTACTCACCCGCTCCGGTGGGCGGCATCCCGCACAGGCGCCGGAGCCGGGTGAGTACGACGGGGGCCCACTCAGTGGTGGGCCGGGGTGAGGTCCTTGGTCCAGAGCACGTCGCCGAACAGATTGCGCAGCGAGACCGTGAACACGCCGGTCCGCGGGTCGATCTCGGTGTGCCCGAAGAACTGGTTGCCACCCGCCGGCGACTGGCTCGGGAAGTCGGCCGCCTTCGAGAACACGACCTCCGGCCCGAACGTGCTGTCCAGCGCGTTCGGCCCGAACGTACCGGCGTTGATCGGGCCGGCCACGATCTCCCAGAACGGGTCGAAGTCCGCGAACGCCGCGCGGGACGGGTCGTAGTGGTGCGCCGCGGCGTAGTGCACGTCGGCGGTCAGCCAGACCGCGTTCCGCACCTTGCGCTTCTTGAACTGGCTCAGCACCCAGGCGATCTCGTGCTCGCGGCCACCGGGCGCACCCGGCAGACCGTTCGCGACCGCCTCGATCAGGTCACCGTCCGGCACCAGCAGGCCGAGCGGCATGTCGCTGGCGATCACCTTCCACGTCGCCCGCGACGCCGCGACCTCGCGGACCAGCCAGGCGGCCTGCTCGGCGCCGAGCATCGCTACCGGCCCGACGGTCGACGGCACCGGGTTCGCACCGCGGTACGTGCGCATGTCCAGGCAGAACACGTCGAGCAGCGGACCGTAGCTGACCTTGCGGTAGATCCGGTCACGCCCGGACACGTGCTCCATCGGCAGGTACTCGAGGAACGCCTTCTTCGCCCGCGCGGCGAGGACGTTGACGCGCTTCTCGGTGTACCGGTCGTCGGTGAGGATCTCGCCCGGGTACCAGTTGTTCAGCGTCTCGTGGTCGTCCCACTGCGCGACCAGCGGTACATCGGCGTACAGCGACCGGACGTTGGCGTCCATCAGGTTGTACTTGTACCGGCCGCGGTACTCGGCCAGGGTCTCGGCGACCTTCGAGACCTCCTCGGTCACGATGTTCTTCCAGACGGTGCCGTCGGCAACCTTCAGCTCGGCCGCGAGCGGGCCGTCGGCGTAGATGTTGTCGCCGGAGTGCAGGAAGAAGTCCGGCCGCGTCTCGTGCATCGCCTTGTACGCGATCATCCCGCCGAGCTCCGGGTTGATGCCGTACCCCTGGCCCGCGGTGTCGCCGGTGAACACGAACGAAACGGCCCGGTTGCGGCCCGGCGTGGTGAACGAGCCGTCGAGCGTCTGGCCGATCCGGCCGTTCGCGTCCTCGAAGCCGAGGCGGTAGTCGTACCGCTGCCCCGGCCGCAGCCCGCGCAGCGGCAGCCGCGCGGTGAAGTCGTCGTCGGCCGAGGTCTTCGGGCCGCGCAGGTGGATCGCCCGGTCGAACCGGCCGTGACTCGTCAGCTGTGCGACCAGACGGCCCGGCCGGTCGGTCTTCGACCAGACGACGGCCGAGGACGGAGTCACGTCGGCACTGGCGATCCCCGACGGCAGGGTGGGCCGGTCGCGGCGGACGAGATTCGGAGCAGCAGAGGCCATACCTGGTACGGCGAGGGTGGCTCCGGCAGCCGTGGATGCGGCCAAGAGCTGGCGGCGACTCAGTTTCATGACCCGAAGGTGCGCCCCGCTGATGACGGTCAGGTGAAAGCCGGGCGAACTGGGTCTCAAATCGCCCGGGGAGCCTGACGCCAACTTGTGCGCGGCTACTCGACGTGGTTCCGTTGGGACCTCAGCACCCTTCTCGTGACGCTGCCCTGGACCTGGTAGCGCATCGACCGATGCACTACAGGAACCGAGGCGTCTCTCATGTCACAGCTGCTTGCCGAAGACCACGATCCGTTACGGGCTCAACACCGACATACGAACCTCTACACCGACCTGCTCCGCACGGTCCGTGAGCTGGGTCTGCTCAAACGACGTCGCGGCTACTACTTCACCCGGATCGGCCTCGTCGTGGCCGCGTTCATCGGGGTCTGGGTCGGTTTCGGTCTGCTCGGCAACTCCTGGCTGCAGCTGCTGATGGCCGGTGCACTGGCGCTCGTGCTCACCCAGGTCGCGTTCCTGAGCCACGACAGCGCGCACCGCCAGATCTTCGACTCGGCCCACTGGAACGACTGGACCGCACGGCTGCTGGCCGGCGGACTGGTCGGCATGAGCGCGAGCTGGTGGCGGTCGAAGCACAGCCGGCACCACCAGGCGCCGAACCAGCTGCAGAAGGACCCGGACATCGACATCGGCGTGATCGCGTTCACCCCGGAGCACGCCGGCCGGCGTACCGGCTTCCAGGCCTGGCTGACCCGTCGCCAGGGCTGGCTGTTCTTCCCGCTGCTCACCCTCGAGGGCCTCAGCCTGTACGTCGCGAGCGTCCAGCACCTGCTCCGCCGCTCGGCGACCAAGGTCGAGCGGATCGAGGCCGCGATCGTGGTCAGCCGCCTGGCCGCGTACCTGACCGTGCTGTTCCTGCTGCTGCCGATCGGCAAGGCGGGAGCATTCCTCGGCCTGCAGCTCGCGATCTTCGGCATCTGCCTGGGCGGTTCGTTCGCGCCGAACCACAAGGGCATGCCGCTCGTCCCCGCCACGATGAAGCTCGACTTCCTGCGCCGCCAGGTGCTGATGTCGCGCAACATCCGCGGCGGTGTGTTCACCGACTTCGCGATGGGTAGTCTCAACTACCAGATCGAGCATCACCTGTTCCCGAACATGCCCAGCCCGACGCTCCGGCGGGTCCAGCCGATCGTGCGCGAGTACTGCGAGCTGCACGGAGTGAAGTACACCGAGGTCAGCCTGCTGTCGTCGTACCGGATCGTCGTCGATTACCTGAACAACGTCGGCCTCCGGGCCCGCGACCCGTTCGAATGCCCGCTCGTAGCGACCTACCGGGGGTAGCACTTTGCCAAGCCGACCTCGCCGGGCCATCTGGCCGCACGCCCGGCGTCACGCCACGACCTCACCCTGGCCAGCGTGAGCGCGCAACAGCAGTACGTCAGCATGTACACGGACCTCCTGCGGACCGTGCGTGAACTGGGTCTGTTCCGCCGTCGGCAGGGCTACTACTTCACCCGCATCGGCATCGTCGGTGGCGCCCTGCTCGGCGTCGTCGCCGGCATGATCTTGCTCGGCAACACCTGGCACCAACTCTGGCTCGCGGGCGCGCTGGCGCTCGTCCTGGTGCAGGTCGCCTTCCTCAGCCACGACAGTGCGCATCGGCAGATCTTCCACTCGAACGCGCGCAACGACTGGACCGCACGCATCCTGGCCGGCTGCATCCTCGGCATGAGTGCGAGCTGGTGGCGCAGCAAGCACAACAAGCATCACGCCGCGCCGAACCAGACCGACCGTGATCCCGACGTCCAGCTCAAGGTCCTCGCCTTCACTCCCGAGGCCGTCGTCGAGCGCGGACCGATCGGCCGCTGGCTCGCCGCCCGGCAGGGCTGGTTCTTCTTCCCGCTCCTCACCCTCGAAGGCGTCGGCCTGCACGCCTCGAGCCTGCGGCACCTGCTCCGCAAGGACGCGAGCCGCGCGGATCGCATCGACGCGATCGTGATCGCATCCCGGATCACGGCGTACGTCGCCGCGCTCTACCTGCTGCTGCCGCCCGGGAAGGCCACCGCGTTCCTCGGGATCCAGCTCGCGGTCTTCGGAGTACTGCTCGGCGCCGCGTTCGCCCCGAACCACAAGGGCATGCCGATCGTCCCGGCCGGATCCAAGCTCGACTTCCTCCGCCGCCAGGTGCTGATGTCGCGCAACATCCGCGGCGGCATCCTCACCGACTTCGCGATGGGCGGGCTCAACTACCAGATCGAGCACCACCTGTTCCCGAGCATGCCGCGACCGACGCTCCGGCGGGTCCAGCCGATCGTCCGCGAGTACTGCGAACTCCAAGGCATCGCGTACTCCGAAGTTGGCCTGTTCGCGTCGTACCGGATCGTCGTCGACTACCTGAACAACGTCGGCCTCCGCGCCCGCGACCCGTTCGACTGCCCGCTGGCGGCCGAGCTCAGGTCAACGCGGGGGAATCTCGCCTGATCCCCGGATCGTCAGCTTCACCGGGACCCGGACCGTGCGTCCGGGCCGGTGCGGCTCCGGGAGGCGTTCGGTCATCAGCTGGATCGCGGTCCGCGCCATCACGTCGGCCGACTGGGCGACCGCGGTCAGGCCCGGGCTGAGCAGATCCCCCAGCGCGAGGTCGTCGAACGACACCAGCGCCACCTGATCGCGACGGCCGGCCAGACCCCGCAGTACCTCTGCCGTCGTCATGTTGTTTGCCGACAGCAACGCAGTGGCCGGCTCGGCCCGATCGAGTACGGCGGACAGCGTGATGCCGATGCCCTCGGTCGTCGGCTCGGACAGGTGGACCAGGTCCTCGTCGACCTCGATGCGATGCCGGGCCATCGCCGCGCGATAGGCGACGACACGCTCCCGGGCGGTGAAGATCCGCTCGTCGTCGCCGAGGTACGCGATCCGGCGGTGACCCTGCCGGACCAGGTGGTCGATCGCCTGGTCGATCCCGCCCGCGTTGTCGGCGAGTACGGCGTCGGCCTCGATGCCGTGCGCGGGACGGTCGATCGTGACGACCGCCATCCCGGCGTCGACATGCGGCGCGAGGTACTCCTGCGTCTCGCCGATCGGCGCCATGATCAGCGCGTCCGGCCGGCGGGCGACGAACTCGAGGCAGACGTCCTTCTCCCGCTCCGGGTCCTCGTCGGTCAGCCCGATCATCACGACCGAGCCGGACGAACGCGCCCACAGCTCGACGGCGCGGCCGAGCGAGGCGAAGAACGGGTCGCCGATGTCGCGGATGACCACGGCGATCGTCCCGGTCTTGCCGCGGCGCAGCATCCGGGCCGACTCGTTCGGCGTGTAGTTCAGGTCCTTGATCGCGGCCTGGACCTTGGCCGTCAGCTCGGGGCTGACATTCGGCTCTTCGTTCACCACCCGGGAGACGGTCTTCAGTGCGACCCCCGCCCGGGCGGCGACCTCCTTCATCGTGGGCCGGCGCTGACCCGTCCCGTTCACCCCGCTGACGCTCATCGCCGGCCCACCCTTTCCTTAGCTCGCGCCGAGGCTACACCGAGTGATCAGCTCTCCACCACGACCGGGATGATCATCGGACGGCGGCGGTGGGTGTCACTGACCCACTTGCCGACCACCCGGCGGATCACCTGCTGCAGCTGGTACATGTCGTCGACACCGCTGCCGATCGCCTTCTCGATCTCGGCCTCGATCTTCGGCTTCAGGTCGTCGAAGACAGTGTCGTCCTCGGCGAACCCGCGCGCCTGGATCTCCGGCCCGGCGGTCAGCTTGCCGGTCACCGAGTCCATCACCGCGATGACCGAGATGAACCCTTCGTCACCGAGGATCCGGCGGTCCTTGAGCGAGGTCTCGGTGATGTCGCCGACGGTCGAGCCGTCGACGAACACGTACCCGCAGTCGACCTTGCCCGCCACGACAGCCTTGCGGTCGATCAGGTCGACCACCACGCCGTCCTCGACGACGACCACGTTCTCCCGCGGTACGCCGGTCTGGATCGCGAGGTCGGCGTTCGCGTGCAGGTGCCGGACCTCGCCGTGCACGGGCATCACGTTGCGCGGCTTCACGATGTTGTAGCAGTACAGCAGCTCGCCGGCGCTGGCGTGACCGGACACGTGCACGAGCGCGTTGCCCTTGTGGATCACGTTCGCACCGTGCCGGATCAGGCCGTTGATCACCCGGTACACCGAGTTCTCGTTGCCGGGGATCAGCGACGACGCCAGTACGACGGTGTCGCCCGGCTGCAGCTGTACGACGTTGTGGTCGTTGGCCGCGATCCGGGACAGCGCCGACATCGGCTCGCCCTGCGAACCGGTGGACACCAGCACGACCCGCTCCGGCGGGTAGTCGTCCAGCTCGCGCATGTCGATCAACGTGTCGCCGGGGACGTTCAGGAAGCCCAGATCGCGGGCCACGCCCATGTTGCGGACCATCGAGCGGCCGACGTACGCGACCTTGCGGTTGTGCTTCACAGCCGCGTCCATGACCTGCTGCACACGGTGCACGTGCGAGGCGAAGCAGGCGACGATGATGCGCTGGTTCTTCGCGTTGGTGAAGACCCGGTCCAGCACCGGCGCGATGTCGCGCTCGTGGGTGGTGAAGCCGGGCACCTCGGAGTTCGTGGAGTCGACCATGAACAGGTCGACACCCTCCTCGCCGAGCCGCGCGAACGCACGCAGGTCGGTGATCCGGTTGTCCAGCGGCAACTGGTCCATCTTGAAGTCGCCGGTGTGCAGCACGACGCCGGCCGGGGTCTTGATCGCGACCGCGAGCGCGTCCGGGATCGAGTGGTTGACCGCGACGAACTCACAGATGAACGGGCCGATCTGCAGGGTCTCCCCCTCGGCCACGATCTGCTGCGGCACGTTGCGGTGCCGGTGCTCCTTCAGCTTGCCCTCGAGCAGCGCGAGCGTGAGCTGCGATCCCACCACCGGGATGTCGCCCCGCTCACGCAGCAGGTAGGGCAACCCGCCGATGTGGTCCTCGTGGCCGTGGGTCAGGACGACCGCGACGACGTCGTTCAGCCGGTCCCGGATCGGCTCGAAGTCCGGCAGGATCAGGTCCACGCCGGGCTGGTTCTCGTCCGGGAAGAGTACTCCGCAGTCGACGATCAGCAGCTTGCCGTCGTACTCGAACACGGTCATGTTCCGGCCGACCTCGCCGAGGCCGCCGAGCGGGATCACCCGCAAAGCGCCCGGAGTCAGCGGTCCGGGCGCGTCGAGATCTGGATGGGGATGGCTCATGCAATCAGTCCTGCCGTCTTGAGGTCGGTGGTGAGCCAGTCCACTTGCTCGGCGGTCGCCTCAACCAGCGGCAACCGGAGTGTCGCGTGCTCGATGACGCCGGCCAGCTTGAGCGCGGCCTTCACCATGATGGCGCCCTGGGTCTTGGTCATGATCGTCTCGACGGCGGGCACCAGCCGTCGATCAATCTCCTGTGCGGTGGCGAGGTCGCCGGCCACCACGGCGTCGATCAGCTGCCGGTACTCCGGGCTCGCGACGTGGGCGACCACGCTCGCGATACCGACGGCGCCGATCGCCAGCGAAGCGAGGTTCAGCTCGTCGGCACCGCAGTAGTAGAACAGATCGGTGTTCGCCAGCACCTTGGTGGTCCCGGCGAGGTCGCCCTTGGCGTCCTTCACCGCGACGATCCGCGGGTGCTCGGCGAGCGCGATCAGCGTCTCGGTCCTGATCTCCACCCCGGCCCGGGCAGGGATGTCGTACAGCATGTTCGGCAGGCCGGTGGCGTCGGCGACCGCGGTGAAGTGCGCGCGCAGCCCGTCCTGGGGAGGCTTGTTGTAGTACGGCGTGACGACGAGCAGACCGTCGGCGCCGGCGGCCTCGGCCTGCTGGGCGCACTCGATCGTGTGCGCGGTGTCGTTGGTGCCGACCCCGGCGACGATCTTCGCGCGGCCGCCGAGGGCCTCGCGGACGGCCTCGATCAGCTGGACCTTCTCCTGGTCGGAGGTCGTCGGCGCCTCGCCGGTCGTCCCGTTCAGCACCAGGGCGTCGTTGCCGCCGTCCACGAGGTGCTTGGCGACCTTCTGGGCGGCGTCGAGATCGAGGGACCCGTCGGGCCGGAACGGCGTGATCATCGCGGTCGTCAGACGGCCGAACGGCAGCGCCGCTGAGCCGGCCGCGGACGGGCCCGACGAGGGCGTGGATTCTGGCGAGGACATGGCCCTCAGATTACCGCTCCCAAGCCCCGGAGAAATGGGTAGGCCTGGTGGCTGTCCGCTCGGGGGTCCGGGCAGCCACCAGGCTCACTCGTCCTATCGGGCCCGGCCCAGGAGTCGTTACAGCTTCTTCAAAAAAAGTCCGGAAAAACTTCTGCAAATACTCTACGTGATCGAACGGCTGCATTCCGTCTATCTATTGTGACTTCCAATGCTTTTCCTTCACCCGGCGTGTCGGGACGTTCACGACTGACCGGCTATCCAGATCTGGGTCGCGGCGAAGAGGTTGTGGAGGGCGGAGAGGGCGCCGGGGAGGAGGAGTACGCCGGCGACCAGGAGGATCGGTGCGACCACCAGGCGCTCGACCCAACTGTCGGTGCTGAAGCGGAACGGGCGCGGGAGACGCAGCTCGTACCAGGTCTCGCCGCGGATCGGGAGCGGCCAGAGCCACGGGCAGCCGGAGCGGGTCAGGCTGTCGCCCAGGCAGTGGACGAACATGCCGACTGCGACGGCGACGCCGATCCAACTACCGATCTGGGTCAGACCTGCTTGTACTGCGTCAGCAGCCGCCGTGCCGGGCAGCGGCGTGAGTGGATCGGCTGTACCGACGACGGACCAGCCGGCCGCGGCGAGGACGGCGAGGATGATCCAGTCCCCCAGCGCGTCGGCCGCCAGGACGAGGCCTGTTACCGCGATGGCGAGCACGGCCCATTTGCCACGGTCGCCGAGGTTTGCGGCGAGGAAGCCGAGCAGGATCGCCGCGGCGAGCGTGTGGGTCGCGTGACGGTGCTTGCCGGTGCTCTCCTCGTCGCGCGGGCCCTTCGTCAGGTTGTAGAGCACGCCGGAGAACGCCCGTACCGCTCCTGAAACCAAGCGGGTCACCGGACCGAGCAGTCGGGACGCACTCGCGCCCGGGTGATCCAGATCCGGCAGCAAGGCGTACCCGGCGGTGGCCGCCGCGAACGGCACCACCTCCGCCACCGACGTCAGCCCGATCAGCGGAGCCACTGCCAGTCCAGCGCACCACCCCGACAAAGCATGCGACCGCCCCATCATCCGGAGCCTCACTCCCCTCACAGTCCCCCTAATCCTCCCCTGCAAGACCTCACCAGCCCCAGCAGCCACGCTGACAACAACCGTCCAGACCGTTTTGCATAATCATGCAGGAGGGTGCATACTTTTCCTGTGTCCAAGGTGCTTACTTCTTTGCCGGTCGGTGAGCGGGTCGGGATCGCCTTTTCTGGGGGTCTCGACACGTCGGTTGCGGTTGCGTGGATGCGGGACAAGGGTGCGATCCCGTGCACGTACACCGCCGATCTCGGGCAGGCCGACGAGCCTGACATCGAGTCGGTGCCGGGTCGCGCCACGGCGTACGGCGCGGAGATCACCCGGCTGGTGGACTGCCGTACGGCGATGGTCGAGGAAGGGCTCGCAGCACTGGCCTGCGGTGCGTTCCACATCCGGTCGGGCGGCCGGACGTACTTCAACACCACCCCGATCGGCCGGGCCGTCACCGGCACGTTGCTGGTCCGGGCGATGCTCGACGACGACGTGCAGATCTGGGGCGACGGGTCGACGTTCAAGGGCAACGACATCGAGCGGTTCTACCGCTATGGCCTGCTGGCGAACCCGCAGCTGCGGATCTACAAGCCGTGGCTGGACGCGCAGTTCGTGCACGAGCTCGGCGGCCGGAAAGAGATGTCCGAGTGGCTGGTCACCCACGGCCTGCCGTACCGGGACAGCACCGAGAAGGCGTACTCCACCGACGCGAACATCTGGGGCGCCACCCACGAGGCGAAGACGCTCGAGCACCTCGACACCGGGCTCGAGACCGTCGACCCGATCATGGGTGTGAAGCACTGGGACCCGTCGGTCGTGATCGAGGCCGAGGACGTCACGATCGGGTTCGAGCAGGGTCGGCCGGTGACGATCAACGGCAAGGAGTTCGGCTCCGCGGTCGACCTGGTGCTGGAGGCGAACGCGATCGGCGGCCGGCACGGCCTGGGCATGTCCGACCAGATCGAGAACCGCGTCATCGAGGCGAAGAGCCGGGGCATCTACGAGGCGCCGGGGATGGCGCTGCTGCACTCGGCGTACGAGCGGCTGGTGAACGCGATCCACAACGAGGACACGATCGCGAACTACCACAACGAGGGCCGCCGGCTTGGCCGGCTGATGTACGAAGGTCGTTGGCTCGACCCACAATCGCTGATGCTGCGCGAGTCGCTCCAGCGCTGGGTCGGTACGGCGGTCACCGGCCAGGTCACGCTCCGGCTCCGGCGGGGTGAGGACTACTCGATCCTCGACACCACCGGCCCGGCGCTCAGCTACCACCCGGACAAGCTGTCGATGGAGCGGATCGAGGACTCGGCGTTCGGCCCGGTCGACCGGATCGGTCAGCTGACGATGCGGAACCTGGACATCGCCGACTCGCGGTCGAAGCTGGAGCAGTACGCCGGTCTCGGCATGTTCGGCAGCTCGAACCCCGCGCTCGCCTCCTCCACCGACCTCATCGGCGAACTGCCCACCGGCGGCGCCGAAGCGATCGCCTCCCGCGGCGAAGCCACCGAGGAGGACGAACTCCTCGACCGCGCCGCCATGGAGTCCGGCACCGACTGACGCCGGCTGGTCTCACGCGTCGAAGTCGAGAGTTACCGTCGGCGTCGTCGGGTGGGACTGGCAGGTGAGGACGTAACCGGCCCGGATCTCGTCCGGCTCCAAGGCCCAGTTGGTGTCCATGTTCACGGAGCCTTCCAGGACCTTGGCCCGGCAGGTGCCGCAGACGCCGCCCTTGCAGGCGAAGGGAGCGTCGGAGCGTACGGCGAGCGTCGCGTCCAGCACCGCCTTCGAGTGCTCGCCCAGCGAGAACGTCGAACGGCGGCCGTCCAAGATGATCGTGACCTGGGCGGCGTCCTCGTCCGTGGCCGTTTCCTCGACCGGCGCCTTCGGAGCCTCGTCGCCAACGTGGAAAAGCTCCGCGTGGACGTGCTCACGCGGCACGCCTTCGCCTAGGAGAAGTTCCTGGGCGCCGACGACCATCGCGTACGGCCCGCAGAGGAACCACTCGTCGACCGAGTCCAGCGGCAGGATCGTCGCGAACATCCGCTTCAGCCGGTCCGCGTCG
The DNA here is from genome assembly GCF_042715335.1 of Kribbella sp. NPDC058693. NCBI lineage: Bacteria > Bacillati > Actinomycetota > Actinomycetes > Propionibacteriales > Kribbellaceae > Kribbella > Kribbella sp. NPDC058693. The sequence continues at coordinate 84,726 of NZ_JBHXSQ010000001.1, forward strand.
ATGCGCCCGCTGAACAGCTCGACCTCGGTCGTCTCGCGGGACAACACATGCACCAGGTGCAGGCGCTCGGCGTACCGGTCCTTCAGGTCGGCCAGTTCGTCGGCGAACATCACCGAGCCCGCGGTGCGGTTGCCGTAGAGCAGCGTGACGCGGCTGGTCGACTCGACGGCGAGGATCGTCGCGACGAGCGAGAGCACCGGGGTGATCCCGCTGCCCGCGGCGACGAAGGCGTAATGCTTTGTCTGGGTGGGATCGAGAGTCGTACCGAACCGGCCGAGGGGTGTCATCACCTCGAGCTCGTCGCCGACCTTCAGTTCCTGTGCGGCGTACGCCGAGAACTCGCCGCCGGGGAGCCGCTTCACGCCGATCCGCAGTACGCCGGAGTCGGCCGGGGAGCAGATCGAGTAGCTCCGGCGGATCTCGTCGCCGTGTCGGCGGATCGTCAGGTGCTGCCCGGCGGTGAACTCGTACTCGTCCGCCAGTTCGGGCGGTACGGCGAACGTGATCGCGACCGAGTCGTCGGTGATGGCGTCGATCGCGGCGACCTTCAACGAGTGGAAGGTGGCGCGGCGGCGGGGGGCGACAGTCCTCATTCAGATCGCCTTGAAGTGATCGAAGGGTTCGCGGCAGCTGTTGCAGCGCCAGAGCGATTTGCAGGACGTGGAGCCGAAGTGGCTGAGCTCCGATGTGTCCGGCGAACCGCACAGCGGGCAGCGAACGCTCAACCGCAGCATCACCGGTCCGGTTGAAGAAGGTGGCGCGATGCCGTAGTCGACGAGCTTCGCCTTACCTGCCTCGGACATCCAGTCGGTGGTCCAGGCCGGCGACAGGACGGTCTCGACCCGGCCGTCGACGCCCAGGTGGTTGAGGGTCAGCTCGACCTCGTGGCGGATGAGGTCCATCGCCGGGCAGCCGGAGTACGTCGGGGTGATCGTGACGACCACCTCGTCGCCTTCGTGGCGGACGCCGCGCAGTACGCCCAGGTCGGCGATCGTCAGGACCGGGACCTCGGGGTCCGCGACCTCGCCGGCTGCTTCCAGGATTGCGGCGTCGGTCACCATGTCGCACCCGGGTGGGATCGCGCCACATGCTGCAGCTCGGCCAGCAGATACCCCATGTGCTCGGTGTGCCGTCCCTCGCGACCGCCGGTGTGCTGGTACGACGACGAAGGTCGCTCGCACGTGGACTCGTCGATGACGGCCAGCACTCGATCAAGCCAAGCGTCCTGGAGCGTCGACGGGTCTACGGCAACCGGCAAGCGCTGCACCAGGGCGTCGGACTCGAAGAGTTCTGCGGTGTAGGGCCAGAGGGCGTCCAGGCCGGCCTGCATGCGGCGGTGGCTCTCGTCGGTTCCGTCGCCGAGACGGAGCACCCACTGCGTCGCGTGGTCGACGTGGTACGCGACCTCCTTGACCGCCTTCCCCGCCACGCCGGCCAGCGTCTCGTCCGCGCTCGACCGCAGCTCGTCGTACAACAGGTGCTGGTACGTCGCGAAGTACAGCAACCGCGCCATCGCGACGGCGAAGTCGCCGTTGGGCAGCTCACACAGCTGGAGGTTCAAGAACTCGCGCTCGTCCCGGAAGTACGCCAGCTCGTCCTCGGTGCGGCCGTCCATCGAACCGGCGTACTGCAGCAGCGATCGCGCCTGCCCCAGTTGGTCCAGCCCGATGTTGCCGAGGGCAACGTCTTCCTCGAGCTGCGGTGCGGCCGCGATCCACTCGGCGGTGCGCTGCGCGGAGATCAGCGCATCGTCACCGAGCCGGAGGGTGTAGACGCACAGATCGTTCACAGGTGCTCGACACCTTCCGGGACCTCGTAGAAGGTCGGGTGCCGGTAGACCTTGTCGCCGGCCGGGTCGAAGAACTCGTCCTTCTCGTCCGGCGAGGACGCGGTGATGTCGGACGCGCGCACCACCCAGATCGACACACCTTCCTGCCGGCGCGTGTAGACGTCGCGCGCGTTCCGCAACGCCATCGTGGCGTCGGGCGCGTGCAAGCTGCCCACGTGCGTGTGCGACAACCCGCGACGCGAGCGGACGAACACCTCCCACAGTGGCTCGATCATGCGGCCCGAGCCTCCTTCTTCGCTGCATAGGCAGCCGCGGCCTCGCGCACCCAGGCGCCGTCCTCGTGCGCCTTCACGCGATGCGCCAGCCGCTCCTGGTTGCACGGGCCGTTGCCCTTCACCACGTCGTACAGCTCGGTGTAGTCCGGCTCGGTGAAGCGGTAGTGCCCGTCCTCGTACACCAGTCCGTCATCAGGAACCCGAAGCCCGAGTACGTCGGCCTGCGGAACGGTCATGTCGACGAAACGCTGCCGCAGCTCGTCGTTGCTGTGTCGCTTGATCCCCCAGGCCATCGACTGCTCGGAGTGCGTGGACGCGGTGTCCGGCGGGCCGAACATCATCAGCGACGGCCACCACCAGCGGTCGAGAGCGTCCTGCGCCATCGCCTTCTGCCCAGGCGTCCCGTTGCACAGCGTGTAGAGGATCTCGAACCCCTGCCGCTGGTGGAACGACTCCTCCTTGCACACCCGCACCATCGCCCGCGCGTACGGACCGTACGAGCAGCGGCAGAGCGGGACCTGGTTGACGATCGCGGCGCCGTCGACCAGCCAGCCGATCGCACCGATGTCGGCCCAGGTCAGCGTCGGGTAGTTGAAGATGCTGGAGTACTTCTGCCGGCCGCTGTGCAGCAGGTCGAGCAGGTCCGCCCGATCCACCCCGAGCGTCTCGGCGGCGGCGTACAGATAGAGACCGTGCCCGGCCTCGTCCTGCACCTTGGCCATCAGGATCGCCTTGCGGCGCAGTGACGGCGCACGACTGATCCAGTTGCCCTCGGGCTGCATGCCGATGATCTCGGAGTGCGCGTGCTGCGCGATCTGCCGGATCAGGGTCTTGCGATACCCGTCCGGCATCGCGTCCCGCGGCTCGATCCGGCCGTCGGCGTCGATGGTCGCCTGGAAGTCCATACCCCCACCATATGTGACAGTTTTTCTCGGAATCAACAACAAGTGTCACAAAGGTGGTGCTGGACCCACTTCGGGAGTGGGTTCAGCGCTCTGGGGACGGCCGGCCGGTATCGCGAGGATTGAGGCAACAGCTCAGCCCTTACACAGTTTTCCGGAGGACCCCGTGACCACCACAACCACCGTCCCGGCCGTCGATTATCGCGGCCCGGTCACCGGCAAGGAACGTGCGCTGGCTCCCGACCTGATCCGCGGCGCGATGCTGCTGCTGATCGGCCTGGCCAACAGCGCGAACTTCGCCTTCGCCGGCCAGCCCGGCGTGGAGAGCGCGCCGCACGGCTTCGAGCGCATCCTGAACTTCGTCAAGCTCACCTTCGTCGACGCCCGTGCGTACCCGGTGTTCGCGGTGATGTTCGGCTACGGCCTGGTCCAGCTGGCCCGCCGGCAGCGGAACTCGGGCGCGACTCCCGGCGCAGCACGGCGGATCCTGCTCAAGCGCAACGGCTGGCTGGTCGCCTTCGGTCTGCTGCACGCGACACTGCTGTACTTCGGTGACTTCCTCGGCGCGTACGGCGTCGTCGGCATCATCTGCACGCTGTTCCTGCTGAACCGCAGCGACAAGTTCCACCGGATCGTCCTCGTCATCTGGGCGTTCATGGCGGTCGAGGTTCTCGTCTTCGGGGCCAAGGCCGCGCTCGCCGTCCTCAACAGCTCCGGTCCGGCCCACGCCCTGACCAACGAGCCGAACCCGTCGCTGGCCGCAACGTCGTACTTCGGGAGCATGGTCGACCGGCTGCACGAGTACCCGATGCACTTCGCGAGCGTGCTCGGCTTCATCGTCATCGTCTGGCTGGGTATCTGGGCCGCCCGCAGGCAGATCCTCGAGAACCCGGCCGCGCACAAGACTCTGCTGACCTGTGTCGCCTCGATCGGTCTCGGCATCACCGTCCTCGGCGGTCTGCCGCTCGCGTTCGTCGGCGCCGGCTGGCTGCACGTCGACGAGTCGGCGGTCGGTTCGCTCAGCTACCTGTCCCACGTCAGCGGGATGTTCGGCGGACCCGGGTACGTCGCACTGTTCGGTCTGCTCGTCGCCCGGATCAGCAAGCTGTCGTTGCCGGTTCGCGCCATCTCCGCGCTGGGTCAGCGGTCGCTGTCGGGCTACCTGTTCCAGTCGGTGTCGTGGCTGGTCCTGCTGGCGCCGTTCACGCTGGACCTCCGGTTCGGGAGTACGGCGTACACCGCGGCGCTGGTCGCGATCGGGGTCTGGATCGTCTCCGTTGTCGGCGCCTACGCGATGAGCAAGCGTTCCTACCGCGGGCCGGCCGAGACCCTGCTGCGGCGGCTCGTGTACTGACTTGCGAGGATGAGAGACATGAGTGACTTCGGCGTACCGGAACCCGCCAACCTCTCCGAGCTCTCCGGACAGTCCGGCGAGACTCCGGTGGCCGAGTCGAGTGTGCGACTCGCGCTGCCGGCGGAGGCGAACGAGATCGGCGAGATCCAGGTCGCGGCCTGGCGGTCGGCGTACGCCGGACTCCTGCCGGCCGATGTCCTCGCGGACCTGAACCCGGCGCAGTTCGCAGCCCAGTGGCGGGCCGCGCTGCTCGCGCCGGGTGAGGCACGGAACCGGGTGATGGTCGCGCTGGCCGGCCGTACGTTGGTCGGCTTCGCGGCCATCACGCCGTCCGACGACCCGGATACCGACCCGCGGCGCGACGCGGTCATCGCCGAGCTCGCGGTCGAGCCGGACGCGACACGCGCCGGCCACGGCTCCCGGCTCCTGAACGCCGTCGTCGACACGATCCGCGCCGACGGCTTCAGCCGGTTGACCGTCTGGGTCAACTCGACCGACGACGTCCTGCGCGCCTTCTACACCGAGGCCGGCTGGGCCCCGGACGGTGCGCACCGCGAGCTCGATCTCTACGGCGACGAGTCGGTCCGGATCAAGCAGATCCGCCTTCACACAGATCCTGGCGACGCGTAGCAGGTCCCCGATCGGCGACGAGCCGGGGGTGGTGCTCGACCGCGTGCTGCGGGCATGACAGATTGTCACGGTCCGATCACGTAACGCCATCCGCTGGAGTTCTGCATGAAGTACCTGACCCTGGCCGTCGGCCTGGGCATTTCCGCTGCTGCCGTTCTCGTCGTACCGGGGTCCGGGGCGACCGCCTCGATGCAGACGGCGACCGTCGTCGACAAGCCGCATCCGGTGGCGAACAAGTACCTCAAGCAGAGACCCGACTGGATCCAGTGCGGCGAACCCGAGTTCCGGACGTACTGCGCGAAGATCACCGTCCCGCGCGACTGGGCCAACCAGTACGCCGGGAACGACCTCCAGATCGCGGTCAGCAAGGTCGCACCGGCCAAGGGCAAGCCCAGCCGGGTCGTGTTCGGCAACCCGGGCGGGCCCGGTGGCGCCGGCCTCGGCATGGCGCCGTACCTCGCGAGCCAGGCTCCGCTCGCCAAGGACCATCTCACCGTCGGCTTCGACCCGCGCGGCACCGGCGGCAGCACCAATGTCAGCTGCGACGGCAGCCCCGGGTACACGATGGACGCCCGCGACCGCGACCCCGCGAACCAGGCCCTGATCACCGATGCCTCGGCCATGGTCAAGCAGTACTGCGACAGACAGTCCCGCGGCCTGCTCCCCTACATCACCACCGCGCAGACCGTGCAGGACATGGACCTGATCCGGCAGCTGCTCGGCTTCGACAAGATCGACTACGTCGGGTACTCCGGCGGGACCTGGCTCGGCGCGTACTACCAGACCTACTTCCCCGATCACGTCGGCCGCTTCGTGCTCGACTCGAACACCGACTTCACCGGGACGTGGTTCGACACGTTCGTCAGCCAGCCGCAGGCGTTCGAGCGCCGGTTCCGTGAGGACTTCGCGCCGTGGGCGGCGAAGTACGACGACCAACTGCACCTCGGTTCGTCACCCGGTGCAGTCATCCGGACCTACGAACACCTGCGCCGGGCGCTGAAGGAGCGGCCCGCGGTCGAGGAGTTCCTGGACGCGGCAGTTCAGGTGACGTACGACCAGAACGCGTTGGACATGATGATCTCCAACGATATGTATACAAAGCTCGACTTCTATTCACTCGCGATAGATATGGCATTTATCCGCGACCTTTCCGCGGCGCAGGCAAAAGGCGGCCCGCAGGCCGCGCAGCGCCAGGTCGACGGCCTCTCGCTGGCTCGCCAGCAGCAGCTCGTGCAGCGCGCCAACCGCGCGCCGGTCGGGCTCCGCACGTTCGGCACGGTCGACTCGGAGGACGCGACGTTCAACGCGATCACGTGCAACGACACGGCCTGGCCGCAAGGTCCGGAAGCCGGCGCGCAACTGGCCGCCCGCCTCGGTCCGCACTTCCCGCTGATCGGCTGGACGATGACCGAGAACCCGTGCTTCTACTGGAACCGCCCGAACCTGACCATGCCGACGCCGACCGGCAAAGGCTTGCCCACAACGCTGATGGTGCAGTCGGTGCACGATCCGGCGACCAACTACGGCCTCGCCGTCTCGGCCCGCAGCAGGTACGCCGGCTCGCGACTGCTGACCGTCACGAATGAAGGCGACCACGGTGTGTACGGCGGCGTGAACCGTTGCGCGGACAGGATCGTCAACACGTTCCTCACCACCGGGAAGGCGCCGGCCAAGGACTCCAGTTGCGCCGGCGAAGGCATCCCGGCGCCGGACAAGCTGATGCCCGGCCTCGACGGCGCCGGTACCGGTTACGGCAAGGAAACTCCTTTACGACGGATCGCCGGATTCACAAAAGCTGTTTCCGGATATCTGCACTGAATTGCCTACACACCGGCAGATTCCGATCACCTTCGGCGAATTCCGGCGGCTGCTTTCGTTGTCAGGACATATTTGTCAGGGCGATGTCAGGGTTGCGTCCCTGTCTGACACAGCGTGATAACGGCAACCTTGAGTCAGCGCGGAGGAACCGGTCGTCGACTGGGAGGGCTCGATGACGGGTGACCATCGCGGACGTGGCTTCGGCCGGCTGTGAGGTGGGGGGACTGCCTGGGGGGTCAGACAGAAAGGCACAGCCGGCCGGGTCACGAACACGCGCTCGCGCCTCCAGATCCCTCGCGGGGCACCGTCGATCCCCCAGGTCGTGGTGCCTCGCGAGGCATGTCCGGGCTTAGTTCAGAGTCGGTGAATCGGCCGCAGTCCCACCGGGTGGCGGATAGCCGTCGGCCACCGCGGCCAGCGGCGCAGCCCGGCCTGCCGACCAGGCGGTCCGGAAGGCTCGCCGTTCCAGTGCCGCTTCGACGGCGGCTCGCGTGGCCTCGCAGTCGGCCTTCTCGATCACCGGAACAGGCGCACGGATGACCTCTCGTACTCCGTCCGCCGCACCGAGCAGGAACGCGGCGTACTCGCTCCGATCCCGCTGCTGCGCGACTGCTGCCAGTTCCTCGAGCACGCTGGCCGACCGCCACCGGTCACCCAGATCGCGATGCTCGGCGAGGCTCTCGTCCAGCAGGTGTACGGCGCGCTCGGTGTAGCCGCGGCGCCGCTCGATGATGCCGAGCTGGTTCAGCGACCAGGCCACGCCCTCGCGGTACCCGAGCCGTTGCGACAGCGCGAGGCTCTCCTGCAACAGGTCCTCCGCCTCGACCAGCTCACCGCGGTACTGCGCGATCGTGCCGAGGCTGATCAGCGACCAGGCGAGTCCTTCGCCGTCGCCGACGATCCGGAAGGCGTCGCGAGCGCGCTGGCACCGACGAGCACCGATGTCCAGGTCGCCGCGGAGCCAGGCAACGAAGCCGAGGTGGTTGTGCGCCCAGGCCATCCCGGCACGGTCGCCGAGGCTCTCGTACAGGTCGTAGCTCTCGCAGTGCAGGTCCTCCGCGGCGCCGTAGTCCCCGCGTTCGCGGGCGACTCCACCGAGGCGCTGCAGCACGAGCGCAGTACCACCGGGGTCGCCCAGCTCCTTGTACTGGCGCAGGGCGGTCTGCAGGCGGTCGGTTGCGGCGTCGTACTCGCACTGCAGGAACGCCAGCGTCCCCGCGCCCAGATTGGCCTTCGCACACCACGGAGACAGCTCGGCCATCAGATCGGCCGGCAGCGAGTCTCCTAGCGCCAAGGCCCGCTCCAACCACTGGCTGCCTTCGGCGTAGTGACCGTGCATCGAGCAGAACAGCCAGAGGCCGGCGGACAACCGCAGTGCAGCCGCAGGCGAGCTGGTCCGCAAGGCCCATGCCATCGCGGCCCGCAGGTTGTACATCTCGTTCTCCAGCCGGTCCAGCCATTCCTCCTGCGCCGGACCGCGCAGATGCCCCTCGGCCTCTTCGGCCAGGCTGATGTAGAACTGCGCGTGCCGCTCGGCCGCCTCGTCCGTCCGGCCGACGGCTACCAGCCGGTCGGCGGCGAACTCCCGGATGACCGCAAGCATGTAGTACCGCGTGACGCCGCGTCGCCGGGTCACCCGGATCAGGGACTTGTCGACCAGCCGTCCGGTGAGGTCGAGCGCTTCGGCCCGCTCCAGCGGACCGGGATGCGCCTGGCCGGACATGACCGTCGCGGCCGCGTTCAGCGTCCATCCACCGACGAACACCGACAGCTGGGCGAACACGTCCCGCTCGGCCGGCGTGAGCAGGGCATGACTCCACTCGATCGCGCCGTACATCGACTGCTGGCGTGGTGACGCGGTCCGCGAGCCGCCGGCCAGGATGCCGAACGACGTCTCGAGCTCGGAGGCCAGCTCCTCGATCGTCATCACGTTCGTTCGTGCGGCGGCGAGCTCGATCGCGAGCGGCATGCCTTCGAGCCGGCGGACGACTCGGGCCACCTGGTCGAGCTGTCCGGTCGTGTCGTACCCGCGGGCGGTCGCGCGCTCGACGAAGAGCCGGACCGCTTCGGACGACTCCAGCTGGTCCGCGTCGTGCGGCAGCGAGAGAGCCGGTACGACGTACACGCTCTCGCCCGGGAGTCGGAGGAGCTCACGGCTCGACGCGAGGATCGACAGGTTCGGGCAGTATTCGAGCAATGCGGCACTGATCTGGCCGACCGTCGCCACCACGTGCGAGCAGTTGTCGAACACCAGCAGCATCGTGCTCCGGCCGATCTGCTCGGCGATCTCCTCGACCAGCCGGGTGCTCTCCAACGGATGCAGGCCGACAGACGCCGCGACGGCAGGTACGACGGCGGCCGGGTCGGTCAGCGACGCGAGCGGCACCCAGCAGATGCCGTCCTGGAAGCTGTCCGCCACCTCGTTCGCCACCGCGAGCGTGAGTCTCGTCTTGCCGACACCGCCCGGGCCGGTCAACGTAAGCAAACGCGTGATTCGCTGCCCCAGCAGGCGACTCGTAGCGGTCAGCTCGGTCGTGCGGCCGATCAGCTCGTTCGTGTGCGCGGGTGGTTGGCGCATCGGCGTCCGCGTGGTGTCCGCCTCTTTGCGCGCGGCCGCGGTCAGCCGGGAGCGGTCGGGATCGCCGAGTCGCAGCGCGTCAGCCAGCAGACGCAGCGTGTGCGCCCGTGGCGCACGCCGGCGCCCGCGCTCCAACGCCGCGATCGCGTCGACGCTCAGACCGGCCCGCTCGGCCAATGCCTCCTGCGACAGCCCGGCTTCACGCCGGTGCCGACGCAACAGGCCACCGAATCCGGCCCCCTGCACGTCGTCCGAGCCGCGGCGAGACCCTTCTGATGGCACAGGACGGCCCCACCCAGTCTCCGACCTTTACGTGGCGGCTGCCACGTACCTTCTTGAAGGTATCCCGTTCAGCACCGCGTTGTCAGTGTTCTCGGGACCTTCACAGCTAACTCCCAAGTAACTCACGAGGTCTTGTCGTGCTGGGAAATCGCCGCTCGCATGGTCGCGCGGGCGCGTCTGCGGTCTCCCGCTGCGTCGTACGCGGTCGACAACCGGAACCATACCCGCCAGTCGTCAGGAGCCGCCTCCGCCTCGGCCCGGTACTTCCCGAACGCCTCGTCCGCTGCCGCTCGATCGATCCGCCCGGACGGCCGCCGCGGCAGATCGTCGACCGGCAGACCACCCGACGCCTCCAGCTCACGCGCCAGTACTTCGGTCTGCCGGCCGAACTGCAGCTCTCGCCACACCAGATACGCACCGAGCACCGGGATGACGAGCACGGCGATCCCCAGCACGATCGCGACCGGATCACCGGTCCCGATCAGCAGCACCCCGCGCCAGCCAAGCAGAACGGCATACGCGACGAAGACGATCGCGAGCAGGATCGCCGTCCGCTTGGCACTCATCTAGGCGAGGTCCATGAAGTGCTCGAGGCCGACCGTGAGGCCGGGGGTGCTGCCGATGCGGCGTACGCCGAGGAGGACGCCGGCCATGAACGACGTACGGGCCATCGAGTCGTGGCGGATCGTGAGGGTCTCCCCCTCGTCGCCGAGCAGGACCTCCTGGTGCGCGATCAGGCCGCGGAGCCGGACCCCGTGCACCCGGATCCCGTCGACGTCAGCGCCGCGGGCGCCGTCGAGGGCGGTCGTGGTCGCGTCCGGGATCGGCTTGGATCCGGCCTCACGGCGCGCGTCCGCGATCAGCTCCGCCGTACGGCGTGCGGTCCCGGACGGGGCGTCGACCTTGTCGGGGTGGTGCAGCTCGACGATCTCGACCGACTCGTAGTACGGCGCCGCCTTGGCGGCGAACTGCATCATCAGGACGGCGCCGATCGAGAAGTTCGGCGCGATCAGTACGCCGGTGGACGGGCTGCTCGCGAGCTGCGACCGCAGCGTGGCCAGCCGCTCCTCGTCGAACCCGGTCGTGCCGACCACGGCGTTGATGCCGTGCTCGATGCACCACGCCAGGTTGTCCATCACGACCTCGGGCCGGGTGAAGTCGACGACGACCTCGGCACCGGCCTTGGTCAGATCGTCGAGCTCGTCGCCCTGGTCGAGCCGCGCGACCAGCTCACAGTCGGCGGCCTCCTCGACCGCGAGGCACGTCTGAGCGCCCATCCTGCCCTTGGCCCCCAGCACACCGACCTTGATCATGCGCACCCTTCCTGTCCGGATTTGTGGAACAGGATCTCATCCGCGCGACCGGGCGCCCCGCTCGGCCTTGGGCACCCAGACCTGCAGCCCGATCGTCTGCCGGGGCGGGGCGAGCTGTTGATAGTCGGCGTGGAAGTCCAGCCCGCACGACTGCAGTGCGGTGATCTCCGAATCCGAGATCTGCCGGTTGAGGATGATCAGCGGCGCCCGCTCCGGACGTCCCTTCCGGCAGACCTCCTCGATACCGGCCGCGGTCCGGGCACGCTCCGCCGGCGCGATCCACGCCTCGCCGAGCGGCCTGCCGCCAAGGATCAGCACCAGGCCGGCCATCTTGTCGAACGCCAGCATCGGGCGACCGCCCGGCTCGGTGTACGGCCTGAGGTCGGCGGCCAGCTGGCTGTAGTTCTCCTCGGCCGCCGGCGACAGGTACAGCCCCTTCAGGGCAGGCAGCTTCGACGCCGCGGTCAGCTGCGAGTGCCCGACCGAGCGGTACGGATACCGGAACAGCCCGGTGTAGGCGATCGAGGCGGTCGCGACCAGCGAGCCCACCAGGACGAGTCCGAGCGTCACGCGCGCGACGATCGGCGTGGCCCAGATCCCGGTCAGCACCGCGATCATCACCGCGGCCCAGGCGGCGAACGCGTTGAACCCGATCGTGTAGAGCGCAGTGTTCGTCCCGAAAGCCTGCACGAGCGGCAGCAGCACGAGCAGGCCGAGGATCACCCAGGTCCGCGTGTTCTCCCGGCTCAGCCGCGAGCACTCGGTCACGCCGAACCGGTGCGCGATCACGGCGCCGGCGGCAGCGACAACGGCAACAAGTACGGCGGCCAGGAGCGTCACGGCGTACGTCGCGGTGTGCTGCGATCCGCCGATCGCGCCGCCGTCGACGACAACTCGTCGTACGGACAACACCAGCGCGACGAGCGCCAGAACGGCGGCGGCGAGGCGGAGCCAGCGCCAGCGGGCGATCACGGTGAGCGCGGTTGCGAGCAGCAGGAGGCCGTGGGCGCGCAGGGTCTGACCGAGCAGTTTGATCCCGCTCGACCAGTAGAACTGCAGCAGTTCGGTCGGCGAGTACGACGTACCCGCGATGAACCTGTTGACGGTCAGGATGCCCGGCACCGCGACGTTCAGCCGGACCACGAACAGCTGGACGACGAGCGCCACGACGGCGACCCCGCCCAGCGCGAAAAGGATGCCTCGGGCAACGGCCCGCCAGCTCTGACCGGCCAGTACGACGACCGCGGCGAGGACGATCAGCCCGATCACCACGACCGAGGTCCACTTCGCCAGCACCATCATGCCGATCACCAGGCCGGCGACGACCGGCACCCAGAACGGCACCGGATCGCCGCGATCGACCGCTGTCGCCATCCACAGCACGCAGGACACCAACGTCAGCGCGCCGAGCAGGACCACATCGTTGTACCCGGGCGACTGCGGCAGCCAGGCGTAACACATCCCGCCGGCGGCCAGGATGATCGCCATCCCGGCGACTTCCCACAGCTTCGTCGCGGGCATCCCCGGCCGCCGCCCGCGCAACCAGCGCATGAAGCTGTAGCCGAAGAGCAGATGGACGACGATCACCGTGAACAGCCGGAACAGCCGCAGCCGGTCGATGTTGTACCCGAACCACTCGAAGATCGGCCCGTACAGGTACTGCACACCGGTCAGCGCCAGCGGATTGCTGTCCCACCAGCGATAGGACAGCAGGTAGTAGCCCTCGTCGGTGATGTCGAAGCCCTCGTTGGCGGCCCGGCCGGCGGTCACGATCCACCACGCCGCCAGCCCGCCGGCGACCACGATCACCCCTACGAGCAGCACCATTCGCCTGCTCGCCGAGGAAACACCCACGGCCGCCACCCTAGGCCATCACTCAACAGCTATTACTCACGCCGGGGAGTAGGCGGTCTGCGCATCCTCGGCGAAATGGCACGAAACGGTCTGCCCCGAGCGGATCTGCCGCAACTCGGGTACGTCGGTGCTGCACCTGGCCTCGGCCCGCAGGCAGCGGGTGTGGAACCGGCATCCGGACGGCGGCATCACCGGCGACGGCGGGTCACCGGCGAGCACGATCCGCTCGCGGCCCTTCCGGGCCAGACCGGGCTCCGCGGACAGTAGCGCCTGCGTGTAGGGGTGCGCGGGAACGTCGTACACCTGCTGGTGCTGGCCGAGCTCGGCGACCTTGCCGAGGTACATCACCGCGACCCGGTCGGAGACGTGCCGGACCACGGACAGGTCGTGGGCGACGAAGATGATGCTGAGACCAAGCTCACGCTGCAGCCGCATCAACAGGTTCACCACCTGGGCCTGGACCGACAGGTCGAGTGCCGACACCGGCTCGTCACACAGCAGTACGTCGGGGTTGAGCGCGATCGCCCGCGCGATGCCGATCCGCTGCCGCTGGCCGCCGGAGAACTGGTGCGGGAACTTCGTCTCGTCCTCGGGCCGCAGGCCGACCAGCTCGAGCAACTCGCGGACCCGGGTCCGGATGTCGAGGCCCCTGCCGACGTCGGGGTGGACCAGGAACGGCTCGCCGACGATCTCGCCGACCCGCATCCGCGGGTTCAGGCTCGAGTACGGGTCCTGGAAGACGACCTGGACGTTGCGCCGCCAGCGCCGCAGCTCGCGGCCCCTCAGCTTGCTGACGTCGACACCGTTGTACTCGATCTGCCCGGCGGTCGGCTTCTCCAGGGCGGCGAGCAGCCGGACCAGCGTGGACTTCCCGCAGCCGGACTCACCGACGATGCCGAGCGACTCGCCCTTGCGGAGCGTGAGGTCGACACCGTCGACGGCGCGGACCAGGGTCTTGGCACCGAAGTTCAGCGCCGGGCTGATGTCGTAGTGCTTCACGACATTCGTTGCCACCAGCAACTCGTCGGCCATCAGACCGCCTCCTTCTCGGCGAGCGTCGTACGGCGGATGCAGGCAGCGTCACGTCCTGGTGCGACCGTGAGCAACGGCGGAATGTCGCGCGCGCAGTCGTCGATCGCGATCGGGCACCGGGTCCGGAACGCGCAGCCGGACGGGATCGCGCGCAGCGACGGCGGCGTACCGGGGATCGTCGGGAGCTCCTGGCCCTTCAGATCCGCCGACGGCATCGAGCCCAGAAGCCCTTCGGTATAAGGGTGAACAGGATGCTCGAGCGCCTCCGCCGTCGCGGCGCGCTCGACGACGTGCCCGGCGTACATCACCACGACGTTGTCGGCGACGTCCGAGACCACGCCGAGGTCGTGGGTGATCAGTACGACGCCCATCTGACGCTCGGCCTGCAGCTCCGCGATCAGCTCGAGGATCTGCGCCTGCACGGTCACGTCGAGCGCCGTGGTCGGCTCGTCGGCGATCAGTACGTCGGGATCGAGCGCGAGCGCCATCGCGAGCATCACGCGCTGCCGCATACCGCCGGAGAACTCGTGCGGGTAGTCGTTCACCCGCTTCGCCGCGGCCGGGATCCGCACCTGGTCGAGCATCTCCGCGGCCTTCTTCATTGCGTCCTTCTTGGACAGGCCACGGTGCACGCGATAGCACTCGGCGATCTGGGTGCCGACCGACTGGACCGGGTTCAGCGCGGACAGCGAGTCCTGGAACACCATCGTGATCCGGTCCCCGACGATCCGCCGGCGTTCCTTGGTCGTCATCTGGATCAGGTCGGCGCCGCGGTACTCCGCCGTACCCGTCAGGATCCGGCCGGGCGGCATCTCGAGGATCCCGGTCAGCGCCTGGGTCGAGACACTCTTCCCCGACCCGGACTCGCCGAGGATCGCAAGGGTCTCCCCCGCGCGCACCTGCCACGAGACGCCGTCGACGGCGCGTACCGGCCCGCGCGGAGTGTCGAATTCGACGGTGAGGTCTTCGACCTTGAGCAGTACTTCGCCAATAGTCATCGGCCTGGTCGCAGCGGGACCACGCCATTCAGGGCAAGGGGAAACCGCCGCTCCCTCCCTTCTGGCATCGGGGCAAAATGTCGGCGCATGCTGATTGGGTATTTGGCGTGTCCCGGTTCCGGATGTACCCGACCTCGGCGCAGGACGCTGGTTTGCTCGAGCAATGCGCGCATGCCCGGTACGTGTGGAACCTGGCCTTGGAACAATGGTCGATGTGGACGCGCGACAAGCCGCCGACGCCTGGGTACCTCGATCAGGCGCGGCAACTGACCGAAGCACGAGCTGCGTTCGGCTGGCTGCGGGCGGGGTCGCAGACCGTGCAACAGCAAGCGCTGCGCGACTTCGACCAAGCCACAAAGAACTTCTACTCCGGTACCCACCGGCGACCCACCTGGCGCAAAGCAAGCCTGTGCAAAGGATTCCGCATCGTCGGCCATCAAGCGTCCCGCGTTGTCAAACTCAACGGGAAGTGGGCCGCCGTCAACGTCCCGAAGGTCGGATGGGTGCGATTCAGGCTGTCTCGGGCCGTACCCGACGCGAAGTCCTACCGCATCACATGCGATCGGAGAGGTCGCTGGCACATCGCGTTCGCCGTCATCCCGCAGCCTGTCCCCGCACCAGGCACCGGCAAGGTGATCGGCGTCGACCGAGGCGTTGCCGTCTCGGCCGCCCTGTCCAGCGGTGAGCTCCTGACCTGTCCTGGACTCTCTGAACGCGAACTCGAACGGCTGAAGCAACTGCAACGCCGCCTTGCCCGGTGCCGCGACGGATCCCAGCGGTGTCGGCAGGTGAGAGCCTCGATCGCCAGACTGCATGCTCGGGCTCACGACCGTCGCAGGGACTGGGTGGAGAAGACCACCACCGACCTGGCTCGACGCTTCGATCTCATCCGCGTCGAAGACCTGCGGATTACCCAGATGACCAAGCGACCGCAACCCAGACATGACCCCGAACGACCGGGCACGTTCGTGCCGAACGGTCGCCGCGCCAAAGCCGGGCTCAACCGAGGAATCCTCTCCAACGGCTGGGGGCTTCTGGTACGTCGTTTGCAACACAAGGCCGCCGGCCGCATCGAGAAAGTCAACCCTGCGTACACATCGCAGACCTGCAGTGTCTGTAGGCATTGCGCGCCGGAGAACCGTGAGAGTCAAGCGGTCTTCCGATGCGTAGCCTGCGGGCATCGGGCCAACGCGGACGTGAACGCAGCCGTTAACATCGCGGCCGGACGGGCCGTCAGCGCACGTCGAGAGACGCCAGTACGGGTCTCGCCGAAACGTGAACCTCAACGCGCTACCTCCGCGTAGTAGTTGGAATCCCTGACTTCGAGCCGGGGAGGACGTCAACGCAGCAACTTCGGGTCGAGGGCGTCCCGGATCGAGTCGCCGATGATCATGAACGAGATCGTCATCGTGGAGATGAACAACGCCGGCCAGATGAACAGGTGCGGGGTGTCGCGGTACGACGCGGCCACGCCGAACTGCGAACCCCACGAGATCGACGGCGGCTGCAGACCGACGCCGAGGAAGGTCAGCGCGGCCTCCAGTCCGACCATCCCGCCGATGCCCAAAGTGGTCATCGCCAGCAGCGGCGCCATCGCGTTCGGGAACACGTGTTTGCGCAGGATCCGCAGCGGCGGCGCCCCGATCGACCGGGCCGCGAGCACGTACTCGCGGTTGCGGACCGAGAACACCGTCGCCCGCATCAGCCGCATACCGCCCGGCCAGCCGATCAGGAAGATGACGCCGACGATGATCCAGATGCTCCGGTTCTGGACGGAGTTCAGGATCACGATCAGCACCACGATGCCCGGGATCGAGAACAGTACGTCGGCCGTCCGCGAGATCAGGCCGTCGACGAAACCCGGGAAGTACCCCGCCAGCAGGCCGAGCGAGCCGGCCAGGATGAACACGCCGAAGCTCGCACAGATGCTGACCAGCACCGACGGGCGGGCGCCGTAGATGACGTTGGCGAAGTAGTCGCAGCCCTGGATGTCGAAGCCGAACGGATGCCCGGGACCGCGGCCCTGCCGGCTCTTGGCGAGCTCGCAGAACCGCGGATCGGCGGACGTGAACAGCTTCGGCACCGCTGCCATCGTGAAGAACGTCAGCAGCAGCAGGCTGCACAGTACGAACTGCGGCTTACGCAGCAACGCCCGCAGCAGCTCGCGGTTGGACAGGGTGCGGCCGTCGCCGAGCTCCTGCGCCTCGGCGCCGACGGCCGCGGTGATCTGTTGGACGTCAGACATTGCGCACCCTCGGATCCACGACGCCGTACAGCACGTCGACCAGCAGGTTGATCACGATGAACGAGATGAAGGCCAGCGTCGACAGCAGCACCACGACGCCGCCCTCCTTCAGCTTGATCGCCTGGAACATGAACTGGCCGAGCCCGGGCAGGTTGAAGATGCTCTCGGTGATGATCGCGCCGCCGAACATGCCGGCCAGGTCGAGACCGATGAACGTGATCACCGGGAGCAGTGCGTTCGGCAGGATGTGCCGCCACAGCACCCGCTGCTCCCCCAGGCCCTTGGCCCGCGCGGTCTTCACGAAGTCCGCGTTGACCGTCTCCACGATCGACGTCCGCAGCAGCCGGGCCAGCCCGGCGAACCCGAGGACGCCGATCACCAACGCAGGCAGCAGATACGACCTCGGGAACCCTTCGAGCACACCCGACACCGGGAACCATTTCAGCTCGACCCCGAACAGGTACTGCGCGGCGAAGTACGCCACCAGCCCGGGGACCGCGAGCAGTACCAAGGTTGTCAGCAGCAACGACCGGTCGACCCAGCCGTTGCGCTTGAACCCGGCGTAGATGCCGAAGAACAGCCCGAGCGTCCACTGGAACGCGTTCGCCAGCAACGTCAGCTTCAGCGTGACCGGGATCCGCAGCCGCAGCTGGTCGGCGATGTCCGCGCCGGCGAACGTCGTACCGAAGTGGCCGGTGAGGATGTCCTTCATGCTCAGCAGGTACTGGACGATGAAGGGGTCGTCGAGGTGGAACTGGGCCCGTTTGGCCGCCAGTACGGCCGCCGGGATCGGCTTGTCACCGGCCAGCTCACGCAGGGGGTCTCCGGGCATCGCGAAGACGAGCGCGTAGACCCCCAGCGTGACGACCAGTCCGATCGGGATCGCCGCGAGGACGCGGCGAGCGACGAATCGAATCACTTGAACGTGGCCCAGAGCGCCGAGACACCGACGTACTTCGACACCCGCGGCTCGATCTTGGCCGAGTGCAGGTACGCGTTCGACTTGGTGTACAGCGGGATCAGCGGCATGTCCTCGAGCGCGATGTCCTCGGCCTGCTGGTACAGCTTGATCGCCTTGTCCTGGTCCGGCTCGGCGTCGCCCTTGGCCAGGACGGCGTCCAGCGCCGGGTTGCTGTAGCCGGCGAAGTTCGCGTCACCGTTGGACTTGAACATGGGCGTCAGGTAGTCCTCGATCGACGGGTAGTCGTGACCCCAGCCGCCGAACCGCAGACCGTCCAGCTTGCGGCTGTCGGCGAGCTCGGTGATCTCCGACCCCTGCTTGCCGGTGTACTTCACCTGCAGGCCGAGGTTCTGCCGGAGCATGTTGCCGATCGCCTCGGCGAAGATCTGCCCGGTCGCGGACGTGGTGCTGTAGCTGATGTTGACGACACCGGAGAAGCCGCCGGCCGCCTGCAGATCGGCCTTCGCCTTGCCGGCGTCGAAGTCGCAGTACTTGCAGGCGTCGGCGCGGTAGCCGTTGATGTCCGGCGCGATCAGGCCCTTGGCCGGGTCGGACAGGCCGACCAGGTCGGCGAATGCCTTGCGGTCGATCGCCTCCGAGAACGCGTGCCGCAGCTTCGGGTTCTTGTACCGCGCGTCCCAGGC
This sequence comes from Kribbella sp. NPDC058693, assembly GCF_042715335.1. Lineage (NCBI taxonomy): Bacteria > Bacillati > Actinomycetota > Actinomycetes > Propionibacteriales > Kribbellaceae > Kribbella > Kribbella sp. NPDC058693. The sequence goes on from NZ_JBHXSQ010000001.1 coordinate 103,401, forward strand.
CGGGAACACGAGGTAGTTCGCACCGGAGCTGACGCTGGTCACCCACTGGTCCGGCGCGTCGGTCTTGAAGCTCTTGACCTTGGTCGACGGCACGTCGGTGAAGTCGACGTTGCCGGCCAGGAACTCGTTGTACGCCGTGTCCGCGTTCGGGATGAACCGGTACGTGATCGAGTCGGCCTCGGGCGCGGCGGAAGCCTTGTAGCCGTCCCACTTGGCCAGCTTGATGTCGTCACCGGCGTTCCAGTCGGCGGCCAGCTTGTACGGGCCGTTGCCGATCGGCTTGCGCTTGTAGGCGTCCGGGTTCTTCCGGACCTCCTCCGGCAGCGGGGCCAGGCCGAGGTACTGCAGGGTCAGGCCGAACTGCGAGAACGGCACCTTGAGCTTCACGGTGAAGGTCAGGTTGTCGACCTGCTTCAGGCCGCTGAGCGTCTTCACCGCGGTGGGCTTCGGCGTGGCGCCGTCCGCGGTCGGCGGGTTCAGCGCTTCGTACCCGTCGACCTTGGAGAAGAACCCGTTGTTCTTCCAGGCGTTCGAGCCCTCGGCGGTCATGTTCCAGCTGTCGACGTAGTCCTTCGCGGTGACGGCCTGGCCGTTCTGGAACGTGTTGCCGGGCTTCAGCTTGATGGTCCAGGTCTGGCTGGTCTTGTCCGGAGTGACCGAGTCGGCCATCACGTTCTGCAGCTTGCCCGTGTTCGGGTCCGTGGTCACCAGCGGGGCGAACATCGCCATCGCGATCTGGATGCCCGGACTGCCGTTCTCGTTCAGCGGGTTGATGTACTCCAGCGGGTCGGCGGCGATCGCGATGACTTCGCTCTTCGCGCCACCTCCGGAGCCGCTGTCGCTGCTCTTGCCGTCCCCACACGAGGCGAGCACCAGCGCTAAGCCGAGTGCCGCCCCCACTACCCCAGTCAGACGTCGCACGGTCAAACCAACTTCCTCGGCGGGAGGGCCGCTAGGCGGGCGGATCAAGCGTCATGGTTGCTGGTCGAAACTGCGCATGTCAACGTTGTCAGGCACAAAGCGGCGGCGCGTAACGTAGGCGTTACTTTGCCAAGACCTCAGATGACCAGCCGTTCCTCACGGCGCGAGCACACACTTAATCAGATCAGTCCGTCAGAGTCATCAGATGACAAGCCAGATCACAGCAATTTGGTCATGTGCTCACAAATGCTCAGTCTGCCCTGCACCGAGTATTCGAACGCTTGCACGCAGTTATTCGTGCTGCGCCGCGAACAGCCGGGCGAACCGGCCGGTTTGCCGCGCCATGAGTTCGGGGTAGGTTCCTTGCTGCACCACCGCGCCGCCGTCGATGACGTAGATGCGATCCATCTCACGCAACGTCCAGGCGCGGTGCGATACGACGATCGTGATGCGTGCTTGTTTGGTGCGGCGGAGGTCGGCGAAGATCTCGCGCTCGGCTTCCGCGTCGATGGCCGACGTGGGTTCATCGAGGATCCAGACGCCGGCGTCCCGCAGCCGGATCCGCGCCAGCGCAAGTCGTTGCCATTGGCCACCAGATATGCCGGTGCCGCCCCACTGCTGACCCAGCTGCGTGTCCAGGGACAGGCCGACCGCGAAGGTATCCGCGAGGGCGGCGTGCACGGCGTGGTCGCTCACCGGGTCCGGCGATCCCAGCGCCACGGCATCGCGGAGGGTGAACTCGAAGCGGCCGAATTCCTGTACCAGCAGGCCGAAGTACCCGAGCCTCTCGGCCTCGGTCAGGTCCGCTGCATCCTTGCCGTCGATCAGCACCCGTCCGCAGTCCGGACTCAGGCTGCCGACGAGCAGGTTGATCGCGGTGGACTTCCCCGCACCGTTCACGCCGACCAGCGCGACGAGTTCGCCGCGGCGCGCCTCGATGCAGACGTCCTGCAGCACGGGTGCTTCGCCGTACCGGAAGCTGACATGCTCGAGGGCGATTGATTCTACCTGCGGTACGACGGTCTGGCGCGCTGCGGGCGGCACGCTGTCGACGAAACGCCTGTAGATCATGGCTTGCGGGGCCGCCGTCACGATGCTGCCGAACGCATACCCACACTGGCGGATCGCGTTGAGACCAGTGATCGTACCGGCAACCGCGGCGGCGGCCGCTCCCCCGTTGGCGCCACCGCCCACGAGTGCTATGAGCGCTCCACCGAAGAGCAAGACGGTGACGACGGCCGCGACCAGCTCGAAGTTCATCGCTGTTCTGATCATCCGGTCGAGGACGTGAGTCGCCTGCGTCCGGCTGTCGGCGATCAGGTCGGCAACCTTCCACCCGGATCCGAGAACGGCGAGCTCGGTGCCTGAGCGCTGCTGGATCAGTTGTTCGGTCGCGTACGCCGCCGCGCGCTCGTGCTCGCCGACCCGCGGCCACCCCTTCGCCTCCATCCGCGAGATCAGCGTGAACGCGAGCACGGTCGGCACCAGCGCGGCGAGCACCAACAGGCCGGACAACAGGTTGATCGACGCGATCGCGATGCACAACAGCACCGACGTGACCGCCGCGCTCAACACCTGCACCGGCTTGCCGGCGACATCACTCATGGGATCCGTGGCGGACTGACTCGCCTCCAGATCCCTGACCACATCCGGCTCGGCCAACCGACTCGGACTCAACCGCGCCGCCACGTGCGCAAGCTCAACGCGATAGTCGAGCCTCAGCCGCAACATCATCCGCTGACCGGCGATGTTCGACACCTGGGTGATCGGGTACATCGCACCGACCACGACGGTCAGCCCCAGCAGCGGTCCCCAGGTCCCACCGCCGTCGACCAGCGAGCGGATCAGCACAACCTGCGCACCCGGCAGAAACGCCAGGACCAGTTGCACCATCGAGTACGCCGCCAGCCACCCCGGAGCAACCCGGACGGCATCGACCAACGACGTGCGGGCAGTACGAAACGCATCCAGCACAAGGATCCTCTTCCACGCAGAGCAGGCCGGAGCCGCGCCCATGAGCGCAGCTCATCTCAGCCGTCAAATGCGTGTCATCCCTGAATCGGGCCCCGCCCGTCCAGATGGGATCCAGTGGCAGATCACGTTGTGACGCAGGACTTTACCGGGGTGGAAGGAGCTGTGTCACGAGCGCGTCCGCGGTCCACTGCTCCCAGCGCGCCGGCGACCAGCCTCGACGCGTGGTGAAGAACTGGTACATCTCCGGGCTCTGCAGAGCGAGCGCGATATCGGTCGCCATCGCCACATCGAGCCCGCCGCGGAACGGGGTCTTGCCGGCGAGGGCGGTGATGAACCGCTCCATCACGACGGCGCGCTGGGCGTTGTTGGTCATCCACAGCTCGTGGATCTCGGGATCTCCCGGCGCAGCATGCGCGACGACCTGGAGAACCGGCGCGACCCGCTCGTAGATCTCCCGGGCGATCCCCGCCAGCTCATGCAGTTGCGCCACCGGATCAGGGTTGTCGATCGCCGCCACCACCCGAGGCCGGTCGAGAGTCGGCACCGGCTCGTCGTCACCGGCGACCGCGACGTCGAGCAACTCACTGAGCAGCGCGCGCTTGGTCCGGAAGGTGAAGTACAGCGTCTGCACCGCCATCCCGGCCTCGTCGGCGATCGCCTGCATCGACGTCGCGGAGTACCCCCGGCTGGTGAACAGGGTCTGCGCCGCGGTCCGCATCCGTTGCCGGTTGGCCTGCGCCTTCTCCGCTCGCGTGCTCATGACCGGCAGACTACCAGTTGACTAGAGCGAGTCACTAGTGATTCGCTAGTGGGACACTCTAGTGAATCGGAGCAGCGATGACCGAGACCCTGCCCGCGCCGGCCGGCCTGCGCCGGCAACTGCGCACCACCGCACGACTGACCGCGTTCATCGGCGGGCCGGTGTTCTGGCTCGGGACCCTGCTGCATCCCGCACGGGACGGCTGGAGCATCGCGAACGTCGGCGAGCGCTACGGGCTCACGCATGACATCCAGGCGGCCGGCCTGGCACTCCAGATCGTCTGCCTGGCCAGCATGATTGCGCTAGGCAACCAAGTCACCCGGCGCCGCGACCTCGCAGCCTGGTACGCCGCGCTGGTCGGCACCTTGCTCTGGTTCGCGTTGATCATCTTCGACGGCTCGCACAACCCGGTGCGGGCTGAGTACGCGCCGAGCATGGTGCACGAACCCGCCGACCTCGACACCCCGGCCGCCCTGATCGTGTTCCCGGCGTTGCTCGTCTTCCCGCTGAGTTATCTCTGGCTGGGATGGACGCTTCGGCAACGGCTGACCGGCGTACTGCTCGGTGTCGGCGCGCTTGCCTACACGATCGGCGGTCTGTTCATCTTCACCTCGGGTCCGAAGTTCGGGCTGATCCAGATCTTCGAAGTCGCCGGCGCGACCCTGTACGCCGTCGGCTACCTCCTCCTCGGGCGGCGGGTATGAACCTCATCGAGTCGCTGCTCTCCCCCGCGGGCCGGACCGATCCGTTCCCGCTGTACGCCGAGGCGCATCGTCTCGGGCCGGTCCTGCCGATCACCGACACCGTCTTCGTGATCGTCGGCTACGCGGCGGTCAACGAGGTACTGCGGAATCCGGGCTTCGGGATCCGGACCGATCCCTCGAGCCAACCGGCGCTGGAGTTGATGCGGCGCTCGATCCTTCGGTCCAACCCGCCCGAGCACGGGCGGATGCGCTCGCTGATCTCACAGGTCTTCACGCCACGCCGCGTCGCCGCTCTGCAGCCGGCCATCGAGAATGCGGTCGACGACCTGCTCGGCAGTCTCCCGGCCGAGGTGGACTTCATGGACCGGTTCGCCTTCCAGCTGCCGGTCACGGTCATCTGCGAGCTGCTCGGCGTACCGGCATCGGAGCGCGATCGCTTCCGGCCGCTCGCCTCCGACCTGACCGCGGCGCTCGAGCTCACCGACGCGTCCGACGAGTCCGCGGACGCGGCTGCACGTGAGCTGGGCGGGTACTTCGTCCGGCTGATCCGCGATCCGGCACCCGGCAGCCTGGTCGGTGCGCTGGTCGCAGCGCGGGACGCGGGAGACGGACGGCTGTCCGACGAGGAGCTGCTCGCGAACCTGATTCTGCTCCTGGTCGCCGGCTTCGAGACGACCACGGACCTGCTCGGCAACGGCCTCGCGATCCTGATCGGCCAACCACACCTCGCCTCAGATCCGGCTGCCTTCGTCGAAGAGGTACTGCGCTACGACTCGCCAGTGCAGGTCACGACCCGCGTCGCCCGTACCGACGGGCTGTCGGCGGCCGGCGTCTCGATGCCTGCAGGCAGCGATCTCATCCTGCTGCTCGGCGCCGCGAACCGTGATCCGGCACGCTTCCCGGAGCCCGATCGCTTCGATCCCTCCCGCGCCGACAACAAACCGCTGAGCTTCGGCGCCGGCGCGCACATCTGCCTGGGCAACAGCCTGGCTCGCCTGGAAGCGAAGGTGGCGTTCGCTCGCCTGGTCGACCGCTTCCCGACGATCGCGCCGGCCGGCCCGGCCACCCGCCGCGACCGCCTCGTCCTCCGTGGCTACCGGACACTGCCCGTCCGGCTCAGCTCGGCGGGATGTTCTGATTCAGGTGGAAGAGGTTCCCGGGGTCGTACTTCTGCTTGAGTGCCTGCAGCCGGTCGTACGTCGTCGCGCCGTAGGCCGAGCGGATCCGGTCGCTGCCCTCGTCGGTGAGGAAGTTGATGTAGACGCCGGCCTGGTGGAGTTCGAGGGCCTTCGAGGACTCGCGGACCCACTCGCGCTGCGCGTCGAACCCGTCCGGACCGAGGGTGGCGCCAACGAAGTTGAACGCGTGCCCGTGCGAGCGGCCGCCGTACGCCGTGCTGTCCGGGTCCACGCGTGAGATCGCGCCGCCGAGATGGAAGATCGGGAACAGCGAGAACGGCGAGTCGATCGCCTGACCACGTTCGACGGCGATGCCGATCACCTCGTCGGTCAGCTCGTCGACGTCGCACGCTCGGGTGTAGTACCAGCGCCCGTGCGGGAAGGTCGGGTCGAGCATCGACTGCAGGCTCAGGAACGGCCGCGCGGTGCAGAGGTCCAGCATTGGTGGCGCGAACGCCTTCAACGGGGCGACCACTCGCTCGCCGTCCTCGACCGCACCGGAGTAGCTCACCACCACAACCACAGCCGGCCGGGCGTGCAGCTCGGACGGGATCGTCGGCAGCGACGGCAGACACCGGTGGACGATCGCCGTGGTCAGCTCGTCCGGGACATCCTTGATCCAGTCACGGTAGAAGCGCATCACCTCAGGAGATTGCTCCATCGGCCACGCGATTATTCCGGCGTACACGGTCGGGCCGACCGGATGCAGATGGAACTCGAACTCCGTGACGACACCGAAGTTCCCGCCACCGCCGCGGATCCCCCAGAACAGCTCCGCGTTGTGCTCCTCATCAGCAGTCAGCAACTCGCCCTCGGCCGTGACGACATCGACGGAGAGCAGGTTGTCGATCGTCAGTCCGTACTTGCGCATCAGCCAGCCGATCCCGCCGCCCAGCGTCAGCCCGGCAAGCCCTGTGTGCGTGACGATCCCGGCCGGCGTTGCCAGGCCGAACTCCTGTGTCTCGCGATCGAGCTCCCCCAGCAGTACGCCGGCCTGCGCGCGGGCGGTCCGCCGTACCGGATCGACCCGGATCCCCTTCAACGGACTCAGGTCCAGCACGATCCCGCCGTCACACGTCGAGTGGCCCGGGAAGCTGTGCCCGCCACCCCGCACTGCGACCGGCCCGCCGGTACGACGCCCGTACGCGAGCGCACTTCGCACGTCGGCGACGCCGGTACATCGCGCGATCACCCCGGGCCGACGATCGATCGACCCGTTCCACACCTGGCGATACTCGTCGTACGACGGATCGCCCGGATGAATCAGCTCACCCCGGAAGTCCTCGAGTGTGCCCACGACCTGCCCCCAAGCCTCCCCCAGGCCATAGTTCAGTCTGCCACCCGGGAGCTACACGGTGAAGGCGGTGGTGTCCTCGTCGAACGGGCCCATGACGGTCAGGGCCGGGGTGCCGGCGTAGAGGTCAGCGGCCAGGGCTGTGACTTCGTCGAGAGTGACGGAGTCGATCCGGTGCAGGATCTCGTCGACCGTGGGGAGCTCGCCGTATACCAGCTCCGCCTTGGCGATGCGGGTCATCTTGGCGCCGGTGTCCTCCAGGCCCATCACGACCGAGCCGCGCATCTGGCCCTTGCCGCGCAGCAGTTCGTCCGGCGTGATGTTGCCATTGGCAATCGCCTCGAGCTCGCCGCGGATCACGTCGAGTACCTCGGGCGCCTTCTTCGGCAGGCATCCGGCGTACACGCCGACCATGCCGGAGTCGGCGTACGCCGAGCCGAACGTGAACACGGAGTACGCCAGGCCGCGCTTCTCCCGCACCTCCTGGAAGAGCCGCGACGACATCCCACCGCCGACGATCCCGTGCAGTACGCCGGCGATGTACCGCCGCTCGTCGCTCCGGACCAGGCCGGGCATCCCGAGCACCAGATGCGCCTGCTCGACGTCGCGGTGGTGCACCTGCACCCCGCCGTACGTCGGGATCCGCTTGCCCGGGTCACGTCGTACCGCGACCGGCTCGGCCTCGCCGGTGACCCAGTGGCGCTCGAACGCCTTGCGTACCAGGCGAACGACCTCGGCGTGATCGACGTTGCCGGCCACCGAGACCACGATGTTGGACGGCTTGTAGCGCCGCCGGTACCAGCCCACGACCTGCTGGCGGGACAGTCCGGCGACCGATTCCGGCGTACCGGTGATCGAACGGCCGAGCGGGGACCTGCCCCACAGCTGCTCGGCGAACAGGTCGTGGATGTGGTCCGACGTCTCGTCGGCGTGCATCGCGATCTCTTCGTCGATGACGTCGCGCTCACTCTCGACGTCCGCGTTGGTCAGCGTCGCGGAGGTGATCATGTCGCAGATGACGTCGACCGCGAGCGGCAGGTCGGAGTCGAGCACCCGGGCGTAGTAGCAGGTGTACTCCTTGCCGGTGAACGCGTTCATCTCACCGCCGACCGCATCGATCGCGGCGGAGATCTCCAGCGCGTCGCGACGCTCGGTGCCCTTGAACAGCAGGTGTTCGAGGAAGTGTGTGGCGCCGGCCAGCTGCTCCGGTTCGTCCCGGGAGCCGACGCCGACCCAGAGTCCGAACGTGACCGAGCGGAAGCCTGGGACGGATTGGGAGAGCACACGAAGCCCGGAGGGCAGGACGGTCCGTTTCACCGGACCGCCCGCCTCCGGGCTCAGCAGTGTGCTGGTGATTGCACGAGTCACTCGGCGGAAGACTCAGCCTTCTCTTCGGACTTCTCTTCGCCCTCGATCACCGGGATCAGCGACAGCTTGCCCCGGTCGTCGATCTCGGCGATCTCGACCTGCAGCTTCTGGCCGACCGAGAGCACGTCCTCGACGGCCTCGACCCGCTTGCCACCGGCCAGCGGACGCAGCTTGCTGATGTGCAGCAGGCCGTCCTTGCCCGGCAGCAGGCTGATGAACGCACCGAAGTTGGTCGTCTTCACGACCGTGCCCAGGTAGCGCTCACCCTTCTCCGGCATGGTCGGGTTCGCGATCGCGTTGATCGCGGCCCGGGCCGCCTCGGCCGACGGGCCGTCGGTCGCGCCGATGTACACGGTGCCGTCGTCCTCGATCGAGATGTCGGCGCCGGTGTCCTCGGTGATCTGGTTGATCATCTTGCCCTTCGGGCCGATGACCTCGCCGATCTTGTCGACCGGGACCTTCACCGAGATGACCCGCGGGGCGAACTCGCTCATCTCACCCGGCGCGTCGATGGCCTTGGCCATCACGTCCAGGATCGTCAGGCGGGCGTCCTTGGCCTGGGTCAGCGCACCGGCCAGCACGCTGGCCGGGATGCCGTCCAGCTTGGTGTCCAGCTGCAGGGCGGTGACGAAGTCCTTGGTACCGGCGACCTTGAAGTCCATGTCGCCGAACGCGTCCTCCGCGCCCAGGATGTCGGTCAGCGCGACGTACTGCGTCTCACCGTCGATCTCGCCCGAGATCAGGCCCATCGCGATACCGGCGACCGGCGCCTTCAGCGGCACACCGGCCGACAGCAGCGACAGCGTCGAGGCGCAGACCGAACCCATCGAGGTCGAGCCGTTCGAGCCGAGCGCCTCGGACACCTGACGCAGCGCGTACGGGAAGTCTTCGCGCGACGGCAGCACCGGCACCAGGGCCCGCTCCGCCAGCGCGCCGTGACCGATCTCGCGACGCTTCGGCGAACCCACCCGGCCGGTCTCACCGGTCGAGTACGGTGGGAAGTTGTAGTTGTGCATGTAGCGCTTGCGGGTCTCCGGGGACAGCGTGTCCAGCTGCTGCTCCATCCGGAGCATGTTCAGCGTGGTGACACCCAGGATCTGGGTCTCGCCGCGCTCGAACAGCGCCGAACCGTGAACCCGCGGCAGCACCCGCACCTGTGCCTTGAGCGGACGGATGTCGGTCAGACCGCGACCGTCGATGCGGACCTTCTCCTTGAGCACCCGCTGCCGGACCAGCTTCTTGGTCAGCGAGCGGAAGGCTGCGGACAGCTCCTTCTCGCGGCCCTCGAAGTCGGCGGCCAGCTTGTCCACGGTGGCGGCCTTGACCGCGTCGGTGGCGTCGTCACGCTCGTGCTTGCCGGCGATCGTCAGCGCCTGGGCGAGCTCCTCGCTCGCCGAAGCCTCGACCGCGGCGAACGCGTCGTCCTGGTAGTCCGGGAAGACCGGGAACTCACCGGTCGGCTTCGCGGCCCGGCGGGCCAGATCGGCCTGAGCCTCGACCAGCGTCTTGATGAACGCCTTGGAGGCCTCGAGGCCCTCGGCCACGATCTCCTCGGTCGGCGCCTGGACACCGGAGGCGACCTTCTCGAAGGTGCCCGGGGTCGACTCGGCCTCGACCATCATGATCGCGACGTCACCGGTCTCGGTGACCCGGCCCGCGACCACCATGTCGAAGACCGCGTCCTCGAGCTCGGTGTGGGTCGGGAACGCCACCCACTGGCCCTCGATCAGCGCGACGCGGACGCCGCCGATCGGGCCGGAGAACGGCAGGCCGGCCAGCTGCGTCGACATCGAGGCCGCGTTGATCGCGAGCACGTCGTACAGCTTGTCCGGGTTCAGCGCCAGGACCGTGATGACGACCTGGATCTCGTTCCGCAGGCCGGACACGAACGACGGCCGCAGCGGGCGGTCGATCAGCCGGCAGGTCAGGATCGCCTCTTCGGACGGGCGACCCTCGCGGCGGAAGAACGAGCCCGGGATGCGCCCCGCGGCGTACATCCGCTCCTCGACGTCGACCGTCAGCGGGAAGAAGTCGAACTGGTCCTTGGGCTTCTTGCTGGCCGTGGTGGCCGACAGCACCATCGTGTCGCCGTCGAGGTAGGCAGCCGCGGAGCCCGCGGCCTGCTGGGCCAGACGGCCCGTCTCGAAGCGGATGGTGCGGGTGCCGAAGCTGCCGTTGTCGATGACGGCCTCAGCGAAATCTGCGCCCTCCATGGGCGCACTTGTGGATCCCGACACGGGATACCCCTCTCTCACAGTGTGACGACTGCGAGGCGCGAGCTGCCGGGGTGCCGGTCTTCGATCGAGGCCCGCGGAAACTGTTGTTCCGAAAGCCACTACCGAGGACCGGTCGTCCTCCCGCCACGCGCTTCGCGTCGCCTCGTACGTCTTGCGTCTGTATTCAGTTGTGCCGCGACCGGGAGGTCACCCGGGCGCGGATACGCCAGGAGCGGCCACCCAGGTTTCGGGGGCCGCTCCTCGCGACGTCATCGGCGAAGGCCGAGCCGCTCGATCAAGGACCGGTAGCGGTTGATGTCCTTCTTCGCCAGGTAGTTCAGCAGCCGGCGGCGCTGGCCGACGAGCAGCAGCAGGCCACGACGGCTGTGGTGGTCGTGCTTGTGCTCTTTGAGGTGCTCGGTGAGGTGTGCGATGCGGTGCGTCAGCAGCGCGACCTGGACCTCGGGGGACCCGGTGTCACCCTCGGTCAGGGCGTACTCACCCATGATCGTCTTCTTCGTTGCGGCATCAATCGATGACACAGGTTTCCTCTCGATTTCCGTTGCGCGGCGCACCGGGGCATTCTTCACCCGAGCACTCTCTGTCCGCGGCCGTTCAGACGGCAGCAGCCAGCGTATCAGTCCGTGGACGCGTCACCCTAATCCCCCGCCAGCAGGCCACGGGCGCCGTCGACGTCCGCCTTCATCTGCACGAGCAGGTCGTCGATGGTGTCGAAACGGATCTGCGTACCGCGCAGCCGGGCCACGAAGTCGATCGCGACCTTCGCGCCGTACAGCTCGAGATCGTCGCGGTCCAGCACGTACGACTCGACCCGGCGGTCCACGCCGTCGAAGGTCGGGTTGCTGCCGACGCTGATCGCCGCGGGCAGTGGGTCCGGGTACGCCGGAGCGCCGGGAGCCGGGGTCAGCACGGTCAGCCAACCGGCGTACACACCGTCCTGCGGTACGGCGGCGCCCGGGTCGGCGGGGATGTTGGCGGTCGGGTAGCCGAGCTCACGGCCGCGTTTGTCGCCCTCGACGACCACGCCGGTGACCCGGAACGGCCGGCCGAGCGCCTCCGCGGCCGCCTCGACGTCACCGTCGGCGAGCTGCTGGCGGACGTACGTCGACGACCAGGGCTGCTGCTCCCCCGCCAGGCTCAGGCCCTCGACCTGGAAGCCGTACTGCGTACCCGCCTGGACGAGCGTGTCGACGTGCCCGGCCGCCTTGTGGCCGAAGCGGAAGTTCTCGCCGACCACGACAGCCTTCGCGTGCAGCGCGGTGACCAGGACCCGGTCGATGAACTCCTCCGGCGGCCAGCCCGACACCTCCTTGGTGAACGGGAGGATCAGCACCGCGTCGGCGCCGTGCTGACCGAGCAGCTCGGCCCGCTGTTCGGGTTCGCTCAGCATCAGCGGCGCGTGGTCGGGCCGCAGTACCCGCATCGGGTGCGGGTCGAAGGTGAGCGCGACCACCGGCAGTCCGCCCAGCTCGGCCGCCCGCGCCTTGGCGTGCGCGAGCACCTCCTGATGACCGCGGTGCACACCGTCGAAGTTGCCGATCGTGACGACCGTCGGCCCGAAATCCGGGCTCACCTGGTCCAATCCGTGCCAGACACGCATGACAGCAGGATTCCATGCCGTCCGCAGATTCTGTGCAGCAGGTCCACGATCACCCCTTGTAATCGTGCCGTGACTCAACTTAGGGTGGGCCGCGCACTGGGTGAGCCCTGGGGAGGTCTCGTGAAGCTACGTCGTCTGCTTGCTGCCTGCACGGCACTGGTTCTGCTCGGCAGCATTCCGGTTGCCAACGCCTCGGCCGCTCCGCGGTTCTTCCATTACGTCGCGCTCGGCGACTCGTACACGTCGGCGCCGTTCGTCCCGCTGCCGGATCTACTGTCGCTCGGCTGCGTCCGGTCGTACAACAACTATCCGAAGCTGCTGGCGGCCGCGCTGCACGTGCGTCTGACCGACGCGAGCTGCGGCGGCGCCGATACGACCAACATGACCCAGCCGCAGAGCACAGTGCTCGGTACGGCGGCGCCGCAGTTCAACGCGCTGACGCCGGACACGGATCTCGTGACGCTGGGGATCGGCGGGAACGACTTCGGCGTGTTCGGCAGCATCATCGACACCTGCCCCGGGCTGCGGGCCTCCGACCCGACCGGCGCACCGTGCAAGGCCCACTTCACGGTCGACGGGGTGGACACGCTGCGGGCCAAGATCGCGCAGACCCAGACCCGGATCGCAGTTGTTGTCCAGGGCATCAAAGCCCGGTCACCGAAGGCGAAGATCCTGCTGATCGGGTACCCGAAGATCGCGCCGGAGCACGGCACCTGCCCGTCGGTGCTGCCGTTCGCCGACGGCGACTACACCTACCTGTACTCGATCGAGCAGGCGCTGAACGCGGCCGTGTCGAACGCGGCCGCGGCGGGCGGAGCGACGTACGTCGACACGTTCGGGCCGTCGACCGGGCACGACGCCTGTGCGCCGGACGGGCAGGCGTGGATCCAGGGCAAGGACATCAACCTGCTCCGGGCCTTCAACTACCACCCGCGCTACGAGGGCGAGGCCGGGATGGCCGCCCTCACCTACAAGACGCTGACCGGTGCGCCGGCCACGGTGACCGCGGCGGAGCAGTCCGCCTGGGCCGCCAAGGCGCGGACGCTGGCGAAGCAGGCTGCTGCATCGCCCCAGGCCGTGCAGGCCTCCCTGAACCGCGTACGGACCAGCGCGCAACGCTGACCCTTTCCAATCCGTACTGCGGACCCCGGGCCGAGCCACCTCACGCAGGGCTCGGCCCGGTGGTTTCTGCCAGCAGTTCCGTCAACGCCTGACCCAGCGGCAGATTGACCCGCTGGGTCGCGTACGGGTCGCCGCGGGTCAGCCCCTGGTTGATGATCAGCACCGGGGTCCCGGACTTCGCCGCATGCCGGACGAAGCGGAAGCCGGACATCACCGTGAGGGACGAGCCCAGGACGAGTACGGCGTTCGCGTCGTCGATGAGCTTGTAGCAGCGCTCGACGCGGGTCCGCGGCACGTTCTCGCCGAAGAAGACGACATCGGGTTTCAGGATGCCGCCGCACTTGGTGCAATTGACCAGCCGGAACGCGCCGACGGCCTCGGCGGGGAGCTCTGCATCGCCGTCGGGGTTGATCCGGGTGACCTCGGCCTCGAAGTCCTGGTTCGCATCCTTCAGCCGGCGGTCGAGGACCTCGCGGGCGGACGTCGTACCGCAGCTGAGGCAGATCACGCGGTCGAGGTTGCCGTGCAGCTCGATCACGTCGCGCGCGCCGGCGGCCTGGTGGAGGCCGTCGACGTTCTGGGTGATGACGCCGCTGAGGTAGCCGCGGGCCTGGAGCGCTGCGACGGCGCGATGGCCGTCGTTCGGGGCGGCGCGGGCGATCGTGCGCCAGCCGAGATGGCTGCGCGCCCAGTACCGCTGGCGGCCGGCTTCGCTGGCCACGAAGTCGCCGTACGTCATCGGGGTGTGCGTCCGCAGGCTGCCGGACTCGCCGCGGTAGTCGGGGATGCCGGATTCGGTGGAGATGCCGGCGCCGCTCAGTACGACGACTTCCCCGGCGGCCACGGTCTGCGCGACCGGGCCGATGTCCGTCGACCCAGGCTCCAACGCCAGCACCTCAGGCCCAGGGGCCCATGCCAAGGTCGGACGAGAACGCACCACTCCAGCGTACGTGCTCAGTCGATACGAGGCGGTCCGGCTTTGAGGCGGCGTTCTGCGGCTTGGCGGACGACGTCGCGATCCATCGAGGACCAGTCCGCGTCGATCCACCAGGTGGCGCCCGCCTCGGCCCACGGACGGACCGTGTCGGCGGCGTTCGGGTCGTCGGCGCGGGTGTTGCCCTCGGCGACGATGTCGTACCCGTCCATGCTCAGGTCGTGGGCGGCACGCTCCCGGCGGATCCAGTCGATGCCGTCGGCGAGGAGCTCCGGCGTCAGCTCACCCGGCTCACCGCCGGCCGGGGCGACGTAGTTCGGCAGCCAGCCGTCCTGCAGCGCCGCCCGGCGCATCGACTTCGGCCGTGGCCAGCCGCCGACCACCCAGGTCGGCACCCGCGGCTGCTGCACCGGAGGCGGTGGCGCCGGCGGGTTCAGCTCGGCGATCTTCCTGGACCGGTAATGCTTCCCGGAGAACTCGAACGGCTCGTCGCGCCACAGGTGCTGCAGCATCTCCAACGACTCGTCCATCAGCTCCGCGCGGGTCTTCCGCCCCGGATCGTCCTCGAACAGCCAGAACCGGTCGTCGCCGGTCACCCCCAGACCGACCGCCAGGATCACCCGGCCGCCGCTCAGGTTGTCCACGGTCGAGACCTGACCCGCGACATCCCAAGGTTTCCGCCGTGGCAGCGGCGTCAGCATCGTCCCGAGCCGGATCCGCTGCGTGGTCATCGCAGCCGCCCCGAGCATCACCCAGGCGTCGATCCCCCAGATCGACTCCCACACGAAGAACCCGTCCCACCCGTGCTCCTCGGCGATCGGCGCGAGCTCAGCCGCGTCCCGCGCGTCGCCGTACGCCATCACGAACCCGTATTTCATGGGTCGAACGCTACGAGACGGCACCGACAGATTTCACCGCGTGCACCAGCCGGCGAGTCACCTGGCGCGTCGACAGCAGGTGCGACATCTTCTTCGCCTGCTCCTGAGCCGCCAGCCACCGCTCGTCGCTCCCGTGCAACTTCTCCAGCAACTCGTCGACATGCTCGGCCTGCTGCGTCCACTCGGTCGGCACGTTGTCGATCGGCGCCTCGACCAACTCGCGAAGCACGAAGCCCGCGTCGTCGATCAGCCCGACCAGCTCGTCCTCACGCGGGAACTCGTTCCCATGCGGTACGTCGCTGTGCCGCGACGGCTCGGCCACCAGCACCATCATCCCGAGCGATCCACCCGGCCTCAGCACTCGCCGCAGCTCCCGAAGCAGCACCGACTTCTCGTGCACCGTGCACAGCACGCCGACGCACCAGACGACGTCGAACTGGTCATCTACGAAGGGCAGCCGCTCACCCGCCGCGCACACCGCGGGCAGCTCGAACATCCGCCGTACGGACCGGCACGCCTCGTCCATCGGATCGACCAGCACCGGGCGTACGCCGTACGTCTGCGCCGCCCAGGCGGACGCTCCGCCGACACCCGCGCCTACGTCGACAAACGATGTCCCGGGGCCGATGCCACACGCCTTGGCCAGCCAATCGAGTAACGCCGGGTCGCCGCTCCCCCGGCAGCCGGCGACGATCGCGTACTCGGGACCCAGCTCGTCGACGGCATCAGCCGTCCACTCGGCGACGGTCCCGAACTCGACTGCCAGCTCCTCCTCGCCCATGGGTTCCAGTACCCACGGGCATCAGCTGACGAAGACCGCCGTGGGTTTGGCGACCGGGCCGTGGGGTTCGTAGAGGGCCAGGAAGGTGCCGGTGGGGTCGAACATCGCGGTCTGGCCCGGGTCGAGGTTGAGGCCGGGGAGTGGGCGGCCGGTCCGGATCGCGGCGGCCTGGGTGTCGTCGGCGTCGTACCGGGGGAAGGTGCCGGCGGCAACGTCCGCGATCGGGAGCCAGTCGAAGGACTCGGCCAGCGACCCCAGGCTGTGGGCCGATTTGAGATCGAACGCGCCCACCCGGGTACGACGCAGTGCGGTCAGGTGACCGCCGACGCCGAGCTCGGCACCCAGGTCGCGAGCCAGCGCCCGGATGTACGTGCCGCTGGAGCAGTCGACCGACACGTCCACGTCGATCGCGTCGGCGCCGACCCGGACGTCGAGGATGTCGTACCGCGAGACCGTGACAGCACGCGCCTTGAGCGCGACCTCCTCGCCGGCCCGGACGCGTTCGTACGCGCGCTTGCCGTCGACCTTGATCGCGGACACCTTCGACGGCACCTGCGAGATCTCGCCCTTGAAGCCGTCCACAGCCGCGGAGATCGCCTCCGCCGTCACGCCGTCGACCGGGTACGTCGACACGATCTCGCCCTCGGCGTCGTCGGTCGTCGTGGTCGCGCCGAGCCGCATCGTCGCGTCGTACGACTTGTCCGCCAACTGCAGATGGCCGAGCAGCCGGGTCGCGCGGTTGAGGCCGACGACGAGTACGCCGGTCGCCATCGGGTCCAGGGTGCCGGCGTGGCCGACCTTCCTGGTCCCGGCGATCCGGCGGACCCGGGAGACGACAGTGTGCGAGGTCATCCCACCCGGCTTGTCGACGACGACGATCCCGTCGGATGCCGGGGTGAAGTCAGCCACTCAGTCCTCGTCGTCCTCGTCGTCTTCGTCCTTGCGCTTGTACGGATCCGCCTCGCCGGCCGGCTTCGCGCCCGCGGCGGCCTTGGCCACCTCGGCGTCGGCCATCCGGGCCTTCTCCAGCAGCTCCTCGATCTGACCGGCGTTCTCCGGTACGGCGTCCAGGAAGAACGCGACGCTCGGAGCATGACGCAGACCGAGCGCCTTGCCGACCTCGCTGCGGATCAGGCCGCGGGCAGACTCCAGCGCGGCCGCCGTGGACGCGCGCGCCTGCTCGTCGCCGTACACCGTGTAGAAGACGCTGGCCTCGCGCAGGTCGCCGGTCAGCCGGGCGTCCGTCACCGTGACGAAGCCCAGCCGGGGGTCCTTGACCCGGCGCTCGAGCAGTTCCGCGACGAGCACCTGGATCCGGTCGGCCAGCTGCTTCGCCCTTGCTTCACCCATCAGGGCTCACTCCCTCATTCATGAGTACGTCCGGGGAGAACACCGTCTCCCCGGACGTTACTCCGACGGCCCGGACCAGCACGTTTCGGCCGGCCCGGGCCGTCACCGAACTATCAGCTGCGCGGCTTCTCGCGGAGCTCGAACGCCTCGACGACGTCACCGATCTTGATGTCGTTGAAGTTGTTGATGGTCAGACCACACTCGAAGCCCTCGCGGACCTCGGACGCGTCGTCCTTGAACCTCTTCAGCGACGACAACTCGGTGTTGTCGACGACCACCGCGCCGTCCCGGATCAACCGGACCTTGGCGTTGCGGCGGATCAGGCCGCTGGTCACCCAGCAACCGGCGATGTTGCCCACCTTCGAGGAGCGGAAGATCTCCCGGATCTCGGCCTGGCCGAGGGTGACCTCCTCGTAGATCGGCTTGAGCATGCCCTTCAGGGCGGCCTCGATGTCGTCGATCGCCGAGTAGATGACCGAGTAGTACCGGACATCCACGCCCTCGCGCTCGGCCAGGTCCCCGGCCTTGCCCGCCGGCCGCACGTTGAAGCCGATGATGACGGCGTTCGACGCGATGGCCAGGTTGACGTCGTTCTCGTTGATCGCACCGACACCGCGGTCGATGATCCGCAGGCTGACCTCGTCGCCGACCTCGATCCGGACCAGCGCGTCTTCCAGCGCCTCGACCGAACCGGACACGTCGCCCTTGAGGATCAGCAGCAGCTCCTGGGCCTCACCCTTCTCCATCGAGGCCATGAAGTCCTCGAGGGTACGACGGGCGCGACGCTTGGCGTTGGCGGCCGCACGAGCACGGGCTTCCCGCTTCTCGGCGATCTGCCGGGCCCTGCGGTCGTCGTCGACCACCAGGAACTTGTCGCCCGCACCCGGTACCGCGGTCAGACCGAGCACCAGGACCGGACGCGACGGGGTCGCCTCCTCGACGTTGTTGCCGTGCTCGTCGAGCATGGCCCGGACCCGGCCGTACGCCGGACCGACCACCATCGAGTCGCCGACCCGGAGCGTGCCGCGCTGCACCAGCACGGTCGCCACCGGACCACGGCCCTTGTCGAGGTTCGCCTCGATCGCGATGCCCTCGGCGTGCATCTTCGGGTTGGCCCGCAGGTCGAGCGCCGCGTCCGCGGTCAGCACGACACCTTCGAGCAGCCCGTCGATGTTGATCCGGGACTTCGCCGAGACGTCGACGAACATCGTGTCGCCGCCGTACTCCTCGGGCACCAGGCCGTACTCGGTCAGCTGACCGCGCACCTTGGCCGGGTCCGCACTCGGGACGTCGATCTTGTTCACCGCGACCACGATCGGGACGTTCGCCGCCCGGGCGTGGTTCAGTGCCTCGATCGTCTGCGGCATCACGCCGTCGTCGGCCGCGACCACCAGGATGACGATGTCGGTGGCCTGCGCACCACGGGCACGCATGGCGGTGAACGCCTCGTGACCCGGGGTGTCGACGAAGGTGATGGCCCGCTGCTCGCCGTCCACCTCGGTCGTCACCTGGTACGCACCGATGTGCTGGGTGATACCGCCGGCTTCCTTGGCAACGACGTTCGCCATCCGGATCGCGTCCAGCAGCTTGGTCTTACCGTGGTCGACGTGACCCATCACGGTCACCACCGGCGGCCGCGGTGCCAGGTCGTCCTCATCGCCTTCGTCGGAACCGAAGTCGATGTCGAACGACTGCAGCAGCTCGCGGTCCTCGTCCTCGGGCGAGACCAGCTGGACGTCGTAGTTCAGCTCGGTGCCGAGCAGTTCCAGCGTCTCCTCGTTGACCGACTGGGTCGCGGTCACCATCTCGCCGAGGTGGAACAGCACCTGGACGAGCGACGCCGGGTCGACTCCGACCTTCTCGGCGAAGTCCGTCAGCGACGCGCCACGGGGAAGCCTCACGACCTCGCCGTCACCGTGCTTGACGCGGACGCCACCGACCGCCGGGGCCTGCATGTTGTCGAATTCCTGGCGCTTCGCGCGCTTCGACTTGCGGCCACGACGCGCCGGACCACCCGGACGACCGAAGGCGCCCTGTGTCCCGCCACGGCCCCGGTTGCCCGGACCCGGACGGCCACCGCCGCCACCTGGCGGGCCGCTGGGGCCGCCGCCACCCGGACGGAAGCCACCGCCGGCGCCACCGCCGCCACCGCGCGGACCTGCACCGGGACCGCCGCCGGGACGACCGCCGCCGCCTCCACCGCGGCCACCGCCACCGCCGCCGCCACCAGGACCGCTCGGGCGGCCGGTGAACGTGCCGGCAGAGGACTTCGGCATCATCGCCGGGTTGGGGCGCGGAGCACCGGGCACACCACTCGGGCGCGGCCGGTCGTTGTTACCACCGCGGTCGCGGTCGTTACCGCCACGACCCTGCGGCGGACGCGGTGCCATCCCGGCCGGGCTCGGAGCGCCCTGCCGGTCGCCACCGCCACCGCCCTGCCCCGGACGCGCGCCACCGCGCTGCATGCCCTGGGTCGAGCTGAACGGGTTGTTGCCCGGACGCGGAGCACCCGGACGCGGACCGCCACCCTGGCCGCCCTGACGGGGCGCACCGGGACGCGGGGCGCCCGGACGGGGCGCACCCGGACGCGGAGCTGAACCCTGACCACCCGGACGCGGGCTGCCGCCCTGGCCACCCGGGCCGGACGGACGCGGGCCGGAGCCACCCGGTCGCGGGGAGCCCGGCGTGGCCGGACGCGGAGCGGGACGGCCCGCAGTGTCGCCGTCCGAACGCCGAGCGGCGGGAGCCGTCGACGGGGTCGATGCCTCCGCTGCCGGCGCGGCGGCCGGTGCCTCGAACGACGGAGCTGCCGGAGCCTCGGCCCTGGCAGCCGGAGCGGCCTCGGCCGCCGGCGCCTGAGCCGGTGCGGTCTCAGCCGGCGCGGACTGGCGCGGACCCGGCTTCGGGCCCGGACGCGGGCCCGGGCGGGCGCCCGGAGCCGGGGCAGACTTCGCCGGGGCAGACTCGACTGCCGGCGCGGACTCGGCCACCGGGGCGGACTCGGTCCTGCTCACCGGAGCCGCCGGAGCTTCGGCGGCAGGAGCAGGAGCCGACTCGGCGACGGGCGCGGGGCGCTCGGCCGGAGCCTTCGGGGTGGCCGGCTGGGCCGGCTTCTGTGCCGGCGCTGCAGGTGCGACCGGTGCGGTCGCCTGCGGCGCGGCAGACGTGCTTGCGGCGGCCTTCTTGGCCGCGCGCTTCTTCGGCGGGTTCTTCTCGAACTCCTCCGCCAACCGTCGTACGACGGGTGCCTCGATCGTCGAGGACGCCGATCGGACGAACTCTCCCATGTCGTTCAGCCTGGTCAGAACGACCTTGCTGGTAACTCCGAGCTCTTTCGCGAGCTCGTAGACCCGGACCTTTGCCACTACTCTCCCTCTGGTCCGAGCCTGGGGCGCGGACCGTTAGTTGACGTACATGCTCATCGCATTGCACTCATCGTTCGACACTCATCGAGTGGTCATGAGTCGATGACCCGCCTTCATGTCGGTCACACGGTCCGGTCAGACCGCGTGTACATCTTGTTGATTATCACGCTGTGCGAGGTAGTCGCGCAGCCCGGTGACGTCGAGCGGCCCCGGGACCTTGAAGGCCCGTGGGAACGCCTTGCGCCGGACAGCCAGCTCGAAGCACTCCGTCGTGGGGTGCAGGTGCGCTCCACGGCCGGGTGCCCGACGATCGGCATCCGGGAGGACAAGTCCTCCAGAAACCGTCATCCGCAGCAGATCAGCCGGACTGGACCGCTTCCGGCACCCGATACAGGTGCGCTCCCGGGACCTGCCAGGGCGCGCGTCCGTCACTTCTTCCTCAGGGTGTGGTTGCGACTCAGTCGACCGACCGAGAGATCAGTCTACCTTCTCCGGCTCAGGCGTCACATCGGTATCCGGCCGGATGTCGATCCGCCAGCCGGTGAGCCGGGCGGCGAGACGGGCGTTCTGCCCCTCCTTGCCGATCGCCAGCGACAGCTGATAGTCGGGTACGACGACGCGGGCAGCACGGGCTGCGGCGTCGACAACCTCCACAGACGTAACCTGCGCCGGGGACAGCGCATTCCCGACGAAGGTCGCCGGGTCGTCGCTGTGGTCGATGATGTCGATCTTCTCGCCGTGCAGCTCGTGCATGATGTTGCGCACCCGCTGACCCATCGGCCCGATGCAGGCGCCCTTCCCGTTCACCGACGGGTTCAGCGTCCGGACCGCGATCTTGGTCCGGTGACCTGCCTCACGCGCGATCGCGGTGATCTCGACCGTTCCGTCGGCGATCTCCGGGACCTCGAGCGCGAACAGCTTCTTGACCAGGTTCGGGTGGGTCCGGCTGACCGTGATCTGCGGGCCCTTGAAGCCCTTGCGGACGCCGACGACGTACACCCGCAGGCGGGAGCCGTGCTCGTACTTCTCCCCCGGGACCTGTTCCGGGGCCGGCAGCACGGCCTCGATCTTGCCGAGGTCGACCATCACCGAGCGGGGGTCGCGGCCCTGCTGGACGACACCGGAGACGATGTCGCCCTCCTTGCCGGAGAACTCTCCGTACCGGACCTCGTCCTCGGCGTCGCGCAGCCGCTGCAGGATGATCTGCTTGGCCGTGGTGGCCGCGATCCGGCCGAAGTCGGCCGGGGTGTCGTCGTACTCGCGGGCCGGCGTGCCGTCCTCGGCCAGTTCCCGTGCGTACACGGTCACGTGCCCGGTCTTGCGGTCCAGCTCGACCCGGGCGTGCTGCTGGGCGCCCTCGGTGCGGTGGTACGCGACCAGCAGCGCCGCCTCGATCGCCTCGACGACGACCTCGAGGGCGATGTCCTTCTCCCGTTCGAGCGACCGCAGTACGGCCATGTCGATATCCATGTCAGTTCTCCTCCACCGTGCCGTCGGCAGGTGTTTCTCCACCAGAAATAGATGGCTCAGTGTCGTTGCCGGCAGCCCGGTTGAATTCGATCTGGACCTTGGCCTTGGCCACATCGGCGTACGCGATCGTCCGCGCCTTGCCGTTCACGTCCAGTTCGGCCGCCTCCTCGGAGGCGGACTTGATCCGGCCGGTCACCTTGCCGCCGGAGTTCAGCGTCACTGCGACCAGGCGCTTGACGTTGCGGCGCCAGTGCCGGGGCAGGGTCAGCGGCCGGTCCACGCCGGGGCTGGATACCTCCAGCGTGTACGCGCCGTCGCCCATGATGTCGTCGGCGTCGAGCGCCTTGGAGATGGCCCGGGTGACGTCGGCGACGTCGTCGAGGCTGATCCCGCCGTCGCGGTCGACGAGGACGCGCAGCAGCCGGCGGCGGCCGGCCGGTGTCACATCGGCGGCCTCCAGGTCACAGCCGAACTGCTCGACGATCGGCCGCAGGAAGTTCTCGAGGCTCGTGGTGTCCGTGTGGTCTGGCTTTCGGCTCACAGGTTGACCTGCCTCTCTCTCCAGTTGTGCACCCGTTCCACCCCTGGCGGTCGCGCCAAGGGCAGTAGCCCACCTTATCCGGACGGTCCCGCGATCCGGGTCACCGGCTCGTCCCAGGCAGGTGTCGGCGCGTCACCGGGTATCGTTCCGGCGTGCTCGAACGCCGCCTGACCCGACGCGCTGCTGTCGTGACCGCCGCCCTTGTTCCCAGCGCGCTCGCGCTGACCGGCTGCAAGGACGACGCCGCCGCCGGGTCCGGTACGCCGGGTGCCGTGAACGGTGGACCGTCGTCCTCGCAGAGCCCGGCCGGGGAGACTCCGACCGTGGACCCGGCGATCGTCGCGGCGCTCAGTGTGGCAGCGACCCAGGTGACCCAATTGTCCCAGCTCTACGCAAACGTGAGCCGCAAGTTCCCCGCGTTACGGGCCCAGCTCGCGGCCGGCGCGAAGTACCACGCGAGTCACCTCGTGAAGCTCAAGGAGACCGAAGGCGTGGCCGCCAAGGCTGCGAAGGCGGTCGCAGTGCCTGCCTCGTCCGTGGCCGCGCTGACGACGGTTGCGAAGCAGGAGGCGATCGCAGCAGCCACGAACGCTGCCGCCGCGGCCAAGCTGTCCGGCGCACCGGCCCGCCTGCTCGCCGAGATCGCCGCCGCGCAGACCCAGCTGAGCTCCACGCTGACCCCGCCGAAGAAGAAGGACAAGTCGTGAATCAGGTCGAGGCCTTGCAGGCAGCTCTCGCGGGTGAGCATGCCGCGATGTACGGCGTGGGCGTGGCCGGCGGCAAGCTCAACGGCGCGCGGTTCCAGGAGGCGACCGACACGTTCGCGCGGCACCGCGACAACCGCGATCACCTGAGCGCGCTGCTCGTCGCCGCCGGCGAGACCCCGGTCGCGGCCGAACCGGCGTACGACCTCCCCCAGGCGGTCACGAACGCCGCCACGGCGACCGCGCTGGTCCTGGTGATCGAGCGCCGGATCGCGGCGGTGTACGGCGACCTGGTCGAGGCCGCCGAACAACCTGCCGTCCGGGCGTGGGCGATCGAGAGCCTGCTCGGTACAGCGAGCAGCCAGCTCACCTGGGGTGGGGCACCGATCGCCTTCCCGGGCGCTTAGAGCGAGCGGACCCAGTTCTCGAGGAGGGCTGCGCCGGCGTCGCCGGACTTCTCCGGGTGGAACTGGGTCGCACTGAGCGGACCGTTCTCCACCGCGGCGACGAAACGGTCACCGCCGTACGTCGTCCAGGTGACGAGCGGGCTGACCGACTCGCGGGTGTCGTGGAGCTGCCAGTCGCGGACACCGTACGAGTGCACGAAGTAGAAGCGCTCCTTGTCGACACCGTCGAAGAGCGTGCTGCCGGACGGTACGTCGACGGTGTTCCAGCCCATGTGCGGGACCGGCTGGGCCTCCTCGGGCTGCAGGCGCTCGACCGTGCCGGGCCACTGGTCGCAGCCGTCGGTCTCGACGCCGTGCTCGATGCCGCGGGCGAACAGGATCTGCATGCCGACGCAGATGCCGAGCACGGGCCGGCCGCCGGCCAGCCTGCGATCCACCGCGACATCACCGCGGACCGCCTTCAGGCCGGTCATGCACGCCTCGAACGCGCCGACACCGGGCACCAGCAGGCCGTCAGCGTTGCAGGCCTGCTCGAAGTCCGAGGTCACCGTCACGTCGGCGCCGACGCGTTGCAGCGCCCGCTCCCCCGACCGGATGTTCCCCGAGCCGTAGTCGAGCAGGACGACCTTCTTGCTCACAGAGCACCCTTGGTCGACGGGATCCCCGGCTGCCGCGGGTCGAGCTCGGCGGCGGCGCGCAATGCCCGGGCGAACGCCTTGAACTGCGCCTCGACGATGTGGTGCGGGTCGCGACCGGACAGCACCCGGACGTGGATGCAGATCGCGGCGTTGAACGCGAGCGTCTCGAACACGTGCTGGGTCAGCGAACCGGCGTAGTCGCCGCCGATGATCGCGTAGACCTGGCCCTCGGGCTCGCCGGTGTGCACGCAGTACGGCCGGCCGGACAGGTCGACCGTGCAGTGCACGAGCGCCTCGTCCAGCGGGACGGTCGCGTCGCCGAAGCGCCGGATGCCGCTCTTGTCCCCCAGCGCCTGGCGAAGCGCCTGGCCGATGCCGATGGCGGTGTCCTCGACCGTGTGGTGCGCATCGATCTCCAGGTCGCCGACCGTGTTCACGTGCAGATCGAGCAGCGCGTGCTTGGCCAGCGCGTTGAGCATGTGGTCGTAGAACCCAACGCCGGTTGAGATCTCGGCGCGACCGGTGCCGTCCAGGTCGAGCTCGACCAGGACCTTGGACTCGCTGGTCTCCCGATCGATCCGGGCAGTGCGCGTCATGTCAGCCTTCCAATGTCTGTCTTGAGGATGCGCTCCAGTGAAGCGCGGAACGCGGCCATCTCCTCGCCGGTGCCGATCGAGACCCGCAGCCAGCCGTCCGGTCCGGTCTCGCGGATCAGTACGCCGTCGTCGAGCAACGACTGCCAGACCGCGTGCCGGTCGGCGAACGTCCCGAACAGCACGAAGTTCGCGTCCGAGTCGACCGCGCGCAGGCCCTGCGCGCGCAGCCAGTCGACGGTCTCGTCACGCTCGACCCGGAGCTGCTCGACCCGGCCGAGCAGCTCGTCGGAGTGCCGCAACGCGGCCCGTGCGACGGCCTGCGTCACCGCAGACAAGTGGTACGGCAGGCGGACGATCCGCAGCGCGTCGACGAACTGCTTGCTCGCGGCAAGGTATCCGACCCGGCCGCCGGCCATCGCGAACGCCTTCGACATCGTCCGCGCGACGGCCAGATTCGGGTACGACGACAGCAGCGACACCGCGCTCGGCGTCCCGGCGCGGCGGAACTCGGCGTACGCCTCGTCGACCACGAGCACCGAACCCAGTGCCGCGGTCCGGGCCGCGATCGCCTCGACGACCTCGATCGGCAGCGCCGTCCCGGTCGGGTTGTTGGGTGAGGCAAGCAGCACGACCGACGGGTGGTGCCGGGAGATCGCGGCCAGCGCCTTGCTCTGGTCGAGGGTGAAGTCCTCGGCCCGGCGGCCGGCGACCCAGGCAGTGTTCGTGTCCCTGGCGTACTCCGGATACATCGAGTACGTCGGCGCGAACGACAGCGCCGTACGACCCGGGCCGCCGAAGGCCTGCAGGATGTGCAGCATGACCTCGTTGGACCCGTTCGCCGCCCAGATCTGCTCGGGCTCCAGCTGTGCACCGGACTCGCGGGCCAGGTACGCCGCGAGGTCCGCGCGCAGGTCGAGGAACTCGCGGTCCGGGTAGCGGTTCATCCCGCGGGCGGCGACCGAGACGGCGGCCGCGATATCCGCGACCGTCTCCTCGCTCGCGGGATACGGGTTCTCGTTGACGTTGAGCAGCACGGGTACGTCGAGCTGCGGGGCGCCGTACGGCTCGAAGCTCTTCAGCTCGTCGCGGATCGGCAACCCGTCGAAGCGGCCCATCAGTGCTCTCCGGGGAATCGGGCGGAAACGGCGGCGCCGTGGGCCGGAAGGTCCTCGGCGTGGGCGAGCGCGAGCACGTGGCCGGCGACCTCGTGCAGCGCGTCGCGGGAGTAGTTGACGACGTGGACCGCCTTCAGGAAGCTGCGCACGGACAGGCCGGACGAGTGGCAGGCACAACCGGCCGTCGGCAGGACGTGGTTGGACCCGGCGCAGTAGTCGCCGAGCGAAACCGGCGACCAGCCGCCGACGAAGATCGCGCCGGCGTTGGAGATCAGCCCGGCCCGCTCCTCAGCGTCCACGGTCTGGATCTCGAGGTGCTCAGCGGCGTACGCATCGACGACCGCGGTGCCCTGGTCGAGGTCGTCGACCAGGACGACGGCCGACTGCTGACCGGTGAGGGCCTCGGTCACGCGCTCGTGGTGCTTGGTCTGCGCCACCTGCTGTGGCAGCTCTGCCTCAACGGCAGCGGCCAAGGATTCGGACGGGGTCACCAGGACGCTGGCGGCCATCGGGTCGTGCTCGGCCTGGCTGATCAGGTCGGCAGCAACGTGCTTGGGGTCGGCGGTGTCGTCGGCGAGGATCGCGATCTCGGTCGGACCGGCCTCGGAGTCGATGCCGACCTCACCGAGCAGGAACCGCTTGGCGGCAACGACGTAGATGTTGCCCGGTCCCGTGATCAGGTTGACCTTGCGGCACCCGTCGAACCCGTACGCGAACCCGGCGATCGCCTGCGCGCCGCCCATCGCGTACACCTCGTCGATCCCCAGCAACGCGCAAACCGCCAGCACCGTCGGGTGCGGCAGGCCGCCGAACTCCTTCTGTGGCGGGGATGCAACGGCAAGGGACGGTACGCCGGCCACCTGCGCCGGGACGACGTTCATGACCACTGAAGACGCCAGCGGCGCGCGGCCGCCAGGCACGTAGAGGCCCACCCGCTGGACCGGGACGAACCGCTGGGTCACCCGCCCGCCGGGCGCGGGCTCGGAGGCGATGTCGGCGGTGAGCTCGTCCTGGCTGACCTCACGGACCCGCCGGATCGACTCCTCGAAGGCGCTGCGCACCTGCGGGTCGAGCTCCTCGAGCGCGGTCTTCAGCGCCTCGGCCGGGACCCGGATGTCCTCGACGCGCACATGGTCGAACTTCTCGCCGAACTCCCTGATCGCCTCGAGGCCGCGATGGCGGACGTCCAGGCAGATGGGTCGGACGACGTCGAGAGCCTTCTCGACGTCGAACACGGCTCGGGGGACCAGGGCATTCACTTCGGCTTGGAGGTCGGTAACCTCTCCGGCCGCCACTCGGCCCCGCAGGTCGACGCGGCGAATCATGCCGTCAGTCTAGTTGGGCACCGCCTCCCGGCCCGACCGGTATCCACAACCCGGCCGAGCCAGGAGCACCGGCACCTACCCTCAGCCGACGCGGACCATCGATGGTCGTCGGTTGCGTATTCGTTCCTCCCAGGTCGTGACTTTCGTCAACCTGGAGGACGCCCGAGCGCGCGGATCGCTGTAGGTTCGGGTCGGCCGAATCCTCGCCGTACCGGCGCCGTCACCGGGCGTGGTCGCGGCGTTCGTCCACTAGGCTCGTTGGTATGGACTCCCGCCTGCCGTTGCTCACTGTCGACACGGTGATCTTTCCCGGGCTGGTGCTCCCGATTCCGGTGACCGACGTCCAGGGTCGCGCGGTGGTCCGCGACCTGGTCGAGAACGGCGGCGAGCTGGTGTGCGGGGCACTCGCCGTACGGGACGGGTACGAGCTGGGCGAGCGGGTCTTCCGGTCGCTGTACGGGACGGGCTGCGCGGCGACGATCTCCGAGATCACGCTCGACGCGGACGACGACGGCCCGGTCGAGGTGACGCTGACCGGCAACCGGCGGTTCAAGGTCTCGGAGCTCGACGGCACCGGCGACTACCTGGTCGCGGACGTCGAGTGGCTCGACGACGACCTCGGCGACGACCCACTGGGTACGGCGATGGTCGCGGTCAAGCGTTTCCGGAAGTACGCCGAGGCCGTCAGCGAGATCAGCCGCCCCGGCCTGCACCTGGGCGAACTGCCCGACGACCCGAGCACGCTGTCCTACCTGATGTCGGCGGCGATGAAGCTCATGACCCCCGACCGCCAGAAACTCCTCGAGGCCACCGACGTCACCACCCGCCTGGCCCAACTCGTCGGCCTCATCGACAACGAACTCGCCGCCATCACCGCCCTGCCCTCCCTCCCCGCCTTCGACCTGATCAGCTGGTCCACGCTCTCCCCCAACTGACATTTCGAACGTCGTCCAACTGAGGGCGACGGGCCCCGTGCGTCCCTAGACTCCGGTCGAGGTATGCCTAGGGGAGGAGTCGGGCGATGTACGTGTTGATCACGGGTGGGACCAACGGGATCGGGTTGGCCGGCGCTCGGGGGTTGGCGGCGCAGGGGGCTCGGGTCGGGTTGGTGGCCAGGGATCGGGGGAAGGCCGAGCGGGTTGCGGGGGAACTCGGCGGGGCGGACGTGTTCGAGGCGGATCTGACGTCGCAGGCGTCGATCCGCGAGATGGTGCGGGACGTCCGGGGGCGGGCGCCGGCGATCGACGTACTGGTGAACAACGCCGGCGCGATGTTCATCAGCCACCAGGTGTCGGCCGACGGGATCGAGCTGACGTGGGCGTTGAACGTGGTCGCGCCGTACCTGATCACCACTCTGCTCGTTGGTCACCTCTCCCCCTGGGCGCGGGTGATCGGGACCGCCTCGGACGAGCACGAGCGGGCGAAGCGGATCGGCTTCGACGACCTCAGCGGCGAGCGGTACTTCTCGTCGTCCGCCAAGCTCACCGGCGGCTCGATGCGGCGGTACGGCGAGACCAAGCTTGCGCTGATCCTGCTCAGCTCGGAGCTGGCGAAGCGGGTGCCGATGATCCGCACGTACACGTTCGAGCCGGGGCTGGTCGCGACCGGGTTCAACTTGAACAACGGGCGCCTGATGAAGCTGATGATGGCGATGACCAAGCCGTTCGCCCGCACCCCGGAGCAGGGCGCCGAGACGCTCGTCTGGTTGGCCACCTCGCCCGACGTGGCCGACGAGACCGGCCTGTACTACTCCCGCGAACGCCGTACCGACCCGTCCGCCGCCGCTCAGGACACCGCGGCCGCCGCGCGACTGTGGGAGACGCTGGAGCGGCAGACGACGCTACCGAAATGAATCCCATAGCGGTATTCGAGTGGTATGGTCGTGGTATGAGCAAACAGATCACGGTCAGGCTGCCGGACGACCTGGTCGATTTCATGGACGAGCTCGTCGCCACCGACAAGGCGACGAGCCGGGCGTCCGTGGTCGCCCGGGCGATGGAACGTGAGCGCCGCCGCGAGCTGGCAGCCCGCGACCTCGCCATCCTGAGCGAGCACGGCGGGTACGACGACCTTGACGGCCTCGCCACCGCGGCCTCCGGCACCGTCCTCAGCGACCTCGACTGATGCGTGCCCTCCACATCGCCCGGCTCGACAAACCGCGGCCGGTGGTGGTGCTGACCCGCGAGCTGATCCGCCCGCGGCTCACCAACGTCACGGTCGCGCCGATCACCAGCACGATCCGCGGCCTGTCCACCGAAGTACTGGTCGGCCCGGACAACGGCCTGGATCACCCGAGCGCGATCTCCTGCGACAACATCCAGACCATCCCGAAGGCGCAGCTCGGCCGTCTGATCGGCCATCTGCATCCGGACCAGGAGCCGCTCCTGGCCGAGGCGATCAACCTCGCGTTCGACCTGGAGCTCTGACTGCGGCCTCCTCGTAGAGGAAGTCCGCGAAGCCGGCCGTCAGGTCCAGCCCGGTCAGACCTTGGACGAACAGGAACTGGCCCTGCGGATTCAGCTCGAGCCAGACCGGCCGGCCGTCGGGATCGAGTTTGAGGTCGACCACGCCCATCCTCAGCTCCAGCAACTCCAGCACGCGCGTCAACGCCCCCTGCACCAGCGGATCCAGCGCGACCGGTTCGATCGGTACGTCGAGATTCCGCCGCCAGTCGAGATCCGGCGAATCGATCGCGACGGCGTACGACGTCGTACCGCAGCACAACACCCGCAGATGCCGGGTTCCGGGCACGAACTCCTGGAAGATCGTCGGGCAGAGCCGCAGCGCATCGTCGTCGGCCAGATGCTCGGGTGTCACCGGCAGCGTGTAGAGCTGACTGCTCGGCGTGCCACGCACCGCCTTCAGAATGACCTGACCGCCGAGCATCGAGCAGAACCGGCGGATCTCGTCCGGATCCTCACTGACCAGCGTCCGCGGTACGACGAACCCGGCATCCGTTGCCGCGCGCAACTGGATCAGCTTGTTCTCGGCCCGCCGGGTCGCGTCCGGGTGACTCACCCAGCGCCCGTCGAACTCGTTGCGCAGGGCACCCATCAGCGTGCTCGCACAGCTCGCGTCGACGACCTCGCGGTGCGCGGGATCGGACAGCTCGCGAGCGGCCCGCTGCGGGTGGTTCCAGCGCCGGAACCAGATCGCGTCGCAGCCGGCCAGATCGAGCCGGCCGCCGTCCCGCGTCGGCACCGACGTACCGAAGCCGGGGTCGGTCGACCAGCTCAGCCCGCCGGGCCGATCCGCCATCGTGTCCACCTCGACGACCTCGCACAGCGCGCCGCGGTTGCGACGGAGATGTGCCTGGATCACCAGGGCGTGCAGATCATCGGTGAACGTCAGTACCGCGATCGACGGCCGGGGCATCTATTCGGCCAGGTAGTCGCAGTCGTCCATGCAGTCGTTCGGCAGCGTCGCGGACAAGCACTCCGATCCGCCGCCGTTGCGCGCGAACTCCACCGGGAGCCCGACGTCGTCGCGGACCCGCTGCTCCCACTCCTGCAGCTTGTCCGTCGGCACCAGATCGAACCGCGTCGGCTGGTACATGAAGACCACCGGCGCCTTGCTGTTGCCTGCTTCAGCCATGGTCGCCGCCCCTCACTCGTGCCAGTCGGAGTCGTCGGCGCAGATCTGGCCGTTGCCGCAGTTCGACCACGACGCGGAGCGCAGCAGCACTTCGCGTTCGAACCCGTACGTGTTCAGGCCGAAGCCCTCCTGGACACTGCGTTCCCACTCCGACAGTCGCTCCGGCGTCACCTGCTCGAAGTTCGTCGGCTGGAACATGAACACCGCCGGCTTACGCCCCTCGTCGAGCGCAGCACGGAATCGTTCCTCCCGCTCGTCCCCCATGACCCCTCCCCAGGTCAGGCATCCCCTGTCGCCAAGCTACGCCTGGACGCAGCACGGTGACAATGCGTGGGATCAGCCGAGCTTGGAGACGTCCCGTACGGCGCCCTTGTCCGCGCTCGTGGCCATCGCGGCGTACGCCCGGAGCGCGGCGGAGACCTTGCGTTCGCGGTTCTTCGGCGCGTAGACCCCGCCGAGAGCTTCCCGACGCGCGGTCAGTTCGGCGTCATCGACCAGCAGTTCGATCGAGCGGCCGGGGATGTCGATGCGGATCTGGTCGCCGTCCTGGACCAGGGCGATCGTGCCGCCGGACGCCGCTTCGGGTGAAGCGTGGCCGATCGAGAGTCCCGACGTACCGCCCGAGAAGCGGCCGTCGGTGACCAGTGCGCAGACCTTGCCCAGACCGCGGCCCTTGAGGAACGACGTCGGGTACAGCATCTCCTGCATACCCGGCCCGCCCTTCGGACCTTCGTACCGGATCACGACGACGTCACCCGGCTGCACCTGCTTGGCCAGGATCTTCTCGACGGCCTCTTCCTGCGACTCGCACACCACCGCAGGTCCCTGGAACGTCCAGATCGACTCGTCCACACCGGCTGTCTTCACGACACAACCGTCGACGGCCAGGTTGCCCTTGAGTACGGCGAGACCGCCGTCCTTCGAGTACGCGTGCTCGAGGTCGCGGATGCACCCGCCGGCTGCGTCGCTGTCGAGCGTCTCCCACCGCTCGGACTGCGAGAACGCCGTCGCCGAACGCTTGCAACCCGGCGCCGCGTGCCACAGCTCGACGGCCTCCGGCGACGGCGAACCGCCGCGCAGGTCCCACGTCTTCAGCCACTCGTCGATCGAGTCGCTGTGCACGGTGTGGATGTTCTCGTTCAGCAGGCCGGCCCGGTGGAGCTCGCCCAGGATAGCGGGGATGCCGCCGGCGCGATGGACGTCCTCCATGTAGTACGTGCCTTGAGGCGCCACGTTCGGTGCGACCTTGGCCAGGCACGGGACCCGGCGCGAGACCGCGTTGATGTCGTCGAGGTCGAAGCCGACCTCGGCCTCCTGCGCGGCCGCGAGCAGATGCAGGATCGTGTTCGTCGACCCGCCCATCGCGATGTCCAGCGCCATCGCGTTCCCGAACGCTTCCTTGGTCGCGATGTTCCGCGGCAGCACGGTCGCGTCGTCGTTGTCGTAGTACCGCTTGGTGATCTGTACGACGGTCTCGCCGGCCTTCTCGTACAGCGCGCGGCGGGCGGTGTGGGTCGCGAGCACGGAACCGTTGCCCGGCAGCGAGAGGCCGATCGCCTCGGTCAGGCAGTTCATCGAGTTCGCGGTGAACATGCCCGAACACGAACCGCAGGTCGGACAGGCGTTCTCCTCGATCCGCAGGATGTCGGCGTCGGAGACGTTCTCGTTGACGGCCTCGGACATCGCGTCGATCAGGTCGAGCTTACGGACCGTCCCGTCGACCAGCGTGGCCCGGCCGGCCTCCATCGGGCCGCCGGAGACGAACACGGTCGGGATGTTCAGCCGGAGCGCGGCGTTCAGCATGCCGGGGGTGATCTTGTCGCAGTTCGAGATGCAGACCAGCGCGTCCGCGCAGTGCGCCTCGACCATGTACTCGACCGAGTCGGCGATCAGGTCCCGGGACGGCAGGCTGTAGAGCATCCCGCCGTGGCCCATCGCGATCCCGTCGTCGACGGCGATCGTGTTGAACTCGCGGGCGATGCCGCCGGCCGCGTGGATCGCCTCGGAGACGATCCGGCCGACCGGGGCGAGGTGGGTGTGGCCGGGGACGAACTCGGTGAAGCTGTTCGCGACCGCGATGATCGGCTTGCCGAAGTCCTCGCGGGCTACCCCGGAGGCCTGCATGAGCGCGCGGGCGCCCGCCATGTTGCGGCCGTGGGTGACAGTACGGGACCTCAAAGCGGGCACGACAGGTTCTCCTCTACGTCCGGACGACTATCCGATGGTGCCACGCCCGTCCGGATGGCGGTACGCGGGTCCCGGATTCTGGAGGGGCTGATTCTGTCCGAGGCTGGATCTAGCCTGTGGTCATGGCAGGGATGGAGCACCACACACGGCCGGTGCACCCTGCCCTGCGCCCGTATGTCGGCGACCTCGTCGGCTACGCGTCGTACGGGTATCCGATGGAGCTGCACCGCGGCCTGCCGTCACGGTTCATGACGCTCGTCATCACGCTGGACGAGGCGCTCGGTGTCGCGTGGCCGGGCCACCCGGTCGACAAGTACGACGCACTCGCCGGTGGGCTGCATTCCACCGCGGTGCATATCGGCCAGACCGACAGCCGGGCCGGGGTACAGATCTCGCTCACTCCCCCTGCGGCCCGCGAGCTCCTCGGGCTGCCGCCGGGTCAGCTCGCCTCGATCGTGGTCGGCCTCGACGAGGTGCTCGGTCGGTCGGCGCGCGAGCTGACCGAGCAGCTGCGCGAAGAGCCGAGCTGGGACAAGCGGTTCGACCTGATCGAGAGCTTGCTGCTGCAGCAACTCGGCCAACGCAACGCGGGCACGGCTCAGCCGGAGGTCAGCTGGGCCTGGCAGCGACTCTGCGCGTCCCGCGGATCGATCGGCATCCAGGAGCTCGCGACCGAGGTCGGGTGGAGCCGGCGCCACCTCACCGACCGCTTCACGCGGGAGCTCGGTTTGGCGCCCAAGGTCGCGGCTCGCGTACTGCGTTTCGAGCGCGTCACCGGACACCTGCGCCAGCACCCGACGACGCGACTGGCCGACCTGTCCGCCGCGGCCGGATATGCCGATCAGGCGCATCTGACCCGTGAGTTCCAGGCGATCGCGGGTTGCTCGCCACGGCAATGGATGACCGAGGAACTCCCAAACCTTCAAGACTTCACCCCTGCCGGGGCGCGAGTCTCGAAGGTATGAACACTGTGACTGAGAAGAATGTGATCGGCGTCTGGCCCGGGCTGCACTACCGGGACGGGCAAGCGGCGCTGAAGTTCCTCACCGAAGGCCTCGGCTTCACCGTGGTCGCGTCGTACCAAGGCGCCGTCGAAGGTTCGATCGCCCACGCGGAGCTGTCCTGGCCGACCGGCGGCGGGATCATGCTGGGCTCGGCCGATGCGAAGGCCGAGCCGGACGAGTTCACCGCGCTGACGGATCAGCGCCAGTCGGTCTATCTCGTGCACGACGATCCCGACAGCCTGATCGGCCGTGCGATCGGTGCGGGCGCGGTCGTGGTCCGCGGGTTGGAGGATACCGACTACGGATCGCGTGGGTTCACCGTGCGCGATTTCGAGGGCAATCTGTGGAGCGTCGGCACGTATGCGGGTGAGATCCCGAAGTAATCCACAGGCTGCGGCGATCGAGTCGGCATCTGTCGGTCGATCTCATTAGACTCGCCGAGGTGAGCGAGACAACCGCACTGCCTGACTCCGAAGCCCTGCAGACCCTCCGCCGGGTCTTCGGGTACGACGCCTTTCGCGGTCAGCAGGCCGAGATCATCGACACCGTGGTCGCGGGCGGCGACGCGCTGGTGCTGATGCCGACCGGTGGCGGCAAGTCGCTGTGCTACCAGATCCCGGCGCTGGTCCGGTCCGGCGTCGGGGTGGTGATCTCGCCGCTGATCGCGTTGATGCAGGATCAGGTCGATGCGCTCACGGCTCTCGGCGTCCGGGCCGGGTTCCTGAACTCGACGCAGGACTTCGACCAGCGGCGCGAGGTCGAGCAGGCGTTCCTGGCCGGCGAGCTCGATCTGCTGTATCTCGCGCCCGAGCGGTTGCGGGTCGAGTCGACCGTGCGACTGCTCGACCAGGGCAAGATCTCGCTGTTCGCGATCGACGAGGCGCACTGTGTGTCCCAGTGGGGGCACGACTTCCGGCCCGACTACCTGATGCTGTCCGAGCTGCACGAGCGCTGGCCCGACGTACCGCGGATCGCGTTGACCGCGACCGCGACCGAGGCGACGCACAAGGAGATCGCGACCCGGCTGAACCTGTCCGAGGCCAAGCATTTCGTCGCGAGCTTCGACCGGCCGAACATCCAGTACCGGATCGTTCCGAAGGACAACCCGCAGCGGCAGTTGCTCGACCTGCTCCGCACCGAGCACGCCGGCGACGCGGGCATCGTGTACTGCCTGTCCCGCAACAGCGTCGAGAAGACCGCGACCTTCCTGACGCAGAACGGGATCGAGGCCGTGCCGTACCACGCCGGCCTCGACAGCCGGACGCGCGCGGACAACCAGTCGCGGTTCCTCCGGGAGGACGGGCTGGTCGTGGTCGCGACGATCGCGTTCGGGATGGGGATCGACAAGCCGGACGTCCGGTTCGTCGCGCATCTCGATCTGCCGAAGTCGGTCGAAGGCTACTACCAGGAGACCGGTCGCGCCGGGCGTGACGGCCTGCCGTCGACGGCCTGGCTCGCGTACGGTCTGCAGGACGTCGTCCAGCAGCGGAAGATGATCGACACGTCCGAGGGTGATCTCGCGCATCGCCGCCGGCTCGGTTCGCACCTCGACGCGATGCTCGCGTTGTGCGAGACCGTGCAGTGCCGCCGGTCGCAACTGCTTGCGTACTTCGGACAGCACGGCGACTCGTGCGGGAACTGCGACACCTGCCTGACACCGCCCGAGTCGTGGGACGGCACGATCGCGGCGCAGAAGCTCTTGTCCACGGTGTATCGGCTGCAGCACGAGCGCGGGCAGAAGTTCGGCGCCGGGCAGCTGGTCGACATCCTGCTCGGCAAGGAGACCGACAAGGTCAAACAGTTCCGGCACCACGAGCTGACCGTGTTCGGGATCGGCACCGAGCTGAAGGACTCCGAGTGGCGCGGGGTGGTCCGGCAATTGCTGGCGCTGCGGTTGCTGGCGGTCGAGGGTGATTACGGCACGCTCGTACTGACCGAGGAGAGCGGTGAGGTGCTCGGTCGTCGGCGTGAGGTGATGATGCGCCGGGAGCCCGAGCGGGTCCGGTCGTCGAGTAGGTCGTCGGGCGGGAAGAAGGCGGCGGTCGATCTGCCACCGGAGGCGGCGCCGGTCTTCGAGCGGTTGCGCGCGTGGCGGGGCGCGGTGGCGAAGGAGCAGGGCGTTCCGGCGTACGTCATCTTCCACGACGCGACGCTGCGGCAGATCGCGACCGACCTGCCGTCGTCGCTGGCTGAGCTGGGCAGGATCAGCGGCGTCGGCGAGAACAAGCTGGCCAAGTACGGCGACGGCGTACTGGAGGCACTGGCCGCGGACTGATGTCGAAACCGGCCGGGGTTCTTCGACGCGAAGGCAGAAGATGGTGCGGATCAGCCGCGCCATCGAGCCAAGGGAGAACGCTCATGTCTTCAGCTGTGTTGTTGATGTCGATGTCCGCCGACGGCTACATCGCGGGCCCGAACGACGGGATCGGTAACCCGGGCGGCGACGAGTTCATGCGGCTGCACGAGTGGTACCTGAACGAGGACGGCGACGTCGGCCGACCCGCGGGCAAGGCCGCCGTGATCTGGGACGAGCTGCAGGCGACCGGCGCGGTCGTGGTCGGCCGCCGCACGGGCGAGCAGGTCGATTTCTACGGCGGCGACCACCACGGCGTACCGATCTTCGTCGTCACCAGCGACCCGACCGCGACTTCGCCGTACGAGAAGGTCACGTTCGTCACCGACGTCGAGACCGCGATCGCTCAGGCGAAGGCGGTTGCCGGCGACAAGGACGTGCTGGTACACGGCGCAGTCACCGCACAGAAGGCGCTGGCAGCCGGAGTACTCGACGAACTACAGATCGACCAGGTCCCGGTCCTCTTCGGCGGCGGCATGCGCCTCTTCGACGTACTGCCTGAGCGAATCGAGCTGGAGATCGCGCGCGTGATCGACACCCCACAGGCAACCCACATCCGCTACCGGGTGCGTCGCTGACGATCAGCTGAGCAAGGGCTCGAGCGCCTTCGTCAGCTCGGCCATCGGCACACCGATGTTCCGGCCGCCGTCGGCGAAGATCAGCGCGACCGACACCCGCTTCTCCGGGATCACGACCAGCAGGCTGGAATGGTCCGGTCCGTCGCCACCGTGCCCGTACGCCGTACCGAGGCCGAACTGTCGCGCCATCAGCATCGTGCCGAGGCCGTACTCGGTGCCCTTGGTCAGCTCGCCGGTCGGGCCGGGCGGCAGCACGCGTCCACCGTACAGTTGGTAACCCCAACGAGCGACGGTCGGCGCATCGGCGGCCAGCCCGCCGTACGGCGCGGTGGCGCTCGCGAAGGCACGGCACGGGACGTAGCCGTCGGGTTCACCGCACGAGTCGTTGTCGTCACCGACCACAGGTGGCTGCGGCTTCTCCCCGTCCTGGAAGGCCGCGTGCTGCAGACCGGCGGGCGCGACCAGATCGCGCCGCAGCGCAGCAGCGAACGGACCACCGGTCACCTTCTCGATCAGCATCGCGAGCAGCGCGTAGCTCGGATTGCTGTAGCTGGGCGAACCGCCCGGCGGCTTGACCGCAGTCGTGAGGTAGTTCAGCGCCTCGTCGATCGTCCAGTGTCTGCTCGGTGCGGCGGCGACCGCGTCGGCCAGCTCGCCGTAGTCGGCCGACTGGAAGTCCTGCACACCTGCCGTCATCGACAGGTGCTGCCGAACGGTCGCATTGTTCGCGGTCAGCTTGTGCCGCACGTAGGTCGACAGCGGCGCCTCGAGATCGAGCTTCTTCGCTTCGGCGAGTAGCAGTACCTCGGCGGCGACGAAGGTCTTCGTGATGCTCTCGACCGGGATGCTGGTGTTCGGCCGCAACGCCGTACCGCGGATGTCCGCTCCGGCCGCACCCGACCACACCCAGTTGTCGGTGACCACGGCCGCGGTCACACCTCGCGAGCCGGACGGGCTGTCCGGGACGGCGACCACCTTCGCGAGGACGTCCTGCAAGGATCGGGCCTTCGCCGGTTCGAGGGTTGCCGTGCCGGGCGCCGGCAGCGTCGCGGGCGCGCCCGGCTGAGCTGTTGGCCTGTCTCCCCCACCAGAACATCCCATCAGCGCAAGCACCAGGAGGGCGGCTGCGCTCCACCGCATCCTTCGATCGTGCCACCGATTCCATCCGGTGGCACTGCCCTATCGGGCAGCGTTCCAGTCGACGGTCCCGGCCAGCGCGGCGAACTCCTGGATCAGCCGCGAACGCCGGGTGGAGACCCACGCGAGACAGACGCTGTTGTGGGCAAGGTCGGTGACGGGGACGGCGACAACATCGGGGCGACGGTAGAACGTCGCCACGGACAGCGGGATGATCGAGATGCCGCGGCCGGTGGCGACGTGTTCGAGTTTTTCTTCGACGCTGCGCATTGCGGGGATCGGCTTTGCGGTGCGGGTGCGGAGTTCGAGGGCGATGTCGCGCCATTCCGGTACGGCGTCCGGGTCCTGGAGCAGGTGCTCGTCGGCGAGGTCGGCGATGTCGATGACAGGCTTGCCGGCGAGGCGGTGGTCGGAGGGGAGCATCGCGACGCGTGGCTCCTCGAACAGCGGGCGTACGGTCAGCCCGGCCTGGTCGATCGGCAGGCGGACGATGCTGACATCCACCCGCCCGTCGTGCAGTACGTCGACCTGGTCGTTCCAGGTGGTCCGGATCAGCTCGACGTCGATGTCGGGGTGGCTCGCGCCGAACGCGCGGACTGCTTCGGTCACGGTCAGACCCGGCATGAAGCCGATGGTGAACGTCTTCGAGCCGCGTGCCGCTTGGGCCACTGGTCGACGTGTCGCATCTGCCGCGAACAACAGCGGGCCCGCGTCGTCGAGCAGTTGCCGCCCGGCCGGGGTGAGCTCGGTGGCGCGCTTGGTGCGGACGAAGAGTTGCGCCCTGAGCTCGTCCTCGAGCGCCCGGATCTGCCGGGACAGCACCGGCTGCGCGATGTGCAGCCGCTCCGCGGCCCGGCCGAAGTGCAGTTCCTCGGCGACGGCCACGAAGTACCGGAGCTTGCGGAGATCGAGGTCCATAATACCTTCAGGGTATTACAGCGACCGGAACAGGTCTTGGACGGCAGCTGCCCGGCGACCGCATCGTGGAAGGGAATCCCCACCCACGAAAGGTCTTGCCATGTCCTTGCAGAACCAACGCGTCGTGGTCCTCGGCGGTACGTCGGGTATCGGCCTCGCGACCGCCCAACTCGCCGCCGACCAGGGCGCGACCGTGATCGTTGCCTCGAGCAACCCTGAATCGGTGAAGCGTGCTCTGGAGTCCCTGCCCGACTCGGCTTCGGGTCAGGCAGTCGACCTCACCGACGCCGCGGCGGTGACGGAGTTCTTCGCGGGCCTCGACCCGTTCGACCACCTCGTCTACACGGCCGGTGAGTCGCTTGCCCTGCTTGAGGTTTCGTCGATGGACCTCGCCCGGGCTCGCAAGGCGTTCGAGCTTCGCTACTTCGGCGCCCTCGGTGCGGTCAGCGCCGCCGCGTCCAAGATCCGCCCCGGTGGCTCCGTCGTCCTCACGACCGGCGCCGCCGGCGACCGTCCCGGTCCGGGCTGGTCGGTGGCGGCCAGCATCTGCGGAGCGGTCGACTCGCTGGTCCGCGCACTCGCTGTGGAGCTGGCCCCGCTGCGCGTCAACGCGGTCAAGCCCGGCGTCGTCCGCTCGCCGCTGTGGTCGAACATGTCCGTCGAGGACCAGCAGACGCTGTACGACGAGACCTCGCGACTGATCCCGGTCGGCCGGGTCGGCGAGACCCAGGACATCGCGGCGGCGTACGTCTATCTGATGAACCAGGGGTACGCGACCGGCTCGATCGTGTCGGTCGACGGCGGCCATGTGCTGGTCTGAGTTCTCGTCTGAGGCAGAGTGGGTGCTGTGACACGCACTCTGATCACTGGTTCGGCGGACGGCCTCGGGCGGATGCTCGCGCGGGAGCTGGTCGCACAGGGGCATGAGGTCGTGCTCCACGCTCGCAGCGAGCGACGTGCGCGCGAGGCTCTCGCGGCTGTCCCGGGCGCGGCCACGGCCGTCGTCGGCGACCTCTCAAGTCTCGACGAGACGCGGGACGTGGCGCGGCAGGCGAACGAGTCCGGCCGGTTCGATGTCGTCGTACACAACGCGGCGGTCGGGTACCAAGAGCCGCGAAGAGAGACGGTCGACGGGTTGGAGCACGTGTTCGCGATCAACGCGCTCGCGCCGTACCTGCTGACTGCCCTCATCGATAGACCGGACCGGCTGATCTACCTCAGCTCGGGCATGCACCTCGGCGGTGACCTGGTGCTGGACGATCTGCAGTGGGTACGACGGCGGTGGCGTGGAGCGCAGGCGTACTCGGACTCCAAGCTGCACGACGTACTGCTGACCTTCGCCGTCGCCCGGCTGTGGCCGGAGGTGCAGTCGAACGCGGTCGACCCCGGCTGGGTGCCGACCAAGATGGGCGGTCGCGGTGCGCCGGGCGACCTCAGCCAGGGGCACTTGACGCAGGCGTGGCTGGCGACCGCGACGGACACCGGCAGCGGTGGGTATTACTACCATGAGCAGCCGCATCGGACTCATCCACTGGCTTCGGATCGCGAGGCGCAGGAGGGATTCCTGGAGGCCTGCGCCTCGCTCACCGGAGTACGGCTGTAGTCAGAACTGCGAGATGTAGAGACGATTCCCGTCCTGGTCCCGCAGGCTGAACATCGGCGGGACGCCGGGCCACTCGAGCAGCTCGTCGGTGTCCACGCCGCTGTCGAGGAAGTGCTGATGGGCGGCCTTCGCGTCCTGGCTGCCCATCCGGATGCCGGTGTCGACGCCGGCCGGGTTGCCGTCCGACGCCGGCACGAGCGCGATGCTCGCCGCCGAGCCGGCCGGCGCGACGACGATCCAGCGACCGCCGAACTGCGGCAGCGGGGCGTCCATCAACACCTCGAAGCCCAGCGTCTCGGTGTAGAACGCGACCGCACGGTCCTGGTCGGTCACCGGTACGCCGACGGTCCGGATCTCGCTGATGTGGTTCATGGTGGTTCTCCTTCTCGTGAACAGGTGCTTTCACTCAGGAGGTAGAACCCGGTCCCGGCTTTTCGACATCACCCGGCAAAGAATCGAGCCAGTGGCGGGCCGCGGTGACCAGTGCGTTGACGCCGATCTCGATCGTCGGGCTCGGGACCGGGTGGTAGTGCGGCGAGTGGTTGGACGGCAGACCGGCCACGACCTGGACAATCTGCTCCATCGACTCGGCGCCGGCGAACTCGGCCGGGTCGGCCCCGCCGAGCAGCCAGTAGACGATCGGCGCGTCGGCGGACTCGGCGAGAATGCCGACGTCCTCGCTGCCCGTGATCAGGCCCGGGTCGACCACCCGTCCGGCACCGACGACGGACTCCAGCACCTGCTGCGTCCGTTCGGTGGCGGCAGCATCGTTGATCAGGGCGGGCACGGCCTCCAGTCGCTCGACGGTCGGCGGTCGCGGGGCCCCGGCGGCCTGAGCCTCCGCGGCGACGATGCGCTCGATCGCTCCGAGCACCCGGCTGCGCACCTGCTCGGAGTAGCTGCGGACATTCACCAGCAACTCGGCCTTGTCGGGGATGATGTTGGCCTTCGTGCCGGCGTTGATCGCACCGACAGTCAGTACGGCGGTGTCGTTGCCGGCGACCTCCCGGGAGACCACGGTGTGCAGGCGGACGGTGGTCGTCGCCGCGAGCAGGACCGGATCGACCGTCGCCTCCGGGCGGGACCCGTGACCGCCCACACCGAACAGCGTGACGCGCAGGGTGTCGGCGGACGCGAACGAGGGTCCGGGTCGCAACCCCAGCGTGCCCGCCGGGATCGGGGCCACGTGCTGGCCGAGAACGATGTCGGGTTTCGGCACCTTCTGGTACAGGCCGTCGTCGACCATGTCCCGAGCGCCGGCGCCGAGCTCCTCGGCAGGCTGGAACACGACCACCAGCGTCCCGCGCCACCCGTCGCGGTCGGCGGCCAGCTCGACCGCAGCGCCGAGGAGGCACGTGACGTGCATGTCATGGCCGCAGGCGTGCATGACGCCGTCGACCGTGCTCGCGTACGGAAGTCCGGTCTCTTCGGCGACCGGCAAGGCGTCCATGTCGGCACGCAGCAACACCGTCGGCCCGTCGCCCTGACTCAGCACGCCGACGACACCGGCTCCACCGACGCCCTCAAGTACGTCGAAGCCCTGTTCACGCAACCAGCTCGCGGCGATCCCCGCCGTACGGTATTCATCCCCGGACAGCTCCGGGTGAGCGTGCAGATCCTCGTAGGTCGACCGCAACCGTGCTACCAGGTCCCCGTCCATATCCGCACTGTAGACGATCACGAAGAAGCCCCGGGCCGTCCACGTGCGGACGCCCGGGGCTTTCAGCGAGTGGCTACTTCGCGACGACCCGCAGGCTGAACTCGGCCTGACCGTCGCCGGTCGAGCGGGTGACGATGCCGGCCGAGCGGAGCGCCGCCAGGTCCTTGTCGTCGGCGAACCGCTGGCTGAGCGAGCCGATCGACGCGAAGTCGACGTACCCGATCATCAACGCGCCCTTGGTGTCCGGCAGCGCCTGCTTGAAGTTGTCGGTCCCACCGAGGTTGCCGCCCTGCAGCACCTGGTCGGCGTACTCCTTGCTGGTCGAGACCACCAGCGTGTCGTCGTCCTTCGCGGTCTCGATCGGGATGTTGGCCGACGAACGCTGCCGCAGCAGCGAGGTCAGCTTCTGCACCACCGGCTCGGCCTTCGCCGGGTCGGTCTCCATCCGGGCCGCGATCTTCGGACCGTTCGCAGTGTCCTTGTCCATCGCGACCGCGAGGTTCTTGCCGGCCAGGCTCTTCAGGTCGTCCGGCAGCGTCAGGCCGGTCTCCTCGCTGATCCGGTCGAGCATCGGCTTGAGGTTCTCGCCGCCCGCCTTCTGCACCTGCTGCCACGCGGTGTCGATCAGGTTGTCGCCACCGGAGATCGCGATCGCGCCGGCCGTGCTGTCCGGCAGCTTCGTGATCAGGTCGGCGGCGTCGGCGCCCGAGTTCACCTTGATGCTCTTGTCGCCCTGACCGATGCCCTTGAGCTCGACGTACGACGCGTCGAACCGCAGCGCGACCGCCGTCGTGGCGTCGCCGAGGCCGGCGATCTGACCGGAGTCGACCTTGCCGGTGATCGAGGCGATCCCCTTCACGTCCGCCCAGCCCGACAGGAAGCCCTGCTCGCCCAGCTTGTCCATGTCCGCGCTGTACTTCGCGTTCTTGGTCAGCGGGTTGTCCTTGGCGGTCGCAACGGCCGAGTCGACCGTTGCCTGGTCGTCGGACAGCAGCATGTACCCGTCGCTGAACGCGCGGCCCGGCTTCTTGTCCTCGTTCGCGAGGAGCTTGTCCATGCCCTTGTTCGCGGCGTCCTGGTTCTTCACCTGGACCGCGACCACCACGTCCGGCTCGCGCTTGCCGTCGGCCGGCGGGAGCGCGGCGATACCGGCCCGGTCACCGAGCCACGGCTTGATGTCCTTGTCGTAGTCGACGTCGGCGAGGTCGTCACCGGAGGACTTCTTGATCTGCTCGAACAGCTTCTGCCGCAGATCGTCCTTGTCGCCGGTCAGGCCGAGCTTGTCCTTCACCGACGGGAACTTCATCATGAACCGGATCGCGGCGACCTTCTGGCCGGCCGACGGGTTCAGGTCCACGCGGGCGTATGCGACCGCCGTACCCGGCAGCACGTCGGCGGGCTGCTTGCCGCCGGCAAGCTTGCCGTAGGCAAAGATTCCGCCGCCGGCCACGACCAGGACCATCGCGAGTGCGGCGATGATCGGGATCACCTTGCCGCGCTTCTTCTTCGGCTCCGGCTG
This sequence comes from Kribbella sp. NPDC058693, assembly GCF_042715335.1. Classification (NCBI taxonomy): domain Bacteria; kingdom Bacillati; phylum Actinomycetota; class Actinomycetes; order Propionibacteriales; family Kribbellaceae; genus Kribbella; species Kribbella sp. NPDC058693. The sequence continues at coordinate 147,216 of NZ_JBHXSQ010000001.1, forward strand.
CCACTGCGGCTGACCACCGATGTGCATCTGCTCGTACGACGCCTGCCCAGGCTGACCGTACTGCGGACCGCCCTGGCCATACTGCTGGCCGTACTGCTGCCCCTGCTGCGGCCCGCCGTACTGCGGCTGACCCTGCTGCGGGTGCATCGGCTGCTGCGGCGGATACCCGGGCTGCTGTCCGTACTGTGGCTGACCCTGGGGCTGTCCCTGCGGCCCCCGCGGCGGCTGACCCTGCTGCGGCGGAACCGGCGGCCGGCCCTGCTGCGGCCACGGGTTCTGGCCCGGGTGCTGAGCTGGATTCTGGCCGGGCGGCGGACCGTACTGCGGACCGCCGGCGCCTGGGTACTGCGGGTTGGGGGGTTGGTTCTGGTCGGACATAAGCTCCCTCGCTGGCTCCGGTGGCCTCACCCGCCGGACCTGCAAAGGCTAGTGGACCGGTGGCGCAGGGTCTGACGCAGGAGGTTGCGAAGTGGTTGCAACCGGAGCAACAGGATCCGCGCGCCACGTCGTGGCGGCGATCACCGCGCACGCGAGCGCAGCGCCGACGAGCCAGGCGGCCACCGGTGTCCAGGTATGCAGCTCGAGCGGCGCTGCGACCAGATCACCCGGCCGGGCGGCGCGCAGCCGCGGCTCGATCGCGTCGTGCCCGAGCAGCATGCCGACGCCCCAGCAGACGCCCCCGCCCAAGCAGGCGCCGAGGGCAACAATCGCCACCGACCACGGACCGTAGTTCCGCAGCCACCAGAACAGCGCTCCACCGAGCACCAGCGCGGCAAGGAATCCGATCGCGGTGAACGTCCCGTCCGGCCCGAAGATCCGGGTCATCTGCTCCTCGCCGAGCGCACCGCCCTGCTCGTCCACGGTGTACTGCGCGAGCGGGGAGAACTCCTGCCACGCCCAGCCGGCCACTACGCCGGCAACCAGGAACACCGCGACCGTCACCAGCACGGCCTTCGCCCACGGCAGCGGACGCTCAACCACCGGCGGTGCACCGAACGGATTACTCGACGCCGGCGCCACGTACGGCGAAGGCTGAGACGACTCTTGACTCACGTCGACAGTGTGCCGCATCGGTTCCAGCGCCGATCAGCTGGCCAGGCAGGACGGACCGAGGAGCGCCTTCAGGTCGGCCATCAGCGAGGCCGTCGGCGTGACCCGGTACTGATCCGCGATCCGCCAGATCTCGGTCTTCTGCCGCGCCTGCAGCTTGAGCTGCACCTCGGTCATCCCCGGGTGCGACTTCAGCACGTCGCGCAGCTGCGTGACCACCGGCGGCGTACACCGGTTGGCCGCCATCGTGATCACGACCGGTCCGCTCGGGCCCTCGGTCAGGTCCGGTACGACGACCTCGTCGCCGCTCAGCTCGAGCCGGTCCTCGCGGCGGCGTACCCGGCCCTTCATCAGGATGATCGCGTCGTTGGTGAGCAGGTGCGCGTGCAGCTGGTACGCCGAGGAGAACATCATCACCTCGATCGAACCTTCGAGGTCCTCGATCGTGACGATCGCGTAGATGTCGCCGCGCTTGTTGACCTTCCGCTGGACCGCGGTCACCAGGCCGCCGATCGTGACCCGGCTGCCGTCGGGGCGGTCCTCGTCGGCGAGCAGCTGACCGATCGTGCAGTCGCTGCCGTTGGTGAGCACGTGCTCGACGCCGAACAGCGGGTGGTCGGACACGTACAGCCCCAGCATGTCGCGCTCGTGCGCGAGCTTGGTGGCCTTGTCCCACTCCTCGATCTCGGGGACGGTGACGGTCAGGCGGCTGTTGCCCTCGCCCTCATCCGCATCGTCGTCACCCATCGAGAACAGGTCGAACTGGCCGTGCGCCTCGTTCCGCTTGAGGTCGATGGCTTCGTCCACGGCCTGCTCGTGCACCGCGACCACGGCCCGGCGCGCGTGGTTCATCGAGTCGAACGAACCGGCCTTGGCCAGCGACTCGATCACGCGCTTGTTGCAGACCGGCAGCGACACCTTGTCGATGAAGTCGACGAAGTCGGTGAACCGGCCCTTCTCCTCCCGGGCCGCGACGATCTCGGCGACCACGTTCACGCCGACGTTGCGGATCGCGGACAGGCCGAAGCGGATGTCGGTGCCGACCGGGGTGAAGTTCGAGTCGGACTCGTTGACGTCCGGCGGCAGCACCTTGATGCCCATCCGGCGGCACTCGTTCAGGTAGATGGCCATCTTGTCCTTGTCGTCCTTCACGGACGTCAGGACAGCGGCCATGTACTCCGCGGGGAAGTTCGCCTTCAGGTACGCCGTCCAGTAGGACACCAGGCCGTACGCCGCGGAGTGCGCCTTGTTGAACGCGTAGTCGGAGAACGGGACCAGCACGTCCCAGAGCGCCTTGATCGACTGCTCGGAGAAGCCGTTCGCCTTCATGCCCTCGGAGAAGCCGACGTACTCGGCGTCGAGGACCTCGCGCTTCTTCTTACCCATCGCCCGGCGGAGCAGGTCGGCTTTACCGAGCGTGTACCCGGCGAGCTGCTGGGCGATCGCCATGACCTGCTCCTGGTAGACGATCAGGCCGTACGTCGTCCCCAGGATCGGCTCCAGCGCGACGGCGAGCTCATCGTGCGGGTAGCTGATCTCCTGCTGCTTGTTCTTGCGGAGTGCGTAGTTGGTGTGGCTGTTCGCACCCATCGGACCGGGCCGGTAGAGCGCGCCGACCGCGGAGATGTCCTCGAAGTTGTCCGGCCGCATCAGGCGCAGCAGCGCACGCATCGGGCCGCCGTCGAACTGGAACACGCCGAGCGTGTCACCGCGGGCCAGCAGGTCGTACGTCGGCTGGTCGTCGAGCGACTTGGCCAGCTGGTCCAGGTCCAGTGTGATGCCGCGGCTGGCCTCGACGTTTTTGACCGCGTCGTCCATGATCGTCAGGTTGCGCAGACCCAGGAAGTCCATCTTGACCAGGCCGAGCGTCTCGCAGCTCGGGTAGTCGAACTGGGTGATGATCTGGCCGTCCTGCTCGCGGCGCATGATCGGGATCAGCTCGATCAGCGGCTCGCTGGACATGATCACGCCGGCCGCGTGCACACCCCACTGGCGCTTCAGGTTCTCCAGGCCGCGGGCGGTGTCGACGATCTTGCGGACGTCCTGGTCGGACTCGTACAGCGAGCGGAACTCGGTGGCCTCGGAGTACCGCTTGTGGCCGGAGTCGAAGATGCCGGACAGCGGGATGTCCTTGCCCATCACCGACGGCGGCATCGCCTTGGTGATCCGGTCGCCCATCGCGAACGGGTAGTCCAGCACCCGGCCGGCGTCCTTGATCGCCTGCTTGGCCTTGATCGTGCCGTAGGTGACGATCATCGCGACCCGGTCGTCGCCGTATTTCTCGGTGACGTAGCGGATCACCTCGGGACGGCGACGGTCGTCGAAGTCGATGTCGAAGTCGGGCATCGACATCCGCTCCGGGTTGAGGAAGCGCTCGAAGATCAGGCCGTGCTGGAGCGGGTCCAGGTCGGTGATCTTCATCGAGTACGCGCACATCGAGCCGGCGCCGGAACCACGGCCCGGGCCGACCCGGATGCCGTGCTCCTTGGCCCAGTTGATGAAGTCGGCGACGACGAGGAAGTACCCGGCGTACCCCTTCGAGGTGATGACCTCGATCTCGTACTCCGCCTGCTTGCGGACCTGGTCCGGGATACCGGCCGGGTAGCGCCGGTGCAGGCCGGTCTCGACCTCGGCGACGAACCAGGACTCCTCGTTGTGACCCTCCGGGCAGGGGAAGCGCGGCATGAACCGGCCCTCGCCCTCGGTGAAGCTGACATCGCACTGCTCGGCGATCAGCAGCGTGTTGTCACAGGCCTCCGGGAAGTCCTTCCAGACCTCGCGCATCTCGGCGGCGGTCTTGACGTAGAACTCGTTCGCGTCGAACTTGAACCGGTTCGGATCCGTCATCGTCGAGCCGGACTGCACGCACAGCAGCGCGGCGTGCGCCTGGGAGTCCTCGGGCTTGGTGTAGTGCAGGTCGTTGGTCGCGACCAGCGGCAGTCCGAGCTCCTTGGCCAGCTTCAGCAGGTCCTTCTGGATGTCCCGCTCGATGCCGAGGCCGTGATCCATCAGCTCGCAGTAGAAGTTCTCCTTGCCGAAGATGTCCCGGAACTCCGACGCGGCCTCGACGGCCTCCTTGTACTGCCCGAGGCGGAGCCGGGTCTGCACCTCGCCGGACGGGCAGCCGGTCGTCGCGATCAGGCCCTGGCCGTAGGTGTTCAGCAGGTCGCGGTCCATCCGGGGCTTGAAGTAGTAGCCCTCGAGGCTGGCCAGCGAGCTCATCTTGAACAGGTTGTGCATGCCGGAGGTGTTCTTCGCCAGCAGCGTCATGTGCGTGTACGCACCCGAGCCGGAGACGTCGTCACGACCGGAGTTCGCGTCGCCCCACTTGACCCGCTTCCGCTCGGAGCGGTGGGTGTGCGGCGTCAGGTACGCCTCGACGCCGATGATCGGCTTGACGTCGTACTTCTTCGCGGTCTTCCAGAACTCGTACGCCCCGAACACGTAGCCGTGGTCGGTCGTCGCGATGGCCGGCTGGCCCATCTCCTGGGCGGTTTTGAACAACTCGTCGATCCGTGCGGCGCCGTCCAGCATCGAGTACTCGGTGTGCACATGAAGATGCACGAAACTGTCGCTGGACCCCATATCGGCGCGGACCTCCCAGGGCGTAAGTGAGCGTGACTGAAGCAGCCTAGTTCGCCCTTCAGACAGTTTCCGAACGGGCTCTCCGACGAGTCCCCAACCCGCCCGCTATCCGGTCAGTCTCAGCACTCGTACGGCGAGCGGTACGACGCACAACGACACCAGGAAGAGCGCGAACCGCTGGGCCAGACCCTGGACCGCGGTGCCGCCGCTGAACACCGTCACGGCCAGCGCGGCGACGATGACGAAGCCGGCGATCCGGGTCGGGCCGGCCAGGTCGCGCCAGCCGTCGAGCGTGCGCATCCGGCGGGAGAGCAGGAACGGCGCGATCACCGTCGCCACGCCGGCGACGACGTACGACGCGAGGTGCACCTTGGCGTGCCAGGAGTCGAAGGACGCCGTCGACACACAGCCGACGTCCGCGTCGCGGCAGTCGAGGCGGAAGAAGGCGTCGCTGAGGTTGTCCCAGCCTGCCAGCGACAAGGCGACCAGCCAGGCGCCGGCGGACTCGCGGCCGTCGGCGGTGCGCAGGGCAGGCCGCAGTACGAGAAGCGCGAACGCGATCGTGAGGACGCCGGCGATGCCGAGGCTGAAGCGGGCCAGGGTCGCGTGGTGGGCGGTGAGCGCCGCGAGGTCGCTGATGTCGTGGCGGGCGGCGTTGTAGCCGTGGCCCTCGATCGCGCCGCCGACGAGCGTGCCGACGATGAAGACTCCCTGCGCGACGATGGTGGCGATCGTCAGCGCCCGGCGGGCCCTCATGTGTCGACGAGCAGGTCCAGGGCTTGGTCCAGGTCGGCCGGGTACTCCGAGGTGAACTCGACATACTCGCCGGTGCCCGGGTGGGTGAAGCCGAGACGCATCGCGTGCAGCCATTGGCGAGTCAGTCCCAGGCGTTCGGCGAGGACCGGGTCGGCGCCGTACGTCAGGTCACCGCAGCACGGGTGGCCGATCGCGGACATGTGGACGCGGATCTGGTGCGTGCGGCCGGTCTCGAGGGTGATCTCGAGGAGCGTCGCGTACCGGAACGCCTCGAGCGTCTCGTAGTGGGTCACGCTCGGCTTGCCGCCGGCCACCACGCCGAACTTGTAGTCGTGGTGCGGGTGCCGATCGATCGGCGCGTCCACGGTGCCGGTGAACGGGTCGGGATGACCCTGCACCAGCGCGTGGTAGATCTTCTTGACCGTCCGCTCCTTGAAGGCGCGCTTGAGGGCGGTGTACGCGTACTCCGTCTTAGCGACCACCATCAGCCCGGACGTGCCGACGTCGAGCCGGTGCACGATGCCCTTGCGCTCGGCCGCGCCGCTCGTGGAGATGTTGAACCCCGCGCCGGCCAGATGGCCGATCACGGTTGGGCCGGTCCACCCGGGCGACGGATGCGCGGCGACCCCGACCGGCTTGTCGACGACGACGATCTCGTCGTCGTCGTACACGATCCGCAGGTTGTCCACGGTCTCCGGTACGACGGTCACCTCGGACGGCGGCGCCGGCAGCTCGACGTCGAGCATCACCCCGGCGGTGACGCGGGCGGACTTGGGCGCGGCGACGCCGTCGACCTGGACCAGGCCGGACTCGATCAGCTCCGCCGCCTTGGTCCGGGACACGCCGAACAGCCGGGACAGCGCCGCGTCGAGCCGCTCCCCCGCGAGTCCGTCCGGCACCATCACGGTCCTGGACGTCCCTGAGGTTCCAGATGTCACCGCCGCTGCTCCCGGGTCCCGTCGAGCTTGACCCCGCGCAGCGTCTGGATCACCAGCAGGATGGCGGCCGACGTCACCGCCATGTCCGCGACGTTGAAGATCGCCCAGTGCGGCGTCTGCAGGAAGTCGACCACGTGCCCGTGGAAGGCCGACGGCTCGCGGAAGATCCGGTCGATGATGTTCCCGACCGCGCCGCCGAACAGCAGCCCGAAGGCGACCGCCCAGCCCGCCGACCCGAGCCGCCGGGACAGGTACACCACGCCGATCGCGACGGTGATCTGGACCGCCGAGATGTACGGCGTGTAACCGGTCCCGAGACTGAACGCGGCGCCCGGATTCCGGATCAGGTTGAACTTGAGCAGGCTCCCGATCACGTTCACCGGCTCACCGGGCGTGAGATGAGCCAAAGCAAGCGCTTTGGTGATCTGGTCGAGAAGCAGGATCAACAGCCCGACCCCGCCGAACAGCCCGATCCATTTCCACGACCGGGTCGACGGAGGAGACGGCGGAGAACCGGCCGACGATTCGTCGGCCGGTTCCGTTGGTTCTGCGTCTCCCACCTGGTGAGACGAGGTGGGGTCGTTCAGCGGCGTTCCTGGCGTTCTTTGCATGACACGCACAGTGTCGCACGCGGGAACGCCTGCAGCCGACCCTTGCCGATCGCGTTGCCGCAGTTCTCGCAGACGCCGTACGTGCCGTCGTCGATCCGGGTCAGCGCGAACTCGATCTGGTTCAGCATGTCGCGGGCGTTGTTGGCCAGCGACAGCTCGTGGTACCGCTCCAGGGTGGTCGACCCGACGTCGGCCTGGTCGTTCCCGGCGCCGTCGCTGCCGTCGCGGAACAGGCCCGCGATCTCCTGCTCGGCGTCGCGAATCTCTTCCTTGAGGTGCTCGACCTCACCCTCGAGTTCCGTGCGGAGCTCGGCGAGCTCGGCAGCGGTCCACGGATCCTCGCCCGGCTTCACCTTGAAGGTTTCGGCCGTATGTGCAGCGGACTTCGCCGGCGCCGTGGCCGGGGTCCTGTTCTCGTTCGTCTTCATGGCCACCCTCTTCGTCTGGGCTTCCTTGGCAGGGATCTTCTTGGCCGGAGCCTTCTTGGCCGCGGTGGAAGTCGACGCCGACTTCTTCGCGGGAGTCTTCTTGGCCGGCGAGGCCTTCGCCGGGGTTTTCCGTGCCGGGGCTTTCCGGGCCGTCGTTTTCTGGACCGGCTCGGACTTCTTCGCGGCGCTCTTCTTGGCCGCGGCAGAACGTTGGGGGGCGGACTTCTTCTGTGCCGATGTAGCCATGCTGATCAGCTACCCCCTGCCTTCGTCGGAGACTGAAGCGGACTGGTCGCAAGACAGTAGGCCACGTGATCACCACGTGCCAGCCCGACGCGCAGACCGTGGACATACGGTAGTCGGTTCTTCAAGTCCGCTCGATGTTCCGCGCGTCACAGCCTCGTCTCAGCGACTACGCTATGTCACCGAACGTTTCAGTCGGCTCATCGGCCACTCCCCCAAGAACGATTAACGATTCGTAGTCAGCTGGTACGACGCCGTACACTGACAACCGCGATCCGCAAGGCATTGATGGGGCCATCACCCCGGAGCCGCCGGAAGAACGGTCTGTAAGGGACCTATTAGAACCGGCAGCGGCAGCAAAAGGAAGTGGGTATCTCGCGGAGGGATACCAAGGAGGGTGGTACCGCGCGGCTCCCGGCTGGTCCGGGTGCTTCGTCCCTCGCCACAGCAGCTCAGCAGCAGCACTGGCGACGAAGGACGACGGACAGATGGCGGCAGAAACCCCTCACACCCCTTGGCGGCAGGTTCCCGCCCAGGTCGACTTCCCCGCGCTCGAGCGCGAGGTGCTCACCCTCTGGGACGAGCACGACACCTTCGCCAAGAGCCTCGAGCAGTCCGCCGGCGGTCAGCCGTGGACGTTCTACGAAGGCCCGCCGACCGCGAACGGGATGCCCGGCACGCACCACATCGAGGCCCGCGTCTTCAAGGACGTGTTCCCGCGCTACCGGACCATGAAGGGGTTCTGGGTCGAGCGCAAGGCCGGCTGGGACTGCCACGGCCTCCCGGTCGAGGTCGCGGTCGAGAAGGAGCTCGGCTTCAGCGGCAAGAACGACATCGAGGCCTACGGCATCGCCGAGTTCAACGCCAAGTGCCGCGAGTCGGTGCTGCGGCATGTCGACGCGTTCAACGAGCTGACCGTCCGGATGGGTTACTGGGTCGATCTCGAGCACCCGTACAAGACGATGGACCCGGAGTACGTCCAGTCGGTCTGGTGGTCGCTCAAGCAGATCCACGACAAGGGCCTGCTGGTCGAGGACTACCGCATCACGCCGTACTGCCCAAGGTGCGGCACCGGACTGTCCGACCACGAGCTCGCCCAGGGGTATGAGACCGTCGTCGACCCGTCGGTGTACGTCCGCTTCCCGCTGACGTCCGGTCCGCTCGCGGGCAAGGCGTCGCTGCTGGTCTGGACGACGACCCCGTGGACCCTCGTGTCGAACACGGCCGTCGCCGTACACCCCGACGTCGAGTACGTCGTCGCCACGGACGGCGTGGAGTCGCTGGTCGTCGCCAAGCCGCTGCTGGACCGGCTCGGTGAGGGCTGGACGGTGACCAACGAGTACGTCGGCCGCGAGATGGAGCTGTGGAACTACCAGCGGCCGTTCGAGCTCGTCCCGTTCGACGAGCCGGCGCACTACGTCGTACTCGCGGACTACGTCACCACCGAGGACGGCACCGGTCTGGTGCACCAATCCCCCGCGTTCGGTGCGGATGACCTCGCGGTGGGCCGCTCGTACAACCTGCCGGTCGTGAACCCGGTGGACTCCAGCGGCCACTTCAACGCCGACGTACCGCTGGTCGGCGGGCAGTTCTTCAAGAAGGCCGACGAGGACCTGGTCAAGGACCTCGACGCGCGCGGTGTGCTGTTCAAGCACGTGCCGTACGAGCACCCGTACCCGCACTGCTGGCGCTGCCACACCCCGGTCATGTACTACGCGCTCCCGTCCTGGTACATCCGCACCACGCAGGTGAAAGACGCCCTGCTCCGCGAGAACGAGCAGACCAACTGGTATCCGGACTCGGTCAAATGGGGCCGGTACGGCGACTGGCTGCGCAACAACATCGACTGGGCCGTCTCCCGTTCCCGTTTCTGGGGTACGCCGCTGCCGATCTGGCGCTGCGCCGACGACCACCAGGTCTGCGTCGGCTCGCTGGCCGAGCTCGGCGAGCTCGCCGGTCGCGACCTGAGCGCCACCGACCCGCACCGGCCGTACGTCGACGACATCACCTTCGACTGCCCGCAGTGCGGTCAGGAGGCACGTCGCGTGCCCGAGGTGATCGACGCCTGGTACGACTCGGGCTCGATGCCGTTCGCGCAGTGGGGCTACCCGTGGGCGGAAGGATCGAAGGAGAAGTTCGCGCAGAGCTACCCGGCCGACTTCATCTCCGAGGCGATCGACCAGACCCGCGGCTGGTTCTACACGCTGATGGCGATCGGCACGCTGGTCTTCGACGAGTCGTCGTACCGCAATGTCGTCTGCCTCGGGCACATCCTGGCCGAGGACGGCCGGAAGATGTCCAAGCACCTCGGCAACATCCTCGAGCCGATCCCGCTGATGGACGACCACAGCGCGGACGCGGTGCGCTGGTTCATGGCCGCGTCCGGTTCGCCCTGGAAGGCGCGCGGCATCGGGCCGAACGTGCTGAACGAGATCGTCCGGAAGGTGCTGCTGACCTACTGGAACACGGTCGCGTTCCACGCGCTGTACGCCCGGCTGGCCGGCTGGTCGCCAACGGACGCACCGTCCGTCGCCGACCGCTCGGTGCTGGACCGGTGGCTGGTGAGCGAGACGCACCGGCTGGTCCGCGACACCGACGAGGCGTACGCCGCGTTCGACACGCAGCGGCTCGGTCTGCTGATCAACTCGTTCGTCGACGTGCTGTCGAACTGGTACGTCCGCCGTTCGCGCCGCCGGTTCTGGGCCGGTGACGCCGGCGCGCTGGCGACGCTGCACGAGACGCTCGAGGTGCTGACCCGGGTGATGGCGCCGCTGACGCCGTTCGTCACCGAGCGGGTCTGGCAGGACGTGTTCCGCCCGGTCACGCCGGAGCTGCCCGAATCGGTCCACCTGTCGAGCTTCCCGACGTACGACGAGACGCTGATCGACGACGTCCTCGCGCAGCACGTGTCGATGGCCCGCCGGGTCGTCGAGCTCGGCCGGTCGGCCCGCGCCGAGGCGAAGGTGAAGACGCGCCAGCCGCTGGGCCGTGCGCTGGTCGGATCGGCCGCGATCGCGGACCTGTCGCCCGAGCTGCTGCAGGAGATCGCCGACGAGCTCAACGTGGGTACGGTCGAGCCGTTGTCCGCCGCGGGTGCGGATCTGGTCGAGTTCTCTGCCAAGGGCAACTTCCGCGAGCTGGGCAAGCGGTTCGCCAAGCAGACGCCGGTGGTCGCGGCCGCGATCGCCGCCGCGGATGCCGGTGCGCTCGCGGTCGAGCTCAAGGAGACCGGGTCGGCGAGCGTCGTGGTCGACGGCGCGGACGTCCGGGTGAGCGAGTCCGAGGTACTGCTGTCCGAGCGGCCGAAGGAAGGCTGGTCGGTGGTCAACGAGCAGGGCGAGACCGTTGCCCTCGACCTCGAGGTGACGCCGGAGCTGCGGCAGGCCGGCCTGGCCCGCGAGGTGGTCCGGACGTTGCAGGAGGCCCGGAAGAACGCCGGCCTCGAGGTCTCGGACCGGATCAAGGTCTGGCTGACCTCGACCGACGCCGAGCTGTCCGATGCCCTGGGCAAGCACGCCGACGAGATCGCCCGCGAGGTGCTCGCCGTCGAGCTGAACCAGTCCGCCCCCTCGGAGGCAGACGTTGCCAGCGGCACCGAAGAGGACCTGCAGCTGAGCTACTGGCTGACCAAGGCGTAAAAGCCGTACGGCGCGGGCCCGCACTTCCGGGCTCGCGCCGAGCTGTTCCGTGGTGTGTTCCCCGATGGACCGGCCGGGGAATCACCCGCACTTCTCAGACGTACATCTCTCGCCTGCCCTGACGCCCTGTCACCACGGTGGGACCGTGTGTCAGAAGTGTCCAGACATGACGAAGAGGCGGTGCCGCCGGAAAGCACCGCCTCCTCAACGAGGTGTTATTTACACGCCGTGACCGTGAGCCTGGGCGCGGGCCTCCGGGCGGAAGCCGTTGCGCGGGCTGAGCGTGTCGTCGCCGTTGCCGAGCGCCTTCAACTGCTCGGTGAAGTACGTCTTCAGGCGGCTGCGGTACTCACGCTCGTACGCGTGCAGGTCGTCGATCGTGCGCTCGAGCTGACCCTTCTGCTTCTCCAGGGTGCCGAGCATCTGCGCACGACGCTCCGCGATCTCGCCGTCGAGCTTCTCGGCGCGGGCGCGGGCCTCACCGGTCATCCGGTCGGCCTTGCCACGCGCCTCGTTCTCCAGGCGCTCCGCCTTGGCGCGGGCCTCGCCGATGATCTTGTCGGCGGTGTCCTTCGCCTCCTGGACCAGGTCGTCGGAGTGCTTGGTGGCCATCTCCAGCAGCCGGACGGCCGAGCTGGAGGCGTCGCCGACCGAGCCGGCCGCCGCAGCTGCACCAGCCGCCGCGACCGCGGGCATCACCGGGGGCTTCTCCTCCGGCTTCTCGACCACGACCGGGGGCTTCGGCTGCTGCACGACAGGCGGCAGGGCGGCGGTCTGGTCGACGACCGGCCGCTGCTGGTCCGCACCCGCGCGCTGCGCCGCCGCGAGCTTGGCCCGCAGCTCCTCGTTCTCGGCGAGAAGTCGCTCGAGCTCTGCCTCGACCTCGTCGAGGAAGGAGTCGACCTCTGTGACGTCGTAGCCCTCCCGTAGTCGGACGGGCGTGAATTGCTTCGAGCGGACGTCATCCGGCGTCAGCGGCATCTTTCACCTCGTTTGTCTGTGTCTTGGCGGAGTCCCCGTAGTGTTGCACCCCGGCGACTCAGTAGATCACGTTATCGCTTCGTTGTCTTATGACGGAATCCGGGCGGTCGACAACGGTCCTGCCCAGCGGAGCGGCCCCGTAGATACGGCCCCGTTTTTCCCGAGACTCTACCTACCCAGTCCTCGCCGTTCTCACCCTCACAACGACCGTAGAGCCGTTGAGTTGATGGACATCGCCACCGAAACGATGACGAACAGCATCAGCATGGACAGGTCGATCCGCACCCCGCCGGCCCCGATCGGGGGCAGGATCCGCCGGAGCGGTCGCAGCAGCGGATCGGTGATCGAGTAGATCAGCTCGAAGAACAGGAGCAGTGGGCCCTTGGGGTGCCACTGGGGCGCGAACATGACGATCAGGCTGAGCACGAACCTCGCCACCAGTACCAGGAAGAAGGCGAGCAGCACCCAGCTGAGGACACTGAGGACGAGCGCTAGAGCATTCATGTCGTCAATGAGTGTAGAAGACGGCGGAAGGCCAGGAACCAACCAGAGCGTCAGCTCTGGTTGTAGAACCCGTCCGCGGCGATCTTCTCCTTCTCCTCGGCGGCGACCGTGACGTTCGGCGGGCAGACCAGGAACACCTTGGTGGTGATCCGCTCGATCGATCCACGGCAGCAGAAGATCAGCCCGGCGGCGAAGTCGACGAGTCGCTTGGCGTCGGCGTGATCCATCTCGGTCAGGTTCATGATGACGGGGGTGCCGTCGCGGAAATGCTCACCGATGACGCGCGCCTCGTTGTAGCTGCGCGGGTGCACGGTGGTGATGCGGGCCAACTCGGTAACCTCCGGGGACGGCGCGACCCCGCGCCGGTCTGGGAACTTGCTGACCGTCGCGCCGCTGGTGGTCTCGCGGTCCTCGCGAGCTTCGCGGCTCTCCCGGCCGGCAGGTACCGGCTCGGTCTCGTGGGAGTCCCCGTCAACATCGTCGACTGCGTCGTCGTCGTACTCGTCGTACTCGTAGTCGTCGTACCGCGCGTTGTAGCGCTCCCCGTCCTCGACCAAGCCGAGGTACACACCCATCTTGCGCAGTGCGCCGCTCATGGCCCTCCAGCACCTCGATCCGGTTCGACGGTGAAACGACAACAACGGTGAGCAGGAAGCAAAACCTGCTCGATGTCGACACTAACCGAGTGGAGGACGCGTACCGAGTAAGGCGCGCCCGAGCCGGACGTGTGTCGCACCGTGCTTGATCGCGGCTTCCAGATCGCCGGTCATCCCGGCCGAGATCCAGTCGGCGCCAGGGTGTTCGGAGCGTAGCCGCGACGCTACTTCCCGCAGTCCGGCGAAGGCTTCGCCGGGGTCCGATCCCAGCGGAGCGACCGCCATCACCCCGCCGAGCTCCAGCCCGTCCGCGGCCGCGATCTCCGCGGCCAGATCGGGTACGTCGGAGGGCTCGACCCCGCCCCGACCGGCGCCGGTCGCCGCCTCGGCCGATCCGTACGCCGCAAGGCTCACCTGGATCAGGCAGCGCAACGTCTTCTCCTCAGCGACCGCGGCCTTGGACAACGCTTCGACGAGTGACGACCGATCGACGGAGTGCACGATCGACGCGTTCCGCACAACGGACCTGGCCTTCTTCGACTGCAGCTGGCCGACGAAGTGCCAGGTGAGGTCCGGACACTCCGGCGCCTTCACCTTGAGCTCCTGCTCGCGGTTCTCGCCGACGTCCCGGACTCCGAGGGCCGCCAGCGCCCGTACATCGCTGACTGGGAAGGTTTTGGTGATCGCGACAAGGGTGACCTCGTCCCGGGATCTCCCGGCCGCCTGACAGGCCTTCTCGATCCGCTCCTGAACCTGCAGCAAGTTGCTGCGCAGCTCGTCGGCGCGATCCGTCATGGCGTCACCAGTTTGATCAGCCCCGCCATCCGGCCGCTGGTCGGACCTTCGCGACGGTACGAGTACAGGTTCTCGGACTCGATCGTGCACGCGGTCGCGTCGACCACCTCGACGTCGAGCTCGGCCAGTTGCGCCTTCACCCCGGCCGCGACGTCGAGAGCCGGCGTCCCCCAGCTCGTCTCGGAGTACGCCGCCGGCACGCGCTCCGCGACCTCGGCGCGCATCTCCTCAGGAACCTCGTAGCACTTCCCGCACGCATACGGCCCGAGTACGGCGGTGATGCGCGAGGCGCCGAGGTCCCGCATCGCGTCGACGGTCGCCGGCACGATGCCGACGTACATGCCCTTGCGTCCGGAATGTGCCGCGCCGATCACGCCGTCGCCGACCAGCAGCACCGGCAGGCAGTCTGCGGCGCGTACGGCGAGCACGACATCGGAACGCGTCGTGACGAGCCCGTCAGCCTTCGGGTTCTGCTCGAGCGGCAGGTTGTCGTCCGGGCCGACGACGTGGACGTCGCGGCCGTGGACCTGGCTGACCCGGACGACCGCGTCCGGCTCCACGTCGAAAGCGGTCGCCACCCGGCGGAAGTTCTCGGCGATCCGCTCGGCGTCCTCGCCGTACCCGCCGAGATTGAATTCGCCGTACGGCGGTTTGCTGGCGCCGCCGTACCGATCCGTGAAGACGACCCGGGCGGGGATGCGAACCTCGTCGTAGCCGAACACGTCTGAAGGTTATCCAGCCACAGCGACCGGACCCAGTACTGTCCGCGCCTCGTCGGTCACACTGTTGCGCTCCGGCTCTGCCGGCAGCCCGATCACGTGCTCGGCCGCCCGGCGATACGCCTCTGCGAACGCCTGCTCGGCAGGGACCGTGAGATCGGGAGTGACGCCGGTGCCCTCCCAGTTGGTCCCGGAGACCTGGTTGACCGAACGCGCCACCGGCACCGAGGCCTCGAGCTGCTCGTGCAGCTTGAAACCGCGGCGTGGGTGCGCGCCTCCACCCGTCTGTTCGCCCACGATCGTCGCCCGCTTGAACTGCTGCAGGTTGTACGCCAGTTCCTCACCGCCCGAGAACGTCGCCGGGCCGGTCAGCACCCAGATCGGCTTGTCCTTGCTGAACCGCGGACCCGGAACGTACGCCGATGTCCAGAACTGCCGCGTGGTTCCGTCGCCCGGGTTCACCAGGTCCTGCAGGTGAACCGGCTCGTCGGAGTCGAGCAGGTAGGTGCAGATGAACGCGACCTGATCCGGTGATCCGCCGAGGCAACGGCGCAGGTCGAGGAGCAATGCGTCGGTCGATGCGAGCAGTGACAGCGCGGCCGTGACCGCCGAGCCGGCGAGCTCGGGCGGATAGAGCAACGGGCGGATCTCCAGCAGGCCGATGTTGCCGTCGAGCCGTTCGATGCGCGCCATCCCGCCGGCGTCGAGCTCGGCCCGCCGGCGCCAGTGCGCCTCCTCCGCCGCCGGGTCCGTCTCGTCCGGCAACCCGTCGCGGCGGAAGATCAGCCGCAGATGCTTGTCCCGGTTGCCGAGCTGCAGGTCGGCGGTGACCCGTTCGGCCAGTTCCTCCGGGGTCCGGAGCTCGTCGTACCGGCCGTCGGCGACCGCCGTCGCCAGCCGGTCCCTGACCTCGGCGCCGACCTCGGGGAAGACGTAGTGCTCGCCGACCAACGCGCCCAGCCGGCCGAGAACGGCTCTGATCTCTTCGATGTCCATGGCAGGAGTAGAGCATCCGGATTGACAAAGCGTCAAGAATTCTAGACGCTTTATTCATGGCCGAGATCGTGGATCACCTCGAGGTGTCGAGCGCCGCTCAGTTCAAGGCGCTCGGGCACCCACTGCGGCACCGTCTGCTGTTCGCGCTGGGCCAGGAAGCGGCGACGATCAGCCAGCTGGCCGCAGCACTCGGTACGGCGAAGGGCAACGTCGCCCATCACCTCGGCGTACTTCGTGACGCCGGCATGGTCCACGTCGCAGAGACGCGGCAGGTCCGTGGTGGGACCGAGCAGTACTACCGCCGGTCCGTCCGGCGGTTCGGCTTCACCGGCGAAGGCGCGCGGGCGAACAACACCGTCGCGCTGCAGGCGATCGCGGCGGACCTGGAAACGGCCGATCCCGACCCGATGTTCACAGTCCGGAACCTCCGGCTGACCGCAGCTCAGGCCGAAGAACTCGCCGAAACTCTGAGCGGGCTGGTCGACGGGCTCACCGATGCCGGTCCGGACGAGGCGCGGTACGGCGTCGTCGTATCGGTCTACCGCCCGCGCCAGGCTCAGCCGCCGACCGACGGCTGAGGTCTCCGGTTACTTCAGGAAGTCCGGGATGTCGAGGTCTTCCTCGGGCTCCGGCTTCTTCGGCTTCGGGGTGCTGGACTGCGGTGGCTGGCTGGACTGGCTGCCTGCCGAAGTGCTCGGACCGTGCGTCGGCCAGGAGTGCTGGGTCGACGGTGCGGTCGGCGACGCCGGAGTGTGCGGCGCGGACTGACCTGGCTGGACCGTGCGGACCGGGTCGCCGGGCTGCGGGCGAGCGGAGTTCGTCGTACCGACGCCGTTGCGCGGCTCGGTCGGCGCGGGCACCGGGACCGTGTCGTCGGTCGGAGTCGGCTGCGGGGCGGACGACTGCGCCGCCTGGTTCGAAGCCGGCTGCTGGCCCGGCACCGAATGCGTGGGCACAGACTGCTGACCGTTGGACGTGGGCTGCGCAGGAGCCGATTGCCCTGTCGCGCCAGGAGCCTGGCCCGCACCCTGCTGCCCGCCGGTGAACTGACCGCCGGTCCCGGGCTGGCCCGACTGCTGGCCGGGAGCCTGACCGCCGGGCTGGTTGCCTTGCTGGCCGGACTGTGACGTCGAGCCGCCTGACATCGGGGCCGAGTAGCTCTGGGAGGCTGGTCGCGAGGACTGCGGGCGGGCCTGGTTCATCGCCTGCTCGCGGCGCTTGGGCATGCCGCCGTCGAAGCCGGCCGCGATCACCGTGACGCGCACCTCGTCGCCGAGGGCGTCGTCGATGACCGCGCCGAAGATGATGTTCGCGTCCGTGTGCGCGGACTCCGACACCAGTTGGGCCGCCTCGTTGATCTCGAACAGGCCCAGGTCGGACCCGCCCGCGATCGAGAGCAGGACGCCGTGCGCACCCTCGATACTTGCCTCAAGCAACGGAGACGAGATGGCCGCCTCCGCGGCCGCGACCGCGCGGTCCTCGCCGCGGGACGAGCCGATACCCATCAGCGCGGAGCCGGCGTTCGACATGACTGCCTTGACGTCGGCGAAGTCCACGTTGATCAGGCCGGGCGTGGTGATCAGGTCGGTGATGCCGGAAACACCCTGCAGCAGCACCTGGTCGGCCTGCTTGAACGCGTCCAGCACGGACACGGCGCGGTCGGAGATCGTCAGCAGGCGGTCGTTCGGAATCACTATCAGCGTGTCGACTTCTTCGCGGAGGGTGGCAATGCCGTCCTCCGCCTGGGTCGCGCGCCGCTTTCCCTCGAAGGAGAACGGCCGCGTGACGACACCTATCGTCAACGCTCCCAGCGAGCGGGCGATCCGGGCCACGACCGGCGCGCCGCCGGTCCCGGTGCCACCACCCTCGCCGGCGGTGACGAAGACCATGTCGGCGCCCTTCAGCGCCTCCTCGATCTCCTCGGCGTGGTCCTCGGCGGCCTTCTGCCCGATCGCCGGGTTCGCACCGGCGCCCAGACCACGGGTCTCCTCGCGGCCGATGTCGAGCTTGACGTCCGCGTCGCTCATCAACAGCGCTTGCGCGTCGGTGTTGATCGCGATGAACTCAACGCCCTTCAGACCGTGCTCGATCATCCGGTTGACGGCGTTCACGCCGCCCCCGCCGATACCAACGACCTTGATGAGTGCCAGGTAGTTCTGCGGTGCCGCCACGTCCGCGCCTCTCGCCTCGTTCGTTTCCCGTTGTCCAGCGAAAAGACTGAACCTCAAGTGAATGCTTAGAGTTATGTCAACTTTAGATTACGACGCACGGTACGGGACGCCTCCGGGCAAAGTCCACGCGCCTCGCCGCGCATGCGCCGGATGTGACTCGTCACCGCTTTTCCCCTTTGGTGACAGGGAGATCGGGCGCCGAGACGTCGTACACCTTCGCCTGCCGCTTCATCAGCACGCTCAGTACCCCGGCCTTGCGCTCACTGTCATCGGAACTACCCCAAACGACCTTCACACCCGAGCTGAGGTTGAGCGTGATCGAGTCCGGCGACGCTGCCGAGATCGTGCCCACCTGTGCCCGCAGGGTCTCCGGAAGGGCCGCCGAAACCGTCACCACCGAGTGCACGGTGACGTCGCGCCGTACCCCGGTCACCTTCGCCTCCGGCAGTCCGGCCGGCCGATCCGGCACTGTCCGGTACGACGTACCGGTCGCGTCAACCAACTCGTACCGCGAGCCGTCGGTGACGACCACGACCGGAACCCGTTCGGTGACGACGATCACGATCTTGTTCGGCCAGGCGCGGGTCACCTGCGCGTCCGCGACCGCCGGGATCTCCCGTACCCGGTCCGCGATCGACCGCAGGTCGACCTTCGCCAGCGGGGTGCCGACCGGCGCGGCCGCGGTCTGCTCGATCGTTGCCAGCGGCACCGTGTCGGCACCGCTGATCCGGACGCCCGAGACCGCGAGCACCGAGGAGAAGTAGAACAACCAGACGATCAGCCCGGCGACGACGAGCAGTCCGCCGCCGATCGCCCAGGGCAGCCAACTCCGCCAGCGCACCAGCCGTTGCCGGCGCGCGAACCGCTGCTGTGCGCGAGCCAGATCAACGCTCTGGCTCATTCAACAAACCCCACCCAATTACTCCACCACAGGTGTGAGCGCGTCGGCCGCAGGCTCGCGGGCCGATTCGCGCACAGCGGCGCGTTCGGCCAGCAGACCAACGACTTCCGGGCCGATCAGCGTCACGTCGCCCGCGCCCAACGTGACCACCAGGTCACCCGGCTCGGCCAGGTCCGCGACCAGCTGCGGTACGGCGGACCACGACGGCTCGAACCGGACCTGGTCCGGCTTCAGCGGCACGTGGTTGGCGATCAGCGCCCCGGTGATCCCTGGCTCCGGGTCCTCGCGGGCCGCGAACACGTCCATCACCACGACCTCGTCGGCCAGCGCCAGCGACTCGGAGAACTCCTTGGCGAAGATCCGCGTCCGGCTGAACAGGTGCGGCTGGAAGCACGCGATCACGCGCCCCTCCCCCGCCACTGTGCGCGCCGCGGTCAGGTCCACGGCCAGCTCGGTCGGGTGGTGAGCGTACGAGTCGAACACCCGCACCCCGTCCTCGAGCCCCTTGAACTCGAACCGCCGCCCCGTGCCGGTGAACGCCGCCAGGCCCTCGGCCAGGTCGGCCGCGGAGAACCCGAGCCCGAGCCCGACCGTCAGCGCCGCCGAGGCGTTCAGCGCATTGTGCTTACCCGCCTGCTGCAGCTGGACCATCGGCAGCTTCCGACCGCGGTACACCGGCACGAACGACTGCGTCGCGCCGTTCGCGGTGATCTCGGTGACATGCAGATCCGCGTCCTCGGCCTCGCCGTACGTCCGTACGTCGATGCCGCGGTCCCGCGCGTACTCCGCCAGCCGCCGCGCGCCGGCGTCGTCCTGGCAGATCACCATGAAGCCCTCGGGCAGCACGCGGTCGCAGAACTCCTCGAACGCCTTGCGGTAACTGGCCTCGTCGCCGTAGTTGTCCAGGTGGTCCGGCTCGACCGACGTGACGATCGACACCTCGGGCGAGTAGGTCAGGAACGACTTGTCCGACTCGTCCGCCTCGGCGACGAACAGGTCGCCGGTGCCGTCGTGGGCGTTCGACCCGGACTCGTTCAGGTTGCCGCCGATCGCGTACGACGGGTCGGCGCCGCAGTGCTGCAGCGCGACCGTGAGCATCGACGTCGTGGTCGTCTTACCGTGCGTCCCGGCGACCGCGAGCGTACGGCGGCCGACCATCACCGAGGCGAGCGCAGCGGCCCGGGGCAGGATCGGGATCCCGGCCTCGCGGGCGGCGACCACCTCGGGGTTGGTCTCGCGGATCGCGGTCGACACCACCACGGTGTCGACGTCCTTGACGTGCTCGGCGGCGTGACCGACCCAGCAGGTCGCGCCGAGCGCCCGGAGCGCGGCAAGCACCTTGCCGTCCTTGGCGTCGGACCCGGACACCTCGATCCCGCGGGAGGCCATGATCCGGGCGATACCGGACATTCCGGCTCCGCCGATCCCTACGAAGTGCACTCTGCCCAGCTTTTCGGCAGGCAGCAGCGTGTCAGGTGCGGTGACGATCACGAAGCAGACCTCACCACATCGAGGATGATCCGCGCCAATCGCTCGTCGGCATCCGTCCGGATCACACCGGTCGCAGCTGTGGACATGGCTGTCAGACGCTCGCGGTCGTGCAGAAGTTGCGGCACGTTCGCCCGGACCCAGTCCGCGGTCATCTCGGCGTTGTCGATCAGCACACCTCCACCCACGTCCACCACGGGCTTGGCGTTCAACCGCTGCTCACCGTTACCGATCGGCAGCGGAACGTAGATCGCCGGTAGTCCGACACCGGACACCTCGGTCACCGTGTTCGCCCCCGAACGGCAGACGACCAGGTCGGCCGCGGCGTACGCGAGGTCCATCCGATCGACGTAGTTCAGCACGACGTACGGATAGCGGCCGGTCTGCGGTACCTCGAGGCTGTTCTTCGGGCCGATCGCGTGCAGGACCTGGATTCCGGCTGCCTGCAGGTCGGCGGCGGCGCCGGAGACGGCCTCGTTGATCTGTCGCGCACCCTGCGAACCGCCGGTCACGAACAGCGTCGGCGCGTCCGGGTCCAGCCCGAAGAACTGCCGCGCCTCGGCCCGCAGCGCGGCCCGGTCCAGCGTCGAGATCGCGCGCCGGATCGGCAGCCCGACGTACTCGGCGTGCGGCAGCTCGCTGCCGGGGAACGACGTCTTCACGTGCTGCGTGCAGTAGCGGGCGGCGAACTTGTTGGCGATCCCCGGCACCGCGTTGCCCTCGTGCACGACGATCGGCGTCTTCCGCCGCCAGGCGGCGACGTACGCCGGGGTGGAGACGTAGCCGCCGAACCCGACCAGGACGTCGGCCTTGGCCTCGTCGAGCGCCCGCCGGGCCGCGCTGACCGAGGCCAGCATCTTCCCCGGTACGGCGAGCAGCGCCGGCGTGGGCCTGCGAGGCAGCGGCACCGGCGGGATCAGCTCCAGCCGGTAGCCGGCCTCCGGCACGACCCGGGTCTCGAGGCCGCGCTCGGTCCCGAGGGCGAGGATCTCGACGGTCGGGTCGATCCGGCGCAGCGCGTCGGCGGTGGCGATCAGGGGTGAGGTGTGGCCGGCGCTACCGCCGCCGGCCAGAACGATGCTGGGCACAGCTTTCAACGCTCCCGCGGGTTCACTTGTGTTGCGGCGTACGCCGCGAAGGCAGCCACCCGAACCGGGGCCGCCTGGTCTCTTTCAGGGCGGCCTGCGCGCCGGGCTCGGCCTTCGCGAAGGACAGCAGCATGCCGATCGCGATCAGCGTCGGCAGCAGTGCGGAACCACCGTACGACAAAAGCGGGAGCGGGATACCCACGATGGGTAGCAGTCCGATCACGGCGCCCAGGTTGACGAGGGTCTGGGCCATGATCCAGATGGTGATCCCGGCTGCCGCATAGCGGACGAACGGTTCGGTGTTCCGGGTCGCGATCCGCACCCCGGCGTACGCCAGCGTGAGGAACAGAGCAAGTACGGTGAGCGACCCGACCAGGCCGAGCTCCTCGCCGATCACCGAGAAGATGAAGTCGGTGTGCGCCTCCGGCAGGTTGCTCCACTTCTGCCGGCTGTTGCCGATCCCGACGCCCCACCAGCCGCCGGTCGAGAGTGCGTAGAACGAGTGGTACGCCTGCCAGCCGACGCCCATGGGGTCCGAGAACGGGTCCAGGAACGACGTGACCCGCTGCATCCGGTACTTCTCCGCGTTGACGAAGTACGTCGCCACCGCGCCGACCACGACGATCGTCGCGACGAACAACCGGGTCGGTGCGCCGACGATCCAGATCATGCCGATCATCACGGCCATCAGCACCAGCGCCGTACCGAGGTCGTGCTGCCCGACGACCAGCGCGATCACCAGACCGCAGACCGGCACCATCGGGACCAGCAGATGCTTCCACTGGGTGAGCAGTTTCTCCTTGCGGGCATACAGATCCGCGCACCACATCACCATCGCCAGCTTGGCGAACTCGCTCGGCTGGATCTGCAGCGGACCGCCGAGGTTCAGCCAGTTGGTGTTGCCGTTCACGCCGACGCCGAGGCCGGGGATGTAGGTCAGTACCAGCAGGAAGATCGAGCCGAGCAACGCGACGTACGCGAGCATCCGGAAGTGCCGTGGCGTCATCCGCGAGGCGACGTACGCCATCGGCAGGCCGACCACGACCCAGATCAGCTGACGGACGAAGATCGTGTAGCTGTTCCCGTTGACGCGCAGCGACAGCACACTCGATGCCGACAGCACCATCATCAGCCCGAGCACGAGCAGCAGGCCGGTCGCGCCGAGCACGATGTGGTACGACGTCAGCGGCCGGTCGAGCACGTCCCGGATCGCCGCGACCCAGGCCCGTTCGCTGTTCTTCCTGCCCTCGGGCTGATCCGCGATCGAGGTCACGCGATCACCTCCGGGTCAGACGTCGAGCGCGCGTACGGCTTCGGTGAAGGCGTCCCCACGGGCTCCGTAGTTGGCGAACATGTCCCAGGATGCGCAGCCAGGCGCGAGCAGCACGGTGTCACCCACCTGTGCGAGCTTCGCCGCCTCCCCCACCACGATCTGCATAGCTCCAGTGTCTGTTGCCTCGACGACGATCCTCGGGACATCTGGTGCGTGTCGCTGGAGTGCTTCGACGATCACCTGCTTGTCCTGGCCCATCAGTACGACGGCACGCAACCGCGCGCGGGCCGCGATCACCAGCTCGTCGAACGTCGCACCCTTGGCCTGACCGCCGGCGATCCACACCACGTGCTCGTACGCGAGCAGCGAGGCCTGCGCCGCGTGCGGGTTGGTTGCCTTCGAGTCGTCGACATAGTTGACCCCGGCAACCTCCGCGACGTGCGCGATCCGGTGCTTGTCCGGCCGGAACCCGCGCAGCCCGTCGCGGATCGCGGTCGCCGGTACTCCGAACGCCCGTGCCAACGCGGCCGCGGCCAGCGCGTTCGCGATGTTGTGCGGCGCGGCCGGTGTGACGTCGGAGATCATCGCCAGCTCGAGCGCGGAAGATGCCCGCTGCTCGACGAACGCCCGGTCCACCAGCAGGTCGTCGACGATCCCGAGCATCGACAGTCCCGGCGTACCGAGGGTGAAGCCGATCGCGCGGCAGCCCTCGATCACGTCCGCATCCATCACCAGCTGCTCGGTCGCCTTGTCGGCGACGTTGTACACGCACGCGATCTGGCAGTTCTCGAAGATGCGGCCCTTGGCCTTGGCGTACGCGTCGAGCGAGCCGTGCCAGTCGACGTGATCGGGTGCGATGTTCAGTACGGCGGCCGAGTGCGCCGACATCGAGTGCGTGTAGTGCAACTGGTAGCTCGACAGCTCGACCGCGATCACGTCGTACGGCTCGGGGTCCATCACGGCCTCGAGCAGCGGCAGCCCGACGTTGCCCGCGGCAACGGTCCGGAGACCGGCGGCCTGCAGCATCGCGGTCAGCATCTGCACCGTCGTGGTCTTGCCGTTGGTGCCGGTGATGCACAGCCACGGCGCGGCATTCGCCGGGTCGCGCAGACGCCAGGCCAGCTCGATCTCGCTCCAGATCGGTACGTCGCGCTCGGCGGCCTGCGCGAGCAACGGTGCGTGCGGCGGTACGCCGGGAGACGTGACGACGACGTCGACGTCCTTCGGCAGCTCCGTCGTACTGCCCGGGCCGAGCGTGATCGTGGCGCCGAGCGTCTCCAGGATCACGGCCTTCTCGCGCAGCGCCTCGTTGTCGCGATCATCGAGTACGACGAGGTGCTCGGCGCCGGCCTGGATCAGCGAGTCGGCGCAGGCGTAGCCCGCCGTACCGAAGCCGAGTACGACGAACCGCGTCGTCGCCCAGCCGTCGTCGGTCCTTGTCTCGAGACTCATCCGGTCACCCATTCCGCGTAGAAGACCCCGAGACCGATCACCACACACAGGCCCTGGATGATCCAGAACCGGATCACGACGTTGACCTGTTCCCAGCCGAGCATCTCGAAGTGATGCTGCAGCGGCGCCATCCGGAAGAGCCGTTTCCCGACTCCCGCCGTACGTTTTGTCACCTTGAAGTAGCCGACCTGCAGGATCACCGACGCGGTGATGATGACGAACAGTCCGCCGAGCAGCAGCACGAGCAGCTCGGTCCGGGTCATCACCGCGAGACCGGCCAGCGCACCACCGAGTGACAGCGAACCCGTGTCACCCATGAAGATCTTGGCCGGTGACGCGTTCCACCACAGGAAGCCGAACAGCGCACCGGTCAAACAGGCTGCGACCACGGCCAAGTCGTGCGGATCTCGAACCTCGTAGCACTTGGCGCCGACGCCCTGGGCGGTCGCGCAGCTCTGGTTGAACTGCCAGATGCAGATCAGCGTGTAGGCGCCGAACACCATCATCGACGCGCCGGTGGCGAGACCGTCCAGGCCGTCGGCGAGGTTGACGCCGTTCGACATACCGGCGATCAGCAGCAGGATCCAGATGATCACCAGGATGGCCGGCAGCTCGAGCCAGCCGATGTCGCGGATGAACGAGATGAACGGCGAGGCCGGCTTCTGCCCGCGGTCGTCGGGGAACTGCAGCGCGAGCACCGCGAAGATCACCGCGACCATCGTCTGGCCGGCGAGTTTCGCCTTGCTGCGCAGGCCGAGGCTGCGCTGCCGGAAGATCTTGATGAAGTCGTCCAGGAAGCCGACCGCGCCCATCCCGGCCATCAGGAACAGGACGAGCAGCGCCGACGCGGTCGGCGCGGTCATCGTGAAGACCTTCGCCGCGAAGTACCCGACGATCGTGGCCAGGATGAACACGGTGCCGCCCATCGTCGGCGTACCGCGCTTGGTGTGGTGCGAGGTCGGTCCGTCGTCGCGGATCTCCTGACCGTAACCGCGCTTGGACAACAGGGCGATCGCCCAGCGGGTACCGATCAGCGTCAGCACCATCGCGACGGCGCCACCGAACAGGATCGAGATCACTGCAGGTCCTCCAGCAATGCGTCAGCAAGGCTGCGCAGTTTCGAGCCCTTAGAAGACTTCACCAGTACGACGTCCCCCGCGCGCAGCTCGGCCCTGAGCAGGTCGAGTGCTTCCGGGATCGTGTCGACGAATACGGACTCGTTGCCCCACGAGCCTTCCAGCGAGGCGCCGAGATGGATCGGTTTCGCGCCCTCGCCGACCACGACCAGCCGGTTCACGTCCAGCCGGACGACGAGCCGCCCGATCGCGTCGTGCTCGTCGGCGGAGGTGTCGCCGAGCTCGAGCATCTCGCCGAGCACCGCCCAGGTCCGCGCGCCGCGCGACCGGCCGATGGCGACCAGCGACTTCAGCGCCGCGCGGGTCGAATCCGGGTTGGCGTTGAACGCGTCGTTGATGATCGTCACGCCGTCCGCCCGCTCGGTCAGCTCCATCCGCGCCGCGGACACCCGGGTGGCCGCGTTCAGGCCGTGGGTGATCTGGTCCGGCGTCAGACCGATCGCGTGACCGACCGCCGCAGCAGCCAGCGCGTTCGACACGTAGTGCTCACCGATGAACTGCAGCTGCACGTCGCCGCTGAAGTTCCCGAGGTGCAGGGCGAACGCGGGCCGTCCCTCGGCGTCGAGCTTCACGCCCTCCGCGCGGATGTCGGCCTCGGCCGCCTCGCCGAAGGTCAGCACTCGAGCCTGGGTCCGGCTCCGCATCGCGGCGACCCGGTGGTCGTCGGCGTTCAGGATCGCGATGCCGTCCGCCGGGACCGCCTCGATCAGCTCGCCCTTCGCGATCGCGATGTTGTCCTGCGATCCGAACTCGCCGATGTGCGAGGTGCCGACGTTCAGCACCAGCCCGATGTCCGGGGCTGTGATCCCGGTCAGGTAGGCGATATCACCCTGGTGCCGCGTGCCCATCTCGGCGATCAGGTACTTCGTCGTCGTGGTCGCCTGCAGCGCGGTGAGCGGATGCCCGATCTCGTTGTTGAACGAGCCCTCCGGCGACACGGTCTCGCCGTACGGCCGGATGACCTGGGCGATCAGGTCCTTGGTGCTGGTCTTGCCGGAGGAACCGGTGAGGGCGATCACCTTCAGGTCCGGCAGCTTGCCGATCACGAGCCGGGCCAGATCGCCGAGCGCCCGCTGCGAGTCGTCGACGACGATGCACGGGCTCCCCTCGATCGGCCGGGTGGTCAGCGCGGCCGTGACGCCTGCCGCGGTCGCCGTACCGACGTAGTCGTGCCCGTCGACGCGCTCACCGGGCAGGGCGACGAACAGCCCGCCCGGCTCGGCGGCTCGCGAATCGATCACCACCGCGCCGTCGACGACGGCCGTGGGCTCGACGCCCACGAGCTCGCCGCGGACGGCGTCGGCGATCTCGCCGCAACTGACAGGGATCACCGGTCTGCCTCCAACAGGTCACGCACGGTTTCACGGTCGTCGAACGGGTGGATCACACCGCCGACGTCCTGGCCGGTCTCATGGCCCTTCCCGAGTACGACGACGGTGTCGCCCGGGCCGGCCAGCTCGATCGCGGCGGCGATGGCCTGCCGTCGGTCGCCGATCTCCTGCAGGTCGACGGCCGGAACCGCCTCCCGCGCACCCTGCACCGCGGCGGCCCGGATCGACGCCGGGTCTTCGCCACGCGGGTTGTCGTCGGTCACGATCACCACGTCCGCAGTACGGGCAGCGGCCGCTCCCATCGCCGGGCGCTTCCACGGGTCGCGGTCACCGCCGCAGCCGACGACGGCGAACAACCGGCCCTTGGTCGCGCCACGCGCCGCCTTCAGCGCCAGCTCGACGGCGTCCGGGGTGTGCGCGTAGTCGACGATCACGGCCAGGCCGTCCTCGCGGGTGAACAGCTCCATCCGCCCGGGCACGGTCGCCGTACGAAGACCGGCCGCGATCGCGTCGGCGGGTACGCCGGCCTGTCGCAGCATCACCGTCGCCAGCAGAGCGTTGGCGATGTTGAACTCTCCCGGAAGCGCGATCTCCAGCGTCAGCGTCTCGTCCGGTCCCTGAACGTCGAACACCGTGGTCCCGTGCTCGGACTGATGCCGGTTGGCCACGGTCCAGTCGGCGTCACCCTTGGTCGACACAGTCACCAGCGGTACGACGGTCTGTGCCGCCAGCCTGCGCCCGTACTCGTCGTCGATGGTCACCACGGCTACATCACACCGCTCCGGGGTGAACAACGAGGCCTTCGCCTGGAAGTACTCCTCGAACGTCTTGTGGAAGTCCAGATGGTCCTGCGTGAGGTTGGTGAACCCCGCGACCGCGAAGCGAGCGCCGTCGACACGTCCCAGGGCCAGCGCGTGGCTGGACACCTCCATCGCGCACCACGCGACCGCCCGCTCCCGCATCACCGCGAACAGCGCCTGCAGGTCGGTGGCCTCCGGCGTGGTCCGGACGCTCTTCACGACTTCATCGCCAACACGCGTTTGAATCGTGCCGATCAAGGCTGCCGGACCGAGCCCACGCAGTACTGCGTCCAGCAGGAAGCTGGTTGTCGTCTTGCCGTTGGTCCCCGTGACCCCGAGCAACCGCAGCTCGCTGGTCGGATCGCCGTAGACGCGGGACGCGACCGCGCCGAGGACGCTGCGCGGGTTGTCGACGACCAGCGCCGGCAGGCCGGTCGCAGCTGCACGGTCAGCGCCTGTGGGGTCGGTCAGTACGGCGACAGCGCCGGATTGCAGGGCTTTCGCGACGTACTCGGCGCCGTGCGTGACCGCACCGGGCAGAGCGGCGTACAGGTCGCCGGGGAGGACGGAGCGCGAGTCGAGGGTGACGCCGGTAACGGCTACCGGCGACTCTGCCGGAAGCTGTGTGTGGGCGACGCTCGCGAGGTCGGCGAGGCTGACCGGCACGACGTGCCGTGGCCTGATCGCTGCGACCGCGCCGCCTGCGGCGGTAGGGGTGGACACGGGCCCTGAGGCTACCGCTCCGGACCCTGTGACTCCTACCTGACCCTGCGTCACCATCACCAAGTGATCGGGACGTTGGGCTGCTTTGCTCCGGTCGGCGGGACAACGTACTTCTGCAGCGCGTAGCTCATCACGTCTCGGAACACCGGTCCTCCTTGCAGGCCACCACCCCGAACACCGTCACTCGGGTCGTGCAGTACGACGTAAGTAACGAAGCGCGGGTTGTCGGCCGGAGCAAATCCGGCAAAAGAAGTCGCCCACTTGCGGTAGCAGCTGCAGGCCGAGTCGACCTCCTGCGCCGTACCGGTCTTGCCTGCGACCAGGTAACCGTCGATCGCCGCCTGCGGCGCGGTGCCCTTCTTCGCGGTCACCGCCTCCATCATCGTGGCGACCTCCTTGGCGGCCTTCTCGCTCACCACCCGATGCGGGGCCGCGGTCTGGTTCGGGACCACGGTGCCGTTCGCGTCGACGTAGTTGCGGACCAGCTTCGGCGGCACGTAGACGCCGCCGTTGGCGACCGTGTTCACCGCGGCCGTCATCTGCACCGCGTTCACCGACAGGCCCTGGCCGAACGCGACGTTCGACCGGGTGATCTCCGGCCACTCGTCGCCGTCCATCAGCTTGCCGTTGCTCTCGCCGGGGAAGTCCAGGCCGGTCGGCTGGCCGAACCCGAAGTCGTGCAGGTACTTCACGAACTGCGGGATCCGCATCTGCTGCGCGGCCATGATCGTGCCGACGTTCGACGACTTCGCGACCACGCCGGCGATGGTCAGGTTCATCGGGCCGTGGTCCCAGTGGTCCTTGATCGTGCGCCGCTGGACCTCGATGCTGCCGGGCACCCGGAGCTTGGTGTTCAGGTCGATCAGGCCGGCGTCGGCGAGGGCGGCCATCGTCGCCACCTTCTGCACGCTGCCGGGCTCGTAGGTGCGCTCCAGCGCGGGGTTGTTCAGGTCGCTGGGCTTGTACGGCTTGTTCGGGTCGAAGGTCGGATAGTTCGCCATCGCCATGACCTCGCCGGACTTCACGTCCATCACGATCACGGTGCCGGAGCTGGCCTTGTACTGCTTGACCGCCTGCTCGATCCGCTTCTCCGCGAAGAACTGCAGATCGGTGTCCAGGGTCAGCTGTACGCCGACGCCGGGCTTGGGCTCCTCGACCGTGTGGTTCGCGTTCGGGATCTTGTTGCCCTTGGTGTCGACCTCGTACATCGCGCGGCCGTCGTGGCCGGAGAGCTTGTCGTTCAGGCCGTACTCGAGCCCGGACAGTCCCTTGCCGTCGGCACCGGTCACGCCGACCACGGTCGCGGCGATGCTGCCGTTCGGGTGGCTGCGGATCGGGTCGTCCTCGGTGTACAGGCCGGCGAGGAGCGGGGCGGCCTGGTCCTGCGGTTTGCCCTTGTTCTGTTGGGCGATGGTCGCGTTCGCGGTCTTGATCTCGGCCTGGATCGCGCTCCACGTCGTCGGCGGGACCTGGTGGGCGAGGTACGCGAACCGGCCCTTGCCTGTCATCGCGGCGACCAGCTTGCCGTACGTCGTACCCGTGACCTTCGGGGCGAGGATCGAGGCGAGCTGCTGCGCGACGGGCTTCGTCTGTGTGGGGTCGGCGGTGATCGCTACTGCGTCCTCGGAGACCGCCAGCTCGACGCCGTTGCGGTCGGTGATGGCGCCGCGGGTCGCGTGCAGGATGAACGGCTTGGTGTTCTCCCGCGTCGCCGCCTGGGCGTAGCTGTCCGGGTCCACCCCCTGCAGCAGCACCAGCCGCCCGGCGAACAGCGACAACACAAACGCCATCACCCCGAACGTAACCCGCAACCGCACCGCCGGCCGCCCCAACCGCAACATCCGAGGCGCCTTCCGCACCTTCCGCTGCCTAGGCCGAGGCTGAGGCCGATTCTGCGGCGGCCGCTTCCTAGCAGGAGCCTTCTTAGCCGTCGCTTTCTTGGCCGCTGCTTTCTTCGCCGGGGCCTTCCGCTCCGCCCCGTCCGGCCGACGGCGCGGCACCGGCCGGCCGACGGCCGCCTTCTTGCGCGGGGCCGCACCCTCGGGAGCTGGGCGGCGTCGCCCCTCACTCGAAGGCCGACGCGCAGCGCCGCTCTCCTCCTGGGCTTGACGGAGCAGTCTTTCGCGGGTGGATTCGGGGCGGGGTGGGGTGGTTCGGGCACTGTCTGTAGTGGAGGGACGACGGGGTTGAGCCTTGCGGGGCGGGTTGTTGGTCCGGCCCGGTGTTGCGCCGCGTTTGCGTGGCGGCTCGTTTCCCCGTCGATCCGTCATCCGATCATCCCCGTGTGGTCGTAGCAGGCTTCTTCGTCGTGACCGGCGGCTTGGTCGTCCCGGTCGGCGGCTTCGTCGTACCCGTCGGAGGCTTGGTGGTGCCGGTCGGAGGCTTGGTGGTCCCGGTCGGCGGCTTCACCGGCGTGGTCGGCTTCACCGGCGTCTTCGTCGTCGGCTTCACCACGGGCGGCTTGGTAGCAGTGCCGGTCGGAGTGCCCGGGCCGAACATCGCCGTACCGGTCCCGGCCTTGCCCTCCGCCGGCACACCCAGCACCCGGCCGTCGGACAGCCGCAGGAACACCGGGTTCGGGTTCGGCACCATGCCCATCCGCAATGCGCGGTCGGACAGGTTCTGCGGCGACTCCAGCGTGCGGACCTGCTTCTCCAGCAATTCCTGCTGATCCCGCAGCTGATCCGCCTGGCTGCTCAGCTTGGTGACCTCGAACGTCCCGCTCTGCAGCTGCGTGTTCAGCAGCAACAGCCCGACCAGTCCAGCGGCCAGTAGCGACACCACGAAGATGACGAACGGCATCCGCGGCGGCCGGAACGGCGCGCCGTACACCACTCGCAGCCGCGGCTCGGACCGCTTCTTCGCAGGGACCGGCGTCACCCGCGCCTTCTGCGGGCTGAAGACAGTACTCATCAGGCCACCAGTCCCTTCTCCCGGATTCGTGTCGCCGCCCGCACCCGGGCGGACGCCGCGCGCGGGTTCGCCGCGACCTCTTCCTCGGTCGGGCGCTCGGCGCCGCGGGTCAGCAGTTTCAGATACGGCTCATGCCCGGCCGGGATCACCGGCAGGTCGTCAGGTACGTCGGTCTTCGTCCCGGCCGCGAACGCCTGCTTGGTGATCCGGTCCTCGAGCGAGTGGTAGCTCATCACCACGATCCGCCCGTGCAACGCCAGCGCCTGCAGCGCGGCGGGCAACGCACGACGCAGTACGTCGAGCTCGCCGTTCACCTCGATCCGCAGCGCCTGGAACGTCCGCTTCGCCGGATGTCCCCCGGTACGCCGGGCCGCCTGCGGGATCGCGTTCCGCACCAGCTCGGACAGCCGGGCGCTGTTCGTGAACGGCTCGGTCTCGCGCTCCCGCACGATCCGGTCCGCGATCCGGCGGGCGAACTTCTCCTCGCCGTACTGGAACAGGATCCGGGCCAGGTCGGCCGCGCTGTAGGTGTTGACGATGTCGGCCGCCGTGGTCGGGCCGGTCGAGTCCATCCGCATGTCCAGCGGCGCGTCCTGCGCGTACGCGAACCCGCGGTCCGCCTCGTCCAGCTGCATCGACGAGACACCGAGGTCGAACAGGATCCCGTCGATCGCCGGCACGCCGAGATCCGCGAGCGCCCGCGGCAGCTCGTCGTACACCGCGTGCACGAGCGTGATCCGGTCCTCGTACGGCGCGAGTCGCTCGCCGGCCAGCTCCAATGCGGCCGGGTCCCGGTCGAAGCCGATCAGCCGTACGTCTGGGAACTGCCGCAGGAACGCCTCGGAATGCCCACCGAGGCCGAGAGTGGCGTCGACGAAGACAGCGCCGGGATGCGCGAGTGCCGGCGCCAGCAGCGCGACCACGCGCTCCAGCATCACCGGCACATGCCGCTCCGCAGCGTTCATCCTCGACCCTTCCCGTCACACCCGTGCATCGTGGGAGCGACCCTGCCCCCGCAGGTCTTGTGTGGTACGTAGACAGCACCGTCCGGTCAGATCGCGGGTACGCCTCCCGGGGAAGTACCTGCTGGTCTTGGCGCCGGGGAAGTGGCGCCAACACTGCAGGTCGGAAGTCGGACCCGTGATCTCACCGGACGGTCGGTGTGTCCTCGCACTCTGTTCAGCTGTGCCTCTAGAAGATGCCTGGCAGCACTTCCTCGGAGAGGTCGGCGAACGCCTGCTCCTGCTCCGCGGAGTACCGGTTCCAGTTCTCCGTGTTCCAGATCTCCACCCGGTTCATCGCCCCGATGACGACGCAGTCGCGATCCAGTGACGCGTAATCGCGCAGCATCGGTGGGATGGTGACCCGGCCCTGCTTGTCCGGCATCTCGTTCGAAGCGCCGGCGAACAACATCCGTAGGTAGTCCCGCGCACCCTTGTTGGTGATCGGAGCCTGCTTCAACTGCTCGGTCAGCTGGACGAACTCACGCTCCGGCCACACGGACAGCGATCGCTCCTGCCCACGTGTGATCACCAGACCGTCGGCCAGCTCGTCGCGGAACTTCGCCGGCAGGAACAGCCGGCCCTTGTCGTCGAGCTTGGGGAAGTGAGTTCCGAGGAACACGCTCCACCTCCCCGTTGCGGACTCTCCGACTCAGGCGAGTGTTTCCACCACTTCAGTTCCACTGCGCTCCACCTTACTCCACTTTCCACCACCGTCAACCAACTTCCGCCCCATTCCGCCCCGGCGCCGCGTGAATCCGCGCCTCGATTCCCGCGTGTCGCTGCCGGCTCAACCGTTTCGCCCTCCCCATCGCTCCACTTCCTTCCTCCACTTCGCTCCACCGGGTTCCTCCACCCCGCTCCACACGTCGCTCCACCGGGTCCGCGATGAACCATTCCGGCCCGATCTGCGTGAACCTTCCGGGCGATCGGAACGTCGTACGCCGCACGCACTGCTTTTGCCGCCCGTACGCTTGGAGGGACGTCAGCTCTGCACAAGACAGACCGACCCGCCGTGAGGGCGTGCGCCGATGAACACCGAAACGCCAGGTAACGAAACCCCCGCCGCTCTAGGCCCGACCCCTACAGCGGGTGAGAATGTGTCGGCAGTCAACGAATGGGGAGGACACAGAGTGAGCACCACCGCGACCAGCTCGCCGCTGGCAGGAGCCGGGGACTTCGACGAGCTGTCCGAGGTGGCGGGCCGCGTCCGCCGGGCCATGGAGCAGGTGATCGAGGGCAAACCCGACGTGGTCGAGGTCGCCATCACCGTGCTGCTGGCCGAGGGACATCTGCTGATCGAGGACGTGCCGGGCGTCGGCAAGACGATGCTGGCGAAGGCGCTGGCGAAGTCGATCGACTGCACCGTGCGCCGGATCCAGTTCACGCCGGACCTGCTGCCGTCGGACATCACCGGCGTCTCCGTCTTCAACCAGGAGATCCGCGACTTCGAGTTCAAGCCCGGCGCGGTGTTCGCGAACATCGTCGTCGGCGACGAGATCAACCGTGCCTCGCCGAAGACCCAGGCCGCGTTGCTGGAGTCGATGGAGGAGCGCCAGGTCACCGTCGACACCACGACGTACCACCTGGACGCGCCGTTCATGGTCATCGCGACGCAGAACCCGATCGAGATGGAAGGCACCTACCCGCTCCCCGAGGCGCAACGTGACCGGTTCATGGCCCGCGTCTCGATGGGCTACCCGGAGCCGGCCGCCGAGCTGCGGATGCTCGACGGGCACGCGGCGGACGACCCGCTGCTGAGCCTGCAACCCGTCACCGACGGTCAGCAGATCCTCCGGCTGGTGAAGACGGTGCAGTCCGTGCACGTGTCCGAAGGCGTGAAGGAGTACGCCGTCGCCCTGGTCGGCGCGACCCGGCGGTCGCAGGAGCTCCGCCTCGGCGCCAGCCCGCGGTCGACGCTGCACCTGATCCGGGCGGCGCGTGCGGCGGCAGCGCTCGACGCACGTGAGTTCGTACTGCCGGACGACATCCAGGAGCTCGCGGTGCCGGTCCTCGCGCACCGGGTGCTTCCAGCGGCTGAGGCGCATCTCGGTGGGCGCGGTGCAGCCGACATCATCTCCGGGTTGGTGTCCAGCGTGGCCCTCCCCCGCACCCGCCGGGACTGAGACATGCGGCAGGCACTGCGCGGACTGACCACCAGAGGGCGGGCGTTCGTCGCGGCCGGTATCACCGCATCGCTGTGCGCGCTGCTGCTCGGCCAGAAGGACCTGCTGCGCGTCGGCATCCTGCTGGCGGCGTTGCCGGTCGTGGCAGCCCTGGTCGTCGGCCGGACGCGGCTGCGGCTGCAGGTACGGCGCAGCCTTGCGCCGGACCAGGTCCCCGTGGGGACGCAGGCGACCGTGGAGCTGACCCTGAGCAACCAGGGCCGGATGCCCGCGGGCCTGCTGCTGCTCGAGGACCGCATTCCTTATGTACTCGGGCACCGACCGCGGTTCGTGGTCGACCGGGTCAGCCCGAACTGGCGTCGTACGGTCACGTATCCGGTGAAGTCCGACGTACGGGGTCTTTTCCAGGTCGGGCCGTTGATGCTGACGGTGGCCGACCCGTTCGGACTGGTGGAGACCAGCCGGACGTTCACCCGCAGCCAGCACCTGCTGGTTACGCCGCGGGTGTACCGGCTGCCTGAGATCCGTCTCGGTGCGGACCGGGCCGGCTCGGGCGAGAACCGGCCGCGGGCGATCGCCTCTGCTGGTGAAGAGGATGCGACGGTCCGCGAGTACCGCGACGGCGACGACCTGCGCCGGGTGCACTGGCGGTCGACTGCTCGCCGCGGTGAGCTGATGGTCCGCCGCGAGGAGCAGCCGTGGCAGAGCCGGTGCGCGTTGTTCTTGGACGCGCGGACGATCTCGCACCACGGGCACGGTCCGTCGTCCAGCCTGGAGTGGGCGGTCAGCGCGGCCGCGTCGGCCGGGATCGACCGGATCAGGCGCGGGTACGTCACCACGATGCTCGGCGGGCCGACCACGCTGAACGCCATCACCCACCGGACCTCCGCGTCGGTGCACCAACCACTCAACCAGCAGCAGCTGCTGACCGAGTGCGCGACCGTCGAGGAGCACAAGTACGCCGAGATCGGTCCGCTGCTGACCGTCGACCGGCACGCGCAAGAGCCGAGCCTCGTGATCGCGATCCTCGGCGCCTGCAGCACCGATGACGTCATCGCCCTGAACCGCTGGCGGACCAGCCAGGCGACCGGAGTCGTCCTGCTGCTGGACGCCGCGAGCTGGGCGGTCGGCGCCGAGGCGACCGAGAAGGCGACCCGGCTGACCGCCGCCACAGACGCAACTGAGAACGAACTACGCCGCAACGGCTGGCGAGTAGCCAGAGTCCGCCGCGGCGACCATCTACCGACCGTGTGGTCCGGCCTCGGACTAAGAAGCGGAAGGATCGCATGACCGGTCACGCGAGGATTTCCATTGCTGCTTGGGGAGCGACTGTTCTCGGGTCGCTCGTGCTGACGCCGGTGTTCTCCGGGCCGTTCTTGTTCATCAGCGCGTTCCTGTGCGCGGTGGTGACGGGGATCGGCGTACTGCTGCAGAACCTGCGGACCCCGCGGATCGTCGTACCGATCGTTCAGCTGTTCGCGCTGGTGGAGCTGCTGTCGCTGTTCTTCCTGCACGGGACGATGAAGTTCGGGCTGATCCCGTGGAAGGCGACCGCGCTCGAGTTCAACTCGCAGATGGTCGACGCGATGGACTCGATCAACCGATTCAGCGCGCCGCTGCCGCAGGACTCGCATCTGACCTTGTTCGCGGTCTCGGTGATCACGGCGACCGGGCTGCTGATCCACATCATCGCCGTACAGCTGCGGCAGGCCGCGTGGTCGGGCTTGCTGCTGCTGATCATGTACACGGTGCCGGCCGCGACCGTGCACGGCGGTCTGCCGGCGTTGCTGTTCATCCCGCCGGCGATCGGCTACATCGTCCTGTTGTCCGCGGAAGGCCGCAGCCGGCTCAGCCGCTGGGGCCGCCGGATCTCGGGCGTCTCGCACCTCGACGCGGCCGAGCCCGTCGAGGCGTCGGCGCTCGGGCAGGCCGGTCGCCGGATCGGGCTGACCGTGGTCGCGATCGCCGCACTGCTGCCCGCGTTGCTGCCCGCCCTCCCGGAAGGTGTCATCGGCAACGGTCTGGCCGGCGGCGGCACCGGCAACGGGCTCGGCGCGTCGATCTCGTCGACCGACCCGATGCTCGACATGGGCAAGAACCTGAAGCGTGGCGACAACGTCGTCGCGCTCACCTACAAAGGCGGTCCGTCCGGCGGCACGTACCTGCGGCTGACCGCGCTCGATCTCTTCGACGGCAACACCTGGCGGATCTCGCAGCGCGACTCGCCGCACAAGATCAGCGGTGACCTGACCGCGCCGCCCGGCTACACCGGTGATCTCTCCAAGCTCCCGCAGACCAACATGGAGATCGACGTCACCCGGACGTTCCGCTCGCAGTTCGCCCCGGTCCCGTACCCGTTGCACTCGATCTCGCTGAAGCGGGACTGGCAGTACGACGCGGAAGCGCTGGACGTGGTCTCGTCGAACGGGTCGATCGTCGCCGGCAAGAAGTACAAGCTGTCGTCGTACGACCTGCAGCCGACGCCGCAGCAGCTGCACGACTCGATCACCACGAGCGCCCCGGACCAGTACACGTCGGCGGTGCCGCAGAAGACGCCGAACGACATCAGGCAGAAGACGTTCGAGGTCGTCGCGCCGGCCGGTGACAACAAGTTCGAGGCCGCGGTGCTGATCCAGAACTGGTTCCGCAGCGGCGACTTCACCTACAGCACCGCGAACGCCAAGGGCAGCGGGATGGCCGCGCTCGAGGACTTCCTGCTGAAGAACAAGACCGGGTACTGCGAGCAGTTCGCGACCGGGATGGCGCTGATGGCGCGGATCATCGGGATCCCGTCCCGGGTCGGGATCGGCTTCCTGCCCGGGCAGGCCGGCAAGGACGGCGAGTTCACCGTCCGGATGCACGACATGCACGCCTGGCCCGAGCTGTACTTCCAGGGCATCGGCTGGGTCCGGTTCGAGCCGACGCCGTCCGCCCGCGTCTCGAGTACGCCGAACTGGACCGTCCCCGCGACGGGGGACCCGACCAGCCCGACGACCGCGCCGACCAGCCTGCCGAGCACTCCCGGCGCCGGCGAGACCCCGGGGATCGACAAGCCGCGGCACGACCCGAACCTGCCGGACCAGAGCTCGGTCGGGATCGTTGACTCCGGCAACTGGTTCACCAACGGCGGCGCTCAGGTGATCGCCGGGATCCTCGGCGTCGGTCTGCTGCTGTGCATCCCCTGGATGATCCGCGCGGCGACCCGACGGCGGCGCTTCCTGCGACCGCCGGGACGGGCCGGCGCCGAGGGGTTGTGGGCGGAGATCCGCGACACGGCTCGAGATCTGGGGCTGGACTGGTCCGACATCTCCACGCCGAGGCAGACCGGTCAGTGGCTGGTCACCAAGCTCCCTGAGGACACGCATCCAGCGGCACGCAAGCTGGCACGTGGGATCGAAGCGCTCCGGTACGCCGGGGACGCGGATCCCGAGCTAGACCTGCGTCCGGAGGCATCCGCCGTACGCAAGGCGCTGTGGACTCAGGCCCCACGCCGTCGCCGCTGGCGGGCACGCATGCTGCCGCCGTCCTGGCGCTGGTACCTGAGCCGAGGCAGCACAGAGGCCTCCGACCTCCTCGATGAGTTCGACCTGCTACTGGCCCGCCTACGCTCGCTGGTCCTTCCCAAACGCCCCCACACCAACTAGCTGGGGGCGGTTGGGCCGGGCCGAAGGTGGCCTGGCCGCCTCAGCTTGCTCGGCGCGGGCTCGGCCGCCAGCCGCCGCATCGGCTCGGCGCGGGCTCGGGGGCCAGCCGCCGCATCAGCTCGGCGCGGGTGAAGGCGAGCGCACCTCAGCCGGCCCGCCGTGGCCCCGCAGGTACCGCTTCACAAGCTGTGCGCGCGCTTACGCACCCGCCCGCCCCCGGCAAACGCATCCCCACCCGACGCGACCCCAGACAAACCACCACACCCGTGCCGCCTAGGGCACGGGTGCGGAGGGAAGTTTGTGGGTTAGAGGTCCTCGTCGCGGCGGCGGCGCCAGCGGTCTTCCATGCGCTCCATGAAGCTGCCGGACGAGTCGTGCTTGGTCCGGTGCCGTTTGGTCGGCGGCGGCGGCGGGATGTCGTCGGACTCCCCCGCGTTGCTGATCCGCTTCATGCTCAGCGCCGCGATGTACAGGCACGCGACCATCATCACGAAGCCGATGACACCGATAATGGTGTTGGGGATGATCGCACCGGTCATCAGTACTGCGATGCCCAGCACAAATCCAACGCCGGCAAGCACTGCCCGCCGCTTGTAGTACAAGCGCACATTGGTTCCCCGCATGGCGGAAACGAACTTCGGGTCTTCCGCAGCGAGGGCGCGTTCGAGCTGCTCGAACTGGCGCTGCTCTTCTTCCGAGAGGGGCACCGTCGATCCCTCCATGATGAGCGCGATCTCGATAGGCCGCCTTCAGTCTAGGCCGCGCGTGGCTGACACGAAACCCTGACCGGCTGTCCAGCGCGTCACGGTCCGGCAACTGCCCCGGCAGAACAGGTCCCAAACCTATGTATTCCGGCGTGTCGCTCGCAGCCGGTTCACAGCGATCACCCCCTGACCGTGACTCAGGTAGCCCGCCCGTCACCCTCCGTCGCAATCGGCCGTACGGCGGACTGCCGCCGAACGGGGCTCAGCGGGTCGCGAGAATGTGCAGCTGGGTGGCCAGCGCGCGGAACGCCGGGTGCTGACTCGCGGCGCGCTCGAGCTCGGCCAGCGAGTCCGCGGCGCCCGGCTCGGAGTCGACGAACGCGGCCGGCACGAGGTCGGCGAACGTGCGTACGCCGTGCACCGTGTGCACCATGAACCCGGCATCGGCGAGCTGCGCCGTGATCCCGGCCTCGTCGAACCGTCGCGGCATCGGATCGGTCGCACCCCAGCGTCCGTCCGGGTCCTGCAGCGCGATCCGCGCCTCGGCCAGATGACCTGCGAGCGCGCGAGCCAGTACGACCGCGTTGCGCTGGGCAACGAGCAGACTCAATACGCCGCCCTCCCGCAGCACCGACGCCATCGCCTGCAGCGCCTGCACCGGGTCGTCGACGACCTCGAGGACGCCATGGCACAGGACGGCGTCCGCGCTCGACTCCCCCGCCAGCCCGGGGAGCTCCGCCGCGTCGCCCTGGACGCCACGGACCAGCTTGCTCACGCCTTCGTCGCTGGCCCGTCGCTCCAGCGATGCCAACGCGTCCGGGCTCGGGTCGACAACCGTCACGCGATGCCCTTCGACCGCCAGCGGAACCGCGAACCCACCAGTGCCGCCGCCGAGGTCGACGATGTCCAGCCCGCCGCCCGGATCGGTCCGGCTGCGGCCTGCCAACGCAACGCGCAAGGCCTCGCCCACCAACGCCGTACGCACGCTCCGCCGTCGCCGATCCACCATCAACCCTCCAGCCAGTCCCCCATCAGCACCGCCGCGCCACACCCTACTTCCACCCCAACCCGTGGGCCTGTGCCCGGGTCACGGACCGAGTCGTCAGGACGGTTTGCGCGCAACGACGTACAGGCGGCGGGTGGTTTCGGCCCGAGCGGCGATCGGCCCGCGGAGGTACCACTCGACGTCGGTGAGACCGGCAGTCTCGACCACGGTGACGACCTGGCTCGGGTCGTGGAGGACGTAGTCCAGGTTGACCTCGTGGCCGAGAAACTCCTCGACGTGACGGACCTCCGCGCCGGCGTGGAGTGCGAGGACCAGCCAACCGCCGGGGTCGAGCGGACGGGTCAGCGCCGCGATCGCGTCGGGCAGCTCGGACGCGGCCAGGTGGATGAGCGAGTACCAGGCGAGGACGGCCGCCCAACCGGAGCTGGTCGGTGGACGACCCAGCCGGCGGAGATCGCCGACCTCGAAGGTTTGGTCGGGAAAGCGCCGCTGCGCCTCCGCGACCATCTCCGGCGACAGGTCGACGCCGGTGGCATCCGCGCCGTGCTCGGCCAGGTACGCCGTGATGTGCCCGGGACCCGAGCCGACCTCGACGACCGGCTGACCGTTGGCCTGGGCAACAATCCGGTCGAGCAGCCACCGCTCGAACGGCAACCCGTCAAGCTCGTCGAGCAGTTCGTCCGCGTACGCCGTCGCGACCGCGTCGTACGACGAACGCACCCGCGCGTCACGTGCTTCGGTGCCATCGGCGATGACCGTGTCGCGGTCGACGGACTCGACGACGGCGACCGCTTCCTCTTCGGGCACCGGGCCGAGGAGATGAATCCAGCGGCGGTCGTGCTGACCGGCGCGGCGCTCCAGCTCACGCACGAGCGGCTCGGGGCGTGCGGCCATCCGCCGCAGGCACGCCTCGACGTCACTCCGGTCGTCGAACTTGTGCTGCCGCTCGGTCCGCGTCCGCAGCTCGCCCGGCGCCTGCGCGCCGCGCAGCAGCAACAC
Organism: Kribbella sp. NPDC058693; assembly: GCF_042715335.1. Taxonomy (NCBI): domain Bacteria; kingdom Bacillati; phylum Actinomycetota; class Actinomycetes; order Propionibacteriales; family Kribbellaceae; genus Kribbella; species Kribbella sp. NPDC058693. Next base: position 187,812 of record NZ_JBHXSQ010000001.1, read on the forward strand.
GGTGATCAGCGCGCGCTCGTCCGGCTCGAGCCCGAGCTTCTCGTCGAGGGTCTGGTGGTACTTCAGCGTCCGCCGGCCGGTGTCGACCCAGACGATCCGCAACAGCTCGCGGTCTCGCAGCGACCGCGCGACCCGCTCCACGGTCCCCTGGTCGTAGTCGACGACCGGATCCCGATTGCTGGTCTGATTGCACGCCGTCCGCAACGCGTTAGCGGTGAGCGGGTACGACGCCGGCACGGTCGCCTGCTTCTCCAGCAAGCTCCCCAGCACCCGCTGATCCTCAGCATCCAGAACAGGAAGGTCACTCACGTGGCTGACCTTAGTTCCCTCCGGTACCAGCGAGGACCAGCGAGGGCCGGCGAGGACCCACCGGATGGGTGATCAGCCGGCTTGGTGGGTCTCCGGAAGCGTCAGCGGCTCGAACGCGGTGCCGTTGCAGGCCGGGCAGAGGGCGTCGGCCAGGATCCCGGAACCGGCGCACTGGGTGCACAGGCCGTCATGCCAGGTCTCATCGGTCAAGGAGTGGTGAGGACGCGGGTAATGGGTGTCAGGCAAGTAGCACTCGGCGCCGGTGTGGGCGTGCACACGACCGCACAGGTCCTTGCCCAGGCCTCTCGGCTGTTTGTTCACGGTCGGGATCTCCTCAGTGCCTCTTCAGCGCCTCAGCGCCGGATTTGATCAGCTGGCTTGCATCCAGGGTTGGGTCAGAACGGACTGCGGATCGGTGGTGGCGGTGAGCACCGGGGTGGTGGACAGGCGCAGGCTGGCCTCGACCTGGCCGTAGAAGGTGTCGACCGCGCGGACCAGGTCGTCGGCCTCGCGGGTGGTGACGGCACGCTCCAGACCGGCCTCCGCGGCCGCACGCTGGGCGGCGCCGGCGGCGAAGAACGTCGCCCACTCGCCGAACTCCGGCGCGACCTCGGCCAGCAGCACCCAGGCGTTGCGCTGGACCCGGCGACGGCTGCCCGAGCGCACCGGACGGGCGCGGACGGCGAGCACCGCGGCCGCGACCCGGAGCGCCGCCACGTGGGCGCTCGAGTAGCGGATCAGGTGGTCAGTGGTCTCCGTGGCCTCGGCCAGCGCGGCGCGGGCACGGGACAGCTCTCGGCTGGCCGCACCGGCAGCTGCCGGCGATACCGGTGAAACAGTCATCGGTCGGTCACCCTCTCCAGTTGCCAACGACCCGAGACAGGGTCGTGGGCGAGATCGAACAACTCACGTCGGCCGTGCCGGCCGCAGCCCGCTTCGACCCGGAACACCGTGCGCTCCGGCCCCCAATCCGCATCCAGCACGCCGACCGCCGCCGGACTCGTGTCCGCAGCGGCAGGCTGTCCGGAGGAGAGCGTGGCGGCGGCATGCGAGCGGGGGGTCGCTGCCGCTGCCACGCCGGTTGAGTGGACTCGGGTGGGACGGGTGGTGCGCGCTCCCGAGCAGGCCTCGGCGACCATGGCCGCGTCGATCCGGGCGGGCAACACGTCGGACTGCGCAGGGCGCTGGGCACGCGGGTCGTGGATGGTGCCCGGGCCGATGATGCCGCGCTCCCACCAGGCGGCGGTCTCGGTCCACTGGGACCTGAGTGCGGTGACCCGCCAGAGACGGCCGCGCCAGAGGAACTGGTCCGGAGTCTCGATGCCGTCCACGAACACCGAGTGCACCTCGACAGCGTCGTCGAACTCCCACATGGTCCATTGCCTCCTCTGTACACACTTCCCGTGATCGAACAACGGCGCCTGATCGACGGCCGGGTCGGAGGCCCGGCGGGTGAGCCCGGAGTGGGGGTCGAGGTCCACTCCGGTGCCCGGCCCGCCGGGACCACCGGATTCCGATGCGGCCGCAACTCCGCACCGGAGCCGTCCAGCTGTCCGGCTCACCTCTGTCCGGCCTCCCGACGAAACCGGAGCTGAGGTAATCGAACATCTGTTCGAACACTGCAAGCGTATCGTCGCCCGCCGACAATCGTCAACGGCCCGTAATTCCGGCGCGCCGCCACTCGACGCCTCCGGACGCCAGACTGGAGAGTCCAGGACGGAAGGGCGAACGATGCGGAGACGGGCAGTAGGAATCACCACGGCGGCTGTAGCCGTCGTGGTTGCGGCAGTGGCGCTGCCGCTCTTCCAGCCGTGGCGGCTGCTCACCGACAGGGTCGTCGACGAGGCGCTGCCCGGCACTGCTTCGATCTCCACGACTTCATCGTCGACGACGCCACCGACAGTTTCTGCGCACCCGGCAAAACCGACGCCAGTTGTCAAGCCCCAACCGAAGGTTCTCCTGACCGGGAAGCTGATCACTCACGAACACCGGACGTCCGGCACGGTTGCCGTACTCGCCCTGCCGGACGGCAGCCGGGTGCTCCGGATCGAGAACCTTGACACCTCCGACGGACCGGACCTCAAGGTGTGGCTGAGCGACGCCGAGGTGACACCGGGCCGGGATGGATGGCATGTGTTCGACGACGGGGCGTATCGCAGTCTGGGCAGCCTGAAGGGCAACCACGGCAACCAGAACTACCCGATCCCCGCCGACGTAGGGCTCGACGCCTTTCGCAGCGTCACGATCTGGTGCGATCGGTTCAACGTCTCGTTCGGGGCGGCCGGGCTGAAATCGGTGTGACACGGCGCATAAGCTCACTTGGGTGAGCAGTCATCCCAATGTGCAGAAGGTTGCCGACGCGCTCGCGGCGGCAGGTGCTACCGGCGAGATCGTGATCCTGGACGAGGCGGTGCCGACCGCGGCGGCCGCGGCGGCCGAGCTCGGCTGCGAGGTCGGCGCGATCGCGAACAGCCTGATCTTCAACGGCGACGGCGTACCGGTTCTCATCCTCACCTCGGGCGCGCACCGCGTGGACACCGCGAAGGTCGCCGCCGAACTCGGCATCGCGAAGCTGAAGCGGGCCACGCCGGAGTTCGTGAAGGAGCACACCGGTCAGTCGATCGGCGGCGTCGCCCCGGTCGGCCACCCCGGCCCGGTCCGCACCTACATCGACACCGCGCTCGAGCAGTACGACGTGATCTGGGCCGCGGCCGGCATCCCCCACTCGGTCTTCCCGACCACCTACGCCGAGCTGCTGAAGCTGACCGACGGCACGCCGATCACCGTGAACTGAGCGGCGAGCCGAGTACGGCGGGAATCGCCGTACTCACGAACCGCCGGGTGAGCCCGGCGCGGGTGTGCCGCCACCACGGCCCGATCCGGAACTCCGGCCCGTACCGCCTCCGGCGGATGTCCTCGACGACGTCCGCGGGAGCCCCCAGATTGGGCAGGACGTCGAACGCCGCGCGCTTGGTGATCAGGTCACCGGTCGCCAGGGTGACGTGCGCGCGGGCGATCGTGAGCAGACTCAGGTCGACCCAGATATCGGCGTACCAGTTGGTCCGCTTGCGGGTGGCCGGCAGCCAGAAGTCGTTCAGGTCGCGGCGGATGAAGGCGAACAGTTCCTCGTCACTCACAACCGGCAAGAGCTCCGCCGGCGTCGGCCCGAACAGCGTGCGGTTGCCGATGGCAAGCTCCCGCCGGGTCACCGGGGTCACCGGCCGGTCGAAGTAGCGCTGGTGCGCGAACGTCGGATGCCGCACCGAGAGGTCGGCCAGGTCCGTCATGTACGAGCAGTGCAGCTTCGCGGCGAGCGGGAAGTCGCGGATCAGTTGCCTGTGTACGTCGGCTACAGCAGGTGGAGGCGGCGACGAGGTCACCACGATCACGTCGAGATCGCTGCGGCCCAACTGGTAGTCCCCGAGTGCCAGTGAGCCGTGCAGCCAGACCGCCTCGACGGCGGCGACTTTGCGGACAGACGTGACGAAGCCGTCCAGCACAGGCTGGACGGCTTCGTCGATCACAGCATCCAGATTAGACGGCCGGGCGGACGTCTACGTCGGCAGCCCGGACGTAGGCCATCCGGTGGCCGAACCAGATCTGGTAGTACCTGTCCTTGCCGAGGACCTGGACGTGGTCGGTCGGCGGCTGGCCGTCGAAGGTGACGGCGCGGTAGTAGTCGGTCTCGATGTTCAGGTCGCCGACCGGGTACGACTGGCCGGCGCCGATCGAGTACTGCAGCGGCGTCACCGTCTGGTACGGGATGCCGGTCGGGTACGCCGCCTGCTCCGGGTACGCACGTCCGTACACCGGCACCGACGTCTTACCTGCCTTCGGCTTCACGACCAGACCGGGCTTGGCGAAGGCATCCGGTGCGTTGGCCGGGCTCTTGAACCAGCCCAGCGCGCCGAGGTACCACACGGCCACCCAGTCGCCCTGGCGCTGCGCCACGACGTACTGCGAACCCGCCGCGGCCCGGGAGCCCATGTCCGACACGTCAGTGGTGCCGTCGATCCCGTTCGGGTGGAGTCCGATGTCCTTCACCAGCGGGGCGTTGTCGTCCGGCGATTGGCGCAGGTACACGAAGTTGGTGCCCTGCGGCGTGCAGGTGGTGTTCGGAGCGTCGCAGTTGGAGACGACCTGGACGTTGTTCGCGAAGCCCGGCTTGATCGTCACGATCGAACCGGCGCGGACCGGGAAGACCTTGTGCCCGTAGATCGGCGCACCGAGCAGGTCGAAGTAGTGCTCCCAGTCCCAGTACGGTCCCGGGTCCCAGTGCATGCCGGCGACCGTCGACGGGACCGTGCCCGGCACCTGGTCGTGGCCGATGATGTGCGCCCGGTCGAGCGGGATGTTGTTCTTCGCGGAGAGGTACTTCACCAGCTTGGCCGAGTTGCGGTACAGCGACTCGGTGAACCAGGTGGCGCCCTGCGGTGCGAAGCCCTCGTGCTCGATGCCGATGCTGTGCATGTTCACGTACCAGTTGCCGGCGTGCCAGGCGACGTCCTTGGCCTTCACGTGCTGCCAGGTGTGTCCGTCGGACGACCGCATGGTGTAGTTCCAGCTCACATACGTCGGGTCCTGCACCAGGTTCAGCACGCCCTGCCAGGTGCCCTCGGTGTCGTGGATGACGATGTAGTCGATCTTGCCGGTCTTCGGCCGGTTGGCGAGGTCGTGGTTGCCGTAGTCGCCGGCCGTCCCGAAGGTCGAGTACGGAGCCGGCAGCCACTCGCAGCCGAGCGTCGGCGGGCACTCCACGTCCGACTTCGACGGCTGTACGCCGGCCGGCAGCGACAGCTTGCCGACCTGCGCCTTGTCCGGCTTGACCGCGACGGCCGGCATCACGATCTGCTGGCCGGTGTTCGTCGTACGTGCCGCACCCTTGGCCATGATCGAGTAGACGTCGTCGGCGAATCCGGCAGCGCCGACCTTGTCGCCCGCCTCGGCGTACGACGCCACCGCGCCGTACCACTCGGCCGGTGAGGTGGTCGCGCCGACCGGCAGGCCGAGCGACTTCTGGTACGACGCCAGCACTGCGGCGCCGCCGTTGATGTTCGCGGTGACGTCGGTGCGCAGCGAGGACGCGTCCAGCCCGGTCAACTCGGACGCCTTCTTCAGCGTCTGCAGCGACTCGGCGGTCGCGACCTTCTGCTTGCCGGACAGGTCGGCTACCTCGGACGCCCCCAGCGAGGTGAGGTGCATCGGGCCGTAGCCACCTGAGGTGCTCGGCGCGCCGGCGTGGTCGTCCCAGCGCGACTCGGCGTACGAGACGGCCAGCAGGACCGACTCCGGTACGCCGTACTTCGCAGCGGCCGCGCTGTACGCCGTGGCGGCGACGGCGGACGGTGCGGGCTTCGCAGACGGTTGTGACGCCTCTGCGGGTGGACCTCCCAACGACACGCCGACCAGGGCGGCCGGCAGCGCTACCGCAGCGAGTGCGGCAAGAATCTTCGGACGACGCAGCATGATGTTCTCCTGAACCCTTCGGGCGGGTGCCGGTCACAGAGACTGGCAGCCTAGTCACTGTGGGTCGAGGCGACGCGGATGTCAACGGTTAACCAAAACTCGCGTCCGAGGGTTCGATACTGACGAAAACGTGTGTCGGGACATACGGCCACTGAGGGTTACGGAGCAGGACATTGGAAGCGCTGCCGCTGGCGGTCACGACTGGCTGGGCCAGTGGCGTGAATGCCTATGTCTGCGTGCTGATTCTCGGTCTGCTGGGCCGGTTCGCCGGTGCCGACGACGTACCGCACGCCCTGACCACGACACCGGTGCTGATCGCAGCGGGTGTTCTGTTCGCGTTCGAGTTCGTCGCCGACAAGATTCCGTACGTCGACTCCGCGTGGGACGCGATCTCGACGGTGATCCGGCCGACCATCGGCGCGATCCTGGCCGCCATGCTGTCCGGCCAGGCGAGCACTCTGCACCAGGCGATCATCGCGACGACCGGCGGACTGGTTGCGCTGCTCTCGCACACGGTGAAGGCCAGTCTGCGGCTGGCGATCAACACCTCCCCCGAGCCGGTCACCAACATCGCCGCGTCGTCCGGTGAGGACGTCGCCGTGGCTGGTGTGGTGTCGCTGGCCGCGTTCCATCCGGAAGCCGCGCTGATCGTCGCCAGCATCTTCCTGATCCTCGGACTGATCGGCGTGTACTTCGCGTTCCGGTTCATCCGACGCGGGTATCGCAGGTTCAAGGCGTGGCGAGAGAGACGAACTACCCCTGCAACTGGGAGCAGTGCTGCCTGATGGCCAATGTGATTGTCGTCGGGGCCGGGCTGGCCGGTCTCGCCAGTGCAGTGCGGCTGGCCAAGCTGGGCCACCAGGTCACCATCTGCGAGCAGAACGAGCATCTCGGCGGAGTGCTCGGCCGGGTCGAAGCAGACGGCTTCGTCTGGGACGCCGGAGCAGCCAGTACGACGCTGCCGGCCGCCCTGCGCGATCTGTTCCGCAAGAGCGGTCGTCCGATCGAGAGTCTGGTCCAGCTGGATCCGGTGACCGAGCCACGCCGCCACATGTTCACCGACGGCTCTGTGCTCGACCTGCCGATCAGCGACCGCGGCCTGCAGGAGGAGGCCTGGACGGACCTCGCAGGTGCGGCTGTGGCCGAGCAGTGGACCGCACTGGTCGACTCGTACGGCGACACGTGGCAGATCCTGCGTAAGACCTCACTCGAGCCACCGCTCGAGGACAGGCTGCCCATCAAGACGATCCGCGCCCTCAAGCCCTGGCAGTCCCTGGAGAAGGTCGCACGGCGAGAGCTGAGCGACGAACGGGCCCGCGCGGTACTGAGGCACTTCGCAGCCCAAGGCGGTTCGGACGCGACCCTCACACCCGGGTACGTCGGCGTGTGGTCCTACCTGGAACGCACCTTCGGCCGCTGGACCATCGCGGGCGGCTTCGGCGCACTGGCCGATGCTCTGGTGCAGCGGGCGAGCGAGCGGAAGGTCACGGTCCACACCAGCGCCGAGGTGGTCGCGGTGACGACGACCGGCGGCGCAGTGACCGGCGTACGGCTCACTGACGGCACGGAGCTCCCGGCTGACGTCGTGGTGAGTGACGTCGACCCGCGAGTGCTCTACGAGAGCTTCGTGATCGATCCGGCGGCCAAGAAGGTCCGCAAGCGGATCCTCGCGACGCACCAGGCCCAGGCGGCGTACGTCGTCCACCTCGGCCTGAAGGAGCCCGTACCGGAGCTGCCGTTCGAGACCGTGCTGCACGGGACGCCGACGGTCGTCGTCCGCACCGGCGGTACGGCGCCTGCCGGCCACCAGGCCTGGTCGGTACTGGTCCACGGCTACCCCACCGACGACGTACTGGACCTACTGGTCGCGCGCGGGCTGCCCGTCCGGGACAACGTGGTCTCGCGGCAGACGTCGCCGTCCTGGTGGGCTGGAGTGGCCTGGGAGGGCTACCGGACCGCCCGCCGCCGCGCCTCGAACGTGTCCCCGGTGAAGGGTCTGTACTGCGTCGGCGCGGGCGCGCACCCGGGCTCCGGCGTGCCCGCCACCACCCTCGGCGCGGCGATTGTGGCCGACGCCATCGGGAAGGCCTGAGGCCGCGGTGGGGTTGGACAGGGGAACAAACTAAGATTGGTTGTTCCTGTGTTCTGAGTCGGGGTGGTGCCCGGCGGTAGAGAGGACCTCGGTGGATCAAACCCCCACATCGGCCGATCACGACAACTTTGACAGCGTGGAGCGGGCGGAGCTGGCGGCTGAGCAGCAACACATCGACCGGGTGTACGGCCGGGTCGACGAGGCTGCGCGGTCCGCGTCCCGGATCGCGGTCGAGGGCCACCAGCGTGGCCAGGCGCAGAACGTCGGCCGGGTCCGCGACGAGGAGCAGACCGGCCTGTACGAGCGGGACGTGCTCGTGTTCGCCGCTGCCCGCCGGATCGCCGAGCTGGACGCGGAGCACGAGGGGCTGGTCTTCGGCCGGCTCGACTCCGACCGCGGGGACGACGAGCCGCCCGCGACGAGCGCGGCGGAGCTGGACAAGCTGTACGTCGGCCGGATCGGTGTCCGCGACGCGGAGTACGAGCCGCTGGTGATCGACTGGCGTGCGCCCGCGGCCGAGCCCTTCTACCGGGCCACCGCGACGGACCGGCTGAAGGTCGTCCGGCGTCGCGTACTGCGGAACAAGGGTCCGCGGATCGTCGGGCTCGAGGACGACCTGCTGGCGCCGGAGCGAGCGCCTGAGGACCTGCCGGTGATGGGTGAGGGCGCGCTGATGGCCTCGCTGTCCCGGGCCCGTGGCCACACGATGCGCGACATCGTCGCCACGATCCAGGCTGAGCAGGACGAGGCGATCCGGGCACCAGCCCGTGGCGTCACCGTGATCGGTGGTGGACCGGGCACAGGCAAGACGGTGGTCGCGCTGCACAGGGCGGCGTACCTGCTCTACAGCGACCGCAGGCGCTTCGAGCGTGGCGGCGTACTCGTGGTCGGACCGTCGGCAGCGTTCATGGCCTACATCGAGCGCGTGCTGCCGAGCCTTGGTGAGAACACCGTCTCGCTGCGCGCAGTCGGCGAGCTGGTCGACGGTGTGAAGGCGACAGCGGTCGACGACGGCGACGTGGCGGCTGTCAAGGGCTCGCTGCGGATGCGCGCGATCCTGTCGCGCGCCGCCCGCGATCGGGTGCCGAACGCACCGACCAACCTGCGCGTGTTCCTCGGCGGCGCCACGGTCGAGCTGGACGCCAACCAACTCGACAACGTACGCCGGAACGCCCTGCGCCGGACTGCCCGCAACAAGGCCGCCACCGAGGCGCGGAAGGGCCTGATCGCCGCACTGTGGCAGCGGTTCCCCGAGGACCTGCGCAACGGGCCGCTCGGCGACCGTGAGGCGTTCGGCGACCGCGTGGCCGACACTCCGGCGTTCCGGACGTTCTTCAGCCAGTGGTGGCCGGTGGTGACCCCGGAGGCGGTACTGCGCTGGCTCGGTGACCCACGCCGGCTGCAGCGCTGGGCCCGGAACGACCTGACGCCTGCAGAGATCGACGCGCTGGCCAGAGGCATCCGTACGACGGATGAGTTCACCATCGCCGACGTCGCCCTGCTGGACGAGCTGAGTGCGTTCCTCGGTCGCCCGCCGGTGCAGGAGAACACCGATGAGGAGTTCGACTGGCTAGAGGGGCTGACGGACGGCGTCAACGAGGTGCTGACCAGCTCCGAGCGCCGGGCCCGAGCCGCTGCGGCGCGGGAGGCGGAGGAGCCGGAGGAGTACGCGCACGTGCTGGTGGACGAGGCGCAGGACCTCTCCCCCATGCAGTGGCGGATGGTTACCCGGCGCGGACCGCAGGCCAGCTGGACGATCGTCGGCGACCCGGCGCAGAGCTCCTGGCCGGACCCGGACGAGGCCCGCGCCGCGATGGACTCGATGCTCTCCCACCTGCAGCGGCACTCGTTCCGGCTGTCCACCAACTACCGGAACTCGGCCGAGATCTACTCGTTCGCCGGTGAGGTGATCAAGCAGTCCATCCCGGACGCGGACCTGCCGAACGCGGTCCGCAGTACCGGAGTGGAGCCGGAGCACCGGATCTTCGACGACGGCAAGGTTTCGGAGGCCGCGGGCGACGCGGCCGCCGAGCTACTGCAACTGGTCGAGGGCACAGTCGGCGTCATCGTGCCGCCGAAGCTGCGCCCCGCCGTCGACCAGGTGCTCGCCGAGCTGGGCGATCCACGGGTCGTCGCACTCAGCCCACTGGAGTCCAAGGGCCTCGAGTACGACGCGGTCGTGGTCGTCGAGCCGGACCGCATCGTCAGCGACACGCTGGGCGGAGTGCGGGCGCTGTACGTCGTGCTGACCCGCGCAACCCAGCGATTGATCACGGTCAACAGCACGACGCACTGGCTACCTCACAACAATTAGCCCCGCGGTACGACGTACTGCACGAGGTCGGCCTCGTTCGCTGCGAGGTCCGACCAGCGGCAGGTCAGGTGCAGGATCGCGAGGCCGGAGGTCGGGTACTTCTGGGTGAGCTCGACACGCTCGGGGCTGGTGCCGTCCAGCGCGAGCTCGTCGGCCAGCCACGGGATGCCCGGCGCGTGGCCGACGACGATCACGGTGCGTGCCTCGGCCGGGGCCTCGTGGATGACGTCGAGGAGTCCTTCGGCGTCGGCGCTGTAGATCCGCTTGTCGTACCAGACGTCGGCCGCGGTGACGCCGGCCTCCGCGACGTACTTCCAGGTCTCGCGGGTGCGCTTCGACGGCGAGCACAGGACCAGGTCCGCTTCGATGCCCTGGGCAACAAGATGCCGGCCGGCCGCCCCGGCGTCGGCGCGGCCGCGGTCGGCGAGCGGACGCTCCAGATCCGGCATCGAGTCGGGCTCCACCGCCTTGGCGTGCCGGAGCAGGACGAGAGTGCGGTCGATCAGCAGGTCCGACGGGTCAGCCATTGCGTCAGGATACGACGGTGGAGCTGAGGTTGCGGAAGACCTGTCGGGTCGCTGTCGATCTGTTCAGCGTGATGAAGTGAATGCCGGGCGCGCCGCCGGCCAGCAGGCGCTCGCAGAGCTCGGTCGCGATCTCGATCCCGACCTCACGGACCGCCGTCGGCTCGTCCTCGACGGCGAGCAGCCGTGAGGTGACGGCCTCGGGCAGCGCCATCCCGGTGAGCTCGGCCATCCGCTGGATCTGCTTGATATTGGTGACCGGCATGATGCCCGGCAGCACAGGCATGTCGCAGCCCAGCGCGGCGGAGCGGTCGACCAGCCGGAAGTAGTCGTCGGCGCCGAAGAACATCTGCGTGATCGCGTAGTCGGCCCCGGCCTGCGCCTTGGCGGCGAGCACCTGGGCGTCCGCCTCGAGCGAGGTCGCCTCCGGATGTTTGTCCGGGAACGCCGCGACGCCGACGCTGAAGTCGCCGAGCTCGCGGATCAGCTCGACCAGCTCGACCGCGTGGTTGAGGCCCTCGGGGTGCGCGACCCACGGCTGGTTCGGCCCGCCGGGCGGGTCGCCGCGCAGCGCGAGCATGTTGCGCACGCCGGCTCCGGCGTACGCGCCGATCACCGAGCGCAGTTCGTCGCGCGAGTGCGAGACGCAGGTCAGGTGACCGAGCGGGGTCAGCGAGGTGTCCTGGGCGACCCGCTCGGTAACCCGGATCGTGCCGTCGCGGGTGGTCCCGCCGGCGCCGTACGTGATCGAGACGAAGGTCGGGTGCAGCTGCTCGATCTCGCGGATCGACCGCCACAGCACCTCCTCGGCCTCGGGCGTCTTCGGTGGGAAGAACTCGAACGAGAAGGACCGGTCTCCGGACGCGAGCAGTTCACGGATGGTCGGCGGGCCGCCGGGCCGCGTCGAAGGAAGACCGTTCGCCATGCCGCACAGGTTACCCGCGGTGGTCAGCGCTGTCTGCCCACCGACTACGCTCCGAGACGTGGATGGTGATGTGGACATTCCGGGCGGGATCCAGCAGGCGTTGAGCGGGTTCCTCGACCGGCAGGAGGAGCGGCTGGCGGCGCTCGGGCCGGAGCTGACCGAGCAGGTGCAGGCCGCGCGGGACGCGACGAGTGGCGGTAAGCGGCTGCGTCCGTCCTTCTGCTACTGGGGTTTCCGGGCTGCGGGCGGTGATCCGGCGCAGCCGATCCTGACCGCTGCGGCGAGCCTGGAGATGCTGCACGTCAGCGCGCTCGTCCACGACGACGTGATGGATTCTTCCGACGTACGACGGGGTGCGCCGGCCGCTCATCGCCGGTTCGAGGCCCTGCAGCGGGAGCGCGCCGAGAAGAGCGGCCACGGCGGCGATCCGGTCAGCTTCGGGATCGGAGCTGCGATCCTGCTCGGGGATCTGTGCCTGATCTGGGCCGACGAACTGCTGCACACCTCCGGGTTCGACGCGGCGGCGCTGGCCCGCGCGGAGAAGTACTTCGACGCCGTACGGGTCGAGGTGACGGCCGGGCAGTACCTCGATCTCCTCGCGCAGGCGAGTGGCGAATCGGATATGGATCTGGCGCTGCGAGTACTGCGGTACAAGTCCGCGACGTACACGATCGAACGGCCGCTGCACGTGGGTGCCGCGCTGGCAGGCGCCGACTCGCGGTTGATCTCGTCATTGTCGGGCTATGGGTTGCCGTTGGGTGAGGCGTTCCAGTTGCGGGACGATCTGCTTGGCGTGTTCGGCGATCCGGCGATCACCGGGAAGCCGGCCGGGGACGATCTGCGCGAGGGCAAGCGGACGGTCCTGATCGCCTACGCGATCGACCATGCGTCGGAGGTCCAGCTGTCGGAGTTCGACCGGTTGTTCGGACGGCCGGATCTGGACGATGACGAGATCCAGTTGCTCCGCGAGATCCTGCAGGACTCCCGCGCCGTACAGGCCTGCGAAGACCTGATCACCAACCGCACCGAAGACGCACTCGACGCCCTGGACGAGGCGCCGCTCGCCGACGACGCGAGCCGGAAAGCCCTGACAGACTTGGCGATCGCGGCGACCTCGCGCGAGGTGTAGCCGCCTACTGCTCGGCCATCAGGTTGATCAGCCGGAGCAGATCAGCGGTCGCCGGAAGATTGCCGAGGACGATGACCTTGAGGACGGCGCGGTCCTCGTCGTAGATGGTTTCGGCCTTCAGGTTGACCGCCTCGGGCTGGTTCAGCGCGCCGAGGATGTGCGTGGTGATGCGGTCCGCGGTAGCGCGGTCGACGGCGTCGATGTGGACGATGCTCGACGCCTCGACGTGCCGCGCGGACCGATCGATGTCGACCACGGCGGTGGGCGCGCCGGTGAATTCCTCGAGATCCTCGCGGGTGATGCGGTACTGCTTGCCGATCCGCACGGCCTTCAATCGGCCGTCGCGGACGTAGTTCCGGATCGTGCGGACGTGCAGCCCCAGCCGATTCGCCACCTGCTCGACCGAGTACAGCTCCTGCGCCATCTCACTAGACTATGGCAAGTTCCTTAGAATTCCCTATAAATGGCTAGGTAGGGACAGGTAAGGTATTTTGGAGCACATGGTTGAGCTTGCCGGTGTGAAGATTTTCGTCAGTGACACGGCCGTCGCCACCAAGAGCGACGCCGTGCAGCTGATCGTCGACGCGTACTACGCACACCACGCCGAGTGGATCGCGTTCACGCCGGAGCAGCTCGGTGACGAGTTCTTCGAACTGCGGACCGGGCGGGCCGGTGCGATCACGCAGAAGTTCGTCTCGTACCAGATGGGGCTCGCCGTCGTCGGCGACATCTCGGCGCGGGTCGCCGCGAGCAAGCCGCTGGCCGACTGGGTCCGGGAGAGCAACCGCGGCCGCAATCTGTTGTTCGCCGACGATCTCGACGAACTGGCCGAGCGGCTAAAGGATCGGCAGTGACGCCAGCAGGTCCGGTGCTTCGGCGCCGGCCTTCTCGTGGATGAGGACCCGGAGCTGACCGGAGTTCGTGGTGTCCTCTTCGAAGATCTGCAGGGCTACGTCGACGGTGTCATGGTCGTGCTCGAGCAGGTGCCGCAGACCGGACCACAGCACGACCTCGGGCTCTCCGGTCGACCTGTCACTGAGCGAGTCGGCCAGCGCGTCCCAGTTCCGGCCGAACCAGCGCGGCAGGTCGAAGGCAGTCGCACACAGGTCCAGGAAACCCGTCTTATCGTGGATCTCGCCGGTGTCGAGCAGGACGAATCCGAACCCGGCGGCGGCAGCATCACGGCGTACCTGGTCGGCAGTCGCGGGTGATGGCCAGCGGTAGACGCCCGGACGCAGCCCGTCCGTCAGCAGCGCGTGCAGATCGGTCATGAGGTTCCCCCGTCTTCCGCGATGCGGCGGAAGGACTTGTAGTGGTCGTCCGTGTAGTAACGCTCCTGAGCGTTACCGGTCACGATCCGGCGGGCACCACGGTCCTTCTCGCCCGGCGTCTTCACGGTGTACTCGTGGTAGTAGCCGCGGTCGTGCTTCGGCAGGATCTTCTCCAGATTGCCGAACACCACGCCGTCGCGGCTGTACGGGTACGGTCCGCCCTGGTCGATCAGCTTCAGCGTGTCCTGCGCCTCCTTCGGCAGGTCGGCCACCGCGACGATCTTCAGACCGCTCTCCGGATCGACGCTGTTGGAGGCCTTCGTATCCGCTGAGCACCCGAACAGCGATGCCGCCAGGGTGATCACCAGCATGGCGATCACCACGACCGCGACGATCCGCGCGGCCTTCGGGTTGTTGATCACCGCAGCCTCCGACTGAACTCGGCGGCCGCCTCCCCCGGGTCGTCCGCATCGGTGATCGCGCGTACGACGACCACTCGCGTCGCACCGGCTTCCAGTACGTCGTCCAGGCGCTCCAGGTCGATCCCGCCGATCGCGAACCACGGCTTCGACTGACGGCGACCCGCGGCGTACGACACCAGCTCCAGACCGGCGGCCTGACGCCCCGGCTTGGTCGGCGTCTCCCACGTCGGGCCGACGCAGAAGTAGTCCGACCCCTGCTCGGCCACCGCGGCGTTCACCTGGCTGAACGTGTGCGTCGACCGCCCAATGATCGGCCCCGGTCCGGTGATCGCCCGAGCGGCGTGCACCGGCAGGTCACGCTGTCCCAGGTGCAGTACGTCGGCTCCCGCCGCGAATGCGACGTCAGCGCGGTCGTTGACTGCCAGCAACTTGCCGTGTCGCTTGCACGCGTCGGCGAACACCTCCAGCGCGGCCAGCTCGTCGGCAGCCTCCATCTCCTTCTGCCGGAGCTGCACGATGTCCACGCCGCCGGCCAGCGCGGCGTCCAGGAACTGCTCGAGATCACCCTGCTTCTCGCGGGCATCCGTACACAGGTAGAGCCGGGCGTCGTCGAGCCGTTCGGTGTGGTCAGTCACACCCCAAAGCCTGCCATGTCCGAGCAGCCGTAGGCTCTGGGGCATGCCTGACGTGGTGGTGATCGGCGCCGGACTGATAGGTCTGGCGACCGCGTGGCGACTGGCAGCTGACGGTGTCCAGGTGGCGGTGTGTGATCCGACACCAGGTGCCCAGACCTCCAATGTCGCCGCCGGCATGCTCGCACCAGTCACCGAGGTGGAGTACGGCGAGGACGACCTGCTGGCTCTCAATCTGGCGTCCGTGAACGCCTGGCCGGCCTTCGCCCAGGAACTGGAAGAGCTGACCGGACAACCCGCGGGCCTGCACCGGACCGGCACGCTGTCGGTCGCGTACGACGTCGACGACGCAGCCGCGCTCCGCAGGCTCGCCGACTACCAGCGGCGGCTCGGACTCGACGTGGAAGAGCTGTCCGGTCGCGACGCCCGCCGACGCGAACCACTCCTCGCTACCGGCGTGTCTGGTGGCGTCTGGGTCCCCGGCGACCATTCCGTCGACAACAGGCAAGCAGTCGCCACTCTCCTGCGTGCCGTCGACCTCTCCGGCGTCCAGCTCATCCGCCAGCGTGTGTCCCGCGTCGTCACATCCGGCGCGACGGCTATCGGCGTACTGCTCGAGAACGGCGAGACCGTCCACGCAGATCACGTGATCGCTGCGACCGGGCCGTGGTCGTCGCAGCTGGACGGCGTACCCGATGAGCTGCGTCCACCGGTGCGTCCAGTGAAGGGTGAGGTACTGCGGCTGCGGGTGCCGGAGGCTTATCGCCCTGCGCTGCAGCACACCGTGCGAGCGACTGCGCGCGGCTTCTCCGTTTACTTGGTGCCGCGTCCGGGCGGCGAACTGGTCGTTGGCGCGACCACTACCGAGCTCGGCTACGACACCCGTGTGCTGGCGGGCGGCGTGTTCGCGCTGCTGCGTGACGCGCGGACTGTGCTGCCGATCATCGACGAGCTCGAGCTGGTGGAGGCGATCGCCGGTCTCCGGCCCGCGACGCCCGACAACGCACCTATCCTCGGGCCGTCCGGCCTGGATCGGTTGCTCTGGGCAACCGGCCACTACCGGAACGGTGTCCTGCTGACGCCGGTCACCGCGCAGATCCTGGCCGAGACCGTCCGCACCGGAACGCTGCCGGATCTCGCAAAACCCTTCCTCGCCAGCCGGTTCGGTCACTGATTCCACAGTTGCCGGAAGCAACCGGAATGCTTGTGAACGACAACAATGTAGTTCAGGCTTGAATTGTAAACATTGCATTACAGGCGTAACACGTACCCCATGGCCCCCTGTTGTCACATCTGTACCAGCGCTTACGGTCAACAGGACGTCACACGGGGAGATGGTTGCCATGCACAAGGTCCTACGGGTGCTGAGCGGGCTCGCCGTACCAGTCCTGACCGCGGCCGTGATCACCGCCGGCTCACCCGGTTTCGGCGCGTACAAGGTCAAGGACGGTGACACCCTCAGCCACATCGCCGGCCGGTACGGCACGTCGGTCAGGACGCTGGTCGCGCTGAACCAGCTGCCGGGTAACGGCAACGCGATCTATGCCGGCGAGGTCCTGAAGGTCCCCGCCAAGGGCTCGACCACGCGGACGGCGCAGCCGGCCAAGCGCTCCCAGCTCGGCCGGGTGACGTACGTCGTCAAGCGCGGCGACACCGTCTCGAAGATCGCGAAGCGGTTCAAGTGCTCCCAGGCCAACCTGCTCGCCGCGAACGGCCTGCACTCCGGCGACCGCATCTACGCCGGCAAGCCGCTGCAGATCCCGGTGAAGCTGCACCCGAAGAAAGCGAAGACGAAGGCGCGGACCGACAACACTTTCGCCGGCCGCACGTACGCCGACCACATCGTCGCGCAGGCCAACCGCAACCGGGCGATCCTGAAGAAGCGCAAACTGCCGACCCGCACGCAGGTGCGATCACTGATCGTGACGACCTCGAAGCGGTACGGCGTCGACCCGCAGCTCGCGCTCGCGGTCAGCTGGCAGGAGTCCGGCTGGAAGCAGCGGGTCGTCTCCCCCGCGAACGCCGTCGGCGCGATGCAGGTGATCCCCTCGACCGGCAAGTTCGCCTCGAGCATCGTCGGACGCAGGCTCGACCTGCTCAAGCCGCAGGACAACGTCACCGCCGGAGTCGTCCTGCTGAGCCGCCTGACCGGCGCGGCCCGCCTCGACCTCGCGGTCGCCGGCTACTACCAGGGCCTGGGCGGCGTGAAGAAGAACGGTGTGTATCCGGACACCAAGCTGTACGTCCAGAACGTGCTCCGGATCAAGACTCAGCTTGAGCGCGGGTGGGACCCTCTGCGGTGAGCCTGGCCCAGTCACGCTGAGGCGTTATCTACACTCTCTGAGCAGAACGTTTGGAGAGGCGGCTCACCGCAAGTGACGGACGACGTGGACACGCAGGTCAGCGACCGCCTCGTCGGGCGAGTGCTCGACGGCCGGTACCGCGTGGACGCGCGTGTCGCGAAGGGCGGGATGGCGACCGTCTACCGGGCCCTCGACACCCGGCTGGACCGGACCGTCGCGCTCAAGGTGATGCACGACGGTCTCGGTGACGACGCCCAGTTCGCCCGCCGGTTCGTGGCCGAGGCCCGGGCCGCCGCCCGCCTCTCGAACCCGAATGTGGTGGCCGTCTTCGACCAGGGTGACGACAACGGCACCCTGTTCCTGGCGATGGAGTACGTCCCGGGCCGCACGCTGCGTGACGTCATCCGCGAGCAGGCGCCGCTCTCCCCCGCCCGCGCGCTGGACCTGCTCACCCCGGTCCTGTCCGCGCTGTCGGCCGCTCACGACGCCGGCATCGTGCACCGCGACATCAAGCCCGAGAACGTACTGATCTCCGACAAGGGCGCAGTGAAGGTCGCCGACTTCGGCCTGGCCCGTGCCGTCAGCGCCAGCGGCAACACCGCCACGCAGGGCCTCCTGATGGGCACAGTGTCGTACCTGGCGCCCGAGCTGGTCACCGACGGCAGTGCAGACGCCCGCTCGGACGTGTACTCGGCCGGCATCCTCCTGTACGAGCTGCTGACCGGCAACAAGCCCCACTCCGGCGACACGCCCATCCAGGTCGCGTACGCCCACGTCCACGCCGACGTACCCGCACCGTCGCTCGAGGTGCCGACCATCCCGCCGTACGTCGATGCGCTCGTGCAGCGAGCGACTGCACGGGACCGGGATCTGCGGCCGACGGACGCCCGCGTCTTCAGCCGGCAGGTGCACCGGGTGCGCAGCGCGCTCGAGGAAGGGCTGCCCGACGACCCGGAGCTGACCGGCGATCTCACCGTGCCGATCCAGCAGATCCGGCAGGACAGCGGGTACGACGACGGCTACACACGTGGAGAGGTGGAAATTGAGCCGCTCCGCCACGACACCATCGTCGTACCGGTGGATCGTGGCCGCCCGACCGGCGCTCCGGCCAAGCCACCAACCGCGCCACCACATCAGCAGCAGCCGCAGCGCAGGAGCCGCGGCCCGATCGCACTGATTGTGATTCTGGCCGCAGCGATCGCCATCGGCACAGCGGCCTGGTACTACGGCATCCACCGCTACACGACCACGCCCAACCTGGTGAGCATGGCGCCCGCGGCCGCAGCAGCGGAAGCGGAGAAGTCAGGCCTGCACACCAGCCTGGACAACCAGGACTACTCCGAGGACGTGCCCCTGGGTGCGGTCATGGGGACCGACCCCGCAGCAGGCGATCGGATCCGGAAGAACGGTGATATCGGTCTCACTGTTTCGAAGGGCCCGGAGCGCTATCGGGTGCCGCAGCTCGTCGGTCTGCAGCTGGACGCCGCCCAGCAGGCGCTGTCGCCGATCAAGTTGATCACCGGGCAGATCATCGAGCAGTACAGCGAGACGGTGCCGCAGGGCCGGGTGATGGCAATCAGCCCGCGGTTCAACACGGTCGTCAAGCCCGGCACCGCGATCAACTTCGCGGTCAGCAAGGGCAAACGGCCCATCACCGTGCCTGACTGGACCGGCAAGTCCTACCACGACGCGAGCAAGGCGCTCCGCAAGCTCGGCCTCACCGTCGGCCGCACGACGCAGTACGACGAGAAGGTCGCCGAGGGCAACGTGATCAGCCAGACCCCGAACAGCGGCACGTTGTTCGCCAAGGACAAGGTCACGATGGTGGTCTCGCTCGGCCCGCCGCTGGTCGACGTACCGGACGTCAAGCGGAAGAGCACCGCGGACGCGCAGAAGATCCTCACCGACGCGGGCTTCAAGGTCACCGTGCAGAAGGCGCCGTTCAACCTCGGGCTGAACATCGTCGCCGCGCAGAACCCGGGCGCCGGCAAGAAGGCCCAGCCGGGCAGCACGATCATCATCACCGTGCTCTGACGCGCGTTTTGCCTTCTACTGAAGGCTTCTGATGTGATGTGCGGCGTGAACCACCCGCGTATCGCCGTACTCGCCCTGCTCGCGGTCGCGGCGGCGTGGGGGTCGACGTTCTTCCTGACCAAGGACCTGCTCACCAGGATGGACGTCGCCGACTACCTGGCGTTGCGATTCCTGATCGCGTCGGTCGCGCTGGTGCTGATCCATCCGCCGGCGATCTCGAAGTTGAGCCGCCTGGACCGCGGGCGGGCCGTTGCCCTGGGCATCACCTACGGCATCGCGCAGCTCGTGCAGACCGAGGGTCTGCGGCACACGTCGGCGAGCGTCTCCGGCTTCGTCACCGGCATGTACGTCGTCTTCACCCCGCTGCTCGGCGCGGTCATCCTGCGGCACAAGATCGGCCGCTGGGCCTGGTTCGCCGTGATCCTCGCCACGGTCGGCCTCGGCGTACTGTCGCTGCGCGGGCTGAGCCTGGGGACCGGCGAGCTGCTGACGCTGGCGTCTGCAGGCCTCTATGCGCTGCACATCATCGGGCTCGGCGCGTGGTCGACCCCGAAGAACGCGTTCGGGCTGTCGGCGCTGCAGATGATCGTCATCACCTGCGTCTGCGCCATCGGAGCGGTGCCCGGTGGGTTCTCGGTGCCGAGCAACGGCCGCGACTGGGTCAGCGTGGTCTACATGGCGTTGGTCGCGGGTGCGCTCGCGCTGATCGTGCAGACGTGGGCGCAGGCGCACCTCACACCCACGCGGGCCGCGATTGCGATGACAATGGAGCCAGTGTTCGCCTCGACGTTCGCAGTACTGTTCGGCTCCGACAGCCTCACGTGGCGGATGCTGGTGGGCGGAGCGCTGGTGGTGTCGGCGATGTATCTGGTCGAGCTGGCGCCGCGGCGTAAGTTCGAGGCGGAAGTGCAGCACCTGGCTCAGTAGACGGGAGGGGACCATGCGGGAGGGCGGCCGGCACCGGTGGTTCCCGTACGTCGTGATCGCCATCCTGCTCGCGATCCTGGCCGCCGGCACGACCAGCAATCTGATCCGCAACCCGCAACCCCGCCTGGTCGCCGACGGGATCCCCGGCCGATCGGCGACGCACGCCGACTCCACACTCGGCAGCGGGCAGTACGACGACCTCGTCCGGCACGCGCTCGCCGATCTCGACGGGCTCACTCTCCCGAACGGCGCATTGCTGGCCGGCTGGGACGGCCCGTGGCGGTACGTGTGGCCGCGGGACGCGTCGTTCGTCGCGGTCGCCCGTTGCGCAATCGGCCAGTACGACGAAGCACTCAAGGTGCTTTCGTTCCTCGACCGCATCCGCCCTTCGACCGGCAGATGGGAGGCGCGCTACACGGAGTCCGGCGGCAAGGTCGCCGACGGTCGCCCGGCTCAACTGGACGGATCCGGGTGGGTCCTCTGGGCGACCTGGTTCTGCCGCTCCGGTGATCGGTACTGGGATCTCGTCAGCGAATCTGCAGACCAGATCGTTCGTGAGTTGGGTCCGGACGGTCTCCCGGGTCCGTCGTCCGACTACTGGGAGCGGCCCGAGAAGAAGGTGACGCTCGGCACGGTCGCGCCGCTGCTGACCGGACTGCGTTCAGCTGTGCGGATTGCTACTGAGCAAGGGCATCCGGCCGAGGCCGCGCGCTGGCAGTCAGGGCTGGACAAGTTGTCGGCGGCAACAGATCGGGTCTTCGGGCCGGACTATCCGCGCACCCCGGCGGTCGCGACCAGCTTCGTCGAGCCGGGTGTCGAGCCGATCGGTGTCGGCGGCGGCGCGGACGCGATCGTGACCGTGCTCGGTCCGCCGTTCGCCCCGGCCCGCGACGTTGTGTCGACGGCGATCGATCGTGCGCACGCCGTACTCACACAGCCGAACGGCGGGGTGACGCCCGGCGAGTCGTGGCGTGCGGATGGAGTGTCGTGGACGCCTCAGACGGCGTTGTTCGCGTTGAGCGCCGCCGCCCGAGGGGATCGCACGACAGCTGAGACCTTGTTGAAATGGCTCGACCAGCATCGGACCAGCAGCGGCGCGTTACCGGAGAAGGTGAACCGGGATCTGGAGCCGGCCGGCGAGGCACCACTCGCGTGGACCGCGGCGCTGGTGGTGCTCGCCGACACAGCTCTGCAGAACCCGTTGCGGACGCCCTAGCAGATCTCCATCACGTCATGCGTCGGCGCGTCCGGTCGCGTCGTACTCGTCCTGCCTGAGTAGAGGAACGCGGTCGAGGAGATGTCGTCCTGGAGCGGCAGGTAGCGGCCGCCGGAGCGCCAGCCGAGGGCCTGGACGTCGACGCGCAACTTCTCCTTGAAGCGGATCGGGTCCGGCAGGTGGAAGCGGTACATGCCGAAGCGTTGCTGGCTCTGGTACTGCCCGTCCGGGCGGATCACCTGCGGCATACCGAGGTACGGCGTACTGAACTCGGTGTAGCCGCCCAGGTGAGGTACGTCGAAGTTCCACGCGCCGCCGAAGTAGTCCTCGGTCCCTGTGCCGCAGATGGTCGGGAACTCGTCGTCACCGTCCAGGTAGAACTTCACCTCACCCTCACCCCACCAGCCGGTGCTGTTGACGCCCCAGGCCAGGTAGGTGCCGACGTAGTGACCGGGGCCTTCGACACCGTCCAGCAGGGTGTGGACCGTCTTCGACTCGAGCGGATTGCTCCGCCGCCACTGCGCATGCAGGTACGCCGACTTGTCGGATATTGCGCCGAGCCAGTAGTCCACCTGGAAGTACACGACCACCTTCTCGTCGTGCGTGTTCTCCAGCGTGAACGTGGCGTGCTCCTTGAACGGCATCTCCCAGTAGCAGTTGAAACCGCCGTTCGGGTTCACCGCGACCGGGAGCGAGTTCACCTGGGCGAACTTGCCCCAGCCGGAGCAGAAGAAGTCGCCGACCGGAGTCTCGATCGCCGGTGCGGTGTCGCCGTCCCAGAAGCCCCGCAGGACCAGCCTGCGCCAGTGGTCGACGTGCGTGGTGAGCCAGATGTGGGTGACGCAGCCGGAGCCGGCGATGTCGGCCAGCGTCGCGGTCTCGCCCGGCCCGATCTCGATCGACGGCGAGACCTTCCAGCCCTGGCCGAGATCCCGGGCCGCGTGCGCACCGGTCCCCTCGGTCCGCCGCCCACCCTGACCGGGCTCCCCGGTCGGGTTCTCCGCACTGATGGAGCGCGACTCGACCTCGGCGAGCGCACTGATACCGGTGAGATTCCCAAGAGTCATACCCGCGACCCTAGCGGTCGTCGCGGGTCTGAGAAATCGATTGCCCGCGACCTGGACTCAGCAGATCGGCGCATACCGTCGTTTGTACTGGTGTAGGCCGGACATCCGACTGGCCGGCAGCCGAGGAGGCGCGGTGACGTTCGACGAGTGGACCCGGACCGGTCTGCCACCGCTGCTGCGGTTCGCGACCGTGCTGTGCGGTACGCCGTACCTGGCCGAGGACGTCGTACAGGACGTCGCGATCAAGGCCCAGCGCAAGTGGGACCGAATCGGCGGCCTGGACCACCCGGACGCGTACCTGCGCCGGATGGTGGTCAACGAATACCTGTCCTGGCGCCGGAAGTGGTCCCGGTACGTGCCGAGCGACGAGGTCGAGACAGGCAGCAGCCCAGACCACGCCGAACGCACAGCCGACCGCGACCAACTGGTCGGCGAGTTGGCCAAGCTCCCACGGCGGCAACGGGCAGTCCTCGTACTGCGGTACTACGGCGGCCTGACCGACAACGAGATCGCCGAAACCATGGACTGCTCGCCGGGCACCGTGCGCGCCCACGCGTCACGTGCCCTGGCGACCCTGCGCATTCAGTTCACCAGCATGGCGGAGGAAAAGCATCATGCGTACTGAGGAAGACCTGCGAGACGCCTTCGACCGCCTGGCCGACACAGCGCCGCGCCCCGACGAGATCCGGCAAGTACTCGAGCGCGGCGGCCGGCGTGCCGCACGTCGCCGTACTGCGCTCATCGTCGTCACAGCGGCGGCCACTGCGACCGCAGCTGTCGCGGCTGTCCTCACGCCGCGTTTGTTCGTGTCAGGCGACGGCTCGGCGGATCAGGAAACCAGGAGCTCGGCCTGGGCCAGGTGGGTCGGACTGAGCCTGCCGAAGGACATCTATGCGACCA
Source organism: Kribbella sp. NPDC058693 (assembly GCF_042715335.1). Taxonomy (NCBI): domain Bacteria; kingdom Bacillati; phylum Actinomycetota; class Actinomycetes; order Propionibacteriales; family Kribbellaceae; genus Kribbella; species Kribbella sp. NPDC058693. The sequence continues at coordinate 211,343 of NZ_JBHXSQ010000001.1, forward strand.
CCCAGGTCTATGGCCCGAACCGGCAGGACTCTGAGTTGCAGGTGGTGAACGGGACACCGTGGCCGACGTTCTGCCAGCTCCAGGTGCATCGCAACGGCGATTTCGATCCGGGCCGGATCCCGCCGGGCAGCCCGACGGTCACACTCGGCGGACACCAGGTCCGGATCGTGGCGTCGACCAGGACGGCGCCGTTCCCGCCCGGACCGCAGGGCTATCGGTTCCCGCTCTTCGGCGACATGCTGAAGTCTCTGGTCTGGCAGCCGGCCGAAGGGTTGTGGGCGCTGCTCACCTGCGAGTCGCAGCGCCGGCTCGGCACGGTGAAGATCCCGACGATCGACGGCCCGTTCGATCCCGACGTCAGGGTGGCGTCGGCCATCGCCCGGTCGCTGTCGGGTCGGCAGGAGCTCGGCTCGCCGTTCGTCGCGAACGGACTGCCCGACGGTCTGTCTGCACGGCGGATCACCTATTCGCCGGCGAAGGGGAACGTCGAGGGGTCCGGTGAGGATTTCACCGTGATGTTCAGCGACGGCAATCCGGGCACGGGCTATCGCAAGCCGCCGTCGAACTGCTCGACGGCCTTCAAGAGCCCTCCGCCGAAGGTCTGTCCCGAAGGCAACCTGGCCTACCAACCGCAGGTCGGCGACGACATCGAGATCCGGTACTCCACCGGCAAGTTCTGGAACAGCATGAGCCGGTACGCGAAGCCGGTCGCGATCATCCACGGGATGAACGCGTACTACGCCTACGCCACCGGACTGGCGACATCGGAGACCAAGAACGCGGTGCCGGTCCACGACGCCGTACGACTCGAGGGGAACGGAGTCGCGATCACGATCCGCAGCCTGGCCCCGAACCCGTCGCTCGACGAACTCCGCGGCATCGCCGAGAACCTACGGCTGACCAACTCCCCCAACAACCCAGCCAGCTGGTTCGACGCGGCAACGTCGATTCCCTGAGCGACTATATGCCTGATGGGTTATATTGAAGGTATGGACGATCGGCGCGGGACGGTGTTCGGGACTGAGGACGGGCGCGTGGCGATCAGGTTCGTACGGTTGTTGCCGCATCCGCCGGAGAAGGTGTGGCGGGCGATCACGGATCCTGGGCAGTTGGCCGCTTGGTTCCCGGCTGTGGTCGAGCTGGACGTGCCGGTCGGGAGCTCGTTGTTCTTCGGAGTGACTGAGGAGCAGCGGCGGCGGTACGGGATGAGCGAGGGCTCGACGGGCCGGATGTTGCGGAACGAGCCGCCGTCCGTGCTCGAGTACGAATGGGCCGGTGAGATCCTCACGTGGGAGATCACCGGCACGCCGGAAGGCAGTCGCCTGGTCTTCACGAACGTGCTGTCCGATGCTTCGGCTGCGGGTCCTGCTGCGGCTGGCTGGGAAGCGGGACTGGAGGTCGTCGAGGCTCAGCTCGATGGGCGGCCGGTGACATGGAATCCGTTGGATCGGGCCGAGGAGTTGGCCGCCGAGGGCTAGGTCAGCAGGGGCGGACCTTGGCGGTGAGGCCGGTGAACGAGACGCAGGCCCAGGGGCGGCCCTGGTCGCGCTTGGCGCGGACGATGACCGGGTACGCGTCGGCGCCGTGCACCTGCGGGCTCTTCTCGGTCGGGAAGGAGCCGATGGCGCCACCGCGCGCCTCGGCTGCCGTCTTCACGTTCGCGACGGTGACGCTACTGCTGGAGGCCTTCTCGGCCGCGTTCTTGGCGTCGGTCGCGACCTGCAGGGCGAATTTGATCTCCGGCGGCTTCGACCACGTCGTCTGCGACCAGGGGATGATCAGCCCGAACATCGCCAGCCCGATCGCCGTGATGATCTGCCGGAGCCGGCGGCTCTGATCGCTCAGCAGCAGCGCCGCGCAGCAGATCGCGAGGAAGACCGTGAGCCCGCGCAGGATCCAGTGCCGGTCGAGCCGACTGTCCACCGCGAGCCCGGCCGCGACGGCCAACACCACGCAGAGCACGGCCGCACCGAGCGCCCGCGCCCGTGGAGACAGAGATTGCATGCCGCAGACGATAGACGCTCACCGTTCGACGCTCCGCAACCACTCACCCGCGACGGTCCGGGCCCAACTGAATCCGTCGTCGAAGGCCCGGTGAGACCTCCACCATGTCAGAAGGTGGTGGTGAGGTCTTGGGTCTGGCCGGTGGCGGCCGCGCGGTAGGCGGACTCGATGATGTCGATGACGTGGCGGGCGTGTTCGGCAGTGACGATCGAGGGCGTGCCGTCGCGGACCCAGTCGACGAGCTGCATGACGTCCTCGTAGACGTGCTGCTCCTCGATATCGCGGTGCGCACCGACAACATGCGGAAGCAGCGCCTGGTTGCCCGGACCGCGGGGCGCGAGCTCGGCCGGGTTGCGGTTGGGGAAGTCGAACGGTTCGCCGTTGAGCAGCAGGCCGTCGATCGTCCCTCCGGTCCCGTAGTACGCACCGCCGAAGCCGCCGCGGATCGGTCCCGCCGCGGTGCCGGTCGCAACGCAGTACACGTTATCGCCGAAGTCGATCAGCACGATGGTGTTGTCGTCGGCATCGGTCTGTACGTCGACGCCGCCGCTGCTGCGGACGGGGATCCGTACGCCGGACATCGCCGTCACGCGCTTTGCCGTACCGAGGATGCCGGTGACTGTGTGCAGGGCGTAGACGGTCATGTCGTACATCGGTCCGCCGCCAGGTTTGCGGAAGTACCACGACGGGTCGATGTTGCTCAGTACGTCGTTGCCGCCGCGGACGGACTCGTTCTCGTGGTAGGTGCCGAACGACGCGCCGCAGCTGACCCACGACAACGTGCCGATCGCGCCTTCGGCGATGAGCTCGCGGGTCCTGATGTGATGCGGACGCAGCATCTCCCCCGGCGAGGCAACAATCCGCAGATCGTTGGCGGCGGCAAGCTCGATCAACTCGGTGGCCTCGGCAACGGTCAGCGTCATCGTCTTGTTGAAGTGAACGTGCTTCCCCGCCTGCAACGCGAGCTTCCCCTGCTCGTAGTGCAACCCGATCGGCGAAGCAATCGTCACCGCATCCACATCACCCCGAGCCAACAGCTCTTCGTACTCCGTGAACCCCCGCTCCACCCCAAACTTCTCCGCCGCAGCCTCCGCCCGCCCAACCACCGGATCACACACGGCAGCCAACGTCACCCGCCCCACCAAATCCGCCTGCGCCAAATGCGGCAAAATCCCCCGCACCGATATACTCCCCGCCCCCACCACACCCATCCGCACCGAGTCAGCCATGGAATAAATCGTCCCACGCGGTGCTACGCGCGGCTCCTTCGTCGCCGTGCTACGCGCCGCACCCACCCACCCCCGGGCTTATCGCCCGGAGCATCCCTTCCGCCTACCGTCGAACCAGCGAGCTCCCGCCGCGGCAACCCTCTCGCGCTACCGACACCTGTGCTCGACCAGGCGAATCGTCGTATCACCTCGCCAACGCCTGCGCCTCGTACGACCTGCACAGATCGAGTGACACGCAACAGCATGCCTACCTCCCGCGCCGCCGTCCGATAGTTTCTGGCGCATGAGCGATGTCGAGCATGTTGTTCTCATCCACGGCACCTGGGGTCGCGGCAGCCACTTCCACGAGGCCCGCGCCGCCTTCGAGGACCGTGGGTTCACCATCCACACGCCGACCCTCCGACACCATGAACTCCCCCTGCTCGAAGGCTCACCCCACATCGCCACCCTCAGCCTCACCGACTACGCCGACGACCTGGTCGAGCTCTGCGAGTCCCTCGACTCCCCACCCCTCATCCTCGGTCACTCCCTCGGCGGCCTCCTGGCCCAGCTAGTCGCAGCGAGGACCAACCACGCCGGCCTCATCGCCGTCTGCCCAGCCCCGGCCGCCGGCATCTTCGCCATGTACCCGTCCATGAGCCGCCTCTTCCTGAGCCACTACCTCCAGCCCCGCCCGTGGGCCAAACCGCTCTACCCCACCTGGGAGAAGTTCCACGTAGGCGGCCGGATCACCCAAACAGAGGAAGACTCCCGCGCCCTCTTCGCCGACCTCGTCACCGAATCAGGCCGCGCGTACTGCGAAATGGCGTTCCCCCAACTAGACCGCCGCAAAGCATCCCGCGTCGACTACGCCGCGATCACCGGCCCCGTCCTCATTTTCGGCGGCGCCCAGGACCGCACCGTCGCGCCGGCGGTCTGCCGCACCACCGCATCGAAGCACCAGAACGCCACCTACCAGGAGCTCACCGACGCCGACCACATGATCCTCTTCGGCGAGATCCTGAAGACGACGATGTCCCACATCGACACCTGGCTCGCCGCGAACAACCTGACCGCCAAGGCCTAAAGCGGATCGGACACCGAGAGCGGCGGCCCGCCGAACTCGATCCAGTTGGCATGCCCGATCGCCGCCAACTCCTCCGGATCCACCGGTCGCGACATCTTGTCGGTCTGCTCGAAGAACCGCTCGACCCCCGACGGCGTGGTGATGATCAGCAGCCGTCCCACGGTTTCGCCGACGTTCTGGAAGGCGTGCGGCACCCCACGCGGCCCGAACGCCATCCCGCCGGTCGTGGCCCGCAGCATCTCGTCGCCCGCCTTGAACCGGAAGTCGCCGTCGAGGACGTACCACACCTCGTCCTCGCGCAAATGAGTGTGCGCCGCGGGGCCGTCGTACGGATGGACCTCCAACTCCATCACCGTCAGCGAACCGTTGGTCTGCGACGTATCCGCCATGATGACGATCGACCCCTTGGTCGGCGTCGCCAGCCTCACTGCGTCGTCGGCCCGCGCAGCAAAGGGCTTGCTAGATGCAGACATGTCGCCTCCCCCGCTCCTGAATCCCAGTAGGCCACTCCTCGGCGACCTGGGCAAGAAGCTGTGGGTCAGCTCAGCACGAGATGCCCAGCGCAGTAAATCGATCCGCGAGATCGTCGACCCACTCTGCCGCGGTCCGGTGATCCGGCAGCGGTACGCCGGCTTCGCTGCGCCAGAGCGCATCGCCCAACGCCGTACGCAGATGCCACGCCATCACCCGCTCGACCGACAGCTCCCGCCCGGTGATCCGCGCATAGTGACGCATGGTGGCCGTCAGCAACTCAACGCCGGGACCCATGCCAGGGCCGGGGAACGTCCGCAGGTCGTACTCCGCATCAGCGAGCCCCGCGGTCTCGAAATCCACAACGGCACGGAGCTTCCCGCCGTCCCACACCTGGTTCCCGCCGTGCAGGTCGCCGTGCACCAGGACCTGCGGACCCGGCGTCCGCAGTACGTCGGCCGCCCAGTCGCACCACCTGATGACCTCAGCACGCTGATCCGCCCGAGCCCACTTCCCGAACTGCTCGCGCAAGACGGCTGTCGTTGCCGGCTGCAACGACGCATCCGGAACCTCAGGCAGTCGCTCCACCGCTTCATGCAACTCCGCCATGAACTGGGCGAGCTGTCGACCAGCCTCGTCCCGGTCAACTGAATCCACAATCTCGAACAACGACTCACCCGGCGCCAATGCAGTCACCAACAACAACGGATCGGTGCTACTGGCAACCACCTCCGGCAGATACGACACCGCCGGCTCCCGTCCCAACGCATCCAGTACGTCGATCTCATGCGCGAGCCGCAACGCCGCAGGCTCCGACCACGCGAACTTGACGACGTACCGCTCACCCACAACCGCACTAGCCGACCACCACGTGGGATCGCCACCCACCGATTCCCGAACCAGAACCGGCAAGTCGCCAAGCCCAACCTCCCCCAACGCCTCGGCAACCGCCCCCGCAGACCCGTCCTCCAGCCATCTCATCCCACCGAGGCTAGCCGCCAAGCAATACTGAAGCTGGTCGATTCCTCTGGAGGTGCTCGATGACCGAGCCCAACGCCGATGCCCGACTGCCCGGCATGACAGTCCAGCACACATTCCTACTCGAGGAACTCCTCGCTCAGCTGATCGGAACCCTCGACATCGACCCCGCCACAAACTGCCTCGTCGTCCGCGTCCAGGTCAGTCGCCTCGATGACAAGCTCGGCATCGTCCCCGCCGAACATCTGGTCGACGTCGCCTGGCCCCTGGGCTCAACCATCGCAATCCGCGACAACAAACCCGCCCTCCTCGACGCAACAGGCCAAACCATCGCCCACGTAGGCGACGAGGTGTCCGTAGGCGGAGGCTCGGTCCCTACAACCACCGCCAACGTCGTCCCCTGCACAGGCCAAGACCACGTATTCGTAGGCCACCACCCACGCCGCCTCTAGCCGCCGTTCACGCCGCACCACCCTTCGCCAGCGGCACTTGTCGGCGGTGCGCCTTCAGGAAGGTCCAGCGCTCCAGAACAGGCCCGGGGCGCCGTCCGGCCAGGCTGCGATGCAGACCTTGTTCCCCGCGCGATCGGCGAGGATCCATGCGCCCGGCGCGCTGGAATCGTCGACGATCCGACCACCAGCAGCCAGAGCAGCTGCCAACCGCTCTTCAGCCTGCTCGCGAGCAACCGACACATCGACATGCATCGCGTGCCGCAACGTCTTCCGGGGATCCAGATCCTGCATCCAGAAAGTCGACCCATGACCAAGCGGGTCAACCCCGTTGTCGTCGGCCAACGCGTCGTACCCAAGCACCGCCCGCCAGAACCCGACATCAATCGCATCAGGCTGGGCCGCAACAGCAAACGACACCTCCTGCACCAAGCTCCGATCGGCCGTCACACCATGCGCTCGAGCCACCGCCGACACCGCCCGAGCCACCTCAACATGCCGCTCCTCCAACCGAAACACCCCACGCGTCAACCGCACACTGAGCTGCCCATCGGCCAGCGTCAGCAACGCGCCCTCCATCCCGGGCACCTCCGCCACCGCCTCAGCCAACCGAGCCCCCTCAACCAACGACGCCACCCGAAACACCGCCATCGCCCCACCGTGCAGAACCACCCAGTCGCCCCCACCCTCCGCAGCAAGAAACCCCTGCCACCCCTGCTCACTCAAGGCAAACTCCCAACGTCTCTAGGGCGTAATGGTCATCCCTAACGGCACCGACACCATGAGGCCCTCATCGGTCTGCAACGACACAACCAGACTCCACTCCCCCGGCGGAACCGCATACCCCAGTTCAGGAACCACCGAAGCCGTCCCAATCAGCACAGGCACAAGCCGGCTCCCACGAGCCTCAACCGGAAACTCCACCCGCGGCAACGGTTGCGGCCCGACGAACATGCCGACGACCCTGCCCGAGCTGTCTGTCACCCTCGACCCCAGCTCGCCCATCGTGAGCAGCACCTGCTCATGGTCCGTCCGATTCGTCACCAGTGCGTCCTTGCGCGGCGACCGCCCGGTCCGAACCGACAACGGAGTCGCAGCACGTACGTCGAGCCCCGCACGCTCAGCGGGTGCTCCGCGCACTGGCGCGAGTACTCGTTCACCCACAGCTGCTTGGCCGGAAACGTCATGGCCCCAACCCGCAGCTCCACAACATCGCCGTACTTAGCCTTCAGCTCGGCAGCAATGTCCGTCGCCCACGCCGCCAAGTCGATACGAATCGGCCGCTCACGCCGCTCACTGTCCGGGTCCGGCAGCACGACGAGCGCCTCCGGCGCCTCCCCGAGCAACCGCCGCAGATCCACCCGCAGACCCTCCCATCCCGCCATATCCCGACGATACGAGCCCCTGACTGGTACGCGAGCACGATGGCGATGACGCGAAGTCAGGACAGCGGCGAGCCGGAGGTCGGGTCGAGTAGCAGTTCCTCGACGTTGAGGATGTTGCTGACGTCGAAGCCCTGCATGTCCGCCGCGAACTCAGGGCTCGCCATGTACGCCGCGGTGACGTCGGCGGGCTCGGCACCATCGGCGTACGCGATGAGGGCGATCAGCCGATGCGCGCCGGCGTTGTGGTCGGTCCAGATGCCGTGCGTTGTAACGCCGAACTCACGCAGGCTCGGGATGTGCCGCGGCCAGTGCACGGTCGCGTATTCTCGGAGCGCTTCGGCCGTGCGCAGCGTGTAAATCCTGAGCTGGTACACGATCGTCAAAATCCTCTCGGTATGGCCCGCGACGGTCGGTTCAGCTGATGAGGCTGATGCCGAGGGCGAGGACGGCCACGCCTTGCAGGACGGCTCTCGGGACGATGATGCGATCCCAGTCCCGTTGCAGGGTGCGAGCGTTCGCGGGAGTTTCGTGGGCGTCCGCGGCCGCGGTGAGTCTGCGGTTGATGGGCGCGCTGATCCGGAGGTAAAGCAGCACCCACATCACCAGCAAGAGAAACGCCAGTCCCGCGGCCGCTGATCCGGCAGGACGGCCGACCGCCGCAGCGAGCACGGATGCGGTCGCGGCGGCGATGACCCCGACGATTCCGGGAACAGGCATTCGCCGGTCGCCAAACCGGTGCACATTGCCCATCACCGCGGTGAGGGTGCGGTCATCGACTCGCGCGAGCGCCGACCGTTGGACCAGCGCGCAGAAGGCATCGGTGCCGTACACAATCCCCGTACTGACGATCGCCAAGAGCGCGGCGAACTGCGAGAGCAACGTCATGCCTAGGCCTCCGGACCGCCAAGCGACGGCAGCGCCCCGATCTGCTGGAACATCTGCATCAGGTTCAGCTCGTCCCAGTGCTCGACGAACATGCCGTCCTCGACGCGCCAGATGTCGATGCTGCGCATCTCAACGGGTTTGCCGCTGGCCGGGATGCCCAGGAAGTCCCCAGTGTTGGTACCCCGGTAGACGAAGCGACCCACAACCCGATCACCGGAGACGATCAGGTCCTCCATCGTGACCTCCACGTCGGGCAGCCCAACGAAGAAGGCAGTCCAGAACTGCCGATTGGCCTCGCGCCCATCACTGACAAAGTCGTTGTGGTTGACGTACTCCTCAGCAACGAACCGGTCCACCAGGTCCGGGTTGTGAGTGTTCAGCATCTCGACGTACAGGTCGGCGAGCTGTCGTTCAGGTGCAGTCATTTCGGTGTCCTCAAAGTGGTTAGCACTGCTAGCCCTAGCAACGCTAGCTCTCTGAGGTGGTCCAGTCAATAGCATCGCTAGAATATCTAGCGATGCTAGGGAGATAACGTGCCGTATGGCCGACGTCAAAGACCTTCCCAGGTTGCTGAGAGCCATCGCGGCAGGCGATCGTCGGGCCGTGACGGCATCGCTCGACGCAGCACCGACGTTGGTGACGGCGCGCTTGGCACGCCGCGACGAGTTCTTCATCGACCAGTGCCACGCCCAGCTCTACGAAGGCGACACCGCCCTGCACGCCGCGGCCTTCGCGTACGACGTCGACCTCGCCCGAGACCTGATCGCGCGCGGCGCCGACATCAACGCCCGAAACCGCCGCGGCGCCCAACCGTTGCACGCGGCAACCATCGGCGCACCAGGCTCAACCAACTGGAACCCGCCGGCTCAGCAAGCCGTCATCGCGTACCTCATCGAAGCCGGCGCCGACCCGAACGCAGTCGCGCTAGGCGGCGTCACTCCCCTACACCGAGCCGTCCGCAACCGCTGCTCAGCCGCCGTAGACCAACTCCTCCGCTCCGGCGCCAACCCCCACCTCGCCAACAACCACGGCTCCACCCCGGCGGACCTAGCCCACCTCACAACAGGCCGCGGCGGAACCGGCTCGGCCGAAGCAAAAGCCGAACAACAGCTCATCATCACCCTCCTCAACAAAGCCAAGCTCTGACCGCAGCATCGGGGAATTCAAACGGCCGCCCATACCCTCCGCAGCGTCCGCGAAACGGTCTATCCGCGATAGCGCATGGGTACATGAAAGTTACTTCCGCCCGCTCGCCAGAAGGAGCAATCATGTTCGCCATCATCGCCGCCGTCATCTTCGGCCTGGCCCTCATCCTGGACTGGGCCAACGCCCGCGTCAGCGACGCCTTCACCCCCCAAACCCTGCTGATGGCCGGCCTCCTCTGCATCGCCCTCCACCTAGCCGGCATCGGCGCCGGCCGCTGGGGCCGCCGCCGCTGACCCGCAACAGCCAGAGGATCGACGGCCGCCATACAGCCATTGGCCGCACCCACGACAGGTGCAACGCGCTGAGTCCGGAGAAGGAGACAGATCCGAACCGGCCGTCGATCAGCTGACACACAGGACGGTCTAATCAAGCGACATGGGTTAGCCGCCTGTGACCTTCGGCTGTCTGACGGCGTCGCCAGTATGGCCAAGCAACGTAGCCATCAGACCCGCGGCACAGTTCCGGATCCACTGATCAGGGCCAGGGTCGTCGCGCATCCCGCCAACGTCCAGGCCCGCACCTCCACCTTTCAACTCGCGACGACACCGATCATGGCAACCGACCGCCCCTGCCCTGTCGGCTAACTACCCTCCAGCACCAATCGGCACGCTCGGCGCATGACTCGGTCCAGGTCGTCTACGACCCGCATGAGCTCGGTCTGCGGCTTACCATGCAGGTCGAGCAAGGGTGCAGGCTCTACGTCACCGTGTACTTCAGAGTTCCGGCGCCGGTACGCCGCTCGCATGAAACGGTTCACGTCTCCCGGACCGACCTGAAGGACAGAATCACCGCCGAGCAATTGTTCCGCTCCATCAGCGATCACCGCGGACTGCTGATGGGTCGTGATGCCGAAATGATGTATGAACAAGGCTTCGGCACAGATGATCAAGTCGATAAGGCGATCCTCCGCTTGCGTCCGGGTGCCTGCGTAGTTCAACCGACGCAACGCCACCTGCAGTGGACCCGGCAGCGGCTGCGCCAGAAAGTCGAATACGTGCCGCAGCTCGGCGATGTCGTTCGCGAGCAGGACGACAGGACGTTCGGGATCGAGCGTACCGAGTGGTGTCAGATGCGCCTCCGCACTCCCACTCGCCTCCACTTCGTCCAGGTGCAGCATCCGCAGCCGCCGCGTGGCGGCCGTTGAACCGCCGCACACCACGCGCAGCGCAGTGATCAACCTCGCGGCCGGCTCCTCGATCGCCTGAACGACCACGGGCGCGGTCTGCTTCGGCAGATCCCGCTCGGCGACAAACGGGTGATCGTGCTCAAACGTCAACCCGACCTGGTTGAAGCGGGAAACGGTCACACTGGTCGGAGTGTCGAGTCGCTCGACCGGGATGCCGATCACGCGCAAAGCAGCACCGATCTCGGCATCACTCAACTCTCGAAGGATCAGCCCGGGAGCCAGCTCGACAACAACACCCTGGGCAAGCACCACACCGTTGACCGGCACAAAGTCCACCCATTTCACGCGGGCAGCGAACAGCGCAGGCTCCAGCTCTTTGTACAAGTCGTCGAACTTGTCGCCGTCGAACTCGTACGCCTCTGTCAGCAAGATCAGCGGATCCAGCAAACGCTCCATGAGCACGTCGTCCAACGCGCGTCTGGTGCGCGAGAACTCCGTACCGACGAGTGTGTCGAAGCGCGCGGACAGCTCTGGGTCAGACCGAACAGCCGCCCGCAGTGCGCGCATCGACGGAAGCTCCTCGAGCCACCCAGTACGAATGGTCTCCACCGGCCGCCGCCACACCCTGCGCCGCCCGATCGCAAAACTCTCCTGCCCACACCGAACCCAGCTCCGCAGATCGAATTCCTCCGCGATCACAGGCTCTGCGTGCCGCTCCGCCAACCCACCCAGCGCACCCCGCAGAACCTCCGCGATCAGATCCCGCAGATCCCGACGTCGAACCATTGCCATGCCCCCCTCACTCAAAGTGCAACTACCGGTCACGCGCGTCTTAGGGTACGGCTGGCAACTGTGATCACGACCAACTCAGAAGTGTCCGCTGATCTCCAAGCCTGCAGGCCCTCGTCTATCCGTTCGTCGAGGTCTACCGATCACCGAGCCGCCGCCCGACGAGGGTCGCGCTCATCCGACGGATGACTTGTCATGGCGACTCGCCAAAGCCGAGCAGTTTGACCGTGGCCGAAGAGAGCAAGGACGAGGCAGGTGATCACAGCTCCCGCAAAATAGAACGCCGCCGTGATCGAACCTGCTGGTCGAGCGAGTTGGACTGAGCTACCGACGGCTCCGAGAGCCGTGACGACTGCAGCACCGGCGATGTCGAACCTCAGTCGCCATCGATATGCAACGATCGTGTCTGCTAGCTCGGCCGTGTAAGCGCTGACCTGGAAGTAGTGCCGTGCGCGCAGAATAGCGGCCATGGCCAGTAGGCCAAATATCGAAATCAGCAAGAACCAACTGGTGATGATTGCCCGCTCGGAATTCAGATCAACGATCTGCGACACCAGTACTCCGAACAGGAGCACTTCGACGACGGCCATCAACAGAGGGACGGCAAGATCGAGCAGCGTCGGCACACGCGCCGGCAGACCAATGGCGCCGGTCATTGTGCCGGCGTAGGCAACGGCCACGGCCAGAAGGCTGGACAGCCATAACATCCAGTTGAGCAGCACTCCGTTGCTCAGGTTTTGCGATGCAGCCACGAGACTCGCGGCAGCCAATCCAGCAACCCCCAGCGCCACGCTGATCACCGTCACATGGAGACCGAGATAGTGAGTCGTCAGGTACGTTCCGTAGCGTCCAGCCAGCTCCTCTCGCGTAACTTGGCTATGCCCAACAATGGGAGTCTCGCTGTCGGATGCAATCGATGCACCGCCCTCGGGTGTCGTCACCGCCGCGCTAGAGTTCGGTATGGCGGACGTCGGATGGCAGCTCCACATCGCCAAAATCGAGATCGTCAGCGTCATCAGATGGACGACGATCAGAATCGCATAAAGAAATCCGTCTGTCGGAACGACGTTCGCCTGCATCGGCGTCATCGCCACGATGCCGGCAACCGACAACACGGCCGCGCCAAGCACGATGAATCCAACTACTTTGGGAACCCACATCGGAATCGCTGCGGGCGGCTTCCTGAAGCGAAACAGCATTACGCTGGAGATTATGAGGCCAATCAGGGTCAGTGTCAGGCCGAACCCATATGGACGGCTTGGCGCGAGCTGTGCGAACTCGTGACAGGCCGTGTTGGTGGCATAGAAGCCACAGGTCACGTGATAGATGTCCAGAACCGCGGTGTCAACCAAGACAAGGGCAACCAAGGGGCCAACCACGCCGACGATCACTCGCACTGCGGCGAGCATGGCGTCTAGATGGGCGTACGGTGTGGCTGCCAAGCCGATCGCGTAGAACATACTGAGGATAGCAAGGCTGAACGACGGCCCGTCGATGACGACGGCCGAGAATGAGGACCCTGAGTCGTTCTGTCCTCCGGCCAGGATCCCGTACAGAACCGAACTGATGATGAGTGCGGTCATGGTGCTGAACAGAACCACCGATACAGATCTCAGCGTGTAATTCGCCGCGACGCCACCCTGACCGTCTGCGGAGCTCGCACCACTCCTCAGAAAACCGAGAAGTGCAGTGAAGGCGAAACCCGCAAGAACGCCTGCGATCTGCGAGTACATCTGCGCAGTACCGGTGATATTGACAAACGGTTCGTAAACCAGCACGTAATGCCTCCCCGTCGCGACTTGACAACGTCACCGACGCCCCCGTTACCCAATCCTGCGTCGCACCATAGCGACCCCGATAACAGTCCGCAACGGTTCGCAACCCAATGCAGCCGAGGGTCTTATCAACAGTTCGGTAACGTCGCCAACGCATCACGTAGCTACATGACGGAGCCGACTGTGCAGCTCGCGGGCTCTGCGATTGCACCCCGCGGTGCGAGTCGAGGTCGGATGCATCATGCCGATCACTGCATAGCTGGAACTACGCCACCATGGCCAGGGAAGCAAGCAGGACGAACCCGCCCGGCGCGGTCGGTCCGGATGCCAGATGTGATCCGAGGACAGCAAGCGGATCGCTCTTGAACTCTATTTCGTGCTGAGACGTCCCTCCGCGAACCTCACCGGACTCGAAAGGGAGGTCCGAGGGAGATGCGCACGGAAAGTCGACGGATGGCGCCAGCGCATAGACTGTCCGACCGGCCCGCCTGCTCATCTCTTTGCGCACCTGATCAGCGCGGGAGGTTGTCAGCGATGAGAACCAATGTGCGCCGTCATTCTTGAGGATCTCTTGCCAGCAAGGGATTTCGCGCAACAGTGAGAGGTGGCCGTGACGCGCAGGCGGAGATCAGCGGCTAAGGGTTCAACCGAAGGATCCGAGTCGACCTCGAGGGCGTTTGTTAAGGCGCATGCCCGGGCGTGACCCACAAGACGCTGATCGCATGACCATCCGCAGTGGTTCTAGCGCGATCAGCACCGTCGATTCGGATGTGGGGTGTCCGAAGATCCGGTCGGCGCAGTCTGATCGAGCGGAGCACGGCCGAGTAGTCGCACGCGGGCGGTAGCACGCCACGTCCGGCGATAGCCGGAAAGGATGCACCGGCGATAAGCCGGGGGGTGGGTGGGTGCGTGTGGAGCAGGTGCGCTGAGGAGCGGAGCGACGAAGGAAGCGCCTGCGGGAGCACGCGGGGGCCTTTACACACCCCACCAGCTCTCAGCACGCGGGGCTCTCCCCCCAACCAGCTGTTAGAACGGGAGTTTGGGTTGGGGTGGGGCGTGGGTGGGGTCTACGCCGTCGAAGAGGCTGCTTACTGATTCGCCGTCGTGGATTCGTTTGATGGCTTCGGCGAAGAGGCCGGCTACCGAGGTGATCTGTAGTTCGGGGAAGCCGTCGGGGCGGGGGACGGTGTCGGTGCTGATGACTTCGGTGATGGAGGGGTGGGAGCGGAGGCGTTCTACGGCGGGGCCGGCGAAGAGGCCGTGGGTGCAGGCGACGGCGGCTTGGGTGCAGCCCAGGTCTTTGAGGCGGTCGAGGAGTTCGATGATCGAGCCGCCGGTGGCGATCTCGTCGTCGAGGATGATGGCTCGCTTGCCGCCTACGTCGCCGACGATCGCGTCGATGACGACCCGGTCGTCGGCCAGGCGCTGCTTGCTGCCGGCGGCGACGGGGGTGCCGAGCAGGCGGGCGAACTGGGTCGCGGTTTTCGCGTTGCCCAGGTCGGGGCTGACGACGACGGTGTCGCTCAGGTCGCGGCCGCGGAAGTGGTCGGCGAGTACGCCGATCGCGGTCAGGTGGTCGACCGGTACGGAGAAGAAGCCGTGGACCTGCGGCGCGTGCAACGCCATCGTCAGCACGCGATTCGCGCCGGCGGTGGTCAGCATGTCCGCGACCAGGCGGCCGCCGATCGAGATGCGGGACGCGTCCTTCTTGTCGGAGCGCGCGTACGCGTAGTGCGGGATGACTGCGGTGATCTGCTGCGCCGACGCCCCGCGGGCGGCGTCGATCATCAGCAGCAGCTCCATCAGGTGCTCCTGCGTCGGCGGCACCAGTGGTTGCACGATGTAGACGTCGCGTTGCCGGCAGTTCGCCTGGAGTTGGACCTGCAGGCAGTCGTTGCTGAAACGATGGATCTCGACCGGTGAAAGCGGTACGCCGAGATCCCTACAGATCTGCTCCGCCAACACGGTGTGGGCACTTCCGCTGAACACGACGATCTCTCGCACGGCTCTCCCCGAAACGCTGCAACCCAGACGACGTCAGCCTACCTGGCGCATCCGCCCCGAGATCGCCGAGGGCGCAGGGCAGCGACGGCATCGAGCGGAAAGCTCAACAATCAGCCGACGATGCGGGCCAGGACCTCCGCCGCCGCCCGGCAATCTTCAGCGGATGCGTCGAGGTGCGTGACGACCCGGAGCTGCGTCGCGCCGACACCACCGACGAGTACGCCGGCCTCCTTCGCAGCAGCGACAACCTCCGCGACCGTGCGACCGGTGGCGGCCAGGTCGGCGACCACGATGTTCGTCTCGACCTGGTCCGGCTTCACCGAGCCCGGCGCAGCATCCGCGAGTACGTCGGCGATCGCCCGCGCGTTGGCATGGTCCTCGGCGAGCCGCTCGACGTTGTGCGCGACGGCGTACAGTCCCGCAGCGGCCAGTACGCCGGCCTGCCGCCAGCCGCCGCCGAGGCGCTTGCGCCAGACCCGGGCCTCGCGAATCAGCTCCGTAGAGCCGACCAATACGGAGCCGACGGGAGCCCCCAACCCCTTGGACAGGCAGACGCTGGCGGCCGCAGCCCGCGACGCATACGCAGCAACCGGCACCCCAGACGCCACGGACGCGTTCCACAGCCGGGCGCCGTCCAGGTGCAGCGGGAGGTCGCGGGCGTCGAGTTCGTCGGCGAGAGCGTCGTACCCGTGCTGGATCGCGCCGCCGCCGAAGTTGTGCGTGTTCTCGACCGAGACCGCCGACGTCCGGACGAAGTACGGACCGAGGTCGGCGGCGATCAACGCGCGGATCTGGTCGAGGTCGATCTGACCACCCGGCGCGCTCCAGGTGCGGGTGGTGACGCCGCTGACGGCCGCGTGACCGCCGAGCTCCGCGCGGACGATGTGCGCGCTCGCCTCGCACAGCACCTCGCCGCCACGCGGCACCAACGCCCGTACGCCGAGCATGTTCGCGAGCGAGCCCGTCACCGTGAACAGGCCGGCCTCGTGCCCGAGCATGCCCGCGACCTGCTCCTCGAGCGCGTTGACAGTCGGATCCTCGCCGTACACGTCGTCGCCCACAGGAGCCGACGTCATCGCGGCCAGCATCTCCGCCGACGGACGGGTCACGGTGTCGGAGCGAAGGTCAATCATGCCTTCGCGCCCCGCAGCCGCTCGGCGACCAGGAACGCCAGCTCCAGCGACTGGTGCCGGTTCAACCGCGGGTCGCAGGCCGTCTCGTACCGGTTCACGAGGTCCTCCGCGACCAGCTCCTCACCGCCGCCGAGACACTCGGTGACGTCGTCGCCGGTGAGCTCCATGTGTACCCCGCCCGGCCAGGTCCCGACCTGCTCGTGCGCGTCGAAGAAGCCCTGGACCTCGTCCATCACGTCGTCGAAGTTGCGGGTCTTGTACCCGTTCGGCGTCTCGTACGTGTTGCCGTGCATCGGGTCGCTTACCCACGCGATCGGCGAGCCGTGATCGCGGACCGCCTCCAGCAGCGGCGGCAGCGCCGAGCGGATCTTGCCCGCACCCATCCGGGTGATGAACGTGAGCCGCCCCTCGATCCCCTTCGGGTTCAGCTTGTCGATCAGCGCCCGGATGTACTCCGGAGTCGTGGTCGGCCCGATCTTCACGCCGAGCGGGTTCGACAGCGACGCGAGGAACTCGACGTGCGCGCCGTCCAGCTGACGTGTCCGCTCCCCCACCCAGAGCAGGTGACCGGACACGTCGTACGGCTGCTCGGTCCGCGAGTCGATCCGGGTCAGCGCGTGCTCGTACTCGAGGATCAGCGCCTCGTGCGACGCGTAGAAGTCGACCGTCCGGAACTCGTCCGACGTCGCACCGCAGGCCCGCATGAAGGCGAGGGCGCGCTCGATCTCGGATGCGAGCTGCTCGTAGCGCCGGCCGACCGGGGACGACTTCACGAAGTCCGTGTTCCAGGCATGCACCTGGTGCAGGTCGGCGTACCCACCCGTGGTGAACGCGCGAGTCAGGTTCAGCGTCGCGGCGGCCGCGTTGTAGACACCGCGCAGCCGGTTAGGGTCCGGGATCCGCGACTCAGGCGTGAAGTCGAAGCCGTTGACGGCGTCACCGCGGTACGACGGAAGCGTCACGCCGTCCCGCGTCTCCTCACCGGACGAACGCGGCTTCGCGTACTGCCCGGCGATCCGGCCGATCTTCACCACCGGCACACTCGCGGCGTACTGCAGGACGACCGACATCTGCAGGAGCACCCGGAGCTTGGCCCGGATGTTCTCCGCGGTCACGCCGGCGAACGTCTCCGCGCAGTCGCCACCCTGCAGGATGAACGCCTCGCCGCGGGCCACCGCGCCGATCTTCGTGGTCAGGTCGTCGCACTCACCGGCGAACACCAGCGGCGGCAGGGTCCGGAGTTCGGAGATCACCTGGTCGAGCACGGCCTCGTCCGGCCACTCGGGCTGCTGCAGCGGCTTCAGCCCCCGCAGCTCGTCCAGACTCGGAACCCCCGGCACTCCACCGGCCGTCAACGTCGCAAATTGCATGAGGCCAACTCTAGGCCAGGGCCCAGAACCGACGGTGACCGTCTCAGGTCAACGAGCCCGGATCGGCGGGTACGTCGACAGCGTGCTCCCGCAACGCCGTCAGCGGAATCGTGTCGAGTGTGCGGGCGTGAGTGGACGCAAGTACGACGGGAGACGCGGCGCCGGCGTGGTACGCCTGCAGCCAGCGGGCGGCGACCACACACCAGCGGTCGCCCGGCTCGAGGCCGGGGAAGTTGTACTCGGGGCGGGGTGTGATCAGGTCGTTCCCGACCGAGGCCTGGTGGGCGAGGAAGTCCGCGGTCATCACCGCGCACACGGTGTGGCTGCCGAGGTCTTCGGGGCCGCTCGTGCAGCAGCCGTCGCGGTAGAAGCCGGTGACCGGGTCGGTCCCGCACTCCTCCAGCGGTCCGCCGAGCACGTTCAGGTCGCTGTCCATGGCGACATCCTCGCCCGGAACGGGGCCCGAACCGGGTCAGCTGGCCTTGGTGTCGCCGAGACGCAGGTGCTCGTCGACCGATTCGCCGGCCTTGATCAGCTCCTTGGCCTTGTCTGCGTACATGTCGACGTACTCCTGGCCGGACAGCTCCATCAGCGCGTACATGATCTCGTCGGTGACCGAGCGCAGGACGAAGCGGTCCCGCTCCATACCCTCGTAGCGGGAGAAGTCCATCGGCTTGCCGAACGCGACGCCCGGGCGGACCAGCCGCGGCAGCAGCTTGCCCTTCTCCCGGTAGAACAGGTTCGGCCGCATCCGGCCCGCGGGCTGCAGCTTCTCGGTGTCGATCATCGCGACCGGGATCACCGGCACGCCGGCCACGATCGCCATCCGGGCGACGCCGGTCTTGCCCTTGTACAGCCGGCCGTCAGGCGAACGGGTGCCCTCCGGGTAGATCCCGAACAGGCCGCCCTTCTCGAGGATGCTCAGACCGGTGTTCAGCGCCGCCAGCGAGGCGCGCCCGCCGGACCGGTCGATCGGGATCTGGCCCACCGACCGGAAGAACGTGGCGACCAGCTTGCCCTTCAGGCCAGGGCCGGTGAAGTACTCCGACTTGGCCGGGAAGACGATCTGCCGCGGTACCGAGACCGGCAGGAAGATCGAGTCGCAGAACGCCAGGTGGTTGCTGACCAGCAGCGCCGGGCCGTCGGTCGGCACATGCTCCAGACCGGTCACCTTGGGCCGGAAGAGCAGCTTGATCAATGGCGCGACAATGAACCGTCTCAGGAACAGGTACAGCATCCGCCTCGACCTCCGTCACTCGCCCGACACACCCGACTCGCATCACCCGACAACGCTCACCGAACCCATCGTCGGCCGTACCCTCGTCCGGCACCAGTGCCCACCGGTGGCGGCCAGGCGACATCTTCGGCGCGCCGACCGTTCGGTGCGGACACTACGTTCCAGCTTCCCCCTCAGGCAATGTCACCGCCAGGAATCCGGGTGTTGCTCACCGTGTTGTCACCTGGATGCAGACTGGACGCAGCCCAGATGCGACGATTGAGGGGCGCTCCGGCCGTCTTCGGCTGGGGCGTCTGTGAGGAACGGACCGGCGAGGAGTCGAGCGTGCCAGTGCAAGCCCACGCGGAGGAGTTTCGCAGTCCCGGGACCGGGGCGAACGCGGCCGTCGGAGTCCTGCTCAGCCACGGGTTCACCGGCTCGCCGAAGTCGATGCGGCCCTTCGCCGAACACCTCGCCACCGAGGGGTACGGCGTCGCCGTACCGCGCCTGCCCGGTCACGGGACCAGCTGGCAGGAGATGAACAAGACCGGCTGGCCCGACTGGTACGCCGTACTCGACAACGAGCTGCAGCGCCTGCGCAAGGAGCACGACCACGTCTTCCTGGTCGGACTGTCGATGGGCGGCTGCCTCGTCCTGCGGCTGGCCGAGAAGCACGGCGCGGACGTTTCCGGTCTGGTCCTGATCAACCCGTCGGTGCGCACCGATGACAAGCGGCTGGTGCTGCTGCCGGTGCTGGCCAGGCTGGTGCCGTCGTTCCCCGGCATCTCGAACGACATCAAGAAGCCGGACATGGACGAGGGCGCGTACGACAAGATGCCGTTGCGTGCGCTGCATTCGCTGTCGCAGCTGTGGAAGGTCACCCGCGACGATTTGGCCGAAGTCACTCAGCCGGTGCTGCTGTTCCGCAGTACTGTCGATCATGTGGTGGAGCCGAGCTCGGGGCGGACGGTGCTGTCCTCGATCTCGTCCCGCGACGTGACCGAGACCCTGCTCGAGGACAGCTATCACGTGGCAACCCTGGACAACGACGCACCGCGGATCTTCGCGGACACATCAGCCTTCATCAGGCGGCTGAGCGGTAACAGTGATGCGTGACAACGGACTGACAGCGGCGTCGTACACGTCGCTCGGGGGGATCGACCCGTTGGTCGCGCAGCCGGTGCTGGACGCGCTCGCCGCGGCCGGGATCGCGGCGTACTGCGAGAACCAGAGCGAGGCCCGGACGCCGGAAGAGGCCGAGGAACCGGTCCGCATTCCGGTCGGGTACGACGAGATCTTCGTCGACGCCGCCGCGGTGGACGAGGCCCGCCCGGTGATCGACCGCAGTACCGAGGACGCGGAGTGGGAGTCGCTGGTCCAGCAGTTCAGCCAGCCGTCCGCGCCGGGTCACGACGGCGGCGAGGATCCGGTCCCGCGATGGCCGGCCAGCGAGGACGTCGACGACAAGTACGAGCCGCTGATCGACGTACCGACCGGGCTCACCGTCGAGGAGACGCCCGCGGCCGACGAGGAGGACGTCAAGCCGAAGCGCAAGGACGACGACCCGCATGACCACTTCGTCCCGCCGGAGCCGCCCCGCGGCCCGCGGCTGGACTGGATCACCCGGCTCGCCTGGCTCGGCCTGCTCGGCGGACCACTGCTGCTGATCGCGGCCGCCGTCCTCGACTTCGGCACCGGCCGGATCACCACGCTCGCGGTCGCCGGCTTCATCGGCGGCTTCCTGACGCTCGTATTCCGGATGAAGGACCGTCTCCCTCCTGGAGACGGCGGCGACGACGGGGCGGTCGTCTGAGTTAGAGTGCGGATCGTCGGACAATCCGACGAATCGCGAGGGAGGGCACCCGTGCAGGTCACCGAGACCGTCGAGATCACCGGCCACCTGATGGACTCCGGGCTGCTGTCCCGCGTCCTCGACGACATCCGCGGGTACGGCGGTGAGTACACGCTGGACAAGTTCGACCTCGGCTACGACAAGGACGACCCGTCCACGGTCCGGATGACCGTCGGCGCGGACGACGAGGAGTCGCTGCAGCGGCTGCTGATGCGGATCCAGACCAAGGGCGCGAACCTGGTCGACCCCGGTACGCCGGACATCACCGAGGTGACCACCGACGGCGTGTTCCCCGACGGGTTCTACTCCACGACGAACCTCCCAACCAGCGTGCGGCTCGGCGGCCACTGGGTCGCGGTGCAGAACCCGGAGATGGACTGCGGTCTGCTCGTCGAGGGTGACGCGGTCCGGACGATCCCGATGTCCGACGTACGCGCAGGCATGAAGATCATCACCAGCGCGCAGGGCGTGCGGGTCACTCCCCCGATCGCGACGAGCACCGAGGACGGGTTCGGCTTCATGGAGTCGGACGTGTCGTCGGAGAAGCCGCAGCGGGTGCTGGTGAAGCAGGTAGCGGACGGGATGCGAGAGGCGAAGGCCAACGGGCAGAAGGTGCTCTGGGTCGGCGGCCCCGGCATCGTCCACACCGGCGCCGCGCCGGCCATGGTCGCGATCGTGGAGGCCGGGTACGTCGATGTGCTGTTCGCCGGCAACGCGCTCGCGACCCATGACATCGAGTCGTCGCTGTACGGGACGTCGCTCGGCGTCGACCTCGCCCGCGGGCGGGGTGTGGAGCACGGGCACGAGCACCACATCCGCGCGATCAACACGATCCGCAAGGCGGGGTCGATCAAGGCCGCGGTCGACCAGGGCGTCCTCACCTCGGGCGTGATGCACGCACTGGTGCGGACCGGCGGGAAGTTCGTCCTGGTCGGGTCGGTGCGCGACGACGGGCCGCTGCCGGACGTCTACACCGACGTACTCGAGGGGCAGCGGGCGATGCGGGCCGAGCTGGACGGCGTAGGGTACTGCCTGATGGCCGCGACCATGCTGCACTCGGTTGCCACCGGCAACATCCTGCCCGCGTCGATCCCGCTGACCTGCGTGGACATCAACCCGGCGACGGTGACCAAGCTCGCCGATCGCGGTTCGTCGCAGGCGCGTGGGATCGTCACGGACGTCGGCCTGTTCATCGAGCACCTCGCCCGCGAGCTGTCACCGGAGTACGCCGAGAGCAAGTGACCCTGTCGAGGGTGAGACTGGCTCGGTGATTGAAGACTTCGAATCGTTCCTGCGCCGGTTCGAGGAGGCCAACACCGCCTTCATCAACGGAGACCCGTCGTTGTGGATGCCGCTGGTGTCGCACAGCGAGCAGACCTCGATCTTCGGCGGCTTCGGCGGGCACGAGGTCGGCTTTTCGCAGATCGGGCCGCGGTACGAGTGGGCGTCGTCACAGTTCCGGGACACCGGCGCGAAGGTCGAGTTCGAGTACCTCGAGAAGCACGTCGGCGCGGACACGGCGTACACGGTCGCGATCGAGCGCTGCGCGGTGCACCACATCACCCAACCCGAGCCGGTTCCCCACGTACTCCGGGCGACGATGGTGTTCCGCGCCGAGTCCGGTGAGTGGAAGATCACGCACCGGCACGCCGATCCCCTCAACCCGAAGGCCTCCCCCTCCGGTCCGTGACGGTGTTGGATGGCGCCATGACCGAACTCGTGCACCTGCAAGTGGCCGACGGCGTTGCGACGATCACGCTCGACTCGCCGCACAACAAGAACGCGCTGTCGCAGCAGCTGACGGGTGAGTTGCTGGAGCACCTGGAGGCGGCGGGGGCCGACGACGTGGTGCGGGTGATCGTGGTTCGGTCGGCGCTGGACGTGTTCTGCTCGGGCGCCGACCTGTCCGAGGCGACGACGATCGGGATGGGCGTCGGGGCGCAGCGGATGGTCGACGTACAGCGGGCGATCGTCGCGAACCCGAAGCCGGTGATCGCGCGGGTGGCCGGCGCGGTGCGCGCGGGTGGGATCGGGATCGTCGCGGCGTCCGACATCAGCGTCGCCGGGGAGAGCGCGACGTTCGCGCTGACCGAGGTACGGCTGGGGCTTGCGGCGGCGACGATTTCGCTGACTGTTCTTCCGCGGCTGACCGATCGCGCGGCGGCGTACACGTTCCTGACCGGCAGCGGGTTCGACGCGCTCGAGGCGGCGCGGTTCGGGCTGCTGACGCTGACGGTGCCGGACGACGACCTGGATGCGGCGGTCGGCGCGGTGCTCGAGGCGGTGCTGAAAGGCGTGCCGCAGGGTTTGCAGGAGACCAAGAAGCTGCTCAACCGCGACCTCCTCGCCGACATCGATGCCCGTGGCAAGGACCTCGCCGAGCTCTCGGCCAGCCTCTTCGGCTCGTCCGCCGCCCAGCAAGCCATGCTCGACTTCCTCAACCGCCGCTGAGCTCCACCAGCAGCGGGAGGTGGTCGGTGGCGGCCGCCAGGTCCGGCTTGGTGGCGGGGATGTGGCGTAGGCGGCCTTTGAGTTGGGGGGAGAGTACGGCGGCGTCGATGCGTTTGTGGGGCGTGGTCGAGTTGAAGGTCGGGCCGGCGTCGAGGTCGAGGAGGCCTTCCTCGGCCAGGAGTTTCCAGACGGGGCCGTCGGGTTCTTCGTTGATGTCGCCGGCGAGGAGGTACGGCGTACCGAAGGAGCGGCAGAGGGTCAGGACCTGGGTTATTTCGTGGATCCGGCCGCGGGGGTGAAGACCGAGGTGGCAGACGACGACCGCTAGCCGGGTCGAGCCCAGGACGAGTACTCCGCCGACTGCGCCGCCGGGGAGCTGGGTGGCGATGAAGTTCAGGCGGCGGCGGACGAACGGGCGCCAGATACGGCGGCCGCGGATGCCGGTCAGGCCGATGCCGTCGGCAACCAGGATCGCGTTGCGGGCCGAGGCCGCGACGTACCGCAGGCCGAAGGTCGCCGCCATCGCGCGTCGCTTGCGCCGGGTGCCGAACCAGGTCGGGGCCTCCTGCACCAGCATCACGTCCGGCGCGCAGGCCTTCACCACCCGGGCGAGCGCCGTACGGTCGTCGCCCCAGCGGTGCACGTTGTACGACAGCACCCGCAAAGTGCGGCCGGTCATCCCTCGTTGTCGCCGTTCAGGTCGGCTGGGTGGAGCTCGGCCTCGGCGGGCGCGGCGCGCATTCCGGTACGCCGGGCAGCCGACTTCCGCGCGGCCCGCTCCAGGCGGGTGGAGCGTCCACGGGCGGCGGCCGTCTTGGCCGTCACCGCGGTCGTCTTGACGCGGACGCGACGCAGCCAGGTCGCCTCCTCGCGAGCCAGGTCGGCGGCACCGACGAGACCCGCCTCCGGGCCGAGCACCGCGCGGACGATCCGGGCCTCCGGGCGGAAGCCGCGACCGGTCAGGGTGCGCTTGAACGCCTCGCGGGCCGGCGCCAGCAACAGCTCGCCGGCGTCGGAGACGCCGCCGCCGATCACGAACGTGCCGGGGTCGAGCGCGGCGGCCAGGTTGGCCAGGCCGATACCGAGCCAGCGGCCGACGTCCTCGAGCAGCTCGACCGCGACCGGGTCGCCGTCCTTGGCCAGCTCGGTCACCATCGGGCCGTTGATCTTGCGCGGGTCGCCGCCGGCCGCGCGCAGCAGGTTGTGTGCGACGGGTGAGCCGGACATCGCCAGCTCGCGGGCCTCGCGGGTGAGCGCGTTGCCGGACGCGTACTGCTCCCAGCAGCCGCGGTTGCCGCACTCGCAGCGGTGGCCGCCGGGGACCACCTGCATGTGGCCGAACTCCCCCGCGATGCCGAACTTGCCGCGCTGGAGGGAACCGTCGTTCAGGATCGCGCCGCCGATGCCGGTGCCGAGCGTGACGCAGACGAGGTGGCTCTCGCCCTGTCCGCCGCCGAAACGCCACTCGGACCAGGCGGCCGCGTTCGCATCGTTCTCGACGACGACCGGTACGCCGAGGCGGCGCTCGACCGCGTCACGCAGCGGCTCGTGCCGCCAGGCGAGGTGCGGGGCGAACAGGACCGAGGAACGGGTGCCGTCGACGAATCCGGCGGCGCCGATACCGACCGCGATCACGTCGTGGCGCGACTCGAGGTCGTGGACGATCTCGGCGATCGCGTCCTCGGTCTCCCGCGGATCCTTGGTCGGCGTGTCCCGCCGGACCCGGTCCAGGATGTTGCCCTCGGGGTCGACCACCCCGGCGGCGACCTTGGTCCCACCGATATCGATCCCGATCGTCAAAGCCTGCGTCAGAGCCAAGGTTCGACCTTCCTCGCGGTACCCCCGACCCCCGCCGGTCCGCTCTCAGTATCCCAGATCACCGAGCGGGGACCTGGACAGGAGCCGGTCGGCGGGCGAGGTCGGCGGCGCCGATGAGGCCGGCGTCGTTGCCCAGTTCGGCGAGGGTGAAGGTGGGGTGGGGGCGGTTGGACTTGGCCGGGAGGACCTTCTCGAAGGCGACCTCGGCGGACTTCATCAGCAGGTCCTTCGCCGCGCTCACGCCGCCGCCGATCACGATCAGGGTCGGGTCGAACATCGTCGCGAGGCTCGCCAGCCCCTCCCCGAGCCACCGGCCCAGGTCCTCGAGCAGCTCCACCGCGCACGGATCGCCGGCCATCGCCGCCTCGGTGATCATCGGCCCGGTCAGTTCCGCCGGGTCGGTGATCCCGCACACGCTCAGCATCTGCGCCGCCGCGATCGAACCGGACTCGGCCTGAGCCCGCCCCTCACGCACCAGCGCCCGCCCGGACGCGTACTGCTCCAGGCACCCGCGCGACCCGCACCCGCACCGATGCCCACCCGGTACGACGCGCATGTGGCCGAGCTCGGCCGCGACGCCGTGAGCGCCACGCAGCATCTCGCCGTCGCTCACCACAGCGCCACCGATCCCGGTGCCGACCGTGATGCAGAGCATGTGCTCGACATGCTTCGCCGCGCCGAACGCGAACTCACCCCACGCCGCCGCGTTCGCGTCGTTCTCCACGACCACCGGGATCTTCAGCGTCTCCGAGACCCGCGCGCCGAGCGGCTCGTTCCGCCAGGCCAGGTTGGGGGCGAACAGCACGGTCGACCGGTCCGACGAAACGAATCCGGCGGCGCCGATCCCGACCGCCTCCACCTCGTGCCCGGCGATCAGCTCGGCCGCCGCGTCGCAGATCGCCGTCGCGGTCCCGTCGACGGAGTCCGCCGGGGTGTCGCGGTGCGTGCGGGCCCCGATCATGCCGTTCTCATCGACCACGCCGGCCGCGATCTTCGTACCGCCGACATCGATGCCGATGGTCAGTCCCATGGTTCGGGGTCCTCACTCACGTCGATCCGGTCCACCTTGGGCGGGGCCGGTTCCTCCTCGGGCTGCGCAGGGCTCTTCGCTCGCGACGCTGCGTCCTCCCGCGCCTGCCGGGCCGCGTCCGCCGCGGCCTCCAGCAGAGATCTCAACGAGCCCAGCACATGCGCGGCGGCCGTCGACAGCTGCTCGATCGTCTCCGGGCTGGTGTTCCGTACCCGGTGGATCAGCTGACACACCGGGCACCAGACACAGTCGGGCCCCAGCTTGTGCTCGTGCTTCTCGTCGTCCTGAGGAGTAGCACCCGCAGCGTCCTGCAGTACCGCGAACAGCTTGGCCGCCTCCTCAGCAACCGAGCCGACGGGCTCCTTACTCACAAGCCTTCTCCGATCGCCGCCGTACGACGGGCCAGCTGCTCGTGGTACTCCGCTGTCAGGCCCTGGGCCAGCTCCTGCGCCGACTCCAACGGACCGGACCCGCTGGGCACCTCCGACGGCGCGACCGGCCGCGCGCTCTCCCGCGGCGCGAACCGTACCTGCAGGCGTCCCTCGTCGAGCCGCGCACCCGCGACCACTCCACGCGCCAGCGCGGCCGGCAACGGCAGCACCCGACGGTACGACCCGACGGTGATGATCAGCTCGTCCCCGTGCCGCGCCAGCTCCAGCTCGCTGGCCGATGCCAAGGGCAACGGCATGGTCAGCGTGTACGTCCGCCCGTCGGTGTCGATATGCCGATCCACCCACAGCGACGTCTCGTCGGTGGCGCGCGCGAACGGGTCGTCCCCGCCGTACATCTCCACCGCGAACGCGGCCAGCTCCTCGACCCCCACCGGCTCACAGACCCGGTACGGCGATTCCCAGATCGGCAACGGCCGGAACGAGTCCGCGACCTCTTCCAGGATCCCGCGCTGTGCCGCAACCCACTGCCGCCGCCAGGTATCCGCACCGGCCGCCGGGAAGACCCGGTTCGCCACGACACCGTCCACGCGGTACCCGTACAGCGAGAGCCTCGTCAGCGACCGCCGCGCCTCCGCGACCACGACCGCCTCCGGCGTCAGCACCAGCCGCACCGAGGCGTCCGGGCCGGCCAGCAGCGTGCGGATGTCCGACAGGTCGCTCTGCAGCCGGCGCAACGCGTCGAAGACGTTGTCGTCCGGGACCGGCAGGCTCGACCCGCGGCTCAGACCTGCCCCGCGGTTGATGAAGGGCCGGAACGTCCGCATCATCTTGCGTTCGGCGTTGAAGATCCGGTCGAGGTACCAGTTCAGCGCCTCGGGCAGCCCGAGCAGCCGGAGCGTCTCCGCGGTCGGCGCACAGTCGACGACGATCACGTCCCAGCGCCCGGACCGGACGTGGTCGCGCACCTCGAGCAGCGCGAGCACCTCGGCGGCGCCGGGCAGCACGGTCAGCTCCTCGGCCTCGATCGGGTCGACGCCGATCATGTGCAGCACCGACCGCAGGTAGTTCTGGATGTCGCCCCAGGACCGCTCGAACTTGCGCTGCGCGTCGATCTGCTGGACGAACAGCAGATCGTCGATCTCCGTCGGCTCGGGGCCGACCTCGGAGTCGAACGCGTCCGACAGCGAGTGCGCGGCATCCGTCGACAGCACCAGCGTCCGCAGCCCGCGCAGTGCGGCGAGCGTGGCGGTACCCGCCGCAGAGGTCGTCTTGCCGACCCCGCCTTTACCCGTATACAGCAGAACCCGAGTCACTGGATCAGGACTCGACGCGCTTCTTGAGGCCCTTCAGGGCGGTGTCGATGATGACCTTCTCGGCCTTCCGCTTGAGCATCCCGATCATCGGGATCGCCACGTCGACAGCCAGCCGGTACGTCACCTCGGTCCCCTCCGCACCCAGATCCTTGAGGACGTAGGCGCCGTCCATACCCTTGACCATCTTCGCCTCGACCAGCGTCCAGGTCACCTCGTTGCGGGACCAGACGTAGGCCAGCGTGTACTCGTCCGAGATCGCCCCGGCGTCCACCTTGAAACGCACCTTGTTCGGCCGGCCGGCCTCGTCGGTGGACAGCACCTCGGTCTCCCGCATCGAGTCGGCCCACTCGGGGTACGCCGCGAAGTCCGCGATCACCGCCATGATTTCTTTGGGGCTCGCGTTCATCTGGATGGTCGAGGTGGTCTGTTCCGCCATCGATTCACCTCTTCGCCGGTCGGTTCTCAGTGTCGGTCTCGGGGTCCTCAACGGAGACTATCGCGGGATCGGACGAGGTACGTCGTTCGCCCGCCGCGCGGCCCGCTTCGACTTCGTCCTTGAACCGCCACAGGTGCTCGCGGTACGACGCGACGTACCGCTCCTTGAGTCGTTCGAGGGCGCGGCCGCGGACCGGGCGGGCCGGGTCGACGCGGAGGTACCAGTGCACGACGACCCCGTCGCGGACCGGTTCCAGCCACCACTCCGCCGTACCGACGGCCGAGCCGGTGACGGCCCAGCGGACCCCCTCCGCGCCGCGTCGCTCGGACGGGGTCAGGGTCAGGTCCGGCCACCACTCGCGCCAGAGGGTGTCCGCTCCGAGTCGCTCGGCGACGTAGGCTGGATCAGCAACGACCAGGTCGTCGCAACTGATGTCGAGCGTGGGCATGCCTTCGAACCTAGTTCCTTGGGTCACATAAAGGTGGCTACTTGTGGGTAGGTGACTGTAGCGTGCGCCGGAAGTCGACAATTCGTGACCGACTGAGGAGACGACGCGGATGCGTGAGTACACCGTTCCTGCTGTGACCGAACCCGCCAGCGGGAGCTTGAGCGACCCGGTGTGGGCGAACGCGTCGTCCCATCCCGACACCGCGGTGTTCAGCCGCCGGGTCGCGGGCGGCGGCTGGCAGGACGTGACCGCGGCCGAGTTCGCCCAGCAGGTCATCGGCGTCGCGAAGGGCCTGATGGCGGCCGGCGTGAAGCCCGGCGAGCGGGTCGCCCTGCTCAGCCCGACGCGGTACGAGTGGACCCTGATCGACTACGCGATCTGGAGCATCGGCTCGGTCACGGTGCCGATCTACGAAACCTCTTCCCCCTCGCAGATCCAGTGGATCCTGACCGACTCCGAGGCGGTCGTCGCCGTCGTCGAGAACGCCACCCACGGCGCGGTCGTCGAGTCCGCCCGGGCCGAGGCCCCTGCCCTGCAGGAGGTCTGGCAGATCGAGGCCGGTGCCGTCGACCAGCTCACCGCGCTCGGCCAGGACATCAGCGACGCCGAGTTCGACAAGCGCCGCTCCGCGGTCACGGCCTCCGACCTGGCCACGCTGATCTACACCTCCGGTACGACGGGACGCCCGAAGGGCTGCAAGATCAGTCACTCGAACTTCATCGACGAGCTCGGCCCGGCGGTGAAGATCCTCGACGGTCTCTTCGACACCACCGGCGCGAGCACGCTGCTGTTCCTGCCGCTGGCACACGTGTTCGCCCGGATCATCCAGGTCGGCTGCGTGATGAAGCGGGTCAAGGTCGGCCACAGCGCCGATGTGAAGAACCTGGTCGAGGACCTCGGCGCCTTCAAGCCGACCTTCATCCTGAGCGTGCCGCGGGTGTTCGAGAAGGTGTTCAACACGGCCAGCCAGAAGGCGCACTCCGAGGGCAAGGGCAAGATCTTCGACGCCGCCGCGGACACCGCGATCGCGTACTCGCAGGCGCAGGACAAGGGCGGCGCGTCGTTCGGGCTGAAGGCCAAGCACATGCTGTTCGACCGGCTGGTCTACGGCAAGCTGCGGGCCGTCCTCGGGGGTCAGGTGCAGTACGCCGTCTCCGGTGGCGCACCTCTCGGCGACAAGCTCGGCCACTTCTTCCGCGGTATCGGCGTACCGGTCCTGGAGGGCTACGGCCTGACCGAGACGACGGCGGCCGTGTCGGTGAACCTGCCCGACGACATCCGCATCGGTACCGTCGGCCGGCCGCTTCCTGGTGTGACGGTCGCCGTCGCGGACGACGGGGAGCTGCTGTTCAAGGGCGGCCAGGTGATGCAGGGCTACTGGAAGAACGACGAGGCGACCGCGGCCGCGATCGACGCCGACGGCTGGTTCCACACCGGCGACCTGGGCGAGTTCGACGTCGACGGGTTCATCAGGATCACCGGCCGGAAGAAGGAGATCCTGGTGACGGCCGGCGGCAAGAACGTCGCGCCGACGCTGCTCGAGGACCAGATCCGCCTGCACCCGCTGGTCAGCCAGTGCATGGTGGTCGGCGACGGCAAGCCGTTCATCGCCGCGCTGATCACGATCGACCCGGAGAACATCGTGCCGTGGGCAACCGAGCGCGGGAAGCCGACCGACCCGGCGGAGCTGACCCAGGACGCGGACCTGATCGCCGAGATCCAGAAGGCGATCGACGACGCGAACACCTCGGTCTCGCACGCCGAGGCGATCAAGAAGTTCTCGATCCTCCCGATCGACTGGACCCAGGAGACCGGCGAACTGTCGCTCAAACTCTCCCTCCGCCGCCACATCGTGATGGAAAAACACGGCACCGACGTCGAGGCCCTGTACACGAAGTAGTCCATTGAGGTTGTAGGGCGGGGTCAGCCATTTGGCTGATCTCGGGTTGAGCTTGATGGGCGATGCCGGTGGGGTGGTCGTTCGGCGAAGCTCGGTGCATGACCACGAACAGGCCGATCGTCGAAGTCGGCAACCTGCGTAAGTCGTACGGCGGCCGCGCCGTCGTCGACGACCTGTCCTTCACCGTCGACGAGGGCGAGATCTTCGGGATCCTCGGCCCGAACGGCGCCGGCAAGACCACCACGGTCGAATGCGTCGAGGGACTGCGCGTCCCCGACAGCGGCCTGGTCCGGGTTGCCGGGCTCGACCCGGTCGCCGACCACGCGGCCGTCACCCAGGTGCTCGGCGCGCAGCTCCAGGAGAGCGAGCTGCAGGCCAAGCTCACCGTCCGCGAGGCCCTCGAGCTGTACGCCGCCTTGTACCCGAACCCGGCCGACTGGCGCCCGCTGGCCGAGCGCCTCGGCCTGACCGATCAGCTGACCTCGCGCTTCGGCGTACTCAGCGGCGGCCAGAAGCAGCGGCTGTTCATCGCGCTCGCGCTGATCGGCAACCCGCGGGTCGTCGTACTCGACGAGCTCACCACCGGCCTGGACCCGCGCGCCCGGCGCGACACCTGGGAGGTCGTCGAGGACGTTCGCGCCCGCGGCGTCACCGTCCTCCTGGTCACGCACTTCATGGAAGAGGCGCAGCGGCTGTGCGACCGGATCGCGGTCATCGACAAGGGCAGGATCACCGCGCTCGACACACCCCAGGGTCTGATCAGCCGTACGGCGGGATCGACCGTCATCTCGTTCACCCCGTCGGCTCCGGTCGACGACGTGGACCTGGCCGCACTGCCGGCGCTCGCGTCCGTCGAGCAGAAGGACGGCCGGATCACGCTCGGCGGCACCGACGAGACCGTGACCGCTGTGCTGTCGCTGCTCGCCCGTCACCGCATCACCGCCCACCAGCTTCGCGTCACCGACGCCACCCTCGACGACGCGTTCCTTGATCTGACAGGAGCCAACTCATGAGCGCCATCGCCCCGACCGTTCGCAGCACCTCGCCGAGGGCCGCCGTACTGCGTGCCGAGGCCCGGCTGTTCCGCCGGGAGCCCGGGACCTTGTTCTGGATCCTCGGCTTCCCGCCGCTGCTGCTGGTGATCCTGGGAAGCATCCCGTCGTTCCGGAAGGCCGACGCCGGCCTCGGCGGGCTGCGGATCATCGACCTGTACGTACCGATCCTCGTCCTGGTCGCGCTGATCGTGACCGGCCTGCAGACGATGCCGCCGATCATCACCGGGTACCGCGAGCGCGGCATCCTGCGCCGGATGTCGGCGACCCCGGTCAAGCCGTCCGCGCTGCTGACCGCGCAGATGGGGCTGAACGGCTCGGCCGCGATCGTGTCGGCGCTGGTCTGCCTCGCGTTCGGCCGGATCGCGTTCGATGTCCAGTTGCCGAAACAGGCGGCCGGCTATGCGCTCGCGCTGCTCCTCGCGGCGGCCGCAGCCTTCGCGCTCGGAGCGCTGGTGTCCGCACTCGCCCCCACCGCGAAGATCGCCACCGCGATCGGCTCGGCAGTGTTCTTCCCGAGCATGTTCTGCGCGGGCGTCTGGCTGCCGGTGCAGTCCATGCCGCACGTACTGCGTCAGATCGTCGAGCTGACTCCCTTCGGTGCCGCGGCTCGCGCACTCGGCCAGGCAGCCGCCGGCGACTGGCCGTCCTGGTCCCACCTCGGCGTGCTGGCCGCCTGGGCAGTGCTCCTGTCCGCGGCCGCCGCCAAGTGGTTCCGCTGGGAATGATCGGCCGGTAATGCAAACTGGGAGCGTGACTGTGGGAGTAGAGGAAGCAGGCGACCTCGAGCGGCGGCAGGAAGTCTTCCGCCGTTGCGCGCCGTACTTCCTGCTCGCCCTCGGCACCTTCCTGGCTGTGATGACGGCCGGCCTGATCACGCCGTTCGACCACGAGCGGATCCTGGCCGGGGCACTGGTGGGGTCCGCTCTCGTCGTGGAGCTGTCCTGGACGTGGATCGCCCGGCGCCATCCGGATCCGAGCCGGGTGTCATTCGCGTACTACGTGCTGCGTTGGGCGATCGGCTTCGCGCTCACCATCCTGAACGGCTTCTTCGCGTTCTACGCGGTGTCGGGGTACTACGACGCCGACGAACGGATCCCCTGGCGGCGGGCGCGCCGGTTCGCCCTGTTCGCCTGCTCCATCCCGATCTCCGCAGCCCAGGCCAGCGGTATCCCGGTGCACGACACGGCACGGTGGCTGGTGTTCGCGGGCCTGTTGATCGCGAACAACCTGCTGCTGACGGTGGTCAAACATTTCGCCGACCAGGAGGAGGCTCGGTCGCGGTCCCGGGCCGCCACCATCGCCGAGCTCCAGCAGGCCCACGAGGAGAACGCGGCGTTGCAGGCGCAGCTTCTCGTCCAGGCCCGCGAGGCCGGTATCGCCGACGAACGTCGCCGGCTGGCCGCGGAGATCCACGACACGATCGCGCAGGGGCTGACCGGCATCATCGCCCAGCTCCAGGTCGTCGCGAACACCTCCGACCCGGCGACCGTCAAGGACCACGTCAGCCTCGCGACCGACCTGGCCCGGCACAGCCTGGGCGAGGCGCGGCGTTCGGTCCACAACCTCGCCCCGGTCGGCCTGTCGAACGACGGGCTGCCCGAAGCACTGCGGAAGATCGTCGACCAGTGGGCCGAGCGCAGCGCCGTACGTGCAGAGTTCACCGTGACCGGGACGCCGCAGCATCTGCACGGGGAGATCTCGGCGACGATCCTGCGCATCACCCAGGAGGCCCTGGCGAACGTCGCGAAACACGCGGCTGCCACCCGGGTCGGAGTCACGCTCAGCTTCATGGACAGCGAGGTCACGTTGGACGTCCGCGACGACGGCAAGGGTTTCGACCCGATGTCGCTACCTGCCCGCACCAAGACCGGCGGCTTCGGCCTCGACGGTATGCGGGCCCGGGCCGAACGTATCGCCGGATCGCTCACCGTCGAGGCCGAACCAGGCTTCGGTACGGCGGTGTCGGCTCGCGTACCGTTGGTGCCCCATGCCTGACATCTCGCTGCTCCTCGTCGATGATCACCCGGTGGTTCGCAACGGCCTGCGCGGCATGTTCGAATCGGCGCCCGGCTTCACCGTGCTCGGCGAGGCGTCGAACGGCGTGGAGGCGGTCGAGCTGGCCGCGGACCTCGACCCGGACGTCGTCCTGATGGACCTGCGGATGCCGGGCGGTGGTGGGCTCGACGCGATCACCGAGCTGACCCGGCGCGGCATCCGGTCGAAGGTTCTGGTCCTGACCACCTGGGACACCGACACCGACACGCTGCCGGCGATCGAAGCGGGCGCGACCGGCTACCTGCTCAAGGACGCGCCGCAGGACGACCTGTTCAACGCCGTACGCCAAGCGGCCGAGGGTCGGACGGTCCTCTCCCCGGCTGTCGCCTCCCGGCTCGTCACAGCTGTCCGTACGCCGGCGCCGAGCCCGCTGGCCGCACGCGAACGGCAGGTTTTGGAGCTGGTCGCGAAGGGTACGCCGAATCGCGATATCGCTCGGGAGCTGTTCATCAGCGAGGCGACGGTGAAGACCCATCTCAGCCACGTCTTCACGAAGCTCGGCGTCACCGATCGGGCCGCGGCGGTGGCGAAGGGGTACGAGCAGGGCATCCTCGGCCGGGACTGACTCCGGGACGTTAGCCGCGGGGTACAGGTCATGACATGAAACCCGATGTGAACCGCCCCTTTGCCTGTAACTGGAGTGCCGTCGGTGAGTGCGCGATCGTCCGGGTGGCCGGCCCGATCGAGGTCAGCGCGCTGTCGACTTTCGCCGACGAACTACGCCATGTGATCACCACCAAGCTCCCCCGCCTCGTCGTCGACCTCCGCCGCGTCACCGCGATGGAAGCAGCCGGCCTCGACGTCCTCGCCGACGCCCACCAACTGGCCATCGAGAACGGCGGCTGGCTCCGAGCCTCAGGCGCCGCCCAATGGCTGGCCGACCTGATCCGAGCCACCCACTCCACCCGCCCCCTGGACCACTACCCCACCCTCGCCGACGCCCTCCCGTCGTACCGCCCAGCAGCAGTCGGAGCTACTTACCACCACTGAACGTGATGCCGTTCGTGATCTGCTTCTGGGCGATGAAGAAGATCAGTAGGCACGGGATCGTGATCAGGACTGATGTTGCCATGAGCAACGGGGTGTCGGTGCCGTTGACGGATTGGAAGCCGGCCAGGGCCAGGGGCAAGGTTTTCCATTGGTCGGAGTTGATGTAGATCGCCGGGCCGAGGAAGTTGTTCCAGTAGCCCATGAAGAGCAGGATCGAGACGGCTACGACCGCGGGCCGGGCCAGCGGTAGGTAGACCAGCCAGAAGGTTTTGAACCAGCCGCAGCCGTCGACCACCGCCGCATCCGCCAGCTCGGACGGCATCCGGGCGAAGAACTGGCGGAACAGGAAGATGTAGAACGGCGAGCCGAAGAACGCCGGCAGGATCAGCGGGTACAGCGTGTCGACCATGCCGAGGTTGTTGAACAGCATGAACTGCGGCACCATCGTCACCTCCCCCGGCAGCAGCATCGTCGCGAGTACGACGGCGAACAGCACCCCGGCGAACCGCACCCGCAGCCGCGCGAACGCGAACCCGGCCAGCGAGCACGAGAACACCGTCCCGACGATCGGGATCAGCGTGGTCAGCACCGAGTTCAACGCGTACCGCCAGAACGGGAACGACGTCACCGCGCGGGTGTAGTTGCTCCACAAGAACTCATGCGGTACGACGCTCGCGCCAGAACTCCCCACGCCGGCCAGCGATCGCAGCGACGTCGCGATCATCCACAGGAACGGGTAGACGAACACCAGCGACCCGAGCGCGAGTACGACGTACAGGACGACGGTCAGCGTGACGTTGCGGCGCCAGAACGGCCGGTCCGCACGCACGACCAAGGGTTCTGCGAGTGCAGTCATCGACGCCTCCGCTTCCGGCCGAGTTCGGTCTCGTAGTACACCGCGAACGCGCTCCCGCGCAGCGTGACCGCGGTCAGCGCGAGGATCACGACGAACAGGATCCAGGCCAGCGCGGACGCGTAGCCCATCCGGAAGTTCTGGAACGCGTTGTCGTAGAGGTAGTAGACGAAAAACAGCAGCGAGTCCTTCGGGCCGCCGTTCGCGATGAAGCCCTGGGTGAAGATCTGCAGCGAGCCGATGATGCCGGTCAGCGCGTTGAACAGGATGATCGGCGACAACTGCGGCAGCGTCACATGCCAGAACTGCCGCACCGGTCCGGCGCCGTCCAGTGCCGCCGCCTCGTACAGGTTCGTCGGCACGTCCTTCAGCCCGGCCAGGTAGATCACCATCGCGCCGCCGACCGTCCACAGACTCATCAGGATCACCGTCGGCAGCGCCCACGACGAGTCGTTGAACCAGCCCGGTCCCTGGATGCCGAAATGTGCGAGTACGTCGTTCGCCAGCCCGTACTGCGGGTTGAACACCCACAGGAACAGCACCATCTGCGCGACACCCGAGACGAGCGAAGGCAGGTACCAGACCGTCCGGAAGAACCGCATGCCAGGCAGTTCCGTGTTCAGCAGCAACGCGACCAGGAACGCCAGCACGGTCTGCAGCGGCACGCTGATCACGGCGTACAGCAAGGTCACCTTCAGCGCCTGCGCGACCTGCGGATCCTGGAAGGCCTCGGTGTAGTTGGCAAGTCCAACGAACTGCGGTGGCGTGATCAGGTCCCACGACGTCAGGCTGACGTAGACCGACGACGCCATCGGCCCGAGCGTGAACAGGCAGAACCCGATCAGCCACGGTGAGACGAACAGCCAGAACGCGATCGTCTTGTCGGCCCGCGGCCGGCGCCGCCGCGCCCCGTACGCCGCCAGTCCGATGACGGCGTACAGGACGATCAGCAGGAGCAGGAACGGGACCAGCGGCACGAGGGCGCTGGGAACACCCCAGGACCCCGCCAGGTCACGGATCCAGCCGACGGTGGGATTCACTTCTTCAGGGCCTGCGTGCACTTGCCGGCGAGCTGCGGCAGGATCTTCGCGACGTCATCCTTGCCGGTGCCGAGCGCGGTGTAGCTGGTCATGCCCTTGTCTGCGTCACCGGAGATCTGCGCCTCCTTGGCGACCGATACGCCGACGATGCCCGACTTGAGCGCGGTGGTGAACGCAGCCAGGTTCCGCTCGGCCGGCAGCACCTTCTCCAGCGTGGGCGTCGAGGCCGCGATGATCGGTACGCCGAGCGCCGTGTTGCCCTGGATCAGCTGGTCCTGAGCTACCTGCTGCGTACTGGCGAACTCGACGAACTTCTTGGCGGTCTCGAGCTGCTTGTCGCTCGCGTTCTTCGCGATACCGAGCCCGTCGACCTCCATCGGGAATCCCTTGCCCGGTACCGGGACCAGCGTCCAGTTCGGCTTGCTGATCTTCGCGAAGTCGGCGACCGTCCACGGCCCGAAGTCGCTGAACGTCGCCAGCCGCCCGGCCGCAAACCACTGCGCCTGGTCCTGCCCCTGGATATCGGTCGACGTCGGTGCGTACCGGTTCTTCTGCATGTCGACGACGTACTGCGCGGTCTGTACGCCGGTGCCGTCGCCGAAGGTGCACTCGGTCGCGTCGTCGTTGTAGTAGCTGCCGCCGGCCGCGGTCAACCAGCCGCGGTACCAGAGGTTGCTCGAGCCGTAGACGCGGGCCTTGCCGTCGCCGTGGGACAGCCTGCCGGCGATCGTCTTGAACTCGTCGAGGCTCAGCGGAGTGGTTGCGCTGGGCAACGGTACGCCGGCGGCCTTGAACGCGTCGGTGTTGATCGCCATCACCTTGGGCTTGGCCGCGAACGGCATCGCGTAGTACTTGTCCTGGTACTGCATCGCGGACGAGATGTTCGGCTGCACGTACTTGCCGGGGTCAACGGTCTGCTCGGCGAAGCTGGGCGCGAACCCGGCCAGGCTGGTGTTGCTGATCTCCATCACCGTCGACTGGGTGCCGGCCGCGATCGAGGTCTGCAGCTTCTGCTCGTAGTCGGACTGGATCCAGTTCGTGGTCACCTTGGTGCCTGGGTTCGCCTTCTCGAAGGCCGCGGCGATCGCCTTCAGCGACGCGGCTTCGGAGTTCGTGCCCCAGAACGAGAAGCTGATCTCGGCATTCCCGGTGTCCTTGTTGGAGGCCGGCGCATTGCCGGTCGCGCAACCGGCGGCGAGGAGGATGGCGATTGCGGTGGGCAACAGTTTCTTCATGAGGGGTCCTTGGTCACCCGGGCGGATTGACCCGGTTCGAGGGAGTGGGTCTCGGAGCCGACGGTCACCGCGAGCGGACCTGGTCCGCTGTGCACGGTGACGTCGGTCGTGTGGCGGCCTTCTTGGCTGATGCGCAGGTCCCAGTCGCCGACCCGGACGTGGTCGGCGGTGAGTACGCCGATCTCGGCGGGCAGATGGGATCCGACGGTCAGGGCCGCGTTCGGGGCGTCGGGTCGTAGGCCGAGCAGCCCGGCGACCAGGTGCTCGACGACGGTGAACGAGATCTCCGGGTAGTCGTCACGGCTGTCGATCAGGTGCTTGGTCCAGCGCCAGGCGGATTCGTCCCGGCCGTACTTGAACAGGAACTCGGGCCAGTAGCTGAACGACTCGATATTGAGCGGCGGACGGGACTCCATCTGCGCCTCCAGGTAGTCGAGGAAACGTTCGTCACCGCTCAGCCCGAACAACGGGACCAGCGTGTGCGATTCGAGTCCCCAGTCGAAGTCGAGTCCGTCCTTGGTGATGCCGCGGGCGAAGTGGTCGCCGTTCCACCACTCGCCATACGTTGCACGGATCCGGTCGGCCTCGGCGTGACGGCCGAGCTTGCGGAGTACGGCGTACTGCGTGGCGAGGCCGTCGCCGGCAACGAAGAGGGGCGCCTCGCGCTCGTTGTAGGTGGCGGTGCCGAGGAAGATGTCCGCCGTACCACCGGCCTCGGGGATGCCGTCGCCGTCGGCGTCATGTGCCTCGACGAACTCGCCGACGCTGTGCCGGTAGTACGCCGCCAGGTCGGGGTCGTCGATCCAGCGGCGGTCACCGGTCCAGTCGTACTGCTCCAGCGCCCGGTAGGTCAGGTCGAACACCGCGGGGATCTCCCGGACGAAGTGCTCGTCGTTGTGATAGTCGAGGGCGGCGATCCGCCCGTCGAAGTGGAAGGCCCAGATCGGGAACCACTTCCGCGCCGGCGTCGCCGAGCGGGCGAAGTGCCGGAACATCGCGAAGTTCTCCGCGTCCAGGCCGAGCAGGTGCGCGCCGGCGGCCTGGTGGCAGACGTCGCGCGAGTAGAACATCGGCCGGGACGGGTAGCCGGCCCAGTACGACGGCAGGTTGCCGGGGCCGGTCAGCACCCAGGCCAGCGCGCGCTTCTGAGCCCACGCGAAGGCCTCCTCGACGTAGGCGCTGCTGGACGTCAGGGTCAGCACGGCGGCTCCTCGGAGAATCGGATATTAGCGCTAAAACTAGAGACGACGGCCAATTCCGTCAATACCTTCTTGGGGTCGCGTTTTACCGCTATAGTCCAGGGCGTGACGACTTTCGACCTCCGCTCCCCCGACGGCCGGACCACCCGGACCGGCACCCTCACGGGCACGGACACGATCACCCCGCGACCGGCCGCAACGCCCGGACTGCAGTCGTACGACGTGCGGTCCGACGGCTCGGTGACGTTGCGGTGGACGTGGCCGGCCGAGGAGGCGGTCACGCTGTGGCGGCCGACGCAGGACTCCCGCCGCAACCTGCCGACCGACTGGGGCTCGCACCGCGACGTGCGCTCGGTCCGCTCGGCACCCGCCGCGACGCTCGTGGACGCACAGGACAGGGCCATCGTCACGGTCTCGTTGTCGTCGAACGTCCGCGATTGCGACTTCGCCGTCGGAGTGAACGAGGAGACCGCGGAGCAGTTGTTCGAGTTGACCGTGACCGACGTGGAGGGCGAGTCCTTCGCCTTGCGGATCGACACGCGGATCCAGCACTTCGCCGAGGCGCTGCGAGGTGTGTCGGACGAGTGGACCGCCGAGCTGGCCGACCGGATCGCCCCCGTGCCCGACGTTGCGCGGACCGCGATGTATTCGACCTGGTACAGCGACCACCAGCACGTGTCGGCCGAGTCCGTCGAGCGGCACGCGCGCGCGGGTGCGGCGTACGGCTGCACCGCGGTGATCGTCGACGACGGCTGGCAGACCGACGACACCCGGCGCGGATACGCGTACTGCGGTGACTGGGAGCCGACCAGCCAGACGTTCCCCGACATGGCAGCGCATGTACGGCGGGTGCACGAGCTCGGCCAGCGGTATGTGCTGTGGCTGGCGCCGCCGTTGATCGGGGTGCACTCGAAGGCCTGGGATCGGTTGAAGGACCGAACGCTTGGGTTCGCCGATGGTGAGGTGACCGCGGTCCTTGACCCGCGCTACCCGGAGGTCCGGGAGCACCTTGTCGAGTGTTGCGTTCGGCCTGCGCGGGATTGGGGCGTTGACGGGCTCAAGCTGGACTTCATCGATTCGTGGGCGCGGGACGATGTTCCGCCGGCGCCGGGCGGCGATTGCGAGTCGGTCGACGAAGGGGTGGAGCGGTTCCTGCAGGCGGTGACGGATGAGCTGCGGCGGCTGCGGGCCGACGTACTGATCGAGTTCCGCCAGGACTACGTGCACCCGCGGTTGTGGCAGTTCGGCACATTCTTGCGGGCCGGCGACTGCGCGCTCGACCCGGTGGAGAATCGTGTCCGCACGGTCGACTGCCGGCTGCTGGCCGGTGATCGCGCGGTGCATTCGGACATGCTGCTGTGGCATCCGAGAGCGTCGGCGGAGAATGTGGCGCAGCAGTTCATTGGCGCCTTGTTCAGTACGCCGCAGGTGTCGATGGAGCTCGACGCGTTGTCGCCGGAGCATGAGCAGGTGGTGCGGCATTGGCTCGGGTTCATGCGCGATCACGCCGACGTACTGCTGCACGGCGTACTGCTGCCGTCTCGTGCGGATGCGCGCTACACGCAGGTGCGGGCCGTCGGTGCGGCCGAGACGATTGTTGCCGTGTTCGCGAACCCCGTCGTGCGGGTATCGGATCCGTGCACGCTGGTCGTGAACGGCGGCGCCGACGGCAGGATCTACGTCGAGGGTGCCGAGGACCGGCCGGTCGAGCTCGTAGTGTCGGACTGCGCCGGCGGTGAGGTGTCTCGCAGTACGACGACGCCGGCGGGGCTGTGGGCGATCGACATACCGGTCGGCGGGGTGGCCAGGATCGTACGGATCTGAGGGGGATGGATTGAAGCGAACGACCGTTGCCGATGTGGCGAAGCTTGCCGGGGTGTCGGCGATGACGGTGTCGAATGTGTTGAACGCGCCGCACCGGGTCAGTGAGCCGACTGTCCGGACCGTGCGCGCCGCGATCGAGGAGCTCGGGTACATCCCGAACCACGCGGCTCGCGCGTTGTCGTCCGGACGCAGTCAGGTGATCGGGCTCCCGCTGTACTTCGAGGACGAGGAGAACCCTGGTCTGGGTGGATTCCTGCACGGGTTGCTCGGCGGTCTGGTGAAGGCGGCCGCGTTGTCCGGGTACGGCGTACACGTGGCCACGCCGGCTGAGAATGCGACCGAGATCGCGCTGTACGAGAAGCTGATCGCCGCTCGGCAGGTGGATGC
Organism: Kribbella sp. NPDC058693; assembly: GCF_042715335.1. Classification (NCBI taxonomy): domain Bacteria; kingdom Bacillati; phylum Actinomycetota; class Actinomycetes; order Propionibacteriales; family Kribbellaceae; genus Kribbella; species Kribbella sp. NPDC058693. Next base: position 252,707 of record NZ_JBHXSQ010000001.1, read on the forward strand.
GATCGTCGTACTCGAGACGATGCCGCACGACGAGCGGATCGAGTTCCTCAGCCAGCGGCGATTCCCGTTCGTCGCCTTCGGGCGGACCGGGCCGACGCAACGGCAGTGCTGGGTCGACGTCGACAACGAGACCTCGATGGCCGGCATCGCACAACATCTGCGATCGACCGGTCGGGAGCGGGCGGTCTATCTGGCGACGGACAGTTCGCTGCCCTGGGTTCATCAGCGGCAGGCCGGGTTCGTCCGCGAATTCCCGTCGACGGTGGTGCGCTCGTTCGGGACACTCGAGGCGGTCGCGGCGTACGTCGAGGAGTCCGCGACGCCGGACGTCTTCGTCGCCGACAACGACGCGTTCGCGGTCGTGGCGATGCGGTCGCTCCAGCGGCGCGGGATCACCGTCGGCGAGGACGTAGCAGTCACCGGCTTCAACGACTTCCCCTTCGCCAGCATGCTCGACACCCCACTCACAACAGCCCGAATCCCCCTACGAGACATCGCAACCTGCCTCTTCGACCGCGCCCTACACGAGATCAGCGGCGAACCGGACACCCCCGGACGCCTCGTCACAGCCCCTCTGGTCGTCCGCTCGAGTGCTTGATTGCCGCCTCGACGAAGCGGGCGAGCTGTTGCGAGCGGCTGCCGGCTGGCCAGACTACGTACATTCGGTAGACCTCGACGTCGGTGACCGGGCGGTAGACGACGTCTGGGCGGATGTTGCGTTCGGACATCGACTGCGGCACCAGTGCGACGGCCTGCCCGAAGGCGACCACCTCGAGGAGCTGCGACGAGTCCTGCACGATCGGGCCGTCGACCGGATCGTCCGGGCGCGCCGACCAGTAGTTGCGCTCGGCAACGTTGGCCCGGCTCCATCGCGGCGCCGGGATCCCGGCCAGATCCTCGGCCCGCAAGACCTCACGCTCGGCCAGCTCATGCCCCGCAGGCAACGCAGCCACTCGAGGCTCGGTGTATAGCTCCTCCAGCTCGAGTCCGTGGTCATCGAACGGCCGGCTGACCAGCGCCACATCCGCCCGCCCGTTCCGCACCATGTCCGCCTGCTCGCCGAACCCGCTCACCACGACCTGAACCCCCGGCAGCTCATCCCGCAGCTCCGCCACGATCCGGTGCAGTAGCTCCGTCGCGACGCCAGGCTTGGCCGTCACCACCAGTCCCCCGGTAACAGCTCCGGCCCGCTGCGTCCGCCGTACCGCCGAATCCAACGCGTCGAGCACGGGCCCCGACTCCTTCAGTAAGGTCTCCCCCGCCGACGTCAGCTCGAGCCGCGTCCCCGACCGGTCGAACAGGTCGACGCCGAGCCGGTGCTCGAGCTGGCGCATCGCCCGCGACAGCGGCGGCTGGGCGATGCCGAGCCGCTCGGCGGCGCGGGTGATGTTCAGGTCCTCGGCGACCGCGCGGAAGTAGCGTAGTTCGCGGATCTCTGGTTCCGGCATACCTCCAGGGTATGGCGGACCACCTGATCGGTGTTGGTCCGCGGCGGTGGTTCCGCGCTGGACTGGGGACATGAATCAGAACGAAGTCGCCCTGGTGACGGGCGGAAACAAAGGAATCGGCCGCGAGATCGTCCGGCAACTCGGCCTGCGCGGACTCACGGTGTACCTGGCGGCACGGAACCCGGAGCTGGGCTCGGCCGCCGCGGCAGAGCTCAAGGACGAGGGTCTCGACGTACGGTTCGTGCAGCTCGACGTGACGGATGTGGAATCGGTCGACGCGGCCGCCAAGCAGGTCGAGGCAGACTCCGGCCGGCTCGACGTGCTGGTGAACAACGCCGGCATCGTGGCCGAGTGGGGTACCTCGGTCGCCGACATCACCGCCGAGCAGGTACGCACGGCGTACGACGTCAACGTGTTCGGAGTCGTCTCCGCGATCCACGCATTCGTACCGCTGCTCCGACAGTCGCCGAACGCCCGGATCGTGAACATGTCCAGCGGCCTCGGCTCGGTCAACCTCCTCTCCGAACTGGACGGCCGCCTCGCCACCCAAGGCCTACTCGCCTACAGCTCGTCGAAGGCCGCCCTCAACGCCCTCACCCTGGTCTATGCCAGCGCCCTCCGCGCCGACGGCATCAAGGTGAACGCCGCGACCCCCGGCCTAGTCCCGACCGACCTCAACTCCCAGGCCTCCGTCCCGCGCGGCGAACGCACCGTGACCGACGGAGCAGCCGTCCCGGTCGCCCTCGCGACGCTGCCCGTCGACGGCCCGACCGGCGTCTTCAGAGGACCTGGCTCACTGGACGACGTGGCTCCGTGGTGAGGGCCTGACGGGCGATCAGCAGGGTGGTCGCCGTACCGAGGATGCCGGCGGCGGCGATGGTGAGGTTGGGGGCGAGGAACGAGCCGACCACGCCGGCCAGGGCGATGCTGACGCCCTGGATCGCCATCAGGCCGCTGGTCTGGACGGTGAACAGGCGGCCGCGGTACGCCGGATCGACAGCCTGCAGGATCAGCGGGTCGATGCCCTGGTTGAACGCGTAGCCGGCCCCGGCGATCGCCAGCAGTACGGCGGCGACCGGCACGCCCGGCTCGGCCAGGAACGCGATCGCGGGGAGCTGGCTGGTGAGCAGGAACGGGACGACGAGCCGTCGCCGCGCGGAAGGGGGAAACCGCGCGACGACGAGCTCGCCGAGTACAGAGCCGACCGCATAGCCAGTGAACAGCACGCTGGCAGCCGCGGCAGCAGTGCCGACCTGAGCGGTGTAGGCGACGGCCAGTCCGTCCGGGACCGACGAGAACGCCGGGGCCACCCAGGTCAGCAGGATCAGGTAGCGAAGCTTCCTGTGGCCGAACAGCAGTTGCATCCCCGACCACGAGTCACGGACCGTGTTGCTCTTCCGCTCACCCGGCGGCGTGTACGGCGTACCCGCGCCGATCAGGACCGCCGACGCGACGAAGCTGACCGCATCCAGCGCGAGCAACCAGTTCGCACCGACCAGCGCGACCGCGATCCCGCCCAGCGCGAAGCCGCTCAGTACCGCGACCTGACTAATTGCCCGCAGCAACGACCTGCCGATCGGGAACAGGTCCGGCGACAGCAGGTGGGCCAGGCTCGCCGCCCGCGCACCGGCGAAGAGCGGCGCGATGATCCCGGTCCCGAGCAACAACCCGAGCAGCCCCGCCACCGGCATGCCCGGCACGAGCATCGCGGCGACGCAGGTCGCGCTGAGCAGATCGCACACCACCAGCACCCGCCGCGCCGGGAAGCGATCCGCGACCGAGGACAGCAGCACGCCGCCGACGGCGTACGGCAGGAACGAGCACGCCAGGACGAGTGCCGACAGCAACGGTGACCCGGTGCGCTCGAAGACCAGGATCGACAACGCGACCTGCGCGGCAACGGTTCCGAGCATCGACACCGCGTGCGCACCGAACACCGCACGCATGCCGGGAACGCGCAGGACAGCTCCGTAGGACCTCACGCCGAGAGGGTGCACGACGATCGGGACCCGGGCGTAGAGTTTTGGTTGTGGCCGAAAGTTCATGCTCATGACCGCGCTGCGGTTCACCCAGGCCGACGCGCTGCGCTGCCGGTTCGGGGCGTCGCCGCTGTGGGAGACGATGTCCGCCGTACGAGTGCTGCACGGGGCGAAGCACCGGCCGCTGTACGCCGACTGGATCGCGGCCCGGCAGGACGCCGCGAGCAAGCTCGATCTGCGTGGGCTGAAGGCCGTCCAGCCGCGCGTCGGGTTCACGCCCGACTTACTCACCCCACCGCCCAAGGCATCGAGGGCGAAGTTCGCGACCGAGGTCGCCCGCGTACGGAGCACCCCGCTCGAGCGGGTACGGAGCGAGCTCATCCGCTCACGGGACGAACAGAAGAACCCGGGCGCACCTGAGATCGAGAAGATGCTGACCGACCTGGCCGGCACCCGGGAGCGGCTCGCGGCCGAGATCGAGAGCGCCTGGGAGACCCTGATCAAGCCTGACTGGCCGCTGATCAGCCGCGTCCTCGAGGACGACATCGCGTACCGCGGTCAGCAACTCACCGACGGCGGACTGGCCGGCCTCTTCGACGACCTGCACCCGACGCTGATCTGGGAGGACGATCGGCTGATCCTCACCAGGTACCGGTTCGAGGGCCGCGACCTCACCGGGCAGGGCCTCTTGCTGGTCCCCGGCGTCTTCGCCTGGCCGCACCTCGTGATCGTCGCGGACCCGGCGTACCACCCGACCCTCGTCTACCCCGCGCGCGGCGCCGCTCGCCTCTGGTCCGACGCACCCGCTCCCCCGGACGCCCTCGCCCGCCTCCTGGGCCGCACCCGCGCGACTCTGCTGATCGCTCTCGACCCACCGGCCACCACGAGCGCACTCGCCACGCAGTACGACCTCGCCCTCGCCACGGTCGCCGAACACCTCTCCGCGCTGTACGACGCCGGGCTGGCCACACGTCGCCGCACCGGCCATCAGGTCCACTACCGGCGTACCGAGGTGGGACAGGCCGTCGTCGACGCCTCCGTCGGTTAGTGCGGTTTCGGGGACAGAATGCGGGGGTGGACAAGGTTCAGAAACCTCCAGCGCCGACCATGAAGCACATCCGGCGGTGGCCGGCGTCCCTGGCGGTGTGCGCGGCACTGATCCTGCAGGTGCTCGTGCCGACGCAGATCAACGTGCTGCCGCAGTGGCTGCTGCCGGGCCTCGGGTTCCTGCTTCTGCTGCCGCTGGCCTGGATGAACCCGTTCCATCTGTCTCGTGACGAACCCTGGCTGCGCTGGGTCGCGCTGGTGCTCGTCAGTGTGTTGGTCCTCGCCAACGCGGTGTACCTGGGCGGCCTCATCTACTTCCTCAACCATGGCTCCGCCAACAACGGTGACGTCCTGGTGAAGGGGGCCGTCGTGATCTGGGTGACGAACGTCGTCGCGTTCGCTATCTGGTACTGGGAAGTCGACCGCGGCGGGCCGTTCGCGCGGGCGCCCGAGCACCAGCGCAAGGAGGAGCGGGTCGACCTGCTGTTCCCGCAGCTGACCGTCGATCTGCCCGGCTGGGAGCGCTGGCTGCCCGGATTCACCGACTACCTGTTCGTGTCGCTCACCGCGGCGACCGCGTTCAGCCCGACCGACACCATGCCGCTGACTGCGCGCACCAAGACGCTGATGGGCGCCCAGTCGTTGATCTCCCTGCTGACGATCGCGGTGGTCGCGGCCCGCGCGGTGAACGTCCTGTGAGATCTCCCTCGACAGTTCTGTAATGAGCATGAGACCGTTATGCCCATGTACAGCACGAAGTCGGTGGGGTTGGGGTTCGCGATCTTCTCCGCGATCACGTTCGGCGGCTCGGGACCGTTCGCCAAGGCGCTGATCGGGGCCGGGTTCACACCGCAGCAGGCGGCCTGGCTGCGCATCCTCGGCGCCGCCGTCGTACTCGTCCCGCTCGTGCTCGCGTTCCGCGGCCGATCCGGTCTCCGCGCGGCGCGGGCGTCATGGAAGGCGCTCGTGCTCTACGGCCTGACCGGGATCGCCGGCTGCCAGACGCTGTTCTTCATCGCGGCGAGCCGGCTGCCGGTCGGGGTCGCGCTGATGCTCGAGTTCTCCGGCCCGATCCTGGTGGTCGCCTGGCTGAAGTTCGGGCAGAAGGTCGCCGTACCGCGGTCGGCCGCGATCGGCGTCAGCATCGCGGTCGTCGGCCTCGCGACGGTGGCCGAGATCTGGACCGGGCTGCAGATCGACCCGATCGGCCTGCTCGCCGGACTCGGTGCGGCCGCGTGCCAGGCGACGTACTTCATCCTGATCGACAAGCTGACCGGCGCCGCGGATCCGCTGGTGATGACCGCGGCCGGCAGCGTCGTCGGTGCCGTCGTACTCACCTTCGTGGCCGCACCGTGGGGTACGCCGTGGCACGTGCTCATCGACACGATCGCGATCGGCCACCGGCACGCACCCGGCTGGGTGATGGCCGCCTGGCTGATCCTGGTGAGTACGGTCGTCGCCTACCTCGCCGGTGCGGCCGCCGTACAGCGCCTGTCCGCGGCGATTGCCGGTGCGGTCGCGTACGTCGAGGTCGTGGCGGCGTGCATCTTCGCGCTGATCCTGCTCGGCGAGACGCTGCGGACCAATCAGATCATCGGCGGCGTGATCGTGCTCGTCGGCGCGTTCGTGGCCCAGTCGTCGGTCGGGAAGGTCGCTTCGCCCGAGATTCCGGACTCCGACGCTCCCCGCACCGACGTGCTGGATCCCGTCACCTGAGCGAGTCCACCAGCTCCCGTGGCAGGCCATGGGTCTCGTGCAGGTACTCGTAGTCGGTGTCGTCGAGTGACTTGTGGAAGCGCTCGTGGCTGAGCACCTTCCGGCCGCGGTCGAGCAGGTTGCTGAACCGGATCTCCTCGTCGATCAGGATCCGCCGGATCAGCGTCACCGTCTCGCCCTGGTGGAAGTGGTTCAGCGTGTGCTCGAACAGTTCGATCGGCACATCGGACAGCGAGCGTGAGTCGTCGTCGCGCCACAGCGTGGTCAGCATCCGGCGGATCAGCCGGCGCAGCACGTACCCGCGGCCGGTGTTCGACGGGTGCACGCCGTCGCCGACGATCACGATGCTGGACCGCAGGTGGTCGATCACGATCCGCTGCGACCGCTCGTCGAGCTTCCACAGCTTCGGGATCGTCCGCAGCCACGGCTCGAACAGCGAGGTCTCGTACACCGAGCGCTTGTTCTCGAGCAGCATGGTCAGCCGCTCGAGGCCGAGACCGGTGTCGATGTTCTGCTGCTTGAGCGGCTCGAGCGAGCCGTCGTCGAGGCGGCGGTAGCGCATCATCACGTGGTTCCACACCTCGACCCAGCGGTCGTCGGTGGTCGGCGTACCCTCCGGATCGCCGTCGCCGGTCCAGACGAAGATCTCCGAGTCCGGGCCGCACGGACCGGTCGGGCCGTTCGACCACCAGTTGTCCTCGGTGGTCAGCTCGATCGGCAGGCCGAGCTCCTGCCAGGTCCGCAGCGACTCCTGGTCCAGCGGCACCTGCTCGTCACCGCCGAACACGGTCACGTACATCCGCCGCGGATCGAGGCCGAAGCGGGTGGTGAGCAGCTCGTACCCCCACCTCAGCGTCTCGCTGCTCCCGTAGTCGCCGAGCGACCACGAGCCCAGCATCTCGAACACGGTCAGGTGGGTCGGATCACCCACCTCGTCGAGATCGGTGGTTCGCAGGCATCGCTGGATACCCACGAGTCTGCGCCCCAGCGGATGAGGCTCGCCTTCCAGGTACGGCGTGAGTGGGTGCATCCCCGAGGTCGTGAACAGCACCGGATCGCCCAGCCGCGGGATGAGCGTGGACCCGGTCGTCGGGACGTGGTCGCGGTCGATGAAGAAGTCGATGAAAGTCCTGCTGATGGTCATGTCCTTGGTCCTTGTCAGATCGGACCGGAACCAGACCACCGGGTAGCAGAAACAACAACACCGGCGAACCGTTTCCGGTCGCCGGTGGGAGTTTCGAAGATGTCAGGCAGCGGCAGCCGGAGAGCAGAAAGCTCGTACGGCTGCGGCAAGTCGGAACATCCGGTGCATGTGGCTCACAGTACACGATTCAACGCATCAGCTGTCCAGTAATTCCCTCAGGCGTCGGAAGCACGCAAGAACATCAGGACTGCCCTGACCCGGCGATGGTCGTCGAGCCCGGGCGGCAGCCCGAACTTGTGGAAGATCGAGCGGACATGCGCCTCGACGGTCTTCGGGCTGAGCACCAGCGAGTCGGTGATCGACTGGTTCGATCGGCCCTGCGCCATCAGCTCGAGAACGTCACGTTCGCGCTCGGACAGCCGTTCGACCGGGCTGCGCGGGCGGCCCAGGAGCTGCTCGACCACAGCCGGATCGATGACCAGGTCGCCGCGACCGATCCGGCGTACGGCATCGGTGAAGTCGGTCAGCTGGACCACCCGGTCCTTGAGCAGGTAGCCGGTCCCGGTGGCACCGCTGGACAGCAGGGTCAGCGCGTACTGCGGTTCGACGTACTGCGACAGCACGAGAACGGCGGTGCCCGGGTGCTGGGCGCGGATCTCCTGCGCCGCGGTCAGCCCCTCCTTGCCGTACCCGGGCGGCATCCGGATGTCGACGATCGCCACGTCCGGCCGGTGCCGGTCGACCAGGATCCGCAGCTCATCGGCGTCCCCGGCCTGGCCGACCACCTCGAACCCGGCCTCGGTGAGCAGCCGCGCCATCCCCTCGCGGAAGAGCAGCGAGTCCTCGGCGATCACGACACGCATGGGATCTCCGCGAGGACAGTTGTTCCGCGGCCCGGTGGACTGTCCACGCTGAGCCGCCCGTCGACGGCAGCGACCCGGTCGGCCAGACCCCGCAGCCCGGATCCCTCCGGGTCGGCACCGCCTTTCCCGTCGTCACGGATCTCCACCAGCAGCCGCCCGTCCACCCGGCGTACGGCGACCGACACCTCCTCGGCCGAAGCGTGTTTGGCGGCGTTGGCGAGCGCCTCGGAGATGACGAAGTACGCCACCGCCTCGATGGCCGGCTCGAACCGTTCGGGCGGTACGGCGAGCAGGCGAACGGGCACCGCGGAGCGTTCGCTCAACGACCGCAGCGCCGGGACCAGTCCTTCGTCGACCAGGATCGACGGATGGATTCCGCGGGCCAGTTCGCGCAGCTCGGCCAGCGCAGTGGTCAACCCGTCCGCGATCGCCGCCACCGAGTCCGCGACGGCCGGATCGTCGCCGGCCGCCAGCTTCGCCGCCGCCGTCCGCGCGTCCAGCGCCAACGACACCAGCCGCTGCTGCGCACCGTCGTGCAGGTCCCGCTCGAGCCGGCGACGTTCGTTGTCTGCGGCAACCACAATCCTGGACCGGGACGCGCGGACCTCGGCCAGCTGGGCGCTCAGCTCGGTCCGCAGCCGATCGTTGTCGACCGCCATCCGCACCACTGCCCCGGCCGAGTTCAGCAGGTCGCCGCCGTCCAGCAACGCGCGATCGTGGACCACGGCAACCATCGGGCGGCCGTCGTGCTCGAGGTAGGTCGTCGACCGGGTCGATCCGGCACCCGGGAGATCCAGGGCGGCACCGGTCGAGGTGCGATAGCGCTGACTCCCGGTGTCCCAGCGACCGATGGCCAGGCACGGATCCCCCAGTACGCGCGCCATCGTGCGCTCGACCAGGTCCAGCCCGGAGTGCTCGGCGAGCTCCGTCACCAGCTCGCCGATCCGCGCCTGCCGCGCCCACCCGAGTGACAGCCCCACCAGGATCGCCACGGGATGGACGAGTCCGGCGTACACCGCCACCTGGTTGATCGCCTGGCTGATGTCCGGATGGGTGTCGTAGAGCTTCAGGTGGTTGGCGATGATCTGCGCGCTCAGCGCCAGCAGAAGCGGTACGGCGGCAACCAGTACGGGACCCGAGATCCGCCGCAGCGGACGGCTCGCTCGCCACCACCTGACCACGCAGACCACCGCGAGACCGAGGAATATCGGCACCATGAAGTACACGCGTGCCGGGAACGCGGCGTAGATCCGGTCGAGCAGGCTGACGACGCCCGGGCCTGCGTGGAGCAGGTTGAGGTCGGGTGGGCAGGCCGAGCAGTCGAAGTCGGACGGATCGGTGCCGAGGATCGGGATCGTCGTCCAGCACAGCATGGCCAGAACGGCCGCAAGGACGGCCAACTGCTCCCACCGACGGGTGAGCCGACCGCTGGGGAACGACAGCAGCAGCGCGACCAGGGCCGGCAGGTAGGCCCCCTCGAATGCAACACCGATCGTCCAGACCAGCGGGACGTGTGCACCCTCGAACAGGAACATCAGGTAGGCGACGCCGGTCAGGATGAGCAGGATGCCGGTGCGGTTGCGCGGCTGCCGGTCCCACGCGATCAAACCGGCCACCAGGTACAGCCAGGGCAGCAGACCCCACTGCCAGCCGGCCTGACCGACGCGCCACACCTGCAGGCAGACGACGGCTCCGGCAAGTGCCACCAGCACTGCTACAAGTCGGCGATTCATGGTGCCCTCGCAAGCAGGGCAGTGATTCTCGACTCGGACAGCTCGGCCTTCGGGATGAAGCCGCGCGCCGGTGTTCCGGTCAGGCGGGTGCGGTAGTCGGACGCGTCCCGGATCGAGGTCAGGATCACCGCCGGGGCGTCCGGCTCCTCGGCCAGCTGTCTGGCGACCTCGAACCCGTTCATGTCCGGCAGCTGGACGTCGAGCAGCACCACGTCGGGTCGCAGCGTGCGAACGGCCGTGATCGCCGATCTGCCGTCACCGGATTCGCCGATCACGACGAAACCCTGCGACTCCAGCATCCGGCGGGCCGAGCTCCGGAACAGGACGTGGTCGTCCACGATGAGGAACCGCGCCGCCCCCATCCCCACATCGTCGGGCCCGCCGGACCACTCGTCAATCAGGGCCAGCCCTCAATCGCGGTCCGGTGGCCGCCCCGATGCGGCGTCCACGCTCCGGCTGATTGGCTGGCCGGCAGGCGGGGGTACGCCCCGTGCGGGAGGGGGATCCAGCCATGCCGATCATCAGAAGACGTCGCGTCCGCTCCACGGTGCTGTCGCTGACAGCTTGTATCGCGCTTCTTGCCACGGGCACCCAGCCCGCCGTATCCACACCACTTCGTACTGATCGACTCGAGCTCAGTCCGTGCGCGGACGATCCGGCGCTCCGCTGCGGCACGCTTCCGGTCCCACTCGACCGCCGGCATCCCGACGGCCGCACGGTGCCGCTGCATGTCGAGGTCTTCCCGCACACCGGTCCCACCGCCGCGCCGGCCGGCGCGGTGTTCATCACCTTGGGCGGTCCCGGGGCGTCGATCAGCCTGTCCGACAAATTTGGGTACGTCGACCTGCTGTCGACGGTCGCCGAGACCCGCGATCTGGTCTTCGTCGACCAGCGTGGCGTCGGTCTGTCCGCGGCGATCGACTGCCCCGACTGGCAGCACGGCGGGCCGTTCTATGCCTCGGCGGCCAAGTGCCACGACCAGCTCGGCGATGCCGCGAATCTCTACAGCACAACGGATGTGGCCGACGACCTCGAGCAGGTCCGGCGGGCGCTCGCGTACGGCGACATCGATCTGGTCGGCGCGTCGTACGCCGCCAACGACATGGTCACCTACGCGACACGCTGGAAGCAGAACGTCCGGTCGATCTCCCTCGGCGCACCGGCGCTGACCGTCGACACCGATCCCTTCTACGCCTACCAGCCGAAGCACTACCCCGCTCTCGTGAACGCCGTCTGCGGCCGATCTCCGGCCTGCGCGGCGGCCAACCCCGACCCGGCCGCTTCGCTGGCCTGGCTGGCGGACCGGCTGCGCCGTACGCCGGTCAGCGGTGTCGGCGTCGACTCGCACGGCGTCCCGCACCGGATCACCGTGACCGAGAACCTGCTCGCGACCGCGATCATGCCGTTCAACGGCGGCAGCTTCGTCGGTCCGGGAGAGATCACCCAGGCCGCGGTGGCGCTACAGCGTGGTGATGCCGTTCCGCTGCTGCGGCTGGCGGCGGACGTCGACCCGGCGAACGGCTTCGATGCCGGCGATCCGCGGGAGTTCTCCAACGGCCACGCGCTCGCCCGGATGTGCGTCGACCAGCCTGTGCAGTGGGACAAGGACGCGAGCCCGGCGCGGCGACACCAGCAGTACGCCGCAGCCTTCGCGGCCGAGCCGGCTCGCTACGGACCGATCTCCAAGAGTGCCTGGGATCACGAAGGCTATCTGGGCTTCCAGCCGCTGCCGTGCATCGCGTCGAGCTGGGAGGACCGGCCGAGCTACCCCAGCGGTACGAAGGTTCGCGGCGTACCGGCTCTGATCGTGACCGGCGAATACGACGCCGGTGTCACGCCGGAGGCCGGCCGGATCGCGTCCCGGGTCCTCGTCGGGTCGACGTACGTCGAGCTGGCGGCGGTCGGGCATGCGACCTGGTTCACGGGCTCGTGCGGGACCGTCCTGCTGCAGCGGTTCATCCAGACCCTGGCTGTCGACGATACGTCGTGTGCCCGGACCCCACCCGCAGGCTGGTGGATGCCCGGCAGCTTCCCGCTGACGGCAGCGGCCGCACCTCCGGCCCGGCAGACAGCCGGTCCACCCGCCACGACCGACGTACGCCGGCTCGCCACCGTCACCGCGGAGACCGTCATGGACGGCCTCCAGCACATCGCCTCGATCTCCGGCCTCGTCGCGGGCGGACTCCGCGGTGGAACGGTGACGTACGACGACAGCTCGGAGCGACCGTTCGTCTACGACGCGGCGCGGTTCACGCGCGACGTCTCAGTCTCCGGCTCAACCACCTGGACCCCGGACGGCATCGACGGCACGTTCACCGTACGCACTCCGGCCGGCACGACGGCAATCGCAACCGTCCGCGGCGCCTTCACCCACCTCGGCGGGACCGTTGTAGTGACACTGCGCCAGAACAACCGCACCCAGACCTTCGAACTCCCCGGCTACTGAAATGAAGCGCGCACTGGCACTCGCGATCTCGTTGATGGTGGCCCTGTGCGGGTCAGCCGCCCCGTCCGCCGGCAACGGCGGCCGGATCGTGTTCAGCCGGCAACTCGACTCCGGCGGCTCGAATCTGTTCGTGGCCCGTGCGGACGGTTCGGGCGTCCGGAAGGTGGTGATTCCGGAGCTCGTCGAGGACTTCGGGTCGGCGCGGTGGTCACCCGACGGCAGTAAGTTGCTCATCTCGAACCTGCTGCGGTTCGACGCTGCTGGCGAGCTGTTGCCGTTCCGGCCGGCGACCGTGCGGCCGGACGGATCCGGCTTCCGGATGCTCGAACCACCAGGCGCGCCGGACGACATGCTCTGCGGTGCTTGGTCGCCGGACGGCAAGCGGATCCTCTGTGGATTCGGCGGCGAGAAGCCTGGCGTCTTCAGCATCCGCTCGTCCGACGGTGGTCATCCGATCCGGCTGACGACGAACCCGTACAGCGCGTCCGACGTCGCCGGTGACTACTCACCCGACGGAGACAGGGCCGTGATCGTTCGGTTCCGGGGTGAGGACACCGCGCTGTTCGTGGTGGACACCGATGGGCACCACCTGCGCCAGCTCACGCGGTACGGTCTTGCGCAAGGCCACGAACTGGCGACAGCCCGGTGGTCGCCCGACGGTCGCTCGATCCTGTTCGCGACCGCGGAAGGAGGGCTGGCCCTGATCCGGCTCCGCGATGACAAGCTGACTCCGATCACCCTCGACACCGGCGGCAAGGCCTACCACGCCTTCGCGCCCGGATGGTCGCCGGACGGGACCAGAATCGTGCTGTCGTTGACGATCGACCAGCAGGAGGACATCTACACCGCCCGCAAGGACGGAACCCACCTGCAGCGGATCACGAACACGCCGGCCTTCGAACCGTTCGCGGACTGGGGTTTCTAGACCTCGAGGAGTTCCCGCAGTACGTCGCCGCTGCGGGCCCACGACCAATCGCGCCGTACCCACTCCCGACCGGCCTCGCCCATAGCGCGGGCGCGGGCCGGCTCGGTGAGCAGCTCCGCGATCCGTACGCCGGTTGGCACCGGGTTGTACGGGTCGACCAGATAGCCCGTCTCGCCGTGCCGGACGGTGTCAGTCGCGCCTCCGGAATCCCCTACGATCACCGGTTTCCCGGTCGCCGAGGCCTCCAGCGTCACGATCCCGAGCGCCTCCGGCTCGAGCCCGAATCGCCTTGTCCGACAAGGCATTGCGAACACATCAGCAGCATCGATGTACGGCGGGATGTCGGGCCACGGGACTGGACCGGTGAACACGACCGACTGGGACACTCCGGTCGACGCGGCCAGTTCCTCGAGGTAGTCGCGGTCCGGCCCGCCGCCGACGAGTAGCAGCGTGGCGCCTGGTGCCGACTCCTGGACGCGCGGCCACGCGCGGATGAGCGTGTCCTGGCCCTTTCGCCGGATCAGCCGCGAGACACACACGACAACCGGAACGCCTTCCAGCCGCAGGCCTTTGCGAACCTGCTCTCCGCCACAGTCCGGGGCGAACCGGTGCGTGTCGACTCCCGGCGTCAGCCTGCGAACCCGTCCCGCAGCAGCCGGTGAGAGCGCAGGTTTGATCTGCTCCTCGCACCACGACGACACCGTCGTGAGTGTGTCGGCCGCGTCGCCGATCCGCCGCAACGCCTGCCGAGCCCCCGGTACGCCGGCCCACCACGTCTCGTGCCCGTGCGTCATCGCCACGATCCGCCGCGCCCCCGCCTTGCGCAGCGCCGACCCCATCAACCCGAGCGGGGCGGCCGCGCCGAACAGCACCCGGTCCGCGTCGTACTTCCGCATCAGCTCCACGGCCCGCTTCGTCGTACGTGCCGTGGGCAACAACATCGACGTACGGTCCCGGATCACCGGGAACGGCAGCGTGGCGTCGTACGCCGTGTCGCCCTGCTCGTGGGACGTGTAGACGACCACGTCCGGAAGCTCGTCGCACAGAGACCGGACGAAGGTCTCGATCCCGCCCTGGCGCGGCGGGAAGTCGTTGGTGACGACCAGGACGGTCATCGCTTGACCAGCGGCGGGACCGGGTCACCGTTCTCGGTGCCCCAGGCGCGGCCCATCGCGATCCGCTCCGGCGGGGTCGGGTGGTCGGCGAACATCCAGTACCGCCAGCGGCTCGGGTCGAGACCGGAGATGTTCTGCACGGCCAGGTCGTGCTGCATCGCGACGAAGTTCTGCGGATCGTTCGTCAGCCGCAACGAGTGGTAGTCCGCGCGAGCCTCGATCTTGCGGCTGACCAGATTCTGCACCGGACTCGCCAGCGTCGTACCGGCGGCGATCAGCGCGACCAGGAACGCGACCCGGCGCGGATCGGCCATCCGAGTCCCGAGCAACAGGTACAGCAGCGTGATGCCGAACGCCGTACCGAGCACCCCGATCAGCGTCCCGTGCAGTACGTCGTCCTCCGCCGCGTGACCGAGCTCGTGCGCGACCACGAGCCGGACCTGCGCCGGTGGGGTGTCCTTGAGCAGCGTGTCGTAGACCACCAGCCGACGGGTCGAGCCGAAGCCGGACACATAAGCATTCAAGGCGGTTGTCCGCTTCGACGCGTCCGCGACCAGCACGTCCGTCACCGGTACGCCGTCCTGCTTGGCGAGGTCGAGGAACTCGTTGCGCTGGGCACCGGCCGGCATCGACGTGAAGTGGTTGAACCGCGGCTCGATCAGCACCGGGTACGCGAACGAGACACCCAGCACGAGCAACGCCGCAGCGATTGCCCCAGGCAACCACCAGCCTTGCCGCCAGATCTTCGCGAACGCGATCAGGACAACGGCGACCACCGCGAGCCCGAGTGACGTGATGGCCCAGTTGACGCCGCGGTCCCACACCCACAACCGCCAGTTCTCCACCGACAGGCCGTACTTCAGGCTGACCCGCTCCGCGAGCACATCGGTCGGGACGGTCAGCAGACTCGTGATCAGGACGACGCCCGCGACCGTCAGCGGTACGGCGATGAACCACAGCCGGACGTGCACGGCGTCGTACAGCCGTCGGCCGAGCGGGCTGAAGCCGATGACGAGCGGAACCACGATCGAGATGATCCAGGACGCCGTCGACCACGGCAGGATCTCGTGCCGGAAGGCGTTCTGGCGGGCGATCTCGGCCGCCGTGAAGTCCAGCGCGGCATCGGGTTCCGGCAGATCGATCAGGTGCCACGGGGTGGTGACGGCGATGGTGAAGACCAGCGCGACGGCGAGTACGCCGCAGGCGATCCAGGGAGCCGACCGGCCGGCCGGTTCAGGCACCAGCAAGCCTCTCGAGGTACTTCTGCCACTCGGCGACGAACTCGGCCTCGGTCATCCCCAGCACCGACTTGAACGCGTCCGCGAGACCGGTCGAGGTCTTCGACGCGTGCACGGCCCGGTAGAACTTGACCAGCTTGGCCTGTCCTTCACGCTCGGCGATCAGCCGGCACGCGAGCCACGCCGACTCGTAAGCCTGCGGCAGCTCGGTCGCCGACGCCGCGAACGCCTCGGGCGTCGGCAAGGTGGTCGGCACTTTCCCGGCCCGGACCGCCTTGAACAGCTCCTTCGCCGCCGACTCGTCCTGCACCGGTACGGCGGTGAACGCCACGTAGTCCGCGAACCCTTCCGCCAGCCACAACGGCACCGGCGAAGCGGTCGCGGTCGACGCGACGTGGGTGGTCTCATGCGTGAGCACGATCCGGCGTCCCTGCTTGCCGAGCTCCTCGAACAGCTTCGGGTTCGCCACGATCCGCACCGGCGCGCCGACGGCGGGCGAGTCGAGCTCGGCGAACGTGACCGCGGCGATCTGGGTGTACGTGTTCGGCTGGGCGCCGAGGATGCCTTCCATCTGGGACTGTTTGGCGGGCAGGTAGATGATCACCTTCTGCCGCCAGTTCTTGCCCCAGACCTTGCTCACCGAGTCGACCGCCTTGTCGGCCACGGATACGTAGCTCTTCGCTTCCGCCTCCGAGTCGAGGCTGACCACGAGGCTGTGCTTGCCCTTGGCCACCTCGACCTGGCCGAGCGCCCAGACCGGTCGCCGCTGCCCCGCCGCGAACCGCTCCGAGAACGATGCGGCGTACGTCGTCCCGTCGCGGGTGACGAACGTCACCGGAAGGGTCTCGCGGGCCGGCTTCACGTCGTACCCGGAGAGTTGCCAGGAGACCTCGACCTGGGCCAGCCAGGACTGGGTGCCGCCGAGCTGGGTCTGCCGGTCCGGTGTCAGCGCGCCGGGGTCGTCGCTCACGTAGCGCAACTGGAACGTGCTGATCGGGAGGGTGGTCAGGTTCGAGAAGATCGTCCGGGCGCTGCCGCGGAAGTCCGCGGCCTTCGGGTCGATGGTGTCGAGGAACTCGGTGCGGTTGTCGTTCTCGACCGCGTCGGTCATCTTCTGCAGGACAGCCTCACCCGCGACAGCGCGCTGTACGCCGGACTCCGCCTGGTCCGGCGTCGCCGACGTGGCCGGATGCGAGTGTGACGGCGAACCGTTCGGGTCGGCCGGAGCGTTGGCGACCTGACGGAGACCGGCGTACCCGGCTCCGGCGACGAGGCAGACGGCGACACCGAGAGCGACCTTCTTCAGGATCGGCGTGAACGGCGGCCGGCTCTCGTCGGCGGTCCGGGCGAGCGGCCGCTGGCGGTGGTCACTCGGCTCCCGTGGGTCACCGGCTGACGGGATCACTGGCAGCGGCACCGTATCGCCCTGATCGTCGATCACCTCGGCCCTTCGCTGCTGCTCACCTGCCCCAGTCAGGCGGGACACCCGGCCTCCTCCGACATTACGTCATCAAATGAATCGGCTCCGGGGAGGGATCCCCGGAGCCGCAGAGTATGTCAAGGGCGCAGGTCAGCCCGGGCGCACCGCGGAGTTGTACGGCATCTCGTCCATCGGGGCGATCTCGACGCTCTTACCCGGACGCGGTGCGTGCACGATCCGGCCGTTGCCGAGGTACATCGCGACGTGGCTGACCGGGGAGTAGTAGAAGATCAGGTCGCCCGGCATCAGGTCGGACTTGCTGACGTGGCGGCCCTCGCCGGTCTGCGCCTTCGAGGAGTGCGACAGCGAGACGCCGGCCTTGCCCCACGCGTACATCATCAGGCCGGAGCAGTCGTAGGAGCTCGGGCCGTCGGCACCCCACACGTACGGGTCGCCGAGCTGGGAGAGAGCGGCGTTGACCGCGATCGCCGCACGGCCGCTGGCCGGCACGTTCGGCAGGTCCGTGCTCTCCCGGTCGCCACTGCGGGTCGGGCGCTCGCTGCGCGCCTTCTCCGCCGCCTTGGCGTTCTCTTCCTCGATCCGCTTACGGTCGGCGGCGCTGAGCTTGTCGAGCACCTTCTCGGCGTTGTCGAGGTTGGTCTGCAGCTGCTTCTTGAACGCGTCCTGCTTCGCCTGCACGGACTGCAACGCGGACAGCTCGGTCTGCTCGCTGGCCTGCAGGTCGGTGAGCTTGCCCTGTGCGACCTGGTAGCGACGCAGCGCGGAGTTCTGCTGGCCGGCGAAGGCCTGGGCGGTGGACGCCTGGCTGAGGAACTGGTCCGGGTTGGTCGACAGCAGCAGCTGCGCCGTGGTGGAGATGCCAGAGGTCTGGTACCCGGCGACCGCGAGGGATCCGATCTGCCGCTTCACACCGTCGACCTGGCCCTGCTGCTTCGCGATCGCGGCCTGCAAGGCCTTCACGCGCGCGGCGGAGGCGCTGATCTGCCCGCGGAGGTCGTTGGCCGACTCACCGGACACCTCGGCCTGGTGCTGGAGCTCGGCGACCTGCTTCTTCGCCTGGTCCAGGGTGGGCGCGGGGTCGGCGCTGGCCGCTCCCTGGATCAGGATCACGCCCGCAGCGACAGCGGTGCTGGTGATGGCGGCGAGGGCGATTCCCTTGGTGCGGTTGATGCGTCCGATGGACACAGCCCGGTCGGTCCCTTCCTCTGCTCGCGCCGTCCCCGTTGACCAGGCTCGGCGCGGACATCATGTCCGCGGATCCGCCGGATCACTCCCTCGGCTTACCGCTGCCCGGTCGGCCGGAGCGGCCGACACCCTGAGGCAACGAGACGTAACAGTAGTGACCGTTTCGTGACCAGTGCAATTCGCCCCTCGGGTTTGATCCAAAATTAACGAAGGATCATCCCGACCCAACGATCGTTTCGCCTTCATCGGAAGGGGTTTGCGCAGCAGCATCGAGCTCGACACTGCTGACGGCGTGTACTAGGCGTAACGGTGGCACCAGACCGGAATCGGCCAGCGCGTCCAGCGCGGCCATCTCGTCGTCGTCGATGCGAAGACTTCCGGAGCGCTCCGCAGCGAACCCGAGCACCACCGTCACCACGCAGTCCTGGCAGCCCGGACCCTTCATCACACAGGCGTCGCAGTCGATCAGCACAACATCCTCCAAGTGGGGAAGCACCCGGACTTGCATCCGGCTGAGAAGGACGCTAGAGAACCCCGCCGACAGTTTTCGTCGTCAGGTGCGTGCGATGCGTGAAATCAGACTGCTTGCCGAGAGTGCCCGGGCGCCGAGTTTGATGATGCTGTCGGCAACTTCGCGGTCGGTGGAGACGACAACGACCGGGCGGCCCGGCGGCTCGGCGCGGACCAGTTGCCGGATCACGTCATCGGCGATCACACCGGCCGGACTGAACCGCACCCGCACGCCGCGTGGTGGATTCAGTTGCACAGGGCCCGAGAGTTCGGCGCCGTCGAAGACCACGGTGATCTCGACACGACGTTGTGCGACCAACGCACCAAGCGCGGTGACGAGTCGCTGACGTTGCGAATGCAGTGGCGAGTTCGGCCATGCGGTCTTCGTCACGTTGTAGCCATCGATGATCAGATGAACCTGCGGCAACGCCAACAGTTCGTCGAACAGCGCCGGGTCGTCCTCAGGCGCAGTACGTCCGACCGGAGCCGCCTCGGGCTCTGAACCGGCCACTGTGTCCGCTGGGCGGAACTCTCCTCCAGGTGGCAGGGCCAGCTCACGACGCAGTCCGCTCGCTGCCTCCAGCAACGTGTCGAGCAGCAGGCGGGTGCGTGTCGACGCGAGCTCCCGCTCCTGTCCCGCAGTACGGCGGGCCGCGTGCTCGATCGCTTCCAGCTCAGTGATCCGGGTCCGTAGCTTGCGCAGGTCCCGCTCAACTTCGGCGCGGGCGGCGTCGACGCGTTCGTCGGCGGTCTCGGCCTCTTTGGTGCGTTGCTCGAGATCGGTCTGCAGACCGGTGATCTTCTGCCGGGCATCGTTCAGCTTGCGGCGAAGCGCGACGTTCTCGGCCTTGAGCTCGTTGACCTGTTCACGAAGGCGTTCGCGGACCTGACGGGTCTCGGTGCGGGCCTGATCCAGCTGATCGGCGAGCCGGTGGACGGCTTCCTCGTCGGCGCGCGGGTTCTCCACGGGGACCTGGGCGGCCGCTGCGATGCGTTGCTCCCAGTCGTCGGGTCGCAGCAGGTACGCGAGGGCGGCCACCTCGACCGGGTCGGCCGCCGGGACCGGTACGCCGTCGGCCACGGCGTCGCCGAGCTCCGGGTGCTCCCGCCGTACCTCGAAGGCCGTCAGTTTGCGGAAGTGCTCGTCGGTCTCGAGGATCGGACCGAGCACCGAGGCGGACAGCTTGGCCCGTTTCGCCGGCGCGAAGCTGGCGAACCGGCGCAGCGGGGCCGGGATGTCGGTTGCGGGGAGCTGGCCGAGGGCATGTGCGGCGAGGGTCAGGACGCGTTGCCGGACCGGTTCAGGCAAAGTCGTAGCGGCGGAGCTCGCGGCGGTGCCGGCCTCAGTCACCGGTCCGCAGTCCGGCTGGAACGACTACCTGGCAGCTGATGCTCCAGTGACGCAGACCACAGCGAACGGGCGTGTGGCCCTGATTCGCAGTGATCGCCTGTGTACGCATACAGAGAGCCTAGTCGACTCGCAGGCGTGTCACCTGCGGAATTGTCGGTGGCGGCTCTTAGCGTCGTGACCATGACCAGCCCAGGGCATGCGCAGGCCTCGGATTCGACGATGCCGATCCGCGGTGTGCAGCACAGTTTCGACGACCTGGGTACTCCGCTGCGCGACATCACGTTCTGCGTCGTCGACCTCGAGACCACGGGCAATCCGCCCGGCGAGGGCGGCATCACCGAGATCGGCGCGGTGAAGGTCCGGGCCGGCGAAGTCGTCGGCGAGTTCCAGACGTTGGTCAACCCATCGGAGACGATCCCGCCGTTCATCGCCGTACTCACCGGCATCACGAACTCGATGGTTGCCACGTCACCGCGGATCGAGTCGGTGCTGCCCGCGTTCCTGGAGTTCGCGCACGGGTGCGTGATGGTCGCGCACAACGCGCCGTTCGACATGGGCTTCCTGAAACACGAGAGCCTCGTGCACGGGTACGACTGGCCCGACTTCGCCGTCGTCGACACCGCGCTACTGGCCAGGCGCGTGATCACCCCGGACGAGGCGCCGAACTGCAAGCTCGGGACATTGGCGAAGCTTTTCCGCACTACGACGACGCCGAACCACCGGGCGCTGTCCGACGCGCGGGCGACCGTCGACGTGCTGCACGGGCTGTTCGAGCGGGTCGGGTCGTTGGGCGTGCAAACGTTGGAGGACCTGCAGACGTACTCGTCGCGGGTCGCGCCGGCCGTCCGGGCCAAGCGCCACCTGGCCGAAACGTTGCCGCACGCACCGGGTGTGTACCTGTTCACCGACGACCGCGGCGAGGTGCTGTACGTCGGGAAGTCCAAGGACCTGCGCACCCGCGTCCGGTCGTACTTCACCGCCTCCGAAACGCGCAACCGGATCGGCGAGATGGTCGGTATCGCGACCGGCGTCCGCGGGATCGAGTGCGGCACGCCGCTGGAGGCCGAAGTACGGGAGCTGCGGCTGATCGCGGAGCACAAGCCGCGGTACAACCGGCGGTCGAAGTTCCCCGAGCGGCAGCATTGGCTGAAGGTCACGGTCGAGCCGTTTCCACGCCTGTCCCTGGTCAAACAGGTGCGTGACGACGACGCCGGGTACCTCGGGCCGTTCAGCTCGCGGAAGACGGCCGAGCGGGCGATGGCCGCGCTGCACGAGGCGTTCCCGATCCGGCAGTGCACCGCGCGGATGTCGAAGCACCCTTCGCTGTCGCCGTGTGTGCTGGCCGAGATGGGGCGGTGTGTCGCGCCGTGCGACGGGCGGATCTCGATGGATTCGTACGGCGAGTTCGTGGCCGGGCTGCGGACGGCGCTGACCGTGGATCCGACGCCGGTGGTCGAGGCACTGGACCGGCGGATCGACCTGTTGTCGGCGGACGAGCGGTTCGAGGATGCCGCCGTACATCGGGATCGGTTGAGCGCGTTCGTGCGGAGCTCGGCGCGGATGCAGCGGATGGCGTCGGTGACCGGGTGCGCCGAGATCTGCGCGGCCCGGCGGACCGAGGACGGCGGCTGGGAGCTGCACGTGATCCGGCGCGGCCGGCTCGCGGCGGCCGGCTTCACGCCGCGCGGCACGGACCCGCGGCCGCATCTGGAGATGCTCCGGGCGTCCGCCGAGACCGTGCTGCCCGGCATCGGCCCGGTGGCGGCGGCGTCACCGGAGGAGATCGAGCTGATCCTGCGCTGGCTCGAGCTCCCCGGCATCCGCCTGGTCGAGATGGACGGCACCTGGACCTGCCCGGTCAGCGGCGCCGGCCGCCACCTCACCCGCCTCGACAACTCCCACTCCGACGCCCACCACCACCCGACCGAACGCCGCCGGCACATGCGGCCATTGGGTCCGGCGCGGGTGGGTTAGACCTCGATGAACTGGTAGTCGGTGCGGATCCGGCCGTCGGGGGCGAGCAGGAGGAGATCGATGCCGATGGCAAGCGCCTCTCCCCCGCCGGCCGGAACCATCGCCCAGCGCAGTTTGACCAGATCGCGGAGCGCGGCCGGCTCGCCGTGCGGGACGAATTCGTACTGCCCGGGCGCGACGAACTCGTCGTACGCGCAGGTGACCCGGCGTACGAGCTCCTCGTGGCCGCGGGCTTCCAGGGACGCGGTGACACCGATCTCCTCGGCGCGCTTCGCGATCTCCTCGGGCGGCTCGAGAAGGTGTACGCCGTCCTCCGTCCACAGGTCCTTGATCGCCTTGCGGCGGGTGTCGGCGTCGGGCTCGTTCCAGACTGCTACATAGCGGGTTGCAAGGTCTTTGCTGTTCATGGCTACGACCTTGCCGGGAGGGGTCGTGGGCCGACAATTCCCTGCTGGGTATGGATTGTCGGTGGCATGGGTTAGAACTGCAGCATGGGATCAGAGTTGTCCGCAGGGCTGCGGTCGTGGCGGACCCGGCGGCGAGTGAGTCAGCTCGAGTTGGCGATTCGCGCCAGGACGACGCAGCGTCATGTCAGCTTCATCGAGAGCGGTCGGTCGGCGCCGGGGCGCGAGATGGTTATCCGGCTGGCCGAGTCGCTCCAGGTCCCGCTGCGCGAGCGGAACGCGTTGCTGCTCGCCGGCGGATACGCTCCGGCGTACGACGAGACGCCGTACGACGCGCCTGGACTCGAGGCGGTCCGGACCGCGCTGGCCGCGATCCTCGAGGGACACCGCCCGTATCCGGCGGTCGTCGTCGACCGCATCGGCAACCTGGTCCTCGCGAACCACGCCTTCGAGGTCCTTACTGCCGGCGTGGCGGAGCATCTGCTGACGGCACCGGTCAACCTCCCCCGGCTGCTGCTGGATCCGGCCGGCCTGGCTCCACGGATCGTCAACTTCGCGCAATGGTCCTGGCACGTCATCGATGCGCTGACCCGGGAGGCCGCGCAGTACCCGTCGCCGTCGTCGGACGCTCTGATCCAGGAGCTCATCGCGGTGATCCCGCCTCGGCCGGCTCCGGACCACCTGGGTTTCGCCGTCCCGCTCCAGCTCCGCTCGCCCGACGGTGACCTGCATCTCGTCACCACGCTGACCAGGTTCGGTACGGCGATCGACGTGACCGTGTCGGAACTGCGGATGGAGGCGTTCCTGCCTGCGGACGAACCGACGGCGAGGGCGTTGCGGGGCCTCGATCGCACTATGCTTCAGCGGGTCTAGATGTGAGTACCGAGGAGAGGACGGCATGGTCACCGCGATCGTGTTCATCAAGGCCGACGTCGCACGGATCCCGGAGGTCGCCGAGCAGGTGGCGGCGATCGAGGGCGTCAGCGAGGTGTACTCCGTCACCGGCGGGCTCGACCTGATCGCGCTGGTCCGGGTCGCGCGGCACGACGACCTGGCCACGGTCATCCCCGAGCACGTGAACCGGGTGCCCGGCGTACTCAGCACCGAGACGCACATCGCGTTCCGCGCGTACTCCAGCCACGACCTGGAGGCGGCCTTCAGCCTCGGCGAAGAGGACGGTGTCTGAGCACTGCTCCGATCGGTCCGACTGACACGAGCTGAAGTTACGGTGAACACATGAACGTCCGGGGCCAGTTCCGTGCCGACAACGGCGTACTTCGTGCGTGTGCGCGTCGTCCGTTCGCGCCGACCGCCGAGCGAGGACGCGGATGAGCAATCCGCCCGCCGGCTGGTACCCCGACCCCACCGGCCAGCCGAACACCATCCGCTTCTGGAACGGGGAGAAGTGGACCAACGAGACCGAGATCGAGCAGGAGGAAACTGCCGCCCACTCGGACCCGATCCTTCAGGAGCCGGCTCAACTGCCGCCAGCTCAGCGGGAGGCAGCTCGGCATGAGCCGGTCCAGCAGGAGCCGGTCCGTCAGGAGCCGATGCGGCGCGAACCGGCTCGGCAGGAGCCGGTCCAGCGGGAGTCGGTTCGGCAAGAGCCAGTCCAGCGTGGCCCGGTTCGGCAAGAGCCAGTCCAGCGGGAGCCGGATCGGCGCGAGTCGGCTCGGCAGGAGCCGGTTCGGCGGGAGTCTGTTGGGGCTGAGACGGGTGGGCCTGGTCTGCGGTCTGTGCAGGAGCCTGTGCAGCAGCCACAGCAGGAGTCTCCGGACGAGCAGGCGGATCCCGGCGGCTGGTGGCAGCCGACGCCTACTCCGCAGCTCTGGGACCTCGAGCCGACCAACGACGCCACGCAAGCGAACGGTGGACCGCGTCTACGCGCGGTGACTCCGGACGAGCCCGCCCAGGATCCCGGGCCGAGCGCGGCCGAGCGAGCCCAGGCGACGTGGGGTGCGCCGGAGATCGCGCCCGCTCCCCCGGAGCACTGGACCCAGCGCGAGGTGACCGAGGAGGAGCTCGCGGCGGAGGACGGTACGGCGGCTGCCGAAGTACCAGCCGACGTACCAGCTCAGCAGGCCGAGACACCGGCCGGCAGCTGGACCTTGAAGCTCGCGCCCTCGCCGAGCGAGGCCAGCGAGACCAGCGAGGCAGCTGTTGAGCCGACTGACGGCTGGTCGGACGTCAGCTTCACCGAACAGCCGAGGTTCGCGCCGACGCCGAAGGAGGACGTGCAGCCGGGCGTGCCGAGTGCGGACGTGAGCGAGGACCCGGAGGTACAGGCAGCGGACGCGGCTGAGGTGGCGGCGCAGTTGCAGCCGGACTGGGGTAGCCAGGCGGGCGACCAGGGCGACCAGGGCGACCAGCAGACGAGCGATCAACCGTCGTGGGGTGTCGAGGCCAGCGACGAAGAGGACCTGCAGACACCGGACCATCCCGCCGCGCCGCTGTGGACCATGCCGGACGCGGACGACGCAACGCAGGAACAGCCGGTGCCGGTCCAGCTCTGGGGCGACCAGCCCACCCAGCAGCAGCCCGCAGTACAGGAGCCGGAGCAGAACCAGCCCTGGGGAGCCGGTCAGGCCGAGCAGGCTCAGGGCTGGGGAGCCGGAGCCGGTCAGGCTGAGCAGGGTGAAGGCTGGGTAGCCGGTCAGGCTGAGCAGGGGCAGGGCTGGGGTGCTGAGCAGGGTTGGGGTTCGGCGGGGAATGACGCGCCGGCGGCGGACAACGGCTGGGCTGTAGGTGACCAACACGCAGTACAGGAGTCGGGGCCGTGGGGTCCGCAGGCGACCGCCGAGACGCAGAACGGTCAGGTCGGCGACCAGCAGTGGGGCGGGCAGAGTTGGCCCGTACAGCAGAACGGCGACCAGCAGACGAGCAACGGCTGGGGCAACGACCCGAGCTGGGGCGAAGGCCAGCAGCACTCCGCACCTGTGCAGCAGAACGGCGGGCAGCCGTGGGGCAACGGGCAGGGCGAGCAGCAGCAGTGGGGTGTGCAGCAGAACGCCGGCCCGCAAGGCGGAGTACAGCAAGGCGGAGTACAGCAGGCTTGGGGCGAGCAGCAGACCCAGCGTGCCTGGGGTGAGGACGAGAACGAGGCCTGGGGCGGGCAGACCGACCTGAGCACCGGCGTCGGGAGCAAGAAGTCGAAGGGCTCCGGCGGCGGTGGTGGCGGCCGGTCCGGTGCCAAGCTGCCGTTGATCCTCGGCGGCGGGGTCGCACTGGTGCTCCTGATCGTTCTCGCGGTGGTGCTGATCACCGGCGGAGGCGACGACAAGAAGGCCGACCCGAACCCGACAGGTACGCCGACACAGTCGACCGGCACGCCGACGAACCAGAGCAGCACCAAGCCGGGCCAGTCCAAGAACCCGAAGCTGCACGAGGGCATCGGACGGATCTCGTCGGACGCGATCTCGTTCCCGCGCCGGAACCCGCCGTGGTCGGACCGCAAGCGCCTGGTCCAGCAGCTGCTCAACTCCAGCGGCCAGCACATCGTCCTGCAGGAGAGCGTCAGCGGCGCCGACGACTGGACCGCGGACATCTTCGTCGGCGGCCTCGGGACCGGGTCGGGCTTCAACGGCGACCCGAAGGCGACGGCGGCGACGCTGTCGGGGCAGCTGCGGACGAGCATGTACGGGTCGATCCCGGCGACGTACCGGACGGTCGCGAACGGCGCGGTGAAGCGGACGAACAAGTCAGGCTGGTTCTACCAGCAAACCGTGACCGCAAAGTCGGCGGCAGTGACCGATCGAGTGCTTACGCTGACGGTGGCCGTTTTCGACCTCGGTGACGGAACGGCGGTCGCCTACATCAGCGGCATCCCCAACAACCGCCCAGATCTGAAGGCGGCCGAGAGCCAGGCCTACAAGGGAATCAACGTTGGCTGAGAACGAAGACCAGACCCCGTCCCACACCGGCGACGGCGGGCCGCCCGCGGTACCCACATCCGGCGACTCCGCCAACCCGTGGGTCCAGCCTGCGCAGAACACCCCGGAGAGCCCGTCCGACTCCGGGGATGCCCTCTTCGGCCAGTCCCCCGCCCCCGCTCCACCACCCCCGCCGCCGGCCCGCCCGCAACACGCGGCCCCCGCAAACCCCGGCTGGCAACTACCCGGCCAACCGCAGCCGGGCGGCCAGACGTGGGGCGTCCAACCGCCCCAACAGCCGGCCCCCCAGCAACCCAACCCACAGCACACCCGCCCACAACACGCCGCCCCACCCCGCAGCCCCCAACCCGCCGGCCAACCCGGCCAGCCAGGCCCGGGCGGGCAACCCCCGTGGTCGGCTCAGCCGGCTCCGGGACACGCTGGTCCGGCTCATACCGGGCAACCGCAGCCAGGCCAGCGCCCACCAGGACAAGCCGGTCCCCAGCAGCCACCCCTCAGCCAGCCGCAAGCCGGGCAGCCGCAAGCCGGGCAGCCGCAACCGCAACCGCAACCGCAACCGCAACCGCAACCGGGTCAGCGTCCACCGGCACAAGCCGGTCCGCAGCAACCGCCCCTTGGGCAGCCGCAAGCCGGGCAACCGCAACCGGGCCAGCGCCCGCCGGGACAAGCCGGTCCGCAGCAGCCACCCCTCGGTCAGCCGCAGGGTGGGCAGATGTGGGGGCCGCCGCAAGGTGCGCCGTCGCGTGGGCCTCGGCAGGCTGGGTGGCAGACGCAGGCTACTGGGCCTCAGCACGGACAGCACGCCGGACCGCCGCAGCAGTCCGGCGCGGCCGGGCAACCCTCGCTCGGGCAGACGATCTCGCGTGCGACCGGGCAAGGCGCCGGAGCACACGCCGCCGGCTCGCACGCCGCCGCTGGTACGCGCCCCGTCGGCGCGAGTAATACCTACGGCGTGGTCGGCACCGGCGGGCGGCTGCCCGGCGGGAACGGCGACGGCGGGCGGCTGCCCGGCGGGAACGGCGACGGCAGGATCGGCGGCCTGCCCGGGATCAGTGGGCGGGCTCGGATGATCGGTGCGATCGTGCTGGTCGTCGCCGCTCTTGCTACCACCGGCCTGAGCGTGGGTTGGATCTGGTCGAAGGCGGACGCCGTCAGCCCGGTCGCCCTGCCCTCAGGTGGTACGCCGATCGACACCGTCAGCCCGTCGGTGAAGCCGTCCGAGACGCCGACGCCGTACGGCAAGGTTCTCGGCACCGTGATGGTTGCCTCGAACAACGACACGATGCCGATCATGAGCTCGGCCTGGGGCAACTACGGCGAGACCACCGGCCTGTGGGGCGGCGCCGCGATCTGGCTGACCGTGCACAAGAACTACGACGGCAAGGGCGCGTCCTGGGGCAACTACACCGCCTTCGGCCAGCTCCCGCCGGACATCCCGTACAAGAACACCGCGGCCGGCCTGAAGGAGGCCGCCGTACAGATCGGCTCCCGCGCGATCGTCGCCCTGTACGACAAGAACGCCCAGGTGATGAAGGGCACGACCCACAAGGCGATCACGGTCAACGGCCACCCGGGCCACGAGATCGTCGCCAAGGTCGTCGTCAAGGTGCCGAAGCTGACCGAGACCTACTCGACCGTGATGATCGCCGTGATCGACCGCGGCGACGGTACGGCGGACGTCGCGATCGCCGACATCGCCGGCTCGACCCCCGCCTGGCAGAACGTCTGGCGCTACAAGGTCAGCCAGATCGCGATCAACAAATAACGAAAGGGCCGGCGGGTCACCCCCGCCGGCCCTTCGCCAAACTCAGCGCACCGAAGCGCAGGCAGCGATCCACCGGTCCAGCACGTCCTTGGCTGCGCCGGAGTCGATCGCCTCGGCGGCCCGGTCCATCCCGGCCCGGATCCGCGCCGTCACCGAACCCTCTTCCGGCGTGTACGCCGCCAGCGCGGCCCCGGCGTTCAGCAGTACGACGTCCCGCACCGCCCCCGGCTCAGCGTCGACCAGCCCGCGCACGACCTTCGCGTTGTACGTCGCGTCCGCGCCCCGCAACGCATCCGCCGACACCGGCTCGATCCCCAGCTCGCGCGGATCCAGCGTGACCGGCCCCTCGACCTTCCCGCCGCCGACGACCCACACCTGCGACGTCGTCCGCGTGGTCAGCTCGTCCAGCCCGTCGTCGCCGTGGAACACGAGCGCGTCGATCCCGCGCCGCGCGAGTACGCCGGCCATCAGCCCGGCCACCCGCCCGTCCGCGACCCCGACCGCCTGCGCGGACGGATCGCCCGGATTCGCCAGCGGGCCCAGCAGATTGAACGTCGTCGGTACGCCGAGCTCCCGCCGCGGCACCGCCGCGTTGCGCAGGGCCGGGTGGAACGCCGCCGCGAAGCAGAACGTGATCCCGACCTGCTCCCCCACCTCGGCCACCTGCGGCCCGGTGAGGTCGAGCGGGATCCCCAGCTCCTCGAGTACGTCGGCGGCACCGCACGCGGACGAGGCCGCGCGGTTGCCGTGCTTGACGACCTTCGCCCCGGCGCCGGCCGCGACGATCGCCGACATCGTGCTGATGTTCACCGTGTGGGCTTGATCACCGCCGGTGCCGACGACGTCGAGCGTCCGGCCGGAGACGCTGATCCGGGTGGCGAAGTCGCGCATGGTCGCGACCAGGCCCTCGACCTCGGTGACCGTCTCGCCCTTGGACCGCAGCGCGATCACGAACCCGGCCAACTGCGCCGGCGTCGCCGCGCCAGACAGGATCTGCTCCATCGCCCACGCAGTGGCGGAGGCCTCCAGATCCTCATGCCGCAACAGCGGCCCGAGCACCTGTGGCCAGGTGTAGGCGGCCATGACTCAGGCAGTCGTGGCGGGCAGCTTGGCCAGGCGCTGGCGCAGCAGGTCCGCGGTGACCTCGGCCATCCGGACCGGGTCGATCGGGTGCGAGACCGCGCCCTCGGCCCGCGACCAGGTCGCCAGCCACGCGTCCTGCGGACGGCCGGTGAGGACCAGGATCGGCGGGCACTGGAAGATCTCGTCCTTCAACTGCCGGGCGATACCCATCCCGCCGGCCGGCACCGCTTCGCCGTCCAGGATGGCGAGGTCGATCCCGCCCTTGTCCATGGTCTTGATCACGGCCGGCTCGGTCGCGCACTCGACGTACTCGAGCTCGGGCAGATCAGCCGCCGGACGCTTGCCGAGGGCCAGCCGGACGGACTCCCGCGTCGTACGGTCGTCGCTGTAGAGCAGCACCTTCAGCGGACGCTCTGAACTCATCGATCCATCCCAAGCTTGTTCAAAGAAGACTGGACACCCGGAATGCTACCGGGGCGACTGTTCGGCCCGGCGAGCCTGTTCCTCCAACCGGTCCAGGCGCCGGTCCTCGCGGCGTGCCTCACGCTGCGACTCCCGCACCCACTGGACGAACAGTACGGCGAAGAACACCACGCCGACGAGGTCACCCGAGCCCCACAACAGACCGCCGGCGATGTACTGGTCCCGCAGCGGCGACGGCGGCCAGGACCGGCCGAAGCTGGTGTACCAGTCCTCGGCGATCAGCTTGTTTGCCGACATGATCGTGATGCCGAGGAACGCGTGGAACGGCAGCGTGAGGAACGTCAGCATCAACCGGAACGGATAGATCACCCGGCCGGGCACCGGATCGAGCCCGAGCAGCGGCCAGAAGAACAGCGACCCGACCAGGATGAAGTGCAGGTGCAACAGGTCGTGCAGTACGGCGGAGTGCAGCGTGGCGTCGTACCAGCCGCTGAAGTACAACGCCCACGGGCTGAGGACGAACAGCGTGAACCCGATCAACGGGAAGCACAGCACCTTGGCGATCCGCGAGTGCAACACGGAGAGCAACCACTTCCGGGGCCGCGGCGGCAGCGTCCGGAGCGCCAGCGTGATCGGCGCGCCGAGCGCCATCATCAGCGGCGTCAGCATCGACAGGATCATGTGCTGAACCATGTGCACGCTGATCAGGACCGTGTCGTAGGTGCCGAGCGCCGACTGGGTGGCGATCACGGCACTTCCCAGCCCGAGCCCGACGAACGAGAACGTGCGCGCCCGGGACCATTTGTCACCGCGTTTGCGCAGCTTGTGGACGCCGTACAGATAGAACCCGCCGAGGACGATGATCACGCCGAGTAACACCGGCTCGAAGGTCCATGCCGTCAGCAACCGGACCGGTGTCAACGGCTCGATCTGGTCGCCGGGCGTGGCGTGGAGGGGAAGCACGCTTCAACAGTAGGAACACCCGGTTCACGACATGCACGGGGGTGGTCGTAGCGCTGAACGCGAGGACCGACATAATGACCGCGTGGCCACTGCAACCGCGCTCCCAGCGTCTCGTGAACACGGACACCACGACCGTCCCAGCATGGTCAGTGTCGGCACGATCGTCTGGCTCTCGAGCGAACTGATGTTCTTCGCCGCCCTGTTCGCGGCGTACTTCACGATCCGGTCGGTGACGACCGCCGCCGCCGCTCCGGGTACGGAGACGCTGTGGCAGGTGTCGACGCACCTCCTGGACGTCCCGTTCGCCTCGGTGAACACGTTCATCCTGGTCGCCTCGTCGTTCACCTGCCAGGCCGGCGTGTTCGCCGCCGAGCACGGCAAGGTGGGCCGGGTCGGCTCGCTGGCGAACCCGCGGAACTGGGGCATGCGTGAGTGGTTCATCCTCACGTACCTGATGGGCGCGGTCTTCGTCGCCGGCCAGGTGACCGAGTACACCGGCTTGGTTCACGAGGGTCTGACGATCTCGTCCACCGCCTACGGCTCGGTGTTCTACCTGGCCACCGGTTTCCACGCGCTGCACGTGACCGGCGGCCTCATCGCCTTCGTGTTCGTCCTGGCCAGGACGTACATGGCTCGAAAGTTCACCCACGAACAGGCCGTCTCGGCGATCGTCGTGTCGTACTACTGGCACTTCGTCGACGTGGTCTGGATCGCCCTGTTCGCGACCATCTACCTGCTCAAATGAGTGAGAAGAGACCTTCCTTGTCACCGGCGCGCTTTCTCTCCGCGCGACGACGGCACCGGTCCGCCGGCCTCGTCGTGCTCCTGTTCGGCCTCCTGGCAGTGGGTTCGGCGTACGCCGCCTTCGCCCCTGACAACGCGGTGGCGGACAACTCGGCCCAGTCCCAGCAGATCGAGGAGGGCAAGAAGCTCTTCGCGGTCGGCTGCTCCAGCTGCCACGGCCTGAACGCCGAGGGCGGCGGGAACGGCGCGGGCAAGATGGCCGGCCCGTCGCTGATCGGCGTCGGCGCCGCCGCGGTCGACTTCCAGGTCGGTACCGGCCGGATGCCGGCGATGCAGCCGGGTGCGCAGATCCCGCGCAAGAGCCCGGCGTACACGCAGGAGGAGATCGAGGCGCTGGCGGCGTACATCGCCTCGCTGGCCCCCGGCCCCGCGGTCCCGGCGCAGGACTCGTACGACGTGAGCAAGGCCACCGACGAGCAGATCACCCGTGGCGGCGAGCTGTTCCGTACCAACTGCACGGCGTGCCACAACTTCGCCGGTCGCGGTGGCGCACTGCCGAACGGCAAGTACGCGCCGTCGCTGATGGGCGTCAGTGAGAAGCACATCTACGAGGCCATGCTGACCGGTCCGCAGCAGATGCCGGTCTTCTCCGACCAGGTGATGCAGCCCGAGGACAAGCGCGACATCATCGCGTACCTGAAGGCACTGCAGGCGCAGAAGGACCCGGGCGGCTTCGGCCTCGGCCGGCTCGGCCCGGTCTCCGAAGGTCTGTGGGGCTGGTTCGTCGGCATCGGTCTGCTGGTGTGCGTAGCGGTCTGGATCGGCGCCAAGGGCGTCAAGGCCAAGGGAGCGAAGGCCAAATGAGTAACGACAATCTGCCGGTGAAGCCGGAGGAGGAACACGGCACCGCTCTCGAGGTGGCGGAGCCGATTCCGGACCCGGGCCTGGAGCCGCACGAGCCGCGGATCACCGACATCGACCCGAAGGCCGCAGACCGCGTCGAGCGGCAGGTCTCGGCGATGTTCGGCCTGGCCACCGTGCTGGTGCTCGGGGCCTGCGTGGCGTACTTCGCGATTCCGCGGGACTCCGAGCTCGTCTTCGGGCCGCTGTCCGGCAACGCGAACAACATGGTCATGGGCCTGTGCATCGGCCTGGCGCTGTTCCTGATCGGCGCCGGCGCGATCCAGTGGGCCAAGAAGCTGATGGTCGACGAGGAGATCTCCGAGGACCGGCACGCGGCGCACTCCTCGCCGGAGCAGATCGCCGAGATCACCGAGGCATTCAAGCAGGGCACGGCCGAGTCGGGCTTCGGCCGGCGCAAGATGATCCGCAACTCGCTGATCGGTGCGCTGGGCGTGCTCGGGCTGCCGGCCATCGTGTTCCTCCGCGACCTCGGCCCGCTGCCGGGCCGGGCGCTCTACAACACGATCTGGGCGAAGGGCATCCGGGTCGTCAACGACGTCACCGACCGCCCGATCAAGCCGTCCGACCTGATCGTCGGCCAGTTGGTCAACGCGGCGCCGGCCAACCTGGCCCCGCTGCAGGAGGAGAACGCGACCGAGTACCAGAACGCCAAGGCCAAGGCCGCGGTGATCGTGGTCCGGATCAAGCCGAGCGAGATCCGCACCAAGCCCGGCCGGGAGAACTGGGGCGTCGACGGCATCCTGTGCTACTCGAAGATCTGCACCCACGTCGGCTGTCCGATCTCGCTGTACGAGCAGACCACGCACCACGTGCTCTGCCCGTGTCACCAGTCGACCTTCGACCTGTCCGACAGCGCCAAGGTCGTCTTCGGTCCTGCGGCCCGGCCGCTGCCTCAGCTACCGTTGGCAGTGGACAGCGAGGGTTATCTGGTTGCGCAGAGCGGCTTCCAAGAGCCGGTCGGCCCGAGCTTCTTCGAACGAGGGTGACAACAGTGTCGACAAACACAGAGTTCCCCGGCCCGGTCAAGTGGGTCGACGATCGCCTCGGCATCGCGAAGATCGGGAAGAAGAACCTGCGCAAGGTCTTCCCCGACCACTGGTCGTTCATGCTGGGCGAGATCGCGCTCTACAGCTTCATCATCCTGATCCTGACCGGCACGTTCCTGACCTTCTGGTTCAAGCCGTCGATGGCCGAGGTCCAGTACAACGGCTCGTACAGCCTGCTCAAGGGTCTGCACATGTCGGAGGCCTACGCCTCGACGCTGGACATCACCTTCGACGTCCGCGGCGGTCTGCTGGTCCGGCAGATCCACCACTGGGCGGCCGTGCTGTTCATCGCCGCGATGATGGTGCACCTGCTCCGGATGTTCTTCACCGGCGCGTTCCGCAAGCCGCGTGAGCTGAACTGGCTGATCGGCTTCGGCATGCTGTTCCTCGGCATCGTCGAGGGCTTCATCGGCTACGGCCTGCCCGACGACCTGCTGTCCGGCACCGGTCTGCGGATCACCAACGGCATGATCCAGGCGTCACCCGTGGTCGGCACGTACATGAACTTCTTCATCTTCGGCGGTGAGTTCCCGGGCGACGACTTCGTCTCGAGATTCTTCATCGTCCACGTGCTGCTGATACCGGGAATCATCCTGGGCCTCGTCACGGCCCACCTGTTCCTGGTCGTGTACCACAAGCACACGCAGTACGCCGGCCCCGGCCGGACGCAGAAGAACGTGGTCGGCTACCCGCTGTTCCCGGTGTACACGGCCAAGGCCGGCGGCTTCTTCTTCGTGGTCTTCGGCATCACCGCCCTGATGGGCGCAGTGATGCAGATCAACCCGGTCTGGCTCTACGGGCCGTACAACCCGGCCGAGGTGACGGCAGGCTCGCAGCCCGACTGGTACATGGGCTGGCTGGAAGGCGCGGTGCGAATATTCCCCGGCTTCGAGTCGCATTTCTGGGGTATCACGCTGGGCTGGAACCTGCTCATCCCGGCGCTGATCATTCCACCCGCGTTCGTCACGCTGGTCGCGCTGTATCCGTTCATCGAAGGCTGGATCACCGGTGACAAGCGCGAGCACCACCTGCTGGACCGGCCGCGGGACGTCCCGACCCGGACCGGTGTCGGCGTCGCGTTCATCACCTTCTACGCGCTGCTGTGGATCGGTGGCGGTAACGACCTGATCGCGACCCACTTCGGTGTCTCGCTGAACAACGTGACCTGGTTCCTGCGGTTCGCGGTGATCCTGGGGCCGATCCTGGCCTTCTGGGTGGCGCGCCGCTGGGCGATCTCGCTGCAGCGGGCCGACCACGCCCGCCTGACCCACGGCCTCGAGACCGGTGTGATCGTGCGCTCGCCCGAGGGCAAGTACACCGAGAAGCACCAGCCGATCTCGACGTACGAGGCGTACTCGCTCACCGCGCGGGACCGGGTCGTGCCGTACGAGATCGGTCCGGAGACCGACGAGAACGGCGTCCGCGCACCGCGCCGGGCGCTGCACAAGGTCCGCGCCGCGCTGTCCCGGTTCTACTTCGCCGACGCGGTGCAGAAGCCGACCGCACAGGAGCTCGAAGAGGCGCACGAGCACGCGCACGACGCCGACGAGATCCACGAACTGACGGAAGACACGGAGACCTATCGCGAGGTCACCAGCGACCGCAGCTGACGTCGTACCGAACGAAGAAGGGCCCCGGCACTCGCTGGGGCCCTTTCGTTTATCCCAGTGCTTCGGAGACCGCGGTCAGGTAGCTGTTCACCAGCTTCTGCTGGTCGGGGTCGAGGGTCTGCGTGGTGGCGATCATGCGGTCGAGGAGCGGGCCGAAGAACTGCCAGCCGAGGTCGACGGCGCTGTCCGAGACCTGGAGGCGGGCGCTGCGGCCGTCTGTGCGGCTTCTGAGCCGTTCGACGTGCCCGGCGGCCTCCAGGCGGTGGATGACCGCTGTCGTCGCCTGAGAGGTCATTCCAAGCTGCTGAGCGAGCCAGCTGGGCGTGGCCTCCACCCCGGCCCGCTCGGCGTCCAGGAGGCTCACCAGAGCGCGTACGTCGGTGGCGTGCAGCCCGGTCGTCCTGGCGAACTCCCCGATCGCGAGCTCCCACCGGAGCGCGACGTCCCGCAGCCGATGCACCAACTCCAGTGCGGCCGCCCGCTCGGGGTCAGCCGGCATCACTCCTTCACGCATGCCCTCAATTTACCTCACTCAGTGAGCTATTCTCGATACCATGACCTTCCAGGACGCGTACGACGCCCTCCTCACCCGCTGGGACGTTCCGGTCGAGCAACTCGAACTGACCGACGAGTTCGGCACCACCCACATCAACGCCTGCGGCCCCGCAGACGCCCCACCCGTCGTACTCCTCCCCGGCCACGGCGCAACCTCCCCCGTCTGGTTCACCGTCGCGCCCCACCTGGCCCGGCAATACCGCGTCTACGCCCTCGACCTCATCGTCGACGCCGGCCGCAGCACCAACACCGGCCGCACCCCGAAGACCCCCGAAGATCTGCACCTGTGGCTGACCAACGTCCTCGACGCCCTCACCATCGACCGGGCTGCCTTCTGCGGCCACTCGTACGGCGCCTGGATCGCCCTCACTTACGCCATCACCCACCCGGACCGCGTCACCCGCCTGGCCCTCCTCGACCCGACCGACTGCTACACCGGCCTGCGTCTCCCCTACATCCTCCGAGCGCTGCCGAGCCTCCTACGCCCCTCCCGGGCCCGCAGCATCTCCTTCCTCCGCTGGGAAACCCAAGGCCTGCCCGTCGACCCTCAGGTCCTCGAACTGGCGGGGCTGGCCGCCGAGGAGCCCTCTACGCCGTTCGTCCGCACCAAACGCCCCACGGACGACCAGCTGCGAACGATCGCTCCACTGGTGTTCGTGGCAGGCCGCAGCAAGAGCCAGGACCCCGCCCGGCTCACCCGTCGCGTCACCACGGTCAGCCCGGCGGCCACCGTCGTACAGCTCGAGACCGCGACCCACCACTCGCTGCCGTCCCTCCACGCGGAGGAAGTGGTTGCTGGACTGTTGACTGCGTGGGCCCACGAATTGCCCACAGAATAAGGGGATTCTGGTTCGCGGATCGTCGACAGAGCCGCCTAGGGTCGACGTATGGAACTCCTGGGCGAGCGGCCGGCGTGGTCGATGAGCGGCGGCGAACTGCTGTCGACTCTCGACGCGGTGGATGCCGAGATCGCCCGCCTGGAGTCCTATCGCCTGAGTGTGGTCGCCACCATAGAGAGCACCGGGTACGCGGCCGAGCTCGGTGCTCGGGACACCGCGGAGCTCCTGCGCTTCCGCTATCGCCTGGACGCGCCGACAGCCCGCCGTACCGTTCGGCTCGCGCAGGCACTGTCGAAGTACCCGGCTGTGTCCGCTGCCCTCGATCGGACCGGCGCGTTATCCGATGCACCTGCCGCCGACGCCGACGCCGACGCTGACGGATGGCTGCTGAGGCCTGCGCAGGCGGACGCCATCGTCTCGGCGCTGGAGCGGGTGCCGGCTCACGTCCCGATCGACGATCGTGACGCCGCCGAACGCGAGCTGGTGAAGCTGGCCGCACACCTGTCACCGGGTGAGCTGCGTCGGGCGGGCAACCAGATGCGGGAAATCCTCGACACCGATGGGCCCGAGCCGGAGGAGACCGAAGCGTACGGCCGCGAGTCGCTGACTTTGACGCCCGCGGATCGCGGGGTGAAGTTCCGCGGCTACCTCGCCAATGAGAACGCCGAACTGTTCCGCGCCCTGATCCACGCCGGCGCCCGCCCCCACAAGACCGTCGACGGCGAACCCGATCCCCGCTCCCGCGACAAGCGCCAGGCCGACGCGCTGACCGCTGCCCTCGGCACCGCGGCCGGAGCGGTCGAGGCCGAGCAGTCGACGGCCAAGCCGCAGGTGACGATAACCATCGATTTCGAAGATCTGAAGGCGGCGACCGCCGACGCGAGCGGGCAACTGGTGTACGGCGATGGGCTGTCGGCCGCGACTGTCCGGCGCCTCGCCTGCGACGCGAAGATCATCCCGTTGGTGCTCGGGTCGCACTCGGAACCGTTGGACGTCGGCCGCTCCGAGCGGCTCGTCACCCGCGCGATGCGCCGCGCTCTCAACGCGCGCGACAGAGGCTGCGTAATCTGCGGCGCACCACCGATCATGTGCGACGCCCATCATCTGATCTCCTGGGTCGACGGCGGCGAGACCAAGATCTCAAACCTCGCCCTCCTCTGCCGCCGCCACCACGTAGACCTCCACCACGGCAACTGGACCATCTCCATCACCAACGGCGCCGTACACGTCACCCGCCCCACCTGGGCCGACCCCCCACCCAGCAGACACCCACCTGACCTCCGCCGAGCCGATCATCCCGCCGGATGGCGACCTGCCCTCCGGCCGGCCGATCACCCCCGCGGCTTGGGGCCGCCGATCGCCGAGTCGCCGGGACGCGCAGCCACTACCGAGCCCGCCGCTCAGCCCGCCGCTCAGCCCGGCGGGAGTCCTGGCGTGGCCCGGCCGCCTCGGTCTCGGTGGAGGGCCGATGTGGCCGTCCTTCGGGAAGCGGCTGCCTTTGCCTCAGCAGACCCGATCGCAGGCTGACAGAGCTCAAACTGGCACTGTTCAGCGCCGAGGCGTGACGCTGGGCCGGACTCCGTGAGGTGTCCGGCCCAGTTCAACCACTGACTTCAATCGCTCTCGTTGTTCAGGAGAGGGCGGAGCCCTTCTTGTACGCGGCCCAGGTGGTGTTCCAGTCGGTCCAGCCGTTGCCGGGTTCCATGTGGCGGGTGGTGCCGGTGACGGTGACGGGGTCGCCGCGGAGGGTCTGGTTGAAGAACCACTGGGCGTCGGCGAGGCTCATGCCGACGCAGCCGTGGCTGACGTTGGCGCTGCCCTGGCTGCCGGCCGACCACGGGGCGCCGTGGATGAACTCGCCGGAGCTGGTGACGCGCTGGGCCCACTTCACGTCGCTGATGTTGTAGTAGTTCGGGTCGCCCGGCTTGATGCCGATCGTCGCCGCGTCCATCCGCTTGGTGGTGAACTTCTCCATGATCACCTTGACGCCGCTGCGGGTGGTGAACCCGTCCTTGCCGGCGGTGATCGGGATGGTGCGGGCCAGCTTGCCGTTGATCGTCACGGTCATCGTGTGCTTCTTGACGCTGACGTTGCTGACGACCGACTTGCCGATGCTGAAGGCGATCTTGCGGCTCGAGGTGCCCCAGGTGTTGTTACCGGCGTTGACGCCCTGGGTGTCGATGTTCACCGCCACCTTGGTGCCGGCCGGCCAGTAGTTCATCGGCCGGTAGTTCACCTGCTTGCTGTTCACCCAGTGCCAGGTGCCGGTGACCGGGACCGAGGTGGTCACCTTCAGCCGCTTCTCGACCGCGGCGCGGTCCTTGACCGGGTTGTTCCAGTAGATCTGGATCGGCAGCGCGACGCCGACGGTCTCGCCGTTCAGCGGGACGACCGAGGCCTTCAGGCTCTTGGTCGCCTTCAGCGTCTTGAATGTCGAGCTGATCGGCACGCTGCCGCCGTCACTGCCCTCGGCGGAGCCGCTCACGGTGTACGACGCGCCCGGCTTGAGGTGATCCGTGGAGGTCCACTGGGTCTTCTCGGTGTTGAAGCTGCCGGCCACCTTGTCGCCGTCGTCGTCCTTCAGCGTGATCTCGGACAACTTGCCGGCCGTCGTGGTGACGGTCACCGGCTTGTCCGGCTGCACCGAGGACGCACCCTTGGCGGGCACGACGGCGATGCTGGCCGCGGGCGACTCCGACGGCGTGGTCGAGTCGCCCGGGGTGGTCGATGCACCGGGCGAGTTGCTCTGCGACGTGGACGGGGTCGACTGACCGCCGCCGCCGTTACCTCCGTCGGCCTTCGTGTCACTGCAGGCCGTGCCGGCCAGCAGCAGCACGCAGATCCCCGCCACGGCAAGCCCGTGCTTCCTCACCGAACCGCTCACCATTCCCCAGCTCTCCCCTGTTTAGTCAAACCGCGGTAAGGGTAACCTGCCGCAGCGACATTTCTTCGCACCGCACCGCCACTCAACTGGTACGGACCACAACGGTCCGTACCGGTGGCATTCCTAAAGACGCACGAAGACGCCGCCCGGTTCGTTCCCGGACGGCGTTTTTCGTACGATGCTCAACTAGCGAGCAGCGTCAGCACACTCAGTGAGCGTGGTCACCGCGGTAGTACTCGAAGATGAACCCGCTCAGCGTGACGATGCCGATCCCGACTCCGGCGATGAACAGCCACCAGCCGAAGACGATGCCGAGTACGACGACCGCCAGCGTCAGCGCGCACCACAGCGGCCACCAGGAGTACGGCGGGAAGAAGCCGAGCTCACCGGCTCCTTCCGCGATCTCCGCTTCCTTGCGGTCCTCCGGCCGGGCGTCCATCCGGCGTGCGGTGACGCTCAGGTAGAACGCCACCAGCAGCGACAGGAAGAACGTCATCACCAGCGCGGTGGTGCCGGTGGGGTCGTTGGACATCAGCCAGTAGATCGGCGTGACGACCACGACGAAAACGCTCAGGATCCCGAAGACCCAGGCTTCGACCTTCACGCCTTGTCCTTCCCCTCGGTCTCGTTATCGACGATCTCCTCGAGGTGCTCGACCCGGCCCTGGTCCTCACCCGCGTCGAGCAGGTTGTCGGCGCCGGCCCGGTTGTCCGGGTACTCCGCCAGTGCGAGCTCGGCGTGGTGCAGGTCGAACGCCGGGGACTCCGAACGGATCCGGGGCAGCTTCTCGAAGTTGTGCCGCGGCGGCGGCGAGCTGGTCGCCCACTCGAGCGAACGGCCCCAGCCCCACGGGTCGTCGACGCCGACCTTGGGCGACTTCCGCGACTTGTACACGTTGTAGAAGAACGG
This sequence comes from Kribbella sp. NPDC058693, assembly GCF_042715335.1. Lineage (NCBI taxonomy): Bacteria > Bacillati > Actinomycetota > Actinomycetes > Propionibacteriales > Kribbellaceae > Kribbella > Kribbella sp. NPDC058693. The sequence continues at coordinate 292,861 of NZ_JBHXSQ010000001.1, forward strand.
GAGCATCGACATGCCCAGGATGAAGGCGCCGACGCTGGAGACCTCGTTCAGCGTGGTGAAGCCCTCGCTCGCCTTGTAGTCGGCGTACCGGCGCGGCATGCCCTCGACGCCCAGCCAGTGCTGCACCAGGAACGTCGTGTGGAAGCCGATGAACAGCAGCCAGAAATGCAGCTTGCCGAGTCGCTCGTTCAGCATCCGGCCGGTGAACTTCGGCCACCAGTAGTAGAACCCGGCGAACATCGCGAACACCACGGTGCCGAAGACGACGTAGTGGAAGTGCGCGACCACGAAGTACGAGTCGGAGAGCTGGTAGTCCAGGGCCGGCGAGGCCAGGATGATGCCGGTCAGGCCGCCGAAGAGGAAGGTCGTCAGGAAGCCGACGGCCCAGAGCATCGGGGTGTCGAACGACACCGATCCGCCCCAGATCGTGCCTATCCAGTTGAAGAACTTCACGCCGGTCGGTACGGCGATCAGGAACGTCATGAACGAGAAGAACGGCAGGTTCACCGCGCCTGTGACGAACATGTGGTGCGCCCAGACCGCCACCGAGAGGACCGCGATACCCAGCGTCGCGCTGACCAGGCCGATGTAGCCGAAGACCGGCTTGCGGCTGAAGACCGGGAGGATCTCGGTGATGATGCCGAAGAACGGCAGCGCGATGATGTACACCTCTGGATGTCCGAAGAACCAGAACAGGTGTTGCCACAGCAGTGGCCCCCCGTTCGCGGCATCGAACACATGGGCTCCCAAGGCTCTGTCCGCCTCGAGCACGAGCAGCGCGCCGGCCAGGATCGGGAACGCGATCAGGACCAGGATCGACGTGACCAGGATGTTCCAGGTGAAGATCGGCATCCGGAACATCGTCATGCCGGGCGCCCGCATCGTGATGATCGTCGTCACGAAGTTGACCGCACCGAGGATGGTGCCGAGACCGGCCATCCACAGGCCCATGATCCACAGGTCGCCGCCGATACCCGGCGAGCGGACCGCGTTGGACAGCGGGGCGTAGGCGAACCAGCCGAAGTCGGCCGCGCCGCCCGGGGTGAAGAAGCCGCTGACCGTGATCAGACCGCCGAACAGGAACAGCCAGTAGCTGAACATGTTCAGTCGTGGGAACGCGACGTCAGGTGCGCCGATCTGGATCGGCATGATCTCGTTCGCGAAGCCGACGAACAGCGGGGTCGCGAACAGCAGCAGCATGATCGTGCCGTGCATGGTGAAGAGCTGGTTGTAGACCTCTTCGTTCACGATCTGCAGGCCCGGCTTGGCCAGCTCGGCGCGGATGATCAGCGCCATCACGCCGCCGATCAGGAAGAACGCGAACGACGTGATCAGGTACATGTGCCCGATCAGCTTGTGGTCGGTCGTGGTGATCCACTTGACCAGGATCTGACCCTTGGTGCGCTGCCGCGGAATCGCGGTGGTGGTACCGATGGCGCCGGTGCGCTCGGCGAAGTCGGTCACTTCTCGCCCTCTCCTGTGCCGGGAATGGTGGTGGCGTCGGAGCCTCCGGTGGCGGCGCCGGTCTGGCCCCTGGCGGCCAGCTCACGGAGGTGTGAGTCGTAGTCGTCGCGACTGACGACCTTGACGCTGAAGACCATCCGGCTGTGGTAGAGCCCGCAGAGCTCCGCGCACTTGCCCTCGAACGTGCCGATCTTGGTCGGGGTCAGCTCGAACTTGTTGGTCCGGCCCGGGATCACGTCGAGCTTGAAGTAGAACGACGGCACCCAGAACGAGTGGATCACGTCCGGCGAGGTCAGGTCGAAGTGGACCGACTCGTTCACCGGCAGCCACAGGGTGGCCGGCCGGTCCATCGTGCCGGTCTCCCAGACACCCTGCTGCCCGTCGACCGTGTCCTTGTAGTTGAAGGTCCACTGCCACTGCTGGCCGACGACGTTCACGGTGTGCTGCGGGTCGCCCGACATCGCGGTGATCTTGTTGCCGTGCTCCACGGTGTAGAAGAAGAGCACGCCGATGATCGCGAACGGCGCCAGCGTGTAGAGCACCTCGAGCGGCAGGTTGTACCGCACCTGCCGGGGTGCGTCGTCGTTGCGCTTGCGGTACCGGACCGAGACCCAGAGGATGAGGCCCCAGACCATCACGCCGACGATCAGCGCGGCGATCCACGCGCCGATCCACAGGCTTCGGACCGCTTCGGTCCGGTCGGATGCGCCCTCGGGGAGACCGAGTCGTTTCCACTGCTCAGTGGTCGCCGTCGAGCAACCGGTCAGCAGGAGGGTGCCGAGCACCACTGCACTGCCGACCAGCAGGCGACGCTTCGCCGGTCGTGTGGCGCCGGCAGAACCTGCCGGTCGCTCCTCCACTCCGGGCGTGCCGTTCGAACCCACGGGGCGCCTTTCCCTTCCCAAGTGAGACTGACGACCAAACACTACTGGACACCTTTCGCGTCTCTGCGCATAGGTAGGGCCAAGAGCATGTCGACCCCTCCGACGCCTGCTGCGGGGCGCTCGGTGGGCGTCTCGCTGCACTGGAGCAAAGGCCACGATGCTCCGCATCGAGACCTTCGCTCCAGCACACCGAGCCACTCCACCGAGCACCTCCTCGCGACGGCGTCGGAGGGGTCGACATGCTCTAGCGTTTCCCGTGTGAGCGAGCGTGGGTATCTGGATGCCGCGTCGGCGGAGCCGATGCACCCGGCAGCACGGGAAATGTTGCTGTCGGCAGTGGATTCCGGATGGGCCGATCCGGTGCGTCTGCACCACGAAGGACGGACCGCCCGGCTGCTGCTGGACAACGCCCGTGCCGTCCTCGCGGACGCGATCGGCGTACGCCCGGACGAGCTCTACCTGACGACTTCCGGTACGACGGCGATCCAGGCCGGGCTGTCCGCCGTACGAGCCGCGCGCCGGCGGGTCGGCACACAGGTTGTCCACACGGCCGTCGAGCACTCCGCCGTTCTCCACAGCGCTGGGGACGAGGGTGTGGAAGTCGGCGTGGACATCCGCGGCCGGGTTGATCAAGAGGCGTTCGCGGACGCAGTACGGCGGCCTGGTGTCGCCGTGGCTGCTGTCCAGTCGGCCAACCACGAAGTAGGTACTAGGCAACCAATCGCTGCGATCGCCCAGGACTGCCAGGACGTGCCGCTGTTTGTTGACGCGTCCGCGTCGGTTGGCCATGACCCCGTGCCTGAGGGCTGGTCGGTACTGACGGCCAGCGCGCACAAGTGGGGTGGACCAGCCGGCGTCGGGCTGCTGGCGGTGCGGAAGGGGACGCGGATCGCGCCGGCGTGGCCGATGGACGAGCGCGAGGACGGGCTCTCCCCCGGCTTCCCCGACGTACCCAACACGCTGGCTGCAGCGGCCGCGCTGCAGGCCCGGCTCAGTGAGGCCGAGGAGCTCAACAAGCAGCACCGGGCCTGGATCGACGAGGTACGGCGGCGCGTGCCGGCCGACGTGCCTGATGTGGAGGTGGTGGGCGATCCGGACGACCGTCTGCCGCACATCCTCACGTTCTCTTGTCTGTACGTCGACGGCGAGGCCCTGGTGACCGCACTGGATGCGGAGGGCTTCGCGGTCTCCAGCGGCTCCGCCTGTACGTCGAGCACCCTCAAGCCCTCGCATGTCCTCGCCGCGATGGGCGTACTGACCCACGGCAACGTCCGGGTGTCGTTGAGCCGTGAGACCACGTACGACGACGTCGACCGCTTCTGCCAGGTCCTGCCGGGCATCGTGCAGCGGATCCGGGCGGAGGTGGGGATGTGAACGTCGAGCTGGACTGCCGCGGCCTGCTGTGTCCACTCCCGGTGATCAAATTGGCCAAGGCGCTACCGACTGTTGCCATCGGCGAAACAGTCACCGTCCTGGCCGATGACCCGGCCGCGGCCGTCGACATCCCGGCCTGGTGCCGGATGCGTTCGCAGGACCTCGTGGAAGCGGCCCAAAAACGTTACGTCGTCCGGCGCGTCAGCTGACAGACTCGGTGGGGTGACCGACTTCGCGTACAAACCCACGCTGACCGGCGATCTCGTCGTACTGAGACCGCTGGACGAGGGTGACTACGAAGCGCTGGCCGCCGCGATGGCCGACCCGGACGTGACCCGGCTGACCGGGAGCCACCAGGAGATCAGCGAGGAGCAAGCCCGGGAGTGGATGCGCACCCGGAAGGACCAGACCGACCGGCTCGACCTGGCCATCGTCGACCGGGCCTCCGGGCAGGTCGTGGGCGAGGCCGTGCTGAACGACTGGGACCGGGACAACAAGTGCTGCAACTTCCGGATCCTGATCGGCCCGGCCGGCCAGGGCCGCGGGCTCGGCACCGAGGCGACCCGGCTGATCATCGGCTACGGAATCGGTCAGATCGGGCTGCACCGGATCAGCCTCGGCGTCTACGCGTTCAACCCGCGGGCCCAGCGCGCCTACGAGAAGGCCGGCTTCAAGGTCGAGGGTGTACTGCGGGACGCACTGCTCTGGGAGGGCAAGTGGGTTGACGAGATCGTGATGTCGATACTGGCGTCGGAGTGGATACCGTCAAAGGTGTGATCGACGCCGAACGCATCGCCGTACTGACGGGAGCCGGGATCTCGACCGCCTCCGGCATCCCCGACTTCCGGGGGCCACAGGGTGTGTGGACGAAGAACCCGGCCGCGGAGGCGATGTTCGACATCGACGAGTACGTCGGCAGTCGCGAGGTCCGGGTGGCGACCTGGAAGCACCGTCTGGCCGTACCGGCGTGGACGGCCGAGCCGAACCCGGGCCACCTCGCACTGGTCGAGCTGGAACGGCAGGGCCGCCTGACCGGCCTGGCTACCCAGAACGTCGACGGGCTGCACCGGAAGGCCGGATCGTCGCCGTCCCTCGTCCACGAGCTGCACGGGACGGTCTGGTACGTCGACTGCCTCCAGTGCGGCCGGCGGATCCCGATGGCCGACGTACTCACCCGACTCGAGTCGGGTGACGAGGACCCGGCCTGTGAGGTCTGCGGCGGCATCCTCAAGTCGGCGACCGTCTCCTTCGGCCAGTCGCTCGACCGCGACGTACTGGACCGGGCCGTCGCCGCCACCGAGGCCGCCGACCTGCTCCTGGCCGTCGGCACGTCGCTGCAGGTCTATCCGGCCGCCGGTCTCTGCGACCTCGCTCTGAACGCCGGGAAGCCACTGATCGTCGTGAACGCCCAGCCAACGCCGTACGACGAACAGGCCACGACTGTGCTCCGGACCCCGATCGAGACCACCCTGCCGGACCTCGTGACCTTACCGTGACATTCGAGCCCTCCTCACGGTAAAAGCCGCGGGTTAGCGTCCGGCCCAAGGGTGAGTCGGCGGGAGGGGAACCGTGATGCGCGGGTTCAGGCGTTGGACGGCAGGGGTCACCGCGGCCGCAGTCGTTGTGCTGGGTTTGGGTACGGCGTCACCGGCACCGGCGCAGGTCGCCGCGGACCGCGTGGTGACGCTCGCCGGCTCGTTGCAGAGCGAGCTGGGTTGTCCGGCGGACTGGGATCCAGGCTGTGACGCGACCAGCCTCGGGGCGGGTGCGCCGTACACGAAGGTGTTCGACGTGCCGGCCGGGACGTACGAGTACAAGGTCACGATCAACAAGGGCTGGGACGAGAACTACGGCGCGGGCGGTGTGCTGAACGGGCAGAACATCCCATTGAGCATCCAGGGACCGGCCAAGCTGCAGTTCAGTTACGACGACACCAGTCACCTTGTGACGGTGAAGCCGGTCGACCTGGCCGGGTCGACGGTGACCGCCGCGGACAAGACGCTCGCCACGCCGAGCTTGCGACCGGATCTCACCAAGGAGCGGTTCTACTTCCTGATGGCGGACCGCTTCGCCAACGGCGACAAGTCCAACGACGCGGGCGGGCTGACGGGCGATCGCCTGCAGACCGGGCTGGACCCGACCGACAAGGGCTTCTACCACGGCGGCGACCTGGCCGGTGTGATGCAGAAGCTCGACTACATCAAGTCGCTGGGTACGACGTCGATCTGGCTGACACCGTCGTTCAAGAACCGGCCGGTGCAGGGCGAGGGCGCGAACGTGAGCGCCGGGTACCACGGGTACTGGATCACCGACTTCACCCAGATCGATCCGCACCTCGGCAACAACGCCGACATGAAGCAGCTGATCACGCTCGCGCACAAGAAGGGGATGAAGGTCTTCTTCGACATCATCACCAACCACACCGCGGACGTGATCGACTACCAGTCCCACAACTACGGGTACATCCCGAAGTCGACGTCGCCGTACAAGGATGCTCAGGGCAACGTTTTCGACGACAAGCAGTACGCCGGCGGCGACACGTTCCCGCCGCTGGACGCGCAGACGAGCTTCCCGAACGTGCCGGTGTTCCGGACTCCGGCCGACGCGAGCGTCAAGGTGCCGGCCTGGCTGAACGACCCGACGCTGTACCACAACCGCGGCGATTCCACCTTCGCCGGTGAGAGCGCGGAGTACGGCGACTTCGTCGGGCTGGACGACCTGTTCACCGAGCAGCCGAAGGTCCGCGACGGGATGATCGACGTCTACAAGACCTGGGCCGAGTTCGGGATCGACGGGTTCCGGATCGACACGGTCAAGCACGTCAACATCGAGTTCTGGCAGAAGTTCTCCCCGCAGATCCTGGCCGCGGCCAAGAGCGCCGGGTCGAAGAACTTCTTCATGTTCGGCGAGGTCTTCGACGCGAACCCGCAGTTCATGTCGACGTACACCACCAAGGGCGATCTGCAGGCGACGCTCGACTTCGGGTTCCAGCAGAACGCGGTCGCCTACGCGAAGGGTGATCCGAGTACCAAGCTGCGGGACTTCTACGCCGACGACGACTACTACACCGACGCGGATTCGAACGCGTACGAGCTGCCGACGTTCCTCGGCAACCACGACATGGGCCGCGTCGGCATGTTCCTCAAGCAGGGCGGCGCGAACGGCCAGGAACTCCTGCAGCGGGACGAGCTCGCGCACTCCCTGATGTACCTGACGCGCGGCAACCCGGTCATCTACTACGGCGACGAGCAGGGCTTCACCGGTCCGGGCGGCGACAAGGACGCGCGGCAGGACATGTTCGCGACCAAGACCGCAGACTACGCGGACGACGAGGTCGTCGACGGCAGCGGTACGACGACGATCGGCAACAAGGACCGGTACGACGTCAACTCGCCGATGTACAAGCACATCGCGGCGCTGGCGAAGCTGCGGGCGAAGTACCCGGCGCTGTCGGACGGTCGGCAGGTGCACCGGTACTCCTCCAACACCAACGGGCTCTACGCGTTCAGCCGGCTCGGCAGCGACAACGTCGAGTACCTGGTGGTCTCGAACAACTCGAAGACGGCGGCGTCCGCGACGGTGCCGACGTACGGGCCGGACACCTGGCTCAAGCCGGTCTACGGCGGCTCCAAGTCGGTGAAGACCGACCGTGAAGGCCGTGTGGTCCTCAGCCAGGCTCCGCTGTCCGTCACGGTCTACCAGGCCCAGACGAAGGTCCCGAAGCCCGCCAAGGCCCCTGCCGTCTACATGAGCTCGCCGGAGCTCGGTGCGACGGTCGGTGGGCGCGCTGAGATCGCGGCTGCGGTTCCGGCGAACACTCCGGTCACCGTGACCTTCGGCTACCGCCCGGTGGGTACGACGGCGTGGAAGCGGCTCGGCGCGGACGACAACGCGCCGTACCGGGTCTACCAGGACGTGTCCGGGCTGGCTAAGGGCACTCTGCTCGAGTACCGCGCCGTACTGCGGGATGCCGCGGGCAACTACTCGGTGTCCGGGTCGTACGGCGTCGTGGGCGATGCCCCTGCAGCAGCTGGTGGCGGTGGCGGCACCGGTCCCGTCGTGCAGCCGGCGAACGTCAGCGTGCCGGGTGACCACAACAGCGAGATGGGCTGTACGGCGGACTGGGCGCCGGACTGCGACCAGGCCCAGCTGACGCTCGACCCGAAGGACAAGGTGTGGAAGGGCACGTACCCGAACCTGGCCGGTGAGCACGCCTACAAGGCGGCGATCAACAAGACCTGGGACGAGAACTACGGCGCCGGCGGGGTCGCGAACGGCGCGAACATCTCCTACACCGGCCCCAGCGGACCAGTCACCTTCTACTACGAGCACGGGCGGCACTACGTCACCTCCAGCGCGCAGGGGCCGATCATCACCGTGCCCGGGTCGTTCCAGTCCGAGCTGGGCTGTCCGGCCGACTGGGACCCGTCCTGCATGCGACCCTGGTTGACCGACGAGGACGGGGACGGGACGTACACCTGGTCCACCAGTGAGTTGGGAGCGGGCAACTATGAGGCGAAGGTCGCGCACAACCTGTCCTGGGACGAGAGCTACCCGGCCAACAACGTGCCGGTCTCGGTGCCGAGTGACGGGCTCGTGGTCACGTTCTCGTACGTGCTCGCGACGCACCAGTTCACAGTGACGACGTCCAAGCCGGGTGCGACGCCGGACCTGAGCCAGGCGAAGGCGTACTGGCTCGACCGCAACACGCTCGCCGTACCGGCCGTCGCCCACCCGGAGCGGTACCGCTGGCGGCTGCACTGGTCCGACACAGCCTCGTTGAAGATCGACGCGGACGACATCGGTGGAGTGTCGAGGGGCCTCCGGTACGACTCCAAGATCGTGAAGCCTGGCTACACGACGCTCCGGCTGGACAACGCCGACGCCCGCAAGATCCTGACCGGGCAGCTCGGACTGGCGCAGTACGACGACGCCGGCCGGTTGCTGGACGCAACAGGTGTGCAGATACCCGGTGTGCTCGACGACGTCTACGGGAGCGCCGCGAACCGCTCGTACGGCGTCACCTGGAAGGCGGGGGTGCCGACCTTCACGCTGTGGGCGCCTACGGCGCAGAGCGTGCGGCTCCTGGTCGGCTCGGCGGCTGTCCCGATGAAGCGCAACGATGACGGCTCCTGGGCGGTCACCGGATCGCGCTCGTGGAAGAACGCGTCGTACCGCTTCGAGGTCAAGGTCTACGCGCCGAGCACCGGCAAGGTGGAGACGAATGTCGTCACCGATCCGTATTCGGTCGCGTTGACCACAGACTCGACGTACTCCGTTGCAGCCGATCTGAATGACCCGGCCGGGCAGCCGGCGTTGTGGACGAAGACGCCGTCGCCGAAGCTCGCGCGGGGCGTCGACTCGACGATCTACGAGCTGCACGTGCGCGACTTCTCCATCAACGACAGCACGGTGCCGGCCGGGCATCGCGGTACGTATCTGGCGTTCGCGGACCAAGGTGACGGGACGAAGCATCTGCAAGCGCTGGCGAAGGCGGGCCTGAACACGGTCCACCTCTTGCCGACCTTCGACATCGCGTCGATCCCCGAGACCGGGCAGCAGACCCCGGCCTGTGATCTGAAGGCGTTGCCGCCGGACTCCGACCAGCAGCAGGCGTGCGTGACGGCCGTCGCTGCGAAGGACGGGTTCAACTGGGGTTACGACCCGTACCACTGGCTCGCGCCGGAGGGTTCGTACGCGACCCAGAAGGACGGGCTCGCACGGGTCTCGGAGTTCCGCACGATGGTCGGCGGGCTGCACAAGTCCGGGCTGCGCGTCGTACTCGACCAGGTCTACAACCACACGCCTGCGGCCGGTGAGGCGCCGACGTCGGTCCTCGACCAGATCGTGCCCGGGTACTACCAGCGGCTGAACGCGACCGGCAAGGTCGAGAACTCGACCTGCTGCAGCAACATCGCCACCGAACACGCGATGGCCGAGAAGATCATGGTCGACGGCACCGTCAGCTGGGCCCGCAACTACCACGTCGACGGCTTCCGCTACGACCTGATGGGTCACCACAGCAAGGCGAACATGCTGAAGGTCCGGGCCGCGCTCGACAAGCTGACACTCGCCAAGGACGGTGTCGACGGCAAGTCGATCTATCTGTACGGCGAGGGCTGGAACTTCGGCGAGGTCGCGAACGACGCGCTGTTCGTCCAGGCCCGGCAGGGCAACCTCGGCGGCACCGGGATCGGCACGTTCTCCGACCGGATGCGCGACGCGGTCCGCGGCGGCGGCCCGTTCGACGACAACCCGCGGATCCAGGGCTTCGGCTCCGGTGAGGCGAGCGACCCGAACGGCGACCCGATCAACGGCACACCGGACGACCGGGCGAAGCGGCTGGCCCACGACACCGACCTGGTCCAGCTCGGCCTGGCCGGCAACCTGCGCTCGTTCACCTTCCGCTCCGTCGAGTCGGGTACGACGGTGCGCGGCGACGGTGTCGACTACAACGGCTCGCCGGCCGGGTACGCCGATCAGCCGGACGAGGTGATCAGCTATGTCGATGCCCATGACAACGAAACGTTGTGGGACACGCTGACGTACAAGCTGCCGACCGACCTGCCGATGCCGGATCGGATCCGGATGAACACGTTGTCGCTGGCAACGACCGCGCTGGCGCAGACACCGTCGTTCTGGCACGCGGGCGCGGACCTGCTGCGCAGCAAGTCGCTGGACCGCAACTCGTACGACTCCGGCGACTGGTTCAACACCCTCGACTGGACCGGCGCCGACAACGGCTTCGGCCACGGCCTCCCACCGAAGCCCGACAACGAGGCCAAGTGGCCGTACATGAAGCCGCTCCTCGCCAACCCAGCGCTGAAGCCGACTGCGGCCGATGTGTCGACGGCCTCGGCTGCCGCAGCGGATCTGTTGAAGCTCCGGTTCTCGACGCCGCTGTTCCGGCTCGGCACCGCCGATCTCATCAACCAGAAGCTCAGCTTCCCGGTGAGTGGTGCGACGCCTGGCGTAATCACGATGCGAATCGACGACACGGTAGGACCGAATGTCGACCCGGCGCTGAAGGGCGTAGTGGTCGTCTTCAACAGCACAGGGTCTGCGGTGTCCCAGCAGGTGCCAGGCCTGACCGGCGCCAACCTGTCGCTCTCGCCGGTGCAGGCCGGCGGGTCGGACTCGGTCGTCAAGCAGACCACCTGGAACGCGACCACCGGCACGGCAACAGTCCCACCGCGGACCGTCGCCGTACTGGTTCAGCGTTAGAGCCCCGCGAAGCGAGAAGCAGCTACGAAGGCCGCCAGCGCCAGGAAGATGGTGTTGGCGGCCGTCGAGCGGGGTTCGCGGAGTGACGAGTGGGAGGTCGCTGCGCCGATCATCACGAAGACCAGGCCGACGGCGGCCAGCGGGGTGAGGACGCGGGCGGTGTCGGTGAGCCACGGGGCGAAGAGGCCGGCTACCGCCAGGAGTTCGCAGACGGCGACGAAGCGGACCAGCGGCATCGGGAACGGGGCGATGCCGGTCTGACCGGTGGCGATCAGGCGGGCGCGCGACATCGTGGACTTCAGGACGCCGGAGATCGTGAAGACGACGGCGAGCACGCCAGTGAAGATCCAGGTGATCGTGTTCATGCTGATTGCAGACGATCGACCGTCAACTCCTGTGACACTGTCACTGGGAGACGCACTCGATCGTCTGTGAAGGTGTGATGGAGGAACTCAGACCGCTGCTGCTGTCGATCGCGTACCGGATGCTGGGCACGTTCGGCGACGCCGAGGACGTCGTCCAGGAGGCGTACCTGCGCCTGCATCGCGAGCCCGAGGTCGCCTCTCCCAAGGCCTTCCTCACGACCGTGACGACCAGACTCGCGATCGACCAGCTGCGCTCGGCACGCCGGCAACGGGAGCAGTACTTCGGCCCCTGGCTGCCGGAACCCGCCGTCGACGAGTACGTCGACCTGGCCGACCGGGCCGCGCTCTCGGACTCGCTGTCCACGGCGTTCCTGGTCGTCCTCGAGCGCCTCTCCCCCGACCAGCGCGCGGTGTTCCTGCTCGGCGACGTCTTCGGCTACTCGTACGACGATCTCGCGGACATCCTCGGCAAGACCCCGGCCAACTGCCGCCAACTCGCCGTCCGCGCCCGTCGCCGGATCGCCGACAACCGCCCGCGCTTCGACGCGTCACCGCACGAACGGGACGAGCTCGTACGTCGCTTCACCGCCGCCGCCCAGGAAGGCGAGATCGATGCCCTCGTCGAGCTGCTCGCCCCTGACGTGACGTTCACCGGCGACGGAGGCGGCAAAGCCATCGGACTCCCCCACCCGCTGCACGGCGCCCTGCCGGTCGGGCGGATGGTGGTCACCGCGTTCGGCAAGTTCCCCGAACTCGGCGCGGAACCGGTGCACGTCGGCAATCAGCCCGCGCTCCGCATCCACGACCCGTCGAACCGGACGGTCGCGATCTGGTCGTTCGTGGTCGTCGAGGGCCGGATCAGCGCGATCCACGGCGTCGTCAACCCCGAGAAGCTGACGCACGTCCAGCCGTCAGGGCACGCGGACGACGAGCGCTGACGCATCCACCTCCGCGACCAGCGTCGTACCCTCGGAGATCGTGTCGCCGTCGAGCTCGCGGCGTGCGGCACGGTCGGCGCGGACCTGGATCCGTTTGCCGGTGAAGCGTTCGACACCGCGTTCGCGCCAGGACTTGATCACCAGACCGAGCGCCAGCCGGGGCCAGTGGCTGATCCGGCGCGGTGCGAGCACGACCAGGTCGATCCGGCCGTCGTCGGGTGTTGCGTCCGGGAACAGCGGGATGTTCGCCTGAAGCGTGCCGACGTTGCCGATCACGACGGTCCGCGCGCGACGGCGTACCGGCGGCTGGTCGTCGATCGTGATCTCGACGTGGACGAACGGGTGGTTCAGATTCTTCACCGTGGAGACGACGTACGCCGCCCAGCCGACCCGCTTCTTGAGGTCGTCGGGTGCGTCCTCGATGATCGCGGCGTCCAGACCGAGGCCGGCCATCACCACGAACCGGTCGTCCGGCAGCTGGTCACCCTTGATCTGCACGCTGTCGATCCGCTGGTCCGACCCGTCGAGGAGCTCGTTCAGCGCGTCGTCCATCTCCAGCGAGATGCCGAGGTTGCGGGCCAGCAGGTTCCCGGTCCCGCCCGGCAGTACAGCGGCCGGGATCGTGGTCCCGGCCAGCTCCGCGCACACCACCCGGACCGTGCCGTCGCCACCCGCGACCAGCACCAGATCGACCTTCTCCTCGATCGCCTGCCGGGCCATCCCGACCCCGGCGTCGTCCTCGGTCGTCTCCAGCCACAGCGGGGCGCCGTACCCCCGTTCGGTCAGCGCGGTCTCGACGGTACGACGGAACGGGTCGACGTCGACCTTGACGGGATTCACGATGACGGCTGCCCGCCTGTCAGGACTCACCTTATTTTTGTCCGTTCGTAGAGATAGCGTGCTCGGCGTGAGCAGACTTCCACGGAGTACGCCAGAAGCCCAGGGGTTGTCCGCCGCGGCGCTCGACAGTTTTGTCGGAGCGCTCGACGCCGGGGAGCCGGAGATCCAGACCATCATGCTGCTGCGGCACGGCCAGGTCGTGCTCGAGGAGGCCTGGGCGCCATACCGGCTCGAGGATCCGCATCTGCTGTTCTCGGTGTCGAAGAGCTTCACCTCGACCGGTGTCGGGCTGGCGATCGACGCGGGCCTGCTCTCGCTGGACGACCAGGTGATCTCGTTCTTCGAGGCGGACGAGCTGCCGGAGACGGTCAGCGACAACCTGGCCGCCATGAAGATCCGGCACCTGCTGACGATGACGACCGGGCACTCGCAGGACACCGTCGAGGCACTCAGCCGCGACCGCCGGATGGTGAAGATCTTCCTCGGCCTCGAGGTGGCGCACGAGCCCGGCACGGTGTTCGTCTACAACAGCGGCGCGACGTACATGCTGTCCGCGATCGTGCAGCGACTGACCGGTGAGCGACTGCTCGACTACCTGCGGCCGCGGCTGTTCGAGCCGCTCGGTGCGACCGAGGCGACCTGGCAGGTGTCCAGGGAGGGCATCACGACCGGCGGCTGGGGACTCAGCATCAACACCGAGTCGCTGGCCAGCTTCGGGCAGCTCCTGCTGCAGCACGGCGAGTGGGATGGCAAACAACTCGTCCCCGCCGAGTGGTACGAAGCGGCCACGTCGAAGCAGGTCCCCAACGACAGCGAGGAGAATCCGGACTGGAAGCAGGGCTACGGCTTCCAGTTCTGGCGCGGGCGGCACAACACCTTCCGCGGCGACGGCGCCTTCGGACAGTACTGCCTGGTGTTCCCGGACTACGACACCGCGCTGATCATCACAAGCGCGACGACGAACATGCAGGCGATCCTGAACACCGTCTGGGAGTATCTGCTGCCGGCGCTGGAGGGCAAAGAGGTCCCAGAGGTCTCGCGTCCGGCCCGGTTGGAGTTGCTGCCGCCGGTTGGCTCGGCTCCGGTCGGCGGAGACGGGCGGACCTATCGGTTCACCGAGCGGAACGATGCCGGGCTGACCGGCGTACGGCTCGAGGCGGACGGGACCGGGGTGTTCAGCTTCGAGGAGTTCGACGGGAGCGGATCCCATGAGGTCGTCTGCGGGCCGGGCGATTGGCAGGAGCAGACCACACCGGGCGCTGGGCGGATCCTCACCAGCGCGTACGGCGACGGCGACGCGTTCGTGGCCACGCTGCGGTGGGTCGAGACGCCGTTCGTTGCCAAGTTCACCTGTCGGGTCGCCGGTGACTCGATGACCGTCGACGGCGAGCTGAACGTGTCGTTCGGGCCGACCGAGTTCACGCTGACGTCCGAGGTGTGATCCGGGTCATGTCACAAAGCTGAGGCCGCCGCGTGTCCTCCGGGTCGTAACAGCAGACGACGGAGGATGACATGAAGGTCTTGGTAGCAGGCGCGACCGGTGGATTGGGCCGGTCGCTGGTACCGCAGCTGATCGCGGCCGGGCACCAGGTGACCGGGATGACCCGGTCGGAGTCCGGCGCGAGCAGCGTGCAGTCGTTCGGGGCGGACGCCGTACTCGCGGACGGGCTCGACGCCGACGCCGTCCGTGCGGCGGTGGAGAAGGTCCGCCCGGAGGTCGTCGTACACCAGATGACCGCGCTCAAGGGCGGGATCGACTTCAAGCACTTCGACGACAGCTTCGCGATGACGAACCGGCTGCGGACCGAAGGCACCGACAACCTGCTCGCCGCATCCCAGGCTGCCGGCGTACGACGGTTCGTCGTCCAGTCGTACGCCGGCTGGAACTTGCAGCACGGCGGATCCGCCGCCAAGACCGAGGCGGACCCGCTCGACCCGAACCCGGTGCCCGCGCAGCAGCAGACGATGGCTGGGATCAAGCACCTCGAGTCGGCGGTCCTGAACGCCGACGGGATCGAGGGCGTCGTGCTCCGGTACGCGAGCTTCTACGGGCCGACCGGGGACATCGGCAAGGGCGGATCGATGGTGGAGATGATCCAGAAGCGCCGGCTGCCGCTGATCGGCGACGGTACCGGCGTCTGGTCGTTCGTCCATTACGACGATGCGGCCTCGGCGACGGTGAAGGCGGTCGAGAGCGACGTGACCGGGGTGTTCCACATCGCCGACGACGACCCGGCGCAGGCGGTGGTCTGGCTGCCCGAGTTCGCTCGCATTCTCGGGGCGAAGGCACCGCGGCACATCCCGGCCTGGCTGGGTCGGCTCGCGGTCGGAGACGTCGGGGTCGCCGCGTTCACCGAGATCCGCGGGGCGGACAACACGCTGGCGAAGCAGACCTTCGGCTGGCAGCCCGGGTACGCGTCCTGGCGCGAAGGTTTCCGCGAAGGTCTGTAAGCCGGAAACAGTGAGAGGTTTTCTTTACATCGGCGTTACAAGTGAGGACGACTGCTGAAACCGGCGGGCCCTGAACTGGAAAGGACCCGCCGGGACGGCGGGGCGCCCCTAGGGTTCCGCTGCTGGTCGAGCTGACAGCAGGACTGGTCCGAGAGGGGAGGCGGCGCTCGCAGCAGGAGTGCCGTTCCACGGCGGGACAAAAGCCCGGGAGGCCTTGAAAGGCCCCGGGCTGCTGTGCGTGCATTCCGGGCCTGACTCCAGCGGAGGCCGGAATGTCAGCACCCTCAGAAACACTGAGCACGGATCAATCAGTCGCACGCGACCTCGGCCATTTCGGCTACGCGCAGCAACTCTCGCGCCGCGTCGGCAGCTATGCGTCGTTCGCGGCCGGCTTCTCGTTCGTCTCGATCCTCACGACCGTCTTCCAGCTATTCGGTCTGGGGTTCGGCTTCGGCGGTACGGCGTTCTTCTGGACCTGGCCCGCTGTCCTGGCCGGCCAGCTGATGGTCGCGTTGTGCTTCGCCGAGCTCGCCGCGCGGTATCCGTTGTCCGGGGCGATCTACCAGTGGGCCCGTCGGCTTGGCGGTGCAGTGGTCGGCTGGTTCGCGGGGTGGACGATGGTGATCGCGCAGATCATCACGCTGGCGACCGCGGCGATCGCGTTGCAGGTCGTGCTGCCTGCGGTGTGGCCCGGGTTCCAGTTGGTCGGTAGCGATCCTGCACTGGCGTCGAAGGACGGCGCGGCGAACGCCGTGCTCCTCGGCTGCATCCTGCTGGTCGCGACCACTCTGCTCAACGCGACCAGCGTGCGGATCACGGCGGTCGTCAACTCGGTCGGCGTGACGTGTGAGCTGATCGGCGTGGTTCTGATCGTCGTCCTGCTGACCAGCCACGCCGAGCGCGGTCCGTCGGTCGTGCTGCACACGACGAATCTGGACAGCACGACCGGGTACGTCGGACCGCTGCTCATCTCGGCGTTGATGGCGGCGTACGTGCTGGTCGGGTTCGACAGCGCGGGCGAGTTGTCGGAGGAGACGCACAAGCCGCGGGCGACGACACCGCGGACGATCATCCGCGCGGTCGTTGCCTCCGGCATCGGTGGTGCGTTCCTGATCATCGCCGCGCTGATGGCCGCGCCGTCGCTGACGGACGGGAACCTGGCCACGCAAGGGCTGCCGTATGTGCTGACGAGCCGGCTGGGTACGACGCCGGGCAAGCTGCTGCTGCTGGATGTCGCGCTCGCGGTCTGCGTGTGCACGCTCGCGATCCAGACTGCGGCGGCGCGGATGATCTTCTCGATGGCGCGCGACAACGTGCTGCCGGGTTCGCGGCAGCTGCGGAAGGTGTCCGAGCGGACCGGCACGCCGATGGCGGCAACCGTCGTACCTGGGGTGCTGGCTGCCGTCTGCCTGGTCGTGAACGTGGGGAACGCGGGCCTGTTCCTGGGCCTTGCGAGCGTCTGCATCATGCTGCTGTACGTCGCGTATCTGATGGTCACGACGCCTTTGCTGGTACGACGCCTGACCGGTGGCGGGCTGCCGGCCGGGGTGGACGAGAACGGGCGGCCACTGTTCTCGCTGGGGCGCTTCGGGGTGGTGGTCAACGTCATCGCGGTTTCCTACGGACTGGCGATGGCAATCAACCTCGGCTGGCCGCGGGCCGAGGTGTACGACCCGGCCGGTGAGGGTTGGTACCTCCACTACCTCCCGCTGATCACCCTCGCCATCGTCGCCGCCGGCGGCCTGCTCGCCTACCGCACCCAACGCACCGCGTACTACGCCTCAATCGGTCTCCCCGTGCCAGCCACCACCCCCGCCGTCGAGGCGGAGGGGGCAAGCGCATGAACCACGAGATTCCCGGTGGTGCTGCATGGTCCGCACCGGTGCGGGCAGGACGGACCATCACCCTGACCGCGCTCGCCGACAGTGCGAACGCGACCGTGCTGATGATCGGCTCCGACCGCCTCGATCGCCTCAACATCCCGGACACGTTGAAGTCGCAGATGTCCGCGCGTATCAAGCCCGGCATGGTGCTGATGTCCGACCGGGGTCTCGCGCTGGCGACCGTCATCTCCTCGACGCTCGACTGGCACGACTGTCTCACCGGCGCCCTCCCCGACCGCCTTCTCCTGCTCGAGCTGACCAAGCACGGTCTCGGCGAAGCTGATCTGCACGGCTGCATCAACTTCTTCAGCAAGGTCGCCGTCGCGAAGGACCCCCGGGCCTCGCTCGCCTTCATCCCCGACCACGCACACGCAGGCGACACCGTCACGCTCCGCGCCGACCAGGACCTCCTGATCTTCATCTCGACCGCACCCCACGCGCTTTCGGACGGCCCCTCCGGCGGCATCGCCGTGCAGCTCGAGACGCCTGCCCACGTGGAGGATCCCGACCTCCGCGAGGAAGCGATCCGCGCGCTGCGCCTGACCCGGGAGCTGATCGCATGACCATCACCGACACGACGACCGCCCTCGACACCGTGGTCGAAGCCGGCGACGGCGCACTCGTGACCGTACCGGCCGGTGGCCGCCTCCAGATCGTCGACCTGCATGGCAACCAAGCCGTCGACACCCTGTTCTACGACGCCCACGACATCGACAACCGGTACTCCGCCTTCGACACGATCCGCGAACAGCGGGCCGTCTTCCTGACCACCGGATCACGCCTGCTCTCGACCCGACTCGACGAGCTCGCCGTGATCACCGACGACACCTGCGGCCGGCACGACACCGTCGGCGGTGCGTGCTCGCAGGAGAGCAACGTCATCCGGTACGGCGAGTCCACCCGTCACCAGCACGCCTGCCGCCAAACCTTCCTTCGGTACGGCGCGACCGCCGGTATCGGCCAGCGTCAGCTCACCCACAACATCAACTTCTTCATGAACGTACCGGTGACGTCGAGCGGCGGCCTGACGTTCGAGGACGGCCTGTCGGCCCCGGGCAAGTACGTCGAGATCACCGCGAGCCGTGACCTGCTCGTGCTGATCAGCAACTGCCCGCAGATCAATAATCCCTGCAACGGCTGGAATCCGACGCCGATCCAGCTACTGGGTCGGTGGTGACGTTGGCGCACGTCACAGTTGTTGCCCCAGGCACCCAAACCACGGTGCAGGATCTCGCCGGCCGGCCGGGCCTGTGGGATGTCGGCGTACCGCCGTCCGGGGCTGCTGACGAACTCACGTTCGCGCTGCTCAATGCCGCGGTCGGCAATCCGGACACCGCGGCCGGGCTGGAGTGCGTGCTCACCGGACCGGTTCTCACCTGCAACGAGGATCGGCTGGTCTGCGTCGGCGGCGCTGTCCGCAACGCGACGGTGGACAACCTGCGGATCAAACCCGGGATGGTCATCCGGTGGCCGGCTGGATCCGTGCTGGATGTCGGTCCGCTCGACGGTCCCGGGATGCGCGGGTACGTCGCGATCCGGGGCGGACTCGACGTACCGCGCGTGCTCGGGAGTCGGTCGACGTTCATCCTCGGCGGGTTCGGCGGTCACGACGGCAAGCCGCTCGCGGCCGGCGACCAGCTCCCGCTGGGACGACAGGAGAACCTGCTGTCGCCGTTGTCGGTCGAGCTGCCGTCGATGTCGGACTCCTGGCAGGTACGAGTGATTCCCGGCCCGCACGGCGCGCCCGAACATCTCACGGCCGAAGGGGTGGACGCGTTCTTCGCCACCGAGTGGATCGTCGACCATCGCTCGGACCGGACCGGCGTCCGGCTGATCGGACCGACTCCCGGCTGGGCCCGGACCGACGGCGGCGAGGCAGGTCTGCATCCGTCGAACGTGCACGACTCGGCGTACCCGGTGGGCGGCATCATGCTGTCCGGCGACACCCCGGTCATCGTCGGCAAGGACGGGCCGTCCCTCGGCGGCTTCGTCGTACCCGCTGTCGTGATCGAGGCCGATCGCTGGATGCTCGGCCAACTGCGCGCCGGCGATTCAGTGCAGCTGATCCCGGTGACACCGGAGGTGGCGGCCGAGGCGGTCCGCGTGCGGCGCCAATGGCTGACCGATCTCCGACAGCCTCCCGCGATCGTTGCCTCGTCACCCGCAACCCCCGACCGCCCGACGGTTCTGCACCGGACATCGGCAGACGCCGGCCCGGCCGGCTCCCGGGAGGCAAGGCAGGCGCCGTCGTACACGATCAGATATGCCGGCGAGCGGCATCTGCTGGTCGAGGCCGGGCCGGCTGAGCTCGACCTCACGGTCCGCGTGTGGATCCACCTACTCGCGCAGGCCCTGCGGAATGATCGGCCGGCCGGGGTCACCGAGATCGTCGAGGGCGTGCGATCCCTCCTGGTCGCGGTCGACTCGTCCCGGCTGGCGTTGACCGACCTCGCGGAGCGGCTCGCGTTCCTCGCGGCCGGGCTGGACGATCCCGAGACCGTCGTACTGCCGGCCCGGGAGGTCGTGCTGCCGATCGCGTTCGACCACCCGGAGGCGCACGAGGCGATGCGCCGGTACGCGACCTCGGTCCGGCCGGACGCGCCGTGGTGCCCGGACAACGTCGAGTTCATCCGCCGGGTCAACGATCTCGACACACGCGACGAGGTGTTCGAGATCGTGCAGGCCGCGACGTACCTGGTGGTCGGCCTCGGCGACGTCTATCTCGGTGCGCCGGTCGCGGTGCCGATCGATCCGCGGCACCGGCTCGTCACCACGAAGTACAACCCGGCGCGGACCTGGACGCCGCAGAACGCCGTCGGGATCGGTGGGATCTACCTGTGTGTCTACGGGATGGAGGGTCCCGGTGGGTACCAATTGGTCGGGCGCACCGTCCCGGTCTGGCGGCTGTCCCCCGCCGACGAGCAGCCTTGGTTGCTGAGGCAGTTCGACCTGATCAGATTCACGCCGGTGACGGCGGAGCAACTCGCCCACGAGCGAGCCGAGATCGCCGCCGGGCGGGCAGACCTGAAGACCGCGCCGGCGACGTTCTCGATCTCCGACGTACGCCGGATCGAGCAGGAGGCACCTGTGGACATAGCGACCGTGCGGGCCAGACGCCGCGCCGCGTTCGAGGCCGAGCGGGCTCGGTGGGGCGCATGAACAACGAGTGGATCACCCGGGTCGACCCGATCGAGCCGGCCGACGGGCCGTTGCGCGGGCTGACGATGGCACTCAAGGACAACATCGACCTCGCTGGGGTGCCGACGACGGCCGGAGACCCGCGCAACAGTCGCCCTGCGGAACGCAATGCGTTCGTGGTCGACCAGCTGATCGCGGCCGGCGCCGTACCCCTGGGGAAGACGAACCTCGATCAGTACGCGACCGGGTTGGTCGGCACGCGATCGCCGTACGGCGCTTGCCATTCGGTCTTCTCGGAGCGGCATGTGTCGGGTGGGTCGAGCTCGGGCAGCGCGGTCGCCGTGGCGAGTGGGCAGGTCGACTTCGCGCTCGGTACGGATACGGCGGGCAGCGGACGGGTGCCGGCAGCGTTCAACCGACTGGTCGGCATCAAACCGAGTCGCGGGCTCGTGTCCGCGCGCGGCGTCGTACCGGCGTGTCGATCGCTCGACTGCGTGACCGTGATGGCCCGCACGGTGGCGACCGCGCGGGCGGCGTACGACGTGATGGTTGCCTATGACCCCGATGATGCCTGGTCGCGGCGTGAGGCCGACCTGCCGAGGCCGCAGGGCGGCGGCGTGATCGGCGTACCGGACGTCGGGCTGGAGCTGGATCCGCTGCATGAGGCGGCTTGGCAGGAGACGCTGGCCGAGGCTCATCGGCTGGGTGAGGTCGTGAAGGTGGACGTGCGGCCGTTGCTCGAGGCGGCCGAGCTGCTGTACTCGGGGCCGTGGCTGGCCGAACGCTGGCTGGCCTTCGGGGACAAACTCGATGACGATCCAGCCGTTGATCCCACGGTGCGGACGATCGTGCGGGGCGGCGCTGCGCTGACGGCATCGGCTGCGTTCGCCGGATTCGATCGACTCGCGACGCTTGCCCGGGCGAGTGAGCATCTGTGGACGCAGCTCGATGCGCTGCTGCTGCCTGTGACGCCGGGGCATCCCACGCTGGCGGAGGTCGCGGCGGATCCGATCGGTGTGAACAGCCGGCTCGGTCGCTTCACGAACATGGTCAACCTGCTGGATCTGTGCGCGGTCGCGTTCCCGGGACCGGATCGTGCTGACGGTCTGCCGTTCGGCGTCCAACTGCTGGCCCCGGCCGGGCATGATCGCGCGCTGATCGATCTCGCCGCAGTCTGGTGCGGTGAGCCCGTGCCTGCCTCCAACACCGACGTTCTGCTGGCGGTCGCAGGCGCCCACCTGTCCGGCCAGCCGCTCAACGACCAGCTGGTACGGCGTGGTGCGCGACTCGCCTTCACCGGCCGGACTGCTTCGTCGTACCGGATGTTCCTGGTCGACGGGCCTCGACCTGGCCTGACCCGGACGCTGACCGGTGCGGACGGGCCGGGGATCGAAGTCGAGGTGTGGAGGATGGCGGCAGACGAGCTGGGCGGGTTCGCCGGGACCATCGATCCGCCGCTCGCGATCGGGCCGCTGGAGCTGTCCGACGGGCAACAGGTCCTCGGCTTCCTCTGCACCGCCGACGCCGCGGACCCGGCCCGCGACATCACGTCCTCCGGAGGTTGGCGCGCGTACCTGTCCGGGAGCTGAGCCTAAGGTTGGTGGGCATGAGCCTGACACCCGCCGAACAGAAGGTGCTGGACCGGATCGACGAGGACCTGCTGGTGCGAGTCACGCAGGACCTGGTCCGGGCGCACGGGCAGAACCCGCCCGGCGAGGAGGCCGCCACCGCGGTCGCCCTCGCCGCGGCGGCCCGTGACCTCGGGCTCGACGTACAGACGTCTCCGGTGGAGCCTGGCCGGGAGAACGTGTCGATCACGCTTGCCGGCGGCAACAATCCCGGCCTGTTGCTGCTCGGCCACACCGACGTCGTACCGGTCGGCGACGGCTGGACGGTCGACCCGTACGGCGGTCTGCTCCGCGACGGCCGCATCTACGGCCGCGGCGCGTCCGACATGAAGGGCGGCCTGGCCGCAGCCCTGATCGCACTCGCTGCCCTCTGTGGCACCGCATTGACCGGCCCGGTCGAACTGGCCGCAGTCGTCGACGAGGAGGAAACCGGCAAAGGCATCCGCGCCTACATCGCCGAATCGAAGCGGCAGTACGCCGGCTGCATCACCGCCGAGCCGACCGACCTGCAGACGATCATCGCCGCCCGGGGCGACTCGTACCTTCGGGTCGAGGTACACGGTCGCGCCTCGCACGCCGGCAACCCGGACGGCGGCGCGAACGCGATCTACGGCGCGGCCGCCGTCGTCGCCGAGATCGAACGCCTACACGCGGAGCTTGCTACCGCACCACATCCCCTGCTCGGCCCCGCGACCTGGAGCGTCGGCCAGATCAACGGCGGCACCGGCGGCTCGATCGTCCCCGCCGAATGCGTGGTCGTCGCCGACCGCCGCCTCCTCCCCGGCGAGTCCCCCACCGAGGTACTCGCCGATCTGGGCCGCCGCGTAGCCGCCCTCCACCTCGAAGACCGCGGCCTGACCGTGGACCTCGCAATGCCGATGGAAATGCCCGCCTTCGAAACCGCCGACGACACCGCCCTGGTCCGCACCACCGAGTCCGCCCGCCTCGCCGCCGGCGGCCACCCGATGCCCCTAGCCGGCTGGACCGCAGCCTGCG
This sequence comes from Kribbella sp. NPDC058693, assembly GCF_042715335.1. NCBI lineage: Bacteria > Bacillati > Actinomycetota > Actinomycetes > Propionibacteriales > Kribbellaceae > Kribbella > Kribbella sp. NPDC058693. The sequence continues at coordinate 316,046 of NZ_JBHXSQ010000001.1, forward strand.
ACGGCGGCTACATCGCCCGCGACCTCGACGTACCCGTCATCGTCCTAGGCCCCGGCTCAGTAACCACCCAAGCCCACCGCGCCAACGAGTCGGTCCCCGTCACAGAACTCGTGACCGCAGCCCGCACCTACACCCTCACAGCCCTCCGCCTCCTTGGTTAGACAGGATGTTCGGATGACGAGTCGCCTGCTTCTGCATTCCGGTTCTGTTCTCGACGTCGTGTCCGGGGAGGTGCGTACGGCGGACGTCGTGGTGGAAGGTGATCGGATTGTCGACGTCGGGATCGGGTTGGATGGCGATGACGCGATCGACTGCAGCGGCGGGCTGATTGTTCCGGGGTTTGTCGATTGTCATACGCATGTGTGTATTGCGCAGACGCGGCTTGATCCGTTCGGGTTGCCGCGGTCGGTGCGGCCGTTGTCCGCTGTGCCGGTGTTGCGGACGTTGCTGCGGCTTGGGGTGACGACCGTGCGGGATGCGTGGGGTGCGGATGCCGGTGTGCGGATGGCCGTGGAGAAGGGCTGGATCGACGGGCCGGAGCTGTTGATCAGCCTGCGGCAGGTGGGTACGACGGGTGGGATCGGGGACCTGTGGGCGCCGCGGACCGGGGCGGTCGACTTCTTCGAGGATCCGTCGTTGCCGGATCCGATCTTCGACGGGGCCGATGGCGCGCGTGCCGTCGTACGGCGGATGGTGCGGGCCGGAGCGGATTGGATCAAGGTGACCGCGACCGGGTCGATGGCGATCGGGAAGGGCGTGCACGACATCGAGCTGACCGCTGACGAAATGAGCGCGCTCGTGGACGAGGCCCGACGGCGCGGTGGCCGGAAGGTGATGGTGCACGCGCACGGGGCGCGGGCGGTCGAGCTGGCGGCGCGGGCCGGGGCGGCGAGCATCGAGCACGGGACCTACCTGGATGAGGACGCAGTAGCAGCGATGGCCGAGGCAGGGACCTGGTACGTGCCGACCTTGTCCGTCACGCAGTCCGACCCCGAGCATGCACCCGAAGGCGCGGCCGAGGCGCACCGGGAGTCCATGCGGCTGGCGATCGACGCCGGCGTCCGGATCGCGATGGGCACCGACAATCCCGTACGGCCGCACATCGAAGCGCTGTGGGAGCTCAGGCACCTGGCGGCCGCAGGACTGGGCGATGCCGGTGCGTTGCGGGCGGCAACGATCGACGCCGCACGGTTGCTCGACCTCGCCGATGACCGCGGCGAGATCGCAGCCGGCAAGCGCGCCGATCTCGTCCTGCTGGATGGGACCGACCTGGACTGCACGGAACTCGAGGACCGGATCCGACGGGTCATTCACAACGGCTCCGAGATTTGACTCTGACACTGTGGCAGGTCGTAGACCGGGCGCATGATGACAGCTGGAGAGGTTGCTGAGCGGATCCGCACTGGTCAGGTCACGTCGCGTGAGGTGACGGAGGAGTTGCTGGCGAGGATCGCCTCAGACACTGAGGTGAACGCGGTGGTGGAGGTCCGGCCGGAGTACGCACTACAAGCGGCCGATGCAGCCGATGCGACCCCGTCGACAGGCCCGCTGCACGGCGTGCCGATGACGGTGAAGGATGCGATCAACGTCGCGGGGCTGCATACGACCTGGGGCAACCCGGCGTTCGCGGAGTACGTCGCCGACCAGGATGCGACCGTCGTTCAGCGGCTGCGGCGGGCCGGGGCGATCATCGTCGGGAAGAGCAACGTACACACGATGCTCGCCGACTTCGGCCAGACCGTGAGCGAGATCCACGGGCGGACCAACAACCCCGCCGACCTCAGTCGAACCCCCGGCGGTTCCAGCGGCGGCAGCGCAGCCGCGCTCGCCGCGGACCTCACGTATCTCGAGTACGGCTCCGACCTCGTCGGCTCGATCCGGCTCCCAGCGGCGTACTGCGGCGTGTACGGACTCAAGCCGACCAACGGCCTCGTCCCACAACGCGGCTTCCAGCCCCCGGGTACGCCGTACCAGCCGAGCGAACTCCCCAACCTGTCGGCCATCGGACCACTCGCCCGATCCGCCGCCGATCTACGGCTCGCCCTGCAAGTGACTGCCGGCCCCGAAGCGCCGTACTCGTGGCAGCTGACCCCACCACGGCACCGCCGACTGCAGGACTTCCGCGTCGGCGTCGTGACCGATCACCCGATGGCACCGGTCACCAGCGCGGTCGGCGACGCGATGGCCGCGACGATCGACCGGTTGGCTCGCAGCGGGGCGAAGATCGTCGAGGGCTGGCCGGACGGAGTGGATCCGGTGGAGCAGGCCGAGCAGTTCGGCGAGCAGGTCGGCCTGTTCTTCGCGCTCCACGGCGGCGAACCGACCGAGCTAACGCTCAACGACTTGCTCGCGACCGAACGCGCGCGGATGCTCGCGCGCGCCAAATGGCACTTCGAGGACATCGACGTCTTCCTGTGCCCGACCAGCTTCACACCCGCCTTCCCGCACGGCGAGACGACCATCAGCGGGCAGCCGTACGAAGCGCAGGTCTTCTGGATCGCCCACGCCTCGTTGATCGGCCACCCCGCCCTCAGCATGCCGATCGGACCTACCAAGGACGGCCTGCCCGTGGGCGCCCAGGTGATCGGGCCGTGGCACGAGGACGACACCGCGATCACGTTCGCGGAACTGCTGGCTGGTTGACTTCATCCCATGTTCGCGATCGGTGAGTTCGCACGACACGGGCGGGTGTCGATCCGGATGCTGCGGCACTACGACGCCCTCGGCCTGCTGCGACCTGCGTACGTCGATCCGTCGACCGGCTACCGCAGTTACACCGCCGGGCAGCTCGCCGACCTGAACCGGATCGTCGCGCTGAAGGATCTTGGCTTCACGCTCGAACAGGTCGGCGCGATGAAGGATCTCGGCCCGGACGAGCTCCGCGCGATGCTCACGCTGCGGCGGGCGCAGCTCGAGTCCACGGTGGCCGAGAGCTACGCGCGACTCGCGCAGGTCGAGTCCCGGTTGCGCAGCCTGGAAGGCGACGGCCCGGCCGCGGATGTCGTGGTCAAGGAGCTGCCTCCCGTACGACTCGTCGGTCTGACGGCGACCGCGGCCAGCTTCACACCGGACGACATCACGCCGGTGGTGCGCCCTCTCTGCGCCGAGCTCGGCCGCCGGCTGCCCGATGCCGACGTACATCCGTCCGGCCGACTCACCTGCCTGTACGAACGGAATCACGAATCCGAGGACGAGGTCGTCGTACGGGCAACGGTTCCGGCCGCGGTCGATGCCGGGGGCAACCTCAACGGACTCGAAGTGATCGACCTGCCGGCGATGCGCGCCGCGACGCTGGTGCATCGTGGACCGATCGACCAGGTCCTGCCGTCCTGGCAGGCACTCGCTCGCTGGATCGACGACAACGGTCGGCGAGCCGCCGAACCCGCTCGCGAGCTCTACCTCGACACCCCCGACGATCCCGCCGACTGGGTGACCGAGCTCCAGGAACCCTTGGATTAAGGCTTTTCCGCCAGCGCGGCGAGGCCGGCCACGATCACTGTGATGCCGAATTCGAACCGCTCGTCACCCGAGGCGCCGGACGTCAGCGGGCCTGACAGCGCGACCGTCAGCGGGAAACGATCGGCCGGCAGCGACTCGAAGTACGACCGCAGACCGCTGACGAATCGCTCGACATCCTCGGGGGTCCAGTCCGTCGCGCTCTGCACCGTCTCCTCAAAGGCGACCGCCGTCACGTAGAGCGGAATCAGATCGACCGCCCACGCGGCCGCCTGGTCCGGGATGTTGCCGGCCTTGAGCAGCGCCAGGATCCGCTCGGTGCTCATCAACGCCCGCTCCCCCAGCGGTACGGCGCCGATCGCGGCGCGCGCCACGCCCGGATTGGCCCGCATCGCGCGCAGCATCTCGCGCATCATCGCCTTCAACTGCTCCTGCCAGCGGTCCGGATCGATCGCGTCGTCGTACTTCATCTGCGCGGCGGCCCGCTCGACCAGCAGCTGATCCAGCTCGCGCTTGTTCGCGACGTGCGCGTAGAGCGACGCCGGCCCGGTGCCGAGCGCCTGCGCGACCTTCCGCATCGAGACCGCGTCGTACCCCGACTCGACCAGCACCCGCATCGCGGCGTCGACGATCCGCTCCCGGTTGAGCGGCTCCTTCGGCGTGCGGGTGGGCTTCGCGGGGGTGATCGGCTGCCACGGGGGTTGGGTCATACGAACACTGTACTTGACGCGAACACCGTTCGGTAGTAGAACAGTGTTCGTCAACGAACACCGTTCGCATCAATGAGGGGGCCGCCATGAGCACCGCACTAGAGAACCCACCCGAAATCACCACCGCCGCGAGCGGTACGCCGTACCGCTGGCGCTGGATCGTGCTCGCGACGATCCTGATCGCCGAGATCATGGACCTGGTCGACGCGACGATCGTCAACATCGCCGCCCCCTCGATCCGCGCCGACCTCGGCGGCTCCGAGTCCGCCATGCAGTGGATGCTGGCCGGCTACACGCTGGCCTTCGCGATCGGGCTGATCACCTTCGGCCGGCTCGGTGACCTGGTCGGCCGCCGGCGGCTGTTCGTCATCGGCGCCCTCGGGTTCACCCTCGCGTCCGCGGTCTGCGGGCTCGCGACCAGCCCCGAACTGCTGATCGGCAGCCGGGTCGCGCAGGGCCTGCTCGGCGCGGTGATGATCCCGCAGGGCTTCGCGATCCTGAAGTCGATCTTCCCGTCCGACGAACTCGGCAAGGCGTTCGCGATGTTCGGCCCGGTGATGGGACTGTCGGCCGTCGCCGGCCCGATCCTCGCCGGCGTGCTGATCGACGCGAACTGGTTCGACGCCGGCTGGCGCACGATCTTCTTCATCAACGTGCCGATCGGTATCGCGGCCCTCGTCGGCGCGCTGAAGTTCATGCCCGAGGTGAAGACGCCCGGCGCCTCCCGCCTCGACACCGCCGGGGTGCTGCTGGTCAGCCTCGCCTCAGGCCTGCTGATCTACCCGCTCGTCCAGGGCCGCGAGCTCGGCTGGCCGCTGTGGACGATCCTCATGCTGGTCGGCTCCGTCGTCACCTTCGCGCTGTTCGGCTGGCGTGAGCGTCGGTCCGGCAACCCGGTCATCGACCCGTCGCTGTTCCGCAACCGCGGGTACGTCGCCGGCCTCGGCGTGATCACCACGTTCTTCCTCGCGATGAACGGCTTCATGCTCGTGTTCAACCTGTTCACCCAGCTCGGCCTGCACTACAGCCCGCTGAAGGCCGGCCTCGCGATGGTGCCGTTCTCGCTCGGTATCGCGATCGGCGCGCCGCTGTCCGGCGGCCTGCTGGCCCCGAAGCTCGGCCGCAAGGCGCTGCAGCTCGGCGTCGCGGTGATGACCGTGGCGATGGCCGGCGTCTGGTTCACGCTGCACACCTACGGCGACGCGACCACGATCTGGAACCTGGTGCCGGCGACGCTCGCCACCGGGATCGGCGCCGGCCTGGTGTTCGCTCCGCTGTTCGACATCATCCTGGCCTCGATCGGCGACCAGGCCGCCGGTTCGGCGTCCGGCGTACTGACCGCCATGCAGCAGTACGGCGGGGCGATCGGCGTCGCGGTGATCGGTACCGTGTTCTTCCAGCTGCTGCCGTCGCACGCGTTCCTCGGCGCCACCAAGACGTCGGTCCTGGTCGCGATCGGGCTGTTCGTCGTCAGCCTCGCGGTCACCTTCCTACTCCCGAAGCGGGCCCGCGAGGACAGCGTCAGTCACGGCTGACGAACCCTTCCTTCACCAACCAGTCCATGGCGACGTCGGCGGGCTCACGTCCGTCGACGTCGACCTGGGCGTTCAGCTCGATCAGCACCGGGTCGGTCAGCTTGTCCGACACCGGCTGCAGCAGGTCCCGCAGCTGCGGGTACTCGTCCAGCACCTTCCTACTGATCACCGGTGCCACGTTGTACGCCGGGAAGTACTTCTTGTCGTCCTGCAACACCACGAGATCGAGCGACTTGATCCGCCCGTCGGTCGTGTAGATCTCCCCGAACCAGCAGTCCCCGTGACTCGTCGCGGCGTACACGGCGCCGGTGTCCAGGGTCCGGATGTTGTTCCGCGGTACGCCGGTACCCAGCGGAACCCCGTAATGCTTGAGCATCGGCTCGAACCCGTCGTTCCGGTTGGCGAACTCGGACTCGACGCAGAACGTGCGCTCCTTCGGCGGCAACGACGCGATCTGGGACAGCTTGGTGAGGTGCAGCCGCTCGGACTCCTTGCGGGTCACCGCGAAGCCGTAGCTGTTGTTCATCGGCGCCGGCTTCAGCCAGATCAGCCCGTACTTCTCCGCGTCCTCCTTGCTCACCGCGTCGTACTGCTTCTGCTTGTCGGGGATGCCGGTGTCGTGACCGAGGTACGAGATCCACGCCGTACCGGTGTATTCCCAGGCCATCTGGATCTGGCCGCCGATCATCGCCTGCCGCGACGTGTCACTGCCGGGCATGTTGGTCAGGTCCTGGACGTGTGCGCCGGCCGATTGCAGCAGGATCGCGGCGATCTTGCCGAGGATCAGCTGCTCCTGGAAGTTCTTCGACCCGATCGCGATCGTCAGCCCGTCCAGGCTCTTCACCGACCGCAGCTGGCCCTGCAGCGCGCCTGTCGGCACGAAACCGCCGCTGGTCCCCAGGCCACATCCGCTCAGCACCAGCGCAACCGCGCAGGCCATTGCCATCAGCCGCTTCATCCGAGCCCCCTCGGTCGGGTGACCTCTTCGAGCACTCGGCCCGCCCAGTCGATCAGCAGCGCGAGGGCGGCAACGAGTAGGGCGCCGCTGATCAGCACCGGATACCTGAGCAGGCGGATCCCGGTCGTGATCAGGCTGCCCAGTCCCCCGGCGTCGATGAACGTCGCGAGGGTCGCGGTGCCGACGACCAGGACCAACGCAGTACGGATGCCGGCCATGATCACCGGTACGGCGAGGGGCAGCTCGATCCGGCCGAGGACGGCGACGCTCGACATGCCCATCCCGCGACCGGCCTCGACCAGCGTCGGGTCGACACCTTGCAGGCCGACGATCGTGTTCCGCAGTACCGGCAGGATCGCGTACAGACAGAGGGCGAGGATCGCGGTCCAGAAGCCGAAGCCGAGCCAGATCGCGAGCAGCACGATCAGGCCGATCACCGGCGCGGCCTGACCTGCGTTCGCCACCGCGACGACCAGCGGGGCGGCACGGCGGGATCGCGGCCGAGTGAGCGCGATGCCGAGCGGTACGGCGATCAGCAGCACGATGATCGTGGCGACAACGGTGAGCTCCAGGTGCTGGAGCGTCAACTGACCGACGAGTTTCCAGTCGAGCTGTCGTTGCTCGATCGAGTCGAGCTCGGCCCGGGACCGCCAGATCGCCCACACCCCGACGACGATCGCGACGAACAACGGCTGCCCGATCAGCAAGCCCCACGACGGACGGCGGGCACGAGTAGCCGCGAGCCCTGCAGCCGCGGCCTTTGCGTCGGCCAGGTTCTCCTTCGACGGAGCGTCTTGGGTCACCGTCACTGCGCGACCTCCTCCGGCTCGGCGGACCCGTTGCCGTCCTGGATCCGGGCGAGCACCGTCTGGAAGTCGACGACGCCCAGGTACTCGTCCCGCCGGCCGGTGACGACCGCACTGCCGTGGCTCGACATCAGCATCGTGTCGAGCGCGTCGTTCAGCGTCGCCCGCCGGTCGATCGTGACCAGGTCCGTGTCCTCGTGCGGCGCCGGCACCCGGTCGATGTCGGACAGGTCCGTGGTCCACATCCAGTCCACCGGTCGCCGCCGTCGATCGAGTACGACGACCGAGTCGTCACCGGCCTGGTTGGCGGCCCGCAGTACGTCGGACGCCGCGTCACCGATCTCCGCGACCGTCGGCTGGCCGAGCTCGATCTCACTGACCCGGCTCAGCGTGAGCTGCTTGAGCGCCGCACCCGCGCCGACGAAGTCCGCGACGAACCGGTCGGCCGGGTTCGCCAGGATCGCTTCAGGCGTGTCGTACTGCGCGATGTTCGCACCCTCGGTCAGGATCAGGATCCGGTCGCCGAGCTTCACCGCCTCGTCGAAGTCGTGCGTGACGCAGACGATCGTCTTCCGCAGCTCCTCCTGGATGCTGAGCAGCTCGTCCTGCAACCGCTGCCGGGTGATCGGGTCGACCGCGCCGAACGGCTCGTCCATCAGGATCACCGGCGGATCGGCCGCGAGCCCGCGGGCCACCCCGACGCGTTGCTGCTGGCCGCCGGACAGCTCGCGCGGGTAGCGGTTGCGGTACCGGTCCGGGTCGAGGCCGACGAGTTCGAGCAGTTCGCCGACGCGTTCCGCCGTACGGGCCTTGTCCCAGCCGAGCAGGCCCGGGACCAGCGCGATGTTCTGCGTCACGGTCATGTGCGGGAACAGGCTGCCGCCCTGGATCACGTACCCGATCCGGCGGCGCAGGTCGTCGTCGTCCTGTTTGCCGATGTCTTCGCCGCCGATCCGGATACTGCCGGAGGTCGGCTCGATCAGCCGGTTGATCATCTTCAGCGAGGTGGTCTTGCCGCAGCCGGACGGGCCGACGAACATCACGATCTCGCCGGCCGGGATGTGCAGCGACAGGCCCTCGACGGCGGGTTTCCGCTGGCCCGGGTACCGCTTCACGACGTCGGTCAGCTCGATGTCGACGCCACTGATGGCAGGTTCGGTTTCAGGCACGGATACCCCTCGAGGTGGTCAGGCGGCCGACGAGCAGCAGCATGGCGTCCAGGATCAGAGCGAGCAGGACAACGCCGATCGTGCCGACCAGCGCGGAGTTCAGAGCGTTCTTGCCACCGATCTGGGTCAGGCCGGTGAAGATGAAGCTGCCCAGGCCGGGGCCGAGCACGTACGCCGCGATCGCCGCGATACCCATCGACATCTGGGCCGAGACGCGGACGCCGGCCAGGATCACCGGCCACGCCAGCGGCAGCTCGATCCGGAGCAGCGTCCGGATCGCTCCCATGCCCATCCCGCGCGCCGATTCGATCAGCGTCGCGTCGACGCCGGACAGCCCGACGACGGCGTTCCGCAGGATCGGCAGGCAGGCGTAGAAGGTGACCGCGATCACGGAGGTGGCGGTGCCGATGCCGGCCAGCGGGATCATCAGGCCGAGCAGCGCGAACGACGGGATGGTCAAACCGACGGCGCTGATCGCGCCGGCCAGCGACGCGACCCGCGGATTGCGGTGCACGACCACCGCCAGGCCGACCGCGATCACGGTGGCCAGCAAGACGCATTGGATGACCAGGCTGAGGTGCTGGTAGCTCTGGTAGAGCAGTTGTGAATGACGCTCAGTTATGTAGTCCCACACGCGGTAGCCGGTACCCAACAAGCGTTGGATTCACACGGTGGGACAGGTCATACCGGAGTCCGGACATGCCGAAGCCCCTGGTCACCGCGAGGGTGCCAGGGGCTTCAGAGGTAGATCAGTTGAACGAGTCGCCGCAGGCGCAGGAGCCGGTCGCGTTCGGGTTGTCGATCGTGAAGCCCTGCTTCTCGATCGTGTCCACGAAGTCGATCGACGCACCCTTGAGGTACGGCGCGCTCATCCGGTCGGTGACAACGCTCACACCACCGAAGTCGGCCACCACGTCACCGTCGAGCTGACGCTCGTCGAAGAACAGCTGGTACCGCAGTCCGGAGCAACCGCCCGGCTGCACGGCGACCCGCAGCGCGAGGTCGTCGCGGCCTTCCTGGTCGAGCAGCGCCTTCACCTTGGCGGCGGCCCCGTCGGTGAGAAGAACACCAGTGGCGACGGCCTGCTCGGTCTGCGCTTCAGTCATCCCTGACTCCAGTCATCTGCTCAAGTGCCGACCTACAGCTCGCCAGCACGGAAGTCTCTTGTCAACACGCACCAACATCGGCCGGTCCGCGCTCATTCCCATGGTCGCACACCAATTTCACGGATCAACTACCACGGTCGATCGGTGATCAGCGCGCCCAGGTCCGGGCGACACGCTCCGCGACCGTCGCGAGCGAGCCGTGCGGGTCCGCGAACGCCTGCTCCTCGCCGACCACGTCGACCAGCGCGTACGCCGACTCCACCCCCATCGTGCGCATCTCCCGCGCCCCGATCAACACCTTGCCGGCAAGTACGACGCACGGCCGCATCGCGTCGTTCGCCACCTTCGCGACGCCGGCGATCACCTTCCCGTCCCGCGACTGGAAGTCGAACGCTCCCTCACCGCTCAGGACGAGGTCCACCTGCGCGGCCTTCTGCTTGAGCCCGGTGAGCTCGGCCACGAGGTCGATGCCCGAGACGCGCTCGGCGCCGAGGAGCAGGAGGGCGTAGCCGAGCCCGCCCGCGGCGCCCGCGCCCTTCTGGTCAGCTGTCTTGCGATCCGCCAGCTCGGCGAAGTGAGTCAGGAATCCGTCGACGGCAGGCTTCCGGTCGTCGCCGATGCCCTTCTGCGCCCCGAAGATGTTGGTCGCACCCCGCAGCCCGAGCATCGGATTCTCCACGTCACTGGCCGCGACAAACTCAACCCCCGCGACCCGATCGCGCGCAGGCTGGAGATCCACCGCGGTCAGCTGCGCCAGCCCCGCAGCGCCGCCGTCCAGGTGACCTGATTCACCCGTGGCTCCGAGCGCGGCGAGCATGCCGGCGCCGGCGTCGTTCGTGCCGGAGCCGCCGAGGCCGAGGATGATCCGCTTCGCGCCGGCGTCCACCGCGGCGGCGACCAGCTGCCCCACGCCGTACGTCGTCGCCTCCTCGGGCCGCCGCTCCTTCGGCTCCACGAGATGCAACCCGCACGCCTGCGCGGTCTCGACGTACGCCGTCTCCCCCGCCATCAGCACCGTCGCCGGGGTCGCCTCACCCAGCGGGCCACGGACCGTGACCGAGAGCAACGTCCCGTCGACAACCGCGGACAGTACGTCGATGAAGCCCGGCCCACCATCCGCCATCGGCGCGACGAGCACCTCGGCCCCCGGGTCCCGGCGCCGCCACCCTTCCTCGATGGCCGCAGCCGCTTCCACAGCCGTCAACGTGCCCGCGAACTTGTCCGGCGCAATCAGGATCCGCATGCCGCCATCCTCTCCCACCCGCCGGCGTTGACGTCGCCGAGTGCCGCCAGTTGGATCGTTCACCATGAAGACAGTCCTGTTCGCACTCCGCGTGAGTGAACTCGAACGCTCACTCGCCTTCTACACCACGGTCGGCTACGTGAACCTCGGCACGGTCCCGTTCGACGACGGCTCCAGCCTGGTCTGGCTCCGGCTGCCTGCCGAGCTGTCGGTATCCCTCGAACTCGTCCACCGCCCCGCCGACGGTCCCGTCGAGGTCGGCGGCTTCCAGCACTTCGCGATCGAGGTCGACTCCCTCACCAAAACCCTCGCCCGCCTCACCGCAGCCGGCCTCAACCCCGCCGAGCCCGAACTCCCCGGCGGCCCCGAAGGCCCGAAAACCTCCCAGCTACTCGACCCCGACGGCTACCGCATCGAACTCGTCGAGTGGCCCCCGAGCGGCCCACCCACGTTCGAATGACCGCGACCTGGCCGACCACGGCTGTCGAGGCAATCGCCGTACAGGAGAAGCTGCGCGGGCTGGTCGAGGTCAAGGACGTCGGACCGACACCGCGCCACGTCGCCGGGCTGGACGTCGCATACGACGGGGACCGGCTTGCTGCTGCTGTCGTAGTCCTCGACCGGGAGACGCTTGCTGAAGTGGACCGGTCGGTTGTCCGCGGCGAGACCACGTTCCCGTATGTGCCGGGGTTGTTCGCATTCCGCGAGGTGCCGGCCCTGCTCACTGCCCTCGAACACCTCACAACAACACCTGACCTCCTGGTCTGCGACGGCCAGGGCCTCGCCCATCCCCGCCGCTTCGGCCTGGCCTGCCACCTCGGCGTGCTAACAGGCATCCCATCAATCGGCGCGGCGAAGACCGCCTTCATCGGACAACACGAGGACCTCGGACCGGAGCGTGGCGCGACGACAGATCTGATGGATGGCGACGAGGTCGTGGGAGCCGTCCTGCGAACACAGGACGGAGTCAAACCGCTGTACGTGTCCGTCGGCCACCGGGTGAGCCTGACGACCGCCATCCACCACGTCCTGCACTTGACCCCGCGCTACCGATTGCCGGAGACAACCAGAGCAGCCGACCACGCCTGCCGGGAAGGATTGCGGGATGACTGACGTCGTCGTGGTCTACCCGGACGGCAATCGCGTGCAGGTAGTCGGCGTGATCTTCACGCCGGGACGTGCTGATTTCATTGTTTGGGCGGTGAGATGCGCCACGCGGCATGAGTCGGCAGCCGTGGCACGATGTCTGGTGTGGCGACGATCGCAGGCGGTTCGAAGGGTCTTCCGTTGTTGTTTCTGGGGCAGAACACCGACGCGCACTCGGAGCGCGGTGTCGAGTGTCCGGGGGCGCTTCCGCCGGCGTCGGATCCGGATCTGGTCGAGCGGGCGTTGAAGGCCAAGGCGGCGTTGGGCGATCAGGTGTTCGTGCTCGGGCACCACTACCAGCGCGACGAGGTGATCCGGTTCGCGGACGTCACCGGTGACTCGTTCAAGCTCGCGCGCGACGCGGCCAACCGGCCGGACGCGCCGTACATCGTGTTCTGCGGTGTGCACTTCATGGCCGAGTCCGCCGATATCCTCACCAACGACCAGCAGACAGTGATCCTGCCGGACCTCGCGGCCGGTTGCTCGATGGCCGACATGGCGCGCATCCAGCAGGTCGAGGCGGCCTGGGACGCACTGGCCGACGCCGGCGTCGCGGACGTGACCGTCCCGGTCACCTACATGAACTCGTCCGCGGACATCAAGGCGTTCTGCGGTCGCAATGGCGGCGTTGTCTGTACGTCGAGCAACGCCGAGACCGCGCTCAACTGGGCGTTCGAGAAGGGCGAGAAGGTGCTCTTCCTGCCCGACCAGCACCTCGGCCGCAACACCGCCGTACTCCAGCTGGGCCTGAGTCTCGACGACTGCGTCGTGTACGACCCGCACAAGCCGGGCGGCGGGCTGACCCGCGAGCAGCTGACCGCGGCGAAGATGATCCTGTGGCGCGGGCACTGCTCGGTGCACGGCCGGTTCACCGCCGAGTCGGTCGACGACGTCCGTTCGCGGGTCCCCGGCGTGAACGTGATCGTCCATCCGGAGTGCCGCCACGAGGTGGTCACGAAGGCCGATCTGGTCGGCTCGACGGAGTACATCATCCAGGCCCTGGAGACCGCGGAGCCCGGTACGTCGTGGGCCGTGGGCACCGAGCTCAACCTGGTGCAGCGGTTGGCGAAGCAGCACACCGACAAGAACATCGTGTTCCTCGACAAGACGGTCTGCTACTGCGCGACGATGAACCGGATCGACCTACCGCATTTCGTCTGGGCCCTCGAGAACCTCGTCGCCGGCCACGTGGTCAACCCGATCAAGGTCGACGCCGACACCGAGAAGTACGCCAAGCTGGCCCTCGACCGCATGCTCGCCCTCCCCGGCAAGACCGAACGCGACTAGGACTTCGGAGCCTCGAACTCGAAGTCGTAGCCGACGGCATCGAGCCGTGCGACCAGCGGCTCGAGGTCGGCGATCAGCTCGTCGATCTCATGCGGCTCCAGGCAGTCGTACGCCGGAGCCGCGAGCGTGTCCGTGACCGCCTCGATCTGGTCCTTGAGCGCACGCCCCGCCGGCGTGAACCCGTCCGACGCGTCGACCAGCCCACGGATCCGCAGACCGTCGACGACCGACTCCAGCTGCTCGTCCGACAGCGGATCCAGCCGGCCGTACGCGCGCGGCTTCATCCCGGTGTCGATCGCGGCGAACACGTGCGCCTCCTGCCCGTCGATGCCAGCGGCAACCAGTGCGATGTTGTGGCCGTCGCCGCGGTGTTCGCGCAGCAGAGTCGCCGCGTGCCACAGACGGGTCACCGGCTCGTCCGGCACGGGCAGCGACCGCAGTCCGGCGTACAGGATCCGTCCCTCGGTCGGTGCGTTCAGCGCTGCGCGGATGGCGAGGTCCGCGGCCCGGGCGAGCTCGGGGCTGTCGACCAGATCGCCGAGGATGCGGCGCAGGGCGGTCACGCAGCCCTCCCGGTTGGCGGCGAGCGCGGCCTCGGGGGTGGTGATGTCCCAGACGGCCGGGATGCAGGCGGCGACCTCGCCGGGGACGAAGTTGTAGAAGAGCGCGTCCACCACCTCGGCAGGCACCCGACCGAGCGGCGCGGACCGCGAGGCGAAGTACCCCGGCCAGTAGCCCTCGAAGCCGAGAGCCTGCAGCGCATACATCGGCTCGTCGGCCATGTACGCGACCAGGTGGAGCGGTTCGAGCAGCTGCTGCGTCAGGCGGCGAGCAACGGCTGCCTTGGTGATGTCAGACATCCTGACCTCCGGTGGTGGGCCGGCCCGTTGCCGGTCTCTCACCCTGGCTACGAACTCGCTCGACACCGTTCGACATCGAGCGAAGAAGTTTTTCTCAGTACGACACGCGGGCCGGCGCGTACCACTCGGCGAGGATCTCCGGGAGCCGATCAGGACCCCAGCGATCGACCGGCGTGATCCGCCCGCGCAGCGACGCCAGCCCCTTGGCCAGCCCACCGACCACGTCGCCCTGCCACGGAACACTCACGCCCTCGTCGGGACCGACGATGACCGCCGGCCCACCACGATCCACGCACACCACGGGACAACCTGACGCCAGCGCCTCGGTCACCGCCCAGCCTGCGGCCTCCCGCAAAGCCGGAGCGATGAGCGCATCGGCGCGGAACATCGCGGCCAGGACGTCCTCACGCGGCAACGCCCCCATGAACTCGACCCGGTCACGTACGCCGAGCTGCCAGGCAAGCCCCTCAGCGCGTCCCCAGTCCGGACCGTCACCGATGATCCGCAGCTCCCAGTTGGACGCCTCCGTGCGGGCCAGCGCACTCACCGCGAGCAGCACGCCCTTCCACGGGATCAACCGGCCGACGAAGAGCGCGGTTTTGATGCCGGGGGCACCGAACGGCTCGTACGGACCGGAGGCGGTGAAGCGCCGGATCGCCACGTTCGGCTGGACCACGATCTGCTTGGCGTACGGCCGGAACGCCTCCGCCACATCGTTGTTCTGGGCAACCATGAGGTCGGCGGTCTGCGCCATCCGCCGCCCGGTCAGCCGGCGGCGGAGGCCGGTGTACGCACGGCGTACCAGCTCTCCCACCACGCCGCGCGGACCGAGCCAGTGCGACATCGCGAGCGGAGCGGTGGTCGATCCGCCGACCGGCCCCCAGATCACCTTCGCCGACGACTCCTCCACCACGCCGGCGCCCATCCAGTCCACCGCGAAGGTCAAATGATGGATCACATCGAACGACTGCTCGGAGTGCAGGCGTCGCGCCGTACGGCGGGCCAGGCCCTGCCACAACGGGTAGTACCAGTACACGTCCGACGGCCGTCGCCGCAGCCGCAGGATCCACCGCGGCATCTCCAGCGGTACGACGGTCAGCCCTGGCACCGGCCGGACCGCGAGCTCCGCGTCGATCTCGTGCAGGAACTTGCCGCGGGTCAGCAGCCAGACGTCGTGGTCCCGCGCCGCCGCCTTCGCCCACGCCCATCCCGCGCCCGGCTCGGACCCGCCCGTCGGCCGGCAGGCGTACGCGCTGAGCAGTACCTTCGGCCGGCCAGGCATCAGCTCATCCCCTCCAGAAGCCTGCGCAGATCGGTGCTCGAGGTGGAGGCGGTGTACGGGAAATAGTGCACCTGTGCGCCGACCTCACCCAGCAGCCTCTCCAGTCTCGTCCCCTTTTCCGTTCCCTTCCAGTCGTCGCCTTTGAAGAGAACGTCGTACCGCAGTTGTTTCCACATCTCGAACTTGTCGCTCGACCAGTCGCTGATCACCTCGTCGACGAGGTCGAGCGCTCGAATGACGTCCATCCGCTCCTGGTGCGGAACGACCGGCGGACGGCCCTTGATCCGGGTCACCACGTCGTCCTCGACCACGCCGGCGATCAGGTGATCGCAGTGCTCGCGGGCGCGGCGCAGGATGTTCAGGTGCCCGATGTGGAACATGTCGTAGACACCGGGGGCGTACCCGACGATCGCCATCAGGCCTGCACCCCCAGGACCGCCATCTCCCGGTACCACTTCGCGACGGCGCCCGCGAGGAAGACCAGGTTCAGCACGAGCAGGGCGCCGTACAGCACGACGAAGAGCGACGGCGTACCGAAGGTGAGGAAGACCAGGCACAGCACGCCGTAGTCGGTCGGTGCGATGAGCAACGACTTGAGCACCGAATCGCCACGCTGGTTGGGTTTCGCGGCCCCGCCGTGGCGGCGGCGCAGCTGGTCGATCAGGATCAGCCCGAAGAACAGCACCGACGACATGCAGACGTAGGCGAGCGGGACGAGCAACACCAACTCGTTGTCAAAGGCATCGAATCGGTAGAACGAGATCAGTACGGCGCTGTGCAGCAGGACGATCTTGACGGCGTCGATCATGTGGTCGAGCCACTCACCCAGCGGCGACCCGCCGCCGCGCAACCGGGCCAGCTGCCCGTCCGCGGAATCCAGCCCGTAGCCGAGCACGAGCAGCAGGGTCACGACCAGCGCGAGCAGGAACGACGGCCGGACTGTTGCCACCAGCACGATTCCCACCAGCGAACAGAAACCCGAGGCCAGGCTCACCTGGTTCGGCGTCCGCCGCCCGAGGAACGCCGCCGCCGCGAACACCCGCCCGATCCGCCGATTCACGAACCGCGAGTACGCCGGCGTACCGGCAGACGGCTTCTGTGCCTGCGAGAGCTGCGCGACGGTCTCGCGCATTGAGGTCATGCGACGGACGGCCGCGATTGCCGCTGGTCGATCGCGGCGCGCAGGATCGGGCTGCGGGAGCCCCGGCCGGCCGGCAGGACGGTGATCAGCGCGGGCGGAATCCCGTCCAGCTCGTCAACGCCCAGCACGCCGTCGGTGCCAGTGGCAGCGAACACGGTCTGTACCCCCAGTACGCCGGTCAGCCACTCGGACCGCACGTCGTCCACGGCAACTACTTCGTCGACGCACCGCAGGTGCTCGACGATCTGCGCCCGCTCGAGCAGCGGCACGAACGGCCGCGCACCCCAGGCCTCCATCGCCCACTCGTCGGACAGGACCGCCACCACCAACCGGTCGCTGTGCCGGCGCGCCCGCTCGAGCACGTCGACATGCCCGACGTGGAACAGGTCGAAGACCCCGGCCACACACGCGACCCGCGGCACCTTGACCACGTTGCCCAAACTGCCATCCCCCAACACGAATTCCTGCGATCCCTCTGGCGCGACGCTGCCCCCTGCGTCCCGCGGAACTTTATACCTGTCCGGCACGGCGTGCCCAGGATCCCCGACGCGTCCGGCCGCTGTCGGCGTGCCGGGCGATCGCATCGGTGTAAATCCTCTCCGTGGCCACCAGATCACGCTCCGGAGTGAAGCGGCTCAGGTAAACCTGTCGGGCTCGTTCGCCGAAGGCTATCGAAGTCTCGGGATCAGCCACCAACCCGATCGCCTTTCGCAATCCCTCCGGATCGCCGGGCACGGTCAATGCACCGGTTTCTCCGTCGTCGACCAGCTCCGCGAGCGCCCCGAGCCGGGAAGCGACCACCGGAACGCCGTGCGCGAAAGCCTCGACCACCACGAGTCCGAAGCTCTCATACGAACGTGCCGGTACGACGGCGACGCGCGCGGACCGCAGCAGTTCCATGCACTCCGCCCACGGTCGTTGACCAAGCACCTGAACAGACAGGTCTTTCCGGGCCCGTTCCTCGGCCTCGGCCCGCAGCGGACCGTCGCCGACCACGATCAGCCGGCCGAGCGAGGAGTCCCACGCCTGCAGCAGATCCGCGAATCCCTTGTCCTCGCTCAGCCGCCCGAGGAACACCACACCGTCCCCCGCCCCGCTCCGCACCTCACCGGAGTGCGGTACGGCGTGCGGCTTCACCTCGAACCGCTCCGGGTCGAAGCCGGCCGCGGCGTACCGATCGCGAACGAATCCGGACGGTACGACGAACGTGTCGACGTACCGCTGCCAGGTGTGGAACGTGTTGTGTACGCCGATGCTCGCCGCCAGCGGCAGCGTCTGCACGCGTGATTCGCGGTAGCAGCTGTGCCGGACCGCGGCCAACGGCAGCTTGCCGACGCAGGACTCGCACGGCGCTCCGTCGCGCTGCAGCACCGCGTTCGCACACAGCAGCCGGAAGTTGTGCAGCGTCGCGACCACCGGCAGGTCCAAGCGGTACGCCGCGCGCAGCACCGAGGCGCTGAACAACGGAAAAGTGTTGTGAACGTGCACCAGATCGGGCCGCTGCGCTTGCAATAGATGTGTTAAATCGTGTTCCGCCGAAAATGACCAAACGGAGCGAAACGGTAACAGCGCGCGATCTTTCCGGCTCAACTCCGCGATGTCGTCGCTGTTTCGGGCGTAGAGGTCGATCTCATGTCCTGAGTTACGCAATAAATCAACCGTTTGCGCGACAACGGTGTTCTCGCCACTGGGTTGACCGGTCCGGTAACGGTTGTGCAACATGGCGACCCGCATGGCACTACCTTAAGTCCCGCCCTCGTCACGCAGACGGCTGCACCTGGTTTCCCGCTCCCAGGAGAGTGCATTGAAGAAGTTGTGGTTCGCAGCGCTTATCGCTGCGGCGCTGGCAGTCGTTACGGTCGCAATGCCCGTGATCGCGAACGAGAACAAGGCGACCACTGCCGCCAGGTCCGTGACCGCCGAGCAGGCCGCGTCCCGGGTGCTTCCGTCGCACCGGCCCGGAAAGACCACCACGACTCCCGGCAAGCCACAGCCGAAGGCCACTCGGACGACGACTGCACCCTCGAAGAAGCCGGGCGCGTCGAGCACCCCCACCAAGAAGCCGACGACCACCCCGTCGAAGCCGGTCGAGCCGAAGCTCCCCACGACCCCCAACGTGGACTCGGACGAGGCCGGCCCGGCGGTTGCGGGTCCGTGCACCGGCACCGTGATCGAGCCCGGCCAGGACGCACAGTCGATCGTCAACTCCAAGCCCGCCGGTACGACGTTCTGCTTCGCGGCCGGGCTGCACCGGATCAGCGACACCATCCGCCCCAAGGCGAACCAGGTGCTCGCGAGCTCGAAGCGCGCCGTCCTCACCGGGTCGATCCCGCTGACCGGCTGGGCGAAATCCGGCTCCGCCTGGGTCGTGCGCGGCGCGCTGCCGCCGGCGTACGGCAAGAGCGGTGAATGCGAGGACAACTCGGCCAACATCTGCTACCTCCGGGAGCAGCTGTTCCTCGACGACGTGCACCTGACCCGGGTCGCGAGCGTCTCGGCGGTCAAGGCAGGCACGTTCTACGCCGACTACGCGGCGGACGCGATCTACCTCGGCAGCAACCCGGTCGGCCACGCGGTGGAGATGTCCAAGACGGCGACCGCGATCGAGTCCGGCGCGACCGGAGTCGTCGTACGCGGCCTGACCATCGAGCACTTCGCCAGCGCCCCGCAGGCCGGCGCGCTCGTCTCCGGCCCGGGCTGGAAGGTCTTCGCCAACGACGTCCGCTGGAACCACGCGGTCGGCGTGATGCTGGTGAAGGCCAACAGCACCAAGGTCGACAAGAACCTGATCCACAACAACGGCCAGCTCGGCCTCGGCCAGTACAGCTCGGCCGCGGCGGCCGTCACCGGCAACATCATCAGCTCGAACAACACCGACGGCTTCTGGATCGCGGACTGGGAGTCCGGCGGCATCAAGTCGACCCGGTCGTCCGGCACCGTCAGCGGCAACGTGATCAAGTCCAACAAGGGCATCGGGATGTGGGCCGACGTCGCCGACGACGGCCGGGTGATCAGCGGCAACCAGATCGTCGGCAACGCCGCGGACGGCATCCGCTTCGAGATCAGCCGCAACGGCACGATCTCCGGCAACACGGTCACCGGCAACGGCTTCGGCACCGGGCGCGGCTCGGGTACGTCGCTGTGGGACGGCGGCGGGATCAACATCAACACGTCGTCCGGCATCACCGTCAAGGGCAACAAGGTCTCGGGCAACGTCAACGGCATCACGATCCAGTCCCGGACCCGTGGCAGCGGCCCGTGGGGCACGTACCTGCTCCGCGACGTCCAGATCACCGGGAACACGATCGAGATGACCGCCGGCACGCAGGCGACCGGCATGGTGCAGAACGCCGGGGCCGCCGTACCGGCCGGTGAAGTCGTTTTCAGCGGCAACAAGTACGTGCTGGACGACCTCGGCACGCAGCGGTTCTCCCGGTTCGGCACGAAGCTGACCGCGGCCGGCTGGCAGTCGGCGGGGCTCGATGCCATCGGCACCTTCCTCGCGAACTGATCGCTTGCCGACCGCAACATGTTTGTGCGCTACGTATTGCCATGACTACGTGATGTAGGGGTAATCTGCAAAGCGAAGCCGCGCCATGGGGGGTGCGCTCAGGGCTCACCTGTGCCACCGGAGGCTCCGCTATGAAGAGAGCAGTTCTGGCAGTCGTTGCAATCGGCACCTGTCTGGTTGCCCCTGGCCCCTTGCCCGCCCACGGCGTGGAAGAGGCCGCCACCCCACCCGCTGACGGCACGTTCCGCAGCGGTCCAGCACTCGCACCAGCCTGCAACGGCGTCACGATCAGGACCACCGACGACGCCGCCCAGGTCGTCGACGAGTGGCCGGCCGGTACGACGTTCTGCTTCGCGTCCGGCCTGCACCGGATCGCGGAAACGATCCACCCCAAGGCCAATCAGGTGCTCGCGAGCGACGACGGCGCCGTACTCACCGGGTCCGTTCGCCTGACGAAGTGGACGTCTTCGAACGCCGCCTGGGTGACCACGGGCGTGTTGCCGCCGGCGTACCCGCAGACCGGGCAGTGCGAGGACAACAAGACCAACATCTGCTACCTCCGCGAGCAGGTGTTCTACGACGGCAAACACCTGACCCGAGTGGCCTCCCGCGACAAGGTTGCCCGCGGCACCTTCTACGCCGACTACGCCGCGAACGCGATCTACCTCGGCGACGTCCCGGCCGGCCACGCGGTCGAGATGTCGAGCACGCCGACGGCGATCGAGCCCGGCGGCAACAACGTCACCGTGCGCGGGCTGACCGTCGAGCACTTCGCGACTCCCCCGCAGGGCGGTGCGGTCGTGCTCGGCCTCGGCTGGCACGTCTACGCGAACGAGCTCCGCTGGAACCACGCGATCGGCGCCATGCTCCAGAACGCGGACAACGCCGTACTCGAGAAGAACTGGGTCCACGACAACGGGCAGCTCGGCGTCGGCCAGTACAGCACGCTGAAGGGCACGATCGCGGCCAACGACATCAGCGACAACAACACCGACGGCTTCTGGATCGCGGACTGGGAGTCCGGCGGCGTGAAGACGACCTGGTCGAGCGGCGGTTCGGTGACCGGGAACCTGATCCAGGACAACCGTGGGATCGGGCTATGGAGCGACGCGTACGACGACAGCCGCACGTTCAGCAACAACCAGATCATCGACAACGCGGCCGACGGGATCCGCTACGAGATCGGCCGCAACGGCGTGATCGTGGGCAACTCGATCAGCGGCAACGGCTTCGGCACCGGCCGTGGCTCGGGTACGTCGTTGTGGGACGGCGGCGGGATTAATGTCAACACGTCGTCGAACGTGCAGGTGCGTGACAACGTGGTAGCCAACAACGTGAACGGGATCTCGATCCAGTCCCGCACCCGCGGCTCCGGGCCGTGGGGCACGAACGTGCTCCGCGACATCGTTGTCTCCGGCAACCAGGTGACGATGCGCGGCGGGACCACGGCGACCGGCATGGTGCAGAACTCCGGCGCCGCGATCCCGGCCGGCGAGGTCACCCTGGACGAGAACACCTACATCCTGGACAGCCTCGCCGCCGAGCGGTTCCAGAAGACCGGCCAGTGGTACACCGCGAGGGAGTGGCGCGCGACCGGTCAGGACACGACGAGCGCGTTCACGATCGGCAAGGCGATCCTCGATGCGACCGGCGTACTCACGATCCTGCCGGCAGTGAGCTGACGTGCTCGACGAGCAGCTCGCGGAACACCGTTGAATCGCGGAGATCGGGAGTGAAGATCGAGTCGACGGCGAGCAGCGCGTCGACGAGCTTGGCCGGCTCGGAGACGCCCGCGACCGCGGCCTTGAGCTTGTCGGCCTGCGGGTCGTCGAGGTCCGTGGTCCGCAGTACGTAGACCATCCAGGCGGCGACGGCGAGCGAGATCGTGCGCGGCTCGGCGCCGGCGGCCAGGCGGTCGCGGACGGTGCCGAGCATGCGGACCGGCAGCTTGACCGAGCCGTCCATCGCGACCTGCCGGGTGCGGTGCTTGAGCGCCGGGTTCGCGAACCGCTCGAGCACGCTCGCGCCGTACTGGGCGAGGTCGAGACCGTCCGGCGGAGTCAGCGTCGGTACGACGTCGTCGGTCATCAGCGCCTGCGATAAGCGGGACAGCTCATCGTCGCGGACGGCTTCGGCGATCGTCTCGTAGCCGCGGAGTGCACCGAGGTACGCGAGCATCGAGTGGGTGGCGTTGAGCATGCGCAGCTTGGCCTGCTCCCAGGGCGCGACGTCCGCGGTGAGGACGGCGCCACCGCGCTCCCAGGCCGGCCGGTCGCCGGCGAAGTCGTTCTCGATCACCCATTGCAGGAAGGGTTCTGCGACCACCACAGCCTCGTCGCGTACGCCGAGCAGCCGGGCCGCTTCAGCGCGGTCGTCCTCGGTCGTGGCGGGCACGATCCGGTCGACCATGCTGGCCGGGAACCGGGTTGCCTCGAACGTCTCCGGGACCTTGCCCAGGGCATCGAAGTAGTCGGTCACGAGCTTGCGCAGGAACGGGCCGTTGGCAACCAGGTTGTCGCAGGACACGATCGTCAGCGGCTCCTCGCGGCGCGCGATCCCGGCGGCGAGCTGGCCGACGACCGTGCGCGGCGGGCGGCCGGTGAGGTCGGCCTGGATCTCGGGGTCGTCCAGGTTCAGCCCGGTGCCGGTCGCGCGGTAGCCCTTCTCGGTGACGGTCAGCGTGACCACCGTGACCGCCGGGTCGGCGATCCGCGCGACGACCGCGTCCGGGTCCTCGGGGGCGGTGAGTACGTCGCGGATGCTGCCGATGACCTGGACCGTTGGATCACCGAGCCCGCGCTCGAGAACGGAGTACAAACCGTCCTGTGGGGCGAGCTGGTCGCGGACTGTGGCTGAGCGCTGGCTGACGCCGGCGATGCCCCAGCGGGTCTCTCCGGTGGCGACCATGGCTTGCTCGGTGACGACGGCCTGGTGGGCGCGGTGGAAGGCGCCGAGGCCGAGGTGGACGATGCCGACCGACAATGCGCGCGGGTCTACGGCGGGGGTGACGGGAAGGTTGGTGAGACTCAGCCTGGTCAAGCCGGAGCACCTTTCTGGTTGTGTGGTGCGGGTCCGGTGCTGTCCCGGACGATCAGTTCGCCTTGCAGTTCCCCGTGGGTGCCGGCCGGGCGCTCAGGGTCGTCGAGCATTGCCAGCAGCAGTTCGACGGCGATGCGGCCGGCCTCCTGTTTGGGCAGGCGGACCGTGGTGAGTGCGGGGCGGGCCATCGATGACATCGCGATGTCGTCGACGCCGACCACGCTCAGGTCGCCGGGGACCGAGAGGCCGCGGGCATGTAGTCGAGCCAGTAGGCCGATCGCGACGAGGTCGTTGTAGGCGACGACGGCGGTGGCGCCGGTGGCGATGACCTGGTCGGCGGCTGCCATGCCGCCTTCGTACGTCGGGGCGAAGTTGCCTACCGGGGCGAGCTTCGCGTGCAGTTCCTCGACCGCGTTGCGGAGGCCGAGGCCGCGGTGCTTGGTGGACCAAGAGGTGGACGGTCCGCCGACCCAGGCGATCCGGTGGTGGCCGAGGGCAACAAGATGGGCGACGGCCTGGCGCATGCCGCCTTCGTTGTCGTAGGTGACTCCTGGGATGCCTGCGGCGGCTCGGTTGACGAGCACGACGGTGGTGTCCTGGGCGATCGCGGTCAGCTCTTCGTCGCTTGCTCGTGGCGAGCACAGCACGACGCCATCCACCTGCTTCGCCAACGCCCGCACCAGCCCGGCCTCGGCTGCCGGGTCCTCGTCGGTGTCGGCGACGAACACGGCGACGTCGTGCCGGCGGGCGCGCTCCTGCACACCCTTGGTAACACTCGCAAAGAACGGATTAGCCAGATCCGGCACCACCAGCCCGATGGTCCCCGTCCGCCCGGTGATCAACCCCCGAGCCGCCCGATTCGGCTCATACCCCAGTTGCTCAACCGCAGCCGCCACCCGAGCCCGAGTAGCCCCATTAACCATCCCGGGAAGCGAAAGCGCCCGCGACACGGTAGACGCCGACACCCCGGCCAACCGCGCCACATCCCGAATAGTCGCCGCCATGCCACCCTCCATTCCCGTCGGGTTGAGTTTGCAATCGGTTGCAACCTGTGTCAAGCGGTCGCCCAGCGGACAGCGTCTTGTGCTTGTAGAAAGCTACTGCAATCCTTTGCAGTACACGTTTCAGCCCATCGCATCGGAGGATCTATGTCGAAGGCTCTGCAGCCTCATCCGGATCGTGCGTTCCCGGCCGGGGAAGCGCGTGACGTTGCCCGGCGGATTCATGCTTCGACGAAGGATCTTCCGTTGCTCTGTCTGCACGGGCACGTCGACATCGGGCTGTTCGCCACCGACACGCCGTTCGGCGACCCGGCCGAGCTGCTGGTGGTCCCGGACCACTACGTGACCCGCATGCTGGTCTCCCAGGGCGTCTCCCCCGACAAGCTCGGCCTCCCCCGCCGCGACGGCAAGCAGACCGCCGAGCCGCGCGAGATCTGGCGCGAGTTCTGCGCGAACTGGCACCTGTTCCTCGGCACCCCCAGCCGCTACTGGCTCGAGCACGAGTTCGCCGAGGTCCTCGGCCTCACCGAGCACCCCTCCGCCGAGAATGCCGACGAACTCTACGACCAGATCACCGCCCGCCTCGCCGAGCCCGAGTTCCGCCCACGCGCGCTCCTCGACCGGTTCAACATCGAGCTGATCTCCACCACTGACGCAGCCACCGACGACCTCGCCCAGCACGCCAAGCTCGCCGCCGACCTCCCCGGCCGCGTCGTCCCGACCTTCCGCCCCGATGCCATCGCCCACCCAGACCGCGCCGGCTGGCCCGACCTGATCGCACAGCTGGGCACGCTGGCCGACGTCGACACCACGACGTACGACGGATTCCTGCAAGCGATCCGCCAACGCCGCCAGGCGTTCGTCGCGGCCGGCGCACGCGCGACAGACCACGGCCACCTGAGCGCCGCCGCCATCCCGCTGTCGGATGCCGAAGCCACCCGGATCTACGCAGGCGCACTGAAGGGCGACGTCACCGCCGAGGACGCAGCTGCCTTCGCAGGACACATGCTCTACCAATCCGCGGTCATGTCGGCCGAGGATGGCCTGGTCATGCAGCTCCACCCCGGCGTCCTGCGCGATCACGACCCGGCGATCTTCGCGACGTACGGCCCGGACCAGGGCCACGACATCCCAGTGACAACCGAGTTCACCCGATCCCTCCGTCCGCTGCTCGAGCGGTTCGGGCACGCGGACGGCTTCCGGATCGTGCTCTTCACCGTCGACGAGACCGTGTACTCCCGCGAGCTCGCCCCGCTGGCCGGCGTCTACCCGGCCGTACGCCTCGGCGCGCCGTGGTGGTTCCTCGACAGCCCGGACGGCATGCGGCGGTTCCGTGAGCTCGTCACCGAGACGGCCGGCTTCTACAACATGTCCGGCTTCGTCGACGACACCCGCGCGTACCTGTCGATCCCGGCCCGCCACGACCTCGCTCGCCGGATCGACGCCGGCTACCTCGCCAACCTCGTCGTACAGCACCGACTCGACGAGGACGACGCGTTCACCGTCGCGAAGGCACTCGCCTACGACCTGGCGAAGGACACGTACCTCTAGAACAGGTAGTCTCACGCAGATCTGTTCGCCGGGGGCGGGTACAGCACCGTCGGGTGTGTGAAGGGACCTGGATGAGGCGTGGGGTTGTCGCGACCGCTGGTGTCGCGCTGCTGCTGGTGTCGGGCTGCTCAGGCACAGGAGGCTCACCCGAGCCTCCGAAGCCGACTGCCACCACCACAGTCACCGTCCCCACCGCTCCCCCGACCGCCGCGGCCGCCGTACTCGGGCCAACCGGCCCGAGTACGGCGAAGCCCTGCAAGGGCACTGACATCCCGGTCGGCACCGACCCGCAGCCGATCATCGACGCGGCAGCGCCCGGCACCACCTTCTGCTTCGCCAAGGGCGTCCATCGCCTCACCCGCCCGATCCAGCCACGCGCCAACGACACGCTGGCCGGCAACGCGGGCGCAGTACTAAGCGGCTCCGTCCGGCTGACCGGTTGGAAGCAAGAAGGCAGCAGCTGGACGGTCCAAGGCGCACTACCCGCGGCGTACCCGCTGAAGGGCCAGTGTGAGGACAACAAGACCAAGCCCTGCCAGCTCGGCGAGCAGGTCTTCCAAGACGGCAACCACCTGACCCGCGTCATGAGCCCGAGCCAGCTCAAGCCAGGCACGTTCTTCGGCGACTACAAAGCCAACACCCTTTACCTGGGCGACGACCCCACCGGCCACGTCATCGAGATGGCCAAGACGCAGACCGCGATCGACAAGTCCGCGGACAACGTCACCGTGACCGGTCTGACGATCCAGCAGTTCGCGAGCCGCCCGCAGGCCGGCGCGCTGCAGGCCGGAGCCGGCTGGAAGGTGACCGCGAACGAGGTCCGCTGGAACCACGCCGTCGGCATCATGGTCATCGAGGGCGACAACACCGTGGTCAGCCGCAACACCGTCGCCGACAACGGCCAGCTCGGCATCGGTCAGTACAAGTCGGCCGGCGTGAAGATCACCGCGAACCTGGTCACCCGCAACAACACCGACGGCTTCTGGATCGCGGACTGGGAGTCCGGCGGGATCAAGTCGACCCGGTCGTCCGGCGAGGTCAGCGGCAACGACATCATCGCGAACCGCGGCATCGGCATGTGGAGCGACATCGCGGAGTACGACCGCCGGATCACCGGGAACCGGATCCGGGACAACGCGGCGGACGGCATCCGGTACGAGATCAGCTACGCGGCCGTCATCGACCAGAACGTCGTCGAGCACAACGGGTTCGGCACCGGCCGCGGTTCGGGCGGGACGCTCTGGGACGGCGGCGGCATCAACGTCAACACGTCCTCCGACGTACAGGTCCGCGGCAACCTGATCAAGGACAACCGCAACGCCCTGTCGATCCAATCGCGCACGCGGGGCGACGGTCCACGCGGGACGTACGTACTGCGCAACGTCCTCGTCGAAGGCAACCTGGTCGTGATGAGCGACAACCAGTCGTCGCTCGGCGTCGTCGAGAACAAGCGCTCCCCGACGCAGCCCGGCGCGATCACGTTCCGCCGCAACAGCTACCAGGGCGCGGACCACTTCGCCTACCGCGGCAAGACCATGAGCTGGTCCGAATGGCAGCAGTCCGGCTTCGACCAGGACTCAGTGAGCAGCTAACACTCGTCTTCGATGTCGGATGCGGTCGGCGTCGCAGATCGCGGCGGCGACCAGTAGGTGCACGGTCATCGACGACAGGTCTGACAGGCCGCTCTCGTTGAGCGAGGCCGCGGTGACGTACGCCAGCAGAAGCGCTCCGCACGCCCGGATGTACGGCGTGGGCGCACGCAGGACCGAGATCCACGCGAGGATCAGCGCGACCGCGACGATCGCGACTGCCAGCAGACCGGTCTCCCAGTAGAGGCCCAGCCAGCTGTTGTCGATCGCCATCACGTCGACGTCGCCCTCGCCGCGGGTCAGCAGGACCCGTTTGTTGCCGAGGCCGTGGCCGATGATCGCGGTCTGCGTCGACACCTTCTCGTCCACGACCGCCTGCCAACTCGTCGTACGACCGCTCAACGAGGTGATCTGCCGCGTGCCCTGACCGCGCAACAGCCAGGTGTGCAGCGACCCGATGGTCAGGAACGCGAGCCCGAGCAACCCCGGCACCACCAGGCACGCGATCCGGCCGAGCCAGGTCTTCCGGGTGATGATCAGCGCCACCACCAGCCCGAAGGCGACCGCAGCCGCCGACGTCCGCGTGCGACTCGCGGCGATCAGGACACCGCCCAGCCCGATCAGCGCGACGGCCGGCACCACCGACAGCTTCCGACAGACCAGCCCGATCAGCGCGAGCCCGAGCAGGATCGCCCCGACCTCGCCGACGCGCGGTGGCAGCATCGGGATGATGACACCCTGCAGCCGCGACCCCGTGCCCAGCGAGCTCAGCGGCCGCCACGCCTGGCCCGGGTCATAGACGAGGCTCAGTACGACGGTTGCCGCCAGCAACACATGGGCCCACAGATGCGCCCGCACCAACCGCTCCGGCACCTCGACCAGCGGTCGCCACAGCAAGAACACGAACAGCAGCCCGATCAGGAACCGGGCCAACCGTGTCAACGGCCCCATCGGCTCGGCCAGCAGGAACGCGGTCGCACACGCGAACAACACATACATCACGTACAGCCAGCTGGCCGGATTCACCCGGGTCCGGAACCCGGGCTTGGTCGCCGCGACCGCGACCAGGAAGACCGCCCCGAGCAGCAGACCCTTGGCGATGCTGTTCGTCGACCCGGTCGTGCCCTGCGGCGCCGCGACCCGCGACGACCACGGCTGTACGCCGAGGACGAACAGGCACCACAGCATCAGCCAGAACCAGGCCGGCCGCTCGATCTCGCCCGCGACCGTCCCCGGCACCGCCGGGGCCAACCGATTGTCGCGAGAGTAGGTGCTCTGCATCAGCGCATCGGTGGAGCCGAGTCCAGCGGCTTGTAGTTCAGCGGGATCCCGAGCGTCTCGTCCTGCACCGCGGCGCCGATCAGTACGACGCCCAGGACCGGAGCGCCCGCGAACTGCAGCGCACCCGTCAGCCGCGCGACGTCCATCTCCTTGTCGAGACCGACCTGGACCACCAGCACGGACGCGTCGACCGCGGCGGCCAGCGGCGTGATGCCGTGCCGTCCGACCGAGGCCGGGCCGTGGATGACGACGGAGTATCCCGGCGGGAGGTCGGCGACGATGCCCGGGACGAGCGACGGGCCGACCGCCTCGGCGGTCTCCTCGTGGTTCAGGCCGGGCGGCAGCACGTACAGGTCCGCGACCGTGCCCGGGCGGAACAGCTTCCGGGCCCGGATCGCGCGGGTGGCCGCCGGCTCGTTCACCAGGTCGGTGAGTCCTTCGTGGCCGGTGAGGTGCGGCAACACCGGCGTACCTTCGATGTCCGCCAGGACCAGCAGGGTCTCCCGGCCGTCGCGAGCGTTCGCCTCGGCCATCGCGAGCGCGATGCCGGCCGAGTTCGGCGTCGGCGACGCCGAGACCACCAGCAGCGCGCCCGGACCGCCGCCCGCGAAGGCGCGCGGGCTCAGCTCCCGGCGCGCCAGCGCACCACTCGCCTCGGCCCCCAAGGCAGTGATCTCGTACTGCGGAAGCTCCGGAGCCGACCGCTGCCAGAACCGGCGCCGATGCCCCTCGGAGGCCGCGATCACGGGCGAGCTGGTCGCCCGCGCCGCCTGGTCCCGGGTCAGGATGTACGGCGTCAGGTGGGACCGCAGCAGCGCGAGACCGAAGCCGAGCACGAGTCCGAGAATGCCGCCGACGAGGATGTCGCGGGCAACCATCGGGGACGAGCTCGCGGTGTCGGTCGTTGCCGGTGTCACCAATTGGCTGCCGGCGCCGACCGTGGTGAGCGCCTTGAGCATCGCGGCCGCATCGTCGGCAGCCTGCCGCGCCTCGGTCGCGAGGCCGACCCGCTGGTCACGCAGCGCCGCCGCGGTCTGGTTGTCGCCGCGGCCGACCGCCTCGTCGATCTGGCTGACCAGGCTGCGGGACTGCTGGGTGGCCGTCTTGGAGCGGGCCTGCGCCTGCTCGGCCAGGTTGGTGAGCAGCGCCTTGGCTTCGGTGTTGCGCTGGGCCAGATAGATGCTCGCGATCGCGTTCGCGCGGTCGACCGCCTTCTGCGCGGTCGGCCCGTCGGTCGTGACCAGGTAGGCGTTGTCGGTGACCGCCTTCACCCGGGTCACCGAGGCCAGCTCCTGGATCGTCTTGTCGTCGGTCGGCATACCGAGCTGCTTCACCACGGCCGCCAGCAGGGTCGGGCTGGCCATCACGCGGGCCTGCGTCTCGGCCGGGAGGTCCATCCCGAGCGGGCCGCTCTTGTCGGCGCCGTCGGACAGCTTCCCGACCAGAGCCGGCGGCACGGCCGGGCCGATCACCAGCTGGCTCGAGGCCGTCCAGCGGATCGTCTGGGACAGCGCGAACACGGACGCCCCGAGCAATCCGAGCACGATGCAGCCCATGATCAGCCACTTCTGCCGCAGCAGAGACTGAGCGGTTTCCCGCCAGACCACGGTGCCCGGTTCCATCGACTACCTCACACTCCGTTGATGCCAGCGCCTCAGGATATAGGCACCGGAATGTGATCACAGCACCTCCTCCGGTGCCCTACTCTCTTCTCGGGGGAATCTGGGGTTTTCACATTTATGTCCAAGGGGGGACATCGCAGCATGACGAAGAGACGACTGTTCACGCGGCTGGGGGTCGTGGGCACTCTGCTCGCCGGAGCGCTGGTGGTGGCGTTCGCGCCGCCCGCGCAGAGCATCGAGGCCTCGCTCTCGGCAACCAACAGCTCGAGCTGGCAGACCAACGCCAGCGTCCAGGGCATCGCCGTCGCCGCCGGGAAGGCGTACGCCGGAGGCCGTTTCACCAGCGTCCGCCCGCCGGGCGCCGCCGCCGGGACCGGCGAGGTCGGCCAGGCGTACCTGGCCGCGTTCGACGCCAGCACCGGCGCACTGATCACCGCGTTCAACCCGGTGCTGAACGGGCAGGTCTACGCCGTCGCCGCCTCCGCGGACGGCTCGCGGATCTTCGTCGGGGGTGACTTCACCACCGTCAACGGCCAGACCCGGAACCGGATCGCCGCCTTCGACACCGCCACCGGCGCCCTGGTCGCGAACTGGAAGCCGTCCGTGTCCTACCGGGTCAAGACCATCGCCGTCTCCGGTACGACGGTCTACTTCGGCGGCTCGTTCGGCCTGGTGAACAACCTGACCCGCAACCGGCTCGCCGCGGTCACCACCGACACCGGCACGCTGTTGCCGTGGGCGCCGAGCGTGAACGGCGACGTGTACGCCGTCGACGCTGCCGACGACGCCTCCAAGGTGTACGCCGGCGGCCAGTTCAGCACCGTCAACGGTACGAACCAGAACACCGTGACCAGCCTCGACCCGGTGAGCGGCGCAGTACTGCCCTTCCCCGGCGCCTCCGCCGTACCGCCGCCGAACGGGTCCTGCACGACCCGCGTCAAGTCGATCGACGCCAGCGGCGACACCGTGTACTTCGGGAACGGCGGTGACGGCGGCGGGTGCTTCGACGGCACCTGGGCGGTCGACATCGCGACCAACACGCTCAAGTGGAAGAACCAGTGCCTCGGCGCGACCGAAGCGGTCAAGGTCGTCAACGGCTGGCTGTACAAGGGCTCGCACGCCCACGACTGCGCCAACCAGGGCGCGGGCGGCTTCCCGCAGGGCTTCGACTACCGGTTCCTGCTCAGCGAGAAGCTGACCGACGGATCGCTCGGCCCGTGGTACCCGAACACCGACGCGGACCCGAACAGCGTGACCAACGTCGGTCCGCTGGCGTTCGCGACCGGCGGCAACGACCTGTGGGCCGGCGGCGACTTCCTGCACGTCAATGGGGTCGCGCAGCAGGGTCTGACCCACTTCACGAACGCGGTCCCGGGTGCGGCACCGGCCAAGCCGGCCAAGCTGCTTCCGTACTCCGTCCAGCCGGGCGTCGTGGAGATCCACTTCCCGACCGTGGTCGACAACGACGACAGCACGCTGACCTACCGGTTGCTGAAGGGGTTCAGCAACACCACCATCGCGACCTGGACGGCCAAGTCCACGCCGTGGGACCGGCCGTGGCTGAGCTACACCGACACGTCGTCGGCGCCGGGCGAGTCCACCAACTACCGCGTCGAGGTCACCGACGGCAGTACGACGATCCGCGGCAACTACTCCGACCCGATCACGGTCGCATCGACCGCATCGACGGCGTACGACCAGATCGTCAACGCGGACGGGCCGCAGGCGTACTGGCGACTCGGTGAAGCTGCCGGTACGACGACCTCGGTCGACTCCTCCGGTCAGAGCAACAACGGCACGTTCACCGGCGTGACGCTGGGCGGCGCGGGTGCGATCTCCGGCAACACGGCGATGACGACCAGCACGACCACCGGCCGGATGGTCGGCGAGAAGGGGTACAGCTTCCCGCAGCAGTTCACGGTCGAGGCCTGGGTGAAGCAGAGCGGTGTCGGCCGCGGCGGCCGGATCATCGGCTTCGGCAACGGGAAGACCCAGAGCAGCGCGATCAACGACCGGATGCTGTACATGCGGACCAACGGCTCGATCGTCTTCGGTGTGAACGACGGCGCGCAGCGCACCCTCACCAGCCCGTCCGGCAAGAACGACGGCCTGTGGCATCACGTGGTCGGCACGTTCGACAACGGGATGATGAAGCTGTACGTCGACGGCGTGCTCAGCGGCAGTTCGCTGGTGGGCCAGGCATCGCTGTACTACGGCTGGTGGCGGGTCGGCTACGACCAAACGAGCTCGTGGTCCGGCGGCGGCGCGACGCAGACCGGGATGGGGATCGACGAGGCGGCGGTCTACCCGTACGCACTCACACCGGTACAGGTCCAAAACCACTTTGCAGCAAAGTGAAAAGAACGCTTACTGCAAGGTTTGGCACAAACCTGTAACGCGATTGGGAGGCCTGCTTCCGGTGGGCCTCCCACAGCGGTAATGTCCGCCGCTGGTGCGTGATGAGGCACGCGCTGTACGGCCCCCGCCTGTGTAAGGACATAAATGAAGAAGTTAGTGCTGGCCCTTGTCACCGCAGCGGCTGTCGTGGCCGCGGCGTTGATTCCCTCGGGACCGCCGGTGGAGGCGGCGACTCCGGGCTTCGCATCCGCCGTATCCGCCATCAAGCAGACGTCGTGGCAGACCAACAACAGCGTCAACGCGCTGGCTGTCTCCGGGAACACTGTGTTCGCCGGCGGTCTGTTCACCAGGCTCCGGCAGCCGGGCAAGGCCTCGGGCGCCGCGCCGGAGACCCAGCGCAGCTACGTCGCAGCGTTCAACCGCAGTACGGGGGCACCGACAGCGTTCGCACCGGTCCTGAACGGCCCGGTCTATGCCATCGCCACCAGCCCGGACGGCAAGTGGGTCGTGATCGGCGGCGACTTCACCACGGTGAACGGCATCCGCCGCAGCAAGATCGCGATGTTCTCGATCGCCACCGGCAAGCTGGTCTCGGCCTGGGACCCGGTGGTCGCGGCCCGCGTCAAGGCGCTGGCCATCTACGGCAACAGCGTGTTCATCGGCGGCGCGTTCGGCAAGATCGACGGCGCGGTCCGCAACCGGCTCGGCGCGGTCCGGCTGATCCAGGGCGACCTGCTGCCGTGGAACCCGAACGCCAACAACGACGTGTACGCGATCGACGTGGCCGACAACGGCACCCGGGTGTTCGTCGGCGGCCCGTTCAGCACGATCAACGGCAAGGACCACTACTCGCTGGCGATGCTGAACAACACCACCGGCGCGGCCTTCGCGTTCCCGGCCGCGGCGGCGATCCCGAAGCCGACCGCGACCTGCACCACGCGGGTCAAGGACATCGACACGCTCGGCGACAAGGTGTTCGTCTCGAACGGCGGTGACGGCGGCGGCTGCTACGACGGCGTACTCGCCGCGCAGGTCTCGACCGGCAAGCTGCTCTGGCAGAACAAGTGCCTGGGCGCGACCGAGGCGATCAAGGCGATCGGCAACTGGGTCTACAAGGGCTCGCACGCGCACGACTGCTCGTCCTCGCCCAACGGCTTCGCCAACGGCAGCGGGACGCACTACCTGCTGGTCGAGAGCGCGATCAACGGCAACCTCGGCCCGTGGTTCCCGAACACCGACGCGAACCTGAAGAGCACCACGAAGGTCGGTCCGCTGGCGATGGCCGGCGGCGACACCGACCTGTGGATCGGCGGCGACTTCCTGCACGTGAACGGCCAGCTCCAGGTCGGCATCGCCCGGTTCACGAACGCGGCCGGCGGCGCGGCTCCCGGCGTACCGAAGGCGCCGACGCTGAGCGCGACGACGTCCGGGCGGGTGTACGTGACGTACTCCGACACCTACGACCTGGACAACCTGACGCTGACCTACAACGTGTTCCGCGGGTCGCTGAACGTCGGGTCGACCGCCTACACGTCGTACTTCTGGCAGCCGCGGAAGTCCTACCAGGTGGTGGATCGCGGCCTGAAGCGCGGGTCGACGTACGCGTACCACATCGAGGTGCACGACGGGCGCAACATCATGAAGGGCGCCACTGCGAGCGTGAAGATTCCCTAGCTTGCAGCAGCCGCGCGGCGATGGGCGGCGATGGCTCGGTGCGCCTCGTTCCACCACAGCAGCAACGTGGTGAACGAGGCGCCGGCCAGTCCCCACGCCGCGCCCTTCGGGCCCCACAGGAAGGCCCCGCCGATACCGCAGGTGATCAGGATGACCGACGAGATCAGGCGGACGCGCAGGCCGCGAGTGGCCGCGGTGAGGGCTCGCATGATCGCGAAGGCACCGGCGTTCGAGGCGCCGAGGGCCTGCAGCAGGATGACCGGGATCAGGACGCTGTGAGCCTGCGTCCACACGCCCGGACCGAGCAGTTCACGGCCGACGACGGCCGGTAGCAGGAGGAAGATACCGCCCCAGGCCAGTGCACCGGCTCCGACGCCGAACGAGATGGCCAGTCCGACGAGCCACAGCCGGCGG
The DNA here is from genome assembly GCF_042715335.1 of Kribbella sp. NPDC058693. Taxonomy (NCBI): domain Bacteria; kingdom Bacillati; phylum Actinomycetota; class Actinomycetes; order Propionibacteriales; family Kribbellaceae; genus Kribbella; species Kribbella sp. NPDC058693. The sequence goes on from NZ_JBHXSQ010000001.1 coordinate 350,785, forward strand.
TAGGAGTGCTTCAGTGCGCGGGCGGCTTCGGGTACGGAGATCATCCGGATGCCCTGGTTCAGTACGTTGACCGGACCGAGCAGTACCTGGGCGCCGCGGATGCCCGCAGTGGCGACCAGGCCGGCGGCCGCGGTGATGCCGAGCATGTAGACCTGGATCGTGCCCGAGACCGCGAGCATCTCCCCGACGTACTTCGGGCTCAGGTCCCAGTTCCGCTTCACCCATTCGCGAATCAGCTGCCTGCGTGGCGCCACACCGGCCTGGAAGCGACCCGCGATCGCGGCGATGACGGCACCGAGCCCCCAGCCGAACGTGAGGCTGAACGCGGACGTCGTACCGGTCAGGTAGAGGCCGCCGAAGATCGCGAGCATGGCGAGCAACCAGATCAGATCGTTGACGAAGGCCTTCCTGCCTTCCCCGACGACGAAGAACGCCCAGCGCCACGCGTCCTGCAGCAGCAGCCCCGGCAACGTCACCGCGAACGCGATCAGCACACCTCTGGACGGCACACCCGGGAATGCCGCGATCGCCAACGCGACGAGCATCGCCAGAAAGCCTGTGAGCAGTGCGGTTGCCGTGCTGGCCCGGACTGCTCGTTGCCAGTCGGGCGTGCGGGAACCGGAGTGCCGTACGGCGAGGGGCTCGGTGGCGACCGCCCGGGACACGTTGAGAGCGATCGTGTAACCGCCGAACGCGAGCGCGTAGACACCGAAGTCGGCGACCGTGCTCGACCGCGCAACGACGACGCCAACCGCCAGGTTACTGAGGCTCGACAGCGCCTGATCGGCCAAACCCCAACTGGCGCGACCGGCCGGCCCGGCCAGCCGACGCAACTTCGGCCGCCGGAACTTCACCGGCTCACTCTAGAGCGGACGTGGCGGATGACGGAGGATGCCCAGGAGGAAACGCGGGATGCCCAGTACGTAGCGCTTCCAGAGCCGGCGAGGCTCCTTGTACAGCCGGTAGCTCCACTCCAGCCCGGCGCGCTGCATCCACAGCGGGGCGCGGTCCAGCCGGCCGGTGTGGAAGTCGAACGCGGCCCCGACGCCGATCAGGATCGACGCGTTCAGGCGGTCGCGGTGATCGGCCATCCAGCGCTCCTGCTTCGGTGCGCCGAGCCCAACCCAGATGATGTCCGGGCGCGCCTCGTTCATCCGTGCGACCGCGGCCGCATCCTCAGCCTCGGTCAGCGGCCGGTACGGCGGGCACTCGGTGCCGACGACCTTCAACGCCGGATGACGCTCCTGGAAGACCTGTCGCAACTCCTCGGCCACACCCTCGGCGCCGCCGTAGAAGTACTGCGTCCAGCCGCGCTCGGCCGCGTCCGCCATCACCCGCTCGAGCAGGTCCGGCCCGGCGACCCGGTCCATCTGCTCGAACCCGGCCTTGTGACCGGCCCAGACCAGCGGCATGCCGTCCGGAACCGTCAGCCCGGCGGTGTTGTAGACCTCGGTCAGCCGCTTGTCGGCGCGTGCGTGCAGCAGCGCGTTCATGTCCGTGACGCAGACCAGCTCGCGGGCGTCGTGGTCGATCCAGCGGGCGAACGTCTCGACGGTGTGGTCCGGATTGGTGATGCTGACATGGATGCCCAGGACATCGACCCGGTCGGCTGTGGTGGTTGCCGCGGTCTGCATATCGGTCATCAGTCAGTCCTCCGGGGTCAGCGCGGCGAGATCCGCGTCGACCATGATCTGAACCAGCTCCGGCACGTGCACCTGGGCCTTCCAGCCCAGCTCGGTCATGGCTTTGGACGCGTCCCCGATCAGCGAGTCGACCTCGGTCGGGCGGACGTACCGCGCGTCGTAGTCGACATACTGCTCCCAGTCGAGCCCGACATGGTCGAAGGCGCGCGAGACGAAATCCTTGACCGAGTACGACGTACCGGTCGCGATCACGTAGTCGGCCGGGGTGTCGTGCTGCAGCATCCGCCACATGCCCTCGACGTACTCCGGGGCGTAGCCCCAGTCCCGGCAGGCGTCGAGATTGCCCAGGTACAGGCGGTCCTGCTGCCCCAGCTTGATCGCGGCGACCGCCCGGGTGATCTTCCGCGTCACGAACGTCTCACCGCGCCGCGGCGACTCGTGGTTGAACAGGATCCCGTTCACCGCGAACATGTCGTACGCCTCGCGGTAGTTCCGGGTCATCCAGTAGCCGTAGAGCTTCGCCGCACCGTACGGCGAACGCGGGTAGAACGGGGTGTCCTCGTTCTGCGGCGGGGGTGTCGCGCCGAACATCTCCGAGCTCGAGGCCTGGTAGAAGCGGCAGTCCAGCCCGATCATCCGGATCGCCTCGAGCAGCCGCGTCGTCCCCATGCCGGTGGTGTCACCGGTGTACTCCGGCTCGTCGAAGCTGACCCGCACATGAGACTGCGCGGCCAGGTGGTACACCTCCGACGGCTGGATCGACGCGAGCAGCGTGACGAGTCGCGAGCCGTCGGTCAGGTCGCCGTAGTGCAGGAACAGCCGCTTGTCCTTCGCGTGCGGATCCTCGTACAGGTGGTCGATCCGCTTGGTGTTGAACGTCGACGCCCGCCGGATCAGGCCGTGCACCTCGTAGCCCTTGGCAAGCAGCAGCTCGGCCAGGTACGAGCCGTCCTGGCCGGTGATGCCGGTAACGAAGGCCTTTTTCATGAATGGTTCTCCACATACCAGCGGTAGGTGGCGGCCACACCGTCTTCGAGGTCGATGGACGGCTTCCAGCCCAGCGCCAGCAGCTTGCTCACGTCGAGCAGCTTGCGCGGGGTGCCGTCCGGCTTGGACAGATCGTTGCTCAAGGCACCGGTGTAGCCGACGACCCGGGCGACCAGCTCGGCCAGCTCGCGGATCGACACGTCCGTGCCGACGCCGACATTGATCGGCTCGGGCGCGTCGTACTGCTCGAGCAGGTGCAGGCACGCGTCGGCCAGGTCGTCGACGTGCAGGAACTCGCGCCGCGGCGTACCGCTCCCCCACAACACGACCTCGGGTGCATCGGTCTCACGCGCCTCGTGGAACCGGCGGATCAACGCCGGCAGCACATGCGACGACACCGGATCGAAGTTGTCGTTGGGACCGTAGAGGTTGGTCGGCATCGCCGAGATCCAGCGCAGACCGTACTGCCGACGGACCGCCTGGACCTGCATGATGCCGGCGATCTTCGCGATCGCGTACGCGTCGTTGGTCGGCTCGAGCTCACCGGTCAGCAGGCTCGACTCGCGGATCGGCTGCTCGGCGTACTTCGGGTAGATGCACGACGACCCGAGGAACAACAGCCGCGGCGTGCGTACGTCGAGCGCCGCGTCCATCAGGTTCACCTGGATCCGCAGGTTGTCGCTGAGGAACTCGGTCGGGTGATCGCGATTCGCCAGGATCCCACCGACCCGCGCCGCGGCATCGATGACCACGTCCGGCCGGTGCTCGCGCAGGAACGCGAAGGTGGCGTCACGGTCCCGCAGGTCCAGCTCCGAGGACGACGCGCCGATCAGGTTCGTGTGACCGGCAGCCTCGAGCCGTCGCCAGATCGCGGAACCGACGAGTCCGCGATGGCCTGCTACATATACGGGTGCTTGAAGGTCCATCAGTACGCTCCCGCGCCGTAGGCCACCGCGCGCACGGTCTTCCAGAGGATCAGCAGATCCAGGGTCATCGACCAGTTGTCGACGTACCGCAGGTCGAGGCGGACCGACTCGTCCCAGGACAGGTCGCTGCGGCCGCTGACCTGCCACAGACCTGTCATGCCGGGCTTGACCAGCATCCGCCGCGAGTCATCGGCGGCGTACAACGCGACCTCTTCGGCCAGCGGCGGCCGCGGACCGACCAGCGACATGTCACCGCGCAGCACGTTGAACAGCTGCGGCAGCTCGTCGAGCGAGAACCGCCGGATCCACCGGCCGAGCGGCGTCATCCGCGGGTCGTCGCGCATCTTGAAGATCACGCCGTTGCCGTCGCTCAACGCGTACAGATCACCGAGCCGCTGCTCGGCGTCGGAGTACATGCTGCGGAACTTCAGCATGGTGAACTCGTCGCCCCCGCGGCCGATCCGCTGCTGCCGGAACAGCACCGGACCCGGGCTGGACACCTTGACCGCGAGCGCGAGGCCGATCAGCAACGGCGACAGTACGGCGATGAAGCCGAGGGCAACGACCCGGTCGAAGACGGCCTTCATCAGGTGCGGCCCACCGCTGACGGACGGCCGCTCCAGGTGCAGCAGCGACAGACCGGCGACCGGTCGGACCGAGATCCGGGGACCGGCCACCTCGATGATGCCCGGCGAGACGATCAGCTCGATGCCGCGCTGTTCCAGTGCCCACGACAGACGCCGCAGCGACTGGCCGACGAGCTCGGGATCGGTCGAGATGGCAACCACATCCACTGCGTGCCGGTCGGCGGCGGCCAGGATGTCCGGCTCGGCCAGCTCGTCGGGTTGCAGGTGTCCATGACCGTCGCCGCGCGGCCGGCACGTCGCCACCACACGGAAGCCGTCGGTCGGACGCTTCTCCAAGTGCTCACAAAGTGTCGCGGCCGGGCCACTTCGCCCGACCACGAGAACCCTGTGCATGCAGCGACCTCTGACCCGGTGCCGGTGCAGGTCCTTGCGCAACGCATACCGCAGCAGCAGAGCGGAGACCACCATCACCGGAATCGCCAGCACCACGAAGCCGCGGGCGATCTCGGTCTTGGTCACGTACGACGTCATGGCGACCGCGGCGGTGAGTCCGACACCGGAACGCATCAGGGAACGGAACTCGTCCGGCCCGGCGCCGAAGTACCGCGGGTCGTAGCCCTTCGACAACGCGACCACACCGACCCAGGCCGGCGGCAGCAGGCTGCTCACGACGAGATAGCTGGGACCGACGTGGTACCCGAACCTGGTCAGCAGGGCGATCGAGACGCCGAGCATCGCGGCCAGCAGGTCACCGCCGACAGCGGCCCAGCGGTACACACCGACCCAGCGCGGCTCGGTCGAACGCGAGGGCAGCGGAACGATCGCCGGGACCTCATGCGGCACAACCCAGAGCGGTCCGTGCCCGTCCATACGGCCGGGCGCCTCAGCTCCGCTCACACCAGTCCTTCGGTCTCACGTTGCGGCCACTCGGACACGCTCCGTGCCCAGGGCTTCCCGCAGCTAGCCGTCCCCAGAATTCACCCGCGCGTCGGCGACGAGTCACCGAAGATTACTACGCACCACGGGCCTCGGCGACCACCAGGCCGCCTTCCTTGTGGAGAACTTGCATTGTGAGCCGGGAACCAGTTGCTTCATCACGAAATGATCAAGAAAACAAGGCAGTTCCGGCCGGCGTCGCGGACGACGCCGGCCGGAGAATCTTGACGACTGGTCAGACAGTCGCGTGACTCGGTGTGTCGTACTCCGCGACCACCTCGGCCGGGATGTGCTCGAGGTCGCTGACCCGCAGGTAGTCGCCCATCGTCGTACCCGTGCACTTGGAGTCGATGTTCGGCGCCATCCGGCCCTCGACCGCGTCGCCGAGGTGCACGGTGCGCAGGTCGATGCTGAACCGGGTCCGGCCCGAGGTGTTCGGCACGCTGGAGTGCAACTGCGCACCGGAGAACAGGATGATCCCGCCCGGCTTGCAGATCGGCCGGATCTGCGGCACCAGCTCGACCTCTTCCTCCGGCACCGGCTGCACGCGGGTGTCGGTGCCGATCTGGGTCGCGGCGATCTTCCGGCTGGTCGCGTTCCACTCCGCGTAGTTGTAGACCCGGGAGCTGTTCTTCACCGGGGTCTGCCAGTACCGCGGGTGGAACGCCAGCCCGTTGTCGTCGCCGATCGCGAAGATCGGCAGCCACCAGTTGAGCTGCGTGTACGGCGCGGAGTACCAGGTGTCGCGGTGCGGGTGGAACGCGAACGCGATCCCCGTGGTCAGGTAGTCGTCCGACGTCGAGCTGCGCATCCGCGGTACGTCGAAGTACACCTGCTCGGGGTCGCACCCGAAGTCGACCAGCATCTCCTGGATCAGCCGCTTCGACTCCGGGTGGTGGATGAACCGCGGCTTCAGCTCGGCGAGCAGGGCCGCGTAGTCCTCGACGGCCATGTCGAACTGGGCCGTCTCCGGGTCCAGCGGGTGGAAGGCCTCCCGGGCCATCTCCGCCGCGAACTCGGTCAGCGCCAGCGTCGACGGACGCGGTGAGTAGACGAACAGGTCGCCGTCGTACAGCTTCTGTCTACGCTCGTCGTCAGTGAACTCGGCGTCGACGTAAATGGAATGCATGGGAGTTCCCCCTCCTTGTTCGTACTGCGCTATCCCCCGGTCCGGCTGGTTTCGTACTCAGCCGGCCAGTGCTTCACGTGACGCGTCGACCAACGGCACCAGGTCGACGTCGGGCAGGACCAGATCGCCACGCATGAGTTCCAGGTAACGCTGCCGGACCTGTGCCAGCAGCCCCGACTGTTCGTACTCGACACCGTCGAGCTCCGCGACCAGCGTGAGCTCAGAGATGGTGCCGGCCAGACCGCACTCGTCGGCCGCGAGCAGCTCGGTCCGCTCGATCGGCCGCCGCTCGAACGACAGGCCGAGGTCCTTCGCGACCGATTCGAGGATGTCGACCGTGATGCTGTCCAGGCAGGACTCACTGGTCGGCGGCGTGACGATCCGTCCGCGCTGGGCGATCAGGACGCAGGCACCGGTCGCCTCCGCGACCCGGCCGGCGTCGTTCAGCATGATCGCGTCGTCGTACCCGAGCCGGCGGACCTCGATCCGGGCCATTCGGGCGCCGACGTAGTTCGCGCTGCTCTTCACCCGCGTCGGCAGCACGAGGTCGGAGGCCCGGCGCCAACTCGTCACGCCGAGCCGCATCGGGTCCGGGTCGAGCTTGCGCTGACTGAAGGCGGTCACGACCAGGTCGGCCTCGGTCGCCTCACCCCAGTGCCCGTGGGTCACGTACATGGTCGGCCGGAACCACAGGTCCTTGTCCGGTACGAGCAACTCACTCGCGAGCTTCGACAGTCCGGCGAGGAACTCTTCGTAACTGAAGCGGACCGGGATGTGGAACAGCGACGCGCTCCGGCAGAGCCGGTCGTAGTGACGGCGCGGGGTCCGGATCGAGAAGATCTCGCCGGCGGTGTCCCAGTAGCCCTTCACGCCCTCGAACACGCTCAGCGCGCGGGTCAGTGCCTCGGCCCCGATGTGGATCTTGACGTCGGTGTACGGCACGAGCTCGCCGTTGACGAGCGCCCACGGCGGCGTCTGGAGCTGCGATATCGATGCGGTGTGAGCCATGAGGGCCCCCTTCCGGATGGTGGTGCTCGGTCAGCGAGCGCTTGGAGCGCCCGCGGTGAGGTCGGCAAGAGAAACGGCGCGCTGGTCGCGGGCCGACATGACGGTGACCGGCAGCGGCCACGGGATGGCGAGATCGGGGTCGTCGTACGCGATCACGACGTCCTCGGACGGATCGTGCGGCCGGTCGATCCGGTACGCGATGTCCGCAGGTTCGGTGAGCGCCTGGAAGCCGTGCCCGCACCCGGCCGGGATGTACACCGAGGCCTGGGTGTCGCCCGACAGCGTGAAGTGCGCCTGCTGCAGGTACGTCGGTGAGTCCGGCCGGAGGTCGACGACGACGTCGAACACCTCGCCCGCGGAGCAGCGGACCAGCTTCGCCTCACCCTGTCCGGAGCGCAGATGCATCCCGCGCAGCACGCCCTTACGGGAGCGGGACAGGCTGTCCTGCGCGAACCCGTCCGGGTCGATCCCCACCGACCGGGCGATCTCGGCGTCGAACGTGCGACTGAAGAAGCCCCGCTCGTCGACGTGCGGTGTCGGCTCGAACAGATAGACCCCGGCGATCTCGGGTACCTGAGTCACCTTCATGAGCGTCCCTCCAAGGTGTCCGCAGGCTTCGGGAAGACCTTCGACGACAGGACGTCGTACTGGTCCTCGAGCTGGCTGCGGTTGACGGCGTTGCGCTCGTCCATGGCCGGTCCGACCACGTCGCGGCGGGACTCGAGCGCGGTGTACTGGCTGATCAGTCGATCGACGTCGAGCGAGCGGATGTTCTGGCAGAACTCGGCAAGACCCATGTCGGCCATCAGTACGTCGTTCTTCGCGGCGTACCCGATCGAGACGGTCGGCTTGGACAGCATCAGTGCGCAGACGATGTTGTGGAACCGGGTCGCGACGACCGTGTCGAGCGCTGCCATCTGCTCCATCAGGTCGTCCAGCGACTTCGGCGGGTTCTCCACGACCCAGGACGGATCGAGCTCGGGCCGCTTCTCCCGTACGTCGGCGAGGATCGCGGCCGAGACCAGCTCGTCCTCGTGGTCGCCGGTGAGCAGCCGGACCCGGTGCCCGTGGTCCACGAGCCAGTGGACGAAGCGGGTCATCTTCGCGACGTACTCGTCGAAGACCTCTTCGGCGCGGTCGCGGTCGTCGTCCGTACCGCGGTAGGTCATCACGCCGACGCCGACCGTCGTCGGTTCTCCCGCCGGCGTGGCGGAGCGGACCGCCGGGATCGGCAGCGAGAAGGCGAGGTCCGGGTAGACCGGGTCGTCCACGTTGCCCAGGCCGGTCGTGCGCATCGCGTCCTTCGACAGCTGGTCGCGGTACGAGCGGTAGTAGGCCAGACGGGCGGCCAAGGTGAAGACGCGGCGGGTCATCCGTCGTCCGGAGGTGTTGGCGCCGACGCTGACCAGCGCGACCTTCGTACCGACCAGGCGACCGGAGGCGGTCAGGAGCAGCAGCGAGTACGGGAAGCCCCACCAGCGCAGCGGCAGGCCGCCCTCGAGCACGCCCATACCCGGCACGACCACCACGTCGTGGCGCCGTACCCAGGAGGCGGTCCAGAAGAAGTCGACGAGCTTCCCGATCCCCTTGAGCGCGACCAGCCGCGGACTGCTCGCGGTGTTGTACTCGTCGCGGTTCCAGTTCATCCGGGTGGACGGCAGGCCGTAGCGCTCCTCGACCACCTCGGGACCGGAGCAGAGGAAGTCGATCTCCGCGTCCGGGTACGACTTGGCCAGGTAGGCGAGGAACGCCTCCAGCGACCCGTCGTTGCCGAGGTTCCCGTGGCCGAGCAGGCCGAAGAACCCGATCCGCGGGCCGCCCTTGGGCGCTGTGCTGAAACTGTCGTCGCTCATCCGAGTCGTCCGCTCTGGCCTGCTACCACCATGGATACCGATACCACTTCGCTGACCTGCTCGACCGGCGTGTCCTGCCGGCGCATCGACGGCGGCACCACCCGGCTCGTCATCCAGCGCGTCAGTTGCCAGAGGCAACGTGCTCGCTGGCCGGCGGTCAGCGGCGCGCGGAACACCATCCGGACGTAACCCAGCGGGTACTCCACGAGCAGCCGGACCGTCGAGTGCTTCCGGCGGCGCGGGTCGAGGTTGCCGCACCAGGAACGGACCGTGCGGTTCGACCGCAGCGCGCTGTCCGGATGATCGCGGCGGAAGAACAACGACGCCGGTACGTGGATGAACCGGCCGTGCAGCGCGATGTCGGCCACGATCGTCCGGTCGGCGTGGTAGAAGCTCTCGTTCAGCGCGGTCTTCCGCAGTACGTCGGCCCGGACCACGCCGTAGTCGTCGTCGCCGCCGACGTCGAACAGCAGGCTGCGGAACCGCTCGACCGGATCCGGCGAGTCGGTGGTCAACGGGTAGCCGACCTTCGCGACGATGTCGCCGGCCTCGTCGATGATCGCGCTCCACGAGTGGCACAGCACCGCGTCCGGGGTCTCGTCGAGCGCCGCGATGCAGCGCTCCAGCAGGTCCCGCGCGTACAGGTCGTCGTACGACGCCCACTTGAACAGCTCGCCGCGGGATTCGGTGAAGACGACGTTGTGGTTCGGCGACGCGCCGACGTTGACCGGCTGGCGGATGTAGCGGATGCGCGGGTCGCGAGCCATGTACTCGCGGCAGATCCGTTCCGTGCCGTCGGTCGAGGCGTTGTCGGAGATGACCAGCTCGAAGTCGGCGTACGTCTGCCCGAGCAGCGCGTCGAGGGCCTCGGCGAGGTACTTCTCGCCGTTGTAGACGGGCAGGCCGATGCTCAGCCGCGGTACTGCGTTCATCTTCTCCTCATCTCTGCAAGAGGCTGCTGATGCCCACGCGGCACCGTGTCTTCGATGCGGGCGGACGATCGGTGAACCGCCCGGCTCGCCACCCAGCGCAGCAGCTGCGCGTAGCAGCCACGGCGTTCGGCCGACGACAGCGGCGCCCGCCGGATCGCGCCGACGAAGCCGCCGATGTACTCCGCGAGCAACCGCGCGGTCGGGTTGCTCAGCCGGTGCGCGCGCCGCGGCTCCATGTTGGCGGCGCGGCTACGGATCGTCGGCTTCGCCCGCTCGGCGCGGTCCGCGTGGTCGCGCCGGAAGAACAGCACCTCGGGCACCTGGTAGAACCGCCCGGACAGCGCGAGCTCGGCCATCAACGTGCGGTCCGCGTGGTGGTAGCTCCCGTGCAGCGGCGTACGGCGGAGCGTCTCCGAGCGCATCACGCCGTAGAAGTCGTCGCCGCCGACCGCGAACAGCATGCTCCTGAACCGCTCGACCGGGTCGGGAGAATCGGTCGCCAACGGATAGTCGACTGTTAGCAGGACCTCGCCGTCCCCGTCGATGATCGCTTCCCAGGCGTGGGCGAGGACGAGCTCGTGATCGCCGTCGAGTGCCTCGATGCAGCGCTCCAGCAGTTTCGGCCCGTACAGGTCGTCGTACGACGCCCACTTGAACAGCTCGGTGTGTGACTGCTCGAAGACGAAGTTGTGGTTCGGCGTGGCGCCGATGTTGATCGGCTGGCGGATGTAGCGGATGCGCGGGTCGCGAGCCAGGTACTCCCGGCAGATCTGCTCCGTGCCGTCGGTCGAGGCGTTGTCGGAGATGATCAGCTCGAACTCGTCGTACGTCTGTCCGAGCAGTGCATCCAGCGACTGGGCCAGGTACTTCTCCCCGTTGTAGACCGGGAGGCCGACGGTCAGCCGCGGTACGGCGGTCATGTGCTTCTCACTTCAGGAACCTCAGGAACCTCAGCCTCGTCGGAGTCCACCGCCGACTCGAGCTGCTTGCGCTCCCGGACACCGACCCGCAGCGTGTACCACCAGACGAACGCCGCCGCGAACGTCGCGCACGCAGCGCCCCAGGCCGAACCGCGCGCACCGTCGAGTGCACCACCGAGCACGCCGCCGACGAGGTAGAACGCCGACGCACACAGCTGGGCCTTGAGACTGCGACGGGCGATCCCGAGCGCACGCAGACCGGCCGCGGCTCCCGTGTTGAAGCCCGCGCACGCCACCGACAAAGTTGCCGGCAGCACCAATGCCGACGCGGTCAGCCAGACCTCGCCGAGCAGCGCGTGTCCCCACGCGTCCGGCAACGCGAACAGCAGCAGCAGACCCCAGGCCAGTGCAGCCATCGCCTGCGCACCACCCAGCGCCAGGCAGAAGATCGGCAGCGCGCGGACAGACCTGCGCAGTACCCGTGCAGCCTCTGGTACGGCGACCAGCCCGATGCCCGAGAGCACGATGAAGAACGGTCCGAGCAGCATCTCCGCGCCACGCACCGTACCGACCGCCGCGACGCCGGCAAACGCACCCAGGCCGTAGATCCGGAGCTGGTAGGCGCCGCTGAGCGTGAGGTTCTCGGTCAGATAGCGAAGGCTGAGGTCCTTGTGCTCGGACAACCAGCGGCGAGCCAGGGCCGGCCGCGGCAGGACGCCGGCCTGCAGCCCGCTCACGAGCGCTGCGAAGATGCCTGCTCCACCCCAGGCCAGCACGAACCTGATCACGCTGGCGTTCTGCGACGCCAGGTACAGCAGCGGCACCAGACCGAGCGCCCAGGTGATGTCGCTGACGAAGGCCTTACCGCCCTGTCCCGAGGCGAAGAAGGCGAACCGCCAGCTGTCCTGCAGCATCAGGCCCGGCAACACGATGCCCAGGGCAATGAATGCCTTCCCCGCGTGCCCGCCGAGCAACAGCCCGACGAGCGCGCAGATCACTCCGGCGCCGAGACCGACGACGATCGCCATCCCGGACGACTTCGCGACCGCGGTCCGCCACACCGGCCGCTCCAGGCCGCTGAACCGGACCGCCAGCGGGTCGGTCGCCAGACCGCGGGAGATGTTCAGGACCACGCCGTACGTGACCCAGGCCAGGCTGAACGCGCCGAACTCCAGCGCGCCCAGCTGCCGGGCCACGACAACGCCCACCAGGAAGCTGACCAGACTGGTCACAGCCTGGTCGGCAAGACCCCAGGTGAGGCGGCGCAGGACAGATTTCATCGTTGGCTCACACAGCGCTTCGCTGGACGGCCGGCAGGTCCTGGAGGCGCCACAGGCCGAGCCGGTTCGGGTCAACCTCGCCACCGTCCGGGAAGGACTCGAGCGGTGCGGGGAAGTTGAAGGGTGGGAGCGACATGTTCAGCTGCCGCCAGTTGCGGCCGGTGAACTGGTTGTGGTTCCGCTCGACGTTGTCGTAGGTGTTGATCACGAGCCACTCCGCACCGGTGGAGCGGAGGTTCTCCAGGATGTCGGCCGCGTCCTGGAACGAGACGTGCACGAGGCAGTCCCGGCACAGGACCAGGTCGACCTGGGGCAGCGTGTCCCGGGTCAGGTCGCGGACCTCGAAGTCGCGCTGCTCGTCGCCGTACTCCTGCTGGTTCTTCTCGATCACGCTCGCCACGATGTCGACGCCGTGGTACTTCGCCACCGGAAGCTCGATGTGACGCATCCAGTTCAGGTCGCCGCACGGGGCGTCGAGCATCGTCTTCACACCGAGCCGGGTCAGGATCTCGGGCAGACGTTCGCGGATGTCGACGGTGGCCCGGAGCTCGGACCCGGTACCGGATCCCGACTCCGCGCTGTCCCAGCCGGACGTCTCGTAGACCTGGGTGAACAGCGCCTCTCGCGAGGTCACCCGCCACCGCAGGCGGTGCACAGCTGTCAAGCGGGCCAACGGCCCGCGGAGTACGCGCTTGAACATATCCAGCCCGGAACTGCGTAGGCTGCTCACAACGGATGTCATTCCGTTCCTTCTTCCCGATTCACCTTGCGTCTTGACGACGAGTCCCCATCTCGTGTGGCTCGGGCAACGGGACCAGGTAGGTGGCGCCCCAGCCGCCATCAGCTTCGAGTTGCGCGACGATCTCGTCGGCGATATCCCAGGTCAGCACGAGGACGACGTCCGGCCGCGCGGCCTTCAGCTCCTCGATCGGGCGGATCGGCACCATGCAGGCACCAGGGATCCGGCGGCCGTGTTTACCCGGCGCCAGATCGACGGTGAACGGGAGCAGATCCGTCGTCACCTTGCTCAGGTCCAGCAGCACCGGCGCCTTCGACGGCGCGCCGTACCCGAGTACCGTGCGACCCGCCGCCTGGTGGCGGGTCAGCTCTTCGTGCAGGGCGCCGGCCGCGTGCCGGGCAGCCTCGTGCAGGCTGCCGAGCTGGACCTCGTCGGCGATCCCGGCCGCGTCCTCGTCCTCCAGCACCACGTCGACCGATGCGTCCGGCCGGGCGTCCTCGGTGTGCCGCAGCATCACCATCAGGCTCCCGCCGTACATCTCGGCCTGGGTCACCGACTCGACGGTCAGACCGTGCAGCGCGGCGATGTTCCGCAGTGCGCGCAGCGAGACGTACGCCCAGTGGCCGTGCCGGATCGTGTCGAACTGGTTGCCGATGAACAGCGGCAGCAGGTGGTGGAACTCCATCACCAGCAGGCCGCCGGGCGCGAGCCGATCCGCCCGCAGCTTCAGCGAGTCGCCGTACTGCGGCTCGTGCACGATCCCGTGTACGTCGACGACCAGGTCGGCCTTCTCACCGTCGCCGGCGAGCCGGCAGCCCGCGACGTACAGATGGTCGAGCCAGGATCCGCCATGGGGACTCCCGAACTCGAAGACCGTGCCGCCGCTCAGTTCGGGGTGATCGCTGAGGATCTCCTTGACCGAAGTCTCCGCATGCGCGCGACTGGTCGCCGACTCGACGGCCAGCGGCTCCTCGGCCAGCTGCGCCTCGACCGGACCGAGCTGCACCAGCGTGCAGTCGCGGCACAGCCACAGCGAGAGCGGCCAGCGCGGATCGGGACCGGCGTCCTCGGCCGGCGGGAAGTGGTCGGCGAGCGGCTGGTCGCCGACGTCCACCACGAGTACGACGTTCTCCGACGCGCACCCGCGACAGTTGAAGCTCACTGCTGCCCCCTCGGTCACCATGTCAATGTCGCCTTGGCCGTCGTGAAGGCCTCGGCGTACGTCGCCCGGCACTCCATCCCGCGCAACCGGGCCAGCCCGGAGAAGACCTCTTCGTCGAACCAGTCGTGCGGGACCTGGGACGGGTACGCCTTGTGCAGCAGCGCGACCTTCTCGCGCATCTGCTCCTCGGACAGCTCGACGTACAGCCACGGCCGGCTGATGTCGCCGTCCCACTTGGGGATCTCGTAGTGCAGCACCAGGTGGTTGCGCCAGACGGTCGGCGCCAGCTCGGCGATCAGCCGGTGGTCCTGATGCGCGTCGTGCTTGCTCGGGGCAAACACCAGGTCGGGGCGACGGCTCCCCCGAGCCGTTTCCTCGAGCAACTCCTTGGTCTGGTTCCAGTACGCCGGCAGCCGGCCGTCCGGCAGCTCGGCCGAGGTGACGCTCACCTCACAGTCCGGCAGGAACAGCTCCGCCGCGCGGCGGGCCTCCTCCAGGCGCAACGGCGTACCGGTCGCGATCACGAACTCGGCGGACAGCTCCGGCACCGACTCGGCCAGCTTCAGCAGCGTGCCGCCGCACCCGATCTCGATGTCGTCCGGATGCGCGCCGAGGGCAACCAGGTGGACCGGCCCGTCGATCAGGCCGAGCTGGAACGGCAGCATCAGATCGCCACCACTACCGGCGCGTCCGCCGACACCGCGGGTTCCTTGTCCAGCACCTGTGCCTGCTGCTGGCGGACCTGGTGGCTCCACAGCGCCCACGGCTTCTTGCCGGACCGGTACAGCTCCTCGAGCTGGCTCCGCTCCTTGAGCGTGTCCATCGGCGCCCAGAACCCGTGGTGCGGGATGGCCTCGAGCTTGCGCATCGCGGCCAGCCGCGGGAACGCGTCGCCGACCAGGTCCTCGCCCTCGTGCAGGACGTCGAAGATCTCCTTCTTGATGACGAAGAACCCGCCGTTGATCCAGACGTTCAGGTCGACCGCCGACCGCAACCCGGTGACCCGGGAGTCGGTGCCGAACTCGACCGTGTGGAACGACGCCTGCGGCGGCACCGCGAGCAGGCTGGCGGTGATGTCGCTGGTCATCACGTGATCGACGATCTTGTCCATCGGCGCGTCGGTGAGCACGTCACCGTAGTTGGCCAGGAAGGCGTCGTCGTCCTCCAGGAACGGCCGGACCCGGCGCAGCCGCTCACCGATCGAGGTGTCGATGCCGGTGTCGACGAAGGTGATCTTCCACTCGCTGATGTCGGAGTCGAGCAGCTCGATGTGCTCGCCGCCCTTCGTCATCACGAAGTCGTTGGAGACGGTCTCCTCGTAGTTCAGGAAGTAGTTCTTGACCGCGGCTCCCCCGAAGCCCAGGCACAGGATGAACTCGGTGTGGCCGAAGTGCGCGTAGTACCGCATGATGTGCCACAGGACCGGCCGGTCGCCGATCGTCATCATCGGTTTCGGTGCGGAATCGACGCCGCTGCGCATCCGCAGCCCGAGGCCCCCGCAGAAGATCACGACCTTCATCTGACTTTCCTTCCCCCCACGACTTTCGTTCAGATCACTTCGAGCTGCGGGATGGGTACGACGAACTTCGCGCCCCACTCCCGTGCGTAGCCGAGCTGGTGGACGATCTCCGCGCGCAGGTTCCACGGCAGGATCACGATGTAGTCGGGGCGCGTCTCGGCCAGGCGCTCCGGGGCGAAGATCGGGATATGCGTACCGGGCAGGTACATCCCGTGCTTGTGCGGGCTGCGGTCGACCGTGTACGGCAGCAGGTCCTCGCGGATGCCGCAGTGGTTGAGCAGCGTGTTCCCCTTGCCGGGAGCGCCGTACCCGGCCACCGTCTTGCCTTCGCGGCGGGCCTGGATCAGGAACTCCAGCAGGTCGGACTTGATCGCGAACACCTCGTCGGCGAACCCCAGGTGGCCCTCGACCGTGTGCAGGCCGGCGTCCTTCTCGTCCTGCAGCACCTTCCCGACCAGCTCGGTCGGCTCGCCGGCGGTCTCGACCGGCGTACTGAACAGCCGCAGCGACCCGCCGTGGCTGGCGAGCTCCTGTACGTCGACAACCTTGAGGCCGGCCTTCTCCAGCGCCAGCGCGGCGGTCTTCAGCGTCAGGTACTGGTAGTGCTCGTGGTAGATCGTGTCGTACTGGCGACGCTCGATCAGCCGCAGCAGGTGCGGGAACTCCAGCGAGACCAGGCCGTCGTCCTTCACCAGCGCACGCAGGCCCTTGGCGAAGTCGACGATGTCCGGCACGTGCGCGAACACGTTGTTGCCGACGACAAGATCCGCCTGCCCGTGCCGGGCGGCCGCGTCCTTGCCGGTCTCCTCGCCGAGGAAGTAGCTCTCGGTGCGGATGCCGTTCTCGTTCGCGATCTTGGCGATGTTCGCCGCCGGCTCGATGCCGAGCACCGGGATGCCGAGCGCGGTCGCGTGCTGCAGCAGGTAGCCGTCGTTGCTGGCGGCCTCGACGATCAGGCTCTCCGCACCGAGGTCGAGCCGCTCCTGCATGTCGACGACGAACCGGCGGGCGTGCTCCACCCAGCTGGTCGAGTACGACGAGAAGTACAGGTAGTCGCTGAATACGTCGTCCGCGGCGACGTACGCCGGGAGCTGGACGAGCAGGCAGTTGTCGCAGATCCGCACATTCAGCGGGTAGAACGTCTCGCCGCTGTCGATCTGGTCCGCGCGCAGGTAGCTCTCACAGGGCGGCGACATGCCGAGGTCGACGAAGGTGCGCGTCAGTTCCGCACCACAGATCCGGCAGCTGTTCATCACTGCATCTCCTTCGGTCCCGGGAACTGCCCGTCGGTCTGGCGCCGCAGCTGGCCGTCGACGAGTCCGGCGCCGAGCAGCTGCTGGATCCGGCGCAGGCGGACGAACTGGGCGGAGTTGAAGTCGTCGAGCGTGAGGCCGTGCCGCTGGTAGGCGTCGTACAGCTCCTCGACGCCCTTGCGGACGGTCCACTGCAGCTGCAGCTCCGGGAAGGTGTCGTTGAGCTTGCTGAAGTCGACCTTGTAGTTGCGCAGGTCCGGGCCGGCGCCCTCGGCGATCGACAGCGTCGAGCCGGGCACCGCCTCGCGGACCATCTCGGCGATGTCGCGGACCTGGACGACGTCCTCGGACCGGCCGACGTTGAACGCCTCGTCGTGGATCACGTCCCGCGGCGACTCGAGCACGGTCAGGAACGCGCGGCTGATGTCCTCGATGTGGACCAGCGGGCGCCACGGCGTACCGTCGCTCTCCAGCCGGACCTGACCGGACGTCAGCGCGATCGCGGTCAGGTTGTTGACCACGATGTCCAGCCGCAGCCGGGTCGATGCGCCGTACGCGGTCGCGTTGCGCAGGTACGTCGGGCTGAAGGTGTCGTCGGCAAGCTTCGACAGCTCCTGCTCGGCCAGCGCCTTCGTCTCGCCGTACGCCGTGACCGGGAACATCTCGGCGTCCTCGCCGACCGCCTCGGAACCGGCCGCGCCGTACAAGCTGCACGACGATGCGAACAGGAACCGTTCGACGTCGGCGTCCTTGGCGGCCTGCGCGACGTTCAGCGTGCCGTCCAGGTTGACCGAGTACGTCGCCGCCTTGTCCAGGTTGCCGAGTGGATCGTTCGACAGGGCGGCCAGACAGACCACCGCGTCGTACCCCTCGAGCTCCCGCGCGGTCACGTCCCGCATGTCCCGCGGCGCCCTGTCCCCGATCGGGTCCGGCCCGCCGAGCAGGTCACACCCTTCGTACAGGCCCGTATCCAGACCGTCGACGCTATGCCCGGCGGCGCGCAGGAACGGCACCATGACGGCCCCGATATAACCCCGATCCCCGGTGACCAGAACCCTCATTCGTCTTCCCCTCACCCCAGCCCAGTCCCCTGTCGCCCATAAAGAACCCCGGGACAAGCGCCTGATACAGCCAATTTGTTCTGATCGCGTGTATCAGGACGGTGCCGCGGCTGCTCTCATGGGCGCTGCGGACGTGGGGATGCCGCGTCATGAGCCTGTGGGGGGCGTTATGAAGGTTGCCGTATTCGGCTTGGGCTATGTGGGGTCGGTGACGGCTGCTTGTCTGGCTGCTGCTGGGCACGACGTCTGGGGAGTCGATGTCGATACCGCGAAGGTCGATCCGATCACTCAGGGACACAGTCCGGTGGTCGAGCCTGGTCTGGACGAGCTGGTGGCGGAGGGAGCGACCTCGGGTCGCCTGCACGCGACCACCGATCCACGGATCGCGCTCGAGCGGGCCGATGTCTCACTCATCTGTGTCGGTACGCCGTCGACTCCGGCGGGCAGTACTGACCTGACGTACATCAAACGCGCGGTCCGCGATATCGCCGAGGCCGCGCAGACTGTCGTCCGGCCGGCGTCGGGGTTCCACAGCATCGTGGTCCGCTCGACGGTTCCGCCGGGCACGGTCGACGAGATCGTCGAGAAGGTGCTGGCCGACGTACCGCCGCCGGAGGGTCTGACCTTCGGTACGGCGATGTGCCCGGAGTTCCTGCGGGAAGGATCCGGCCTGGCCGACTTCTACGCGCCGCCGTTCGTTGTCGTCGGCACCCGCAACCCGAAGGTCGGTACCGCTCTGACCGACCTGTTCAGCTTCCTCGGCACGGAGGTGGAGGTCGTCGACGTCCGGACGGCCGAGGCGCTGAAGTACGCCTGCAACGCGTTCCACGCCACCAAGGTCTCGTTCGCGAACGAGATGGGCCGGATCTTCCGGCACTTCGGGGTGGACTCGCGCGAGGTGATGAAGATCTTCGTCCAGGACACCAGCCTGAACATCTCGCCGTACTACCTGAAGCCCGGTTTCGCGTTCGGCGGTTCCTGCCTGCCGAAGGACCTGCGCTCGGTCCTGCACCTGGCCCGGATGAACGACACCGAACTCCCGCTGCTGGCCGGCACGCTGGCCACCAACGAGCGGAGCGTCCGCGACGTCGTCGACCGCGTGATCGCCGGCCCCGGCCGCGAGATCGCGCTGCTCGGTCTGAGCTTCAAGCACGCCACCGACGATCTGCGCGAGAGCCCGAACGTCGAGCTGGCCGAGCGCCTGATCGGCAAGGGCTACAACCTGCGCATCTACGACGCGATCGTGAACCCGACCCGGCTGGTCGGCGCGAACCTCCGCCACGTGCAGTCGAAGCTGCCGCATCTGCAGCGCGTCCTGACCGACGACCCGACGGCGGCGCTCGCCGGCGCCGACCTGGCCATCGTCTCGGCCACCGACACGGCCGCGATCAACGCCCTGCTCGAAGCGCCGCCGGCCCGCACGATCGACCTGATCGGCCGGCTCGGCGCCGACGTCGAGGCGCTGCCCGGATACGAAGGAGTGGGCTGGTGAGCGGTCCGCGGGTCCTCATCATCATCCAGAACCTCTGGGTGCCGTTCGACCGTCGCGTCTGGCTGGAGTGCCAGGCGCTGGTGGCGAGCGGGTACGACGTGACGGTCGTCTGCCCGAAGGGGCCGGGCGACCCGGCGTACCAGGTCATCGACGGCGTCACCGTGCACAAGTACAAGGCCTACGCACCGGGCGGCAGCAAGATCAGCTTCGTCTGGGAGTACGCGTACTCGTTCCTGCTGACACTGCGGCTGGTCTTCCGGGCCCGCAAGGCCGGCAAGTTCAAGGTGATGCAGGCCTGCAACCCGCCGGACATCTTCTGGCCGATCGCGATGCTGCTGCGCCGGCTCGACGGGACGAAGTTCGTCTTCGACCACCACGACCTGTGCCCGGAGCTGTTCCAGTCCCGCTTCGGCGGTACGACCAGCCTGCCGTACAAGGGCCTGCGCTTCCTCGAGCGGACCACGCACCGTACGGCGGACCACGTGACCTCGACGAACGACTCGTACCGCCGGATCGCGATCACCCGCAGCGGCAAGGCGAACCACGACGTGACCGTGGTCCGCACCGGGCCGGACCCGGACAAGCTGCAGCGCGACCCGGCCGCCGTGGACGAGACGCTGCGCCGCGGTCACCGCTACCTGGTCACGTACATCGGCGTGATGGGACCGCAGGACGGTGTCGACATCGTCGTCCGCGCGGCCGACCACATCGTCAACAACCTCGGCCGCAAGGACATCGCGTTCACGCTGATGGGCGGCGGGGACTCGTTCGACGAGGTGGTCGCGCTGCGGCACGACCTCGGGCTCGACGAGTACATCGAGTTCACCGGCCGGGTGCCGGACGAGACCGTGCGCGCGGTGATGTCGACCGCGGACATCGGCCTGTCCCCCGACCCGAAGAATCCGCTCAACGACGTGTCGACGATGAACAAGACCATGGAGTACATGGCCTTCGAGCTGCCGGTCGTCGCCTTCGACCTGATCGAGACCAAGGTCTCGGCCGCGGACGCCGCGGTGTACGTCGAGCCGAACGACGTCGCGCAGTACGGCGAGGCGATCGTCGACCTGCTCGACGACGAGGTACGCCGGCGCCGGATGGGCAAGTTCGGCCGCGAGCGGGTCGAGCAGGTGCTGGCGTGGAAGCACCAGCAGAGGGCGTACCTGCAGGTGTACGACGCGTTGACCGGTCACGTCAGCCACATCGGGGACGTCGCACGCGCGACGGGGTCCTGACGTGTGCGGCATCGCCGGCTGCTACCAGCAGCACGACGGGTTCGCACTCGCCGAGGCGATGAGCGACCGGATCGCGCACCGCGGTCCGGACGCCGACCGGATCTACGCGTTCGACGAGGGCGACGTACGGGCGTTCCTCGCGCATCGCCGGCTGTCGATCATCGACCTGTCGTCGGAGGCCGACCAGCCGTTCAGCAAGCGCGGGCTGACCATCTGCTACAACGGCGAGCTCTACAACTACAAGGAACTGCGCGCCGAGCTGTCCAAGGCCGGCGTCGGCTTCCGCACCAACGGCGACACCGAGGTGGTGCTGGAGGCCTGGCGCCGCTGGGGACCGGACGCGCTGAAGCGGTTCCGGGGCATGTTCGCGTTCGCGATGCTCGACGAGGACAGCGGCAGCATGTACCTCGCCCGCGACCCGCTGGGCATCAAGCCGCTGTACTTCCTCCGCCGTGAAGCCGGAGTCGTCTTCGCCTCCGAACTGAAGGCGCTCGTCACGGCCGTCGGATCCGAGCTGCGGACCGAGCCCGGCGCTCTGATCGCGTCGATGCTCTATTACTGGCTGCCCGAGCAGCGCTGTGCGATCGACGGGGTGGAGAAACTTCCGCCGGGTTCGTGGGCCGAGTTCCGGCCGGACGGCAGCAGCCGGCACGAGATGTACTGGCGGGTGACCGATGTCGCCACCGAGGCTGCCGCCGGTCCGCCCGCGGATCTGCGCACGATCATCGAGGAGTCGGTCGCCGCGCACATGGTCGCCGACGTACCGGTCTCCACGTTCCTCAGCGGCGGTCTGGATTCCAGTCTCGTGACTGTGCTGGCGAAGCGGATGGATCCGAGCGTCGACTCGTACACGATCACGTTCCGGGCGCAGGACCAGAAGCTCGAAGCGATGCCCGACGACGCGATCTACGCGCGCAAGGTGGCGCAGCAGTTCGGCATCGACCTGCACGAGATCGAGATCGCGCCCGATGTGGTCGAGTTGCTCCCGCGGATCGTCGACATTCTCGACGAGCCGATCGGCGACCCGGCCGCTATCAACACGCTGCTGATGTGCGACACCGCACGGGACGCCGGCGTGAAGGTGCTGCTGTCGGGGATGGGCGCCGACGAGCTGTTCGGCGGTTACCGCAAGCACCTCGCATGCGTGATGGGAGCGCAGTACCAGCGGCTCCCCGGCGTACTGCGGAACGGGGTGATCGGGCCCGCCGTACGACGGTTGCCGGTGACGGTGAACGGTCGCGGCCTGCGGTACGCGCGCTGGGCCAAGCGGTTCGAGACGTTCGCGAACCTGTCCGAGGAGACGGCGTTCCGGCGCAGCTACACGATGTACGACGGGGACCAGCTGGCCGGACTGCTGAGCCCGGACCTGGAGCCGTACGTCGGGAAGTTGCTGTCCGAGCACGCCGACATCTACCACGACACCACGCTCGACGATCACGTGAACCGGATGTGCCTGGCGGACTCGCGGATGTTCCTGCCGGGGCTGAACCTCGCGTACACGGACCGGTCCAGCATGGCGGCGTCGACCGAGGTGCGGACGCCGTTCGTGGACCCGATCGTGGCGCGGGCCGCGTTCTCGATCCCGGGCAGCGAGAAGATCCACCGCCGGGTCAGCAAGCTGGCGTTGAAGAAGGCGGCCGAGGCGTGGCTGCCGAAGGAGATCATCTACCGGCCGAAGGCGTCGTTCAGTGCGCCGCTGCGGGCCTGGGTACGGAACGACCTGCGCGAGCTGGTCGACGACACGCTGCTGCGCGGCGAGCTGGTCGGCAGCGGGTTCCTGCAGCGGGCCGCCGTACAGAAGCTCGTCGACGACGAGCGGGCCGGGCGTGAGGACTACTCGAAGCAGATCTGGCAGTTGCTGACGCTGGAGACCTGGACCAGGCATATGCGTGACCTCGGCGTCACCATCACTTCTCTCTGAGGGACGGACATGAAGCAGGTTGCACAGAACTACAAGTCCGGTGAGCTGGCTGTGCTGGACGTGCCTCCGCCCACCTGTGCGCCCGGTGGCGTGCTGATCCGTTCGCTGTACTCGCTGATCTCGACCGGCACCGAACTGATGAAGGTCGGCGAGGCGAAGCTGTCGCTGGTCGGCAAGGCGAAGGCGCGGCCGGACCAGGTGCGGAAGGTGCTGGACTCCGTTGCGCAGCAGGGCGCGTTGAACACCTACAAGAAGGTGATGAACAAGCTCGACTCGTACACGCCGCTCGGGTACTCGTTGTGCGGGGTCGTTGTGGAGGTCGGGGCTGGTGCGGAGGAGTTCAGCGTCGGGCAGCTGGTTGCCGCGGCGGGGAACGAGTTCGCGCTGCACGCGGAGTACAACTGGGTGCCGCTGAATCTGTGCGTGCCGGTGCCGGACGGGGTGCCGGCTGAGCAGGCTGCGTTCTCGACGGTTGGCGCGATCGCGATGCAGGGTGTGCGGCAGGCCGAGGTGCAGCTTGGTGAGACGGCTGTGGTGATTGGGCTCGGTCTCGTCGGGCAGCTTGTGGTGCGGTTGCTGGTTGCGGCCGGGGTGCGGGTGTTCGGGATCGACACCGTTGCGGATCGCTGCCGGATGGCGGAGAAGGCTGGTGCGCTGGCGTGCTCGTCGGCTGATGAGGCGGGGATCGCGTCCCTGGAGCGGGCTCTGCTCGTGGCGTCGAACGGGCTTGGCGCCGACCGGATCCTGCTGGCTGCCGGTGGTCACTCCAACGGTCCGGTCGAGACTGCTGCCCGGTTGGCTCGTGACCGTGCTCGCGTCGTCGACATCGGCAAGACAAAACTCGACCTGCCGTGGAACGCGTACTACGACAAGGAACTGGACGTCCGGTTCTCCCGCTCCTACGGCCCCGGCCGCTACGACGACCGCTACGAACTCCAGGGCATCGACTACCCCGCCGGCTACGTCCGCTGGACCGAACGCCGCAACCTCGAATGCTTCATCGACCTCATCGCCCGCGAACAGATCGACGTAGGCTCGCTGATCGCCGGCCAGTTCCCGATCGCCGATGCAACCGACGTCTACCAACAACTCAGCTCAGGCGCCCTCCCAGGCGTCGGCTTCCTCTTCGAGTACCCCGACGTACCACAGCAGGAGACGGCACCGACGGCAACTGTCGCCCGAGCTGCGAACCCGACCACAGGATCTGTTCGGCTTGGGTTTGTTGGGGCTGGGAATTATGCGTCTAGCATGCTTCTGCCGCATTTGCAGAAGGATGAGGATGCGGTGTTGGCTCGGGTGGCGACGAACAAGTCGTTGTCGGCGGCCAATGCTCAGCGGCGGTTCGGGTTCGAGCAGATTTCTACGGATGCGCAGGAAGTGCTGTCGGACGACAGGCTTGACGCGATCTTCGTGGTGACCCGCCACAGTTCGCATGCGGAGTTGGCGTGCCAGGCGCTGGAGACCGGGAAGGCCGTCTTCGTCGAGAAGCCGCTCGCGCTGACCGACGAGGAGCTCGACCGCATCGTCGCCACGGTTGATGCCACCGGCAACGATCGCCTGATGGTCGGGTTCAACCGCCGGTTCGCCCCGCTGCTGACCGACCTCAAGGGCCGCTTCGGCGACCCCGGCGGCGCGTTCTCGCTGCGCTACCTCGTGAACGCCGGCACGCTCGACTCCACCAGCTGGTACCTCGACGCCGGCAAGGAAGGCACCCGGTTCGCCGGTGAGGGCGGGCACTTCATCGACACCCTGACCTGGTGGCTGAACAGCCTCCCGACCGAGGTGTACGCCGTACCCGGACCCGACACCGGCGACGTCATCGTCACGCTCCGGTTCGCCAACGGCTCGGTCGGCACGATCAACTACGTCGCCGGCGGCAACTCGCGCTTCCCGAAGGAGACGCTCGACATCACCGGCGGCGGCCGCAACGGGCGGCTGGACAACTTCCAGAGCGCGTCGGTGTGGACCGGCCGCAAACCGTCCACCCGCAAGACCCGCAGTACCGACAAGGGTCAGCGGATCGAGCTCGAGGCGTTCGTCGCCGCGGTGAAGTCCGGCGGCCCGATGCCGATCTCCTTCGACGAGCTCGTCGCCACCACCCGGGCCACGATCGCGGTCGACCGCAGTCTGGCGAGTGGCAAACCGGAGAAGGTGTGAGCCGCCAGCCCCTGGGCTGGTACGTCCGCCGCCTGCGCCGGATGTCCCCCACCGAACTCATCCTGCGCGCTCGCGACACCGGACGCCGTACTGCCTGGGCCTACCAACAGGTCAGGCCCGGGCAGAACACGGCCGTTCACCTCCCCCTCCGCAAAGAGCTGACCTTCAGTACGACGCTGCCGGCGCACACCGCCTGCGCCGTACCGGAGGACGCCCGCAAGGCCGTCATCCAGACAGCCGACGCGATCATGGCCGGCAACCTCGAGGTCCTCGGCGTCGACCGGACCGACCTGACCGAGCCGGACTGGTTCCGCGACCCGATCACGGGCCGCCGGTCCGACCCGGCGCAGTACGTCTTCAAGCTGAACCACCGCAACGAGGAAGCCGTCGGCAACATCAAGCAGGTGTGGGAGCTGTCCCGCCACCACCACCTGACCCAGCTGGCCGCCGCCTGGTTCCTGACCCACGACGACCGGTACGCCGAACGTGTCGCCGACCACCTCAACGACTGGTGGCGGACGAACCCGTTCCTGTCCGGAGTGCACTGGGCCAGCGGTATCGAGATCGGCATCCGCCTGATCAGCTGGACGTGGATCCGCCGCCTGCTGAACGACTGGCCGGAGATCACCGACCTGTTCGAGCACAACGAACTGGCGCTCCAGCAGATCTACTGGCACCAGCGCTACCTGGCCGCGTTCCAGAGCCATGGCTCGTCGGCGAACAACCACGTGATCGCCGAGGCCGCCGGACAGCTCGTCGCGGCCTGTGCCTTCCCGTGGTTCACCAAGAGCACCCGCTGGCGTCAGGACGCGACAGCCCTGCTGGAGAAGGAACTCGACGCCAACACCTTCCCATCGGGCGTGAACCGCGAGCTGGCGACCGACTACCACCGTTTCGTCTCCGAGCTCGGCCTGTACGCCGCTCTGGAAGCAGACTGGTCCGGCCACCCACTCAGTCAGAAGACGTGGGCACTGCTGACCCGCACGATCGACGTGGCAGCCGCAATCGTCGACACCACGCTCCGCCCACCACGCCAGGGCGACGACGACGAGGGCATGGTCCTGGTCCTCGATCCGCCGGACATCCACCACTGGTCGGCGTTCCTGTCGCTAGGAGCAGCCGCCGTCGGTGCAGCGCCCTGGTGGCCGGACAGCCCGCCCACTGCGACGTCGTACATCATCAGCTCGTTGGTCAAAGAGCAGCAGCCGGACCGCCCCGCCGTACGACCGGATCACTTCGAGGACGCGGGTCTGACCGTTCTGCGGAGCAACGACGACGGTCCGGAGATCTGGTGCCGCGCGGACGCGGGTCCGCACGGCTTCCTGTCCATTGCAGCCCACGCCCACTCCGACGCGCTCTCGCTCGAGGTGCGGGTCGACGGCGTCGATATCCTCGCCGACCCCGGCACGTACTGCTACCACGGCGAAGAGGAGTGGCGGAACTACTTCCGCTCCACGATCGCCCACAACACCGTCGAGGTCGCGGGCGCCGAACAGTCCGCCCTGGGCGGAGCGTTCCTCTGGCTGCGCGGGGCGACAGGCAAGGTACGCCGGTATGCGCCGAACACCTGGGAGGCCGAGCACGACGGCTACCGGGTCGGCGATTCACCCGTCACGCACCGGCGGACCGCAGTACTCGACCATGGCGTACTGCGGGTTGAAGACCGGCTCGATACGGCGTCTGACGTACGTATTGCTTGGCATCTGGGGCCGGAGGTGTCCGTTGAGCTGGACCAGTCGACCGGACGGCTGGAGTGGTCCACCGGCTCGGCGATCGTCGAGCTGCCGGCCGGACTGACCTGGACGGCACACCGCGGTGGCAACGATCCGTTGCTGGGCTGGTACTCACCGCGATTCGGCCGCAAGGTGCCCAGCACGACCCTGATCGGGACCGGAAAACTGGCCGCAGAACAGCCCGCGGTGAGCACCTTTCGATTCCGGTCCTGATCTGTATCACCCTCCGTCCGCAGCCCTCTATTAACAAGACAGTTAGTGGCGGCGACTGGAGGGGAACCGTGAGCGAGCGCAGCGAGCGAACCATCAAGCACAGCAGCGCCCGCGCTCACAGCGGAGCCGAGCGCAGCGAGGTGGAGCTGTGAGCGCACAGCAGCTCGACGTCAAGAAATCTTGGCGGGCCATCCGCAGGCATCGCTGGATCGTGGCCGCCGTGGCGGCCGTTGGCCTGCTCGGCGGAGTCGCCGCCGGGTTCCTGGTGCCGCCCCTGCACACCGCAACCTCGCTCGTGGTGCTACCGCCGGCACCGACGACCGATGCGGAGAAGGCCGCCGGTACGCAGAGCACCGACACGCAGGTGTTCATCGCGGAGAGCGAGCCGGTGCTGAAGAGCGCCGGGCAGAACCTGAACCCGCCGCTGTCGACCGAGGTCGTCCGCAGCCGGGTCAAGGTCACCGCCGTCACCGACGACGTCATCAAGATCGACGCCAAGGGAACGACGGCCAGTCAGTCGATGGCACTGGCGAACGCTGTCGCCGGGGTTTATCTGGTCTTCGTCACCACGGACCAGAACCTGCCCGGCGATCTGGGGAAGAAAACGGGGGCACGGGTGTTGGAGCAGGCGACAACCGCACGTGGTGGAAACGTGCCGATTCATCTCGGCATCTACGGTCTGCTCGGCGCGCTGATCGGCGCGATCGTCGGATCGATCGGCGTACTGGCCAAGGAGCGCGGCGATCGCCGGCTGCGGCTGCGGGACGAGATCGCCGACGCGGTCGGGCTTCCGGTGCTGGCGTCGGTCTCGTCGTACCAGGCGAACGACGTGTCCGACTGGACCTATCTACTCGAGCATTACTCGCCGACCGCGGTCGAGGCGTGGGGGCTGCGCAAGACGCTGCACCACCTCGGCCTGGACGTGAAGGGCCAGTCGCACGTCTCGCTGGCCGTCCTCTCGTTCGCCGGTGACGACAAGGCCCTGCCGCTCGGCCCGCAGCTGGCCACGCTCGCCAACTCGATCGGCATCTCCACCTCGATCGTGGTCGACTCGCACCAGGAACCGTCGGGCGACCCGACGCTGAGCATCCATCTGATCGTCGTCGACCGCGACGACCCGATCGTGGTCGGTTCCGAACCGACCACCAACACGATCGTCGCGCTGTCGGCCGGCACCGTCACCGCCGAGGAACTCGCCCGGCTGGCGGTTGCCGCAGCGGCCGACGACCGCTCCATCGACGGCATCGTCGTCACCGATCCGGACCCGACGGATCGCACCATCGGACGCGTCTCCCAGTCGATGCGCCGGTCGAGCTCGCGGCTGCCCACCCTCCTCACCGGCACCGCGAGGAGGACCAAATGAGCAACCAGCCGTACACGGAACCGGTGGTCAGCGAACCCGCCTGGGCGGACCAGGACGGCCTGTTCGACGACCAGCCGACGAACGCGCACCCGCCGGACGCCTTGGTCACGCTGCGGTTCCTCCGCGACGCGATCCGCCGGCATCTGCGGATCTGGATCGTGCTCGCGATGGCGGGCTTTCTCGTCGGACTCGGATCCACCTTCGCGCTGCCCGCTCCGAGCGTGTCCGCCACCCGGTTGCTGATCACCCATCGCGACGGTGAGGACCCGACCAAGGCGATGGCGACCGACGTCAGCCTGGCGACCACGCACACCGTGGCGCAGCGCGTGATCGACCTGCTGAAGCTGCCGATCAGCCAGGACGATCTGCTCAAGGAGTACACCGTGGTCGCCAACACCGACCGGGTGCTCCAGATCAACGCGGCGGGGAAGACCAGCGACGACGCGACCAAGCTGGCCGGCGTGATCGCGCAGGTCTTCCTGATCTACCGTAAGGAGCAGATCGCCTTGCAGGACGCCCCGCTCGTGCGTGACGAGACCCAGGCCAAGAACGACCTGGCCGTGGCCGAGCAGGCAGTCCGCGCAACCGGCGACGACCCGACCGCGAACGAGCTGAAGCACCCGAACAGCCCCGAAGGGGTCCGGCTCGGCGCCGCCCGCGACCAGTACGTGTACGTCCGGCAGCAGCTGCTCGACTCGCAGGTCGAGGCGTTGCGGATGAACAGCAGCCGGGTGCTCGACGTGGCCGCACCAGTACCGGTCTCGCTCAAGAAGACGCTCGTGATCAACGCCGGCACGGGCCTGATCGCCGGTCTGTTCATCGGCCTGGCGTTCGTCGTCGTACGCGCGCTGATCTCCGACCGGCTGTGGAAGCGCCAGGACATCTCGCAGGCCCTGGGCGCCCGGATCCGGCTGAGCAGCCCACGACCGTCGCGTCTGCAACTGCTGCCGCGGCCGCGATACCTGCGTCCCTCGCAGCGGAAGGCGCCCGAAGTACAGCTGATGATGCAGCACCTCGATCAGCGCATCTTCTGGGGTGAGCACCCGACGCCGGCGATGACCGTGGTCAGCGTCGACGACGTCACCACCTGCGCGCTCGTCGTGGCTTCGCTCGCAGTGGCGCTGGCCGAGGACGGCAAGCACGTGCTGGTTGCCGACCTGACCGAGTCCGGCCGGCTCGCAGGCATGCTCGGCGCGAAGACTCCCGGTACGCACGAGTCGCGTTTCAGCGCACCCGGCCAGCGCGTCGACGTCTACCGTCCCGACCAGACCCGCGGTCCGGCGCAGGGTTGCTACCTGCACCTGAGCGACAGCAACCGGCCGTCCGGCTCCGGTGACATCGCGCTCGACTCGGCCTGGGAGGTCGCCGACGTCGTTCTCAGTCTCAGCACGCTGACGCCGGAGCTCGGCGCCGATCACCTGGCCACGTGGGCGTCCAACGCCACCGTCGTGGTGACCGCGGGCCAGTCGACCACCACCAAGATCCAGGCCACCGGCGAGATGCTGCGGCTGGCCGGGCTGGAGATCAACAGCGCCGTCGTACTGCGGCCCGACCGCACCGACGAGGGCATCGGCGTGACCGAGACCGAGTCCGGACGACCGCTGAGTGTGGATGTCGAGATGTTCCGCCGATGACGACGATCACCACCCGCCTCGGTACCCAGCTGACCACGCGGATCCGCCCCACCCGGCGGGCCGTCGCGCCGGAGGTACGGCGGCGGCATCGCGTGCAGCTGGCGTGGGCGCTGATGGTGCTGAACGTGATGACGTTCTTCCCGGGCGCGCCGCACATCCTGCCGATCCCGGGATCGGTCGGAAAGCTGATCGCGCAGGGGGCGCTGGTCGGGGCGTTGATGGTGGCGCTGTCGGTGAACCGGCCGGTGCGGATCCGGCCGAGCGTGTTTGTGTTCCTGGTGATGCTGCTGGCCGCGGAAGCGCTGCTGGCCAGTATCCGGGCCGAGTTCCTGTTCGGTGCGCTGTTCCGGGCCGGACGGCTGTGCGGATTCGCTCTGGTGCTGTGGCTGCTGACGCCTTGGTGGCCGCGCCGCGACCTGCTGCTACTGCGCACGCATCTCATGGTGCTGTGGGCGATCGTCGGCTCGGTGGTCGTCGGCCTGATGGTCGCGCCCGGCCTGGCGATGACCGAGAACCGCCTCGCCGGCATCCTCTGGCCGATCCCGCCGACCCAGGTCGGTCACTACACCGCAGGGGCCGCCGGCCTGACGATCGTGCTCTGGATGTCCGGCCACCTGCGCCGCTGGATCGCCCTCACCAGCGTGCTGGTCTGTATTCCGGTTCTGCTGCTGACCCACACCCGGACCGCGTTGCTCGCGCTGGTGGTCGGCGTACTGATCGCCGGGCTGAGCCTGTTCACCGGCCGCTCGCGGGTGCGCAAGGCGTTCACAATCGGCATCGTCGTCTTCTCGGTCGGGGCACTCACGCTCAGCACGGTGGTGACGACCTGGCTCGCCCGCGGGCAGGACGCCCAGGAGCTCGGCGCGCTGACCGGACGCAAGGCGGTCTGGGACGCGATCCTGGCCCAGCCGCGATCGACCTTCGAGACGTTGTTCGGCTTCGGGCTGTCCAACAAGTCGTTCAACGGCCTGCCGATCGACAGCAACTGGCTCGGCACGTACTACGACGTCGGGCTGGTCGGGGTCGCGATCACGATCATGCTCGTGCTGTTCGTACTGATCGCCGCCTGGTTCCGCCCGCAGGGGCCGCATCGGGCGCTCGCACTCTTCCTGGTCGCGTACTGCGTGATCGCGTCGTTCACCGAGAGCGGGCTGAGCGAGGCGTCGTCGTACCTGCTCGACCTGACGCTGGCCGCATCACTTGTCTACAACACGTCGACCCGCGAGGGACCGCGATGAAGATCCTGCTGGTACACAACAGATACCGGTCGACCGCACCGAGCGGCGAGAACCGGGTCGTCGATCAGGAGAGCGCGGCGCTGACCGCACTCGGCCACGACGTCCGCCACTTCGAACGGCACAGCGACGACATCGAGAACTGGCCCGCGTGGCAGAAGGCTACGCTGCCCGGCCGGGTCGTCTGGAACCCGGCGAGCCGGCGCGACCTCGCGGCGGCGCTGGCCGAGGACCGGCCCGATGTCGTCCACGTCCACAACACATTCCCGTTGCTCAGCCCGTCCGTGCTGTACGCGTGCCACTCGGCCGGCGTACCCGTGGTCATCACCCTGCACAACTACAAGCTGCTGTGCGCCAGCGGTGACTTCTTTCGCGACGGCGAGGTGTGCCACGACTGCGCCGGCGGCAACCCGACCGCCGCGGTCGTCCACCGCTGCTACCGGGGATCCGCGCTGGCGACGTCGACCACAGTGCTCAACGCACGCGGTCACCGTCGCAGCTGGCGGCGCCTGGTGTCGGCGTACATCTTCATCTCCGAGTCGCAGCGTCGGTTGCTGGGGGCAATGAACTTCGATCCGGAGCGGTCGTTCGTCAAACCCAATGCGGTTCCGTACGACGGTCCCGTCGGCGGACCGCGGGAACGGCAGGTGACGTACGTCGGCCGGCTCGATGCGGCCAAGGGTGCTCCACTGCTGATGAAGGGCTGGGACGCGTACCGCGCCGTCGCCGGGGACGACGCGCTCCGGCTGGTGATCGCCGGCGGCGGCCCGATGCTCGACGAGGTCACCGCCTGGGCGGCCACCCGGCCGTCCGTCGACCTCCGCGGGCTGATGAGCAAGGAGCAGGTGTTCGAGCTGATCGGGCAGTCCCGCGGGGTCGTGCTGCCCTCGGAGTGGGAGGAAACGTTCGGCCTGGTGGTGATCGAGGCGATGGCGGTCGGCGTACCGCCGCTGGCCTCGGGCCACGGGTCGTTCCCGGAACTGATCACCGACGGAGTCGACGGCGCACTGTTCGAACCGGGCCGTCCGGATGCACTGGCCAAACTGCTGCTCGACGTCGACGCGTCCCCCGCGAAGTACGACGAGCTCGGCCGGCAGGCGCGCACGACGTACGAGACGAAACACCGGCCGGAACAGAGCATCGAGCAACTGCTCGAGATCTACCGGTACACGATCGAACATCCTGTCACCGCCCACCGCTAGGTCGAGGACACCCATGCCCCCCGAACGAAATGCCGAGCGCCGCCAACCGCCCACCGCACGCGCGTGGTACCGCCGTCCGCCCGTGCTGGCCACCGGCGGCCTCGTCGTGGCCGCCGCCCTGGTCGCTGCCGGACTGACGGTTTTCAACAACGGCTCGTCCGACAAGGCCGACGCCGTCGTATCGCCCCCGCCAGGCGGCACGACGACGCCCGCCCCGCCCGCGCCGACGGCACCACCCGCGAGGATCTGCAACAACGCGGGCGCACTGTCCGGCCCGGCCACCGCGCCACCCGGTGCGGTCGTGGTCAGCACCACCCAGAACCTGAACGACCTCACCACGGCGAACCCGGCCGGCACCACCTTCTGGCTGTCACCGGGCACGCACCGGCTCGGGACCGCGCAGTTCGCCCAGGTGATCCCGAAGGACGGCAACGTGTACGTCGGGGCGCCCGGCGCGATCCTCGACGGCGGCAAGAAGAACCGGTACGCGTTCACCGGGTACGCCAACGGCGTCACGATCAAGAACCTGACCATCCAGAACTTCGGGGCGCCGCGGACCAACAACGACGAGGGCGTGGTGAACCACGACGCGGGCGCCCGCTGGACGGTGCAGGCCAACACGATCCAGCACAACGCCGGCGCCGGACTGATGATCGGCGACCACAACGTTGTCCGCAGCAACTGTCTGGCCGAGAACGGCCAGTACGGCTTCAACGCCTACAACCCGGGCAAGGTGTCCGGTATCACCATCGACCACAACGAGATCGCCGGTAACAACACCGACGACTGGGAGCGGCTGAAGGGCGGCTGCGGCTGCACCGGCGGCGGCAAGTTCTGGGAGGTCACCGGGGCGATCGTGCGCGCGAACTGGGTGCACGACAACCACAGCGCCGGGTTGTGGGCCGACACCAACAACACCGGCTTCGTGATCGAGGGCAACTACATCTCCGGCAACTCGGCCGAGGGCCTGATCTACGAGACCAGCTACAACGCCGGGATCCGCGGCAACGCCTTCGTCCGCAACGGCCTAGGCAAGGGTCCGGAGAACGCCGGCTTCCCGACGCCCGCGCTGTACATCTCCGAGTCCGGCAGCGACCCGCGCGCGCCCGGCGTGTTCAACCAGACCTTCGAGATCAGCGGGAACGCCTTCACCGACAACTGGGCCGGCGTGGTGCTGTGGGAGAACGCCGACCGGTTCGCCGGGTCGGCCGCCAACACCAGCACAGGATCGGGCACCCTGGTCAACCCGTCGGTCGTCAACGCCAAGACTTGCAACGCGACCACGATCAAGACCCAGCCGTACCTCAGCGACTGCCGGTGGAAGACGCAGAACGTCCGGGTGCACGACAACGTGTTCTCGCTCGACCCGGACAACATCGGGAAGACCTGCGCGGTCCGCACCGGCTGCGGCTACAACGGGCTGTTCTCCAACTGGGGCACGTTCCCGAAGTGGTCGCCGTACAAGAACGCCACGATCCAGGACGCGATCACGTTCCACCAGGGCAACCGGTTCTTCAACAACACGTACTCCGGCCCGTGGAACTTCATCGTGCACGAGCAGGGCAACGGGGTGAACTGGGCCAGCTGGCAGGGTGCGCCGTACGGGCAGGACTCCGACAGCGTGATCAAAGTCAGCGGTGAGCGGTGATGATCGGGCCGCCGGAGCGTGCCGTCGGTGAGCAGATCGCCCTGCTCCGCTCGGTCGGCTACGCCGCGTTCGGGCGGCACGAGCGGGATCTCGACGTACTCGACCTGATCTTCGACAGCATCATCGACGCGCCCGGCTCCGGCGACGTACGCCGGCTGCGGTTCTCCGGCCACGGCATCACGCTCGACGTCGACATCCACGAGAGCGGCCGCACCGGCCTGACCATCGAACTGCGGGTCTCGCCGTCCGGGCCGCTCGTGGTCGAGTCCCGCGGCGGCGACGCCGAGGGACCGAACGGGGCCCGCCTGGTCAGCTTCCTGCTCCGCTGGCCGGGGACAGCACAACGCCCGGTCCGGACCGCGTGGATCATGCTCTGATCGGGACGACCGGAGCGTGCGGCCCGAACCGGGCTCTGCTGCCTCAGGAGGCAAGCAGCAGTCTGAGTTTCTCCAGGCAGCGGCCGCGGATCGGGCCGATGCTGCCGATCGGGATCCCGATCGTCGCGGAGATTTCGGCGTACGGCGCGGGCGGATCGGCCATCAGCATGCCGAGCAGCTGCTGCCAGCGGTCCGGCAGGCTCTCCAGGGCACGCCGTACGTCGTCCGCACGCTCGCCCGCCAGCAGGTCGTAGTCCAGCTCGGGCTGGTCACCGGCGACGTCCTCGAACGCTGTCGCCTCGTAGGTCAGCAGCACCCGCTTGCGGAACGCCAGCACCCGCAGGCATTCGCGCCGGGTGGTGACGACCAGCCAGGCGCCGACCCGCTCGGGGTCGACCCGGTTGATGTGCTCGAGCAACCGCAGCCAGACCATCTGCGAGACGTCAGCGGCGTCGCTGTCGCTCAGCCGGAAGCTGCGGGTCACGGCCCAGACGAGCCGCGCATAGTGGTCGACCAGCCGGCTCCAGGCCCCTTGGTCCCCCGCCGCGGCCTCGATCACAAAGGTCGCGGCTTCGGATCGGGCCACGCCTGATCCTTCCAGTACTGCAGTCACGAATTCCCCCCTCGGGAATGCAAGAACAAAGTTGGTGCGTCGCTTCAGTACGCGCCGTCGCTCCCCAGCACGGCGCGAGCGGTTTTCCACAAAATGAGCAGGTCCAGCGCGATCGACCAGTTGTCGGCGTACCGCAGGTCGAGTCGCATCGACTCTTCCCAGGTCAGGTCGCTGCGGCCGCTGACCTGCCACAGGCCGGTCAGGCCCGGCTTCACGAGCATCCGGCGCGCGTCGTCGATCGCGTACTGCGCGACCTCGGCCGGCAGCGGCGGCCGCGGTCCGACCAGTGACATCTCCCCCCGGAGCACGTTCATCAGCTGTGGCAGCTCGTCGATCGAGAACCGCCGCAGGTACTTGCCGACCCTGGTGATCCGCGGGTCGTCACGCATCTTGAACAGGATCCCGTTGCCCTCGTTCAGCGCGTGCAGCTCGGCCTTGCGTGCCTCGGCGTCGGCCACCATCGTGCGGAACTTCAGCATCTTGAACTCCACGCCGCCACGGCCCACCCGGGTCTGCCGGAAGAGCACCGGCCCGCGACTGGTGAGCTTCACCAGCAGTGCGGTGACCAGCAGGATCGGCGAGACCCCGAGCAGCAGCAGGCATCCGACCACACGGTCGAAGATGCTCTTCAGCATGTGCGGTCCGCCGCTCACCGACGGCCGCTCCAGGTGCAGCAACGACAGGCCGGCGACCGGCCGGATCGAGATCCGCGGACCGGCGACCTCGACGATGCCCGGCGAGACGATCAGCTCGACCCCGCGCTGCTCGAGCGCCCAGGACAGCTTGCGCAGCGAGTGCCCGGCCAGCTCCGGATCGGCAGCCACCGCGACCACTTCGACGTCGAACTGGTCGACGCCGGCCAGGATGTCCATCTCGGTCCGGCCCAGCCGTTCGAACTCGGCGTCCTCGAACACGTCGCCGCGTGGCAGACAGCTCGCCACCACGACGTACCCGTCGGCCGGCCGCTCCTCCAGGTGCCGCGTCAGCGTCATCACCTGGTCGTTGCGTCCGACAACGAGTACCCGGCGCATGCAGCGCCCGGCGAACCTCCGCCAGGAGATCTGCCGGTGCAGGAACCAGCGGCCGACCATGGCCGCGATACAGGTCGTCGGTACCGCGAGGATCACGAATCCTCGGGCAACCTCACTCTTGGTCGCGTACGACGTGATCGCGACCACCGCGGTCAACGCGACCGCGGCCCGGATGATCGAGCGGAATTCCTCCGGTCCGGTGCCGAAGTACCTGGTCTCGTAGCCGCGCTGCAAGGCCACACACGCCACCCAGGTGATCGGCAGCAATGCGCCGAGCACGAAGTAGCCAAGGTTGATCGAGGCCCCGAACCGGGCCACCAGCGCCAGCGCGGCACCGATCACCCCGGCGCCGAGATCAGCCGCCAACGATGCCCGACGGTACTTGGCCACCCAGCGTGCCTCGGTGAACCGGGCCGAGCGCGGCAGCACTGCCGGCACCTCGTCCGGAACGACCCAGACCGGCCGACGACGCTCCCCTGACGGCGCCGGCCGTAGATCAGCCGGTTCAGCGAGCCCTTCGGACATGACAAACTCAGTCACGCACAGTCACCCCCCACAGGTGATCCCCGAAACCCGTGACCAACCCACTCCCCGTCACGGACTTCGTCCAACACCGCCCCCACAACGGCGTGGTCCAGACAGTACACCGGGAACGCGGCGGACAAAAGCACTGATCACGAGTGTTTACCCGTGTGCCACCAGACTCCCAGCAAAAGACCCCTGAGGCCCGTTTCGGGGCCTCAGGGGTCTCAAATGATTACTTGAAGTGATCAGCCGGCGATCAAGCCGTCGCCGCTGATCAGTTCACGCATCTCGGCGAGCGAGCTGTCCGACGGGGGCAGGATGGCGTCGGAGTCGTGCAGCTCGTCGTCCGGCACCTTCTCACCGGACCGGACGAAGTCCAGCAGCGCGGCGAAGGCGGACAGGTACGCCGTCTCGTCACCGGACGACACGGCCTTCTCCAGGTCGCCGTCGACGGTGTTGAGCGCGTCGAGCTTCTCGTCGGCCAGTCGCCACTGGCCCTCACCCATGATGCGAACGATCACCGAACATCTCCGTCCTGAGGTCTCACCGGCTCGGCGGCCGGCTGCACTGGCTGCTGGGCGGTCTGGGGCGCCGGCTGCTGGGCCGCGCCCGGTGCCTCACCGGAGATCTCCTTCGGCGCACTGCCGCCGGCGAGCTGGGCCTTCATCGCGGCCAGCTCGTTCTCCACGTCGGAGCCGGACGACATCCGGTCGAGCTCCAGGGTGATGTTGTCCTTGACCGTGCCGCTGGCGTCGTCGAGCGCGCCGGAGGCGAGCAGCTCGTCGATCGCGCCGGCCCGGGCCTGCATCTGCTGGGTCTTGTCCTCGGCCCGCTGGACCGCCAGACCGACGTCGCTCATCTCCTCGGAGATACCGGAGAAGGCCTCGTTGATCCGGGTCTGCGCCTCGGCCGCGGTGTAGGTGGCCTTGATGGTCTCCTTGCGGGTCCGGAACGACTCGACCTTGGCCTGCAGCCGCTGGGAGGCGAGCGTCAGCTTCTCCTCCTCACCCTGCAACTGGGCGTGCTGGGTGGTCAGGTCGTCGATCTGGCCCTGCAGCCCGGACTTGCGGGTCAGAGCCTCCCGGGCCAGGTCCTCACGGCCCATCGAGAGCGCCTTCTGGGCCTGCTCCTGCAGCTTCGCCGACTGGGACTGCAGCTGGGAGGCCTGCAACTCCACCCGCTTGCGACTGGTGGCCACGTCGGCCACGCCCCGCCGTACCTTCTGGAGCAGCTCGAGCTGCTTCTGATACGAGTAGTCAAGGGTTTCGCGAGGATCCTCGGCCTTGTCCAGGGCGGAGTTCGCCTTGGCCTTGAAGATCGTCGACATCCGCTTGAAGATGCTCATCGATATCCGTACCCCTTCTGTGCCGGGTGTGAGACCCAGCGTGCGTGTCATCCACCCTATGTCCCCAAGGTTCACCACACCATCAGGACCGGCCCGGATAAAGTAGTGGTGAGGTCCGGGGACCACCCCGAGTCGCGACCTGCCCTGCGAATGAGGTTCTGACCCCGTGTTCCGTCGTACCAAGTCTGAATCAGCTACCACCGTACCTGCCGAGCCCCAGGCCAAGCCGGGAGGCAAGGGTCGCCCGACCCCGAGCCGCCGCGATGCCGAGGCGGCGCGCAAGGCCGCGTTCAAGAAGCCGCGCAACCGCAAGGAGGCGTCGGCGATCCGCCGGGAGAAGGTCCGGACCGAGCGGTCCAAGATGCAGACGGCCATGCAGACCGGCGACGACCGCTACCTGCCGGCCGCCGACAAGGGCCCGGTCCGGCGGTTCGCCCGGGACTACGTCGACGCGCGGTACTCGGTGATGGAGTTCGCGCTGCCGATCCTGCTGGTGGTGTCGCTGGTCGGCGTGGTGTTCTCGCCGCAGTTCCCCTGGCTGGCCGGGATGGTCAACCTGCTGTTCCTGGCGATGATCCTGCTGATCGCGGCGGACTGGTTCCTGCTGACGGCCGGCCTGCGCAAGCAGGTCGGGGTGAAGTTCCCGAAGGAGTCGACCAAGGGCCTCGGGTTCTACGCGGTCCGGCGGACCATGCAGATGCGCCGCTGGCGACTGCCCAAGCCGATGGTGAAACGCGGCGAGAAGCCATCCTGATCGGACGGTAGGGTCGGCGGTATGGACTTTCGCTTTCTCGGCAACAGCGGTTTGAAGGTCAGCGAGATCTCGTACGGGAACTGGCTCACGCACGGGTCGCAGGTGGAGAACGAGCAGGCGAAGGCCTGCGTGCGGGCGGCGCTGGACGCCGGCATCACGACGTTCGACACCGCCGACACCTACGCCAACACGGCGGCCGAGTCGGTGCTCGGCGAGGCGCTGGCCGGTCAGCGACGCGAGTCGCTGGAGATCTTCACCAAGGTCTACTGGCCGACCGGCCCGAAGGGACCGAACGACACCGGCCTGTCCCGCAAGCACATCCACGAGTCGATCAACGGCTCGCTGAAGCGGCTCGGGACCGATTACGTCGACCTCTACCAGGCGCACCGGTACGACACCGAGACGCCGCTGGAGGAGACGATGGAGGCGTTCGCCGACATCGTCCGGCAGGGCAAGGCGCTGTACATCGGCGTGTCGGAGTGGACCGCGGAGCAGCTGCAGGAGGGCCACCGGCTGGCCCGCGAGCTGCGTATCCCGTTCGTCTCGAACCAGCCGCAGTACAGCATGCTCTGGCGGGTGATCGAGGCCGAGGTGGTGCCGGCCTCCGAGGAGCTCGGTATCGGCCAGGTGGTGTTCTCGCCGATCGCGCAGGGTGTGCTCACCGGCAAGTACCTGCCCGGTCAGCAGCCGCCGGAGGGCTCCAGGGCCACCGACGAGAAGGGCGGCGCGAACTTCATCAAGCGCTTCCTGACCGACGACGTACTGACCCGGGTCCAGGAGCTCAAGCCGATCGCCGACGAGGTCGACCTGTCGCTGTCGCAGCTGGCGGTCGCCTGGGTGCTGCAGAACCCGAACGTCTCCTCCGCGATCGTCGGCGCCTCCCGGCCCGAGCAGGTCACGGAGAACGTGAAGGCCTCCGGGGTGAAGCTGGACGACGGCCTGCTGAAGCGGATCGACGAGGTCCTCGGCGGCATCGTCGAGCGTGACCCGGCCAAGACCGCGCAGAACTCGCCGCAGGCTCGGGTGGCGTGATGAGCTGGAGCTGGCGGTTCGAGACCGCGTCCGGCGCCCTGGTCGACCCCGGTGAGGTCGGCGGGGCCGAGTTCTCGGCCCAGGGCGACGCGGAGAGCTGGCTGGGCGAGGTCTGGCGTGATCTGGCCGACCGCGGCGTCAGCCAGGTCTACCTGCTCGAGGACAACCGCGAGGTCTACGGGCCGATGAGTCTCTCGTCGGCAGAGTAGAGTTCCGGTCGAACCACACGCCTGCGTCACAGGGAAGCCGGTCCAAGTCCGGCGCTGACCCGCAACCGTAGGCCGCCCTCAGCCTGGCTGAGGGCGGCGAGCCGGACCACTGTGGCGCAGGCAGACAGGCTCACCTACCCGCCGTGGTCCGCGGGGAGAGCCCCTACCCTGCCGGTGCAGGCGGGACCTCCTCCACCGGGCTGCGGCCCGAACGAGGACACGAGAATGACTGCACACCGGACCGTACGACTGGTCCTCAGCTTGCTGGCGGGTCTCCTGCTGGCTGGGACGGTCGCAACTACAGCCCAGGCCGAGGACGGCTACCGCTTCTGGGGCTACTACCAGTGGACCAACGGCGCCTGGGCCTTCTCACAGAAGGGCGCCGACGCCTTCGTCCCGGCCGACGGCGGCGTCGAGGGCTGGCGGTTCGCCGTCGGCGGCGCCAAGCCGCGGGTACCGCGGGCCGCCGGCGACTTCGACGCGATCTGCGGCAAGACCCCGGCCGAGGCCGGCAAGAAGCGGGTAGCCCTGGTCGTCGACCCCGGTACGCCGGAGGACGCCGTCACAGGTGACACGCCCGCTCAGCCCACCGGCACGTGTGTGGTGACGGACCTGAAGTCGAACGGCGCGCAGGTCCTGGCCGCGGTCGCGCCGGTCCGGATCGAGAAGGGCCTCACCTGCGGAATCGCCGGCTACCCGTCCAAGGGCTGCGGCGACCAGGTGAAGAGCATCAACGTCCCGGCCACCGACGCCCCCGTCACGCTGCAGATCGGACCGGCGGTGGGCTCCACGGCGGTCCAGCCGACACCGGCCACGGCCTCGAAGGAAGACAGCGGTACGCCGTGGACCGGCATCATCATCGCGGCGGTCGTCGTGGTCCTCCTTGGCGGAGGCGGGTTCTTCCTCAACCGCCGTCGTACCGCGACCAGGTAGCAGTGCGCGCCGTCAACCACCTCACGCTCCCCCGGGCACTCCACCCGGGGGCCTGGTGGTTGTGGGCGCTCTGCATGGCTGTGGCGGCCAGCCGGACCCGCAACCCGGTCCTGCTGATCCTGATCCTCGCGGTGACCGGATTCGTCGTGGCGGCGCGCCGGAGCAATGCACCGTGGGCGCACAGCTTCACCGCGTTCCTCAAGCTCGGTCTGCTGGTCATCGGCATCCGCGTGGTCCTGCAGGCGCTCCTGTCCACCCGCTCGCAGGGAAACACGGTGCTGTTCACGCTGCCGCAGATTCCGTTGCCTGACTGGGCTGCGGGCGTGAAGCTCGGCGGAGAGGTGACAGCCGAGGCTCTGCTGACCGCTCTGTACGACGGTCTCCAGCTGGCCGTCATGCTCTGCTGCGTAGGTGCTGCCAACGCACTGGCCAGTCCACGCCGCCTGCTGAAGTCGTTGCCCGGGGCCCTCTACGAGATGGGTGTGGCCTGCGTGGTCGCACTGACCTTCGCACCCCAGCTGGTGACGGACGGCCGCCGGATCCGCGCCGCACGCCGACTGCGGGGCCGCACCCACGCCTCCTTCCGTACGACGGCCATGCCCGTCCTCGAAGGCGCCTTGGACCGGTCGGTGGAGCTCGCCGCCGCAATGGACTCCCGCGGCTACGGCCGTACGGCGCACGCGCCCCGCGCACAGCGTCGACTCACGGCGCTCTGCGTGCTGCTGGGGCTGTTGGGCATCCTGCTCGGCGTCTACGCGTTGCTGACCGACTCCATGTCGTTCCCGCTCGCCGCGAGCGCACTGGCGGTCGGCGTACTGCTTGCGGTCGGCGCTATGGCGGTCGGGCGCCAGCGGGTGGCACGGACGCGGTACCGGCCCGATCCGTGGGCTCTGCCCGAGTGGCTGGTCGTGGCGTCGGGTGCAGTGGCTGCGGGTGCGATGGTGATCGCCGCAGCACGTGGCGTGCACGGTCTGCTGCTGGACGGGCCATTGGTGGTCCCACCGGTTCCATTGCTGCCGGT
This sequence comes from Kribbella sp. NPDC058693, assembly GCF_042715335.1. Lineage (NCBI taxonomy): Bacteria > Bacillati > Actinomycetota > Actinomycetes > Propionibacteriales > Kribbellaceae > Kribbella > Kribbella sp. NPDC058693. The sequence goes on from NZ_JBHXSQ010000001.1 coordinate 392,390, forward strand.
TGTCGGCGTACTGATCGGACTGGCGCCTGCGGTCGTCGCACCGCCGTTGAAGGAGGCGGTCGCATGATCGAGTTCGACCGCGTGACGGTGACGTACGACGGCGCTTCCGAGCCGGCGTTGCGGGATGTGAGCTTCATCGTGCCGGAGGGTGAGCTGGCGCTGGTAATCGGGCGGACCGGGTCCGGAAAGTCGACGTTGCTGCGGGCAATCAACGGACTCGTGCCGCACTTCACCGGCGGCACGCTGTCCGGCCGGGTGCTCGTGGATGGACGGGACACCCGGAAGTACCGGCCGCGGGACCTCGCGGACGTGGTCGGGATGGTCGGCCAGGACCCGATGGCCGGGTTCGTCACCGACACGGTCGAGGACGAGCTGGCGTACAGCATGGAGTCGCTGGGCGTGGCGCCGGACGTGATGCGGCGGCGCGTCGAGGAGACGCTCGACCTACTGGGGCTGGCCGACGTACGAGATCGCGCGTTGACGTCTTTGTCGGGTGGCCAGCGGCAGCGGACGGCTATCGGGGCGGCGCTGACGTCGCATCCCGCCGTACTCGTGCTGGATGAGCCGACGTCTGCACTGGACCCACAGGCGGCCGAGGAGGTGCTGGCTGCGCTGCAGCGGTTGGTGCACGACCTGGGCGTCACTGTGGTGCTGGCTGAGCACCGGCTGGAACGCGTGATCCAGTACGCCGACCGCGTGATCGAAGTACCCGGTGGGGCCGCTGCTGTGTCGACGGGGCTACCCGCGGAGCGCATGGTCACCGCACCGGTTGCACCGCCTGTGGTCGAGCTGGGGCGGCTGGCTGGCTGGTCGCCACTCCCCCTGTCCGTGCGGGACGCTCGCCGGGCAGCGGTCGCGCTGCGTCGTCAGCTGGACAGTGCCGCGCCGGTGCGGCCGGTTGCTGCGCTGGGCGATGAGCTGACTCGGTGCACTGATCTGGTTGTCGGCTACGGCGCAGTGACGGCCCTGCGTGGGGTGTCGTTGAGCATCAGGGCTGGTGAGGTCGTCGCGCTCATGGGCCGTAACGGGGCCGGCAAGTCCACCCTGCTGAACACCCTCGTCGGCATCCTGCCGCCTCGGTCCGGCACTGCGTCAACGGCCGGAACAGACCCCCTTCGGACGAAGCCGGCGCAGCTGGTGAAAGCTGTCGGTCTGGTCCCGCAGGAGCCTGCCGACATCCTCTACGCCGCTACAGTCGCCGAAGAGTGTGCCGCTGCCGACTCGGACTTCAAGGTGCCCCCAGGTAGTTGCCGGGCGATCCTCGAGCGGCTGGCGCCGGACGTGGCTGTGGACCTGCATCCGCGCGACCTGTCCGAGGGACAACGGCTCTGCCTCGCGCTGGCCGTCGTACTGTGTGGCGCTCCGCCGCTGCTGTTGCTGGACGAGCCGACGCGCGGGCTGGACTACGGCGCCAAGCGGCGGCTGGTGGCGATCCTGCGCGAGCTGGCCGCGGCCGGGCATGCGGTCGTGTTGTCGACGCATGATGTCGAGATGGTGGCTGAGGTCGCGACTCGGGTGATGGTGCTCGCCGAAGGCGAGTTGGTGAGTGACGGCGAGACGGCCGAGGTGATCGCCGGCTCGCCGGCGTTCGCGCCGCAGGTGGCGAAGATCCTTGCCCCGTTGCCGTTCCTGACCGTCGGAGAGGTCGCTGACGCCTTGGACCGAGCATCATGAGACTGATCCGGCTCAAACCGCGGAGCACGGTGGCGTTGGTTATTGCGTCTTTGGTCGGCGTACTCGCATTCGCGTGGCCGTTGTTCTTCCGGACGTCGCAGGCGGGTGCGTCCGCGATCGGGCATACGACCGACGCGCCGTGGTTGTTCGTGTTGCTGCTGCCGTTGCTGGTGGCCGTCGTGCTCGCGGAGCTGTCCGAGTCCGGGATCGACGCGAAGGTGATCTCGCTGGTCGGCATGCTCGCCGCGGTCGGGGCGGCGTTGCGGGCGTTGGGTCCGGGTACGGCGGGGCTCGAGCCCGGGTTCTTCCTGCTGGTGCTGGCGGGGCGGGCGTTCGGCGCCGGGTTCGGGTTCGTGCTCGGGGCGGTGTCGTTGCTCGGCGGGGCATTGATCAGCGGCGGGGTCGGGCCGTGGATGCCGTTCCAGATGTTCGCGTGCGCGTGGGTGGGGTGCATGGCGGGGCTGCTGCCACGGGTCGGCGGCCGGTTGGAGTTGCTGCTGCTCGCGGCGTACTCGCTGGTGTCGGGGGTGTTCTACGGCGTGATCATGAACCTGTGGTTCTGGCCGTACGCGACGTTCGGCAGCGCCTTCTCGTTCATCCCCGGCGACGCGCTGACGGCGAACCTGCACCGGTACTTCCTGTTCGTGGTGGCGACGTCGCTGGGCTGGGACATCCCGCGCGGCATCCTGTCCGCCGTACTCGTGCTGGTGCTGGGGCGGCCGATCCTGAACGCCTTCCGCCGTACGGCGCGGAAGGCGGCCTTCGAGGCGCCGGTGGTTTTCGAGCGGAGGACCGATGCCTGACCGAACCCTGATCCTCGGCGGAGCCCGCTCCGGCAAATCCGTCGCCGCCGAACGCCTGCTCGCCGCCGAGCCGGACGTCCTGTACGTCGCCACCGGCGGAGACGACTCGGGCAACGCCGAGTGGGCCGCCCGGGTCGCCAAACACCGGGCCCGCCGCCCGGCGACCTGGGGTCTCGCGGAAACCATCGACCTCGTCCCGCTGCTCGAAGCGTCCGGGCCCCCGCTCCTGATCGACTGCCTGACGTTGTGGCTCTCCCGCACGATGGACGCCGTCGACGTCTGGTCCGACCTGCATCGAGCCGACGAGGTGGAACAACAGATCGCCGCCCTCGCCGAAGCCTGGTCCGCCACCCCTCGCCGCGTCGTTGCCGTCAGCAACGACGTAGGCTCCGGCATCGTCCCCGCCGACCCCGGCACCCGCCTCTTCCGCGACCTGATGGGCCGCCTCAACACCACCATCTCCCTGTCCTCCGACCAGGCCCTCTGGACCATCGCCGGCCGAACCATCCCGCTCACATGACTGCCCCTTCCCGCTCCAACGGTTGGGGTGATGCGGCTCGGCTCGCCTTCGGCACGCTGACCGTGTTGCCGGCGGGGGTTCCGTCGCGGGTTGATCGGGTGGTTGGTGGGCGGGCGATGGTGCTCGCACCGGTTGTTGGAGCGGTGATTGGTGGGGTTGCGGCTGGAGTGGTGGCGCTGGTTCAACTGGTGAAGCCGGAGGCGGGGCTGCTGGCGGCTGTGCTGGGGGTGTTGGTGGTTGCCGCTTTGTCGGGCGGTTTGCACCTGGATGGGCTGGCTGACTTTGCCGATGCGCTCGGGTCCCGCCGGGATCGGGAGACCATGTTGCGGATCATGAAGCAGAGCGACATCGGTCCGTTCGGCGTCGTCGCGATCGTCGGCGTACTGCTCCTCGACGTCGCCGCCCTCACCGCCTGCACCCAGTCCGGCTACGGCTGGCAAGCGGTCCTGATCGCCACCACCGCGAGCCGCCTCACCCTCCCCTGGTCCTGCCGTACGTCGGTCCCCGCGGCCCGCCCCGACGGCCTCGGCGTGTACGTCGCCGGCACCGTCCGCCCTCTCACAGCCGCGATCCCAACAGCCGTAGTACTCGCCGCCGCCCTCGCCCTGACCTGGCCCACTCCGGCCCACCTGGCAGGCTCCGTAGCCGCCGTCCTCCTCGCCGTCGGGACCAGCTTCGCCACCACCCACCGCGCAAAGACAGCCCTCGGCGGCACCACCGGCGACGTCCTCGGCGCGACCATCGAACTCGCCCTCCCGCTCGCGCTCCTGAGCCTCGCGCTGACCGTCTGAAGCCTGCCTCCACCACGCTCAAACCGAAGTGGTCTACTGTCGCCGTTGAACGTTCTAGTGGGGTAGTGACAGCGAGGTTGCAGACGATGTTTCTGGTTCACGAGTGCGGAGCGGCCGCGCTCGCCCCGCGATCCGTTATCTTTATGTAATGAACGCAACCCGTCCGGCGCCGGGCTCGCAGGCTTCGCTGCGCGAAGCCAACCGTGCGCGCGTTCTCGGAGTCGTCCGGCAGCACGGCCCGCTCACCCAGGTCGAGATCGCCGCCGCGTCCGGCCTGTCCGCGGCCACCGTGTCGAACATGGTCCGCGAGCTGGACCAGGCCGGAATGGTCGGCCTGTCCCGCAGCATCCGCAACGGCCGCCGCGCCGTACTCGTCTCGCTCGCGTCCGGCGGCGGCCTGCTCGCCGGCGTCGCGTTCGGCGAGCGTGACGTCCGGGTCGCGATCGCCGACGAGTCCCGCGAGATCCTCGCCCACCAGCTGATGCCGCTGCAGGCCGACCACGTCGCCGACGACGGCATGGAGCGCGCCGCCCGGCTGCTCGCCGACCTGGCCGAGACGGTCAGCTCCGGCGTCGAGAACATCTCCGCGATCGGGTTCGGGCTGCCGATGCCGGTCGACTCGGTCAGCGGCGAGGCCGGTTCCGACGCCGTGCTGCCGGGCTGGCGCGGCGTCAACGTGACCGAGGCGATGGCCGCCCACCTCCGCGCTCCGGTCGCGCTCGACAACACCGCAAACCTTGCGGCACTGGGGGAATTGCGGGCCGGCGCGCTGCGCGGCGTACGGAACGGCTGCTACCTGAAGTTCTCGTACGGCGTCGGCGCGGGAATCGTGATCGACGGCGAGGTCTTCCGCGGCTCGGCCGGTACCGCGGGCGAGATCGGCCACGTCACGATCGACGAGAACGGCCCGATCTGCCGGTGCGGCAACCGCGGCTGCCTGGACACGTTCGTCGGATCACGGGCGCTGATCAACAGCCTGGCCGCCTCGCACGGACCGCTGCGGTTGAAGGACATCGTGATCCGCGCGCTCGGCGGCGACGTCGGCTGCCGCCGCGTGATCGAGGACGCCGGCCGCCGCGTCGGCGTCGCGGTCGCGGGCGTGGTGAACCTGCTCAATCCGGAGGTTGTCGTCGTCGGCGGTCTGATGGCCGAAGCCGGCGAACTCATCCTCGCCCCGCTCCGCGAAGCCCTCGACCGTTGCGCAATCCCCAGTGCTGCTGCGACCGTCGAACTGCGTCCCGCCGAGCTCGGCGACGAGGCTGACATCGTCGGCGCCATCCACCGCGCTTCGGTGCTGAGTCATACCAATATCTCCATTTCTTGAATTCAAGTCTTGACGCCAAGACCTCGGAGGGCTTGACTTCGGGCAGGCCAATCGGGCCGTCTCGTCAAGGAGCCGCCATATGTCCGTCTCAGCAACCCGTCTCGTCGGCCTCGGCATCGCCGTCTCGGCCCTCGCCGTCTCCCTGGTGGCCTGTGGCAGTGACAACGGAGGCGACTCCGGCAGCGGCTCAGGCGGCGCGAAGAAGATCGCGCTGTTGCTGCCCGAGTCGAAGACCACCCGGTACGAGGCGCTCGACCGGCCGCTGTTCACCGAGGCCCTGAAGGCCGCCTGCGCCGACTGCCAGCTGATCTACAGCAACGCCGACCAGGACGCGGCCAAGCAGCAGACGCAGGCCGAGGCCGCGCTCACCCAGGGCGCGAACGTGCTGGTCCTCGACCCGGTCGACGGCAAGGCCGCCGCGGCCGTCGTCAGCTCCGCGAAGGCGCAGAACGTCCCGGTGGTCGCGTACGACCGGTTCATCGAGAACGCCAACTACTACGTCTCGTTCGAGAACGAGGCGGTCGGCAAGCTGCAGGCGCAGACCCTGGTCGACGACCTGAAGGCGGCCGGCAAGACGTCCGGCAACCTCGCGATGATCAACGGCGCGCCGACCGACCCGAACGCGGCCGACTTCAAGAAGGGCGCGCACAGCGTGCTCGACTCGAGCGGGTTCAAGATCGCCGCCGAGTTCGACACCCCGGACTGGAGCCCGGACAAGGCCCAGGCCTGGATGGAAGGCCAGCTGAGCGCGATCAAGAACGGCCTGGTCGGCGTGTACGCCGCCAACGACGGTACGGCGGGTGGCGCGATCGCAGCCCTCAAGGGTGGTGGCGTGACGCCGCTGCCGCCGGTCACCGGTCAGGACTCCGAGCTGGCCGCGATCCAGCGGATCGTCGCCGGCGACCAGGCGATGACGATCTACAAGGCGGTCAAGCCGCAGGCCGAGGCCGCCGCGAAGGGCGCGGTCGCGCTGGCGAACGGCGGCAAGCCCGAGTCGACCACCGAGAAGAGCGGCGTACCGTCGACGATCCTCGACCCGGTCGCAGTGACCAAGGCCAACATCAAGGACACCGTTGTCAAGGACAACATCTACAAGGTCAGCGACATCTGCACCGCGGCGTTCGCCGCCGCCTGCACCGCGGCCGGTCTGACCGCCAACTGACCCGCATTTCGATCCGCCCTCGGCGTAGCCCCCCGCAGTGAGGTGCGGGGGGCTACGCCGGACCTCTCCCCAACCGCGCCCCCGGCGAGGATCATGGCGTGAAATAAGTCCAGGAGGCTCACTCGTGACTGTTACCCCGGCTCCTCCCGACGTCGGCGCCGGTACGGTGCTGACGCTGCAGGGGATCTCCAAGCGGTTCGGCGCCGTACAGGCCCTGAAGAACATCGAGCTGGACGTGCGTGCCGGCGAAGTACTGGCGCTGGTCGGCGACAACGGCGCCGGCAAGTCCACGCTGGTGAAGACCATCGCCGGCGTCTACACCGCCGACGACGGGACGATGGTGTTCGACGGCCGCGAAGTACGGGTCGGCAGCCCGGCCGAGGCGCAGCAGCTCGGCATCGCCACCGTGTTCCAGGACCTGGCGCTGTGCGACAACCTCGACGTGGTCGCGAACCTCTACCTCGGCCGCGAGCTCCGCCACGGCGGCGTCCTGGACGAGGTCGAGATGGAACGCCAGTCGTGGGAGCTGCTCCGGCAGCTGTCCGCGAAGATCCCGTCGGTCCGGATCCCGGTCGCCAGCCTGTCCGGCGGCCAGCGGCAGACCGTCGCGATCGCCCGCAGCCTGCTCGGTAAACCCAAGGTCGTGATGCTGGACGAACCGACCGCGGCCCTCGGCGTGGCTCAGACCGCCGAGGTGCTGAACCTGGTCGAGCGGCTGCGCGAACGCGGGCTCGCCGTGATCCTGATCAGCCACAACATGGCCGACGTGATGGCGGTCGCCGACCGGGTCGCCGTACTGCGTCTCGGCCGCAACAACGGCGTCTTCGTGGTCAGCGAGACCAGGACGCAAGACATCATCGCCGCCATCACCGGCGCCACCGACAACGCGGTCTCGGAGCGTGCAGCGCGCCGAAGCCGGGAGGAGGGTCCCGCATCATGAGCCTGCACGGATCGGGCACCCGTCCCCAGGACGACACCAGCAGTACGCCGGCTACGCCCGAGCCGAACGGGGTCGACCAGCTGCCGGCCGACCTCCAGGACGAGCGGCTGATCGCGAGCAGCGGCGTCAGCGGCGCCGTCTCCGCGTTCACCGCCCGGCTCCGGTCCGGCGACCTGGGCTCGGTCCCGGTCGTCATCGGCCTGATCATCATCTGGGCGGTCTTCCAGATCGCCAACGGGTCCTTCCTGTCCAGCCGCAACCTGGTGAACCTGACGCTGCAGACCACCTCGGTCGGCGTGATTGCCCTCGGCATCGTCCTGGTCCTGCTGCTGGGTGAGATCGACCTGTCCGTCGGTTCGGTCAGCGGTCTGTCCGGGGCGGTTCTCGGCGTCACCTTCGTCAACAAGGGCTGGCCGCTGGTGCTGTCGCTGGTGGTCGGCATCGCCCTCGGCCTGGTCATCGGCTTGTTCTACGGCGCGCTCTACACACGCTTCGGCGTACCGAGCTTCGTGATCACGCTGGCCGGTCTGCTCGGCTTCCTCGGCCTGCAGCTGCTGGTACTCGGGAAGGAAGGTTCGCTGAACCTCCCGTACGACTCGGCGCTGGTCGGCTTCGCGACCCGGAGCTTCCTCTCCCCCGCGATCGCCTACGCCCTGATCGCAGTCGTGGTCGCGGCGTACGTGTTGACTCGTCTCCGCACCCGGGGCGCCCGGGCTGCGGCCGGACTCTCGACGGCGCCGACATCGATGATCGTGATCAAGGCCGCCGCGATGGCTGTCGTGCTGCTGGTGGCAGTGCTGATCCTGAACGGCGATCGCGGTGTCTCGTCGATGTTCCTGCTGTTCCTCGCGCTGGTGGTCGCGACGGATCTCGCGGTACGGCGTACTCGCTGGGGCCGCTCGGTCGTCGCGGTCGGCGGCAATGTGGAGGCCGCACGGCGGGCCGGTATCAACGTGCGGATGATCTACCTGTCCGTGTTCGCGGCCTGCTCGACGTTCGCCGCTGTCGGTGGAATCCTCGCGGCGGCCCGGCTGGTCGCGGTCAACCAGAGCAGCGGCGGCGGCGACACCAACCTGAACGCGATCGCGGCAGCCGTCATCGGCGGCACCAGCCTGTTCGGCGGCCGCGGGTCGGCGTACTCCGCTCTGCTCGGCGCGCTGGTGATCATGTCGATCTCCAACGGCCTCGCGCTGCTGAGCCTGGACTCGAGCGTCCGCTACATGGTGACTGCCGGCGTGCTGTTGATCGCCGTCACCATCGACTCCCTCAGCCGCCGGAGCCGCCAGGCGCACGGTCGGGCCTGATAGCTCCCCGGGCCAGGAGGGCCGCTTCGGTCCGGTTGGCGACGCCGAGTTTGCCGAAGATCGTCGACAGATTGTTGTTGACGGTCTTCGGCGTGAGGGCGAGCCGGGTCGCCATCGCGGTCGTCGACAGTCCGCCGGCCAGCAGTTCGAGGATCTGACGTTCCCGCGGCGTCAACGCCTGCAAGGGATCCGGCGGTGCGCTGACCCGCCCCGCGGCGGCGTCGAGTACGTGACGGGCGACGCCCGAGCCGAGGATCGAGTCCCCCGCGGCAACCGCCTGGATCGCCCGGACGATTTGTTGCTGCGACGACCCTTTCAGCACATACCCCGCCGCACCCGCGCGCACCGCTGCCCGCACGGTCTCGTCGTCGTCCAGCATCGTCAGCATCAGTACGCCGACCGCCGGCGCCACCCGAGCGACCTCCTGCGTCGCCGCGACGCCGTCCCCGCCGGGCATGTGAATGTCCATCACAAGTACGTCGGGCTGCAGTGTCACCGCGGCGCGGACCGCCTCCGGCCCGTTCGCGGCGACGCCCACCACCGAGATCCCGTCCACCGAGGCGAGCAGTACCTGCAACCCGTCCCGTACGACGGGATGGTCGTCGGCCAGCACCACCCGGACCGTCATCGCGAAACCTCCAACGGCAAACAGGTCTGAACCCGGCCACCGGTCGCAGTACCTTCCGCCACCAGCGTGCCGCCCAACTCAGCCACCCGCTCGCGCATCGACGTCAACCCCACCCCCGGAACCCATTGCCCGTTGACCGCAGGCCCGTCGTCGACGATCGACAGTCGCAGCGCACGCCCGTCACCACTGATCCGCACCTCGGCCTCCCCCGCCCGCGAGTGCCGCGCGACATTCGTCAACGCCTCAGTGACGATCCGGTACGCCGTGACCTCCACGACCGCCGGCAACCCGTCAGGCACCTCATCCGCCCGGACCGTCACCTGCAACGGTGATCCGTCGCCCCGGCGATCGACGAGCGCCGCATGCCGTCGTACCGCTTCCACCAACCCGACCTCGTCCAGCGCGGACGGATGCAGCTGGTTGATCAGCCGCCGTACGTCGGCGATCGCATTGTCGACGATCGCGCGGATCTCGGCGGCCAGCGGCTGCACCGGATCGTCCGCGAGGTTCATCACGGCATCGGCGCGGAACCCGATCCCGGTCAACGCCGGACCCAACCCGTCATGCAGATCCCGCCGCAACCGCCGCCGCTCCTCCTCACGCGCCGCGACCAACTCCCGCCGCGACTGTTGTACGGCGTCCGACAGCGCCTGCGCCCGCAAGGCAACACCCAGCGGGGCAGCCATCAGTTCGAGCACAACCCGATCCGCCGCAGACAACCGCTTCTCGCCTGGCCGCACACCAACCTGGAGCTCGCCAACCGGTGCACCCGCTTGCAGCAGCGGAATTTCTACCAGCAACGCCGGCCGGACCCCATGCTCCCCGCGAATCACGCCGGCCTCGTCCGCCAGAGCGGCGTGCGGAAGGCGCAACGCCTGACACACAGCCGGCAGTACGTCGGCCGGCTGCGACGCCCCGGTCAGCTGCGCCGCAACCGAGGACGCCGCACGTACCGGGTTGCCGCGATCCCCGTAAAACAAGCGATCCACGAGCCGCTGCAGCCGAACGCGGACCGGATTGAACCCGATCGCGACCACCAAGGTGGCCAGCACAGCACCACTGGCGTTGATCCGCGGGCGGAGCAAACGGTCCGTCACCTCGACCAGCCCGAGGTACGCGGCCGCGACCGCGGCCGTCAACAGCAGATAGGTCACCGTCCGGGACCACACCAGCCGGATGTCGAGCAGCTGGTACCGCAGTACGGCGACCGTCATCGACGCCGGGATCAACGCGACCAGCGTCAGGACGATGATCGGGAAGCCGGTGCTGCCGATCGGTCCGGCGAAGCGCAACGACACGACCAGCACAGCGGCGACCGTTGCTGCTAGCAACAACCAGAGCAGTTGCCGGCGCACCCGTTCGTCACCGCGCCGGTAGCGGACCACGAGCCCGGCGATGGCCGCCAGGAACGTCCCGGCCAGCAGCAGGTCGGAGATGGTCTGCAACGGCACCAACCCGTCGAGCGCCGGAATCCGCAGCCATGAGACGGCTCGATCCTGTGCCGCGAGTCCATCGACCGCAGCCAGCGGGTTCCGGTCGGCACTGAACAGCAAGACCTGCACCGGAGCGTTGACCAAGGCAACAACCAGCGCTGCCCGCCACAGCAACTTGCCATCCGGGAAGACCAGCAAGGCCAACGGTATGAACAAGCTCACCGACCACGGCCACAACAGCGAATACAGGGTCGCCGGCAACTCTGCCGAACCGGTGCCTTCCAGCGCATGGATCAACCACGGCGTTACCGCCGGCGTCCCGGTCTGCGCGATCCCCGCGCCCAGGAGCAACCAGCCCAGCCAGTTCCGCGGCCGGTGCCACGCGATCAGGCCACCCGACACAGCGCAACTGATGCCGACGACCGCGTTGGGGATCATGAAGCTGTCGCGGGCCTGCGAGTAGCTGAGCCCGGTCGCTACCGCACCGACGACCGCAGCCACCGCCTCGACCAGGACAAGCCCGAGCAGCAGCCCCACCCAGGCCCGTCGATCGATGCTCACGTGCCCATGGTGCGGTGCCGGACTACCCGCTGTCTCTAGGCAAATGTCCCGGCCGGGCCGGGTTACGTGCCCTGTCGATCCAGGTCAGCCCACGCCGAGCTTGGAGACATCAGACAACCGCTCCAAGGGGGACCTTCCATGACCACCATCACCACCACCCACACTGCGCTCCGCCCGCTCGCCTGGACAACCATCGTCGGCGGGCTAGGCATCGTCGCCGCCGGAACCGTCGCCGCGATCGACGCGAACATCGCCGACAGCACCTGGTTCGCCTTCGCCGGCGCGAGCGCCCTGCTCTCCACCGCCGGCGTCCTCGGCCTACGCCGCGCGACCACCGCCGTACCGCTTGCCCACAAGGCCCTGAGCGCCGTCGCCGTCACGATGACCCTCTTCGCGCTGGCCCACTTCTACGCGGTCGCCGACCAGGACAAGGCCATCCCGTTCTTCAGCGCCTTCATGATGCTGTCCGCCCTCGGCCTGACCATCGCCGGCATCGCCATCCTCCGAGCCCGCCTCTGGTCCGGCGCAGCCCGCGCGCTCCCCCTGATCACCGGCCTCTGGCCCCTGACCATCCCGATCGGCCTGGCCCTAGGCGACGTACCCCACTTCATCGCCATCACCCTCTGGGGCGTCTGCTGGACCGCCGTCGGCAGCCTCCTCACCAAACTGCACTGACGCCGAGCGCATGAGAAAGCCCCCGTCGTCGTTGACGGGGGCTTTCTCCGTTGGTTACGCCGTGGCGGCGGTCAGGTCGACCTTGGGCTCCGCGAAGTGGCAGGCGGCCGTGTGGCCCGGGCTGGACTGCGGCTTGATCTCCAGCAGTGGCTCCTGGGTGGCGCAGATGTCCTCCGCCTTCCAGCAGCGGGTCCGGAACCGGCAGCCGCTCGGCGGGTCGATCGGCGAGGGTACGTCGCCGACCAGCCGGATCCGCTCCTTCGGCGGGACCCCGCGGATCGTGCCGAGGTCCGGCGCCGCCGACAGCAGGGCCTGCGTGTACGGGTGCTGCGGGGCGTTGTAGATCTGGTCCCGCGAGCCCTGCTCGACGATCTTGCCGAGGTACATCACCGCGACCTCGTCACAGAAGTGCCGGACCACGCCGAGGTCGTGCGCGATGAACACGAACGCGATGCCGAGATCGCGGCGCAGGTCCTCGAGCAGGTTCATCACCTGGGCCTGGATCGACACGTCCAGTGCGGACACCGGCTCGTCGGCGATGATCACCTCGGGCTCCACCGCGAGCGCCCGGGCGATGCCGATGCGCTGCCGCTGGCCGCCGGAGAACTCGTTCGGGTACCGGTTGTGGTGCTCCGGGTTCAGACCGACCCGCTCCAGCAGCTCCTGGACCCGGGCGAGTTCCTTGCCCTTCTTGACCAGGTTGTGCACGCGCAGCGGCGTACTGATGATGTTGCTGACCGTCTGGCGCGGGTTCAGCGAGCTGTACGGGTCCTGGAACACGATCTGCAGCTGCCGGCGGAACGGGCGCAGGTCCCGCTCCTTCAGCTGCGCGATGTCGGTGCCCTTGAACAGGATCTGGCCGGCCGTCGGGGTCAGCAGCCGGGTGATCATCCGGCCGGTGGTCGACTTGCCGCACCCGGACTCTCCGACCAGGCCCAGGCTGCCGCTCTGCTTCAGATCGAAGCTGACGCCGTCGACGGCCTGCACGACCTTCTTGGTCCGGGCGAGACCGGCAGCTTCCTTGATCGGGAAGTGCATCTTCAGGTCGCGGACCTGCAGCAATGTTTCGCTCATATCTCCTCAGTCCCTCGTCAGCCCAGTCTCGGCGCGACCTCGGCCTCGTAGATCGAGGCCTTGTCGTGCAGGTGACAACGGGACGTATGGGCACCGGCACCGTCCACCGGCAGCAGGTCCGGCAGTTGGGTGGTGCAGAGCTCACCCTTGACCCGCTCGACGTACGGGCACCGGGCGCTGAACGAGCAGCCGTCCGGCAGGTTCAGCAGGCTCGGCGGCAGGCCCTTGATCGGGCGCAGCCGCTCGCTCGCGGCCGACACGGTCGGGATCGACTCGAGCAGACCCCAGGTGTAGGGCATCCGCGGGTTGGCCAGTACGTCGGCGGCGGTGCCGTACTCGACGCAACGCCCGGCGTACATCACCAAGACGTCGTCGGCCATCTCGGCGACCACGCCGAGGTCGTGCGTGATCAGCACGATCGCGGAGCCGAACTCCTTCTGCAGGTTGTTCAGCAGGTCCAGGATCTGCGCCTGCACGGTCACGTCCAGCGCGGTGGTCGGCTCGTCGGCGATCACCAGCTTCGGGTCGTTGATCAGGCTCATCGCGATCATCGCGCGCTGCCGCATACCGCCGGAGAACTCGTGCGGGTACTGCGCGAACCGCCGCGGCGGGTTCGGGATGCCGACCAGTTCGAGCATCTCCAGCGCCCGCTTCTTCGCGACGTCCTTGGAGACCTTGTGGTGCACGCGGTACCCCTCGACCAGCTGGTTGCCGATCGTGTACAGCGGGTGCAGCGAGGACTGCGGGTCCTGGAAGACCATCGACACCGCGTCGCCGCGGATCTTCATCAGGTCGTTCTCGGACAGGCCGAGCAGCTCGTCGCCGCCGAGCCGGATCGAGCCGGTGATCCGGGTCCGCTTGCGGTCGTGCAGGCCCATCACGGCCATACTCGACACCGACTTGCCGGATCCGGACTCACCGACGATCGCCAGCGTGCGGCCGAGCGGGACCGAGTAGCTCAGCCCGTTCACCGCGCTGACCAGACCGTCCGCGGTCGGGAACTTCACGCTCAGGTCCTCGACCACCAGGTACGGCGTCTCACCGCTGGGGTTGATCGAACCGTCGCGGCGCTCACGGGTGGCGACCGACGGGCCACGCTTGGCGGGCGCGGTCGCGTCCGCCGGAGTGGCTGCACTCTCGGCCATGCTGTCCTTCCGGTCTTCGGGGGCCCTGTCTTCAGGTGCTGGGGTGCTCACGACAGCCTCACCCGCGGGTCGATCAGGCTGTAGCCGATGTCCACCAGCAGGTTCATCACGACAATGATGACCGAGGCAACCAGCACGGTGCCCATGATCACCGGCAGGTCGTAGCTGTTCAAACTGTCGAGCACGAGTACGCCGAGACCGGGGAGGTCGAAGATCCGTTCGGTGAAGATCGCGCCGCCGAGGCTGCCGGCGACGTCCAGACCGAAGATCGTGACGACCGGGATCAACCCGGAGCGCAGCGCGTGCTTGTAGGTGACCACGCGGTCGGACAGGCCCTTGGCCCGCGCGGTGCGGATGAAGTCTTCGCTCAGCGTCTCGACCATGGAGCCGCGTGAGTACCGCGCGTACGCGGTGCAGTTGTAGATGCCGAGTACCAGCCACGGTGTCAGCAGACCGGCGAACCATTTCGCCGGATTCTCCGAGGGTGGAGTCCATTCACCCCGTGGAAGGATCGGATAGAGCACGGTCAGGTAGAGGGCGACCATCAGGGCGACGATGTAGTACGGCACCGAACTGACCACCAGCGTGCTGGTCATCAGTGCCCGGTCGCCCAGGGTCCCGCGTCTCTTCGCCGCCATCGATCCGACGAACACACCGATCGTCAGGACCAGGACGGCGTACCCGAGCACCAGCGAGACCGTCACCGGGAACCGGGTCTTGATCATCTCCGTGACCGGGCGGTCGTTCTTGAACGAGAAGCCGAGGCACGGCGCCGCGCAGTGCTGCGTGACACCCGACGTGGTGAAGTCGCGGCCGGTGAAGATTCCCGCGGTGTACTCCGCGAACTGCTGCACCTTGGGGCGGTCGAGATGCAGGTTCTGCCTGATCTCGTTGTAGCGCTGCTGGGTGCACTGGCGCTCGCCGCAGATCGCACCGGCCGGATCGGTCGGCGCGATGAAGAACAACGCGAAGGTCGCGATCAGCGTTGCCAACACGACACTGAGCGCGCTGACCAGTCGGCGCGCCACGAAATAGAGCACGGGATTGTCTCCTCACCGATCGATGTGGTGGGCGGGCGGGGGGGGGGGGGACACAAAACCCGTGAATTAAAGAAAAAAAAATAAAAAAGGGGCCCGAAAGGGTGGTTAAGGGACAAACAGGGGTAAACGAAGATTGGCGGTGGGGGGGGGGTTTTGG
>NZ_JBHXSQ010000001.1:407630-612089 GCF_042715335.1 Kribbella sp. NPDC058693
CTCTTTTTTGTGTTTGGGTGGGGGTTTTTTTTTTTTTTATATGACCCTGTTTTTCACACCTCCCTGTTGTGGGGGGGGCGGGGGGGGGGCCCCGCCCACCACATCACCGTTCATTGACTGACTACTACTTCAGAACGGGCCGATCAGGGCTGCTTCAGGAACATCGAGGTGAACTCGAAGATGCCCTGTGTCGGGTCGTTGATCGCGTGCCCGATGTTCTTACCGATCGGCATGTTGCTGGAGCTGTAGTAGAGCGGCAGGACCGGGAGGTACTTCTCCAGGATCTCCTTGTCGATCTTCGACCACTCCTTCAGCTGCTCGTCCGGCGTCTTGGCCGTGATCGCGTCGATCTCGGCGTCGAGGGCCTTGTCCTGCAGCTGACCGACGCTGTTGCCCAGCGGGATCGCGTCGGACTTGAACAGAACCGGGAACCAGCTCGTACCGCTCGGCCAGTCGGAGCACCAACCGGTCGGGGTCTTGCCGATGTTGACCGGAGCGTTCTGGTCACCGGTGAAGGTACGGATCTTCGCCTTCGGCACGCCGATGGCGCGGACCTTGAAGCCGGCCTTCTCGAACATCTGCTTGCGCAGCTGCGTGGTCTGGGTCGAGATCTTGTCGTCGATCGAGTAGTACCAGCTGAGCTCGAAGTTCGACTTGCCCAGCTTGGCCAGCTCGGACTTGACCTCGGCGGCCACCGCGTCGTCCTCGGCGCCCTTACCGGTACCGGTCAGACCCGGGAGCTCGTACTTCTCGAAGCCCGGAACGGCCGGCGGCAGGATCGTCGACGACGGCGGGTCGTCGGTCGGGTTCAGACCGGCAACCTTGCGCCACGCGTCGTACGGGTGCGCCTTGGCGATCAGCTTGCGGACCTCCAGCGGGATCTTCCGGGTGTCCATCGTGTACATGATCGAACACGGGGACTGGCCCTTGACGAGCTGGTTCTGGTCCTTGACCTCAGGCAGCAGCGAGACGTCCAGGTTGGAGTAGTTCACCGCGTCGGCGTCCGGACCGGAGCTGGCCAGCACCTGACGCTGGGCCTTGATCAGGTCCTGGCTGAACTTGAAGTCCCAGCCGTCGACGTACTGGTGCCGCACCGGGTCGGTGTTCGGGTCCCAGCTCGGGTTCTTCGACAGCTTGAGCTCGGTACCCGGGGTGTAGGACTGGACCTGGTACGGGCCGGTCACCATCGGGTGCTGCTCGTAGTTCTTCTGGGTGTCCTTGGCCTGCGGGATCGGCGCGAACATCGGGAACGCCGCGTAGTAGGGCAGGTCGTCGAACTTCTTCGCCAGCTTGATGACCAGCGTGTGGTCGTCCGGCGTCTCGACACCCTTGTAGTCGGCGCCGCCGGCGCCGTACGGGCCCTTGTACTTGTCGCCGTCCAGGAAGAACTGCTGCTGGTACGTGGGTCCGGCGTCGTACAGGTCGTGCGCGAAGGACCGCTTGATCGCGTACGCGTAGTCCTTGGCCGTGACCGGCGTGCCGTCCTGGTACTTGATGCCCTGCTTCAGCTTGAAGGTCCAGGTCAGACCGTCCGCGGACTTCGTGCCGAGGTCCTCAGCCAGGTCCGGAACCAGCACCGGCTTGTGGTCCGGGCCGTCCAGGCGGTACTGGGTCAGCGCCCGGTAGAACAGCTTGCCGATCTGGTTGCCGTCGACGTAGTAGATGTTCGTCGGGTCGAAGGTGTCCGGCGTCACGTCGCTCAGGACCGTGATCGTGCCGCCCTTCTTGGCTCCGTCGACGTCAGGTGCAGGGCCCTTCGCAGTGGGGTCCGTAGCCTTGGCCTGAGCGCCCCCCACGTTGTTGGTGTCACCTTTGTTGCCGCTGTTCGAGGACGGGCTGCCACAGGCCACGGCGGCCAGCATGACCGTCGCCGCAACCGCGGTTATCCGTTTCCACTGCATGGTCGGGTTTCTCCTTTTCTGCCGCTGGGGCAATCGCCGAACTACCGGCGAGTCTTGGGGTCGAAGGCGTCCCGGATGGCGTCTCCGAGCAGCGCGAGAGCGAGCACCAGAGCGGTGATCCCGATCACGGGCAGCCAGAGGTACATCGGGTCGGCCTTGAACCAGTTCGTGGCGACGGCGATCGTCTGACCCCAGGAGGGGATCGGTTCGACGAGTCCGACACCGAGGAAGGAAAGTCCGGCCTCCGCGGTCACGTACGCGGGCAGCGCAAGCGAGGCCGAGATGACGATCGGGGCGACCAGGTTGGGCAGCAGTTCCTTGAACAGGACCTGCCGGGTCGGCACACCGATCGCCTTGGCAGCAAGGACGAACTCACGTTCTCGCAGCGAGAGCACCTCGCCGCGGATGATCCGGGCCAGGCCGGCCCAACCGAAGAACGAGAGGACGAAGATCAGTACGTAGAAGCGGATCGACGCCTGCTGCTGCGGCGTCAGGTTGAACGAACCGCCGCGCATCGACTCGACGATCGGCACCAGCGCGATCGCGAAGAGCAGGTACGGCAGGCTCAGGACGAAGTCGATCAGCCAGGAGATCACCCGGTCGACCCAGCCGCCGAGGAAGCCGGCGAGCAGACCCATCACGACGCCGATCACGGTGCCGACGACGGTGGCCAGGAACGCGATGATCAGCGACGGGCGGGCACCGAACACCCAGCGGGCGAAGTTGTCCCGGCCGGTCTTCGGCTCGACACCGAACCAGTGTGAGCTGTTGACGCCGATCGTCGGGTAGCCGTACTCGTCGATCAGGTCTGTGTGGAAGGTGCTGTAGTCCTGGCCCTCGAGCTTGGCCAGCAGCGGCGCGAAGACCGCGATCAGGATGAAGAACAGCACGATCGACGCGCAGATCACCGCAACCCGGTCCTTGCGCAACCGGTCGAACGCGATCCGGCTCGGCGACTTCCCGTGCGGGGTGGCCGAGGTGCGGACCGGCTCCGCCGACGCCGGGTGGTCCTCGATCCCTACGGTCGAGTCGGGCGACCCAATACTCATTCGCACTCCGTCAGTTCAGTCGGCCGGATTTCGGTCCGCAGATCCGGCACTTATCGGTGGATAGCGTGCCGAGCCTTTGCTTTGTGGAGGGCTCTGGTCAAATCCCCTTGACAGAGCCGATCCCCCACAACCGCGGGAAAGCCTGCCTGACACTGTGACACCAAACCAGCGGTGCCCGGCACCAGTGCACAAATCGTTACCGGAACGGGTACTGGAACGGAACATTTGCCCCGATTCGTCACCGTTCGCAGTCAATCCTTCGCAAAACGCGTCGGCACAGCACCGACAGTGGCCAATTTGTGCCACGTTATTACAGAAAGTTACCGTTTTGGCCCTAGCGGACGTGCACGGTGACGAACGGCGGTTTGACCACGTCGAACAACTCCTGGCGGCCCCGGATGTCGACCGTGACCTGATCGCCTTCCTTTACCGTCGCGTCCAGCAGGGCCAGCGCGATGCCTTTCTTGAGGGTCGGGGAGAACGTCCCGGAGGTGACTTCACCGAGCTCCGTTCCGGCCTGATCCAGAACCGTCATGTGCGGCCGCGGAATGCCGCGTCCGGCCGCCCGGAGACCGCGCAGGATCCGGGCCGGTCCGCGCTCCTTCTCGGCGCGCAGGGCCTCGTCACCCCAGAAGTGCTCTTTCTTCCACCCGACGGCCCATCCGGAGCGCGCCTGAACGGGCGTGATGTCCGGCGTGATGTCCTGGCCGTGCAGCGGGTACCCCATCTCGGTCCGCAGCGTGTCACGCGCCCCGAGGCCGGCCGGGACGATGTTGTACGGCTTCCCGGCCTCCAGCAGCGCGTCGAACACCGCGACCGCGGCGGCGTTCGGTACGACGAGTTCGTACCCGCGTTCGCCGGTATAACCAGTACGGCACACGACAACCGGCGTACCACCGAAGTCTGCTGTGGCGAACGCCATGTAGTCGTGTCCGGTCGGAAGGCCGATCGCGGCGACGACCTCGTCGCTGTTGGCGCCCTGTACGGCGAGGATCGCGTAGTCGTCGTGGACGTTCGTCACCTCGACGCCCTCGGGTGCGTCGGCCTGCAGCAGCCGGACCACCTCGGCGGTGTTCGCCGCGTTCGGGATCAGGAACACTTCGTCGTCACCGTGCAGGTACGCGATCAGGTCGTCGACCACTCCCCCGCGCGCGTTGCAACACAGCGTGTACTGCGCCTGGCCGGCCGCGATCTTGCCCAGGTCGTTGGTCAGGCACGCGTTCACGTACGCCGCCGCGCCTGGGCCGGTCACGGTCACCTTGCCGAGATGGCTCACGTCGAAGACGCCCACCGACGTACGGACCGCGGTGTGTTCGGCGACGACACCGGAGTACTCCAACGGCATCTCCCAGCCGCCGAACTCGGCGAACTTGGCGCCGAGCGCGACGTGGCGCTCGTGCAGCGGGGACTTCTTCAACTCAGGCGACTCGGTCATGGAGCGGAACTTACCCGACGCGTAGCATGCTCAGGCAGCTTGCACGTACCGTCACGACCGGCCATCTGAGTCGCCGGTCAAGGAGGACTGAGGATTTCGTGACCACCATCACCCTGAGCAAGTCCGATGCCGCCGGCGTCAAGACCGACGCCGTGGTCATCGGCGTGGTCAAACTCGGCGGCGGCGTCACCCTGCCGGCCGGCACCGAGTCGCTGAACGCCGCGTACGGCGGGAAGCTGGTGGAGGTGCTGTCCGGACTCGGCGCCACCGGCAAGGCCGGGGAGGTGACCAAGGTGCCCGGGCCGAAGCCGGGTAAGTCGGCGACGCTGATCGCGGTCGGCCTCGGCGCGGCCCCGGACGGCGCACTGAAGACCGAGGACCTGCGCACCGCGGCCGGCACGGGTGTGCGTGCGGCCAAGATCTCCCAGTCGGTCGCGTTCGCCCTGCCGATGCCGGACGCCGAGTGCATCCGCGCGGTGGCCGAGGGCGCGTTGATGGGACGTTACGCGTTCACGGCGTACAAGTCTTCGGACAGCTCTGAGGCGCCGGGCAACCTGACGCTGCTCACCGACCTTGCTCGCAACAAGGACGCCAAGGCCGCGCTCGAGCGCGCCGAGGTGACCGCGGACGCCGTCGCGCAGGTGCGGGACTGGGTGAACACCCCGCCGTCGGACCTGCACCCGGTCGAGTTCGCCGCCGACGCGGTCAAGCTCGGCAAGGAGTACGGCGTCAAGGTCGAGGTGCTCGACGAGAAGGCGCTCGCAAAGGGCGGGTACGGCGGCATCCTCGGCGTCGGCCAGGGCTCGGCCAACCCGCCGCGGCTGGTCCGGCTGACCTACACGCCTAAGAAGCCGGTCACCCACCTCGCTTTCGTCGGCAAGGGCATCACCTTCGACTCCGGCGGTCTGTCGCTGAAGACGTCGACCGGCATGGTCAGCATGAAGTCCGACATGGCCGGCGCCGCCGCGGTCATCGGCGCGACGCTCGCGATCGCGCGACTCGGCCTGCCGGTACAGGTGACGACGTACGCGGCGATGGCCGAGAACATGCCGTCCGGCTCGGCGGCGCGGCCGTCCGACGTACTGACGATGTACGGCGGCAAGACCGTCGAGGTGCTGAACACCGACGCCGAGGGCCGGCTCGTGCTCGGCGACGCGCTGGTGCGGGCGTCGGAGGACCAGCCCGACCTGATCGTCGACGTGGCGACGCTGACCGGCGCGTGTGTCGTTGCCCTGGGCACCAAGGTGGCCGGCGCGTTCGCGAACACCGACACCGCGCGCGACCGGGTGGTCGACGCGGCGATCGCGGCCGGCGAATCGATGTGGCCGCTGCCGATCCCGGCCGAGATGCTGGACAAGCTGAAGTCGCACTCGAAGGTCGCGGACCTGGCCAACATCACCGGCGAGGCCTGGGGCGGTGCACTGGCAGCGGCCGCCTTCCTCGGCGACTTCGTTGCTGAGGGCATCGACTGGGTGCACCTGGACGTGGCCGGCCCGGCCTTCAACGACGGCGGCGCGTCCGGCTACATCCCGAACGGCGGCACCGGGTACGCGGTCCGCACCCTGGTCGAGCTGGCCGCCTCAGCGAGCTGAGTAGCGAATCTCCAGCATGGTGCAGCCGGTCTCTGTCCTGTAGGGACCGTGCGGCATCCCCGGCGGACGGCAGGCGTAGTCGCCGGGGCGGAACGTCTGCTCGAGGGTGAGATCAGTCAGCTCACCCTCGAGCAGGTAGACCTCTTCGACGTATTCGTGACGGATGATTTCGGCACCTGAAACCGTCGCCGGTGCCCAGCGGGCCAACCGGGTCAGCGTTCCATCGGCGTCGCGGCTCAGCACCCGCTCGGAGATGCCGTTGCCGGCATCGGTCCAGGCGAGCTCGCCGGACGGGAAGAACTCGTGCTCTTCCTTCACCGACCGTTCTTCTTCATCCGCGCGTTGTACTCGCGCATCCGGGGCGGGTACCCGACCACGGCCGCGTCGTACGACGGGATGCCGAGCTTGTTGGCGAAGTTGTGCGCCCACTGCACCGACGGGACCCGACGGCGGGTCCATTCACCGTCGATGGCCACCAGGAGCAGGGTGTACTCCGTCACCGCGGTCCGCGGCTCGACGAATCCCTCGACTCCCTGGCGGGTCTGCACGAACTCCCTCAGGTGCGCCTGGTCCGGAGTGTCCGCCCGGCGCATCGTTCCGGCCTTCTGCCGGCGACCGAACCACTTCATGAGGTAAGTGTCCACTATGTGTGCAAGTCATGGCCGAAATCCTGGATAACGGTTGCGGGTAGTAGCGATGTCCCCGGCGCGGGGCGGCCCCAGCGTGGATCGGGGCCGGATCGGTGACAAGATTGCGCCGGGCCGGAACCGCGATCCGGGACCGCCTGCCTTGGACCACACCCACGGAGGAACCTGTGACTGACAGTGGTACGACGTACGACCTGGTGATTCTCGGTGGCGGCAGCGGTGGCTATGCCGCCGCACTGCGCGCTGCGACGCTCGGCATGTCCGTGGCGCTGGTGGAGAAGGACAAGGTCGGCGGGACCTGTCTGCATCGCGGATGCATCCCGACCAAGGCGCTGCTGCACGCCGCGGAGGTCGCCGACTCGGCCCGCGAGGGTGAGCAGTTCGGTGTCCGGACGACGCTCGAGGGCGTCGACATGGGCGGTGTGAACAAGTACAAGGACGGCGTGGTCGACCGGCTGTTCAAGGGTCTGCAGGGTCAGTTGAAGGCGCGCGGCATCACGGTCGTCGAGGGCGAGGGACGACTCACCTCCCCAACCACGGTGCAGGTCGGCGACACGACGTACACAGGCCGCAACGTGATCCTTGCCTCCGGCTCCTACTCTCGTTCGCTTCCCGGCCTGGAGATCGACGGCGACCGGGTGATCGCGAGCGAGCACGCGCTGACGCTCGATCGGGTCCCGGAGTCGGCCGTCGTCCTGGGCGGCGGCGTGATCGGGGTCGAGTTCGCCTCGGCGTGGACCTCGTTCGGCACGCGCGTGACGATCGTCGAGGCGCTGCCGCGGCTGGTCCCGGCCGAGGACGCGGACTGCTCGAAGACGCTCGAGCGGGCGTTCCGGAAGCGGAAGATCGCCTTCAAGACCGGTACGCCGTTCGAGTCGGTCGAGGTGACCGATTCCGGCGTACGCGTGACCGTCGCGGGCGGTGAGGTGATCGAGGCCGAGGTACTGCTCGTCGCCGTCGGCCGCGGACCGAACACCACGGGCCTCGGGTATGAAGAGGTCGGGGTCGCGCTCGATCGCGGGTTCGTGACGGTCGATTCGACACTGCAGACGAGCGTGCCGGGCGTGTACGCCGTGGGCGACATCGTGCCGGGGCTGCAGCTCGCGCACCGCGGGTTCCAGCAGGGCATCTTCGTCGCCGAGCACCTGGCGGGCCTCGCGCCGACGCCGATCGACGAGGCCGGCATCCCGCGGGTGACGTACTCCGAGCCGGAGGTCGCGTCGGTCGGGCTGACCGAGGAGCAGGCCCGCGCCAAGTACGGCGACGTGGAGATCCTCAACTACAACCTCGGCGGCAACGGCAAGTCGCAGATCCTGAAGACGTCCGGCTTCGTCAAGCTGGTCCGGGCTCGGGACGGCGCGGTCGTGGGGCTGCACATGGTCGGCTCGCGTGTCGGCGAGCTGATCGGCGAGGCGCAGCTGATCTACAACTGGGAGGCGTACCCGGCCGACGTCGCGCCGCTGGTCCACGCGCACCCGACCCAGAACGAGGCCCTCGGCGAGGCGCATCTGGCGCTCGCCGGGAAACCTTTGCACTTCCATGACTGAGCTTGCGGGACCGCTTACTGGACCGTCCCAGTAGGTTTGAGCCGTAGGAGCGTGCGAGGCCCGTAACCCGGATCTCGCCCGCTCCGGCGGCACCGTAGGCTGACACTCGACCGATCAGACGAAGGAGCAACGACCGTCATGCCGACCTCTGTATCCCTGCCGGCCCTCGGGGAGAGCGTCACCGAAGGAACCGTCACCCGCTGGCTCAAGCAGGTCGGCGACACGGTTGCCGTCGACGAGCCCCTGCTGGAGGTCTCGACCGACAAGGTCGACACCGAGATCCCGTCGCCGGTGGCCGGCACGCTGCTCGAGATCAAGGCCGCCGAGGACGAGACCGTCGAGGTCGGCGCCGAACTCGCCGTCATCGGCGATGCCGGCGAAGCATCCTCCGCTCCGGCCGCGCCCGCCCAGGAGGCCCCGGCCGCCGAGCAGCCCGCCGCCGAGCAGCCCGCGGCCGAGCAGCCCGCCGCTGAGCAGCCGGCCGCTGAGGCCGCACCGGCTCAGGCCGAGGCCGCGCCGGCTCCCGAAGCGCCGGCCGAGCAGGCCGCACCGGCGCAGGCTCAGGCCGAGCCGGCGGCACCGGCTGAGGCCGCGCCGGCTCAGTCCGGTGGTGCTGCTTCCGGTACGTCGGTCACGCTCCCGGCGCTTGGTGAAAGCGTCACCGAGGGTACGGTCACCCGCTGGCTCAAGCAGGTCGGTGACGACGTCGCCGTCGACGAGCCCCTGCTCGAGGTCTCCACCGACAAGGTCGACACCGAGATCCCGTCGCCGATCGCCGGCAAGCTGCTGGAGATCAAGGTCGCCGAGGACGAGACCGTCGAGGTCGGCGCCGAGCTGGCCATCGTCGGCTCCGCCGACGCAGCCCCCGCCCAGTCCGCCCCCGCCGCGACCCCGGCACCCGCCGCCGCTCCGGCCCCGGCCGCCCAGGCGCCCGCTGCTCAGGCTCCGGCCGCCCAGGCACCTGCCGCTCAGGCTCCGGCTGCTCAGGCTCCGGCACCGCAGGCGGCCCCGGCTCCTGCCGCCGCCCCGGCTGCTGCTCCGGCCGCCGCTCCGGCTCCGGCCGCGGCTGCTCCGGCCCCGCAGGCTGCTCCCGCTCAGGCACCGGCGGCTGCTCCGGCTGCCGCGCCTTCTCCGAACGGTGCTGCGACCGACGGTCCGAACTACGTCACTCCCCTGGTCCGCAAGCTCGCCGCTGAGCACCAGGTCGACCTCAACGCGGTACAGGGAACTGGTGTCGGCGGCCGGATCCGCAAGCAGGACGTGATCGCCGCCGCCGAGGCCAAGAAGGCTGCCGCCGCAGCCCCGGCCGCCCCGGCTGCTGCTCCGGCCGCGGCCCCCGCGCAGGCTGCGACGATCAGCCCGCTGCGTGGCACGACCGAGAAGATGAGCCGGATCCGCAAGGCGATCGCGGCCCACATGGTCAACTCGCTGAAGGTGTCCGCCCAGCTCACCACCGTGGTCGAGGTCGACGTCACCGAGATCGCCAAGCTGCGCAACGCGAAGAAGGCTGAGTTCGAGGCCCGCGAGGGCACCAAGCTGTCGTTCCTGCCGTTCTTCGCCCTCGCCGCCGTCGACGCACTGAAGCAGTACCCGAAGCTGAACGCGTCGATCGACGAGGAGAAGGGCGAGATCACGTACCACGCCGCCGAGCACCTCGGCATCGCGGTGGACGTGGAGCGCGGGCTGATGGTCCCCGTCGTACACAACGCCGGTGACCTGAACATCGCCGGCCTGGCCAAGAAGATCGCCGACCTCGCCGACCGCACCCGCAACAACAAGGTGCTGCCGGACGAGATGGCGGGCGGTACGTTCACCATCACCAACACCGGTAGCCGGGGCGCGCTGTTCGACACCCCGATCCTGAACCAGCCGCAGGTCGGCATGCTCGGGACCGGTGCTGTGGTGAAGCGCCCGGTCGTCATCACCCACCCGGAGCTCGGCGAGACGATCGCGATCCGGCAGATGGTGTACCTGGCGCTGACCTACGACCACCGTCTGGTCGACGGCGCCGACGCGGCCCGCTACCTGACCGCGGTCAAGAAGCGCCTCGAAGAGGCCCAGTTCGACGTCTGATCCGATCGGATCACAGGGCGCCGGTGCATTGTCTCCCCCGGAGACGGGCACCGGCGCTTTTGTGTTCAGTGAACCGACAAGGAGCAAAGCGGGATGAAGTACGTGCTGGCCGGGGCATCCGGCTTCCTCGGCAAGGCCCTGACCCGCGACTTGGTTGCCGACGGCCACCAGGTCCTCCGACTCGTACGCCGTGCGCCGTCGACACCGGACGAGATCCGCTGGAACCCGGCGAGCGGTGAACTCGATCCGGCCGACCTCGGCGACCCCGATGTCCTGGTCAACCTGGCCGGCGCGAACATCGGCCGTCCGTGGACCCCGACGTACCGCAACACGATCCGCGAGAGCCGCGTCAGTACGACGGCGACGCTGGCCACGGTCGCGTCGCAGCTCGACCGGCATCCGGTGCTGATCACGCAGAGCGGGATCGGCGGATACGGGACGGACCTCGGCGATCGCATCCTCACCGAGGACTCCGAACTCGGCGAGGGCTTCCTCTCCGACGTCGTACGGCTGTGGGAAGGCGCGCTCGAGCCCGCCCGTACGGCAGGTAGCCGGGTTGCCGCGCTGCGCACCGGCGTCGTACTCGATCGCAAGGCTCCGGCGTTCCAACTCCTCTCCCTTCCTTTCCGTATCGGCCTCGGCGGCCGCCTCGGCTCGGGCACGCAGTACTTCCCCGTTATCTCTCTGACCGACTGGCTTCGAGCCGTCCGCTTCGTCGCCGAGAACGACACGATCAGTGGCCCGGTCAATGTCGCCCTCCCCACTCCAGCCACGAACACCGAATTCACTGCGGCTCTCGCGACGGCGCTTAACCGCCCGGCCTTTGTCCCGGTCCCGGCCTTCTTGATGAAGGCCGCCCTGGGCGAGTTCGCCTGGGAACTCCTGGGAAGCAAACGCGCGCTGCCGACCCGCCTCCAGTCCGCCGGCTTCGCCTTCCACCACCCGACGGTCACCACCGCGCTCTCGGCCGCGCTCGCCTGAGCACCCGCACGGAGGTCAGGGTTGGGTGATGGCGGTGATGCGCCAGGCCTTGGTGGTTGGGCTGGTTGTCAGGGTGATGAGTTTGGTGGTCGGGGTGCCGCGCGGAAGTGGGGTCTTGGTGCCGGTCCGGTCGACTGCTTGGCCGGCGGCCAGGTGGTCGGTTGTCTTGAGGGTGATTGTGGTTCGCGTGCGGCGGGCGATTGTGGAGCTGTCGATCTGGACCCGGAGACCTTCGACCCGGATCTGCTGCTTGCGGTAGCTGGACAGGAGCGCGTGGTCGGACCGCCAGGGTGAGCTGCCTGGAACGTAGATGCGGTCGAGGATGTCGGGATCAAGGGTCCAGAACGCTCGTGCCCGCTGAGCGTCGAGCGCTTGAAGAGTCCTCGTCCAGGTGGGCGAAGCGGACTTGCTGGAAGTAGTTCGCTCGGCAGTCGCGGACGCCGTTGGCGGCGGGCGGGTGGACTGCGATTGCGTTGTGCTCGGCTCCGCGGATTGTTGCCGTGTGGCGCTGGGCTGGCTGGGTCGCGGATGGGCTGGGTCGGCCTGGGCGGTTGCGGGGGCGTCGAGCGTCCGGAGCGTGACGACGCCGATGGCCAGCACGACGACGGCAGCCAGAGCAGCTGCCGCGAGTGTGCCGTACGGCGGGCGTCGGAATCCTCGGCCGAAGACCGTGGCGAGGGCGTCGTGCGGCAGGTGTTGGAGGTGTCTCAGGACGCGGTCGCGGCGGGACGGGGTGCGGCGTTTTGGGCGGCTGGGCTTTGAGCCTCCTGGCGCGGTTGGGGACTGTTCGGGGCGGTCGGGAGACGTAGGCGGTGGTGTAGGCGGCTTGGGCGGGGGTGCGGCCAGCGGGCCGCGGGACAGGGCGATCGGGTCGTCGTCGCCTGGAGTCTCGTCGGAGGTCTTCGGGCGAGGGGCGCTGAGAAGAGCAGACAGGTCCGGCCCGCCGGACGGGGTAGGACCCACAGGTGGATCACCCGGGGTGGCACCCGCGGCCGGGCCGCCCGCGGTAGCTGCAGCTCCTGCCGCGTCGGCTGTCGCCGCCGGTGGGGTTGCTTCGGGGACTGCTAGGTCGATGGGGGTGGGGGTGGCTAGGGAGAGGAGCTGGCGTGGGAGGGAGGTGGGTGGGGTGTTGGTGAAGAGGGCTGAGGTGAAGACAGTGGGGTCTGCGCCTGCCTGGTGGGACAGGGTGGTTAGGGCGGTCAGGTCGGCGGTTGGTGGGGCGGGGTGCAGGGTTGCGTCGGAGAGGACTGGGCGGCCGTCGGCGTCGAGGAGGACGTTGTGGAGGGTGATAGCGCCGTGGGCCAGGTTCGAGCGGTGAAGGTGGGCGACGGCCTCGGCGAGTGGGACCAGGAGGGTTACCAGCTCGCCGCGGGACAGCGGGCCGCGGCGGGCCAGGAGCTTGGCGAGGCTGCCGGCGGGGACGTACTGGCTGATGACGATGAGGTCTGTCTCAGTCTCGCGGAACTCCAGCACGCGCGCGATGTGCGGGTGGTGGATGCGGGTGAGCATGCTCAGGTCTTCACGGAGTCTCCTCAGGTCGGATACGGCGCTGATCGGGATCTGTTTGAGTACGGCGTTGCGGCCCGACGTGCGGTCACGGACCTGCCAGACGGTGCCGGTCGGTCCGGACCCGAGCTGCCGGCGCAGGCTGTACCCGGTGAAGTCGGCGAGGTCCATGCCCAAGAGGATGCACCGATCGCGACATCCGCCGTCGAAGTTATCCACAGGCAGGTGGTGGTGATGGAGGCCACGGCGAGGGCGTCGTCGGGGGCGCTTACACTCGATCGGGTGAGGGTTATCGAGTATGTGGAAGCGGGCTTCGGGGCCGACGCGGTGGAGTACGAGACCGCGTGGGCGGAGCAGCGGCGGCTGCATGCGGAGGTTGCCGAGGGCACCGGTTCGGACACGGTGATCCTGCTCGAGCACCCGCCGGTGTACACGGCCGGCAAGCGCACCGAGCCGCAGGAGCGGCCGTTCGACGGTACGCCGGTGGTCGATGTCGACCGCGGCGGGAAGATCACGTGGCACGGGCCGGGTCAGCTCGTGGGGTACCCGATCGTGAAGCTGGCCTCACATGTGTACGTCGTCGACTACGTGCGGCGGCTCGAAGAGGCGTTGATCGCGGTCTGCGCGGACTTCGGCGTGAAGACCGGTCGGGTCAAGGGACGTAGCGGTGTCTGGGTCGCGGCCGATGAGCGTGGGCGCGAGCGGAAGATCGCGGCGATCGGGATCCGGGTCGCGCAGGGCGTGACGATGCACGGGTTCGCGTTGAACTGCAACAACGATCTGGCCTGGTTCGACCGGATCGTGCCGTGCGGGATCTCGGACGCGGACGTGACGACGCTGTCGAAGGAGCTCGGCCGTGAGGTCGCGGTGACCGAGGTGCTGGATTCGTTACGTCGGCACCTCGACGAACTGCTCGCGTGGGAAGAGTACGAGCGCAGCCCGGACATCGAGCACGCCGACGAGGGTCCGACGCCGATCACGTACGGCCTGACCGTCTGAGCCTCAGCTAGCGGGCAGGCCGACCTCAGCCCGCCATGCCGTGTGCAGGTCGTTGAGGCGGGCGACCACGTCCGGCTGCTCGGCGCACTGGTTGGTCTGTTCGGCTATGTCGGTGGAGAGGTCTGTGAGGGACCAGCCGTTGCCCATAGGCGCGTGTTCGTAGTCCTTCAGATGCTGGGTGTTGGCGTCGTCGGCCACCCAGCTGAGTTTCCACGACCCCGAGCGGACGGCCCACTGGAAACCGCAGTCCCAATGCAGAGTCTCGTGGGCCGTAGGTGAAGTGCCGGCGAGGGCCGGAAGGATATCCAGGCCGTCGGTTTCGGTGACATTCGCGCCAGCGGCGCCGGCCAGAGTGGGAACCAGGTCCATGGTGCTGACGAGAGCGTTGGTATTGCGGCCCGCCGGCAGTTGGCCCGGCCAGCGCCAGATCATCGGGATGCGGATGCCGCCGTCCCAGAGCGTGTACTTCGTCCCGCGGAGCGGCGCGTTGTCGCCGAAGTTGCAGGTCGACCCACCGTTGTCGGTGATGTACACGACGATGGTGTTCTCGTCGGCCGCATCGAGGAGGCGTCCGATCTCGGCGTCCATCAGCTCCAGTTGGGCGAGGTAGTACTCGCGGCCGTGCGGAAGGTTCGGCACGATCACGTCGTCGTACCACTCCGTGAAGGCGCCGTCGGTGTCCGGGGACCAGTCGCGGAACGCCGGCAGACCGCGTGCCTCCAACTCGGAGTCGGGCAGTTGCCAGCAGAAGTTGTGTACTGCGTTGAACGCGACCATGCAGAAGTACGGGCGCTCGTCCGCAGTACCCATGAACTCGGCTGCCCGCCGTCCGAACTCGGCCGTCAGGAAGCCCTCGTGCTCGACCGGTGTGTCACCGGACAGGAGCGGCTGCACAGCCATGTGGTGTGCTGCGGGCTGGCCGTACGACGCCATTGCGTCCTCTGAGTGGTGCAGGTAGTTCAAGCGGCCGAATGAGTGGCCGGCCAGTCCGTAGAGCGTTTCCTCGAAGCCGTGGTGCGGTGGGCAGGCCCTGTCCCCCACGTCCTCTTGGCCGTAGTGCACCTTGCCGAAGTAGCCCGTCCGGTAGCCCTGGCCTTGCAGGATCTCCGCCAAGCTAGGTACCTCGTCCGGCGGGAACGCGGCCGAGTCGAACCATTGGCCGCCCCACCGCTGTTGGTACTGCCCGGAGATGATCGCGGCGCGGGACGGGCTGCAGATCGGCGCTGTCACGTAGGCATCGGTGCAGGTCACGCCCTCGGAGGCGAGACGGTCGAGGGACGGAGTGTGTACGTCGGGGTGCAGGCCGAGGCCGCCGCGGTCGGCGTACCCGTGGTCGTCGGAAACGATCAGCAGAATGTTCGGAGCAGACGTATTGGAAGTGGACACGGGCTCAACCTCTCGTGGAGACAGCCATGCGGGCGGCCTGGTCGGACTTGGCACGTTCATCGGTTGCGTCTGGGTCGAGCAGCAGTCTCAGCTCGCCGTCCAGGCGATGCACCAGAGCTGTGTCGCCGGACAGGTCGTGCTGCTCGAGTGGGTCGTTGTCGAGGTTGAAGACCTGTGGCGGGTTGGCGGCGCCGTAGTAGCAGTACTTCCAAGGGCCCGACTGCAGCATGAAGCCGCCGTCGAGCATGCCTTGGGCGTGGTACTCCGACAGCACTGGGCGGTCCGTTGGGTCGAGCAACGAATGGCCTGGTAGAGCGGGATCGGACGCCAGCCCAGCAACGTCCCTGAGGGTGGGTAATAGGTCGATCAGGCTGACGTGGGCGTCGGTGCGGCCGGGCGTGAGGGCTGGGTGGCGCAGCAGGAGCGGGATGCGTACGGCGGGGTCGTAGAAGCACTGCTTCTGCCAGATGCCGTGGTGTCCGGCCATTTCACCGTGGTCGCTGGTGTAGATGACCACTGTGTCGTCCGGTACGGCGGCCAGCAGCCGGCCGATCTGGTGGTCGAGGTGACTGATCAGTGCCCAGTAGCAGACCGTTGCCTCGCGGATCTGCTCCTCTGTCAGCGGTTCGTCGTTGCGGAAGCCGTGTCGGAGCAGCGAGATCACCGGGTGCTGGTCGTCGGCGACGGATGGCAGTTCGACGTCGGCAGCGTCGTACAGCGCACGGAACTCCGGTGGGGCGACCAATGGGAAGTGCGGGTGCATGTAGCCGACGTACAGCAGGAATGGGTCGTCGCCGGGACCGCGGAGGAAGTCCAGTGCGGCATCGGTTGTAGCGATGTCGTGCTGGGTGTGGACGTGGTCGCCTGCGCCTTGTTCGGTGACGTGTGAGTTGGTCGGGCGCCGCCAGTCCGGCGTACGGCGGGGTGGCCGTCCGCTGTGGTCCAGCCAGAAGTCCAGGTCGTCCGTGAGGCGCTTGTCGAAGCCCAGCAAGCGGTCTGGTCCGTTGAAGTGCGTCCGGCCGGCGATGACCGAGGTGTAACCGGCATCGCGCAGATGGTGACCCCAGGTGCGGTACGACGGACCGGGGATCACGCCGTTGTCCCAGGCCCCGATCTGGTGCACGTACTGCCCTGCCATCAGCGAGAGCCGGGACGGGACGCACATCGGGCTGTTCGTGTACGCACGGTCGAACGAGACGCCCTGTGCGGCCAGGCGGTCCAGATGCGGCGTCTGTACGTGCGGATGGCCGGCCCACCCCGCTGCGGCGGCGGTGTGCTCGTCGGACAGGACTACGAGGATGTTCGGAGGACGGTCCACGGGAACAGCCTAGGCAAGCGATTGCCGGTGCGCTTGGGGCGGATGTGTCTGGTGTGGCGCGCCGAAGTGTCTGCAGGGTGTGACGGCCGATCGTCGCTACCTTGGGGTTGTGGCCAAATTTCTTGGGTTCTTGCTCGGCATAGCCGTTGCTCTGGCCGGACCGGCCGTCTTCGGAGTACTCGCGGCACCGGGTGGTATCGAGCTGAATGCGAAGGAGCTGGCGCTTGCCTTCGGCATCGGCGCGCTGGTCTTCTGGGCCGTGGTGTCGTACTTCTCCGGCGCGGCCGCGCTCGGGGCGTTCCTCGCCTTCGGCGTTCAGGTCTACTGCTGGCTCTGGATCCCGAACCGGACCACGAACTTCCTGAACGACGTCCCCGGGGTCACCACGGGGATGATCGACGGGTCGAAGCAGTACACGCTGAACGGGGTCGTCCCCATCCTCGGGGTGATCTCGCTGGTGTACGCGATCCAGCTGATCGTCCGCAGTGTGCAGAAGCGGCGGCGGGTACGGGTCGAGGAGGAGCGGCTGCAGCGCGAGCAGGAGGCGGCGCAGGCGCAGCAGGAGGCGGATGTCGCGGCTGTGTACCCGGTTGCCGGGAGCACCTATGCGGAGCCGGTGCCGTACGAGAGCCGCTCGCGGTACGACGATCTGTTCGACGAGCCGGAGCCGGTGCAGCCGCGGAACCAGGCGGATGAGCAGACGCGGCAGTTCCCGCTCGGGGCTGAGTTCGAGCAGACGCGACAGTTCCCCGAGGATGATGCTCGGGGCAACTACGTAGGCGACGAGACGGTTGCCACGCCGGTGCCAGAGGACGCTGCAGAACAGGAGCAGGAGCAGGAGCCGCAGCAGGCCCCCGCGCAGGAGGAGCCCGCAGCGGAGGAAGCCCCGGCAGCCGAGGCCAAGCCGGTCGAGGAGACCCAGGCGGCGCCGGTCCAGGAGACCCAAGCGATGCCGGTCGCGGAGAACAAGCCTGCCGAGTCGAAGACGCCGGACGCCGACGTAGGCGACGAGACCCAGGCGATGCCGGTCGACGAGACCCAGGCGATGCCAGCAGCGGAGACCAAGCCGGCCGAGGTGAAGGCCCCGGAGGCCAAGGCTGAGGTGAAGGCGCCGGCTGAGGTGAAGGCGCCGGCTGAGGTGAAGGCGCCGGAAGCCAAGGCTGAGGAGGCCGCGCCGGCGAAGCCGCAGCAGGCTCAAGGTGAGCGGCCGAAGGCGGCGGAGTTTTCGGGTAAGGAGCAGGTGGGATCGCAGTACCGGGAGCGCATGGAGGACCCGGAGGACACCGGCGAGTTCTACCTGGCGTTCGAGAATCCGGTGGTCAAGCCGGCCTAGTACCTCAAGCGACGTGCATGCGTTGCTGCACCGCACCGCGCCGTGCATGCTCGGTGATCGCCTCGTCGTACGCCGAGCTCGCCATCCCCAGCACGTCGCCAGCCATCTGCGCACGCGGTGACTCCGTGCTCCACGCGAGCACCAGCTTCCGATGGATCGGGTCACCCGCGAGCGTCCGCGTCGTGACATCCGAGGACAACATCCGGTACGACGTGGGCGAGATCAGCGCCACACCCTGACCACTCGTCACGAACCCCATCAGCACCGACGTATCCACCGAATGATGCTCCACCTTCGGCTGGAACCCGGCAGCCTCGCACGCCGCCCGGAACAACACATGGAACCCGCTGTCGTCCGGCGGCTCCCCGATCCATTCCTCGTCCGACAGCGACGCCAGCTCGACCTCGCCGCGCGTCCGCGTCGATTCCGCCACCGGGTGGTCCGCCGACAGAGCGACGTACGCCGACTCCGACTCGACCACCGTCGTGGACTCGACGCCCGCCGGCAGCCGCAGCTCGAACCCCGGGAACTCCCGCAGCAACGCGAAGTCCAGCCGCCCGCTCTCCAGCTGCTGCAACAGCACGCTGGTGGACCACTCGACCTCGATGCTGACCTGCTCGATCTCGCCGTGCGAACGCAGCCGGGACGCGATCCCGGACATCGGCGCGGTCGGGAACCCACCGAGCCGTACTGCGGACGACTCCACCGCGGTCATCGCGGACACGGTCGCGGACAGGTGGTCGACGTCGACCAGGATGGCCCGCGCGCGGTCGACGGCGTACCGGCCGAGCGGGGTCGGCGTGACCCCGGTGCGGGAGCGCTCGAACAGCTCCCCGCCGAACGCCGCCTCGATCCGCTTCAGCTGCGCCGTCAGGCTCGGTTGGCTGACCTTGAGCCAGCGGGCGGCCCGTCCGACGGACCCCGCTTCTGCCACCAGGACCACCACCCGCAGGTGGCGCAGCTCGACGTTCATGCGTTGAGACCGTAGTCCAGGTGTAGGCACAGCACACAGGTACCCAACATTGCGGTTTTGTCACAGCCGGGCCTGGACCTGTAACGCCGGGCCCGGCTGTGACGATGTGCTACGAAGTTTCGAGGGCAAGGGCCTCGCGGTAGCCGAGCCGGCGCCCGGTCTGCAGCAGCGTCCGCTCGTACAGCCGCGCGCCCAGCCGGACGATCAGCACCGTCGCGCCGAGCAGCAGCGCGATCGCGACCAGCGGCTGCCAGATCGGCACGTCCTCGGTCAGCATCCGGCCCGGCATCGACATCGACGACGCGATCGGGACGAACGACGCCACCGTCTTGGCCGACGACCCCGCGAACACCGAGAAGAAGAACGGGATCATCAGGATCATCTGCCCCGGCAGCGTGGTCGACCCGAGATCCTCCTGCCGAGTCGCCAGCGAACCCGCGACCGCCCACAGCCCGGCCAGCGCCACGAACCCGAGCACGAAGAACACCACGAACCACCCGGCCACCGGCGCGACCACCTCGAGGATGTCGGCCTGATCAGTCGCCAACAGCCCGATCAGCGACGCAGCCGCGATCACCACGATCTGCGAGAGCGCCAGCACGGTGTTTCCGAGCACCTTGCCCCACAACAGCGACCGGATCGGCACCGCGGCGGCCAGGATCTCGACGACCCGGCTCTCCTTCTCCTGTACGACGCTCTGCGCGATCATCATGCCGAAGCCGAGCGCGGTCATGTAGAACACCAGCGCCAGCCCGATGTTCACGAACTGCGAGACGATATCCGGCAGCGGACCGGGCTTCAGCAGCTGTACTTCGACCTTCGTACCGGCGTGCAACTCCGATGGAGTCAGCCCCGCCTTCGACGCATTCGTCTCCATGCCGACGGTCGCGGCCGCCTCGCGCAGCGCGCTCTCGATCCCCGAATCGACGCTGTCCTTGCCGATCACGACGTACCCGTCGGTGCCGGGCACGAGCGCCGCCTTCGCGTCGCCGTCGGTGACCAGCTTCTCCGCGGCGGGCCGATCGCCGGCGCGGACCACCTCATAGCCGTCGCCGCCGATCGTCGTCGACGCCTGCTGCACGACCTTGGCAGCCGCATCGTCGACGACCGCGATCTTGTCCGCCCCGCCCTTGCCCGCGAGGATCGCCGGCAGGATCACCGCGACCATCACGATGAACAGCATCACCAGCGTTGAGCCGATGAAGGTCTTGTCCCGGAGCTTCGTACTGATCTCGCGCTCCGCGATCAGCGCCCACGGCCTGTCCAACACGTTCATCGGGTCGCCTCCCGGAAGACGTCGCTGAGCGCCACCCGCTCCGGCCCGAACTGGCGGACCGGTCCGCGGCTGAGCGCCTCCTGAAGAATCTTCTGCTCGACGGCCGCATCCAGTACGTCGAACAGCGCCGTACCGCCGGCCACATCACGTACCTCGATGCCGCGCACGTCACGCAGCCAGCCCGCGTCGCCCTCCACCACCAGCCGGTACGTCGAGGTCGAGCCCGCCGACAGGTCCGCGACCGAACCCGCCGCGACCACCTTGCCGCGGGACAGTACGACGAGGTCGTCGCACAGCCGCTCGACCAGGTCGAGCTGGTGGCTCGAGAACAGCACCGGCACCTCGGACGTGACTTCCTCGCGGAGCAGGTCCACCATCGCGTCGACGGCGAGCGGGTCGAGGCCGCTGAACGGCTCGTCCAGCACCAGCGCGATCGGCTCGTGCACCAGCGCGGCCGCGATCTGGACCCGCTGCTGGTTGCCCAGCGACAGCGTCTCCAGCGCGTCCGTGGCCCGCTCGGCCAGCCCTAGCCGTTCGAGCAGCTTGTCGGTCCGTTCCAAAGCCCTCTCCGGCGAGAGCCCGTGCAGCCGGCCGAAGAAGACCAGCTGGTCGCGGATCTTCATCTTCGGGTACAGCCCGCGCTCTTCGGGCATGTACCCGACGTCGCGCCGTACCTCCTGGGTCAGCAACTCGCCGTTCCAGAGCACCTGACCGGCGTTCGCGGCCAGGACCCCGAGGATGATCCGCATCGTCGTCGTCTTACCGGCACCGTTGGCCCCGACGAATCCGGTCATCCGTCCAGGTACGACGTCAAACGTCACGTCGTCCAGCGCCAGATGATCACCGAACCGCCGAGTGAGCCCAGCCACCCTCAGCATGTGTGTCACCGTTCCCTACAGGTCAGCCCCCGCCGGGCGTTCACCCGACACTGACAAACCTAGTGAGGACAGGCCTCCGGGTACGTCGCCCGCGAGGGTGATCGCGCGGGTCACCCGCTAGGCGGAGGTGTCGTCCCCCGGGGTGACCAGGCCGCATTCGTAGGCGAAGACGACGGCCTGGACGCGGTCGCGGAGGCCGAGTTTGAGGAGGACCCGGGAGACGTGGGTCTTGACCGTGGCCTCGCCGACGAAGAGTTGGGTGGCGATCTCGGTGTTGGTGAGGCCGCGGGCGATCAGGCCGAGGACCTCGCGCTCACGCTCGGTCAGGTCCGCGAGGAGATCGGGCCGATACACGCGCTCGCCGCCGCCGGTGAATCGCTTGATCACCCGGCGCGTCACCTCGGGCGCGAGCAGCGCGTGGCCCGAGTGGACGATCTGGATCGCCTCGACCAGGTCCTCGGGCGCGGTGTTCTTGAGCAGGAACCCGCTCGCACCGGCCCCGAGCGACTCGAAGAGGTAGTCGTCGCGGTCGAACGTCGTGAGGATGACCACCTTCCCGGCGTCCTCGGAGACGATCCGCTGGGTAGCGGTGATCCCGTCCATCCCGGGCATCTGGACATCCATCAGTACGACGTCAGGCCGCAGCGCGAGCGCCAGCTCGATCGCCTTCTCGCCGTCGGACGCCTCACCGACGACCTCGATCTCCGGCTCGACCGACAGGATCATCCGGAAGCCGGCCCGGACCAGGTCCTGGTCGTCGACCAGCAGGACCCGCATCGGGTCACTCATGTGGCGCTCCAGACAGTGGTTGATCAAGCATCGGGTGGTCCAACGGGATGCGGACCCGGACCCGGAATCCTCCCACGGGCCGCGGGCCGATCTCGCTCTCGCCGCCGAGCAGACCAACCCGCTCCCGGATCCCGACGTGACCCAGCCGGCTGCCGACCGGCGCGTGCTTCGGGCGGCCGTCGTCGAGTACTTCGAGCTCGACCGTGTCGCCGAGATAACGCAACGTGAGGTGAGCGCTACGGGCTGTCGAATGCTTGCGGACGTTCGCGAGCGCCTCCTGGGCGATCCGGTACACCGACACGGACACGGTCTTGGGCAGCTCGGACGGCGCGCCGATCTGGTGGAACCCGACCTCGAGGCCCTGACCGTTCACCTCCGAAATCAGCGCCGGCA
This sequence comes from Kribbella sp. NPDC058693, assembly GCF_042715335.1. NCBI lineage: Bacteria > Bacillati > Actinomycetota > Actinomycetes > Propionibacteriales > Kribbellaceae > Kribbella > Kribbella sp. NPDC058693. The sequence goes on from NZ_JBHXSQ010000001.1 coordinate 429,707, forward strand.
GCCGATCGGCGCCGGCCTGCGGCGCCTTCGGGTCCGGTGTGGTGACGTCGACATCGGGATCCGCCGCGCGAAGCATGCCGAGCAATTGGCGCATCTCGTTCACGGCGCTCCGGCTGGACTCCTCGATCACGTTCAGCGCGCTCTTCGCGGCATCCGGATCGCTGTCCATCACTCGCCGGGCTCCCCCGGCCTGGACGCCGATGCTGCTGATGTGGTGTGCGACGACGTCGTGCAGTTCGCGGGAGATCCGCAGCCGCTCGTCGATCACCGCACGCCGGGAGTTCGCCTCCTGCTGCGCGGCCAGCTCGGTCGCCTGCTGCTCGAGCTCGGCGCGCTGCCGGGCGGTGCCCCACGCCGTACGGCCCCAGAAGTACGCGCCGAAGAAGTAGAGGACGTTGAGCGCGACGGCCAGGACCACGTTCGAGACGTACGGCGAGAACAGCGCGTGGTTGGGGCCCTCGATCGAGTTGGCGCGCAGCGCACGGACGAAGTTGATCGCCAGCCAGCCGAACATGACCACGAAGACGACCGCGACCGACGCCTTCATCAGCCGCCGGTCGCGGGCCCAGGCCACGGCCGCGTAGATCGCCATGAACATCGTCGACTGGGTGACCAGGTTGCCTGCGAACGCGAAGATCGCCCGCTCGCCGTTCAGCACGAACAGCCCCGCGACCACCAGCAGCACCGGGATCGGCCACCGGCGCCGGAAGCACAGCGGCAGCGCGATCGCCGCGCTCAGCACGTACGGCTCGACGCCGCCGATGCCGAGGTCGACGTGGGTCGGCGAGCCGCCGCGGGCCAGCTCGGTCCCGAGCAGGGACGCCAGCGCCATCCCGAGTCCCAGCAGTACGTCGTACCGCTGCTCGCGGGCGGTCGGCGCGGGCCGGGTCCATGAACTCTGGGACATAGCTCATCAGCGTACGGGTGAGACGGCCCTGAGCGCGGACGCGTACCCTTGGGGGCGTGACCATCGCCCCAGAAGGACGGAAACTGCTCAGGCTCGAGGTGCGCAACGCGGAGACCCCGATCGAGCGCAAACCCGAGTGGATCAAGACCCGCGCCAAGATGGGCCCGGAGTACCAGGCGCTGCAGAAACTCGTGAAGTCCGAGGGACTGCACACGGTGTGCCAGGAAGCCGGCTGCCCGAACATCTTCGAGTGCTGGGAGGACCGCGAGGCGACCTTCCTCATCGGCGGGGACCAGTGCACACGGCGCTGTGACTTCTGCCAGATCGACACCGGCAAGCCGGAGGCGCTGGACCGCGACGAGCCGCGCCGCGTGGCCGAGTCGGTCCGGACCATGGGTCTGCGGTACGCGACCGTGACCGGCGTCGCCCGCGACGACCTGGACGACGGCGGCGCCTGGCTGTACGCCGAGACGATCCGCCAGATCCACGAGCTCAACCCGGGCACCGGCGTCGAGATGCTCGCGCCGGACTTCAACGCCGTACCCGAGCAGCTGGCCGAGGTGTTCTCCTCCCGGCCGGAGGTGTTCGCGCACAACGTCGAGACCGTCCCGCGGATCTTCCGCCGGATCCGTCCCGGCTTCCGCTACGAGCGGTCGCTGGACGTCATCACCCAGGCCCGCGACTACGGCCTGGTCACAAAGTCGAACCTGATCCTCGGCATGGGCGAGACCCGCGACGAGGTCAGCCAGGCACTGAAGGACCTGCACGCTGCCGGCTGCGAGATCATCACGATCACGCAGTACCTGCGTCCCTCGGTGCGGCACCACCCGGTCGAGCGCTGGGTCAAGCCCGAGGAGTTCGTCGAGCTGGACGCCGAGGCGCAGGAGATCGGTTTCGCCGGAGTCATGTCCGGGCCGCTGGTACGGTCCTCGTACCGCGCCGGACGCTTGTACCGTCAGGCCGTTGAGTCACGTATGAACATCCAGGACAGGTAGAGCAGGTAGAGATGGCCAAGAACGACGCGCCCGAAGAGAAGACCAGCCGGCTCAAGCAGATCGTGTCGGCGTACAAGCTGACCCAGAAGTCCGACCCGACGGTCGGCCTCGTGCTCGCCGGGATCTTCCTCGGCATCGTCGGGCTCGCCGTGCTCGGCGGATTCCTGGTCGGCCCGCTGGTGATCTGGATCCCGCTCGGCGTCGCGCTCGGCTTCCTGGCCGCGACGCTGGTGTTCGGCCGCAAGGTCGAGAAGGCGGCGTACAGCCAGATCGAGGGCCAGGCCGGTGCGGCCGCGTCGGCGCTGCAGACGCTGCGCCGCGGCTGGAACGTGACGCCCGCGATCGCGGTGACCAAGAACGCCGACATCGTCCACCGCGTGGTCGGCCGGCCCGGGATCATCCTGGTCGGCGAGGGTCAGGCGAGCCGGGTGAAGAACCTGCTGACGGCCGAGGCCAAGAAGCACAACCGGGTCGCCGGCGGCGCCCCGGTGACGCAGATCGTCGCGGGTCAGGGCGAGGGTGAGATCGACATCCGCAAGCTCACCAAGTACGTGATGAAGCTGCCGGCGGTGATGCAGCCGTCGGAGATCACCGATCTGCTCCAGCGGCTGAAGGCGCTGGACGCGGTCCGGCCGCAGGTGCCGATGCCGAAGGGGCCGGTGCCGAGCAGCCTGAAGGGCGCCCGTCAGGCGATGCGGGGACGGTAACCAAGCGGCATGCTCGACAGTTGATCTGTTCAGACATGCGCCGTGGGGAGGCTGGGAGCCCTTAGGGTGCGACCAGGACGGATTACAGGGGAACAGCTGACATGACGGATCTGATGCCGCCAGTGCACCGACGTGTGCACCAACCGGTGGCCGAGACGTGGCCGACACTGGCTCGGCCACGCTCGAATCCGGTCCGGAGGTACGGCGCGGCCACCGCGATCAAGCTGATCGCCAAGGACCTGCCCGCCACGATCCACCTGGACAGCAACCGGTCGTACGGTCTCGGCGGGCCGGCGATGCGGGTGCACCGGACGTCGGCGTTCCTGGACCGGCTCGGGCACGACGCGGGCTCCGGGTTCGGCGAGGCGTATCTGGCGGGCGACTGGGATCCGGAGCCGGGCACCGACCTGGCCGACCTGCTGGTCCCGTTCGCGGAGCGGTTCAGCAACGAGGAGACCCGGCACCTGCTGCCGAAGTGGGCGCAGTCGCTGCGCTGGCTGGTCACCCGCTCCCAGCCGGGCGACCAGGAGAACGACCGGGCCGGCGCGCGGGAGAACATCAGCCGGCACTACGACCTCAGCAACGCGATGTTCGCGGAGTTCCTCGATCCGACGCTGACCTATTCGGCGGCGTACTTCGGTGATGCTGCTCACAGTGATCTGGCAACGGCGTCGTACGACGAGCTGACCGATGCCCAGCTGCGCAAGCTCGACTCGATCCTCGATGCGGCCGGGATTGTGTCCGGGTCGCGGGTGCTCGACATCGGGTGCGGCTGGGCGAGTCTCGCGATCCGGGCGGCCCAGCGTGGCGCGTGGGTGACGGCGATCACGATCGCTTCGCAGCAGGCGTTGCTGGCGCAGCGCCGGATCGCGGATGCGGGCGTCGGCGACCGGGTGCAGGTCGCGCTGCGGGACTACCGCGACCAGATCGGCGAGTTCGACGCCGTACTGAGTGTGGAGATGATCGAGGCGGTCGGCGAGAAGTACTGGCCGGTGTACTTCGAGGCGATCGAGCGCCGGTTGGCGCCGGGCGGCGTCGCCGTCGTACAGGCGATCGTGATGCCGCACGAGCGGATGCTGGCGACCCGGAACACGTTCACCTGGGTGCAGAAGTACATCTTCCCCGGCGGCCTGATCCCGTCGATCAAGGTGATCGAGGACGTCACCGCCCAGCACACCGGCCTGCGGGCGGACGTCGTACGGCACCTCGGCGCGGACTACGCGCGCACGCTGCGGGTCTGGCGGAACCGCTTCGTCGAGCGCTGGCCGGCCATCTCCGCATTGGGCTTCGACGACACGTTCGGGCGGATGTGGGAGTTCTACCTCGCGTACTCCGAGGCCGGCTTCCGCACCGGATACCTCGACGACGTACAACTCCGGCTCACGCGCCGCTGATCAACGCCGTACGACGACCGTCTTCGCGGCCAGGTCGTGCAGGCCGCGGTGATCGCGATCGAAGATCACCGCCGGGATCAGCAGGCAGATCAGGAACGACCTGATCACTCCCCCGAGCAGCCCGACCTGCGGAACGTCCTTGCTCTTCAGGTTGAGCACGCGCAGCCCGCAGATCCGGTGGCCGATGGTACCGCCGGCCAGGCCGGTCAGGATCGCGGTGATCAGGAAGAAGATCGCCAGGTGTGACGTGTTGTAGTCGTTGCCGCCCGCCCACATCGGCTTGCCGACCACGACCGACGCGACCAGGCCGGCGATCAGCCAGTCGATCAGCAGCGCCAGCAGCCGGCGCCCCCAGCCCGCGACCGAGCCCGGGCCGTCCTCCGGCAGACCCAGCCGGCTCCCCGGAAATCGGAATTCTTCGGTGGGTCCTGTGCCCGGCTGCGCCGACGATGCCATGATGACTAGCCTACGGACGGCGCCAGCGACCGGTTCACCCAGGACCGGAAGATCTCAGGGCGTAGCCGCCGTACACCAGTGGGTCAGCGCGGACACGCTGGGCGTAACATCCGCGAAACATCAGGGTCACGACGGAGAAACCGGCGGGCCCTACGTTCAGATGCAATCTCTGAGCCACCCTAGGAGTACGTATGTTTTCCAGCGCTGAGGAGCTGCTCGCCTACGTCAAGGACGAGGGCATCGAGATCATCGATGTCCGGTTCTCCGACCTGCCGGGCATCATGCAGCACTTCACCGTCCCGGTGTCGTCGTTCGGGCCGGAGGTCTTCGAAGACGGCCTGATGTTCGACGGTTCGTCGGTGCGCGGGTTCCAGCAGATCCACGAATCGGACATGAAGCTGCTGCCCGACCCGACCACGGCCTTCCTCGACACGTTCCGCGGGACGAAGACGCTGGCCATCAACTTCTTCGTCCACGACCCGCTCACCGGCGAGGCGTACTCGCGTGACCCGCGCAACATCGCGCGCAAGGCGCAGGAGTACCTGAAGTCGACCGGGATCGCGGACACCGCGTTCTTCGCGCCGGAGGCCGAGTTCTACGTCTTCGACGACGTCCGGTTCGAGACCAAGGCCAACACCGGGTACTACGCGATCGACTCGGTCGCCGGCGCCTGGAACACCGGCCGGGTCGAGGACGGCGGTAACCGCGGCTACAAGGTCCGCTACAAGGGCGGCTACTTCCCGGTCGCGCCGACCGACCACTTCGGCGAGCTGCGTGACGACATCACGCTGGCGCTGGAGAAGGCCGGCCTGGTCGTCGAGCGTGCGCACCACGAGGTCGGTACGGCGGGTCAGGCGGAGATCAACTTCCGCTTCGACGAGCTGCTGAAGACCGCCGACAACCTGATGAAGTTCAAGTACATCGTCAAGAACACCGCGTGGGCGGCCGGCAAGACGGCGACCTTCATGCCGAAGCCGATCTTCGGCGACAACGGCTCGGGGATGCACGTCCACCAGTCGCTGTTCTCCAACGGCGACGCGCTGTTCTACGACGAGTCCGGGTACGGCGGCCTGTCCGACATCGCCCGCTGGTACATCGGCGGTCTGCTCAAGCACGCCCCGTCGCTGCTGGCCTTCACCAACCCGACGGTGAACTCGTACCACCGCCTGGTGCCGGGCTTCGAGGCCCCGGTCAACCTGGTCTACTCGCAGCGCAACCGCTCGGCCTGCATCCGGATCCCGATCACCGGGTCGAACCCGAAGGCGAAGCGGATCGAGTTCCGCTGCCCCGACCCGTCGGCGAACCCGTACCTGGCCTTCTCGGCCCAGCTGCTGGCCGGCCTGGACGGTATCCGCAACAAGATCGAGCCGGCCGACCCGGTCGACAAGGACCTGTACGAGCTGCCGCCGGAGGAGCACGCGGGCATCCCGCAGGTCCCCACCTCGCTGCCGGCCGTGATCGACTCGCTCGAGGCCGACCACGCCTTCCTGCTCGAGGGCGACGTCTTCACCGAGGACCTGATCGAGACCTGGATCGACCTCAAGCGCGAGTCCGAGATCGCCCCGATCCAGCTCCGCCCGCACCCGCACGAGTTCGAGCTGTACTACGACGTGTGACCGGTGATCGGCCGCTGACCTGCGGGAACGTCATCATGACTCCCCCGCGTTCCGTGGCTGTTCCGTGAGACTCCCGACCCGTGCCGCCAGCACAGCACCAACGGCGGCGCGGGTCGACTCGTCTGCGTCCGGCCACAAGTGGCTGTACGTGTCGAGCGTCGTCTTCGCGCTCGCGTGCCGAAGCCTGGCCTGCACCACCTTCACGTCGGCTCCCGAGGCGATCAGTAGCGACGCGAGGTAGTGCCGCAGGTCGTGGAACACGAACTCGGCCGGCAGCCCCGGAACCAGACAACCGCGGCAGTCCTTCGCGTGGTCGTGTGGCAGCGGCTTGACGTGCCGCTTCCGTACCGATCGCATCGCCCGGTCGATCGACCAGGTCGACGCCTGACCGCCCGCGCTGTCCGTCACGAGCCACTCGCTCCCCCAGCGGCCGACGGCGGCCGAGAGCTGAAGTGAGAGCTCGGCCGGCATCGGCACCGGCGTCTTGGACGCGTCCGTCTTCAACGGCTGCGCCGGCCACTGGACAGCCGGGGTGAACACGCCGCGCATGAAGTCTGTGTCCTCGATCCGGGCGCCGCAGGCCTCGGCGGTCCGCAGCCCGACGAACGCTCCCAGCAGGATCGCAGGCCTCAGGTGCTCCGGGAACGCGTCGTACAACGCCCAGACCTGCTCGGTGGTCGCGCAGTACGGCTTCTGCTTTCCGGCGCCGGGCGATGTGCGCCGGCTGCACGGATTCTTGTTCAGGATCCCGTCGTGCACCGCGTCGGCCATGATCTGACTCAGCCGCGCGTGCAGCGCGTAGACGTACGACGCCTCGTAGCCGTCGCCCTTCAACTGCGCACACCAGCTCCGAACCGCGGACGGGCGCACGCCGTTGAGAGGCAGCTCCCCGAAGGCCTTCCGGATCAGCGCGACGTGCGTCTTGGCCTGGCGCACGGTCGAGGCGCGCCGGGTGGCGTACCCCTTGAGCCAGGTCGTGCACCACTCGTCGACTGTGGTCTTCGCGTCCGCCGGGCTGACGTATGTCCCGCGGTTGACGTCGGTCTCCTGGCCTGGCCAGTACCGATCAGCGTCCACCTTCCGCTCGAACGCCTTCGTGCGCTCCCGTCCATCGGACTCGTGCCAGACCGCCAGCCAGCGTTTGCCCTTGCCGTTCCGTGCGGTGGGAACCTTTGTCTTGTTGCCCTCGGCATCCGTGACGGTTGTGTTCCAGAGATCCTTCGTGAAGCCCATCAGTCCCCGCCCCCTCGGCGCTTGCCTGGCGTGGTCTTCGGCAGGAGTCCCGCCTCTTCGGCCTGCTTGACCCTGCGGGCGGCGGTCCGCTCGGTGTACCCTCCGGCCGCCCGGACAGCTGCTGTCGGCCCATGCTTGTCGTTGAGGTACTCCCGGTAGATTCGGGCGACCTTCTCGAGCTCCGCGCGAGAGACGGTACCGCGGCGTTCCGACCGTGCCTCTCGGACCGACCGAGCAGTTGCAACGATCACCTGTTCGTCGCGTACGCCGACGGTGCCGAGTTCGGTGAATACGTCGATCGTCAACTCGTCCACGTTGAACATCCGAATGTCGGCGGACCGGATGCCACGCCCGGTCGGCTTGGCACGCACGTTGATCTCGACGCATTCCGGCCGACCGTCGCGCAACTCGAACCGCACCGTCGCATCCGGCGAACCCTTGATGCCCTCGAACGTCAACGTCGCCTCTTTGGCAGTGACGCCATCGCCCAGTCCCACCAACCCACTGCCGGTGACCTGTCGCTTACCTTCCCAGACCACGGTGTTCTCCTCGCCAGAAGCCCCTGCCTTGTTGGCAGGGACAACCCTGCCCCCACCGTGCCACTGTTGTCAACAGTTCCCAACGGTGACAAGCGAAAGGAGGGGCGGAATGTCCGAAGTGAGGTACCTGACCACACCGGAGGTTGCCGAGCTATGCCGGACGGCGCCTGAGACGGTGCGGTACTGGCGACACATCCGGAAGGGACCCGCGAGCTTCAAGCTGGGCCGCCGCGTGCTGTACGCCGCCGAGGATGTGGAGGCTTGGCTCAAGGCAGAGCGTGAGGCACAGTCGGGTGGCGGGGATGCCGCCTAACAACGAAAGATCCGGCCTCCTGATGGAGACCGGATCCACGGACGTCGGCGAGACGATCGAGGCCAGGGTACAACGCACCCCGGACCTTGCGCGTCGTCATCGCCGCCGCATCCTCGCCGCGCTCGAGGCGGCCTGGCTCAGCGCCGGCATCGCGCCCGAACCAGCCGAACCTGATCCGTGCGCGGGCCGATGCGGCGCGCTCGGCGTACTCGAGCGCGAAGGCTGGAGCAGGCGGAACAGCTGCCCTTGCCGGGAGCAAGCGTCATGACCGAACTCCCCATCGCCTACGGGCGCGACTACGGCGACGTCGACATACCGCCGCCCTGGGACGAGGACGAGCAGGCCGGCGAGCAATCCGCAAGCAACCGCAGCAAGGTGCGCGCGGACGAGCTCCGCGCCCTCCTGGTCGACGCGGCCGGCCTCCGGGACATCCGGCCACCCGAGCCGATCGTCGACGGATGGCTGTACGCCGATTCCCTCGCCTGGCTCAGCGGCAAGCCGGGCCATGCGAAGTCGTTCCTCGCCGTCGACCTCGCCTGCTCCATCGGCACCGGCCGATCCTGGCACGGCCACGACACCACCCCCGGACGAGTCGTGTACGTGATCGCCGAGGGCGCATCCGGGCTCGGCCGGCGGGTCGAGGCCTGGTCGCTGGCCAACGGCACCGCGGTCGACCAGGTGGCGTTCCTCCCGGTGCCTGTTCACCTGATGACCTCGCTCGACGTGTCCGCGTTCTCCCAGTTGCTCGCCGAGCTCCGTCCACTCCTGGTCATCCTCGACACCCAAGCACGCGTCACGACCGGCGCCGAGGAGAACTCCAGCCGCGACATGGGCCTGTTCGTCGAGGCGCTCGAACGGCTCCGCCGAGAGTCCGGCGCCTGCGTGCTCGTCGTCCACCATGAGCCACGCAACGGCGACAACCTCCGCGGCTCCACCGCGCTCGAGGGAGCGGCCACGACGATCATCCGGACCAGCAAGGACGGCAGCACCGTCGGCGTCACCAACCCGAAGCAGAAGGACGCGCCGGCACAGCCCGCGATGACTCTCAGTTTGATCAGTTGCGGAGAGTCAGCGATTTTGTCCCACGAGGCCGTGGGACTCGTTGCCTTAGGCACCGAATCGGAGCTGGAGCTTTTGAGCGTAATTCGGGACTCCTTTGGGACGGCCGGAGCTACCAAGTCCGAGCTTAAGGAAGCCACGAACCAGCCCAAGACGACGTACTACAGATCCATCAAAGCCCTTATCGGCAAGGGATTGGTGATCGAACGCAAGGAAGGTCGCAGCACCGTCTACACCCTCGCCGTCGACAACCGGCAGGAAGAGATTCCCATCAGTCCCACGGAGTCCCAATGACCCGCGGGACAGGAGTCCCAAGTCCCACACACATATACCGAAGGTATGTGTGGGACACCGGGAGTCCCCGACCCTCGTGGACCAAGGATCGGCAGGCATGAAGATCACCATCCGGCACGTCGTCGCAGCCCACCGCGTCGTCGACGCACTCGTCACCACCGACGACAGCAAGACTCACCGCATCGGCCACCTGCCCACCGAAGGCTGGTTCTGCACCTGCGGCCACGGCAAGCGCTGCCGCAACATCCCCGCCGTCCGCGACCTCATCGTCATCCTCGACAAGCCAGTACACAGCTCCACCCGATCGGAGGCCGGCCGATGACCAGCTGTCAGTTCACCCTCAGCCAACTCGACCAAGCCGCACAACCCGGCGGCTGCAGCGTCTGCACCGGCATGCTCACACCCCACCCGCGACCCCATCGGCGGCTGCATCACCATCGTCGTACGACACACCCGGCGATGCCCACTCAGACCACCCGGCGAACGCTCGATGAGCGCGCGCCTGATGGCGCGATGGGGGATCACCGAACCACTCGCTCCCGCCCCGAAGAATGACTGACTCAGGTCACGGTTTTTCAGACCCAGGACCAGCTATGACCGCACTCATCTGGTGTCTATCCGTAGCGTTTCCCTACTCCCCACCCCCCACATTCACCGTCTCGCAGGCGGTGCGACGAACGAATCCAAGGAGAACCCCGACGATGACCGAGTTCACCCCCGAGGCAGCTGGTCTGCTTGCCCGGCGAGTCTTGTTCCACGAGTGGCGGCAGCAGGTCGCGGCTGGGCTGTTGACCGAGAATGGCTTGCTCGAGCTCCGTGGCCGGCTGGACGAGACGAACCCTGAGTTCGAGCCGGGACCGGACAAGGAATCGCTGTATCTGCTCGTTGCCGACGCCATCGCCCGCCGGCGCGGCATCGATCCGGCCGACATGCCGGGTGCTCCTGTGGCGCCGGATGACGTGTCGGGGTTGGAGGATTGAGCGTGTCTGGCCGTAGCATGGCGTCAGCACCTCCCGAGCGGGATTGGGGCGGGCCGGGTCTCCGGTCGGCATCCGGATTCGGCCACGTTGGTAGGTGCGGACCGTGGCTACGGGCGCGGATCGACTTCCCTGATCCCGCATGCCCTGAAGAAGGTGCCCTGTGACCACATCCACTTACCCCCAGTTGATCGCTGCCGCTGAGTCGAAGCGGCGCGACGCCGAGCGGCGCGTCAACGACGCCGTCCGTGGCGTCAAGGATCTGCAGTCGCTGGCCGAGAACGCCGGCCGGAGCTTGCTGAACGATGCCGAGGCTGACCGGGCCCGGCAGCTGATGGAACAGAAGCGCGCGGCCGCCGAGGATGTCTCTCTGGCCGATGGCGAGATCGCGGCCCTGAAGAAGCTGCAGGCCGAGGACGCGGCGCTCGATGGCCAGCTGAACACGCGCGACGCGACGTACCGGGCCGGTGGCTCATCCGCGGCTGAGTCCCGGCATCCGCTGGCGTACACGTCGCAGACCCTCGATGCGGTGCAGGCCGCGATCGACTCCCGCACGTCCGGACGGTTCGGCGCCATGGAGCAACGTGCTGCGCTGACGACTGGCACGTTCGGTGCTCCGCGGGCGTGGGGCTCGAACGTCCTGAACGGCCCGCGGCTGCTGCACATGGCCGCCGGGGTACCGCAGCAGCCGGTGGACGCGATCTTCGCCCAGGTCCCGAACCTGACGTTGCCCACGGCATCAGCGAGCGTCGCCGAGACCGTCACCCTCTCCGAGTACGCCGCGTCGACTGCCGGATCGGTGACGCTGGCCCGCTTCGGCCGGTGGACCGACCTGTCCCGCGAGTCGCTGATCGGTGCCGACGCCGGCGCGATCGTCGGCATGCACACGATCGCCTGCGCGAAGGACCTCGACAAGGTGCTGATCGACGCGACCGAGACCGCTGCCGGTTCCGCGGTCGCGTTCACCGCGGACGTGCCGGCCGCGATCCGTACGGCCATGGCGCAGGTGATCGACAACACCGCCGCCGCGGACGCCGCGGATCTGGTGATCCTGGTGAACCCGGCCAACGCCGCGTTGCTGCAGGACGTGTCCCCGATCGGTGGTGTCACCCAGGCCGAAGGGTTCACGAAGTTCTCCGGTGCGCTGGTGTACCCGAGCTCGGCGGTCAACACCGGGTTCATCACGGTCGCGAACCTGGCAGCCGGCGCGCGGTACTTCGAAGCCCAGCCGGTCATCACCGAGACCGACTACCTGCCCAAGACGTCCGTGCTGACCGTCGCGACGTCGACGATCGCGGGCTACGGCCTCGGCCTGGTCGGTGGCGCGTCCGGGTTCGCGATCATGGTCGACGTGGTCACCCCGTGACCAGCAAGCGCGCTACGGCCAAGTCCACCGAACGTCGGCGCGACAAGGAACCGCCGCGCGTGGTCCGGATTTGGACCGAGCTCGACGGCGACGACCTCGAGAAGCTCGCCCGGCACGCGGCAGCCGAACAGCCGTCGATGCGCATCTTGTTCTGACCGGGCGTCCGTAGCAGGGTTGCGCCCGGTCACACAGCAGCACCCCACCGGTTCCCCCGTGCCGGTGGGGTGCTGCGTTGCGTGCGTACGCCGGATCAGACGTCCGGCATCGGTACGAAACCAGCGCACATCCTCGCCAACAGAATCGCCAGCGATTGGTAGTCATCCGGCTGCAACTCTTCGCCGGCGGCTGCCGCGACCTGCTCGAACACGTTGAACGTGCCGACAGCGTCTAGGTTGCCTTCGTACTCGGTCTCGGCGGTCCTGACATCAGCGATCAGCTGCTGTGCCATCAGTTCGATGTCCGGGACCCAACTTCTCCGACTGAGCTCCATGGCTCAAATCCTCTCTCTACTTGCCGCGCGTCCACCAGCCTCCGAAGAAGCCAGTCACGAACGCGCCACCGATGATCAGCAACTGCTCGACAAGCGGCATGCTGACCCGGATCACCTCGGTCATGACTGCCCCTCTGCCTCGGTAGCGAGGCGGTCGAGCACGGTGACGAGATTCCGCATCTCGTGGATCACGTCGTCCATGTCCATGCCCGCGAGGTCCATGCGGGCATCCCAGCCGCGCTCGTAGCCCTGGTCGTACGCCCACCGCTAAGACTCGGACGCGGCCTCGAAGTCGAAGTCCGGCAGATGACCGGAGAGGGAAACCCCCGCCAAGCGGCCGGCGGACGCGAGCCCGTAGAGCAGGGTCGAGCAGAGCTGCCGCTCGTGCTCGGTCATCGCACCCTCGTGCGACTCCAGCGAATCCACGAGGGCGTTGATCGCCTCGGGATTAGTAGATGATGTGTTCACGGTCGAACTCCTAGCGTTCGGTCTAGGCCCTCGTCTGGTGTCTTCAGCACCGGCGGGGGCCGCTCAGATCTGATGGGTTGAGGTAGACCGGTTGCGGGGAGGTCCGCGGCTCCGCTGTTCCGCCCCTGTTCCGTCAGACAGCCGTATCGGCTCAACGTTCGCCAACGTCCACCAACGGAGAGATCCAAGGTCAGACGCCGATTGCCGTCGGCTACCAACGACACCCAACGCCACGGTGGCAGTTCGAGCTGTACTACGACGTCTGAGTTAACTGAGACGTAGCTGAGAAGCCCTGTCCGGCCGGTCCGGACAGGGTTTTTCTCTGCCCTGGACCGGCCTCCCGGTGAGGCGCAGAATGCGCTGTGTTATCCCTCGGGGGCACGGAAGGGGGAACACTGTGAGGCCGTCAATCATGCGCCGGTCGGCGATCCTGGGTGTCATCAGCCTGATCGGGTCGCTCGCACTGGTCGCTACGCCTGCCACCGCCGCCACTTCGGACGCCGCCGCGGTCGCCGTGCACAACCCGTTGCTGAAGGAAGTGCTGGCAGAGGAAGAGGAGCCCGATCAGGACGACCCGGCGCAGTCCGCGCTGTGCCAGTCGTTCCTCGGGCATCCGAACCCGTACGGGAACCCGGCACCGAACGTCGACCAGATCGTCGGAGACACGGTAGTCCCGGTGGGCTCGCAGGCCGGGTGCAGCGCGGCCCAGAACGAGACCACGATCGCGGTCAACCCGCGGAACCCGCGCAATATCGTTGCCGGCGCCAACGACTACCGGCTGTTCAATGCGCGCGAGAACCGCAACGACAGCGCCAGCTTCGCGTACACGTCGTTCGACGGCGGACACAGCTGGAGGAACGTCGCGATCCCCGGCCTGACCATCACCGCGGGCGGAACCGGCGCCTTCAGCTGGTTCGACGGGTCCGGTGACCCGGTCGTCGCCTTCGGTCCCGGCAACACGGTGTACTTCGCCAGCCTGCTGTTCAGCCGGTCCGCGCCGCTCGGCGGTCAGGACGCCACCGCGATCGTCGTCAACGTGTCCCACGACGGCGGCCTGCACTGGGGCGGTCCGCACGTCGTCGCGATGAACGGCGTCAACCCGGACGGCACTCCGGCGGTGACCCACATCTTCAACGACAAGCCGTGGATCGCTGCGGACCCGTCCAACGGCCGGGTCTACGTGACCTGGACCAAGTTCACCTACGACAACGACGACAACTATCTCGAGTCGCCGATCATGGCGTCGGCCAGTGTCGACTTCGGCTCCCACTTCGGGACGCCGGTCCGGGTACCGCCCTCGCTGACCAACTTCCCCGGCGGCATCACGCCGTACGACCAGGGCTCGAACCCGCAGGTCGGCAACGACGGGCAGCTGTACATCGCCTACGAGGCCTCGGTCTGCGCGACGGCAGCGTGTGACGGTGCGACCGATCGGGACGCCACGGTGGTGGCGACCTCGACCGACCACGGACGCACGTTCCGGCACGCGATCATCGACACCAACTACGACTTCCCGGACACGCTGACCGGGGAGAACTTCCGGCTCAACAGCTACCCGCAACTCACCTACGACCGGACCAACGAGAAGCTGACGGTGGTCTGGTCCGACGACCGCAACGGCCTGTACGACGCGACCACCGGAGCGTCTGTGCGCACGAACGGCGACAACGTCGTGTCCGCATCGGGCAACGGCAAGAACTGGTCCCGCCCGCTGGTCATCGGCACACCACAGGACGAGTTCTTCAGCGCGGTCGCCGCGCGCGACGGCAAGGTCGCGATCGCGTCGTACACGAGGCACTACGACCGCAACGGGATCAACCTCGACTACGCGTACTGGGCCGGTTCCAGCACCCAGTCGCTCAGCCGGGCCGACACCCGGCGGATCACGACGGTCTCGGAGGACCCGCAGGTCCAGTTCCTCGCCGTCAACCCGGACGGCACCGAGGTACAGGGCGTGTTCATCGGCGACTACTCGGCCGTCGCCATCGGCAACGACCTGCGCATCCACCCGTGCTGGACCGATTTCCGAGGCCGGCCCGGCGTGAACACCCCGAACCAGGACGCCTACACCCAGAGCATCCAGCTCAAGCGTTGACGACGGCGTCGAGCTCGGCGAGGGCCTCCTCGTCGAGCTCGACGTCTGCTGTGCGGACGTTCTCCTCGAGGTGGTCGACGCTGCGGGTGCCGGGGATCAGGGCGGTGTGGTTGCCGTGCGCGAGGATCCAGGCGAGGCAGATGGCCGCCGGGGTGGTGTTGAGGCGGGTTGCGAGGGCTTGTACGGCGGGGTGTTCGGTCGGGGACGGGATCCGGTCGAAGGCTGAGCCGAGCGGGAAGTACGGGATCCAGGTGATGTCGTTGGCCGCACAGAGTTGGAGCTGTTCCTCGGAGGAGCGGTCGAGGAGGCTGTAGGCGTTCTGGACGCAGACGATGCCGGCCGGGAGTGCCTGCTTCAGCTGCTCGGTGCTGATGTTGCTGAGGCCGATCGCGCCGATCAAGCCTTCGTTGCGCAGGGCAATCAGTTCGGCGAGCTGGTCGTCGAGAGGAACCAGCTGGTCGCCTTCGGCGATCAAGCCGGGGCCGTGGTCCGCCCGGCGCAGGTTGACCACCGGCACCTGTTCGAGGCCGAGTGAGGTCAGGTCGAGGTGGATCTGCTCGCGCAACTGCTCGGGCCGTTGCGCCAGCGCCAGGTGCACCGGCGCCTCCACCTCGCCCAACCGCACTCGCACCGGCACTTCGAGGCGCCGGGCGCCGACCTTGCTGACGATGACGAGATCGTCGGCGTACGGGTGCAGGGCGGCCCGGATGTGTTGGTTGACGGTGGTGTGGCCGTAGAAGGAGGCGGTGTCGACGTGGTTGATGCCGAGCTCGACGGCACGGCGCAGTACGGCGGTGGCCGCGGCGGTGTCCACCTGCTCGAGCTGCATCGCGCCGTACCCGATCCTGCTGATCTCGTGCTGTCCGAGCTTGACGGTGCCGCCTGGTCGCTGGGAGGTCATCGGAGTCCTCAGGTAGAGTGAGAAATGGAGGTTTCTCCACTTGCGGATCGACGATAGCACTAACTGGAGGTTTCTCCACTTATGCGGGCGGATGCTGCGCGGAAGCGGGAGCAGGTTGTGGTCGCGGCCGGCGACGAGCTGGCTGACCTCGCCCTGGCCGCGCGCGACGGCTCGGAGGTGCGGCTGTCGCTGGATCGGGTCGCGGCACGGGCCGGGGTCGGCGTTGCCACGCTCTACCGCCACTTCCCCAACCGCGAGGCGCTGCTCGAGGCCGTCTACCGCCAGGAGTTGGCGCGACTCTGCGACGCCGCTCCCGGGATGGCCGCCGCCGGACCGGCTGACGAACGCCTGCTCGCGTGGATGCACCGCTATCTCGACTTCGTCGACTCCAAGCGGGCGATGGGAATGTCGCTACGCGCCATGGTCGCCTCGGGTGCGATCACGCAGTCGGACACCCGCGCTCGGCTCACCGCTGCGGTCGCGCACTTCCTCGACGCCGGGGTGGCCGCGGGGATCTTCCGGTCCGACGTACGACCGGATGACGTGGTCGCGGCGATGGCCGGCGCGGTGATCGCTGCCGAGCCGGAGCAGCAGCGCGAGCAGACAGAGCGCCTGCTCGCGCTCCTGGTGAACGGGCTCCGCTAGGCGAAGCTCTGGGTGCCGATCACGCGGAGGAGGTCCAGCTTCTCGCGGGCGTCGGTGCCTTCGATCGGGAGGAAGGCGCGGACGCGCAGATCGGCCGCAGGAGTCAGGAGGGTCTCGCAGGTCAGGTCGAGATCGCCGACTTCGCGGTTCAGGAAGCGCTTGCGCGGCAGACGGCGTACGGCGACCTCGTGCAGCTGCCACAACGCGCGGAACTCCTCGCTGCGGGCGGTCAGATCGTCGACCAGCTCGGTGATGTCGGCGTCGCCCATCCGGCGGGAGTACGTCGCGCGCAGGTCGGCGACGTGGGAGGCCGAGTGGACGTCCCAGTCCTCCTCGGGGAAGATGCGCCGGATCGCCGGATCGGTGAACCACAGCCAGGTGAGGTTGCGGGCCCGGCCCTCGGCGGCGAGCGGGCCGATGACGACGTCAGCCAACGCGTTCTGCCAGAGGACCTCGTCGAGATCCGTGCAGATGACCACCGGAATGTCGGTCAGACGGCTGACCAGTGCGAGCATGCCGGGCGGGATGTGGCGACCGGCCCGGCGTAGCGGCGGGTTGAGGCCGGCCAGGTGGTACAGGTGGTCGCGCTCATCCAGGTCGCAGCGGAGGGCGCGGGCCAGGCTCGCGACGATCGGCTCGGACGGATTCGCGCCCCGGGACTGCTCCAGCCGCGAGTAGTAGTCCGTGGACATACCGGCGAGCTGAGCGACCTCCTCGCGGCGCAGTCCCGGCGTACGGCGGCGTGCGCCGTCGGGCAGCCCGACGTCGGCCGGGTGCAGCACCTCCCGGCGCCGGCGGAGGAAGTCGGCCAGGCCGTCACGATCGATCACACCGTCCATCATCCGCGACGCCCCAAGGCCTAACCAGGGACAACCTGTCCGTGGATGAAGTGGGCCTTCTCCGCCGTCGGCCCGGCAGCAAGCCTGGAGGCAATCCCAAGGAGGAACAAGCATGCACTACCGCACACTCGGCCGGACCGGTATCAAGGTCAGCCCGTACGCCCTCGGCGCGATGATGTTCGGTGCCGTCGGCAACAACGACCGCGACGAGTCGCTCCGGATGATCGACAAGGCACTGGACGCGGGGATCAACTTCGTCGACACCGCCGACTTCTACTCGCACGGCGAGTCCGAGGAGATCGTCGGCGCGGCGCTCAAGGGCCGCCGCGAGCACGTCGTACTCGCCACCAAGTCGCACCTGCCGATGGGTGACGACCCCAACCAGCGCGGCAACTCGCGGCGCTGGATCATCACCGCGGTCGAGGACTCGCTGCGCCGGCTGCAGACCGACTACATCGACCTGTTCCAGATGCACCGGCCCGATCCGGACACCGATATCGAGGAGACCCTGTCGGCGCTGACCGACCTGATCCGCAGCGGGAAGGTTCGCGCTGTCGGCTCGTCAGCGACACCGGCGAGCGAGATCGTCGAGGCACAGTGGGTCGCGGAACGTCGCGGGCTGGAGCGGTTCCGGACCGAGCAACCGCCGTACTCGATCCTCAATCGTGGAATCGAGCGTGAGGTGCTGCCGATGGTGCAGAAGTACGGCATGGGTGCGCTGGTCTGGAGCCCGCTCGCCCAGGGGCAGCTGACCGGGCGGGCGCCGGCGGATCTTCGGCGTACGGCGATCTTCAAGCACATGACCGACGAGCGCCGGCTCGAGGTCGTGGAGCAGCTGATCCCGGTCGCCGACGCGGCCGGGCTCAAGCTGACCCACCTCGCCATGGCCTTCGCCATCGCGCACCCGGGCGTCACGTCGGCGATCATCGGCCCGCGAACCATGGAGCATCTCGACGACGCACTGGCCGGGATGGACGTCACCCTCGATGACGCCATCCTCGACCAGCTCGACAAGATCGTCCCGCCCGGCACCGACGTCGGCCGACTCGACATGGACTACGACACCCCGGCCATCCTCGACGCGTCGTTGCGCCGCCGGACGATCACCGATCGCGCCGCTGCTTAGTTGTACGTCGCGGTCATGTGGTAGACGCGGCCGCCCCAGCCGTCGTCGGGGAACGAGTCCGAGACTCGTACGTAGCCGGCCTTGTCGGCGCCGAGGTACGGCGTGAGGTCGAACGTGCGGGCGGCCTTGTTCTCGCCGTCGTGGTACGGGTTGGTCTCGGTCGCGACCGTGGTCCAGGTCTGCCCGTCGCCGCTGACCTGGACGACGAACTCGTTGTCGATCGTCAGGGTCGCCGAAGCGGACGTGGTGTCGGCCGGGAACGGGAAGCGGTAGACGAAGTACGAGTGCCCGTCAGCGAACCTGTTCTGTACGCCGTTGCTCTGCGAACCGTCCGCGTCGAACAGCCACGGGGTCTCGGCCGCCGTACCGGTGTCGAAGTCGGCGGTGTGCGCGATCAGGATGTCCGACCGCGTGCTGAACGACAGTGATCCGGAGGTCGCGGTGGCGGTCACCGAGTGGAGACCGTCCGCGGTGCCGGCGGGGATCGTCACGTCGAGGTCCACGGAGGCCTGCACTGGTACGGCGTTGCCGTGCGGGCGCAGGGTGACGGTCTTCCGCGCCGGGGTCACGGTCCATCCGGAAGGAGCGGACGGCCGGACCACCACCTGGAGCGGCGCTGACCCGGTCGCCTGCAGACCGACGGTGACCTTCACATGCGTCGCGCTGCCGGTCGCGGGCATGATCACCGGCAGGGCCGGATTGGTTGTCGCGGACAACGATCGGGTCGGCGGCGAGGTGGGTACGGCGGCGATCAGGGCGCTGAGTGCACTGGCCTGGGTACGCCAGTCGAAGACGTTCGGTTCGGCGCCGGACCACCGCTCCCCCAGCCGGTCGGACGCGTCCCGGTCGTTGTCCCAGACCGTGGCGGCCTGCTGCGCGACGAAGGCGGTGTAGCGCGGGTCGCGAGTGGTGTCGGCGAGATCCATCCAGTAGCGCATGAAGATGCCCTTGAACTGCTTGCCGTTGTCGTCACACGTGCGGCCCGGCGCATCGCAGTACTCCGTCAGGACGCCGTCGGTGACCAGGCCGCCAGGAGCGATCGCCGCGTCGGCCAATCGCCGGACTGTTGGGAGGATCTTGCTGTCGTGGGTGGCTCGATAGAGCTCGAGGCCTGCACCGATCGCGAGGCCCTGGTTGTAGCTCCAGACCGTGTCTCCGTTGCTCGTGCAGTCGTCCCTCAGGCCGTCGTTGACCAGGCCGGCGGAGTTGATCATGCCGCTGGCGGTGAACCAGTTCCAGCCCTCCTGCGCGCGGCCGAGCCAGCGTTTGTCGTGCGGCATGCGGTTGTGCAGCTCGGCGGTGAGGCGGATCCAGAGGCCGTTGGTGACCGCGTTCTTGTACGTGCGTTCGCCGTTCCACCAGACACCGCCGCCGCACGTGCTCGGGTCCCAGTAGCCCTCAACGTACTCGGCGATCTTGACCGCCATGTCGAGGTACTTGCGGTTCTTGGTCAGGTCGTACGCCTGGATCCAGGTCAGACCCCACCACTCGGAGTCGTCGATCGCACGGCTGGTGAAGTTGCCGAGCAGCTCGTCACCGGACAGGTAGCCGGCCGGGAACTTGCCCTTGTCCTTCTCGAACGTGTTGTCCAGCTGCGGCAGGTAGCGCCGGTCGCCGGTGCGCTGCATGTAGTCGCCGATGGTCTGCAGCGCGACCGCGGAGTTCCACCAACTCGAGGGGAACCAGGCTTTGTTCGGCTCGTACGAGCTCATCAGTTCGTCGGCCGCGACGCGGGCGCGCGCGGTGGCGGTCGGGCCGTCGGCATGCGGCGGAGTGGCGCCGGCCGGCGGTGACCCCAGCCCGATCGCCAGCGTCACCGCCCCGGCCACGAGCAGACGGAAGGTACGACGGTGCAAGACCATGGGCGGATCTCCTCGAGCGGCTTGGAAACGTTTCACCGAGCTTCCGAGGATGTATCGTCGTCGCACCAGACAACGATGTCAATGGCCCAGGATCGTGGCAATCTCATCCAGTTGCGCCGGGGCCAGCGGACCGTGCTGCAGCGCGCCGGCGTTCTCCTCCACCTGCGCGACCGTCTTGAACCCGGGGATCGGGACGAACGCCTCGCTACGCGCCCACAGCCAGCCGAGCGCACCCTGCGCCAGCGTCCGGCCGTCGGAGGTGAGTACGTCGCGGATCGCGTCGAGGCGGCGCAACGACTCGGCCTGGTCGCCGGTACGGAAGTTCCAGCCGTGCCGTACGTCGTCCTCGGGCAGGCTGCTGTCCTGGTCGAACTTCCCGGTCAGCAGGCCCATCCCGAGCGGACCGCGGACGATACTCGCGAGCCCCTTCTCCTCACACAACGCGAGTACGTCGGCGTTGCCGCCGAATACGTTGAAGTGCTGCTGGATCGCCTTGCAGTGCGGGCTTTTCGCGAACAGCGCCGCCCGCTCCGGGTCGTCGGTGCTCCAGCCGATCGCGCGAACTTTGCCCGCGGCAACCAGTTCCTCGAAGACCGCGAGTACGTCGTCCGCCTTGGCCAGGTCGTACCCGCCGAGGTGGAACTGGTACAGGTCGATCCGGTCCGTGTTCAGCCGCCGGAGCGACTCGTCGCAGGCCCAGCGGATGTAGTCCGGGTCGCCGTTCTCCCCCGGCGCCTCGCGGGTCTCCTCGACGTACGTGTAACCGGCCTTGGAGGCGATCACGATGTCGTCGCGGACGTCGCCGAGCGCGTCCGCGATCAGCGTCTCGCTGTGGCCGCAGCCGTACACGTCGGCGGTGTCGAAGAACGTCACCCCGAGCTCGTACGCGCGCTGCAGCGCCCGCTTCGACTCACCGTCGTCGATGACACCCCAACCGACCGGATTCCCCTGCCGGGCATGCGGTCCCCCGATCGCCCAACACCCCATGCCCAGCGCACTGACCGCCGTTCCCCCTGCACCCAACGAACGCTGCGCTGCCTGCGGCATAACACCCTCCTAGAAGACGGGAACGTTTCCAGCCACCAGATCACGCTCCCGCGCAGGAGTCCAACAGGCGTTACTACTGACGCCGACAAGTCGCAGCGATGAGTCAGACGTACAGCGAGATCGGCGTACCCACTGGGGCGTCGCCGTACGAGTTGACCACCTTGTTGAGCTCGAGCTGGTAGTACAGCGTCCCCAGACCGAACACGAACATCAGCAACAACCCGATCCCGGCGCTGCAGGTAACCGGCAGCCCGGCGGCCCGCTGACCCTCCGCGATCCGCTTGCCGGTCCGGAAGTACGAGATCATCGGCGCGACCAGGGTCCAGCTCAGGAAGAGCAGCACCAGCATCGGGCCGGCCACCGGAACCACGCGCCGGCGGTCGAAGTGCGCGAGTTCCTTGTGGATCTTGTAGTACCAGACCAGGTGATAGATCCCGAGCGTGATCAACGGCAGCCCGAGCCAGACCCCGACCGGGTGACGCAGCTTCATCTGCATTCCCTGCGCGACCGGCATTCCCGCACGCCTCGGCAGGACGATCTGCTGTCCCACGAGTATTCCCCCCTATGATCGGGTCACAGAGCGCGACCCTGTCGGCCGCTACATCGTGTTCTCGTCACGATGCGTTACAACGGGACCTGATCAAACTCCGGTCCGGGCTTCGACCCGGCCGTCGGCGACGGCTTTGGCGAAGGTCTCGTGGTCGAGGATGTTCTGCGCGGCGTAGGTGCTGGCGAAGTCGGTGACTGCCTGGTCGAAGCGGTCGGACTTGCCGAGGTACGCGGCGAGGGCGAACCGGTCGCCGGAGCGGGCATGGGCGCGGGCGAGGGTCCAGCCGCACAGCCGGGCGTACAGGGTCATAGCGTCGGGGCTGAGGCTCTCGATGTCGGCGGACATCTTCCAGTCGCGGAGCTGGCGGACGTAGTAGTCCTGCTCGCCATCGGCGGTGTCCGCGCGCATCCACCCGAGGAAGATGTCGCTGGTGGCCTGCATCATCCGCTGGCCGACGACGACCCGCTCCCCCTGGTTCATCCGCTCCGACGATCCGGCGTACGTCGACAACGCCGATGGACCCGCCTGCTTCGCCTGGAGCAGCAACGCCTCGTCGGCGACCGTCGACTCCAGCAGCATGATCCACGCCCGGGTGCCGACGCTCCCGACGCCGACGACCTTGTGCGCGACATCGGTGAGCCGGAAGTGATCGAGCAGATGACGGCGGTCCTGCTGGAGCGTGCGTCGATAACCACTCACCAGGTTCTGCAGCCGAGAGAGCACCAGCGCCCCGTCGAGGTTGACCAACTCGTTCATCGGCATGACGAGCGGTGGGTTCGAGACGATCCGCCGGTGGCCGTCGACGGTCGTGGTGAGCTTGCCGATCGCCTGCATGCTGTCGCGGGTGTACGCCTTCGCGAGCTTGCCGCGCGCTGCCTTCAATCCCTTCCGCTGACCCGACGGCAACGAGGACTTGAACCGCGCGACCGTATCCTCGATGTCCAGCCGCGCGTACCAGACCGCAAGAATCGGCTGGCCGGCGAACTCGCGCATCGTCTCGCGATACGTCCGTACGACGCTCAGCACGACCTCGCGGCACTTCTTCGCATCGAACCCGTTGTCCTGCCCCGCCACCACGAAACTCGTCGCGAGCCGCTTCACGTCCCACTCGAACGGTCCCGGCAGCGTCTCGTCGAAGTCGTTCACGTCGAAGACGAGCCGCCGATCGGGCGACGCGTACGCACCGAAGTTCGACAGATGCGCATCTCCGCACAGCTGCACCTGCAGCCCGGTCGCCGGCGTCTCCGCGAGGTCGGCCGCCATCACCAGCGCGGCGCCGCGGTAGAACGTGAACGGCGAGACGAGCATGCGGCCGTGCCGGATCGGCACCAGCTCCGGCACCCGCCCATCGGCCTGGGTGAGCAGCAGCCCGACCGGGTCCCGGGTCGCACTCAGCCGGACCTCAGCATGGGACTCGAGCGGTACCTCCTTCCGGACTGCCTTCCCCTGCGCTGCACGCTCCTTCGCCGTCAGTGGCTCGTCCATCTCTCCAGAGTCGCCCCGGCACCGCCATCTTGACCAGCAAGACATCCTAAGTCGACTAATCGAGTGAACTTAAGCTGATTTCCATGACTTTCCTCTGGTACATCCCGAACCAGGTCGCCCCCGGTCACCGCGGCGACGACACCGTCCAGGGACACAACAGCATCGAGCGCCTGACCGAGCTGGCCCGGCTCACCGAGGACCACGGCTGGTCCGGCGCCCTGCTCGGCACGGGGTGGGGCCGGCCCGACACGTTCACGGTCGCGACCGCCCTCGCCGCGCGTACGACGACGTTCCAGCCGCTGGCCGCGATCCGGCCCGGGTACTGGCACCCGGCGCACTTCGCGTCGTCGGCGAGCACGCTCGACCAGCTCAGCGGCGGGCGGTTGCTGATCAACATCGTCTCCGGCCAGGACAACCTCGCGGCGTACGGCGACAGCGAGGGCGACCAGCCCCAGCGCTACGCCCGGACGAAGGAGTTCCTCCAGTTGGTACGGCGGTTGTGGACCGAGGAGGACGTGACGTTCACGGGCGAGTACTTCTCGGTGACCGGATCGACGGTCGCGACCCGTCCCGTCGTACGGGAAGGGCGGTTGCATCCGCGGCTGTACTTCGGTGGGGCGTCGGATGCGGCGCAGCGGGTGGCGGCGACGGACGCCGACGTACAACTGTTCTGGGGCGAGCCGCTGGACGGGATCGCGGAGCGGATCTCACATCTGCGGGATCTGGAGAAGGAGCTCGGGCGCGAGCATGCGCCACTGGAGTTCGGGTTGCGGATCACGACGCTGGTTCGCGATACGGCCGACGAGGCGTGGGCCGACGCGGAGGCGAAGGTCGCGAAGATGGCCGAGGCGCAGGGCAATCGCGACCGCCGCTGGTTCAAGGCTGTCGGTCAGCAGCGCCTGCTCGACCTGGCCGAGCGCGGCGAGGTCCTCGACGACAACCTCTACACGGCTCCCGGGAAGTACGGCGGGGGCGGCGCCGGCACGACGTGGCTGGTCGGCTCCCCCGACGAGGTTGCCAAGTCGCTGAACAAGTACCGCGACCTCGGCATCACCCACTTCATCCTGTCCGACACGCCGTACCGCGAAGAAACCATCCGGATCGGCGACCAACTCCTGCCCCTGCTGCGCCAGTGAGCTGAAAGGATGCTGCTCACCGCTTGACTGCCGCGTGCCCAGTGTGATCGGTTGATTACCGAGCGCCAGCGGTGGGTATGTGGCGCTGTGAGGCACGTGAGGAGCATCGATGGTCAACTATCTGCCCCGGTCCGCGTGGAATGCGCGACCGCCGAAAGCCGGCGGACCGGGGAACCTGACCGTGTCCCGGGTCGAGGGCGCGGTGATCCACTGGCCGGGGACCGGCTCGACGAAGGTCATCCACACCCAGGCGGCGGTCGCGTCCGCGTTGCGCGGGTGGCAGGACTACCACATGGACAGCCGCGGCTGGTCCGACATCGCGTACCAGGTCGCGGTCGACCAGTCCGGGCGGGCCTGGACGCTGCGCGGGCTGCGGACCCAGTCCGGCGCGAACGGCGACAACGACGTGAACGAGCGGTACGGCGCGATCCTGCTGGTGCTCGTCACCGGCGAGCAGCCGTCCGCCGCGATGAAGGCGACCACCCGCGCGGTGATCGCCGACTTCCGCAGGCTCTACCCCCGCGGTACGGCGATCCGGCCGCACTCCGCGGTCCGCCCGGAGCCGACAGACTGCCCCGGCGACCCCGCCCGTGCCGCGATCGCCCGCGGCGAATTCACCCCTGGCCATTCGGAGGACGACGACATGACGCCTGCCCAGATGCAGGAACTCAAGAACTTCATCGAGGCACGCTCGCAGGCGTACGCCCTCTGGGTGCACAAGCAGCTGCGCCGCGACCTCACCGCGGTGGTGAAGGCGTACGCACTCGACATCAAGAACTACGAACGCCAGACCGACGCCGCCGACGCCGCCCGCGCAGCCGCCGCCGTCTGGGCCACCGCCCCCAAAAGCCTCCAAGTAGACGGCGACCCCACCCAGGAGCCGCCCGCCCCCGACCCCACCACCGACCCCGAACCAAGCCTCCCCGACCTCGACCCCTTCCCCACAGTCGACGAAAAGGCCTGACACAACCCACCAGGCCCCACCGACAGTTGTCGGTGGGGCCTGGTGCGTTGTGGTGCGACTGTTTCCTGCTGAAGTTGCAAGTGGCTGGTCTACGAGGGCCGACGTGGGGGGCGGGCGTTCAGGGCCAGGGCGAGGATGAGGCCGAGGGAGATCACTGAGTCGGTCAGGAGGCTGAGCCAGATCGGGGCCTGGAGGAATGTGTCCAGGGCAATAGCCGCGGCGTACCCGAGGGGCCAGCTCAAGGTGCCGATCAGCTTCCAGGTTGTCGTCCAGCGGTTCGACGTCCAGAGCAGACCGAGGCCGATGCCCCAGGCAACGACGGCCACGATCACGCTGGCCGACAGCAGGTACGGACCGACCAGCAACAGCCCGAGCGCGACGAAGTCCCGCGGACGCAGCCGCGGCGGCACCTCGACCTGCACCAGGCCTTCGGTCGCGGCGGCGACGATCTCGCTCGGCCGGCCGAGCCGCTGCAGCATCTCGCGGATCTCGTCCTCGGACGTGGCACCCTCCGCGCGCGCCTCGGCGATATGCGCCCGCACGTCGGCGAGCAGTTCGTCGCGCCGTCCGGCCGGCAACTCCGCGGCCTCCGCGGCCAGCTCGTTCAGGTACGCGTCGATCAGGCGATCGCTGTCCAGTTCCATGCTCATCCCCGTCTCCCACTCTCTAAGATCTTGTCGACCGAGGTGCAGAACCGTCGCCAGTCCGCGGTGAACGCGGCCAGCGCCTGGCTGCCCTCGGGTGTCGAGGTGTAATACCGCCGCGGCGGGCCCGATCCGGACTCCTGCCAGCTCGTCTCGACCAGGCCTTCACGGCGCAGCCGGGCCAGCAGTGGGTAGATCGTGCCCTCGGTCGTGACCATCCCGTCGACTTCGCTCAGCGCCTTGACCAACTCGAAACCGTAACGAGGCTCTCCCTGCAACAGCGCCAGGACGCAGAACTCCAGCGTCCCGCGGCGCAGTTGCGTGAAGACCTTCTCGGCTACCATGCGAGACAAGGTACCTGTCCACGCCAAGATAAGCCAAGTCGAGGATCAGTCAGTTTTCGGGCGGACCGAGAACATCACGGTGAGGACGAACGCCGGGATCGCGACGACCCACAGCGGCGGCAGGTTGAGCAGCACCGGCGCCAGGCACAGGATCAGCAGGTCGAACCCGCGGGCCGGCTGCGAGAACAGCCCCGGCGGGATCGCACCCATCGGCGAGGCGACGAGCGGACCGGCGTACGTCGGAGGTCGCGCCGACGCCTGCCGCACCGCACCGGAGATGACCCCGCCCGCGACCGCGAACGTCGCCGACAGACTGCCGATCGCCGGGAACGCGAGCCCCGCCCACAGCACCGCGAACAGCCCCGGAACCACCGCCATCACGACGCGCAGATCGCGCAGATCCATCCCCATCGCCCGCGCCAGCCCCGTCGAACGGCAGACCGTCCGCAGTCCATCGAGCATCGGCCGTACGGCGATGAACCCAGCGAACGCAGCCGCGATCGGAACGAGTACGTCGAACCCCGCACCCGCGACGGCGTACGGCACGACCAGCAAGGCGCCCGCGATCACGAGCCGCCGCGGCCAGCGCAGGATCCGGAAGAACTCGCGCTGCACGATCGCCCCGCCCCGCGACCCCATACCGCGCCGCGACCGCACCCGGCCCTTCAACCGCCAGTGCCGCCCGGCGATCACGTCGCCCAGCATGCTGATGTCCAAACTGCTCGCCGCACCCGCAAGCCCGGCCAGCAGTTCACCACCGGCGATCACACTCGACCGCCCCAGCCGATCGAGCGTCCGCGAGGTCACGGTCATCAACCCGACGCACACCACAACAGCCACTGCAAAGGTCACGAAGAGCTGCAGCCCACTCGGGCCGCCCAGGTTGTTGTCCTGTACGTCGCCGATGGTGAGCACCACGTTCGCCACCTGGGCGCCCTTGGTCGGGTCGGGCTGAAGTGCCAGAACGAGCGTCGGCACCACGGCCGCGGCCAGCAGCAGGTCCGCCATCCGGAGCGTCCACCGGGAACGTCGCGCCGTCTGCTGCGCCCAGACCGTCGCGATCACAGCGCAGACCAACAGCGCGCTGATCAGCACCGCACCCTCGAGCACCTCGACGAACTGTCGCCCGAGCAGCGCCCAGATGATCGCCGCCACCAGGAACCCGATCACCGCCACAGAACCGACCACCAGCCGGTACGCCGGTCGCAGCAGTCCCGCGCGGTTCACCGGCGTCGCGAGCAGCCAGAACCCACTGGCCCGGGACGCGGACACCGGACCGACCGCCAGCAACATCCGCAGAGTGATTGCCAACAGCAACGGTACGAGGATCCACGGCATCCAGTGCGTCAGCTCACCGCAGGTCCAGGACGCGCACTGCGCCGCGTTCGAGTTCAGGTGCCGGACGACGTTGCCGGCGGTCGCGCCGACCATCGCCAGCGTGAACAGGACCAGGTACACGTCCTCGAAGATCTGCCAGAACGATCGATCCGCGTGCCGTCGCCGGGTTGTGCGCATCCACTGCCGCAACGACCGAGACGTCGGGATCGCCCCGAAGTCGCTGGGATCGAAGACAACAGGGCCGTCCGCTGAGCTCATGGGAGCGGCGTCAGCGTCACGACGGAGTCGGCGACCGTCTCGACCAGGGCCGGATCATGACTGGCGAACAGGATCGAGGTACCGGACTTCTTCTCCTCGATCAGCCGGTTCGACAACCACTGCACGCCGTCGGTATCGAGCCGCGCTTCGGGCTCGTCGAGCACCATCAGCTTGCGCGGCCGGACCAGCGCCGTCGCCAGTGCGAGGCGACGGCGCTGACCGGACGACAGCGAGCCGGGGAGCTGATCGGCGGCCGGTAGCAGGCCGATGTCGTCGAGCGTGGTGTCGACGAGATCTTCCGGCGACGCGTTGCCGTGCGCGCGGGCGAGCAGGTCGAGATGCTCGGCCGCGGTCAGGTCCGGGAAGAAGTCGAGATCGTCGAGCAGCGTCGCGACGTCACGCCGTACCATCTCGGCCCGTTCGTCGATCGGCAGACCGTCGAGCAGGATCTTCCCGGCGGCCGGCTCGGCCGCACCGACGATGCACTTCAGGACGGTCGTCTTGCCGGCGCCGTTCGGCCCGACCAGCGCGATCGCCTGTCCTGCGGCCAGCGTGAAGGTCAGGCCTTCGATCACCGGCCGGTCGCCGTACTTGTGCTGCAGGTCCGTGACCGTCAGCCGCGGCGCCGCCTTCTTGCTCATTTAGTGCAGCTCACTTCTTCCGGACCAGCGTCAGCCCGTCGCCGATGCCGAGCATGATCACGTCGACGCGGTCGTCCTGCGCGACGTGGGCGTTGAACTCCTTGCGGTCGGCCGGGCCGTCCGCGTCGATCACCCGGCCGCCGGCCAGCGTGTTGTCGAACAGCATCAGCCCGTTCGGGCGGATCAGCGGCAGCACGGTCTCGAAGTACTTGATGTACCAGTCCTTGTCGGCGTCGACGAACGCCAGGTCGAACTCGCCGTCGAGCTTGGCCGCGGAGTCGTGCGCGTCACCGATCCGCAGGTCGATCTTGTCCGCGACGCCGGCCCGCTCCCAGTACCTGCGGCCGATCGAGGTCCACTCGTCGCTGACGTCCAGGCAGATCAGCTCGCCGTCGTCCGGCAGTCCGCGCGAGATCGCCAGCGCGGAGAACCCGGTGAAGGTGCCGATCTCGACCGCACGGCGGGCGCCGATCAGCCGGGTCAGCGTGGTCAGCAGGCCGGCCTGGTCGGCGGTGGTCAGCATCCCCGCGGGGCTGCCGAGCTTCTCGGTCTCGGCGCGCAGCTCGGTCGCGATCTCGTCCAGTGGCATGCCGTGGGCGACCATGTAGTCGTGCAGTTCCTCGGTCACCGGTACCTGATGGCCCATGAATTCCCGCCCTCCGTGTATTTGTTCGGTCGCCTGTAGTCTCTATTGGCTGTCTGTTGGCCGTACACCGACCCCACCCGAGGGAGCATTCCGTATGCGCATCGCCGTCGCCGGTTCGATCGCGACCGACATCCTGATGACGTTCCCGGGCCGGTTCAAGGACCAGTTCCTCGAGGAGCAGATGCACAAGGTCTCCTTGTCCTTCCTGGTCGACGAGCTGGTGGTGCACCGCGGCGGCGTCGGCGCGAACATCTGCTACGGCATGGCCCAGCTCGGGTTCGGGTCGGTGCTCGTCGGGTCGGTCGGCGCCGACTTCGCCGAGTACGGCGCGGCGCTGACGGAGGCCGGCGTGGACGTGTCGCATGTCCGCGTCTGCGAGAACGTACACACCGCGCGGTTCACCTGTACGACGGACCAGGACGCGAACCAGATCGCCTCGTTCTACACCGGCGCGATGGCCGAGGCGCGGGAGCTCGACCTGGGCGCGATCCATCAGGCCACCGGTGGCGTCGACCTGGTGCTGATCGGGGCCGACGACCCGGACGCGATGATCAAGCACACCGAGCTGGCCAAGCAGCACGGGATCGCCGTCGCGGCGGACCCGTCACAGCAGCTGGCGCGGATGGAGGGTACGGACATCCGTCGGTTGATCGACGGGGCGGCGTACCTGTTCAGCAACGAGTACGAGGCCGGCCTGATGGTGCAGAAGACCGGCTGGAGCCACAACGAGATCCTCGAGCGGGTCGGCGTCCGCGTGACGACTCGCGGCGGCGACGGTGTGGTGATCGAGGACACTACCGGCGTACTGGCGAAGGTTCCGGCCGTGCCCGCTCCCGGCCTGGTCGACCCCACCGGCGGCGGCGACGCTTTCCGCGCCGGCTACCTCACGGGCCGCGCCTCGGGCCTCGACCACGAGTCAGCCGCCCACCTCGGCTGCACGCTCGCCACCACTGTCCTGGAAACGGTCGGCACCCAGGAGTACACCCTCGACCACGGCACTTTCCTCGACCGCCTCACCACGGCGTACGGCGCCGACGCGGCGACTACTGCGAAGCAGGCCCTCAAGACTTCGTGATCCGCACGTGATCGCGGTCCTGTGCACGTCGTGCCCGAGCAACTGTCCGCCGTCGCAGGTGAAACCTTCGTCCGAGATGTAGATGTCGGTTCGGGCTTCGGGGTCGGCCGGGCAGTCGGTGCGCTGCTGTCAGAGCCGTGCCAGGGCGCCGGTCTGCTCGAGGAGGGCGAAGCGGTCCGGGCAGCCCCAGTGTTCGACGATCTGGCCGTTGACGACCCGGGCCATCTCGAAGAGGGCGATGTCGATCGGGGCGTTGCTGGGTGGGCCGAAGAAGGCGCCGGTGGCGGTTCCTCGTGCCCGGCCTCGGGCCCAGACGACATCGCCGACGACGACCGACTCCTCCAGCGTGTACTTGATGTCCGGCATCAGTTCGTGCACCTGCCGGATCGCGGCCTTCACCTGCTCGCGGGCCTCGCCGCCGGACTGGCCCGGCCGGAACTGGTGCTCGACCAGGTCCGGCGCGCAGAGCTCGTCGACGATCGCGTCGTTCCCGGTCGCGAACCCCTCGTGCAGGATCCGCTCCAGCACCTCACGTGGTCCTTCCATGATTCCCCCTCAAAGAGATTGCACTAGCAGTGCACTCGATGCAGTGTCACTGCACTGAACACAGTGATAGTGTGCCGACATGCCCGAGGCTGTCAAGTCCTATCGCCAGGTGCAGGCGGAAGAGACCCGCCTGCGGATCGCCCGCGCGGCCCGCACGCTCTTCGCCGCGCAGGGGTACGGCGCGACGAGCATCGACGCGATCGCCAAGGAGGCCGGTGTCGCGACGCGGACCGTCTACTCGGCGTTCGGCACCAAACGGGAGATCCTGTCGCTGATCTGCGACCAGTGGCTCAGTGAGGCCGGTGCACTCGAGCGGGCCGAGCAGGTGTTTGCGATCGAGGGCCCGGCAGACCGTCTCCGCGGCGCGGCCGGTTGGCTCACCAACTTGTACGCGGCCGGCTTCGACGTCGTGCTGATCTTCGAGGCCGCGACCGACGAAAGCCCTGAAACCAAAGCTCTCCTGCGCTCGAAGCTTGCCGGGCGCAACCAAGTGATGGATGCGATGATCGCCTCGCTGGAGGCTGATCTACGGATCCCGCTCAAGCAGGCGCAGGCCGTCTACCGCGCGCTCGCGGCGCCCGGTGTGTATCAGGAGCTGGTCGACGAGTCCGGCTGGACTCCGGAGGAGTTCGAGACGTTTGTTGCCGACTCACTCCATCGTCAGCTCCTCTGAGGGCCTCCGCCGATCGACGCGACCAGTTCGGTGAGGCGTTCGAAGACGCGGTCCGTCCCGAGGCCGTCGTGTTCGTATTCGTTCGTCACCCAGGCTTGCAGGTTCCCGACCCGCCCGGCGGTGTCGAGCTGCAACCCGGAGTCGACGTACATGTCGTCGAAGTAGACCGCCGCAGCCACCGGTACGTCGTTCGCCGCCAGCCGCTCGAGGTCGTACAGCTCGGGCCAGTGCGGCCGCTGCGCCATCAGTTCGACCGCGCCCTGGAACGGCCGCAGCCCGCGGATCTCCTCGAACATCCAGGGGTACATCATCTCGCCGGTGAACAGCAGCGGCCGTGCGTCCTCGGCGAACTCCGGACGCCGCGCCCGCTCCGCGTCGGCCGCCCATCCGGTCGCGCCCTCGCCGGATCCGTAGATGCTCTCCTGCAGCGCGGCGAACAACGGCTCCTCGAGGTACGACGACAGGTCGAGAGCCTGCCCCAGGAAGGTGTCCGAGAGCTCGTCACCGTCGAAGGCTTCGTCGATCAGCCAGTGGATCCGCTCGTACCCAGGCTTCATCCCGAAGGCGATTCCGAGCGACTGGAACCGCCGTACAGTCAGCCGATCGCCATCCGGCAGCCGTACGTCGTCCGCCGCCAGCCGGTCCGCGATCGCACCGACCCGCTCCACGTTGTGCGGGTAGCGCTTGTAGAACTCGCGGTTCTTCGCCTCGACCCGCGGGTACGTACGCCGGTACACCTCGGCCGCCGACGGATCGATCGACGCGAGCCCGCCGGTCACGTAGCACGCAGTCAAACCCTCAGGCGCCTTGGACAGATAGGTGAGCGTCAGGAACCCGCCGTAGCTCTGCCCGAGCGTCGACCACGGCTTGGCGCCGAAGACCGTCTTCCGCAGGTGCTCGGCGTCGGCGATGATCGAGTCCGCCCGGAAGCACGCGAGGTAGTCGGCGCCCTCCTCGGCCGACATCGCCGCGATCCGCCGGCGGGTGACCGGCGTACTCCGCCCTGTGCCCCGCTGGTCCATCAGCACGACCCGGTACTTCTTCAGCGCTTGCCCGATCCACCCGGTCACACCGATCGGCCGCGGACCCCTCCCGCCCGGACCGCCCTGCAGGAACAGCAGGCACGGCAGGTCCTCGTCCTTGCGGGTCGGATCCACCAGTTCGCGGGCGAAGACCGTGATCGTGTCGCCGGGGTTCGACCAGTCGAGCGGTACGTCGACGGTGTGCTCACGGACATGCATACCTGGAATCGTGTAGCTGGTCATGAAGCCTCTTTCTGCCTGCGGGACAGCGGTCAGAGTCGTGGGTCGATCGGTTCCGATTCGAGCGCGAGTACGGCGAAGACGCATTCGTGGATGCGCCAGAGGGGCTCGCCGCGGGCGGCTCGGTCGAGGGACTCCAGGCCCAGGGCGTACTCGCGGAGGGCGAGGGAGCGCTTGTGGCCCAGGTTGCGGTCGCGGAGGCGGGTGAAGTTGGCGGGGTCGGTGTAGTCGGGGCCGTAGATCAGCCGCAGGTACTCCTGGCCGCGCACCTTCAGACCGGGTTGGGCGAGGCCCTTGGCGGTGCGGGTCAGGTTCGCGGCCGGCTTCACGACCATGCCCTCTCCCCCGGCGCCGGTGAGCTCCTCCCACCAAGCGATCCCGTCGTCCCAGATGTCCGCGTCGACGAACAGGCGCCGGGTCTGCGTGATCAGCTCCGGGCCTTTGGCAACCATCCGGTCGGCGACGTCGAGATGCCAAGCATGCGGTCGATCCTGGTATGTCGCTCCCTCGGACGCGAGCACCTGGAACGGCGCCAGCCGTACTCCGTCCAGCCCGTCGGTCGGCCAGCAGTACCGTCGATACGCCTCGGTAAACCTCGCGGCGTTCGTCGTACGACGCTCCATCGACGCCAGCAGCTCGCCGACATCCAGCCCGGCGTCGACGGCGGACCGGAGTGCGGCGGTTGCTGCGGGCAACGACGTGCGGGCGGCCGCGCCGACGGCGGCGTACTGGTTGCGGAGCAGGTCTTCGGCCTTCGCGCTCCACGGGAGCAGCTCCGCATCGAGCAGCAGCCAGGACGTGTCGAGCTGCTCGAAAATGTCCGCATCGGAGGCGACGCGGCGCAGTCGGAGCAGGAGCTCGTCGGTCAGGTCCGCGTCGAAGAACGACCGGCCGGTGCGGGTGTGGATCGCACCTCGGCCGGCGAGACCGAACCGTTTCTCCGCGACGTCGTCGTCCCGCGTCAGCAGTACGACCGCGCGCGAACCCATGTGCTTCTCCTCGCACACCAACTCGGTGACACCTTGCGCGCGGTAGGCCTCGAACGCCTGCCGCGGGTGTTCGAGCAGACCTGGCTCGGGCGACGTCGCGACCGGGCTCATTGTCGGCGGGAGGTACAGCAGGAAGCGCGGATCGATCGCGAACCGGCTCATCACCTCCAGTGCCGCGCCGGCCTGCTCGGCGCGGATGCTCAGGCGCCCGTGCGTTGCGGTCTCGATCACGCGGCGACCGGTGACGTCGGTCAGCTCGAGTATGTCGGGCTCGCGTGCGGGGGCCGTTGCTACGTGCAACGGTTTGGCCGGCGCGTAGTACTCCTCGGCCGCCTTGACCGAGATCAGCTCGCGCTCCGGGTGGCGCAGTGCGGTCAGGGATCCGCCGAAGACGCAGCCCGTGTCGAGGCAGATCGTGTTGTTGATCCACTCCGGCTCGGGTGTCGGGGTGTGGCCGTAGACGACCATCGCGCGACCGCGGTAGTCGTTCGCCCACGGGTAGCGGACCGGCAGCCCGAACTCGTCGGTCTCCCCCGTCGTCTCGCCGTACAGGCAGAACGAGCGGACCCGGCCGGAGGCGCGACCGTGCATGCGTTCGACGAGGCCGGCGTGGGAGACCACGAGCTTGCCGCCGTCGAAGACGTAGTGCGAGATCAGCCCGTCGATGAACTCGGCCACCGCATCGCGGAACTCGGCAGGCTCGAGTGCGAGCTGCTCGAGGGTGGTTTCCAGGCCGTGGCTGATCTTGACGTTCTTGCCGCGGAGCGCGCGGAGCAGCTTGTCCTCGTGGTTGCCGGGTACGCAGTACGCGTTGCCGTTCGCAACCATTCCCATGACGAGACGGAGTACGCCGGGGGTGTCGGGGCCGCGGTCGACGAGGTCACCGACGAACACGGCACGGCGATCCGGGTGTACGGCGTCGACCGGTCGGCCGGCGTCGTCGCGGGTGATCGAGTAGCCGAGCTCCGTGAGCAGCTGCTCGAGCTCGGGACGGCAGCCGTGGACGTCGCCGATGACGTCGAACGGACCGGTCTGGTCCTTCAGGTCGTTGAAGAGCCGGGTGCGCGCGATGCTGACGGCATCGATCTCGTCGACGGTGTTCAGTACGTGAACGGTCCGGAAGCCTTCGCGCTTGAGGTTGCGCAGGCCGCGCTTCAGTTGCGAGCGCTGCCGGGTGATCACCTTCGCCCCGAACTGCCGGTCGGCGCGCTGCTCGGTCCGCTCGATACAGACGCGCTCCGGCGGATCCAGCACGATCGCCACCGGGAGTACGTCGTACTCCCGCGCGAGATTCACCAACTCCTTGCGGGCCTCGGGCTGCACGTTGGTCGCGTCGATCACCGTCAGCCGCCCGGCCGCGAGGCGCTTGCCTGCGATGAAGTTCAGTACCTCGAAGGCGTCCTTGGTAGCCGCCTGATCGTTCTCGTCATCGGACACCAGCCCACGACAGAAGTCGCTCGAGATGACTTCGGTGGACAGGAAGTGCTTGCGCGCGAACGTCGACTTGCCGGACCCACTCGCCCCGACGAGGACGACGAGGGAGAGCGCTGGTACGTCGATCTTCATCGGGCATCCTCCCGTCGGAAAAGAGCGAGCTGGGTCGGCGGACCCACCTTGGCGTCGGTCGGGCCGACCGGGCGGAACTCGACCGTGTAGCCGTAGCGGGTGGCTGTTTCGTGGGACCAGGTTTCGAACTCGGGGCGGGTCCACTCGAAGCGGTGGTCAGGGTGGCGGTAGTTGCCAGCGGGGAGGGATGGGAAGCGGATGTTGTACTCGCTGTTCGGAGTGGTCATCACCACGGCACCCGGGCGGGCGGTGTGGAAGACGGAGTACGCCAAGGCAGGCAGGCGTGGTGGGTCGACGTGTTCGATGACCTCCATCAGCACGACCGCGTCCAGCCCGGCGAGGCGCTCGTCGGAGTACGTGACCGACGACTGCAGGAAACGCAGCCGGTCGCGCTGACGGTCGGGCAGGTCGTCGTAGTGCAGCCGTCGCTTGGCCCGGACGAGCGCCCGCGCCGACACGTCCGTCGCGATCAGCTCGCCGATCATCGGGTCCTTCAGCAGCTCGCCGACCAGCGCGCCCTCACCGCAGCCGATATCCGCGATCCGTCGCGCGCCGAGCTCACGCAGTACGCCGGCCACCACACCCCGACGCTCGACCGCCAGCGACACCGAGCCTTCGTCCGACGACTCGTCAGCCAGCTCCACGCCATCGACCTCGACGAGTCGCTCAAGGGCCGCGTCAGCCAGATACCGCCGGTGCGCGAGATAGCGGCGCGAGATCAGTTCCTTCTCGGGATGCGCCGCGAGCCACCCCTCGCCGGCCCGGATCAGCTTGTCGACCTCGTCGGAGCCGACCCAGTAGTGCTTCGCGTCGTCCAGCACGGGCAGCATCACGTACAGGTGATTGAGCGCATCGGCCAGCCGCAGTACGCCGGTCAGCCGCAGGTCGACGTACCGCGAATCGCCCCACGCTGGGATCTCCGGGTCGAGCGGCACCGGGCGCGCGTCGACGTTCCAGCCGAGCGGCGCGAACAAGCGCTCGGCCAGCTCAGAACCGCCGCTGCACGGGAGCGCCGGCACGTGGATCTCCAGCGGGATCGCGCGGGCGGCCAGCTCAGGACGCGCGTCGCAGCGGCCGTTCATCGCGGTCCGGAACAGTTTCGCCAGTGCTACCGCGAGCAGGCTCGATGCGGCGTACGGGCGGTCGTTCACGTACTGCCCGAGCGTGAAACCTTCCGCTGCCTTGCCGCGGCCGGACCGAACCAGTCCGATCGGGTCGATCTCGAGCAGGACCGCCGCCGTACACCGCTCGTCGGTCGCCTCGGGGTAGAAGACATGGGCCGATCCGCCGGTCACGTCGATCGCCTGCGGGCGGGCCGGGTTCTTGTGCAACAGGAACCCGAAATCACTCGCGGGCGCGGCTACTCCGGTCAGGTCGGTACCAAGCGTCAGGAACACCGCGCTATTCGATCACGGGTCGAGGATTGAGACACGCGGATTGAGGGCTGGCGCGTTCGGCCCTTTGGATCTAGCTTGTGTTGAGAAGATGAGTCGCTACAGACCGTCCTTCCCCGCTGACAGTCGGTACATGTCCCCGGTTTGTGGCGAGAGCCCAAGCACGCTATTACGGGGAAAGGATCATGGCACCAATCTGTCGCCCCCCGGGGTGTCTTCAGTGAAACCCCAGACGTTCGAACTCGTCCGCTACACCGACATCAGCGGGGTTTCCGGTACCGGCGTCGTCGCCGAAGGCTGTGTCTTCACCGACGGCTCGGTCGCGCTCCGCTGGCACGGCGCGAACCCCTCCACGGCCGTCTGGCCGGACCTGGATTCCATCCTCGCCGTTCACGGCCACTGCGGCGCGACCGTGGTGCGCTGGCTGGACGTCTCCGAGATGGAGCCGGTACCGGGCACCGACCTGCTGCCCGGCGAGCTCACGCACATCCTCGCCACCGGCCGCCGGACCCACCACCACCCACCCGCCGTCGCGTCGGCCTGACCGAAAGCTTCGACTGACCGCCCGGCCTACGGGGTGAGGCCGGTCAGCGCGAAGAACTCCTGCCGCGAACTGGGGTTGTCGCGGAGGATCCCGTGCAGCGACGACGTGACCGTGCGCGAGCCGGCCGCGCGGACGCCGCGCAGCGACATGCACTGATGCTCGGCCTCGATCACCACGCCGACGCCCTTCGGGTCGAGGTGGTCCTGCAGCCAGTCGGCGACCTGCTTGGTCAGCCGCTCCTGCACCTGGAAGTCGCGGGCGAACAGCTCCACCACCCGGGCCAGCTTCGACAGCCCGAGGATCCGGTCGCCGGGCAGGTACCCGACGTGGGCCACGCCCTGGAACGGCAGCAGGTGGTGCTCGCACAGCGACTGCACCGGGATGTCCTTGGCCAGGACGAGTTCGTCGTACCCCTCGTCGTTCGGGAACGTGGTCAGCTCGAACTCGCGCGGCGTGAGCATCTCCGCGTACGCGTTCGCGACCCGGCGCGGGGTGTCCGCCAGATGTGCGCTCTGCGGGTCCCGCCCGAGCGCGGTCAGCAGATCGGCGACCGCGCGCTGCGCGGCCGGCAGGTCGATCTCCTCCCGCCGCGCGACGATGTGGAGGGGGACGGACTCGAGGTCTGCCGAGATCGCCATCTGCACACTCCCTGAGGTCTCAACGAACTGCCACTATAACTGTTACATCAACCCAAGTTGTCGATAGAATCATCCCGTGGACACGTCGTGGGACGCAGGAGTTCAGGCGGTCGCCGTACTGGACGAGCCGACCCGGCGCCGGCTCTATGAGTACGTCGTCGGCTCGCCGATGCCCGTGAGCCGCGACGAGGCCGCGACCGAGCTCGGCATCCCGCGCACGACGGCCGCGTTCCACCTCGACCGGCTGACCGAAGAAGGCCTGCTCGACACCTGCTACGAGCGCCGCAGCGGACGCACCGGTCCGGGCGCCGGGCGGCCCGCCAAGCTGTACCACCGCTCCGACCGCGAGATCGAGATCTCCCTCCCCGAGCGTCAGTACGCCGTCGCCGGCCGCCTGCTCGCGGCCGCTGTCGAAGACGCCGAGGAGACCGGCGGCTCACCTCGCGAGGCGGTCAACCGGCGGGCGCGGGAGTACGGCGAGGAGATCGGTCGAGCGGCGGGCGACCGACCGGTGACCGAGATCCTGGCGTCGCACGGCTTCGAGCCGCGGGCGGACAAGGACGGCATCGCGCTGGTCAACTGCCCGTTCCGGCGGATCGCCCAGGAGCAGCCCAAGCTGGTCTGCGGGATGAACCTGCATCTGCTGGCCGGCCTCGTCAGCACGCTCGACCTTCCGTACGAGGCCCGCCTCGCACCATCGCCCGGCCACTGCTGCGTCCGCCTGGTGCCGGCAGGAATAAGCTCGCCAGGTGGCGAAGAGTAGGCAGAGTCAGGGCACACCTGCGACAGTGGCGCTGACCAAGGCGAAGGTCGAGTTCACCACGCACTCGTACGAGCACGACCCAGCCGCGAAGTCGTACGGGCTGGAGGCCGCCGAGGCGCTCGGGCTCGACCCGGAGCAGGTGTTCAAGACCCTGCTCGTCGAGGTCGACGGCAAGCTCGCGGTCGGCGTCGTACCGGTCGGCAAGCAGCTCGACCTGAAGGCGATCGCGGCCGCGGCCGGCGGGAAGAAGGCGGTGATGGCCGACCCGGCCGCCGCCGAGCGCACCACCGGGTACGTCGTCGGCGGTATCAGCCCGATCGGCCAGAAGCGTGCACTGCCAACGGTTGTCGACAGCACCGCCACCGACCACCCGACGGTCTACGTGTCCGGCGGACGGCGCGGTCTCGACATCGGCCTGTCTCCCGCCGACCTGATCACCGTGACGAAGGCGCGTACGGCGGCTATCGCCAGATAGACCCGAGCTGATGGATCGTCACCTGCTCCACGACCGCACGTCCCTCGGCCGTCAGCTCGAGCTCGGTCGGACGGACGTTGTAGCTCTGGTAGACCTCGCCGTCGTTGCCGAAGACATCCAGTTGATCGCGGTCGACCAGTAGGCGGAGTTTGATCTTGCCGTCGACCGGACGGAGCTCGGCGCCATCGAGACGTTGAGCTTCGTACGTCACCTCGCGGCCCACCTTCAAGGTGAAGCGCGTGGCCTGACTGACGTCCACCGTCGCCTCCAGCTCGTAGGTGGTGCCGGCCGGGAGTTGTTGGGTGCTGTCAGCGATGGTCAGGTCGTCCCAGGTTTCAGAGCTCGTCCGCAGTGACGCGAGCTCCGCGATCGGCGTGCTGAAGACGCGGAGGCCGTCCGGGGTGTGGTGCAGGGTGAGGTCGACCGGGAACGACGCGTTGCCGGTCCAGATCGAGCCCTTGTTCTCGCCCTGCCACGCCATCGAGACGATCCGGCCGTCGGGCATGTTCTCGAAGTTCAGGGCGGCGTAGTACCCGGCGCCGGCGAAGGTTTCGGTCTGGTTGATCCGCTGCGGTTCGGTCCAGTCCGAGTGGTACGCCGTACCGTCCCACTCGCCGACGACGTACTTGCTGCTGCCGGCGTGCAGCACCCAGCGGTGGCCGTCGTCGATCGGCATGCGGATCAGGTTCGGGCACTCGAACAGCCACTCGGCCGCGTAGCGAGATGCGAGGGACCAGTCGAGCAGGTTGGTCGAGGTGTAGAAGTCGACGCCGTTGCCACCTTCGTCCGACCAGACGACCATGCTCCACGTCTCCGAGACCGGGTCCCAGAACACCTTCGGGTCGCGGCTGGTGCCGCCGGGTATGGCGACCTTCTTGCCGTCGGCGTACGTGAGGAAGGTGTTGCCGCCGTCCAGGCTGTAGAAGACGGTCACGCCGTTCGTGCCGGAGTACACGAGGATCGGGTCGTCGTCGCCGTCCTTCAGACCGCTGGCGTTCTCGAGGTCGACGACCCCGCCGCCCGACCACAGATCACCGGGGTGGACCTTTGGGTCGAGGGCGATCGGCTGCTGCGTCCAGTGCACGAGGTCGGTGCTGGTCGCGTGCGCCCAGTGCATCGTGTCCCAGACCAGGCTGTTCGGGGCGTGCTGGTAGTAGAGGTGATACACGCCGCGGTAGTACACCGGCCCGTTCACGTCGTTCATCCAGCCGCTGCGGCTGGAGAAGTGGAACTGGCCGCGATTGTCTTCTCGGTAGTCGGTCTCGGGGTACGGGAACGTCATGAGGATCAATGACACCATCTGACGCCCCGATGTGCAGCGTCAGCCGGTGATTCCGGGCTTGCCCGTTTCGAGGTGACCGGACAGCCGACGGCGGTACGTCGTGTCGTCCGGGGACGTGACCTCGACGTCGTACCAGCCGTGGTCGGTCGGCCAGAAGATCGGGCTGGTCTGCTTGCCGCGCAGCTCGATCGTCGTGGTCTTGCTGCCGTACCCGCGGGCCTTGAGCTTCACGTTCAGCGACTTCCGCGAGCCGTTGACCAGGTGGAGCTGGAGCGCGCCGGCACGGTTCTCGATCCGTACGTCGAGAGCCGCCGCAGCGCCGTCGGACGAGCCCGCCACCTCCACCCAGAAGCGGTTCGGGCCCTGCACCGCGAGCTCGAACGGGCCGTCGACCGGCATCTCGACCAGGGTCGGCGTCTCGCCGTGCGTCTTGTCCGGGTGCGCGTGGTGTACGTCGAGGTGGGCCGGGGCCGGGAGCTCTCCGCCGTACGGGTAGACGGCGAAGTGGGCCGACTGCGAGCCATGGTTGCTCAGGGCCAACATCAGCTTGCCGTTGGCAACCGATCCGGAAACCGACGGTCCGTAAGGCAATGCGCGGGCCGGGCGCGAGCCGGCCTCCTGCAGCGGAACCGCCTGGTCGGCGGGCGGCGCAGGGTGCCAGCGGGTGATCGGCGCGGGCACCGGGCCCGGCTGGTCGACGGACGGCTGCCTGTAGGTGCGGTCGAAGTCGAACGCGGACGTCAGATCGCCGCAGGCGGTTCGCCGCCAGGTGCTGATGTTCGGCTCGCGGACGCCGGACCACTGTTCGAGGAATCGCAGTACCGAGGTGTGGTCGAAGACCTGCGAGTTGACGTGACCGCCGACCGACCACGGCGAGACGACGGTCATCGGGACGCGCGGGCCGAGACCGATCGGCTTACCGGCGTACCAGTCGTCGCCTTCACCCGAGGTCGGCTGCGGAGCGACCGGCGGCGGGACGTGGTCGAAGTACCCGTCGTTCTCGTCGAAGTTGATCAGCAGCACGGTCTTCGACCAGGTGTCGGGGTCGGAGGCGATCGCGTCGAGGACGTCGTAGATCAGGTTCGCGCTGCCGACCGGCGTGGACGATCCGGGGTGCTCGGAGTCGACCGCGGACGGGACGAGCCAGCTCACCTTCGGCAGCTTGCCGGACCTGATGTCGGCCCGCAGCCGCGGCACCAGCGACTCCGGCTCGGATCGGTACATCGCCCTGCGGAACAGCTTCTGGTCCTTGATCGGCAGCTTCTCGACGGCCTCGTCGAGCTGCCTCAACGCGTCCGCACGCTCGGCGTCGGTCTTCGCGAACAGCTTGTCGTAGAACTCCTCGGTGGTCCGGTAGTCGCCGGGCACCTTGGCCAGGATCCGGTGACCGATGTCCTTGAAGGTCTTGAAGTACTCGACCGCGTTGTCGGTGAAGTTGTCCCACTCCTGGTAGATCTGCCAGGAGACGCCCGCCTTCTCCAGCCGTTCCGGGTACGCCGTCCAGTCGTAGCCGGCGTGGTTGTAGTCGTACGCCGCGTTGGTGACCGCACGCTGCGTCGTACAGGGCTCGTAGCCGGTCGTGCCGGACCACAGGTAGTTGCGGTTCGGGTTGGTCGAGCCGTTGACCGAGCAGTGGTACGCGTCGCAGATCGTGAAGGTCTCGGCGAGCTCGTACTGCAGCGGGATGTCGCGGCGCTCGTAGTACGTCATGGTGGCGGCCGTCTTCGCCTGCACCCAGTCGTCGTTCCAGCCGCCGGCCCAGGCCTGGGTCGCGTCGCTGAAGCCGTGCGCCAGGGCGCCGAGGTACTGGATGTCGTCGGGGTTGCGGCCCTCGTCGGCGGCGGCCTTGCTCAACGAGAACGGCAGCACCTCGCCGCCGCCCGCCTTCGGCTGGCGGAAGATGCTCTTGCCGTTCCGTAGCCGCAAGGGCTGGCGGTCGCCGTACCCGCGGATCCCCCGGAGCGTCCCGAAGTAGTGGTCGAACGAACGGTTCTCCTGCATCAGCACGATCACGTGCTCGATCGCGCGCAGACCACCACGCCGCACAGGCTGCGCCATCGCGGTGTGCAGCGACGGTGGGAGCAGCGAGACCGCTGCCCCACCCGCCACCGAACCGAGCACCAGCCGCCGGGAGATCTCACTCATGGTCGGGACCCTAGGGTCGGCCCGTAGCCACCGTGAGACCTCCGGATGAACAGCTATCCGCGTCGAGCGATTGCTGCATCGCGCAGCTGCTCGAGCGTCTGCTCGGTCGTCTCCCAGCCCATGCAGGCGTCGGTGATCGACTGCCCGTAGGTCAGCTCCCGGGTCGGGTCGAGGTCCTGACGACCCTCCTGCAGGAACGACTCGAGCATCACACCGACGATCGCCTGGTTGCCGGCCGCGACCTGCGCGCCGATCTCCTCGGCCACCACCGGCTGGCGGCGGTGGTCCTTGCGGCTGTTCCCGTGGCTCGCGTCGATGACGACCCGCTCCGGCAGGCCGGCCTTGCGCAGCAGCTCGACGGCGCCGGCGACCGACTCGGCGTCGTAGTTCGGGCCGCTGTCGGAGCCACGCAGCACCAGGTGGCAGTCCGGGTTGCCGCGGGTGTGCAGGATCGCGGGCGCGCCGTCGTGGTCGATACCGGTGAAGACGTGCGGTACGGCGGCGGCCTTGATAGCGTCGACGGCCGTGGCGATCGAACCGTCGGGCCGGTTCTTCATCCCGATCGGCATCGACAGACCGGACGACAACTGCCGGTGCACCTGGCTCTCGACGGTCCGCGCGCCGATCGCCCCCCAGCCGACCGTGTCAGCGATGTACTGCGGGGTGATCGGGTCGAGGAACTCGCAGCCTGCCGGCAGACCCAGCTCCGTGACCTGGACGAGCAGCTGGCGTGCGATCCGGAGACCGCGGTTCACGTCGCCGGAGCCGTCGAGGCCCGGGTCGTTGATCAGGCCCTTCCAGCCCAGCGTGGAGCGCGGCTTCTCGAAGTACACGCGCATCGCGATCAGCAGGCCGTCGGAGAGTCGCTCCGCGACCGGTCGCAGTCGTTCGGCGTACTCGAGGGCCGCCTTCGCGTCGTGGACCGAGCACGGACCGACGACCACCAGCAGCCGGTCGTCGACGCCGTTGAGTACGTCGGCCACCGCCTGCCGCCCGTCGGCCACGCGTCCCGCGAGTTCGTCGTTCAGCGGGAACTCGTCGTGCAGGGCGAGCGGGGTGATCAGCGGGACGGTCTTCTCGATCCGCCGATCGACGACGCGCGCCTGTTCGGTCGGTTTGGGAAGGGTGTTCATCGTGGGGGACCTTTCCGCCGGTCCGCTCGCGTTGCAGCGCAGGCAGCCGGCTGGGGAACGAGAAAAGCCAAGAACGGATGTCCTTGGCTTCGGGCCGGCTTCGGTGTCTGCGGTTGGGCGTCAGCGATCGGCTGAGCTGCCCGGCACCAGAGCCGGCCACTCAAAAAATCGCCAATAGCTGCGCTTCACGGGAACGACAATAGCACCCGTTCAGTGCCGTCCGAGTAACCGTCAGTGGTGTGGGCTCGTTGAGGCCTGCAAGACCGGCTAGACGACGGGGAGTGCTCCAGGTGGTGAGGCCGCGAACCTTTGAGTTGGTTCGATATCGGGATCCGAGTGGGGTTTCAGGGACCGGAGTCGTAGCTGAAGGGTGTGAGTTCAGCGACGGCTCGGTGGCCTTGCGATGGCGGGGTGACAACCCGGCAACAGCCGTCTGGCCCGACCTCGACTCGGTGCTGGCGGTGCACGGGCACCAGGGCGCTACCGAGGTCCGCTGGGTCGACGGCCAGAGTTCGCCGTCGGTGCCACGAGCCGGCCTCGACAACCTCTTCGACGAGCTGCACCAGGTCCGGCCTCCGACGTCCTTGACCGAATCGCCGCCGCCCGGCCACTCGCGTGGATGGGCAGGGGCCAGGCATCTGAGGTAGAACGTGGCCGTGACGCAGATCTACCTGGTCCGGCACGGTGAGCCGGACTACGAGCCGATCGATTCCCGGGGCCTGCCGGGAACCGCGGCCGATTCCGCCCCGCTGAGTGCCGTCGGGATGAAGCAGGCCGAGGAGCTCGCCGATCTGCTCGGCGGCATCCGCGCGACGTACCTGGTCAGCTCGCCGTTCACCCGCGCCCTGCACAGCGCCGCGATCGTCGGCCATCGGCTCGCCCTGGGCGTCCGGGTCGACTACGACCTGCGCGACTGGATGCCGGACCAGACCGGCCTGTGGCGCAGCATCACCGACC
Organism: Kribbella sp. NPDC058693; assembly: GCF_042715335.1. Classification (NCBI taxonomy): domain Bacteria; kingdom Bacillati; phylum Actinomycetota; class Actinomycetes; order Propionibacteriales; family Kribbellaceae; genus Kribbella; species Kribbella sp. NPDC058693. Next base: position 474,484 of record NZ_JBHXSQ010000001.1, read on the forward strand.
TCCACGCGGCGCAGGCCGAGTTCGAGGCGTACGACGGGGAATGGCCGGAAGGCGTGCAGCGCCCGTGGGAGCCGCTGTCCCAGGTCCGCGAGCGGGCCCGCGCCGCGCTCGCCCGGCACACCGCCAGCACCGACGGACCGGTCCTCGCGATCACCCACGCGACGGTGATCCGGGCGCTGACCGGCGAGAAGGCGACGGCCCACGGCGCCCACGAGTACTACCGCTACGATCCCGGGAATGACAGCTGAGCCGGGACTTCCTCGCATCCTCGGCGTCGTCGCTCTCGGTGGTGTAATCGGCTCACTGGCCCGCTACGGACTGGCCGAAGCAGTGCCGCACGGAGCGACCGGATTCCCCTGGGCGACGTTCGTCACCAACGTGCTGGGGTGTTTCGCGATCGGGGTCCTGCTCGCGCGGTTGACCCCACGCCACCACCCGTTGCTGAGGCCGTTCCTCGGCACTGGGATCCTCGGCGGCTTCACGACGTTCTCGACCTTCGCGGTCGACACCGAGAAGTTGCTGCACGTGCAGATGGTTGTTGCATTCGTCTACTTCTTCGGCACGATCACTGCGGCGTTGGCAGCGGCAACGATCGGCGAACAGTTGGGCGGCCGGCGCCGATGAACATCCTGCTGGTCGCCCTCGGGGCCGCGGTCGGCGCACCGCTCAGATTCCTGGTGGACAAGCACATGGTCGCCCGGTTGTTGCTCGGCGCCCGGATCGAGACCCCGTTGCCGTGGGGAACCTTCGCAGTCAACATCCTCGGCAGTTTCCTGCTCGGGTTGCTGACCGGGGTCGGCAATCACACGATCGCTTTGCTCGTCGGCGTCGGGTTCTGCGGCGCGTTCACGACGTACAGCACGTTCGCTGCCGAGACGACCGCATTGGCCGGTTCCGGACATCGCGGTAAGGCGTTGCTCAACGTGGTGCTGAACCTGGGTACCGGACTGGTTGCAGGCGTCGTCGGAGCGTGGTTGAGCAAGTGACTCATGTCACACCAGGTGATGAGTGAACACGTGCGCAGCCTGCTGTGCGCCTGAATGGGGCCCGATCACGGCCCGCAACGGCACGCGGTGATAACGAATGGCCCGAACTTCGAGACAACAAGGGTTGAACTACGTAAGAGATGAGCATAGTTTTCACCGAGCGCCCGTCCGCGCTCACGGTGAGTCAAGGAGGTTGCCATGTCGAGAGGGATGCCTCGCCTGCCCCGCCCGCTCATGGATCTGTGGGACTGGCAGTCACAAGCCGCATGCCGGGACGTCAACCCGGAGCTCTTCTTCTCACCCGAATCGGAGCGTGGCGTTCGCAAACGCGCCCGCGAGATGGTGGCCAAGTCGCTGTGCGGGACCTGCCCGGTCCAGCCCGAGTGCCGGCAGCACGCGCTCTCCGTCGGAGAGCCGTACGGCGTCTGGGGCGGCACCACGGAGTCCGAGCGCGACAACACCGTCCTCCCCGAGCACCGCAAATCGGCGTAGGAGCTGCCCGCTACAACCTCAGGCAGTTCCCTCGTCGTTCTCGGACGGGGAATCGTCGTCCTTCGCCTTGTTCTTGGGGTCCTCGGGCTCCGGTGGCTTGACGGTCGTGCGCGGGTCCCGGTAGCGATCCAGTGACTTCAGGAAGTCCGGATCGTCATCGGGAGCCGGCGGGCGGCCGACGGGCCGTGACGGCCGTACGACGGCCTCGCGGCCGCCACCGCCCTGGGTGCGCGACATCAGCAGCCAGACGATCGGCCCCACGAACGGGACGAACACGATCAGGACGATCCACACCAGCTTGGGCAGGTGCGGCACGTCCTCGTCGGGTGTCTGGATGCAGGAGAACAGCGCATACACGCTGAGCACCAAGCTGATCAGGAACGGCAGGAATCGAACCACGCTCCAACAGTACGGCGCGCAGCCGATCAGCGGGCGGAGGTGGTGAGTCCTCGCGCGCGCAGGACGGTGTTCTCGAGCGGGCGGAAGACCAGCAGCTCGATGCCGACGCCGACCACGAAGATCAGCACGATGCCGGCGAACACCATCGAGATGTCCGACAGCGACATGCCGTTGTGCAGGTACTGCCCGAGGCCCTCACCGAGCTCCGGGGACGTCGCGATCAGCTCGGCCGCCATCAGCGACCGCCAAGAGAACGCCCAGCCCTGCTTGAGCCCGCCGAGGAACCCGGGCAGCGCGGCCGGCAGCAGGATGTACCGGATGCCGCCGAACCGCCCGGCACCGAGGGCCTTGCCGACCCGCGGCAGGATCGGCGGGACCTGGTCGAGTCCGGACACCAGCCCGTTCGCGATCGACGGCACCGCGCCGAGCAGCACGACCCAGTAGATGGCGCGGTCGTTCAGGCCGAACCACAGGATCGCCGCCGGCACCCACGCGACCGAGGGCAGGCTCTGCAGGCCCGAGACGAGCGGGCCGATGCCCCGCCGTACGACGGTGATGTTGGCGATCGCGAGCCCGAGCGGTACGGCGATGACGAGCGAGATCGCGAATCCGATCACCGCGCGGTGCACCGAGACCCAGAACAGCTCGGCGATATCGCCGCTGCTGATCAACTGCCAGATCTGACTCCACACCGCCGCCGGGGAAGGCAGTTTGAACTCGGGCCAGAACGCCGCGGCCCACAAGGCCTGCCAGATCGCGACCAGGACCACGATCGCCCCGATCGGCGGCAGGACCCGCGCGGCGATCCGCCGTACCCGAGAACCCTCGGTGGTGTTGACCGGGGTGTCGAGTGCATCGAGCCCGGCCTCGACAGACCCTTCCTGGACGTCAAGCGGCATGACTGCTGATCACCTTGCGCAATGCGGTGTTGATCTCGTCCACTGCATCGGGAGCGTCCTCGACGTCCCACTCCCGTACGACGCGGCCCGGGCGCGACGACAGCAGTACGACGCGTTGCCCAAGACGCACCGCCTCGCGGACGTCGTGGGTGACGAACAGGATCGCCGTACCGGTGGCTCGCCAGATCCGCAGCAGCTCGCCCTGGAGGACGTCGCGGGTGATCGCGTCGAGCGCGGAGAACGGCTCGTCCATCAACAGCAGCGCCGGCTTGCCGTCGGTGCTGTCGGCCGTGGACGCGAGCGCCCGCGCCAGGGCGACGCGCTGCCGCATACCGCCGGACAGCTCGTGCGGGCGCTTGTCACCCATGCCGGCCAACCGCACCAGCTCAAGCAGCTCGGCGGCCTTCGCCCGGCGCTGCGACTTCGGTACGCCGGCCATCCGCAACGGCAGCTCGACGTTCCCGGCGGCCGTCAGCCACGGCATCAGCGCCGGCTCCTGGAAGACGACCGCCGGGCGGGACGAGTTGAGCTCGATCCGACCGGCCGTCGGCTGGTCCAGGCCCGCGACGAGGTTGAGCAGCGTGGTCTTGCCGCAGCCGGACGCGCCGAGCAGGCAGACGAACTCACCGGGCTCGACCTCGAGGTCGACGCCGTCCAACGCGACCACCGACTTCCGGCCGGTCCCGAACGTCTTGCCTACTTGATGAAAGCGCACCGGGCTCAGCACGTCCGGCAAGGTTTCGATGGTCGCGGTCATGGCCAGCCTCCTACTTCGAGTCCAGTCCGGCGGCGTCAACCGTCGGCTTGCCTGCCTTGCTGAGTACGTCGTTCAGCGGGCCGAGGTCCGCGAAGCCGGCCACCTTCGGCGCTTCCTTCGCGATCCCGGCCGTGACCTGGTCCTTGGCCAGCTGCGGGAACGTGCTCGCGATCGGGTCAGCGGTGATCTGGATGTTCTTGAACGCCCGGTCGATCACCTCCGGCTTCAGCGCCTTACCGGTCGCTGCCTTCAGCTGGTCGTTCACGACGGCCTTCGCGTCGGCCGTGTTCGTGCTGCTGTAGTCGATCGCCGCCAGCAGCCCGGACAGCAAGGCCTTCACCGTCTCCGGGTGCTCCTGCAGGAACTGCGTCCGGACGATCAGCACGGTGGTCGGGAACTTGCCGTCCGGCCACAGCGTCGCCTCGTCGACCAGCACCTTCGCGCCCGCGTCGAGGACGAGCCGCGACGACCAGGGCTCGGGCAACCAGGCCGCGTCCACGTCACCCTTCTTGAACGCGTCGAGCGTCTGCGCGTTCTCCAGGTTGGTGACCTTGACCTTGCCGGTCAGGTTCTTCTGCGACAGCCACTTCTTCAGCGACACGTCCTGGGTGTTGCCGAGCTGCGGAGTGACGACGGTCTTGCCGACCAGGTCCTCCGGCTTGGTGATCGTCGGCTTCACCACCAGCTGCGCGCCGCCGGACGTCGCACCGGCGATCAGGCGGACGGCCTCGCCGTTGGACTTCGCGTAGGCGTTGATCGCGGGACCGGAGCCGATGAAGCCGGCGTCCAGCGAGCCGCCGAGCAGCGCCCCGACCTCCTCGGGGCCGGCGTTGAACTTGGTCGGCACCAGCTTGGTGCTGCCGAGCTCCTTGGTGAACAGGCCCTTGCCGAGACCGACCAGCGCGGCGGCGTGGGTGACGTTCGGGAAGTAGCCGAGCCGCAGCTCGGTGGCTGGACCCTTGTCGGCCGACGCGGCCTGGGTGTCGGCGCCGCTGTCGGCGCGCGAGCAGCCGGCGGCGGCGACGGTCAGGGCCAGGGCGGCGGCGAGCAGGCGGAACGGACGGATGGCGGAGATGCTCACGGGAAGACCTTTGTTCTGGAGGCGCACGGACCTACTCCAACGGGTCGGTGGCGGGCTGACGGGTACGCGGAGTGGTTCGCGTAGGTCAACAACCGGAGGAGTTCACGCGCAGCAGGTCGACGTGCCGGCGCCGCGTGAGCGCGTCGCCGGGAGCGTTCGAGATGACCTGCATGTCTCCATGAAAGCGGACAAAGTCGAGCAAGATGCTGAGGTTTCAGCATTTGGGACGACGAATCACTAACCGAGACAAACGATCAGAATCGATCATCGGCCGGATCTGGTCACACGGTTGAAAGCGGCGCGGACCACTGCCTACGGTCCTGTGCGTGCTGACTCCCCGCTCTCTGAAGACCGAGTACGCCGTCCGACCGCTCGGCGTCGACGTGAACCGGCCGCGGTTCAGCTGGGTCGCCACCGCTCCCGGGTACGGCGCGACGCAGTCGGCGTACCAGGTGCTCGTCGCGTCCGCGCCGGAGCTGTTGACTCCGGAGGGCGCGGATGTCTGGGATTCGGGGAAGGTCGACTCGGCGCGGACCTTCGGCATCGAGTACGACGGGCCGACGGCGGCGCGGACGCGGTACTACTGGACCGTCCGGTTGTGGGACGACCTGCCGGGTGAGTGGGCTGCACCGGAATGGTTCGAGACCGGTTTGCGCGACGAGGGCTTCCGGTCGGCGCAGTGGATCGGCGGGGCGACCGACAGCGCCCCGCTGCTGCGGCGCGGGTTTGCCGTCGACGGAACGGTGCGCCGGGCGCGGTTGTATGCGAGCGGCCTCGGGTACGCCGATCTCCGGCTCAACGGGCAGTCGGTGAGCGACGCCGTACTCGATCCTGGTTTCACCGCGTATGACCGCACTGTGCTCTACGTGACCCACGACGTCACCGAGCTCCTGCGGTCGGGCGACAACGTCGTCGGGGCTGAGCTCGGGCGCGGGTTCTTCGGGATGACGTCGGTCAATGTCTGGCGTTGGCATCAGACGCCGTGGACCGCCGAACCGCGACTGATCGCGAGGCTGGTCGTCGAGTACGACGACGGGCGCGTGGACGAGGTGGTCACAGACGAGTCGTGGCGGATCACCGGTGGACCGACGCTCTCCGACTCGCTCTACACGGGCGAGACGTACGACGCCCGTCGCGCGCTGCCGGGCTGGGACGCGGCCGGGTTCGACGACTCGTCGTGGTCGGCGGCCGCGGTTGTCGAGGCGCCGAAGGGGAGGCTGACCGCGCAGGCGCACGAGCCGATCCGGGTGGTCGAGACCGTGGATCCGGTCGAGGTGACCGAAGTACGGCCGGGGGTATGGATCGCGGACTTCGGGCGCACAGTTGCGGGCTGGACGAAGCTGTCGGTGTCGGCGCCGGCCGGGACCACGATCAGCCTGACCCATGGCGAGACAGTTGCTGATGGCAACGTGGTGGCGAAGAACGGGCACGTCGACGGGGATCGGATCCAGCGGGACGAATATGTTGCGGCCGGCAACGGCAGTCTCGAGGTCTGGGAGCCGCGGTTCTCGTACAAGGGTTTCCGGTACGTGCAGCTCGAGGGCGCGCGGGCGGATGTGCAGATGCGGGTGGTGAACTCGGACGTCAGCGGTGTGACCCGGTTTGCTTCGTCGCAGGCGCCGTACGAGCAGTTCGAGCAGGCGATGCGGCGTACGGTCCTGAGCAACCTGCACGGGATCCCGACGGACACGCCGTTCTACGAGAAGAACGGGTGGACCGGGGACGCGCAGGTGGGTTCGCCGACGATGCTGGCGACGCTCGACCTGGCGCGGTTCTTCACCAAGTGGCTCGGCGACATCCGGGACAGCCAAGCGGATTCCGGGCAGTTGCCGGTGATCGTGCCGTCGAGCGGCTGGGGTTTCACCGACCTCTCCCCCGCGACCGAGTGGCCGACGGTGTATCCGTTCCTGCTGCGCGAGATGTACCGCTGGTACGGGGACGAACGACTGCTGCGCGAGCACTGGGATTCGCTGACCCGATACCTGGCCTGGGAGCTCGGCCGGGTCGAGGACGGGTTGTCGGTCAGTGTGCTCGGGGACTGGCTTCCGCCGGGGTATGCGAACGGTCCGGCGCCGGAGGACCGGCGGCTGACGGGTACGGCGTACCTGTATCGGGCTGTCGTCGTCGCTGCGGAGATCGGCGAGGTGATTGGGCAGCCCAACGACTATCGCAAGGCGGCCGGTGAGCTGGCCGACGGACTGAATCGGGCGTTCCTGGATCGCGACGCGGGACAGTATCGGTCGGCTGAGGATCCGGACTATCGGCAGACGTCGAACGCTGTGCCACTGGCGTTCGGGATCGTGCCGGAAGACATGGTCGCGAAGGTGGCGGCGGGGCTGGCTGCTGATGTCAAAGCGCGCGGGTTCCATCTCAACACGGGGTGCCTGGGTGTCGGCGTACTGCTGCCTGTGCTGACCGCGCACGGATACGGCGATCTGGCAACCAAGGTCGCGCTGCAGCGGAGCTACCCGAGCTGGGGGTATTGGTTCGACCTCGGCGCGGACACCATGTGGGAGGCGTGGGAGAGCGACTCGCGGTCGCGCAACCACTACTTCCAAGGCACGGTCGTGCAGTGGATCTTCGAGAACGTTGCCGGGCTGCGCGTGGCCGACGCGGGATGCGAGCGGATAGTGGTCCGACCGGATGCGCGCGACGAGGTGGACTCGGCGAGCATCCGGACCGAGACGATTCGCGGGCGCGCGTCGGTCTCGTGGAAGCGGACCGGGCGGGTGCTGTCGTTGGAGGTGCAGGTTCCGGTCGGTACGACAGCGGAGGTCCATGTACCGTCCGCCGCTGCCTCGGATGTTGCCGCCGTACCGCAATCGTTCGCCGGCGAGGCGACGTACTTCGACGGGTACACGGTCTACACCGTGCCGGCCGGGCAGTGGCACTTCACGAGTCGATCGGCGTGACCTTGGTGTAGATGAGGTCGCGGACCTCGCGGCCCTCGGCCTGGGCGCGGGACTCGAACTTGGTGACCGGGCGCCACTCGGGGCGCGGGGCCCAGGTTTCGTACTGGTTCCGCAGCGCGGGCTCGGCCTCGCAGACCTCGAGCATCCGGTTGGCGTAGTCCGCCCAGTCCGTTGCCAGGTGCAACGTTCCGCCGGATTGGAGGCGGGAGGCAACCAACGCGACGAACGGCGAACTGACCAGGCGGCGCTTGTGGTGCCGCTTCTTCGGCCACGGGTCCGGGAAGAAGATGCGTACGCCGGCCAGCGTGCCCGGCGCGACGTGATCGCGGAGGAAGTCGAGCGCATCACCCTGGAGCAGACGAACGTTCTCGAGGTCGTACTTCTCGACCCAGAGCATCAGCTGTCCCAGACCAGCCGGGTACACCTCGGCGGCGACGTGGTTGACCTCCGGTGCGGCGACGGCGAGCTGCGCGGTCGCCTCTCCCATCCCGGAACCGATCTCCAGCACGGTAGGCGCTTCCCGGCCGAACCACTGCGCCAGATCCAGCTCGCCGGGCGGCAGGTCCTCCTGCGTCCGGCCGAGCTCCGACCACTGCGTCTGCCAGACCCGCCGCTGCCCAGCCGTCATCCGAACACTCCGCCGGACCGTACTGAACACGCCCGTCTGCCTGACCTGATCCACTGCTTCAACCACCCGACGATTCTATTAGTCGTCCCAGAACAGGTGGGCGACGGTGTTGTGGGCGCGACGGGTGGTGCGGAGGTAGTCGTCGGAGAAGCGGCTGGATTCGCCGGGTGGGTAGCCGCAGATCTGGGCGACCGCGGCGAGGTCGCGGGGATCGCGCGGCAGCGAGTCCCCCGGGCGGGCGCGGACGAGCATGATCGCGTTGCGGATCCGGGTCGCCATCTCCCACGCGGCGCGAAGCGTGTCCGCTTCGGTCGGGTCGACGAGATTGGCGTCCACACCGGCGTACAGCGCTCCGAGCGTGCGCGTCGTACGTAGCGTGGGGACGCGATGCGCCTCGCGGAGCTGGAGGAGCTGGACGGTCCACTCGATGTCGGCGAGACCGCCTCGCCCCAGCTTGGTGTGCGTGGCCGGGTCGGCGCCACGCGGGAGGCGCTCGGCGTCGACGCGGGCCTTGATGCGGCGGATCTCCATCACGTCGCGTTCGCTGATCCCGTTCTCCGGGTAGCGCAGCGGATCGATGAGCTCGCGGAAGGACTGACACAGGTCGCCGTCCCCACACAACGGATCGGCCCGGAGCAGGGCTTGTGCTTCCCAGACCGCTGACCATCTGGCGTAGTACGAGGCGTACGACGCGAGCGTGCGTACCAACGGTCCTTGCCGACCCTCCGGCCGCAGGTCGGCGTCGACCACGACCGCCGGATCGGTGCCCGGCAACGCCAGCAGCCGGCGCAGTTCGGTCGCCACCTGGGTCGCGAAGTCGGTCGCGGCCTTCTCGTCCGCGCCGGGCTTCGGGTCGTGCACGAACATCACATCGGCGTCGCTTCCGTAGCTGAGCTCGTGCCCGCCGAAGCGGCCCATTGCGACGATCGACATCCGCGTCGGCTCGGGCTCGCCCTTCGCGACGGCTCGTCGTGCGACCTCGAGCGCAGTCGTCAGCGTCCCTACCGAGATCACGGTCAGCGCCTCGCCGACCTGCTCCACGTCGAGCAGTCCCGACAGGTCGGCGGCCGCGATCCGGAACAGTTCTCGTCGGCGTACGGCCCGGATTGCGGCAACCGCGGCCTCCGGCGCGTCCTGGCGACGGGCGGCCGCGGACATCTCGGCCAGGAGCGCGTCCTGGGTCCGCGGTGTCAGCTCGCGTTCGTCGGCGAACATCGCGGTTGCCTCGGGTGCGCGCTGGAGCAGGTCGACGGCGTACCGGCCGCTGGCGAGCAGGTGCGCGAGTCGTTCGGCCGAGGCGCCTTCGTCGCGTAGCTGGCGCAGGTACCACGGGGTCGAGCCGAGCGCGTCGGAGATCGTGCGGAACGCGAGCAGGCCGGCGTCCGGATCCGGTGACTCGGCGAACCAGCCGAGCATCGCGGGCAGCAGTGCCCGCTGGATCGACGAACGCCGCGACACACCCTCGGACAGCGCCTCGATGTGCCGCAGCGCCGACGCGGGATCGGCGTACCCGAGGGCCGTCAGCCGCTGCTTCGCCGCCTCCGGCGTGAGCCGCACCTCGTCGCCCGGGATGCGCGCGACCGCCGCGAGCAGCGGGCGGTAGAACAGCTTCTCGTGCAACCGCCGTACTTCGAGCGCGTGCTTCTTCCAGGCCGCGGTCAGGTCGGCGACCGGGTTCTTCGTGAAGCCGAGCGAGCGGCCGAGACGGCGCAGGTCTGCTTCGTCCTCCGGGACCTGATGGGTACGGCGCAGGCGGTACAGCTGGATGCGGTGCTCCATCGAGCGCAGGAAGCGGTACGCGTCCGCGAGTACGGCGCCGTCGGTGCGTCCGACGTACCCGCTGGTGGTCAGGGACTCGAGCGCGACCAACGTCGTACCGCTGCGAACCGACTCGTCGCTGCGGCCGTGGACGAGCTGCAGGAGCTGTACTGCGAACTCGACATCCCTCAGCCCGCCGGGGCCGAGCTTGAGTTGGCGATCGACGTCCGCGGCCGGGATGTGGTCGATGACGCGGCGGCGCATCGCCTGTACGTCGTCGACGAAGCCCTCCCGGTCGGCGGCGGACCAGGCGAGGCTTCCGATCTTCTCGGAGTACTCCCGACCGAGCGCCGCATCGCCTGCGACGGGACGGGCCTTGAGCAGGGCTTGGAACTCCCAGGTCTTGGCCCAGCGCTGGTAGTAGGCGAGGTGGCTGTCGAGGGTGCGGACGAGCGGACCGGACTTGCCCTCGGGCCGAAGCGCGGCGTCGACCGGCCAGAGCGTGCCTTCGCCAGTGTGCGCCGAGCAGATCCGCATCGCGGCGGCAGCGAGTTGGGTCGCGGTCTTCAGCGCGGGGAGTTCCGGCTCGCCTTCGAGCGGTTCGGCGACGAAGAGGACGTCGACATCGCTGACATAGTTGAGCTCCCGGCCGCCACACTTGCCCATGGCAATGATCGCGAGACGGCAGTCGGCGGCGCCGGGATGCGCGGCGAAGTACTCGTTGCGGGCGATGTGCAACGCGGTCTCGAGCGCTCCGCCGGCGAGATCCGCGAGTACGGCGGCGACCTCGTCGACGAGCAGGCCCTCGGCGAGATCACGCGCGGCCAGTCTCAGCAGCAGGCGACGGTATTCGACCCTGAGGGCGTCGACCGGGTTCTCGGCGTCGACCGCGGTCGCGAGCTTGGCGGCGACGTCCTCTATGGACGGGCGGGCACCGGCCAGGGCGGGGTCGGCGAGGTCGTACCAGTGGCGCGGGTGGACGGCTAGGTGCCGGCCGAGGGCCTCGCTCGCGCCGAGCACGTACACGAGGCGGCGCCGGAAGCCGTCGTCCATCTCGAGTGTGCGCGCGAACGCGGCAACGTCGTACTCGTGCCGGTGCAGCGCCTCCGCCATCCCGCACAGGCCGTACAGCGCGAGGTCCGGATCGGCCGACTCCCCGAGCGTGGTGATCAGCTGCTCGGTGGCCATCGGGCTGTGCGAGTCGAGCGCGTCCAGGTCCTCGAGCATGCCCGCCGCGCGCTGCGGGTCCTCGAACCCGAGCCGGACAAGCCGTCCCTCCCACGACCCTCTCCGACCCTCAGCCACCCCCAGAGGCTACCCAACCCACTTCGGGAACCCACCACCGCTTCGGAGGCGCACAATGGTCGGGTGTTCACAACGTCTCAGCTGGATCGCGAACAGATCCCGGGGAATACACGGTGTCGTGTAGCGGATCCGCTCAGTAATCGGCATGATGGCTTCTCATGGTCATGATGACGGGGTCGCTCGCCGTGCGCGGAACGGTGCTCTGGCTGACGCCACAACAGGGCGGGCGAGTGTCGGGTCCACCGGAGCCGGACTACGACTACGACTACACAGCGACGGCGTACCTCCCGCCGCGAACGCCTGAGGACGGTCAGGCCGGGATCGCGCTGCGCCGGTTCGCGCCCGGTGCCTGGCGTACGCCGGCCGAGGGGATTCTCGTGCCGGCCAAGGGGAATCGGGCCCAGCAGGTGATCCCCGGCTGCATCGTGATCATCACCGAAGGCGTCCGCCCGGTCGGGCTGCTGACGGTCGAAGAGGTCCACGTGCTCGCTCCGGACGGTACGCCAATCGTGACCAGCGCTCCGGTGGTCGACATAGTTGCCGACGTACCGGCGGCGACTGATCCGGCGGCTGCTGATCCGCCGTACCGGCACTCGACGGCGGCATCGCGCTGGGCCTCCAAGCACGCCTCCGACGACGCACCGCCACAGACCGCCGGAGTCTGAACACACTCTGTTGCAATCTGCATACTCAGTGTTACCTTCGGGACTATGCGTCACTGGAAACGGGTCGTCGCCGTCCTGCTGGTCGCCGCCATCGCGCTCGTCGTCGAAGGCTGGGTCGCCCGCGCCCCGGCGGCGCCGACACTCTTCAAGAACTGCCAGTACGTGCGTACCGCGGGCGAGACCGGCCGCCCGCCGTACTCCCTCGCGCCGACGATCGGCCTGGTCCGGGCCACCGTCCGCACCAACCGCGGCGACCTGGTCCTCACCCTCGACCGCAGCGCCGCTCCCTGCGCGGTGCACAGCTTCACGTACCTGGCCCTGAAACGCTTCTACAACCAAACCCCGTGCTCACCAACCCTCGAGTGCGGCACCGGCCACCCCGGCTACCACTTCACCCCCGAACCAACCGGCCACGAAACCTACCCCCAAGGCACCGTTGCCCTAAGCAACACTCCGGGCGTCGGCAACACCAGCACCTTCTCCATCGCCCGCACAAACACCACCCTCCCCCACCCCTCAACCATCATCGGCACCCTCACCGCAGGCCTACCGGTCCTGAACCGCAACCCCACCACCATCCTCGAAATCCTCATCGGCTGACGCCCCCTATCGTTGCCTCCGTGAACCATTCGGACGTGTGGGGCCGCGAATGGGATTTTCTGGCGGTCGACGAGACCGGCCAGGTCGCAGTCCTCTCAACCGCCGGCTACGGCCCGATCCCCGCCGCCGTCCTCGCCGACCGCGAGAACGTCGAGCACGCCATCGAGGATCTTGCCCGCATGCCTGTGACCACTACCGCCGTACCCGCCGATCCCGACCGCCCCGGCAACTACTCAGACTGGTACGACGTCAGTGCGCGCGGCTTCTACACATTCGACTGGCGCGTATGGCACGGGCCGTACGAACTCATCGCAACACCCTCTGACCCCGCGCAGATCGAGCACCTGCCGGACGTACTCCGAACCGCCGCGAACCTGCTCCGCATCCCGCAACTCTTCGCCGAGCTGTCGAGCCTGCAGCTGGTACTCCAGCCGTAGTTCGTGACCTGGTACCTCCGCCGTCAAATGGCCTGACCGCAAGGTACCGGAATATTAGGCTGGCGGGGTGAGCCTCGACATTCCTGAGCAGGTGCGCAAGACGGTCATAGCTGACGGGAATGAGCCTTGGCTGGATGAGTTGCCGGGTGTGGTCGATTCGCTGGCTCGGGAGTGGGGTTTGGTGATCGGGCGCAGCCTGGCGGGTGGGCATGTTGCTCTGGTTGTTGAGGTGACGCTGGTTGACGGGACGCCGGCGGTGCTGAAGATCGGTGTGCCGGGGCGGGATGTCGGGCCGGAGGCCACGGTGCTGTGGCTGGCGAATGGCGAGGGATGCGCCAAGCTGTTGCGCGAGGACTTGAGTCGACAAGCCATTCTGTTGGAGCGGCTTGGGGTTCCGATGTACGACGTCGTGGCCGATCCTGCAAGCCGTCACGAACTGCTGTGTGACGTGGCGGTTCGGCTGTGGCGTCCGGTCGGTCCTGACAGTGACCTTCCGACCGGCGCGGAGCTGGCTGCGCAGTACGCCGAGCGGCTGCCGAGATTGTGGGAGCAGGCGGGGCGACCGTGTTCGCCGGCCACCGTTGCCGACGCGCTGGACTGCATGGAGCGTCGGCGCCTTGCCCACGACGACCGGTCTGCGGTTTTGGTCCATGGTGACATCCACGAGCTGAACGCCCTGCAGGCCGGCGACGGCAGCTACAAGCTCATCGACCCACTCGGGCTGCGGGCCGAACCGGCCTGCGATCTCGGCACCATCGTGCGCTGCAACCCCGATCTCGGCGACGACCTGCGAGCGCGGACCGAGCGGCTGGCTTTGCGCACCGGCGTGGATGCCACCGCCATCTGGGAATGGGGAACCATCCACCGGGTCGTCAGCGGCGTCTACGCCTGCAGCATCGGCTTCCAGCCCTTCGGCAACCTCCTCCTGGCCGAAGCGGACCGCCTCACCTGAGTGATTTTGCTGATGTGGGGTGGGGTACGGGTAGTTGACGATTCCGGCATGAGCAAAAGCATCCAGCCCCAGCAGACAGCCGCGTTCTACGCCCAGGCAGTTGCATCCTTCGGCATCTCCCTCACCGCGATGACCGTCGGCCTCATCTACCTACCGGCCGAGCCGTGGGTACGAGCATTCCTGTCCCTCGGCATGCTGTACGTCGTCACCTCAACCGTCGTCCTCTGCAAGGTAGTCCGCGACCGCCAAGACCTCACCGACGTAACCACCCGAGTAGACCAGGCCCGCCTGGACAAACTCCTTACCGAACACGACCCCTTCAAGGTCGACGCCTGAAATCCACCGCACCACAACCCCGGCCGCCAGCAGTACGTGCCGTACGCCGTGAACCGCACTCCCCCGCGCACGCACCTACAGGACGGGTAGGAGTTTGTTCAGTTCGAAGGGGGTTACCTGGCGGCGGTAGTCCTGCCATTCGGCGCGTTTGTTGCGGAGGAAGAAGTCGAAGACGTGTTCGCCGAGGGTTTCGGCGACGAGTTCGCTGTCTTCCATGGCGCTGATGGCTTCGGCCAGGCTGCTCGGGAGGGGTTTGATGCCGAGGGCCTTGCGCTCGCGGGAGGTCAGCGACCAGATGTCGTCCTCGACCTCCGCGGGCAGCTCGTACCCCTCCTCGATCCCCTTCAGCCCAGCAGCAAGCATCAACGCAAACGCCAGATAAGGATTGGCCGCCGAGTCCAACGACCGGAACTCGACCCGCGAAGACTGCCCCTTGTGCGGCTTGTACATCGGCACCCGCACCAGCGCAGACCGGTTGTTATGACCCCACGAGATGAACGACGGCGCCTCATCCCCCACCGCCAACCGCTTGTACGAGTTCACCCACTGGTTCGTCACCGCAGTGATCTCACCCGCATGATGCAGCAACCCCGCGATGAACGCCCGCCCGGTCTTGGACAGCTGGTACTGCGCCCCGCCCTCGAAGAACGCGTTCCGGTCGCCCTCGAACAGCGACATGTGCGTATGCATCCCCGACCCCGGCTGATCCGACAGCGGCTTAGGCATGAACGACGCATAGATGCCCTGCGACAGCGCCACCTCCTTCACCACGACACGGAACGTCATGATGTTGTCCGCGGTCGACAGCGCATCGGCGTACCGCAGGTCGATCTCCTGCTGCCCAGGCCCGCCCTCGTGATGGCTGAACTCGACCGAGATCCCCATCGACTCGAGCATCGTGATCGCCTCACGCCGGAAGTCGTTGCCGATCCCCTGGGGCGTGTGGTCGAAGTACCCGGACGAGTCCACCGGCTCCGGCGTCGTACCAGGAGCGCCCGTCAGCGACTTGAACAGATAGAACTCGATCTCGGGATGCGTGTAGAACGTGAACCCCAGATCAGCAGCCTTCGACAACGTCCGCTTCAGCACATGACGAGGATCGGCGAACGAAGCCGACCCGTCCGGCATGTTGATGTCGCAGAACATCCGCGCCGTACCCATCGTCTCGCCGCGCCACGGCAGGATCTGGAACGTCGACGGGTCCGGCTTGGCCAGCATGTCGGCCTCGGTCACCCGGGCGAACCCCTCGATCGCCGACCCGTCGAACCCGAGCCCCTCGGCGAACGCGCTCTCCAGCTCCGCCGGCGCCACCGCGACCGACTTCAGGAACCCGAGCACGTCGGTGAACCAGAGCCGCACGAAGCGTACGTCGCGCTCCTCCAGCGCGCGCAGCACGAACTCCTGCTGCTTGTCCATCAGTCCACCTCTCACCCAGGTCCAGAACTTCTCACAGTGTGCCCCGCCTCTGTTAAGCAGACGTTACGTGCCCAGGCGGACACAGGCATGCTCAGGGGCCTAGCGTGTTCCCGTGCAGACGATCTTCCATGCAGCGCTCATCGTCGCCGCGATCCTCTGCCTCAGCGACCTGATCCTGAGTACGACGCGGTTCGTCCAGTCGCTGCGCCGGAAGCGACCCGCCGAACGGGACGTGCTCGGCCGCCGCTGGCTGCCGGTCCCGGAGCTCGGATTCGGCATGTGCGCGTTCTGCTGCCCCGGCCTGGTGACGCTCGGCCTGACCCATCACGACGCGGACAGCCTGCCGACCACGCAGATCCTGCTCGCCGCGCTGGTCTTCGGGTACGCCGGTGCCGTCCTCTCCCGGATCGTCCGTACGCCGGGCCCGGGCGGCCGCCGTTTCCGCCTACGCGCCGGCCTGCTGCTGGGCCTCCCGGCCCTGTTCGGCCTGGTCTTCGGCCTGTCGGGCGTCGTCTGACCGTTTGTCGACCCGGCGCGCCTGGAACCAAGGAACGATCCGCTCGAGCGGGGCAAAAGCCAGCCAGCAGACCACCGTCGGCAGGAAGTGGATCAGCAGGATCGCCGTGTTCGCCGCGTGGAACCCGAGGAAGAACAGGGCCCCGAGCAACTGCCACCGCCCCTTGAGCCACAGGATCACCGGCGAACAGAACTCCCCGATGATCCCGACCCACTGCATCACGTGCAGCACCCACGGATAGTGCAGCAACCACTCCCCGACCGGATGCGGCCGCCGCACGATCGCCCACGTCAGTACGGCGCTCCCCGGCCACGTCAGCGCCCATCCGGCACTGCGCAGTTTCGCGATCGAGGACAGGAAGTACGTCGCGATCACGCAGATCTGCACGCACCGGATCGCCCAGCCCGCCGCCTCCGACCGGGTCTGATCGCCGTACGACGACCGCCCGCGCCGCGCGCCGCCGACGGTCGGCAGGACCCAGAGCGCGATCACCAGCGCGAGGTGGTCGTGGTCGACCTTCCCGTCGCTCATCCCGATCAGCACCCACCAGGTGAACGCCGGCGCGACGATCCAGCCCGCGATCCGCGGGAAGTAGTTCGTCGCACCGACCAGGCAGGCGACGATCAGCACGAAGTACAGCGCGGTCGTGTTCGCGACGGACGGCTTCGGCAGGTCGAGGAGCCGGGCCAGCAGCAGCGGTTGATAGAGCCCGGGGTGCTCGCCCTTGTCGCGGGTGTCGCGGACGAAGGCGTGCATGTCGAGGATGACGAACAGGTACAGAATCGTCCGCAACCAGGCGATCCGCCCCAGCGCTATCGCCGGTGTGAACCAGTTGACGGCCCTCATCGACGTACCTCCCACGTCGCCAGCACCTGGGACGTCGGCGGTCCTTCGACCCGGCCCTTGACCAGCTGGGTGGTGTCGCGGATCAGTTCGAGCTTCACGTACTTCGGCTTGTCAGGATGCTTCCGCGCCCACCCGTCCGCGACCTGCTGCAGCAGCGACGGGTTCTTTACGATCTCCCCGGCCCGCGCCTCGATCTCGGCCCGGGCGACGCCGGCACCCTCGATGTTCAGCGGTACGTCGACCGTCGTACCGGCATCGGTGACCGCGCTGATCCGGGTGTAGTCGATCTTGGCGTCGTCGGGCACCGACATCGCGTACTGCGACATCGGTCCGAACGGCCACGCGTCGTCGGATGCGCGCACCGATCCGTTGATCAGCAGACCGATGCCGACCACGGCGACAAGGACCCGCAAACCCTTGCCCACCGGGCCCAACCGCACGTCGGCGGGCCGCTCCTGACTCTGTGTCACCACGTCATTAGATCATTCCGGTTTGGAGGGTCTGTCGGTAGGGAATTTTCTAAGGCATGACCGCCCCAGAAAATATCCAACGTGCCCGGGTGTCCCGGCGTACCCTGCTCGGCGCGACCGCCGGCGGCGTACTGCTCGGCGGCGCCCTGGCCGGAGCCATGCCCACAACAGCGCTCGCCGCCCCCGCGCCGCGCTGTTACACGCGCACCGAGTGGTCCGCGCGACCGCCCAAGTCGGCGACCCAGGTGATCGCCAAGCCCGACCACATCGTCATCCATCACACCGCGAGCCCGAACGTCACGGACTACTCGCTCGCCGCGGCGTACTCGGTCCAGCACTGGATCCAGGACCTGCACATGGACACCAACGGCTGGATCGACATGGGCAACCAGCTCACGATCAGCCGCGGCGGATTCCTGATGGAGGGCCGGAGCAAGTCGTTGTCGGCGATCAACAACGGCCAGAACGTCCTCGGCGCTCAGACGGCGAATCAGAACAGCCACACGATCGGTATCGAGCACGAGGGCATCTACGTCACCGAGAACGTGACGGTCGCGTTGTTCGACATGTCCGTGCTGACGTGCGCGTGGTTGTGCACGAAGTACGGGCTGGATCCGCATGTCGCGATCGTCGGGCACCGGGACTACAACACGACCCAGTGTCCGGGTGACGTGTTCTACGCGCGCTTGCCGGAGCTGCGCGACAGAGTGGCCGCCGTTCTCCTCGGTTGATACGTGACTCTGCGGATCAGGATCTCGAACGGGCCGCGGTAGTTCGCGCGGCGCATCCGGTCGGCGAGCAGTACGGTCGCCAGCCAGGTCGCGATCGCGAGCAGAGCCGTCGTGGTTGTGGTGAGCGTGTGTGAAAGATCCAGCAGGTACGGCGTGAACGCGACGGCCCACACGACCGATTGGGACAGGTAGCACGTCAGCGAACGTTGCCCGACGGCTGCGATCGCCAGGGAGACCGGGCCCTGGCGATCGCCCAATCTCCGCGCGATCAGGACGATCAGTGCGGCGTACCCGAAACCGCCGAAGACACCGGTTGCGTCGTGCAACGGTCCGAGGATCGAGAGCGCGTGGTCGCTCGGTTGGGTCAGTACGCCGCCGACGACGAGCGAGACCGGGAGCGCGCCGGCGACGGCGATCGTGAGGCCGAGGAGTGCCGTCGTACGGAGCAGGGTGAGGTGCTGCGCCGGGCGTTCGAGGATGCGGCGGCGGCCGGCCCACAGGCCGATCAGGAACGGTGTGACGAAGCCGATCCAGCCGAGGCCGGCGATGAACGGCTGGACGACGATGCGGTCGGCGAACTGGCCGAGGAAGTGCGGCGGGAGCATCGCCGGATCGGCCGCGTCGGAGGAGGTCGCGAGTGAGTCGTTGCTCGGCAGCGCGGTGAGGACGAGGACGAGCGCGGCGACGATGAACAGCCAGCGGTCCTTCCAGCGCAGGGCCCAGACGCCGAGGAACAGGAGTACGCCGTACGCCGCGAGGATGTCGCCGATGTAGAGCAGCATCGCGTGCAGGAAGCCGACGACGATCAGGACCAGGCTGCGGCGCCAGAGCAGTTTGCGGATCGGCCACCAGTCCTGGCCGGCTTCGCGTTGCCGGCGGACGATCTGCGCGACGCCGTACCCGAAGAGCACGCCGAACATCGGGAACGCGCGACCGTCGACGAAGGTCGAGATCAGCAGGCCGACCCCGCGATCGATCGTCGAGCCGTCGGTCGGGAAGCCGCCGAAGACGCGGTCGCTGTAGACGAAGTAGTGCGAGTTGGCGAGCGCGATGAACAGCAGCATGAATCCGCGCGCGAGGTCCGGGCCGAGTGCGCGTTCGCTCAGCCCGGTCGGTCCGGCTTGGATGCCCATGGCACCAGTCAATCCGCGCCGGCGCGGTGCCGCGTCCATCCAAAGTCCCTCCGGGTGTGAACCTTCGTCGCTGTTCGATAGGTGGGTGCACGAGGAAGCCCTGACCCGGTGGCAGCGCGGATGGTCCGCGGCGCGCGGGTGGACCGACTATCAACGGGTCGACGACGTCACCGTCGTACGCGTCGGCGAACCGGAGCGACGGGTCGAGTACGTCGCAACCGAAGCTCAGGCGACCGCTGCGGCACATCTCGCGCTGACCGACAGCAATCCGCCCGGGACGTCCTGGCTCGCGATCACTACGGATGATCCGGCCCGCCTGGCCGCCAACCTCAAACCCCTCGAGCCCCTCCGCACCGAATGGCTGATGACGATCCGCCTCGCGGACCACGCCTCGCACCCCGTGCCCCCGCCATACACCCTCGAGCTCTCGACGGCGCCCTCCATCATCGACGCCCAGATCTACGGCTACGGCGAAATAGCCGCCACCGGCCGCATGTCCGTCCTCCACACCGGCGCAGTAGCCGACCAAATCACCACCACCCCCGCCCACCGCCACCGAGGCCTGGCCCGAGCCCTCATGACCGCCCTGGCCCGAACCGCCCAAACCCCCACCGCTTACCTGTCCGCCTCCCCCGCGGGCCGCCCCCTCTACGAGTCCCTCGGCTGGACGACTCTCACACCGCTCCTGGTCGCCCGGACATCCACCAACTACTGATCAAGGACCTTCGGCGTTCGTAAGAGGTTGGAGAGGGGCGTGGGGATGAGCGGGGGGAACCAGTAATGTGCTCCCGTGCCTCAACTCCGAGTTGCTCTTGCTCAGCTGAATGTGACCGTGGGTGACATTGCTGGGAACGCCGACAAGATCGTCGCGTGGACCCGGAACGCGGTCGAGCAAGGTGCGCATGTGGTGGCGTTTCCCGAGCTCGGGTTGACCGGTTACCCGGTGGAGGATCTGGCGTTGCGGGCGTCGTTCGTGGACGCGTCGCAGGGCAAGATCCACGACCTCGCGAAGCGGCTCGCCGACGAGGGGCTCGGGGACATCGTCGTGGTCTGCGGGTACCTCGACCGGGCCGGCGGTACGGCGATGGGCGTCGACCGGCTCGGCCGGCCGAAGGGCTCCCCGACCAACTCCGCCGCGGTGATCCACCAGGGCCGCGTCGTCACCAGCGCCGTGAAGCACCACCTGCCGAACTACGGCGTCTTCGACGAGTTCCGGCACTTCGTTCCCGGCAACACCCTGCAGGTGATCCGGATCCACGGCATCGACGTCGCACTGGTGATCTGCGAGGACCTCTGGCAGGACGGCGGCCCGGCCGCGGTCACCCACGAGGCGGGCGCCGGTCTCCTGCTCGTGATCAACAGCTCGCCGTACGAGGCGAACAAGGACGACGTCCGCGGCGATCTGGTACGCCGTCGCGCCCGCGAGGCCGGCTGCGCACTCGCCTACGTGAACCTGGTCGGCGGCCAGGACGAGCTCGTCTTCGACGGCGACTCGCTCGTCACCGATGCCGACGGCAAGGTGTTCGCCCGCGCCCCGCAGTTCGAGCAGGGCAGCATGATCGTCGACCTCGACCTGCCGGCCGCCGAAGGTACGCCGGAAGGCACCTACGAAGGCATCGAGATCGTCCACACCGTCCTGCACGAGGATCCGGTCGAGGCGTACGACGCGATGGCGCCGGTGATCGCACCGCAGCTGTCCGACGAGGCCGAGATCTACGGCGCGATCGTGACGGGCCTGCGCGACTACGTCCAGAAGAACGGCTTCAAGTCCGTCCTGCTCGGGCTGTCCGGCGGCATCGACTCGTCCCTGGTCGCCGCGATCGCCTGCGACGCGGTCGGTGCCGAGCACGTGTTCGGGATCTCCAACCCGAGCATCTACTCCAGCGAGCACTCCCGGGACGACGCCGCCGAGCTCGCCGCCCGCACCGGGCTGAACTACCGCGTCGTGCCGATCCAGCCGATGGTGCAGCCGTTCCTCGACACGCTCGGCCTGACCGGCCTGGCCGAGGAGAACCTGCAGGCCCGCGTCCGCGCGGTGGTCTGGATGGGCCTGTCGAACGCCGACGGTCACCTGGTGCTTGCCTGCGGCAACAAGTCGGAGCTGTCCGTCGGCTACTCGACCATCTACGGCGACGCGGTCGGCGGGTACGCACCGTTGAAGGACCTCCCGAAGACGCTCGTCTGGCGGCTCGCGAAGTGGCGCAACGCGGACGCCAAGGAGAAGGGGCAGCAGCCTCCGATCCCGGAGAACTCGATCGCCAAACCCCCGTCCGCCGAGCTTCGCCCGGGGCAGCAGGACACCGACTCGCTGCCGCCGTACGACCTGCTCGACGACATGCTGGACGACTACGTCGAGCAGGACCGCGGCAGTGCGGAACTCGTCGCTGCCGGGTTCGACGCCGAGCTGGTCACGAAGGTGATCCAGCTCGTCGACCGCGCGGAGTACAAGCGCCGGCAGTACCCACCGGGCCCGAAGCTGACCCACAAGGCCTTCGGCCGGGACCGCCGGTTGCCGATCACGAATGCATGGCGTGAGGACGCACGGAAGGCAGCCGAGCACTGAGCGACTCCTGGCGGTACCGCCCATCCCAAGAATCCCCGTGGGGCTCGTCGGACGAGACCCACGACCGCTCCGGCCTGCCCCGCGACACCTACCCGGACGATGTGAGCGATCGCTCACCGTCAGCCGGTGGCGCTCACCCTCCGCAACGGTGGGACGATGGCGGCATGGTTGACAACTTCCTGTCGGCCGGTACCCAGGACGACGACGAGGAGCTGCCGTCGCCGTACGGGACCGGACCGAAGAATCGGACAACCGAGGAGCACCGCCGCTCGGACTACGACAACGACACCTGGCGGGACCGCGGGGCCGGAGGTTCCGGGCTCGGTCTCGACCCGTCGCCGTCGTTGCCGAACGCACCGCGGACGTACGAGCGCGGCCCGGTGCCGCAGCAGCCGTATGTCCCGAAGCCGCCGTACCTGCCGAGCGCGCCGCCACCGTCGCAGCACCAACCGCGACAGGCACCGCCGCAGCGGCCGGAGAGGTCTGAGTACTACGGGGATTCGCGCGACGACTCGTACGAGCGATACCAGGAGAGCCCGTTCCGTCCGCAGGGTCAGCAGCCGCCGCCGCAGGGGCGGCCGAGTCCGTTCGGACCGGGGAGCAACGGCGCACGGCCGCCGCAGGGCCAGCCCGGTCAGCCTGGTGCGCAGGCGCCGCGGCCGCCGGCTCCGCCGCAGTCGAGCAACGGCGTGACACCGCGACCGCCGCATGCGTCCAACGGGAGTGCGAACTGGAGTGCTCCGGCGCCGCAGCCGAGTCCTGCACCGCCGCCTCCTGCGTCGAGCAATGGGCACGTGTCGAGCAACGGGCATGCGTCGAGCAACGGAGTCGCTCCGCAGCAGCCGCCGCGTCAGGCGCCTTCGCAGGAGCCGGTTCGAGACGCTGCCCAGCCGCAGGAGCCGGTGCAGCGTCTCGAGCCGCCGCGCCCGGAGCAGCCGCGTCCCGAGCAGGTGCCGTCGCACGAGCAGAGGGCCCGGCAGGAGCTGGCGGCGCTGCAGGCGCAGCTGGCCAGGCAGGACCAGGAGCACGCCGCCCGCCAGGAGCAGCGGCCCATCCAGGAGCAAGCGCCGCGTCAGGAGCACGCGCCGGGGCGCGACGAGCCGGCCCGGTCCGAGCAGGTCGCCCGACGAGACGACGTACCGCGGCAAGACATGCCGCGGCGCGAGGACGCCCTGCGGCGGGATCAGTCGGCGAGGCGCGAGGATGCCCCGCGGCAGGACCAAGCGGCCCGGCGTGAGGATGCCGTGCGGCAGGACCAGGCAGTGCGGCGCGAAGATGCCGTGCGGCAGGAGCAGGCGCCGCGGCGCGAGGATGCGGTGCGGCAGGACCAGGCGGCGAGGCGCGACGAGGGCTCGCGACGTCCGGCAGGAGCTCCGCCTTCCAACCCGATGGACACCAAGACGATCACGGCGTACATGCCGGAGATGATCGAGGCGTATCAGCAGGAGCAGGGCAACGGCTATCTGTCCGACCCGAGTGCGGAGTACGAGAGCAATGCGCCGGTGAGCGAAGAGTCTGACGGGCAGCGGCCGGTCGGTGCGCGTCGGCGGGCGAACGTTCAGCAGGATGCGCCGAGTCAGATCCCGGCCGAGCCGGTCTCCACGCATCGGGCCGCACGGCGTGCCCAGGTGTCGGCAAGTACCGCGGCCGGGACCGAAGGTCCGTCCGCGGCCGGCGGCGGACAACCGGCGTCTGGTGGTGCGAGCGAGGCAAGCAAGCGACCGCGGCGGTACCGGGTCCACCACCTCCGCGACTTCAAGAACCGCGGCGAGAAGTGGGCGATGCTGACGGCGTACGACCAGTACACCGCCGAGATCTTCGACCAGGCAGGCATTCCGGTGCTGCTCGTCGGCGACTCGGCTGCGAACAATGTGTTCGGCTACGACACGACTCTCCGGGTCACCGTCGACGAGCTGATCCCGTTGGCACGCGCGGTCGCGGGTGCCGTCGAGCATGCGCTGGTTGTCGCGGACCTGCCGTTCGGTTCGTACCAGGCGTCGCCGGAGCAGGCGTTCCACACCGCCGTACGGTTCATGAAGGAAGCCGGCGTGCACGCGGTCAAGCTCGAGGGCGGCCGGAACATGGTGCCGATGGTCGAGAAGCTCACGCAGTCCGGTATCCCGGTGATGGCGCACATCGGCTTCACGCCGCAGAGCGAGCACAGCATCGGCGGGTACCGCGTGCAGGGTCGCGGCGACCAGGCCGCCGGCCTCATCGACGACGCCGTCGCACTGGCCGAAGCGGGTGCGTTCTCGGTCGTGCTGGAGATGGTCCCGGGCGATGTTGCCGCCGAGATCACCAAGCGGGTTCCGATCCCGACGATCGGCATCGGCGCCGGCCGCGACACCGACGCCCAGGTCCTCGTCTGGCAGGACATGGCCGGTCTGCGCTCGGGCAGCATGCCCCGATTCGTGAAGCAGTACGCCGACCTGCGCGGCATCCTCACCACCGCGGCCGCGACGTACGCGTCAGAGGTTGCATCGGGCGCCTTCCCCGGGGACGAACACACCTTCTAGACCACTCATCGTGCTGTCCGGGTAGCTCTCCGGATACTCCCCGCGAAGCCTTGTTCCCCAGGTTTCGCGGGTTCACGATGTTTGCGGCAAAAGGGGAGGCCCGATGAGAATTCGTCGATTGATTGTTGCCGTAGGGGTCTCGTTCGCGCTGGTGGGTGGAGTAATCAGCTCCATTCCAGCGGCGAGCGCAGTACCGTCCCAGACCGACTCGAAGCCGGCGAGCTATACACCACCGCCGGTGCAATGGAGCACTTGCACAAATCCGACGCTCGCCAGCCGGGGCGCACAATGCGGGTACGTCGTGGTGCCGCTGGACTACGCCCGTCCGAACGGAACCAAGATCAAGCTGGCGGTGTCGCGGGTCATGCACAAGACCCCCGACTCGCAGGCACAAGGCCCGATGCTGGTGAATCCGGGCGGGCCGGGCGGTTCCGGATTGATCTACGCGATCTTCGGTGAGTTCGTGCCGAACGGCGCCGGCGATTCGTACGACTGGATCGGTTTCGATCCGCGCGGTGTCGGTTCGAGCCAGCCCGCGTTGAGCTGCATCCCGGACTACGCCGGTTACAACCGGCCGCTGTACGTCCCGGTGACGCCGAAGCTCGAGCAGGTCTGGATCAACCGCTCGAAGGCCTACGCGAAGGCCTGCAACAGCGCACAGCACGCGCTACTCGGGCACCTGACCACGCTCGACTCGGTCCGCGACATGGAGAGCATCCGCAAGGCCCTCGGCGCACCGCAGATCAACTACTACGGCTTCTCGTACGGCACGTACCTCGGCCAGGTGTACGGCACGCTGTACCCGAACCGGTTCCGCCGCGTCATCTTCGACGGCGTCGTCAACGCGACCAGGGTCTGGTACAAGGCCAACCTCGACCAGGACTTCGCGTTCAACAAGAGCGTCAAGGTGTTCTTCGCGTACGTCGCCGCGCACGACTCGGTCTGGCATCTCGGTACCACCGAGCGCGTGGTCGAGGCCCGGTACTACGCCGAACTGCGCAAACTCATCGGCCATCCCGCCGACGGCAAGATCGGGCCGGACGAGTGGACGGACATCTTCACGCAGGCCGCGTACTACGTGTACGGCTGGGTGGATGTGGCGAGCGCGTTCGCCGAGTGGGTCCACAACGGCAACGCCGCTCCCTTGGTCGACCTGTACGGCTCCCCGCCGTTCGACGACAACGGGTACGCCGTCTACCTCGGTGTGTCCTGCACCGACGCCAAGTGGCCGACGAACTGGAACGTCTGGCGCCGTGACAACTGGAGCACCTACGCCAAGGCACCGTTCCTGACCTGGGCCAACGCATGGTTCAACGCTCCGTGCGCCTTCTGGCCCGCGAAGGCCGGCAACCCGGTGAAGGTCGACGGCCGTCACGTGAAGGGCGCGCTGCTGATCAACGAGACGCTCGACGCGGCAACGCCGTACTCGGGCGCCTTGCAGACCCGCAAGACGTTCCCGCACGCAGTGCTGATCGAAGGTGTCGGCGGTACGACGCACGCCGGTTCGCTGTCCGGTGTGGCGTGTACCGACGACCGGATCGTGGCCTACCTGCAGACCGGTGCGCTGCCGGCTCGTCGGCCTGGCAACCAGTCCGACGTCAAGTGCCCGCCGGTGCCGGCTCCGCAGCCCGACGCGGCACTCACCTCGGCGGCGAAGGCCGGTTCGGGAGCAAGTGCGCTGAGGCAGGAGCTCAGATCCACGGTAGGGCCGAGCGTTCGGTCCAGTACTCCTCGGGCTGCTGGATGAACTCGGTCAACGGTCCGTCAACTCGATAGGCGAGATTGCTCGCCAGTTGGGAAGCAGTCGTGGCTCCGCTGAGGACGATGTCCGCCCACGGTTGAGCCATGGCTGCACCGATCGCCAGCGCGTCGGGAGCGATGCCGCGCTGGTGCGCGAACTCGTTGAAGGGCGTCTCACCGCCGTGGGTGGTGAGGCGCCCGTTCGCGACCGCTTCCTTGACGACGACGAACCAGCCGGCGTCGTGAGCCTCGGCCAGCGCCGCGCCGGCTGACGGCTCCAACACGTTCCAGGTCGCTTGTACGGCGGAGAACGGCGTCCCCAGATCGATTGCCCTGCGGAGCGTCTCGGACTGGCGTGGGCCGCTGGTGGACAGGCCGACGCGGACGCCGGAGTCGGCGAGTTCACCGAGGCGGTCGAGCAAGCGCTTGTCGTCGAGTGCGGGACTGTCGGCGGTCAGGCTGTGGACGAGGTAGAAGTCCGACGGTCCACCAAGCGCTTGAAGGGTCTCCGGCCATTGCCGTTCGAACGTGGCGAGACCGTGGTCCTTGACCTCGTGCGTGTCCGCGTCGGTCCGCCAGTCGCCGACGTACGTGTAGCCCCACTTCGACCCGATCGTGAGTTGCGTACGGCGCTCCGGTGTCAGCCATTCGCCGAGGAACTTCTCGGCAAGACCGTACGAACGCGCGGCGTCGAAGTACCGAACACCGGCCTGCCACGCCTGCTCGAGCAGCTCGTGGGTGCGGACCCGGAGGTCCTCGACCGCCCGCCCCGGCGGGAGATCCTCGTCGTGCCCGAGGTTGATGTACCCCGGACGACCCAGCGCTGCCAGCCCAAGACCGATACTCGCCATGCTTCCGATCGTAGATGTCTGCGGCAACCATGTGAGACGCGCCGCATCAGGCGACGTGCGGCGGCCCGGGTCGCTTACCGTTTTGTGGTGTGAGCGAATCCCAGCTGCCACCACCAGGAACGGTCCGACGCCGTACGACGGCCCGCGTGCTGCCGGTGCGTCCGGACGGCAAGGTGCTGCTTCTGCACGGCTGGGACCCGCTGAAACCGCAGACGCCGTACTGGTTCACGATCGGCGGCGGCGTCGAAGCCGGTGAGTCGGTCGGCGAGGCGGCCAGTCGTGAACTGCGCGAAGAGGTCGGCATCGTGCTGCCGGCCGACGCGCTGGGGACGCCGGTGGCGACGAACACGATCGAGTTCGAGTGGGGCGGGTGCCGGATCATCCAGCACCAGACCTTCTTCGCGGTCGCGGTGGACCGCGTCGACGTGACGTTCGCGAACCAGGAGGAGCTCGAGCTGCAGACCATCAGCAAACACGGCTGGTGGTACGGCGACGACCTCGAGGCGACCGGTCAGGCCGCGCACGTGACGATCCCCGGTCTGCTGCGCGAGGCGGCCGACGCGATCACGCTGCGGCGGGCGTCCTAGCGGGCCCGCGCCTGCTTCAGCACCTTCTTCGGGACCTTCTTGTCCACCTTGTAGTGGACCTTGTCGATGCGCTCGGCGCAGCCTGCCTTGGACAGGCGCATCAGCACCACCGGGCACTTCTTGCACCTCGGCTTGTCCTTGCAGCACTTCTTCTTCGCGGTCATCGACGGCACCCGGCGAGTGTAGGTGAGGCATACCTAAGCGTCTAGATGACGAGGCAGAGATCACGCCAGCTGCTCGGTCAGCAACGCCCGCGCCTCGACGAGTGAGGGGCCGTACCAGGTGAGATGGCGGCCGGAGATACACCCTGCGGGATTGCCGAACGCCTCCGGTCCGTCGGTCGGGGAAAAGGCATAAGGCTCGTCCGGCAGCACCACGATGTCGTACTCCGGTAACGCGTCCGGGTCGATCTTCGGATAACGCTCGCCGGAATGTGCGAGCACGTTGTCGATGCCGATCCGGGAGAGCAGATCGGCCGCGAACGTGTCCCGTCCCAACGCCATCCACGGCCGCCGCCAGATCGGTATCACGGCCCGCCGGCGCATTCCGTCGTACGGCGTACTCCACACGTCGCGCGCGTGCACCAACCATGCCGGCACGTCGCCGACGATCGCGGACAGCATGCGCTCGAGTGAGTCGAGTGATTCGGGCACGGTTGTCGGCGCCGTGACCCAGACCGCGATTCCGTACTCGCGCAACGCGTCGAGATCGGCCGCACGATTCTCTTCGGCGTTCGCTACGACGACGTCCGGTACGAGTTCGCGGATGCGATCGATGTCGGGATTCTTGGTACCGCGAACACGTACGACATCGAGGTCCGCGGGATGCGTACACCAGTCGGTCGCACCAACGATCAACGACGGATGCGTGACCGCGATCGACTCCGTCAACGACGGCACGACGCTGACCACACGACGTACTTCGCGGGGTAGTTCGACAGTGTTGTGGAGGTCGTCGTACATGCTGTTCATGACGCTGTTGCACCTCGTCTTCGCAGGACGTTGCCGAGGACAACACTCGCCGATCGGGGCAGTTGACGGCAGATTCTGCCGCGTGTCGCCAAGAAATTATTGCGACCGTCCGGCATGCTCACGGCACGGCGGAATCCCTTCTGCACAAGGATTTTCGGCATTTGTGCCGCTCTTTGCCGCCAGTTCGCCTTAACCTGTAGACGTTTCGGGTGCTTTACGTGGCGCACAAGTGTTGTCATCATCATGACGACGAGGAATCCACCGTGGTTTTCCTCAGCCGCACCAAGGAGGCAGAGTGCCAGCCAAGAAGGCAGCCGCAGGGAAGGCGACAGCCAAAAAGGCTTCTCCCGCCAAGAAGACTGTCGCGAAGAAGGCCCCGGCGAAGCGGACGACAACCGCGCGCAAGGTCAGCGCAGCAAAGAAGACAGCGACGAAGAAGGTGAGTGCGGCCAAGAAGACCGCCGCTAAGAAGACGGTGGCGAAGAAGGCGCCGGCCCGCAAGACCACCACCGCCAAGAAGGCCGTTGCGAAGAAGGCCCCGGCGAAGAAGGTCACGGCCCGCAAGACGGTTGCGAAGAAGGCGCCGGCGAAGCGCGCGACTGCTGCCAAGAAGACGACGGCAGCGAAGAAGACGACGGCCAAGCGCACGACCGCCGCCAAGAAGACGACGACGGCGAAGAAGACCGTCGCGCGGAAGACGGCTGCGAAGAAGGCGCCGGCCCGGAAGACCGCGGCCAAGAAGGCACCGGCGAAGACCGCTGCCAAGAAGGCGCCCGCGAAGCGCGTCGCAGCGAAGAAGACCGCGGTCCGGAAGACCGCGGCGAAGAAGGCCCCGGCTCGTAAGACCGCGGCCAAGCGGGTAGCCCGCTGATCCGGTCGTCCGCATTCGCGCGACGTCCGCAACAAACCTGAGGGGCACCACCGGAATCGGTGGTGCCCCTCGGCATGTGGTCGGGACGACCGCTCAGTCGTCCTCCCACTTCGGGTCGTTCTCCCAGGCCTCGTTGCGTTCCTGGACCTTCTCGAGCGCGCGGGCGGCTTCCTCCGGGGAGCTGTACGGGCCCAGCCGGTCGCCCGACTTCGCACCGGAGTACGGCTCGACCTTGCCGGTCTTGGTGTTGTAGTACCACTCGTTGCTGTGATCGTCGCTCATCTGGATGACCACCTCCTGGGAGTCTTGTCGCAGCTGAATAGAATGATCTCACCATGTCGATCCTCACTCCCGGCCACATCTCGCCGCGCCGCGCCGTCCCCGCCTCCATCCCGCGCCCGGAGTACGTCGACAAGCCGGCGCCGACGCCGTTCGACGGTTCGTACGTGACGTCGCCCGAGCTGATCGAGAAGATGCGGGTCGCGAGCAAGCTGGCCGCGCAGGCGTTGCAGGCGGTCGGTGCGGCGGCGAAGCCGGGTGTGACGACGGACGAGCTGGACGCGGTCGGTCACGAGTACCTGATCGAGCGGAACGCGTACCCGTCGACGCTGGGCTACCGGGGTTATCCGAAGTCGTTGTGCACGTCGGTCAACGAGGTGATCTGCCACGGCATCCCGGACGACCGTCCGTTGGAGAACGGCGACATCGTCAACGTCGACATCACCGCGTTCCTCGACGGGGTGCACGGTGACACCAACGCGACGTTCCTGGTCGGCGACGTCGACGAGGAGAGCCGGCTGCTGGTCGAGCGCACGCTGGAGGCGCTGAACCGCGGCATCAAGGCGGTCAAGCCCGGTCGGCAGGTCAGCATCATCGGTCGCGTGATCGAGTCGTATGCCAAGCGGTTCGGGTACGGCGTCGTCCGCGACTTCACCGGTCACGGCATCTCCACGTCGTTCCACTCCGGCCTGATCATCCCCCACTACGACGACGAACGCTTCGACGACGTCATCGAGCCCGGCATGACCTTCACGATCGAGCCGATGCTGACCCTCGGCACGTACGAGTACGACCTGTGGGAAGACGGCTGGACCGCCACCACCAAGGACAAGTCACGCACCGCCCAGTTCGAACACACCCTGGTAGTCACCGACACCGGCGCCGAAGTACTAACCCTCCCGTGAACATCACGCAGTACCCGGGCTGAGGCTGTACAGGTGGGCTGCTCGGCGCGGCCTGCACGTCCGTGGACGAATCGCGCCCGATGCCGGAGTCGTATCAGCGGGACAACGCAGCCCTGTTCTCGTTCCTCGCGTTGGTCGCAGTTGGTGTAGCGGCGTGGGTCGCGGCCAGCCGCCTACGCAGCAGCCTCTCGATGCGGTCAACTGATGGTCGGCACCGCTGGTCACGAGCAGCCGCCCTCTCGGCGATTGTGCTCGCGCTACTCGCGCCGCTGCTCCTGTGGGCCGGCGCCGACGCGATGTTCGCGCTCGCCTACACGGATCCGTCGTTCGACGCGTGGGGCCTTGTACTCGAGGTTGTTCCCGCAGCACTGGTCAGCGCCGCGGCGGTGCGCTGTGCACGCACCGGACTCCGCGACACACACGGCCAGCCCCACGGCCGCGCGCTAGCACTCTCGGCGACCGTGCTTGCATACCTCGTCGCCGCCCTGATGACAGCGACCGCACTCGTCGCCTGCGCCGCGATGCTAGGCCAAGGCGGCTAACTCAGTTGCCACCAGCAACCCTTCGAGGATCATCGGTTGGAGGCGTCGCCGATGAAGGTGCCTAGGTCGGCGGATTGTTGGATGCGGGAGTCTTCGTGGATGTACATCATGTGGCCGGCCGGGTAGTACTTGGTTTCGATGTTGGGGGTCAGGTCGGCGGGGATCTGTAGGCGGGCCAGGGTGTGTTCGGTGGCGAAGTACGGGGTGGCGCCGTCGTAGTGGCCGGAGGCTACGTAGACCTTGAGGTGGGGGTTGACTCGCATGGCCTCGGCGAGTTTGTCGGCGACCATGATCTGCTGGCCTTCGAATTCCTTGAAGGACCAGTTCTTCGCGGCGTCCATGTTGAGGACCTCGTACGGGAGATCGTTCTCGTAGCCGAGTTCGACGCGGACGTAGTGGTTGAGGGCGGCGGCGTACGGGCCGGTGATTGCGTTCATGGACGGGTCGCGCTCGGGCGTCTCGGAGCCGTAGTCCGCGTTCCAGCCGGTGAAGCGGCCGTCGATGCGGCCGACCGTTTGCCTGCGGGAGCGTAGGAGTTCGCCGAAGAAGCGCATGTGCTCGATGCGCAGATTCACGCGATCGATGTAGTCCTCGCTGAGGCCGGTCAGCGCCGCCAGTCTGGTGACGACCTCGGCGCGGTAGTCCGCCGGGATGCGGTTGCCCTGGGCAAGGGCATTCGGGTACCGGCCGGCCGCGAACCGTTCCGCGTCGGCGAGCAGTTCCTCCAGCGTCTGGTCCGGCACGAGACCGTGGTAGTGCGCGATCGCGGCGTACGTCGGGAGGAACAGCGTGTACGGCAGATCGTTCCCCGGCGTGAAGTCCAGCGTGCCGAACTCCAGCACGACCGAGATCAGCATGACCCCGTTCAGATACATCCCGTACCGCTGCTGCAGATGCGCAGCGAGCCCGGCCGCGCGCGTCGTACCGTACGACTCCCCCGCGAGGAACTTCGGCGACATCCACCGCCCGTTCCGCGACGTCCAGAGCCGGATCACCTCGCCGACCGACTCCAGATCGCGAGTGAACCCGTGGTAGTCCCCAGGCTTCTCCCCCTCGACCGCGCGCGAGAACCCCGTCGACACCGGGTCGATGAACACGACATCGCTGTACTTGAGCAGTGTCTCCTCGTTGTCGACGATCGAGTACGGCGGGGGCGCGAGCTCACCCACGTCACCCGACACCACGCGACGCGGCCCGAGCAGCCCGAGGTGCAGCCAGATACTCGACGAACCGGGCCCGCCGTTGAACGCGAACGTCACCGGACGATCCGCGGCGTCGGCGTCGTCCAGCGTGTACGCCGTGAGGAACACCTCGGCCTTCGGCTTCATCCCCTCGAACTTGCCGTCGGTGTACACCTCTTCGCGGAGCACGATCCGCCCGGTCGTCGCGGTGTACCGCAACTCCTGCCCGTCGACCGTCACCGTGTGCTGCGACGTCACCAGGTCGTCGACCGGCTTCGCAGGCTTGGTCTCGGTATCGGACTTGGTTTCCGTCTGCTCCTCGTCAGCCATGTCGAGCACCCTAATCCACAGTCGCAGCCGCTAGCGTTGGGTTTATGGCGACGATTCTGCACATCGCGTTCGTGGACCAGTGGGAGGCTGCGCGCGAGGCCGGGAGCTACCGGTGGTCGACCCGCGGCAAGAGCCTCGACGACGGCGCCACGTTCATCCACGCATCCCGGCCCGAACAGGTCGCGATGGTGGCCAACTTCGCGTACGACGACGTGGACCAGCCGCTCTGCCTGCTCGTCATCGACACCGGCCGGCTGGTGTCCGCGCTGTGCGACGAGGACCTGGACGGGACCGGGATGAGCTTCCCGCACATCTACGGGCCGTTGAACCTGGATGCGGTGGTCGACGTACGCCCGTACCAGCGTGGTGCCGACGGCCTGTGGCCGGAGGTGTCCGCGGAGGCCGTATCCTGAGAGCAAGGAACGGGTCGGTCGGGCGATCGCGTCGCCTGTCACAGGGCGCCGAGGAAAGTCCGGACTCCACAGGGCAGCGTGGTGGGTAACGCCCACCCGGGGTAACCCGCGGGACAGTGCCACAGAGAACAGACCGCCAGCGGCTCCGATGAACCCCGTGGTTCATGGGAGTGCGGGTGAGGGTGAAACGGTGGTGTAAGAGACCACCAGCTCCACAGGTGACTGTGGAGGCTCGGTAAACCCCACGTGGAGCAAGGCCAAGAAGGGCGGTGGGCAACCACCGTCCGCGCGAGCGTCCGAGGGCTGCCCGCCCGAGCTCGCGGGTAGGCCGCTGGAGGTGCCCGGCAACGGTCACCGTAGATGGATGATCGCCACCACAGAATCCGGCTTACAGACCGACCCGTTCCACTCCTCACCCGACCGGCTCAGTGGCAGTGGTCGTCCTCGGACACGACGCTCCGGCCGGCCGGCTTCTCCCACGGCTCCTGGCGGCCCAGCGCGGTCAGGTCGAGCGCCGTGGGCGTGAAGGTCATGGAGTCGGGGCCGCGGCCGTACGTCGAGTACGTGTGGTGGATCGCGTCGCCCACGCGCAGGAAGCAGCTCATCCCGTGCAGGTCGAACGGCTGGTCCTGCTGGATGAAGTCGTTGCCCGGGCGCAGATCCCAGTCCGCCTTGGTCCGGTAGTTGTAGACGAACGGCAAGACGGACTCGTCCAGCGTCACGTTGTAGTCGTAGTTGAAGTCGCTCCCGTACGACGAGTACCACGGGGACCGCCACCCGCGCTCGGCCTTGTACGCCGCCAGCTTCTCGTACGGCGCACGCGACACCAGCGCGAACGTCGTGTTCGCGCCGTGCAGATACTCCAGCGAGCCGATCTCGTCCACGAAGCCGGTGCAGTTCGGGCAGCCGGCGTCCCAGTCCGGCGGATACATGAAGTGGTACACGACCAGCTGGTTCCGGCCCTCGAACAGGTCGAGCAGCTCCGCGGGCCCGGATTCGCCGGTGAACGCGTACGGCTTGTCGACCAGCACCATGGGCAGCTCCCGCCGCCGGGTGTTCAAGGCGTCCCGCTGCTTCGTGAACGCCTTCTCCTCCGCCAGCAACGCTTCCCGCGCCGCCAGCCACTCGTCCCGGGACACGACCTCAGGCAGGTTCATACATCCTCCTCCAGAAAGATTCTCCGGCTACGTCGGAGCCGGACCCGCTGGTTCGACATCCCAAGGCAAGGGTTTTTCTGCAGGTCGAGGTCTGGCCCTGAACGGGATTTGGTGCGACTGTGCCTCCTGGGGGTCACGAACTGTAACGAGTCAGGGGTACGGGGTCACGGGAGGGGATTCGCACAATGCTGTCTCGAACCAGGAAGTTTGGGGTCGTGGCGCTCGCCGCGCTCCTTGTGGGGGCAATGGCCGGGGTATCGCCGGCGGCCGCCGATCCGCCGAGGGCGAAGAAGGATCTCGGCTACAGCGACAAGGCACTGTTGCAGAAGGCACGGTCCAAGGGCCAGAAGTCGGTCACGCTGCTGGTCGCCGCCGAGAAGGGGCAGAGCAACGACGTCGCGCAGCGGGTCGCCAAGCTCGGCGGCACCGTCGAGAAGCGCACCGACTCGATCGGGTACCTGCGGGTCAAGATCAACATCGACAAGGCCGAGGACGTCGCGAACGTCCTGGGCGTCAAGGCCGCCGACGTCGACGAGGTGATTCCGCTCGAGAACCCACGCCCCGAGGGCACCGTCGACCCGACGCCGCAGCAGCCGCCGAAGGCAACGACTCCGCGGGTCAACCCGTACATGCCGACGGGTGACATCGGCTCGGCCCAGTTCGTCAACGCCCACCCGACCTGGGACGGGCGCGGTACGACGGTCGGCATCCTCGACACCGGCGTCGACCTGAGCCACCCGGCGCTGAACACGACCTCGACCGGTGAGCGGAAGATCGTCGACTGGGTCACCTACACCGACCCGACGTTCACCAACGGCGTCAACAACGACAACGACCCGACCTGGATCCAGATGACCGGGGCGCTGCCGGCCGACTACACCGCTCCCCCGGGCGCCGGCACGGTCAAGTTCGGTGTCTTCAACGAGCGCGACCCGCGGCTGGGCGGCGAGCTCGGCAACGACGTCAACCGCGACGGCAACCCGGCGGGCTCGGTGGGCACGTTCGGTGTCGCGTGGGACCAGGTGACGAACACGGTCTGGGTGGACGCCAACCAGAACAAGAACTTCGCCGACGAAAAGCCGATGACCGACTACAAGGTCAACAAGGACATCGGGACGTTCGGTACGGACAACCCGGCGACGGCGATCAACGAGTCGATGCCGTTCGTGGTCCAGACCGATTCGGCCGACAACGCGGTCAACATCGGCATCGTCTCCGGCGCGCACGGTTCGCACGTGGCAGGCATCGTGGCCGGCAACAAGCTCCTCGGCGGAAAGATGAGCGGTGCCGCACCGGGCGCCAAGCTGGTCTCGGTCCGGGTGTGTCTGTTCATCGCCGGCTGCACCAACCACGCGCTGCTCGAGGGCATGATCTACGCGGTCACCCAGGCACACGTGAACGTGATCAACATGTCGATCGGCGGCCTCCCGGCGCTGAACGACGGCAACAACGCCCGCGCCGACCTGTACAACTCGTTGATCGAGACGTACGGCGTCCAGATGTTCTTCTCCGCCGGTAACAGCGGACCGGGTATGAACACGATCGGCGACCCCGCCGTGGCGTCGAAGGTCGTGAGTGTCGGTTCGTACATCACCAGCGCGAGCTGGCTGGCGAACTACGGCTCGAAGACCGGCCCGGCCGAGAACCTGCACCCGTTCTCGTCCCGCGGTCCGGCCGAGGACGGCGCTCTCAAGCCGGAGATCGTCGCACCTGGTTCGGCAATCTCGGCCGTCCCGACCTGGCAACCAGGACAACCGGTCGTCGGCACCTACACGCTGCCACCGGGCTACGGCATGTTCCAGGGCACGTCGATGGCCTCGCCACAGATGGCCGGGGCAGCCGCCGTGCTGCTCAGCGCCGCACAGGCCAACGGCATCTCGGTCACGCCGGCACAGCTACGCAAGTCGCTGTTCTCGTCGGCACGGTTCCTGACCGACTACAGCGCCTATGAGCAGGGCAACGGCCTCGCGAACGTCAACTCCGCCTGGAACCTGCTGAAGAAGAGCCCGCGGACGGACACGATCACCGCCGCGGTCCCGGTCAGCACAGCGCTGTCGGCCTTCCTCAAGACGCCGGGCATCGGCACCGGCATCAACGACCGCGAGGGCGTCGTACTCGGCACCCAGTACACCCGCACCTACACGTTGCGTCGTACGTCGGGACCGGCCGGCACGGTCAAGTACAACCTGTCGTGGCTCAGCGGGGACGGCACCTTCGTCACCGCCGGCAACGTCAAGCTGCCGCTCAACACGGACGTGTCGCTACCGGTCCTGGTCAAGGCCAAGTCCGTCGGCGCACACTCGGCGCTGCTGCAGTTCGACGACCCGAGTTCGCCGGGGATCGAGTTCCAGACGCTGAACACGATCGTGGTGCCGTACGGTCTGACGACCGCAACACCGTCGAAGACGGTCAGCGGCAAGATCGGCCGCAACCAGACGACCAGCTACTTCTTCCAGGTACCGGCGGGCGTGGCTGCGTTCAAGGTCGATCTGTCCGGTCCGGACGCGACACCCGGTACCGGTCAGGCGCGATTCCTCCGGTTCAGCCCGTACGGCGTACCGAGCGAATCCGCTGAGACCAACAGCCTGTACTGCTACAGCCCACCCGTCCCCGGCGGGACGTGTGGCGGCGATCCGCTCAGTCGTACGGTCAGCAACCCGCAGCCGGGCGTCTGGGAGATCACCGTCGAGGCCCGTCGTACGTCGGACCTGCTGAACACGCCGTACACGCTGTCGGCATCGCTGCTCGGTGTCTCGGTCTCGCCGAACCCGGACGTCATCGCGAGTGGCACGCTCGGCCAGCCGATCAGCCGCTCGTACACGCTGACGAACCAGCAGGGTCCGTTCACCGGTAGGGCTGTGGGTACTGCGCTCGGTAGTGCGAAGCTGGCGACACCGACGATCGCCGACGGCGCACAGCAGCAGTTCCAGGTCAATGTCACGCCGGGTACGACGTCGCTCCGCGCGGCGATCGGCGGCGCGAGTGACATCAACGCCGACCTCGACCTGTTCGCGTACAACTGCTCGACGGGCTCCTGTGTGCTGACAGCACAGAGCGCGGGCAGTACCGCGGTGGAGGCGCTCACCGTCAACAATCCCGCGGTGGGCGTCTGGGTCATCCTCGTCGACGGGTTCGCAGTGCCGACGGGGACGACGACGTACAACTATCGCGATGTACTGATCAATGCGGCATACGGTTCGATCGCCGTCGCCGATGCCAACGCACCAAGGGCTGCGGGAGCACAGTGGACCGTTCCGGCCACAGTGACCCCGACTGCCGCTCCCGCTGCAGGGCGGGTGCTCTACGGCAACGTGGAGGCCCGGACGGACGCGAACGTCCTCATCGGTTCGGGGGACGTGATCATCCAGTCGGTCAGCTGAACGATCCGGCTCCGGCCCACGCGTGCGTGGGTCGGAGCCCGGTTCGACCCGTAGGCGATGAGAAACTGACAGCATGCGCAGACGGGTGCGGACCGGGATCGTGATCCTGCTGCTGATCGTCCTGCTCGGTGGGGCCGGGTACATCGGGTGGGTACTGATCCAGCGGTCCGAACCGGTATCGCTGCCCGAAACGACCGGGCCCTATCAGGTCGGCCGCCGGACGTTCGAGTGGACCGACACACCGCGCCGCGACCCGTACGCGGACGGCCCGCGCAAGCTCGCCGTGTGGCTCTGGTACCCGGTCGCCAAGGACACCACCGGCCGCCGTGTCCAGTACGCCCCCGGGCGAGTGGAGCCGCCTCCATCTCAAGTCGCCGATCGCGGTCTTCCAGGGACCGTTCGACACCCTCCAGGACCGTGCCCTCGATCGCGTCGCCGTCGCACCCGGCCGCTTCCCGGTCGTCGTATTGATGCCGGGCATGGGCCTCTCAGCTCCGATGTACGCCGCTCTCGCTGAGGATCTCGCGAGTCACGGGTACCTCGTCGCGGGCGTCACCCCGACGTACAGCGCGAACCTCACCGTCCTCGGCGGTAAGACCGTCGAGAGCAAACCCGAAGCGAACCCGCCGAATCTCGGCGACAGCACCGAGAGCTCGCAACAGGTCGGCGACCACCTCGTCACCGTCTGGTCGGCCGACGCCCGCTTCGCCGCCGGCATGGTCGCGAAGCAACTCCCGGGCTCCGTCGACTCCGCGGTCGGACCGTCGTACGTCGGCCACTCGTTCGGCGGCGCGGCATCGCTCGAAGCCTGTCGGCAGGACCAACGCTGCGCAGCCGCGGTCGACCTGGACGGCAGCCAGTTCGGCGACGTGGTGACGAAGGGGGTCAAGGCACCGATCATGCTGCTCGGCGCGGACGACTCGTGCATCACCAGCGTGTGCGGGCCGGACGCCAAGAACGACACCGACCGCAACCGCGCATTGTCGTTGCTCAAAGCAAGCAATGGCGCGGCGTGGTGCGCGACGATCCCCGGCAGCCGGCACTTCAACTTCACCGACTACGGCGTCTACTATCTGGCCTATCCGCTCAGGAAGTTCCTGCCACTCGGCAGCGTCGGCCCGCGCCACGCCCTGACCGTCACGAACGGATACCTCAACGCCTTCCTGTCGCACGCGATCTACAAGACCCCGGCGCCAGGCGCTCCGGCCTGCCGGACCTAGAGGTCCAACTCGTAGGTCTGACCAACCAACGCGTCGCCCCACATCTCGTGCGGCTCGGTTGCCGTGAGCCGGAACCCGCGCGACAGGTAGATGTGGCGCGCGGCAACCAACGGATCGTTGGTCCACAACACCATTCGCTTGTAACCGGCAGCGCGGGCGAACTCCAGGCACGTGTCGACCAGCTGGGCACCGAGCTTCAGTCCCCGCGCCGCCGGCGTCACCAGCAACAGCCGCAACTGCGCCGTCGTCTCGTCCGGCCCGCGCACGCAGAAGATGCTGCCCGCCCGCTCCCCGTCCACCTCGGCGATCCACGCCGCCTCGCGCTCGTCGTCGTGGTCGGACGCGTACGCCGCCACGATCTGCGCGATCAGCACCTCGTACCGCGCACTCCAGCCGTACTCCGCCGCGTAAATCTCCGCGTGCGCCTGCACCACCCAGCCGAGATCGCCCGGCTGCCCCAGCTTTCTGATCATTCGTCCACCCGATCTACTGACACGACTGTTTCAGTAAGAGATACTAGCCGGGTGCCGTCGACTAAGGAAGCCCCGTCTGCTCGCCAGCAGGAACTGCTCGAGCGCGCGTACGCCTACTCGCTCACCCACGGGTTGGCCGACCTGTCGCTGCGACCGCTCGCGACCGCGATCGGGTCCAGCCCGCGTGTGCTGCTGTTCCTGTTCGACAGCAAGGACGGCCTGATCCGGGCGTTGCTCGCCCGTGCGCGCGCCGATGAGCTCGAGCTTCTACAGCGCATTCAGGACCAGCACGAAGTACCACCCGGGCTGGAGGTGGTCGCACGAGAGTTGTGGACCTGGATGTCGGCTCCGGAGCGGCGGCCGTTGATGACGTTCTGGGTCGAGGCGTACGGGCGGTCCCTGGTCGCGCCCGAGGGGCCGTGGGCGGATTTCGCGCGTTCGACGGTCGACGACTGGCTCGAGTTGCTCAAGGCAACACAACCGGATCCGGATGCGGTGGCGCGACGTACCGGCGTACTGGCGATGCTGCGCGGTGCGCTGATCGACCTGCTTGCGACCGGCGACCTGAAGCGGACGACGGCCGCGTTGGAGGACTACCTAGCCGACTAGCTCGAACGAGACGGTCCGCTTGGCGATGTCGGCCTCGACGAGCTTCACGCGGACCTCCTTGCCGAGCGGCAACGCAGTACCGGTGACGCGGCCCTCGATCGCGACGGCGGACAGCGCGACGATGCCGCGGTTCTTGTCCCGCTCGTCGACGTCCGTGATCACGCCGTCGAACTCGGACCCGACCTGATCCGCAACGAGCCCCGCCTCGACCATGCTGACGATCGATCGCTCGTACGCATGCGCCCGCCGGTCCGCATCGTCCATCATCTTCGGGATCTCGTCCATCGACTCGCGCACCCAGGCCGGCACCTCAGTACCTGCCGAGAGCGCGACGCAGATCTCCCCGGTCCAACGGTCCACGAGCCGACGCAGCGGCGCGGTGACATGCGCGTACTCCGCTTTCATCGCGGCATGCTGCGGCGACGCCGGAACGCTTCCCGCGAACGCGACGTACCCGGCGCCGCGGAACAGCACCGTGCACGCTGCGAGCATCGCCGCATGCGCCGGCACCTTCGGGTCGAGCCCGTGGATGAACGCGGCGTACGTCGTGTCGTCGGGCCAGACGATCCCGAGCGCCTTGGCGGTGTTGCCGAGTTTGCGGCGAAGGTCGTCGTGCGATTCGGGCAGCGTCCGCAGGATGCCGATCTTGCCCTTCATCATCAGCCCCGCGGCGGCCATCCCGGTCAGCAGCGAGATCTGCGCGTTCCAGCCCTCGACCGGCAGCGGGGCGCGGAACTCCAGACCCCAGCCGTGGTTGGAGGTGACGACCTCCTGGTCGGGGATCGGCAGGTTGACGCCGCCGCGTTCCAGTTCGCGTTCCTCGCGGAGCTTCCCGACCTCGCGGAGCAGTTGCAGCGACTCGGACGCCGTACCCGCGTCGAGGTCCTTCTGTACGCCGGCGTAGTTGAGCTTGGCCCGCGACTTCACCAGCGCACGCTCGCAGACGACACCGGTGCCTTCGCCACGGGCGTCGACGGTGATCGTGTAGAGCAGGGCGGGTCGCACCTGGTCGGGCAGCAAGGAGGCTTCGCCCTCGGACAGCTCCGGCGGGTGCAGCGGTGTGCGCTTGTCCGGCGCGTACAGCGTCTCGCCGCGCTTCCGCGCCTCGACGTCGATCGGATCGCCCGCCTGGACGAACGCACCCACGTCGGCGATCGCGTAATGCACGGTGTAGCCGTCACCGGTCCGCTCGATATGGAGCGCTTGGTCGAGGTCCATCGAGTCCGGCGGATCGATCGTGACGAACTCGATGTCGGTCCGGTCGAGCTCCGGCAGCCGCACGTTCGCCGCCGCTGCCACCGCCGCGGCAGTCACCTCGGGCGGGAAGTCGGCCGGGACCTCCTGCTCCCGACGGATGTCCTGCAACGACGCCCGGAACACCTCCGGCACGTCTTCGGCGAAATGAACTCTCTGCAGCGGCATGGGGTCAGACTAGCGACGGCTGCACGTTAAAGGAGCGGAGCGACGCCAGGCCGTCGGCGTACCAGTGGATCTCGGTCAGGGTTGCCGGTCGCAGTTCCATCCGGAAGATCGACGCCATCGGGGCCTGCAGCACCGATCGCACCATCAGCTTGATCGGCGTCACGTGCGTGACCACGACGACGGTCTTGCCGGGGTAGCGAGCCAGCAGCCCGTCCCGCGCCGACCTCGCCCGTCGCGCACAGGTGTCGAACGACTCGCCACCGGGCGGCGCAACAGTCGTCGAATCCATCCAGGCGTTCAGCGCCTCCGGCCACTTCTGCTGTACTTCGGCGAACGTGTGCCCGTCCCAGTCGCCGAACGAGCACTCGATCCAGCCGTTGTCGACGTCCGGCTCGAGACCGAGCTTCGACGCGACCGCATCGGCCGTCTGCCGGGCCCGCACCATCGGCGACGTCACCACCGCGTCGACCCCGCCGATGCGCGACAGGTACTCCGCTGCGGCTACCGCTTGCGCGCGACCGGTGTCGCTCAACGCCGGATCGTCGCCACCGGCACCGGAGAAGCGCTTCTCCACGGTGTGCGGCGTCTCGCCGTGCCGGAGGAAGATCAGCTGCGTCGGCGGCTCGGCCTGCGGATCCCAGCCCTGTAAGGCCTTCTGCAGATCGGACGGCTCCTGCACCACTGCCGGGCCCGGTCCCGCGGCCTCCGGCTTCAGCGGGATCGGCACACCGTCGAGCGCGTTGTTCGCGAGCGCGTCCGCGGCCGAGTTCTGCGCACGCGGCACCCAGGTCCACTCGGTGCCGAACGGCGCGAGGCCCTGCGCCTTGATCGCCAGCGGCTTCAGGTCCGGGTGCTTGATCTTCCAGCGGCCGGCCATCTGCTCGATGACCAGCTTCGAGTCCATCCGCACCTCGATCGAGGCATCCGGCGCGTACTCCGCGGCGAGCTCCAGCCCCGCGATGAGTCCGGAGTACTCCGCGACGTTGTTGGTCGCGATGCCGAGCGTTCTGCCCTGCTGCGCGATCACCTCGCCGGTCGCCGGATCACGCACGAGAGCGCCGTACGCCGCCGGCCCTGGATTGCCCCGCGATCCACCGTCAGCTTCGACGATGACGTGCGAATAGGTCATACCGAGCTCTCCGAGGTACGGACGAGGATCCGGCCGCACTCCTCACACCGCAGTACGGCGTCCGGCGGAGCTGCCTTGATCGCGTTGAGGTCGGACGGGGCGAGCTCCATCCGGCAACCCATGCAGCGTTTACCGACGAGCGGCGCGGCGCCGATGCCACCGTTGTGCTCACGCAGCCGCTGGTACTGCGCGACCAGGGGCTCCGGGAGCTCGGCAACGACCGCGGTCCGCTTGTCCGTCACCTGCGCGCGCTGCTCGTCGAGCTCCTTGAGCGCGCCGTCGCGGGTCGTCTCCAGCTCGGACTGCCGACCGGCGAACGCCTCGGCCCGGGTCCGCAGGTCGGCCTGCACGACCTCGGCGGCCTCGAGCTTCTCCATCACCTCGAGCTCGGAGTCCTCCAGGTCGGAGATCCGGCGGTCGAGCGAACCGATCTCGTGCTGCAGGTTCTCCAGGTCGCGCGGCGAGGTGACCTGTCCGGAGTCGAGCCGCTGCTGGTTGCGCGCACGGCGCTGGCGGACCTGCTCGACATCGCTGTCGGCCTTCTTCTGCTCGCGCTGCAGGTCGCTGACCTCGGTGTCGGCGGTGACGAGTTCGCGGTCGACCACGGACTTCTCGGCGGACAGGTCCTTGAGGGCCTGGTGCTCGGGCAACGACGCGCGCTTGTGCGCGACCTGATCCAGCTGCAGGTCGAGATCCTGCAGGTCCAGCAACCGGCGTTGGACGGCGGGCTCGGCGTTCAGAGTCGTCTCCTTAGGTCGTGGCGGCGCACTCAGATCCGCAAGGTCCATGCGTCCGTGCAAAGTGTTGAGATGTGAGTGTCCACGGTACTGCCTTGGGCCGCGAGCCCATCGCGCAGGAGCCGCTCCGCATCCGCCAGCCACGGCCACTCACTGGCCCAGTGCGCGACGTCGACCAGCGCGGGGTCGCCGTACGAACGAGCCTCGGTGGCGGGATGGTGTCGCAGGTCCGCGGTGAGGTACGCGTCGACACCCGCCGCCCGGACCCGATCGAACTCCGAGTCCCCCGCTCCCCCGACCACCGCGACGGTCTCGATCATCCGATCCAGCTCGCCGGATACACGGACGCCGTGCTCGGTCCGCGGCAGGCTCTCCGCGACCAGCCGGGCGAAATCGGCCAGCGGCAACGGCTCCGCGAGTACGCCGATCCGCCCGCCGCCGCGCTCACTCGGCTGCGGCGCCAGCTCATAGACGTCGTACGCCGGTTCCTCGTACGAATGCGCCGCGATCAGGGCCTCGACCACCGCTCGGCGCCTGTGCCGCGGCAGGATCATCTCGACCCGGTTCTCCGGGACGACCTCGATATCGCCGACGCTGCCGATCGTCGGGTTCGCGCCCTCGAGCGGCCGGAACGTTCCCTCGCCGATACCGCTCCACGCGGCTCGCTCGTAGTCGCCGATCTGCCCGGCGCCGGCCTTCGCCAGCGCGTCCAGCATCGCCTGGGTCTCCTCGAGCGGGACGAACACGACCACCTTGTCCATCGGCTCGGCCGGCATCGCCTTCAACGGCCGCGTGTCCCGCAGCCCGATCGCGGCGGCGAGCGCGTCGCTCACTCCCGGGTTCGCGTTGTCGGCGTTGGTGTGACAGACGTGCAGTGCGACACCGCCGCGGATCAGGTCGTTGATGACCCGGCCCTTCGGCGTGGTCGTCGCGACACTGTTCACACCGCGCAGCAACAACGGATGATGCGTGACGAGCAGATCGAATCCGCCCTCGATCGCCTCGTCGACGACAGCCCGCATCGGATCCACGGCGAACAACACCCGCCGTACCTCTTGCTCCGGATCGCCGGTCACCAGCCCGACC
Organism: Kribbella sp. NPDC058693; assembly: GCF_042715335.1. Classification (NCBI taxonomy): domain Bacteria; kingdom Bacillati; phylum Actinomycetota; class Actinomycetes; order Propionibacteriales; family Kribbellaceae; genus Kribbella; species Kribbella sp. NPDC058693. The sequence goes on from NZ_JBHXSQ010000001.1 coordinate 518,766, forward strand.
GCATCCCAGGACTCCGCCCAGGCGGGGTTGTAGAGCCGATCGAGAACCGCGATCACATCAGCAAGCGTCGTCACGGTGCTTATCCTGACACCTGCTGGATCGAGAGCTGGATTGTGACGGGGGCAGCCGCCCGGTGCCCCCGCCACAACCAGTTCCGTCGGTGGGGGGTGGAGGTGCGACCGCCCCGCCGCATCCGCCACCGCACCCGCTCCGACGGTTCGCTCCGGCCACAGGGGGAGGGCAGTCGACAGGGGCCGACGGCTTGACCGGAACGAGTCTTGAGGACCTGGCTAGATCAACCAGGCAGTTGTGGCGCTCGGCAGCTTGTCGCCTTCGAGCGGACCGCTGGACAGCACGACCGCGGCGTCGGGCAGCTCGACCGGAGCCGCGCCGAAGTTCGTGATGCACTGCCAGCCGCCGTCGCGGGTGAAGTGCAGGACCCAGTCCGTCGCGTCCACCCAGGTCAGCGAGTTGCCGGTGCGCAGACCACGCCGTACGGCGAGAGCCTTGCGGTACATGCTGAGCGTCGACTCGTGGTCGCCCTCCTGCGCCTGGACGGAGTACGCCCCGAACCACTTCGGCTGCAGCAGGTGGGACCCGCCCGGACCGAAGCCGAACGACAGCCCGTCGACGGTCCACGGGATCGGCACCCGGCAGCCGTCGCGGCCCTTCTCGGCGCCCTTCGAGCGGAAGTACGCCGGGTCCTGCAGGTTCGCGGCCGGCAGCTCGCCGACCTCCTGCAAACCGAGCTCCTCGCCCTGGTACAGGTACGCCGATCCCGGCAGCGCGAGCATCAGCAGCGTCGCTGCGCGGGCCCGGCGCAGGCCGAGCGCGACGTCGACCGTCGGCTCGGTGCCGTTGCTCAGCAGCCAGTCCTTGCCGTCCTGCCAGCCGCCCTTCGGGTTCTTCGGCAGGCCGTAGCGGGTGGCGTGCCGGACGACGTCGTGGTTCGAGAACACCCAGGTCGATGACGAGCCGTTCTCCTCGGCGAGCGCGAGGTTCGCCTCGATCACCTTGCGGAACTTCTCGTACTCGAAGTCGGCCTGCAGCAGGTCGAAGTTGAACGCCTGCCCGAGCCCGTCGGCACTCGCGTACCGGGCCCGGCGGGCAGCCGGTACGAACGCCTCGGCCACCGCGGACTTCGGCGGGTCGTACGTGTTCAGCAGGTTGCGCCAGTCGCGGTAGATCTCGTGGACGCCGTCCTGGTCCCACAGCGGGTGCTTGCCGTTCGACTCCGACTGCCGCGGCAGCGTGGCCTTCGACGGGAACGGCTCGGACAGGTCCTTCACCAGCGCGTGTGCGACATCGACGCGGAAGCCGTCGACCCCGCGGTCCGACCAGAACTTCAGCGTCTCCAGGAAGTCCGCGCGGACCTCCGGGTGCTGCCAGTTCAGGTCCGGCTGCTCGGCGGCGAACATGTGCAGGTACCACTGGCCGTCGTCGGTCTTGGCCCAGGCGGAACCGCCGAACACCGAGTCCCAGTCCGACGGCGGCTCGTCGGGGGCGCCGTCCGGGCTGTCGCGGAAGATGTACCGCTCCCTGGCCGGCTCGCCCTTGGCCGCCTCGAGCGCCTCGACGAACCACTCGTGCCGGTCGGAGGTGTGGTTCGGGACGATGTCGACGATGAGCTTGATGCCCTCGGCGTGCAGCGCCTCGATCAGCTCGTCGAAGTCGTCCAGCGTGCCGAGCCGCGGGTCGACGTTGCGGTAGTCGTCCACGTCGTACCCGCCGTCGGCCAGCGCGGACGGGTAGAACGGGCTCAGCCAGACCGCGTCGATCCCCAGCGCCACCAGGTACGGGACTCGACTGATGATGCCCGGCAGGTCCCCGACGCCGTCACCGTTGGCGTCGGCGAAGCTGCGCGGGTAGATCTGGTAGACGACAGCCTGCCGCCACCAGTCGGGCTGAGTCTTTTGCGCAGTTTGGGTCCTCTGCGGACTCGTCACGATCGCCTCACTCGGAATCTGTTGGTAACCCAGGGTTTATATATAGGCTCTAAATTTAGAATCTGCATGTATTCTGCGGTCGGTACGACGACAGGTCAAGGGGCTTTCATGGCAAAACCACCGGCTACCCCGCCGACGGCCACACCGACGATGTTGCGCCGGGTGAACGCGGGCAAGGTACTGGGCGTGCTCACCCGCGCGCGGGTGATGACTGGTACCGGCCTGATCGAGGCGACCGGCCTCACCCGCGCGACCGTGCACGCGGTCTGCAACGACCTGATCTCGATGGGCTGGGTGGTCGAGCTCGACCCGGGCCGTACGTCGGTCGGCCGCCCCTCGCGGCGGTTCGAGTACAACAACAACGCGGGGTATGTGCTCGGCATCGACATCGGCGCCTCGAAGACGACCGTGCTGGTCTCGGACCTGCGCGGCGAGACGGTGGCCAAGGCCGGGCGGTCCGCGGCCGGAGTGAAGACGCCGGTCGAGCGGACCGAGATCGTGCACGAGACGGTGATCGAGGCGCTCGCGTCCGCAGAGGTGTCGAACGAGCAGGTGCTGGTGGCAGGCGTCGGCGTCGCGGCACCGGTCGACCGGGAGGGAAACATCCTGGTCGACGACGAGTTCTGGCGGCGCTTCGACGGAGACCTGGCGAAGCGGCTGACGGAGCTGCACGGCTGGCCGGTCCTGCTGGAGAACGACGCGAACCTCGCCACCCTCGGCGAGCACTGGCGGGGCGAGGCGCGCAACATCGACGACCTCGTCGTACTGCTGGCCGGCGAGCGGTTCGGATCCGGGCTGATGGACTCCGGGCGGCTGCTGCACGGTAGCCGCGGCGGCGCCGGCGAGATGGTGTTCCTCAAGCTGATCGAGGGCGTCGGTGACACCCACGGCATCGCCCGGATCGCGCGCGAGAACGGTACGGCGGCCGTCGCCGACCCGTCCGTCGAGACGTCGCTGCGCACGCTGGCCGACGGCGGCGAGGTGACCGCCGAGCAGGTGTTCAGCGCGGCGGCCGGGGGCGATGAAGTTGCTCTAGGCATCCTTCAGGAAATCGCCGCCCGGACCGCCCGGGTGATCGCCACCGTCGGCATCCTGTTCAACCCGGAGCTCGTCGTCCTCGGCGGCGCGGTCGCGGAGGCCGCCGCCGCGCTGCTGCCCGACCTCGAGAAGCACCTGGCCGGCTACACCAGTACGCCGCCGCGCATCGCCGTCTCGTCCCTCGGCGACGCGATCGTGTCCGTCGGCGCGGTCCGCCACGCCCTCAACTACGTCGAGCAGCACGCCCTCGATCTGGAGCTGGGCTGCCGGCCTGACTAGCGGGTCAGCTGCCGGGCGACGGCCTCCAGAACGACCAGGTTGCGGCCCGACGTGGTCGCGGACGGCGTTCCTTCGGGGATCAGAGCCTGGTCCTCCGGGATGCCGGTGCACAGGACGAACACGTCGTCGGGGTGCTTCTGCAGGAGATGGGTGAGGGCTTCACGCATCCACGGCGTACGGCCTGCGTCCTGGATCGCGATCACGAGCGGACGACCCTCGGCGGCTTGGGCTGCCTTCGCGATCGCGTCGTTCTCGGGCTCGGCCGCGTCCGTCTCGCGGTGCTGCCCACGCAGTACGACGCCGTCCGCGCCGGGAGCGATGCGGGTGAAGATCTCCGGGAGACCCGAGAAGTACGGGTTCCAGGCCGGGTGCAAGCCTTGAGTGAGGTCGACGACGTACGGCGCCGGGCCGAGCGCGGGGAACGACTGGTTGGCGACCACGCGGGCGGCGACCTCGCGGATCGGGGCGCCGTCGAGACCCGGCTGCCGGGTGCGCTGACCGAGCGAAGCGGCCAGGGCGCGGACCCGGGCAGCCGCGTCGGCGACGCGCTCGGCCTTCAGCGTGCCGGTGCGAACGGCATCGGCGACGCGGGCGATCAGGGCGTCCGGGTCCGCAGCACCGACCGCGATCATCGCCAGGTCGGCGCCGGCGGCGATCGACGCGACCGCGGCGTCCTCGATCGACCGGTTCTTGGTGATCGCCTGCATCTCGAGCGCGTCGGTGGTGATGACCCCGGTGAAGCCGAGCTCCTCGCGCAGCAGTCCGGTCAGTACCCGGTGCGAGAGAGTGGCCGGCTGGTCGTCGTACGCCGAGAACACGATGTGTGCGCTCATCACGACGTCGGCCCCCGCGGCAATCGTCGCCCGGAACGGGGCGAGCTCGACCGCCTGGACCTCCTCGATCGAGCGGTCGACGCGTGGCAGGTCCGAGTGCGAGTCGACCGCGACGTCACCGTGGCCCGGGAAGTGCTTGGGGCAGGCCGCGATCCCCGCCTCGTGGACGCCCTCGACGAACGCGACGCCGTGCCGCGAGACGACGTCCGCAGTACGGCCGAACGAGCGGGTGGAGATGATCGGGTTCGCGGGGTTGCTGTTCACGTCGACCGACGGCGCGAGCATCAGGTCGATGCCGAGAGTGGCGAGCGTCGCCGCGGCGTCGCGGGCCGAGGCACGGGTCAGGTCGACGTCGTCCAGGTCGCCGAGCAGGCGCGGTGAGGCGAGCGGCCACGGGTTCGCCGGGGCGAGGTGGCTGAACTCGCCGCCCTCGTGGTCGATCGCCACGATCAGATCCGGGCGCTCCGCCCGCAGCGAGGCCGTCAGCGCGGCGACCTGCTCGGCGTCCGCGACGTTGCGGGTGAACAGGATGACCGCCCCGAGCCCACCGGCGACGGCCCGCCGGAGCTCGTCGGTGGCAGTCGTCCCACTGAAGCCGACAACCAGCGAGCCGGCGGCATCCCGATCCAGTTGATCACTCATCCCCCAACCCTCTCCTGCCGCGGGGTTCGCGCGCCAGCTGTCACCGACGGCTAATAATTAGCCGCCTTTCGAGGCCTGGAGGGGCATCGTTGTCAGGACCTGTCATGGCAGTTAACTGCCGTCTTCCTGCGGGTTTACCGTGATTACTTGCATTCACCTCTGTCTGTTCGAGCCGACTACGGATAACGTTGTCTCTCGACCTGACCGCCCTGACCGGGGGGACGATGAGCGACGACGAAGCGATAGCGCGGGAGACCGTGCTGGGAATCGACATCGGCGGCACGAAGATGGCCGCCGCTTTGGTGTCCGCGGACGGCACGATTCTCACCGGCGACCGGATCCTCACCCCGCCCGGCGACGCCGATGAGGTGTTCGCCGCTCTCGGTGAGCTGATCAAGCGCGTCCGCGGCGACGTCACTCCCCTGGCTGTCGGCATCGGCTCTGCCGGTCCGCTCGACCAGCAGCACGGCCTGGTCTCCCCCGTGAACATCACCGGGTGGCGCAACTTCCCCTTGGTCGACCGGGTCCGGGCGCTGACCGGCGACGTACCCGTGGCTCTCGGGCTGGACGGGCACTGCTTCGCGCTCGGCGAGTTCTGGAGCGGCGCCGGCCGGGACGCGGAGACGCTGCTCGGGATCGTCGTGTCGACCGGCGTCGGCGGCGGTCTGGTCGTCGACGGCAAGCCGTGGATCGGGCAGTCCGGCAACGCGGCGCATATCGGCCATGTGGTGGTCGACCAGGACGGCGAGTCGTGCGCCTGCGGGTCGTACGGCTGCGTCGAGGCGTACGCGAGCGGCCCGCGGATGGTTGCCCGGGCGAAGCGGCGTGGATGGCGGACGGACGAGGACGTGGATGCCGCCGTACTGGCCGCTGACGCTGCGGCCGGTGACGAGCTCGCGCTGGCGATCTTCGACGACGGCGCGCAGGCGCTGGCCGCGGGGATCGTGGCGACCGCGGTCACCGTCGACCTGACCACGGTCGTGATCGGCGGCGGGGTCGCGAAGGCCGGGCCGGTGCTGTTCGACCCGGTGCAGGCGTGGGTGAAGCGACTGGCGCAGCTGCCGTTCGTCGCGGAGCTGACTGTGGAGCCGGCTCAGCTGGACAACGCCGGCCTGCTCGGCGCGGCGCACCTCGCCTGGGCCTCTGTCGCCTGAACCGCACACCTCGGTCCGCTCGGTAAGGCTTATCTCGCGCATCTTTGCGCAATTTTTACGAATATCGGCGATCTGTGTAACGCCTGCCCTACTCAACCCGATTCAAGGGATGGATGGGGTGGGGGCACCGTCATCCGCAGACGGTTCAAGGGGGGCCTGGGACCGGCTGGAGCGGTTGATCGAGGGGGGCCTTGGATCAACCGGACACGTGAGCGGCGGGCGAGGAGACTCTCCCGCCGCAACCGTGTGACCCGCAGGTCGGGAACCACCGAGCTTCAGGAGGCGTCCGACCGACTTGGAGAGTGATCGATCTGGTGGAGGGACGAGATCGAACGCGGGTTCTGCATCGCGGACGGCGGTCGGTGGCTGCGGGAGGGCTGCTACTGAACCTGACCCCCCGCCCACGGTGCAGAACCGACCTACTCAGGGCTTGAGCCACTCCGGCTCGGGCAGGCGGGTGCGGTCGAGGCGGCCGTTGTCGTCCAGCGGGAGTTCCTCGATCGGGATCAGGTCCGCCGGGACCAGGTAGATCGGCAGTTCCTTGCCCAGGTCAAGCATCAGCCGCGCGAGTACGGCGGGGTCGCTGTCCTCGAGGACGACGTACCCGATCAGGCAGATATCGCCGCCCGGATTCGCCTGGGCGACCACGACCGCGTCGACCACACCGGGCTGATCGGCCAGCACATGTTCGGTCTCACCGGGCTCGACCCGGTGGCCGCGGATCTTCACCTGGTCGTCGGCGCGGCCGAGGTACTCGAGCATGCCGTCGGCGCGCCAGCGGCCGAGGTCGCGGCTGCGGTACAGGCGCGCGCCCGGATGGCCCGGATCTGGTACGAAAGCCAGCTCGGTCTCCTCCGGCCGGCCGATGTAGCCCTGGGCCACCGCCGCGCCGCCGAGGTGGATCTCGCCGACGGCGCCGACCGGCACGGGCCGAAGGGCCGCGTCCAGCAGGCGTACGACGACACCCTCGATCGGGCGACCGATCGACGGACGGTCCTCGGCCGGGTCGACCTCGTGGATCGTGGTCACGATCGACGCCTCGGCCGGGCCGTACTCGTTGAACAGCCGGCAGTCCGGATGCGCGTCGAGGAAGTCTCGCACCTTGTGCGTGAGCACCATCGCCTCGCCGCCGGCGACGATCTCGCGCAGGGCGGGCAGCTCGGGCAGGCGGCGCATGGTCGCCAGCAACGCGGTCAGCGGGCTGAAGGCCATGAACAATCGCTCGACCTGGTGATCGCGCAGCGCCGCGACGACCGCGTCCGGGTCGTACCGGTCGTCCTCGCCGATCAGCACGAGTGCCGCACCTGAGGCCAGGGTTGTGAACATCTCCTGCACGTGTACGTCGAAGCCGAAGGATGTCCACTGCAACGTCCGCAGCGATCTCCTGGTCCGCAGGTAGTGCCGGACCAGGTTGACCGGGCCGCGGTGCGGGACGATCACGCCCTTCGGGTTCCCGGTCGAGCCGGAGGTGTAGATGCAGTAGGCAACATCGTCCGCGGCGGCGCGGACCGGCGGGGCCTGGCGAGCTCTTGGGTCGCCGTCCGCTGCGGCTACCGGGACCAGCCGGAGGCCGAGCCGGTCGGCCAGCGCTGCGTCGTCACCGACCAGAGCGACGGCTGCAGCGTCCTGGACCATGAACGCCCAGCGGGACTCCGGTACGCCGGGATCCAGCGGCAGGTATGCGGCGCCGGATTTGAGTACGGCGAGGACCGCGACGACCATTTCGGTGCCTCGGGCAACGCGTACGGCGACGAGCTGGCCGGGCTTGACACCGAGGTCGACCAGTTGCCAGGCGACGGCGTTCGAGCGGCGGTCGAGTTCGGCGTACGTGAGCTCGCGATCGCCTTGCACCAGAGCGATTGCGTCCGGAGTACGGGCCACCTGCTGCTCGAACAGCGTGTGCAGACCGCTGAGTTCGCCGGCGACGACCGCATCGCGGCGTGCCCGGCCGATCGGACCGGTCGGGTCGACATCGCCCTCGAGTTCGCGCAGCGCCCTGAGGTCTGCCTCGATCGGGATGACGAGTTGGGGGATGCGGAGGTTCGGCCGGGTCGTTGCCCTACGCAACACTTCGGCGAGGTAGTCGAGCAGGCGCTCGATCGTTGCCTGCTCGAACAGTCCGGGGCGGTAGTCCGCCGTACAGGTGATGCCGGCGCCGTGGTGGGTCAGCCGGAACCGGACGTCGACCGTCGCGGGCAGGTCGTCGTCGCCGTCCTCGAAGTCGACGAGGATCTGGAAGAGCGGCTCGCGCTCGAGTACGGCGAGGTCGGTGCCGGCGTGGTCGAAGGCGCCGGCGGTGATGTCGCGGACGCGCTGGGCGAGCTCGCCCAGGTCGGGCTCGCCGGAGAGGTCGATGCGGAGTGGGAGGGCGCGGCGGGGTGCGGTCGAGGTGTCGCCCTTGGGGCGGGTCAGCGCGGAGCCGATGGTCACGTCTTCCTGCGCCGCGAACCGGCCGAGGACGGTGGAGACTGCGGCGAGCATCGTCATCACCGGGCTGAGTTTGCGCTCGCGGCTGAAGGCGAAGACTGCGTCACCGAGGTCTTCTTCCAACTCTTGCTTGACCGAGGCAACGGTGTCGTCACCGGCCGGGCGGACGTGGTCGGCCGGCAGCACCAACGGCTCGGCCCCGGCCAGCAGCTGATTCCAGTAGGCGAGGTCGGCACGGCGCTGGTCGGCATTTGCTTGCCGCTGCGCCGCAATCTCCAGATCACCATCAACCCAGGAACCATCCGACTGGTCCGCTGCGGCGACGGCCTCGACCGACGCCTCGGCTACAGCCTGCGCGCCTTCCGGCTCGTCAGCCTGCTTACCTTGCGCGACCTGCTTGCCTTGCGGCTCGCTTGCGTCGCGCTCGACCTGCGCTGTCGAGTCAGCTGCAGCCGGCGTGGCGGCGTCTGCTTGCGCCGTCTGCTCGGCGCGGTCCGCCTGCTCCGCGTCGTCGTCAGTCTCCTCGGACTGGTCGCCGAGGAGGGCCAGTTGTTCGCGCATGAGCTGGGTGACGCCGTCGACCAATTGGCCTGCGACGCGGAGCTGCTGCGACATCAGCGCAGCCATACCGCTCCCCGGCAGCTCGGCCTCGCTGGTAGCCGCCGCGGCCTCATCCACCTTGGCCGCGAGCTCAGCCAGCCCCGACCCGAGCACAGCCAACGCCGCCCGCGGATCCCGCGCAACCACCAGCCCACCCACCCGCTCAGCGGACTCCTCGACCGCAACATCACCCGCGGCCGCACCCTCCACAGACTCGGCAGACTCGGCACCTTCCGCACCACCGACCGCGTCCACCGATCCAGCACGCTCAGCCGGTTCAACATCCTTCGCCGCCCCAGCCGTACCGGAACCGCGCACCGGCCCGGCGTCAGCCGACAACCCAGCGGTCTCGGCCGACTCAGCGTCCTCCGCCGGCTCCTCGTCGGCCTCCGGCTCGGCGGTTTGGACGGCTACTGCAGTCGCGAGCTTGTGCGGTGTCGTGTACGTCAGGAACAGATCATCCGGCGTCAGCTCCGCCTCGAAGCGCCTGGTGATCTCGTCGATGACCGGCGCCATCGACGCCGGCGTCGCACCCAACTCCGCGAACGTGTGGTCCACCGTCAGGTCGTACGGATCGAGGTTCAGCTGCTCACACGTCAGATCCAGTACGACGTTCAGCGACTCGCGATACCGCTCGGCCTCGCTCCCCGACAGCGCCCCAGCCTGCGTCAGATAATCCGCGTCGATCGCATGCGTCTCGGCCGGCAGTGCGAACGGCGACCGCTCGCTCTCCTCGACCACTGCCGGCTCGGGCTCGACCGGCTGCGTCGGCGGGTCCAGCGGGATCCGCTTCACCGCAGCGTTCGACGGCGGCTCGAACACCGGCGACTGCGCCCGCGCGGCCCGTTCGAACGCGTTCGGCTGCCGCGCCGCGACCGCATTGTTGTCCCCGGCAACCGCCGTACCAGGACCGACCACAACCGTCACCGACGGATCGACCGGGTGGTACACGCGACGGAACGGGTACGTCGGCAACGGCACGCGCCCGCCGTCCGGGTAGACCTTCGCCCAGGCGATCTCGGTGCCCTGCTCGTACAGCTCGGCCAGCCCGTTCATCGTCGCTAGCACCGGGTCCTGGCCGAGACGCTGCGCCGGGATCCACGTGCTGTTCGGCGCGATCCGGCGACCGGCAGGACTCAGCACGGCGTCCGGCCCGAGCTCCAGGAACCGCCGGCATCCAGCGGCCGTGACCGCCTCGACCGCATCCCCGAACAGCACCGGCTGCCGCAACTGCCCGACGAGATAGTCACCGTCGAGCACAGTCCCGGACTCGAGCAGATCACCGGACCAGCTCGACACCATCGGCGTCCGCAACGGCTTCAGCGTGATCTCGCCGACGATCTCGGCAAAGTCCGACAGGATTGGGTCGACCAACGAACTGTGGAACGCCCGGTCGACATCCAGCCGCTGCCAGGCGACCTCCAGCCGATCCAGTTGCGCCGCGAGCTGCCCGACGATCACCTCGGACCCGGTCAGCACAAACGACTGCGGACCGTTGCCTGCAGCAACCTCCACGCCGGCGGTGCGCGCAATCTCGCGAACCCGATCGGCATCCGCGCGAACCGACACCATCGCACCGGGAACGGTCCCGCGCTGCATCAGCTCGCCGCGCTTCGCGGTCAGCCGTACGCCGTCCTGCAGCGACAACGCGCCCGCGACGCACAGAGCGGCGTACTCCCCCACGCTGTGGCCGACGACGAGCGCGGGCTGCACACCGAACGACTGCCAAAGCCGGGCAAGTGCGAGCTCGAACGCGAACAGCGCCGGCTGCGCGGTCTCGGTCGGCCACACGCCTTCCGCAGTACCGGCCGCCGGGGTCAGCAGGAGCTCGAGCAGACTGCCGCCGGTTTCCTCGTGGTATACGCGATCGCACTCGTCGAGCACCGACCGGAACACCGGGAAGCGCGCGGCGAGCCCGGCCGCCATCCCGCGACGCGCGGCTCCCTGTCCGGTGAACGCATAGCCCAGCGGGCCAGGTCCACCACGCGGTACTTCGGTTGCCTGCGCGGATCCGAGCGCCTCGACAAGCTCGGCCTCCGTACCGCCCGCGACCGCGATCCGGTGCCGGTGTGCCGGGCGCCCGAGTGCCGCCGTACCGGCAAGGTCGATGAGTCGGTGGCCCGTGCCGTGGTCGAGGTCCGTGCGGTACAGCTCGACGAGATCGGCGAGCGCGTCCGGGTCGGGCGCGGAGAGCGGGAGTACGACGGGGCCGTCGTCGCCGCGGCGGATCTGCCGCGGCGCCTCCTCGAGGATCACGAGCGCATTGGTGCCGCCGGCATCGATCGCGCTGACGCCGGCGCGCAGCGTCGTACCGTCGGCGGTCCAATCGCGCGCCTCGGTGCCGATCACGAACGGGCTGCCGTCGAGGGCGAGCGCCGGGTTCGGCTTCGTGTAGTTGATCGTCGGGACGAGCATCCGGTGCTGCAGCATCAGGATCGTCTTGATCAGGCCGGCCATACCCGCGGCGCTGTCGAGGTGGCCGATGTTCGGCTTCACCGAGCCGATCGTGCAGAACCCGACCTTGTCGGTGTGCCGTCGGAGCGCGGTGGTCAGCGAACGCATCTCGGCCGCGTCGGCGGTCGGGCTGCCGATCCCGTTCGCCTCGATATAGCTCAGCGAGTCGGCGTCGAACCCGGCCCGCTCGAGCGCGCGCTCGATCAGCTCGACCTGGTTCCCCGACGGGGCGTCGGCGTTGCTGACCGCAGTACCGCGGATCACGGCGTACACCGTGTCGCCGTCGGCGAGGGCCTGGTCGAGACGCTTCAGCAGTACGGCGGCGACACCGTTGCCGCCAACCGTGCCGTCGGCGTCCGCGGCGAACGCGCGCACATGCCCGCTCGGCGAGAGGATCGACTCGGGCGTCGGGTGATAGCTCGTTGCCTGAGGCACCTGTACGGCGGCGGCGCCGGCGAGCGCGAGATCCGCGTCGCCCGAACGCAAGGCCTGGCAGGCCAGGTGTACCGCGACCAGCGAGGAAGACCAGGCCGACTGCACGCCGATCGCGGGGCCGGTCAGACCGAGGCGGTATGCGACGCGGGTGGCGAGGGAGTCGCGTGACTGGTGCTGGCGGTGGTAGAGGTTCATGCCCGAACCCGCGAACACGCCGACGCGGCCGGACGTACCGGCGTACCCGCCGTGCTCCAACGCCTGATGACAAACCTCGAGGAACAACCGCTGAGCCGGATCCATCAACTCGGCTTCGCGATCACTCAACCCGAAGAACTTCGCGTCAAACGACTCGACATGCTCCAACACGCCGCTGACCGCGACCGCCCCGTCCGCCTGCCCAACCTCCTCCGGCGAGAACCGCCGAACACTCTCCACACCCCCGACGAGGTTCTCCCAGAAATGCTCAACCCCCTCAGCCCCCGGGAACCGCCCGGCCACCCCCACCACAGCCACCGGCTCCACCACACCGACCTCAACCCGCGCCCCACCAGCCTCGCGGGCATCAGCTTCGGTGGCAGGCTCCGCAGCACTCGCCTCGGCAGGAGCCTCCGTGGCACCGGCGGGCGCGGTAGTCGCCGCGGACGCAACCGCAGCTACCTCGGCGTCACCGTCACCGGCTTCCTCGACCTCCGCACCCTCAGCCGACTCCGGCTCCGGCTCCGGCTCCGGCTCCGCAGCCTCAAGATCACCGGTCGCGGTCGGCCCAGCCTCTCCCGGGGCGGTCACCTCCGCCTCAGCGGACGCAGCTACCACGGCCTGGTCGGAAGCAGCTTCCTCGGATTCCCCGGTGCTGGACCTCACGGCCTCTACAACAGCCGCATCCTGCCGACCGTCGGAAGCCTCGTCCACAACCGCCGCAGCCTCCGCCGCCACACCATCCGAAACCTCTGACGTCCCGCCCGACGTACCCTCATCCGCCTCGGCTACATCCGCGTCGGCTACATCCGCGTCCGCTACATCCGCGTCCGCGGGTACGCCGTCCGACTCGACATCATCCGAGTCGGACGCGGTCCGCTCATCCGAAGGCGCCTCGTCCTCGCGGTTGTCCTCAGGAGCATCCGCCTGCGTGGCGACGTACTCATGGTCCTGCTCCGCCTGCGCGCGGTCAGCCTGCTCCGGGTCGTCGGCGTTCGTCGACGGGGCGGCCGGCTCAGTCTCGCTGTCCTCTTGGTCAGCAGCCTGCGCCTCGACCGAGGCCGATGCCGTCTGCTCCTCCGGAGATTGCTCGTCGTCCGAGTCGTCCGAAACGACCCGTGCGACGGTGGACTCGTCGCTGCCTGGTTCCTGGACGTCGTCATCCGCCGCAGACGGAGCGTCCACAGCGGCTGCGCCGACGTCGGACGAGGTCTGCTCGGCCACGGCCTCGCGATCAGACACAGCCCCCGTGTCCGCCTCGGACCCGGCAGCCTCGTCAGCCACAACGTCCTGATCTGACGCAGCCTCTGCGACCGTCTCGGACCCGGCAGCCTTGTTAGTCGCCTCATTCTCAGCCGCGGGTGTTGCAGTCGCCTCGGAGTCGGGTCCGGCTCCTGCCGCCGGTCCTGTCTGCTCCGAGTCCGCGTTGGCGCCAGCTCCAGGTACTACGGCTGCTGCGGCGCCACTGCTCTCCGCTGCGGGTGAAGCCTTCGAAGCGGACTGCTCCTGGCTCGGCTCAGATGCTGCGGTTGCGCCGGACGAAGACGGCGCGGCCTCGGATCCGACGTGTTGAGTCGCGGGCTCGGGCTCGGGCTCGTCCCGGCGTATCTCAGGCTCGGTCGTAGGTACGGCGACGGCTTCCGGTGCGGATGCTGCCGTCGCCTGCTCGGACTGGGTCGGGTTCGACTCGTGCTCACCGGCAGACTCCGCGGTGGCTTCGCGTGCTTCAGGTGCAGAGGGCTCCACCGGCTCCGCGGTCTCCGCAGTCGGCTCGCGGTCTGCATCGGGTACGGCGTCAGCGGCGGTGGTCAGCTCGGCGTCAGCGCTAGTGGCCGGATCGGCGTCAGCGGCGGTGGCCGGATCGGCGTCAGCGCTGGTGGCCGGATCGGCGTCAGCGGCAGTGGTCGGCTCGGCCGCAGTTGATGGTGCCGTCTCGGGACCGGCGGTGGGCGACATGAATTCGCTGAGCGCGGGCGGTTCTGCGGCGGCGGTCGGTGCCTGGGACGACGACGCGGCGTCGGCCGAGTCGGCCTCGGTTGCGGGTACTTCGGTTGCGTCGCCGGCGGGCTGGTCCGACGGGCTGGCGTCGGCGGCGGAGGTCGGTGCCGGGTCGGGCTGGGCGGTTTGTGGTGAGGCGGCGTCGACGACTGAGGCTGCCGACGGCGACGCGGGGGCCTTCGTTGCGGTCGGGTCGATACGGGTGAGTACGGCCGTCGGCGGCTCGGCGTCGGACGGCTCGGGAACAGACAGCTCAGGGCCTGAGGGGGCAGACGCCGACGGGTCGGACGCCTGACCGCCAGGCACTGGCTCAGCAGGCGCACCAGACTTCTGCGCGGCCGGCTCGTCCGCGATCGGGTCATCCCCGGTTGCCTCGTCCGCGGTTGGCGCGTCCGTTCCCTCGTCCGCGGTTGGCGCGTCCGTCGCCTCGTCCGCGGTTGGCGCGTCCGTTGCCTCGTCCGCGGTTGGCGCGTCCGTCGCCTCGTCCGCGGTTGGCGCGTCCGTCGCCTCGTCCGCGGTTGGCGCGTCCGTCGCCTCGTCCGCGGTTGGCTGGTCCGCAGTCAGCTCGTTGCCGGTTCGCTCGTCGGTGGTTGGCTGGTCCGCAGTTGGGTCGGAGGATGCGGGCTCGCCGGCCGACGCATCGTCGTACGCCGCGGGTTCAGTTGTCGCGGACGCGGACGCGGCCGACTCCGAGGCAGGCGCGGTTGGCGCGGGGCCGGTCGGGGCGTGATCGGTCGGCGTGATGTCGGTGGCGACGGAGTCGCGCGCGGCAGGATCGGCGACCGGCTGCTCGGAGGAGGCCGCGGGGTTGGTTGCCGGGGTCGCGGACTCCGGTGAATCCACCGTTGGGGCGAGGGCGGTCGGCGCGGGAGCGGTCGGAGCGTGGTCGGCCGGGGCGGCGGTTGGTGCCGCAGAGGGCTCCGCGTCAAAGTCGGCCGGGGCGGCGTTGGGTGTCGCGGGGGCGGTGGGCTCGGGGGGTGGTGTTGGGGTGCCGAGGGTGGGGCGGGAGGGGGGTGTGGGGATGGAGTTTTGGAGTTCGCGTTTCCAGGCTAGGCGGACTACCGGGAGTTCGGTGGTGCGTTCTGAGGGGTCCTCGTCGGCGTATGGCGTGGTCTCGGGGGTCGCGGACGGGCCTTGGCCGGTGGGGCCGGAGTTGGGGGTGGCGCCGGCTGGTTCTACGTGGGGGGCGGCGGGGGGTTGGAGGAGGGTGCCGTCGATCCAGCGTTGCTTCAGCAGGGGGCGGAGGATCTTGCCGCCGGGTGTCGTGGGGAAGTCGCGACGCGGTACGCCGATGACCTGTGCGGGGAGGCCGAGGCGGGTTTGGATCAGGCTGCGGATTGCCTGGTCCATGCCGGGGACCGACTCGGGCGTCAGCGCGTAGAACACGACCAGGCGGTCGGTCCCGGACTCCTCGTCCGCGACGCCGCACGCCGCGACCAGTCCGTGTTCGGCACCGACCACCGTGGTCGCGACGGACTCGATGTCGTGGGCGTAGTGGAGCTTGCCGAACATGATGATGCGTTCGCTGTCCCGGCCGGTGATGACGACCTGCCCGCCGGTGATAAAGCCCTGATCGCCGGTCGCCAGCCACTTACGCGCCGGCCAGTTCCCCACCGGGAACGCGGTGCGATCGGCCTCGAGGTTGCCGAGGTACCCAGGCGTCACCCGAGCCGACGCGACCTGCAACTGACCGATCCGGCCCTCAGGCAGCACGGCGCCGTTCGGTGCCACGATGCGCACCGTCGTACCAGGCGCCGGTGCCCCGACGGACACCAGCGACAACACACCCGGCATCTCGGTCCGCGGCTTGCCCGGCCGCGCGACGGCGACCTTGCCGGACGACGGCCGCTGGTCCACCCACTCGACCACGCCGGTCGGTGGGATGCGAACACGATGCACGTTCGGCGTCAGACCGGGCCGCGCAAAGGTGATCCCGGTGACCGTCTCCGTCATGCCCCACGCCGCGACGAAGGTCTCCGGTACGACGCCGAACCGGTTCGTCACGCGCAAGAACTCCGACATCACCGGCACGGTGATCTGCTCGCCGCCGCTGACCAGGCTGCGCAGCGCGGACAGGTCCCAATGCCGATCCGGCTCCCCCGCCACCGCCGCAGTCGCGAGCCGGTACCCGAAGTTCGGCGACCACGAATGGTTGACCCGGTGCTGGTCCATCAGGTCGAGCCAGCGCAGCGGGTTGGCGAGCACCCAGTCCGTGTTCACGTGGATGTTCGTGCACCCCGTGAACACCGGCAGCAGGTGGTACAGCAGGAACGCGCCGCTGCGATCGAGCGGCAGCCAGTTCAGCGTCGTCTGCCCCGGCCGCACCGGCAGCATCGCCGGCGTACCAGCGGCAAACTCGACAAGCCCGCGATGCGTCAGCTGCACGATCTTCGGCGTACCGGTCGATCCCGACGACAGCATCAGTACGGCGACATCGTCCGCGGCGGGCCGGTGGAAGTCCGAGGTCGGCTCGTGGCCGGCCATCGCGTCGGGGTCGAGGACCGGTAGGCCGAGGTCGTTCGGGAGGTCGGACGGGCGGCCGATCAGAACCGTCCAGCCGAGCAGGTCGGTGATCTTGCGGAGCCGCTCGCGGCCTTCCTCGGTGCGGTCGCCGCCGGGGTTCGGCGCGACGAGCAGCGGACGGATGCCGCCGAGCGTGCAGGCCCAGAACGCGGCGAAGAACCCGACCGGCTCGGTGCAGTGCACGACCGCGGGATCGCCGGCACGTACGCCGTTCGCGCGCAGGCCGGCCAGTATCCGGGCGGCCAGCTCGAGCAGCGTCGGGAAGTCCAGCTTGGTCTCGCGGCCGTCCGGGCCGATCTCGACCACTCCGGCACCGCTGAAGTCACGCGCGGCCCGGAGCAATGCGCTCGGCAGGTCGCGTGGGTAGCCCGCGGGAATCATCAATGCCGGCCCGGTGGAGATCGCCGGCCGGTCTGCACCACTTCTCACGCCGATGCCACCACCAGCGGCAGCTCGGGGTCAGGTGCGGGTACGACGGGACGCGTGCACACGCCGGCTACGAGCGTAGAGACGCCGACCAGTTGGCGACCCACGGACACGCGCCTCCCGAACTGGACGGAGCGGGTTCAGGGCAGACCCGCCTCACTTCACACCGAAAGCAGCCCCGTATTTCCGCCGACCGGACGATGCCGTGACCGGGCGCACCCGGTATGTCATCGCGCCGACCGACAGCCGTGAACCCTACCAGCCGCGACCCGCCCTGGAGGAGTCCGTTCTCACCAGCCGATGGTTAAGAATTGTGCGACTCACGACACCGATCACAACGAGTGTCAGCGCGTTCCGATACGGCCCGTCGTGACAAACCTGGCGACAGGTCGCACGTACGGCGGGAACATGGGCCGATGAGTGAGACGGGCCCCCAGGTCCGCACGACTACCGGACTCGTTCGGGGCCGCAGCGAGGACGGATTGTCGGTGTTCCGCGGCATCCCGTTCGCCCGGCCGCCGGTGGGTGAACTGCGCTTCGCGGCGCCGCAGCCGGCCGATCCGTGGGACGGCGTACGCGACGCGTTCTCGTTCGGGCCACCGCCGCCGCAATCGCTCGTCTTCGGGCCGCCGTCGAACCCGGCGACCGGCGACGACTGGCTGACGATCAACGTCTGGTCGCCGCGGCTCGCTGCAGCCCTTCCGGTGATGGTGTGGATCTACGGCGGCGCATACGCGATCGGGCAGTCCGGCGATCCGTCGTACGACGGGACCCGGCTGGCCGGCGAAGGTGATGTCGTCGTGGTGACGTTCAACCACCGGCTCGGGGTCGACGGGTTCGGGCAACTGGACGGCGCACCGGCGAATCGTGGTCTGCTCGATCAGGTCGCCGCTCTGGAGTGGGTGCGCGCGAACATCGCTGCGTTCGGCGGCGACCCGGATCGGGTCACTGTGTTCGGAGAGTCGGCCGGGGCGGGCTCGGTTGCCTCGCTTCTCGCCATGCCCCGAGCGGCCGGTCTGTTCCGCCGGGCGATCACGCAGAGTGCGCCCGGGACGTTCTTCGCACCGCCGCTGGCCTCCGACATCATGACCGAGATCGCTGCCCTGCTGGACGTCGCGCCGACGGTCGACGATCTGCGCCGCATCCCGACGGACGACCTCGTAGCTGCCTCGGACACGTTGGCCACGGCGATGCAGCCGGAGATCAGCCGGTGGGGCGCGCCGGCGTACCTGGGCATCCCGTTCGCGCCTGTCGTCGACGGTGACGTCCTCCCGCGTACGCCGTTCGAGGCGCTGGCTGACGGAGCCGCCCGCCATATCGAGCTGATCGCCGGCCACACGCGGGACGAATACCGCCTGCTCCTCGCCGCCGACGGCCGCCTCGGCAACCTGACCGAGAACGACGCCGCAACTGCCCTCGAGATCCTCGCACCGGCCGGCTACCGCGAGGCCTACCCGGACGCGACCGCCGAGCGGATCTACGAGCTCGTCCACTCCGACTGGCTGTTCCGCATGCCGAGCCACCGCCTGGCCGAGGCTCAGATCGCGGGCGGAGGACGTGCGTACGCCTACGAACTCGCCTGGCCCGACACCGGGTTGGGCGCCTGCCACGGCCTCGACGTACCTCTCGTCTTCGGCACCACACCCCTGCTCGGCTTCCTGCTCGACCCCGAGCAACTCCCGTACGCCGAGCAGGTCTCGCAGCTGTTCCGGACGGCGTGGACCGCGTTCGCCCACACCGGCGACCCCGGCTGGCCGCGGTACGACGCCACACACCGACAGGTCGCCCTATTCACCACCGAGCTGACCATCACGCCGTACCCCGAGGAGGTGTCGCGGCGTCTGTGGGCCGGGCATTCGTTCGCCCCGCTCTAGACGTGTCAGCGCGATGGCGGTCCGGTGTCAGGGCGCGTCCGCACCGTGGTTCTCGACAGCAACGAACAGACCGAGGAGCACGAATATGTCGACGCAAACCCCCACCAACCACCAGGACCGCCCGGAGCTGCAGAAGGCGGCACAGGAGTTCGTCGACGCCGGCTTCGGCGGGCTCGAACTGCGTGTGCACGACAAGCACGGAGAGTGGGTCGGTACCGCCGGAATCCGTGAGCTCGGCAGCGCGGAGAAGCCGCCGCTGGACGGGCAGGGCCGGGTCGGCAGCGTCACGAAGACCTTCGTCTCGACCGTCGTGCTGCAACTGGTGGCCGAGGGCAAGCTCGAGTTGGACGGCCCGGTCGCGCCGCAGCTCACCAGGTTCGAGCTGGACCCGCGGATCACCGTGCGGATGCTGCTCAACCACACCAGCGGGCTGTTCAACTACACGGGCGAGTACTTCCCCGACGGCACCGTCGTACCGGGCCTCCCGGCGACCGGCAAGGACTGGGCCGAACACCGCCTGCAGGGCTACACGCCGGACGAGCTCGTCGAGTTCGCCCTGGCCAAGCCGGCGCGGTTCGAGCCGGGCGCCGAGTGGAGCTACGCCAACACCAACTACACAGTCGCCGCGCTGCTGATCGAGGCCGTCACCGGCCGCCCGTTCGCCGCAGAGCTGGAGACGCGGATCCTCAAGCCGCTCGAGCTGAGCGGCACCCTGGAGCCGGGTGACCGGACGGACCTTCCCGGAGCCCACTCGCACGGGTACTTCCGCTACCAGGACGGTGACGACTGGAAGCTGGTCGACGTCACGGAGCAGAACCCCTCGCTCCTGTTCGCCGCCGGGAGCATGCTCTCGACCACCCGGGATCTGCAGGTGTTCATGTCCGCGCTGCAGAGCGGGAAGCTCCTGCCCGCCGACCAGCTGGCCGAGATGCGGACGCCGGAGCCGAAGAGCGGTCCGCTCAACTACGGCCTGGGCCTGTTCGCGCAGGACACCGGCTCGGAGACCATCTACCACCACAACGGCAGCGCACCGGGCGGGTACGGCGCCCTGATGTTCAGCAGCGCGGACGGCACCCGGACGCTGACCGCCCTGATCACGATGGGAGACGCCGAGGTGGACCTGCTGCAGGTCTTCCCGCCGGCGCTCGACCGCCTGGTGAAGGCGGTCTTCTGAACCGAACTGGTGGGCGAAGAGGGGATCGAACCCCCGACATCTTCCTTGTAAGGGAAGCGCTCTACCGCTGAGCTATCCGCCCGGATCAAACGACCGGAGGAGTCTACCTGAGGTTCAGGGCTGCCAGTGCCTCCGCGTAGTCGTCGGGGTTGCGCGCCTCCGGGATCGCGTTGACGACGGACCAGCGGATCACGCCCGTACGGTCGACCACGAACGTGCCGCGCAGGGCGCAACCACGCTCCGCGTCGAAGACGCCGTACGACGTCGCGATCTCGCCGTGGGGCCAGAAGTCGGTCAACAGGCTGAAGCCGAGGTCCTGGTTGTCCGCGTACGCGCGCAGCGTGAACATCGGGTCGCACGAGATCGCCAGGAACTCGGCTGCCGCCAGCAACGAAGGCCGGTCCCGGAGGGCGGCCAGTTCGCTGGTGCAGACCTGGCTGAAGGCATACGGATAGAAGACCAGTACGACGTCCCGCCTGCCGGTGAAGTCGCTCAGCCGGACCTGTTCGCCGTACTGGTTCCGAGTGCTGAAATCGGGGGCCCGGCTGCCGGCAGCCGGGATCGTCACCCGCGGCGGCCGGACTTCGGAACCACCAGCTTGGTCGCGGACCAGTCGTCGGTGACGCTCAGCGTGCTGGTTGTGGCCAGACCCGCCACCGGGGCGGCCTCGGTGATGTCGCTGGTCTCGACGTACCCGTCGCGACCGACCTTCGGCGTCAGCAGCCAGACGACCCCGCCGGCCTTCAGGTCGGTCAGGATGTCGAAGAAGGCGTCGACCAGGTCACCGTCGTCCTCGCGGAACCAGAGCAGGACGACGTCGACGACCTCGTCGGTGTCCTCGTCGACGAAGGCCTCGCCGGTGATCTCCCGGATCGCATCGCGGAACTCGTCGTCGCAGTCATCGTCGTACCCGATCTCCTGGACGACCCAGCCGGCCTCCAGGCCGAGCCGGGAGGCCATGTTCGGCACTCCGCCCTTGCCGTCCGCGTGGTCCGCGGTCGCGCTCACGTGTCCTCCTCCGTGGTCCCCGCTTGCCCGGGGGTAGGTGTCAGTTACCACTCAGCTAGCGATAGTCCATCGTGACGTACCGCGTCGCGCAAGTATGCACCAGGGATCCGTGACGTGTCCGGTATCCGCGTGGCGGGTACCGGGCGTGTCCGCTGGGATCAGGTCCGGCCAGCCGGAATCGGGCCGGAAGGGAAGGCGAAGTAGAACGCATTCCGAACAGGTGACAGGATTGCGGTGAAGAGCAACCAGAGAGAACGGCAGGACACCGTGGCTTCCGGACACGAACCACCAGCCATCATCACCGAGGGGATGCCCACCCAGCTCCCCGACATCGACCCCGACGAGACGCGTGAATGGGTCGAATCGCTCGACGCCGTCCTGGACGAACGGGGCAAGGCGCGAGCGCGCTACCTGATGCTCAAACTGATCGAGCGAGCCCGGGAGCGACAGGTCGGCGTGCCCGCACTGCGGAGCACCGACTACATCAACTCGATCCCGCCCGAGCGGGAGCCCTGGTTCCCCGGCGACGAGCACATCGAGCGCCGGATCCGGGCCTTCATCCGGTGGAACGCCGCGGTGATGGTGAGCAAGGCCAACCGCAAGGGCCTGGAGGTCGGCGGCCACATCGCCACCTACCAGTCCGCGGCCAGCCTGTACGAGGTCGGCTTCAACCACTTCTTCCGCGGTAAGGAGCACCCCGGCGGCGGCGACCAGATCTTCATCCAGGGTCACGCCTCCCCCGGTATGTACGCGCGCGCCTTCCTCGAGGGCCGGCTGTCCGCGGACGACCTGGACGGGTTCCGCCAGGAGGTCTCCCGCGGCCCGCACCAGGGCCTGTCGTCGTACCCGCACCCCCGGCTGATGCCGGACTTCTGGGAGTTCCCGACCGTCTCGATGGGACTGGCCGCGCTGAACTCGATCTACCAGGCGCGCTTCAACCGGTACCTGCACAACCGCGGCATCAAGGACACCAGCCAGCAGCACGTCTGGGCGTTCCTCGGTGACGGCGAGATGGGTGAGCCGGAGTCGCTCGGCGCGATCGGCCTGGCCGCGCGCGAGGAGCTCGACAACCTCACCTTCGTGATCAACTGCAATCTGCAGCAGCTGGACGGACCGGTCCGCGGCAACGGCAAGGTCATCCAGGAGCTGGAGGCGTTCTTCCGCGGCGCCGGCTGGAACGTGATCAAGGTGATCTGGGGCCGCGAGTGGGACAACCTGCTGGCCCAGGACCACGACGGCGCGCTGGTGAACAAGATGAACACCACGCCCGACGGCCAGTTCCAGACGTACTCCGTCGAGTCCGGTGAGTACATCCGGAACAACTTCTTCGGCGGCGACCAGCGGCTGCAGCAGATGGTCAGCAACCTGTCCGACGAGGACCTGCGCAAGCTGCCCCGCGGCGGTCACGACTACCGCAAGGTGTACGCCGCGTTCAAGAGCGCGACCGAGCACGTCGGCCAGCCGACCGTGATCCTGGCCCAGACGATCAAGGGCTGGACGATCGAGGCGCTGGAGGGCCGCAACGCGACCCACCAGATGAAGAAGCTGACCTCGGACGACCTGAAGGCCTTCCGCGACCGGCTCTACCTGCCGATCGAGGACAAGGACCTCGAGGACGCGTACAACCCGCCGTACTTCCACCCCGGCACCGACTCGCCGGAGTACCAGTACATGATGGACCGGCGCAAGCAGCTCGGCGGTTCGCTGCCGCAGCGCAAGGTCGCACCGAAGACGCTGAAGCTTCCGGGCGACGACGTGTACAAGCCGCTGTCCAAGGGCAGCCACGCGCCGATCGCCACCACGATGGCGCTGGTCCGGCTGTTCCGGGATCTGATGAAGGACCCGGAGATCGGGCACCGGATCGTCCCGATCGCCCCGGACGAGTACCGCACGTTCGGTATGGACTCGATGTTCCCGACGGCGAAGATCTACTCGCCGCACGGGCAGAACTACGAGGCCGTCGACCGCAACCTGCTGCTGTCGTGGAAGGAGTCCTCGGCGGGCCAGCTGCTGCACGAAGGCATCAGCGAGGCCGGCGCGATGGGCTCGGTGATCGCGGCGGGTACGGCGTACGCCACGCACGGCGAGCCGATGATCCCGTTCTACATCTTCTACTCGATGTTCGGGTTCCAGCGGACCGGCGACTTCATGTGGGCGTTCGGCGACCAGCTCGGCCGCGGCTTCCTGATCGGCGCCACCGCCGGCCGGACGACGCTGACCGGTGAGGGACTGCAGCACGCGGACGGACACTCGCCGCTGCTCGCCTCGACCAACCCGGCCGTCGTGCACTACGACCCGGCCTTCGCGTACGAGATCGCGTACATCGTGAAGGACGGCCTGCGCCGGATGTACGGCTACGGCCTGGACGCGGACAAGCCGGTCGGCGAGGACGTCTTCTACTACCTCACGGTCTACAACGAGCCGGTGGCCCAGCCTGTCGAGCCGGAAGGCCTCGACGTCAACGGGCTGCTCAAGGGCATGTACCGCTTCAACGAGTACCAGACCGCCGAGGGCGACGACGTACCCCGGGTGCAGCTGCTCGGGTCCGGTGTCGCGCTGCCATGGGTGCAGAAGGCCCAGCAGATCCTCGCCGAGGAGTACTCCGTTGCCGCGGACATCTGGTCCGTGACCTCGTGGAACGAACTGCGCCGTGACGCGGTCGCCGCCGAGCAGCACAACCTGCTGCACCCGGAGGAGCCGGAGCAGGTGCCGTTCGTGACCGAGCAGCTGAAGGACACCAAGGGCCCGGTCGTTGCCGTCAGCGACTTCATGCGCGCGGTGCAGGACCAGATCTCCCGCTGGGTGCCGAACGACTACACCTCGCTCGGGACCGACGGCTTCGGTCTGGCCGACACCCGGGCCGCGGCCCGTCGGCACTTCCAGGTCGACGCGGAGTCGATCGTCGTCGCGACGCTGGAGATCCTGGCCAAGCGCGGTGACGTCAAGCCGGAGGTCGCCGCCGAGGCTGCCCGCAAGTTCCGCATCGACGACCCGACCGCGGTCGCCGGCGTGAAGCAAGAGGGCGCCGGCGCCTGACGCCGAAGCATCACGGGCCGCTCATCCCACACCGGGGTGAGCGGCCCGCTTGCATATTCGGTGGGAATGCCGCGCGGACCGGCCATACCCTTCTGACCATGCCTGAGCTGATCGAACCGACCGCCGAGCTGCGCGACTCCTTCCTGGAGTCGTCCCGCGAGTGGGGTGACGAGCACCAGGACGGCGCAGGCCTGTGGGAGGCGACGGATCTCAGCACAGCCGAGGGTTTCGCCGACTGGATCGAGCGCCTCCGCGAGCAGAGCGACGACAGCCTGCAGATCCCGGCCGACCGGGTGCACGCGTCGTACTGGTGGATCGTTGAGGACGGCACCTATCTGGGCGCGATCACGCTCCGGCACACGCTCAACGACAAGCTGCTCGAGGGTGGCGGCCACATCGGGTACGGCGTACGCCCGTCGGCTCGTCGCCGTGGTCTGGCGTCCTGGGCGCTGGGCCAGGTGCTCGGCAAGGCGCGTGCCCGCGGCCTGGACCGGGTGATGGTCAGCTGCGACGACGACAACGCGGCGTCGGCCCGGACGATCGAGCGCAACGGCGGCGTCCTCGAGGACGTCCGCGACACCTGGCTCGGCCTCACCCGCCGCTACTGGATCGACCTACGACAAACCTCGTAGTCGCGGCCGGGCGGAAGATGCGCATTCCGTCCGACGCGGTGGGTGCCCCGGAATTCCTACCGTCGAGGGCATGAACACGATCATCATCGGCGCAGGACAGGCCGGACTCGCCACCGGTTACCACCTACAGCGGCTCGGTGAGCCGTTCACGATCCTCGACGGCAACGCCCGCGTAGGAGACCAGTGGCGGTCGCACTGGGACAGCCTCAAGCTCTACTCGCCGGCGAAGTACGACGGACTGCCCGGCTTCCCGTTCCCGGCCGAGCCGTGGCACTACCCGGGCAAGGACGAGGTCGCCGACTACCTCGCGTCGTACGCCGAGCGCTTCGACCTGCCGATCCGGCCGAACACCCGCGTCGACAAGCTCGAGCGGCTCGACGACCAGTGGATCGTCACGATCGGCCGCGAGCAGCTCACCGCCGACAACGTCGTCGTCGCCACCGGCACCTTCGGGCGTACGCCGTACCTCCCGGACTTCGCGGTCGACCTGGACCCGGCGATCCGGCAGCTGCATTCGTCCGAATACCAACGTCCGGAGCAGCTCAAGGACGGACCGGTTCTCGTCGTCGGCGGCTCGCACTCCGGTACCGACATCGCGTACGAGGTCGCGCAGACACACCAGACGATCCTGTGCGGTCGCGATCCCGGACAAGTGCCGTTCACACCGGGCAAGCCGAACCAGGCCTTCTTCTGGCCGCTCATGCTGTTCGCGTGGCGGCATGTGCTCACCCGCCGGACGCCGATGGGCCGGAAGGAGATGGGCCACATCCGGCACCACGGCGGGCCGATGATCCGGGTCAAACGGGCAGATCTGCTCGAGCGCGGGGTCGAGCGGGTCCCCGCCCGGGTCACGGGGACGCAGGACGGTCGGCCGATGCTGGCCGACGGCCGGGTGCTGGACGTCGCGAACGTGGTCTGGGCGACCGGGTTCCGGCAGGTGTTCGACTGGATCAAGATGCCGCTCGTCGGCGCCGACGGCTGGCCGCGCGAGTACCGCGGGGTGGCCGAGAACGCACCCGGGCTGTTCTTCTGCGGGCTGTCGTTCCAGTACTCCTTCAGTTCGATGGTGCTACCGGGGGTCGGCCGGGACGCGGCGTACGTCGCCAAGCGGATCGCGGCGCGGGTCCGCACCGAGCGGAGTCTTGCCGTCGCGTGAGCCGACAGGGCATGCTCGCCAGTGGGGGACAGCTGATGGGGATTGTCGACGATCTGCAGCGGGCCCGGATCGCGTTCGAGCGACGCGACTGGGCCGCTGCGTATGACCGGCTGGCCGCGGCCGACGGCGAACCGTCGTCGGCCGGTCTCGGCGCGGACGATCTGATGACCCTGGCGATGTCCGCGTTCCTGCTCGGCGATATCGACGACTGCATCCGGGCACTGCAGCGCGGATACCGGCTGCGGATCGACAACGGCGAGGTGCCGGGCGCGGTGCGGTTCGCGTTCTGGCTCGCCCGCGTGCACAACGGCCGCGGCGAGGGGGCGGTCGGCAGCGGGTGGGCCGCGCGGGCCGAACGGTTGCTGGCCGACCAGCCCGACGATGTGGTCGAGCGGGGGTACCTGCTGATCCACGACTTCTTCCGCTGCGTGGATCGCGGCGACCTCGCCGGCGCGGTGGCTGTAGGCGACGAGATCGTCAGCGTCGCGCGCCGGCACGGTGATCCTGATCTGCTCGCGCAAGGGCTGGTGTGCAAGGGCCGGATGATGATGTACGCCGGTCACGTGCCGGAGGGCCTTGCCATCCTGGACGAGGCGATGGTCGGCGTCGCCGCCGGCGAGCTCTCACCGATCTTCGCCGGCACGGTCTACTGCGCGATGATCGACGCGTGCCAGGAGGTGCTCGACTTCGGGCGTGCGTCGGCGTGGACGACGGCACTCACCCGCTGGTGCGACTCGCAGCCGGATCTGGTGCCGTTCACCGGCCAGTGCGCCGTCCATCGAGGACAGATCCTGCGCCTGCACGCGGCGTACCCGGAAGCGTTGGAGGAGTTCGAGGACGCTTGCCAGCGCTATGCGGCGTTGGGGTACGACGTGGCCGCGGGGCTGGCGATGAGCGAACGCGGCGACGTACTGCGGATCCGTGGTGATTACGCTCTCGCGGAGTCGTCGTACGACCAGGCCGCCAGCTACGGGTACGAGGCGCAGCCGGGGCGGGCGCTGCTGATGGTCGCGCGCGGGCGGGTGTCGGGCGCGGTTGCCGCCGTACGACGTCTGCTTGCGGAGACGGGTGATCCGGTGCATCGATCGCGGCTGCTGGCGGGGGCAGTTGAGGTACTGATCGCGGGCGATGAGCCGGCCGAGGCCGAGGAGGCGGCGCGGCAGTTGTCGACGATCGCCGAGGAGTTCGGGTGTGCGGGATTGCGTGCCTCGGCGGCGTACTGCTCGGCTCTCGTGGCGTTGGCGGCCGAGGATGCTGATCGGGCGCTGCCGCAGGCGCGGACGGCGGCACAGTTGTGGGGTGAGCTGCGGGCGCCGTACGAGGCCGCGCGGGCGAAGGTGCTGGTCGGGCGGGCGGTCCGGCTGCTCGGCGACGACGACTCGGCGGCTGCCGAGCTGACCGCAGCGTGCCGAACGTTCGCCGAGCTCGGGACCGTCGCGGCGCGTCAGGAGGCGGAGAAGCTGATCGGCCGCAGTACCAGCGGACTTACCGGGAGGGAGCTGGACGTGCTGCGGTTGGTTGCAGTGGGCAACAGTAATGCCGAGATCGCCGGGCTGCTGGTGCTGAGCGACAAGACGGTGGCGCGGCATCTCACCAACATCTTCGCGAAGCTCGACGTACCTTCACGGACGGCGGCCGTGGCGTACGCCCGCGACCACGACCTGCTCTGAAAGGTCCTCCGGAGGGAGCGCGTTCCCTCTGGCGGGTGAGGTGGCACCGGGCCGGTTCGCCGGATGCTCGAATGGTGAACACGACCGAACGCCCTGTCCCCCGCTGGGCCTACCGCCTTGCCCACATCGTCCCGTTCCTGACCCTGCCGTCCGGCCTGTGGCGACTGGGCCTGGTCTTCGGCTCGTCGATGGGCATGATCGACGCCAACGGCAACCCGACCTACCTCGAAGGTCTCGGCGGCAAGGTGTACGTCGTCAGCCTGACGATCTTCTCCGAGCTGGTCGCGCTCACGGCACTCGGCCTGGTGCAGCGCTGGGGCGAGGTCGCCCCCGGCTGGATCCCGTTCATCGGCGGCCGCCGGGTCGCGCCGTACGCCGCGATCATCCCCGCCACGCTGGGTGCCCTGTGCCTGATCGCGATCTGGACCTACGGCTTCCGCGATGTGTGGACGGACCACTTCATCCCGTTCTCCAGCACGGCGTGGAAAACCCTGATGCTGGCCTGCTACCTGCCGTTGTACCTGTGGGGCCCGGCGCTGCTGGTCCTGACCTGGGCGTACTACCAGCGCCGCGTCAGCGTGACCGCGGTCGCGGTTTGAGAGTGGTGACCGGTAGCGGCGGGGCGGGGAGCGGGTCGCCGTCGTAGCCGGGGACCATCGGGAAGCGGTCGTTGCCGCGCGCCGCGATGGCAGCCTGCCAGGACTCGCGGGCGGCGACGATCTCTTCGTGGGAGCGGCCAATGAAGTTCCACCACATCACCAGCTGCTCCTCGAACGGTTCGCCGCCGAGCAGCAGGAAGCGGACACCGTTGTCGGAGGCAACTAGATTTATCGACTCGCGGTTCGCGCCGAGGTAGACCATCTCGCCGAAGCCGGGATGCAGGTCTCCGACGGAGAGCGAGCCGTCGACGACGAGTACGGCGTACTCGTTGGACGGGGTGAGCGGGAGCGCCAGCGTGCGACCGGGCTCGACGGTGATGTCGGCGCCGACGAGCGGGGTGTAGGCGGGCGCTGGTGAAGTGACACCAGCGACCGTGCCGATCATGACGGTCGCGCGGGCGCCGTCGAGTTCGAGCTCCGGGAGGTCGGCGTACGCGTTGAAGGCCGGCGGCGTCGTCGTACGCACCGAGTCGGGAAGCGCGACCCACAGTTGCGCGCCGTGCAGCATCGGCGGGGCGGTCAGGGTCGAGATCTCGGAGTGGGCGATGCCGTTGCCGGCGGTCATGATATTGAGCTCGCCCGGCCGGACGAACGCGTGCGAGCCGACGCTGTCGCGGTGCTCGATCTCGCCCTCGAACAACCAGCTGACCGTCTGCAGACTCGTGTGCGGATGCGGCGGCACCTGCATGCCGCGCTCCCCCGGTACGTCGTACGAGTCGACGCGTTGCGTCAGGTCATCCGGCCCGTAGTGGTCGACGAAGCACCAGGCGCCGACCATGCGACGGTTCTTGTTGGGCAGCAGCCGCCGCACCTTCGTCGTCCGGCCGAGCACGACCTCCCGCGCCTCGAGCAACTCCAGTGCAGGCCCTTCGCAGTCACCGGTGCCGATGGTTTCGGCCGGATCCTTCTCGAGATCGCTCATGATGCCGTCCATTCCAGGAGTCGCTGCTGGTCCCAGGTGTTGATGACGCGGTCAGGAGTGACACCGCAGTCCTCGGCGCGTTCACAGCCGTAGACCTGCCAGTCGAGCTGACCGGGTGCGTGCGCGTCGGTGTCGATCGAGAACATGCAGTCCATCTCGACCGCCATCGACAGCAGGCGTTTGGGCGGGTCGAGGCGTTCGGGCCGGGAGTTGATCTCGACCGCCGTACCGAACTGACGGCAGGCCTCGAACACCACCTCAGGGTCGAACTCCGACTCGGGACGCGTACCGCGGCCGCCGGTGATCAGCCGGCCGGTGCAGTGGCCGAGGATGTCGACGTGCGGATTCGCGATCGCGCGGACCATCCGCTCGGTCATCGGCTCGGACGCCATCCGCAGCTTCGAGTGCACGCTGGCGACGACCA
The DNA here is from genome assembly GCF_042715335.1 of Kribbella sp. NPDC058693. Lineage (NCBI taxonomy): Bacteria > Bacillati > Actinomycetota > Actinomycetes > Propionibacteriales > Kribbellaceae > Kribbella > Kribbella sp. NPDC058693. The sequence continues at coordinate 548,271 of NZ_JBHXSQ010000001.1, forward strand.
CGTCCAGCCGGGCCAGGATCTCGGTGTCGCAGTCGAGCGTGCCGTCCTCGTTGATGTCGACCTCGATCCCGTTCAGGATCTGGAAGCCGTCCAGCTCGTCGGCCAGCTTCTTGTTGAGCTCGGCAACGACCTCGAGCTGCTGGAGCCGGCGTTCGCGGGACAGCCCGTTCGCGACGGTGAGCCGGGGCGAGTGGTCGGTCAGCGCGACGTACGAGTGACCGAGGCGATGCGCCGTACGCGCCATCTCCTCGATCGGGCTGCCGCCGTCGGACCATTCGGAGTGCAGATGCAGGTCGGCCTTGAGGTCCGCGCGCATCTGCTTGCCCGCGGTGGTCAGCTCACCCGCCGCCTCCTCCAGCTTGACCAGGTACGACGGGGTCGCGCCGTCCATCGCCTCGACGATGACGGCCTCGGTCTTCGGGCCGATACCGGCGATCTCGGTCAGCGTCCCGGCACGGCGGCGGGCGCGCACCTCGGCGGCCGGTAGCGCGGCGATGGTGTCGGCGGCCCGCCGGTACGCCTTCACCCGGTGCGTCGGCTGCCGGTCCCGCTCGAGGTAATACCCGATGGCGCGCAGTGCCGCGATCGCGTCCTCGACGCCTGCCTTGTCCGTCATGTCTCCATCATGGCAGCGGGGGCCGACAGGGAGGTCTATGGTCGGTCCGTGGCTAAGGGTGCGCATCTGGCGCGGGCGGAGCGGTTGCAGGGCGCGACCGGGGCGCTCGCCACCGCTGCGATGGCGGCGATGGAGGAGAAGCTGCCCTGGTTCGCGAAGCTCTCGGCGCAGGACCGGTCCTGGATCGGGCTGGTCGCGCAGTCCGGGATCTCGGCGTTCGTCGAATGGTTCCGCGACCCGGACGCGCACTCCTCGATGCCGACCCGGATCTTCGGGTCGGCGCCGCGCGAGTTCACCCGGGTCATCTCGCTGCATCAAACGGTCGACCTGGTCCGGACGACGATCGAGACCATCGAGACGACCATCGGCACGCTGCTCCCGCCCGACGACGTACCGATCGTCCACGAGGCCATCCAGCGCTACGCCCGCGAGGTCGCCTTCGCCGCCGCCACCGTCTACGCGCAGGCGGCCGAGATGCGCGGCGCCTGGGACGCCCGGCTCGAAGCTCTCCTCGTCGACTCCGTGATCCGCGGCGAGGCCGACGAATCGGTCCGGTCCCGCGCCTCCGCCCTCGGCTGGACCGGAGCCGCCGGTACGACGGGATCCGCCGAGGTCGCTGTTGTGGTCGGACGGGCCGCGGACACCGAGACCACCTCGAACGTGGCCGACATGGTTCGCCAGGCCGCCCGTGAGGCCGGCGCCGACGCCCTGTGCGCGATCCAGGGCGACCGCCTGGTCGTGGTACTCGGGGGTACGAGCAAACCTGTGGAGATCGTACAAAATCTGGCCCAATGGTTTGGACCCGGCCCGATCGTCGTCGGCCCGGTCGTGAAGGACCTGATGTCGGCCGTCACCTCGGCCCGCGCCGCCGTCGCCGGCCTTCGCGCCGCGGTCGCCTGGCCCAACGCGCCGCGGCCGGTCCAGGCCGACGAGCTGCTCCCCGAACGGTCACTCTCCGGAGACGGCCATGCCCGCCGCCAGCTCGCCAACGAGGTCTACGGCCCGCTCACGATCGGCGATGGCGTGCTGCTCGACACGGTTTCGGCGTACCTGGACTCCGGCGGATCGATCGAGGCGACGGCCCGGGCGATGTTCATCCACGCCAATACCGTCCGGTACCGGTTGAAGCGTGTGGCGGACATCACGGCGTACAACCCGCTCGATCCCCGCGACGCTTTCACATTGCGTGTCGCACTGACCTTGGGTCGCCTGCTCAATCCGGAGCCCGGAACCGCCGTTTTGTAGGATCTCCACAAACCGGCCTCCGAGAATTCGTGCTCGCCCTGCGGCTCTCGACGGGCCCTGTTGAGGGAGAGTTGGCACGTGCTCGTCATCGTCGCACCCGGTCAGGGTGCCCAGACCCCAGGATTCCTCGAGCCGTGGCTGGCGGATCCCGTGTTCGAGAGCCGGCTGAACTGGCTCTCCGCGGTGGCCGGTCTCGACCTCGCCCACTACGGCACCCAGGCGGACGCGGACACGATCCGCGACACCGCGATCGCGCAGCCGCTGCTGGTCGCGTCCAGCATGCTGGCGGCGCTGGCCGTGTTCCCGCACCCGGCCGACGCCTTCACCAAGGTCGGCGCGGTCGCCGGCCACAGCGTCGGTGAGCTCGCCGCCGCGGCCGGCACCGGCGTACTGACCGCCGAGCAGGCGATGGTCCTGGTCCGCGAGCGCGGCAAGGCGATGGCCGCCGCGGCCGCGCAGACCGCGACCTCGATGACCGCTGTCCTCGGCGGTGACCGCGACGAGATCCTGGCCAAGCTCGCCGAGCACGGCCTGACCGCGGCGAACGACAACGGCCCCGGCCAGATCGTTGCCGCAGGCACCGTTGAGGAGCTGGCCGCGCTCGCCGCCGACCCGCCCGCCAAGACCCGGCTGATCCCGCTGTCGGTCGCGGGCGCGTTCCACACCAAGCACATGGAGCCGGCCGTGCAGACGCTGGCGAAGTACGCCACCGCGATCAGCACCCACGACCCGCGGACCCGACTGATCTCGAACCGCGACGGCCACGTCGTCCACGACGGCCGCGACGTACTGCAGCGGCTCGTCAACCAGGTGAACGCGCCGGTCCGTTGGGACCTGTGCATGCAGACCATGTCCGACCTCGACGTGACCGGCATCCTCGAGCTGCCGCCGGCGGGCACGCTGACCGGTATCGCGCGCCGCGCGCTGAAGGGTGTCGAGACGTTCGCGCTCAAGACTCCGGACCAACTCGACGACGCTCGCGCGTTCGTGGAGAAGCACGGCAGCCCGTCCGAGATCGACGCCTCGCCGACATGGCGGCTGCTGGTCGCCCCGATCAAGGGCACCTTCACCCGTGAGGTCGACGTACGCCGGGAGTCGGGCGACACCGTTGCGGCCGGTGAGGTCGTGGCGAAGGTGGCGAGCCTGCGCGACGAGGTCGAGGTGAGCGCGCCGCACGGCGGCATCGTGGTGGAGTGGCTCGCCGAGGAAGGCGACCCGGTCGCCCCGGGGCAGCCGCTGGTCCGTCTGCACCCCGCCGGGAGCCCCGCATGATCACGGCATCGTCAGGTTCGACGTACGCCGGAGTGCTCGGCATCGGCTCGTACCGGCCGCGGCGCGTCGTGCCGAACTCCGAGATCCTCGAGCAGATCGACTCCAGCGACGAGTGGATCCAGACCCGTTCCGGGATCAAGGAGCGGCGCTGGGCGAGCGATGACGAGACCGTGCTGATGATGTCGGTGAACGCGGCCAAGGAAGCACTGGCCGACTCCGGCATCGACCCGGCCGACATCGGCTGCGTGATCGTCTCGACCGTCACCCACCTGTACCAGACCCCGGCGATCGCGACCCAGATCGCGGTCGCGGTCGGCGCCCCGACCGCCGCGGCGTTCGACATCTCCGCTGCCTGCGCGGGCTTCTGCTACGGCATCGCGATGGCCAACGACCTGGTTCGCGGCGGCAGTGCGAAGTACGTGCTGGCGATCGGCGTCGAGCGGCTCAGTGACATCACCGACCGGACCGACCGCAGTACGGCGTTCATCTTCGCCGACGGCGCCGGTGCCGCGATCGTGGGCCCGACCGACGAACCGGGCATCGGCCCGGTCGTCTGGGGCTCGGACGGTACGCAGCACCAGGTGATCAGCCAGAAGGAGTCCTGGCAGGAGGTGCACGGCAACCACAACTGGCCGCACCTCACGATGGACGGCAACCCGGTGTTCCGCTGGGCGTCGTTCGAGATGGCGAAGACCGCGCAGCAGGCGCTGGACGTGGCCGGCGTGAAGGCCGAGCAGCTCGACCTGTTCGTGCCGCACCAGGCGAACATGCGGATCACCGACGCGATGCGGCGGGCGCTGAAGCTGCCCGAGCACGTCAAGGTCGCGCGCGACATCGAGCGCCAGGGCAACACCTCGGCGGCGTCGATCCCGCTCGCGATCACCGCGATGCGCGAGGCCGGCGAAGCCAAGAGCGGCGACCTCGCACTGATCATCGGCTTCGGCGCCGGGCTGGTGTACGCCGCCCAGGTCATCCGCTTGCCGTAGTCCATAGTTGTCCGGGGGCGGCTCAGGTGGCCGCACCCGGCTGTACCAAAGCTGTACAGCCAGCAGAAATCCGAAAGGGAACCAGAGAACATGGCCAGCACCGAAGAGATCCGTTCCAACCTCGCCGAGATCGTGAACGAGATCGCCGGCATCCCGGTGGAGGACGTCCAGCTGGACAAGTCCTTCACCGACGACCTCGACGTCGACTCGCTCTCCATGGTGGAGGTCGTGGTGGCCGCCGAGGAGAAGTTCGACGTGAAGATCCCCGACGACGAGGTCAAGAACCTGAAGACCGTCGGCGACGCGGTCGCGTTCATCGAGCGCGCCCAGAACGGCTGACCTACGCCGTCACCGTGCTGGCCCGGGGTGCTCATCGGGCTGCCTCGATGAGCACCACGCAGTACACACCCCTCGCTCCCAACCGCAGATCCCTGATGTGAAGGATGAGGTAACCATGTCGAAGACCCGAGTCGTCATCACTGGGCTCGGAGCCACGACCCCGCTCGGGGGCGACGTGTCCAGCACCTGGGAAGGGCTGCTGGCCGGACGCTCCGGCGCGCGGCGGCTGACCGACGAGTGGGTGCAGAACCTGGCGGTGCAGATCGCCGCACCGGCCGCGGTCGACCCGACCGAGGTGATCGAGCGGGTCAAGGCCCGCCGCCTGGACCGGACGGCGCAGCTCGCCGTCGTCGCCGCCCGTGAGGCGTGGGCCGACTCCGGCCTGGAGGACTCCGGCCTGGACAAGGAGCGGCTCGGCGTCGCGGTCGCGTCCGGTATCGGCGGCCTGCACACCACGCTGTCGAACTACGACGCGCTGCTGAAGAACCCGCGGCGCGTGTCACCGCTGGCGATCCCGATGCTGATGCCGAACTCGTCCGCGGCGTACGTGAGCCTGGAGTTCGGCGCCAAGGCCGGCGTCCACACCCCGGTCTCGGCCTGCGCGTCCGGCAACGAGGCGATCTGGCTGGGTCTGGACCAGATCCGGCTCGGCCGCGCGGACGTGGTGATCGCCGGTGGCGCCGAGGGCGCGATCATGGCGCTGCCGCTGGCCGCGTTCGGGATGATGCAGGCGCTGAGCAAGCGGAACGACGAGCCGGAACGCGCCTCGCGGCCGTGGGACGTGGACCGCGACGGCTTCCTGCTCGGCGAGGGTGCCGGCGTACTGATCCTCGAGTCGTACGAGCACGCGAAGGCGCGCGGGGCGAAGATCTACGCCGAGCTCGCCGGTGCGGGCATCTCGGCCGACGGCCACGACATCGCGCAGCCCGACCCGACCGGTTCGGGTGCGCGGCGGGCGATGGAGCGGGCGCTGTCCGAGGGCGATTTGACCCCGGCCGACATCTTCCACATCAACGCACACGCCACGTCGACTCCGCAGGGCGACATCGCCGAGTCGATCGCGATCCGGCAGGCGCTCGGCAAGGAGGCCGACCACGCGGTCGCCACCGCGCCGAAGTCGATGATCGGTCACCTGCTCGGCGGTGCCGGTGCGGTGGAGTCGGTCGCGACCGTGCTCGCCCTGCACAACCGGGTCTCGCCACCGACCATCAACGTGGACAAGCTCGACGACCAGATCGACCTGGACGTCGCGACCGAGCAGCGCAAGCTGCCCGACGGGGACATCGCGGCGCTGAACAACTCGTTCGGCTTCGGCGGCCACAACGCCGCCATCGCATTCAAAACGCTGTAACCCCCGGAGGACACCCATGACCGTTGCCCCGGCAAGACCCGCCAAACTCCCCCGTGAGCTGGACCCGCGGAACCCGCTCACCCGGCTGACGAACCTGCTGGACCCGGGCAGCCTGGAGTTGATCACCCCCGACAACCTGTCGGGGATGATCGCGGCCCGCGGGCGGATTGCCGGGGCGAAGGTCGTCGCGTTCTGCTCCGACGCGACCGTGATGGGCGGCGCGATGGGCGACGAGGGCTGCGACGTCGTGGTCAAGGCGTACGAGGTCGCCCGCGAGGAGCAGGTGCCGATCATCGGCCTGTGGCACTCGGGCGGCGCGCGTCTGGCCGAGGGCGTGCTGAGCCTGCACGCGGTCGGCAAGATCTTCTACGCGATGACGCAGGCGTCCGGGAAGATCCCGCAGATCTCGGTGGTGCTCGGCCCGGCGGCGGGCGGCGCGGCGTACGGTCCGGCGCTGACCGACATCGTCATCCTCGGTCCTGAGGGACGGATCTTCGTCACCGGGCCGGACGTGGTCCGCTCAGTCACCGGCGAGGACGTCGACATGCTCCGGCTCGGCGGCCCCGAGCCGCACGGCCGCCGGTCCGGCGTCGTCCACATCACCACGGACTCCGAGGACGCGGCGATCGAGCACGCGCGCCGGTTGACGGACCTGCTCGCGAACCAGGGCTCGATGTCCACGGACATCCCGGACACCGATCTGTCCGGGTTCCTGCCGGAGTCGGCCAAGCGCGCGTACGACGTCCATCCGCTGGTCGGAGGGGTGCTCGACTCGTCGTCTGCAGTTGAGCTCCACCAACGGTGGGCGCCGAACATCGTCACCACGCTGGGCCGGCTCGGCGGGCGCACCGTCGGTGTCATCGCCAACAATCCGCTCCGGCTGGGTGGTTGCCTCGACGCGCTGTCGGCGGAGAAGGCGTCGCGGTTCGTCCGGATGTGCGACGCGTTCGGCGTACCGCTGGTCGTGCTGGTCGACGTACCGGGTTATCTGCCGGGCGTCGGGCAGGAGTGGGACGGCGTCGTACGACGGGGCGCGAAACTGCTGCATGCGTTCGCGGAGGCCGTCGTACCGCGGGTGACGTTGGTGACGCGGAAGACGTACGGCGGGGCGTACATCGCGATGAATGCGCGATCGCTCGGGGCGACGCGGGTGTTCGCGTGGCCGCGGGCCGAGGTCGCTGTGATGGGTGCGGTCGCGGCGGTCCGAGTGCTGCACCGGCGGAAGCTGGCCGAGGTCGACCCTGAACTGCGTCCGCAGGTCGAGGCGGAGCTGGCCGTCGAACACGAGAAGATTGCCGGCGGCATCGACCGCGCCCGCGAGATCGGCGTGGTGGACGAGGTCGTCGAACCGACCCGCACCCGGACGGCTCTGGCAACTGCCCTCGCGAAGGCCGAGGTCGGCGGACCGATCCGCGGGAACCACGGAAACATCCCGCTCTAGAAACGGCTCGAGGGGCACGGATCCAATGGATCCGTGCCCCTCACGTGGTGCGGCCGCTGTTGTTAACAACCACCGGGGGTGTCCCGACACCCGGTGGCCCAGCGGCCACGGCCCCTCCCACCCTCGTAGAACGTCTGATGCTCAGTCTCATCGAAAAGTTCGCGGAAAGCTCTGCCGTTCACCGCTTTCTTCTGAAGTTCTCAGGAACCGCCTAGACGACCTGATGCAGCCAGCGCACGGGTGCGCCGTCGCCGGCGTAGCGGAACGGCTCCAGCTCGTCGTCCCAGGGGCGACCGAGCAAACGCTCGACCTCCTCGGTCAGGTCGGCCTCACCGGCCGCCGCCTTCAGCATGGCCGCCTTCAGCCGCTCCTCCGGCACCATGATGTCGCCGTGTACGCCGGTGGTCGCGTGGAAGACTCCGAGCTCGGGCGTGAACGAGTACCGCTCGCCCTCGACGCCGTTGCTCGGCTCCTCGGTGACCTCGAACCGCAGCTTCTGCCAGCCGCGCAGAGCGGATGCCAGCTTGGCCGCGGTACCGGCCTCGGCCTGCCAGGACAGCTCGGCCCGGTACGTGCCCTGGGCCGCAGGCTGCGGTGTCCAATCCAGTTTCACGGGCACGCCTAGGATGCCGCCCGCTGCCCACTCGACATGAGGGCACAACGCTGACGGCACCGTGTGGACGTACAGAACGCCACGAGTTGTCGCCACCGGGACCTCCTGTGCTCGAGGGGCGCCTTCCCCAGCGTTCTCGAAACACACCTGTCAGTCCTGGCAGACTCGTACATCTTGCACCACGAGCACCTTCAACACCAGTAACCTCGCCGTGTCAACTACATCACCATCGTGTCGCGATTCAGGTCGACGAGCGGCGAGGCTCCGGGGCCGGGCGGATTACGGGAAGCGGGTCGCGAGCGCGATGCAGGCGCCGGCGGCGGCCAGCGTGAAGAGCATCGCGATACCGGCGTACCGGGCGGTGATCTCCTTGTCGACCTCGTCGTACCCGACCGAGGAGCCGATGTCCTTGTAGACGTCCTTGAGCTCGCCAGCGGACTCCGCGGTGTACGCCTCGCCGCCGGTGGTCTCGGCGATGCTGCGGAGCTCGGTGCGGTCCGGTGGCACCCGCTGGCGGATGCCGTCCATCTCGATGAAGCCGGAGTCGGTGCCGAAGCAGATCGTGTACACCGGGGTGTTCTTCGCCTTGGCCGCCTGCGCGCCTTCCTGCGCGGTCCGGCCGACCGTCCGCTTGCCGTCCGACAGCATCACGATCCGGGCCGGGGCCGGGTCGTTCGGGTGCGCGGGGTCCGGCGGGACCTGGGTGAGCGCCTGCAGCGAGGTGAAGATGCCCTCACCGGTCGCGGTCGACTCGGCCAGCTCGAGCCCGTCGATCGACCGGTCGATGGTGGCACGGTCCGTGGTCGGCGGCACGATGATCGACGCCGTACCGGCGAAGTTGACCAGCGCCACGTTGAACTTGGTCGGCAGGTTGTTGACGAACTCCTTCGCCGACTCCTTCGCCGCTTCCAGCCGGTTCGGCTCGATGTCGGTCGCCATCATCGACAGCGACACGTCGATCGCGACCACGATCGTGGCCCGCTCGCGCGGCACCTTGACCTTGTCCTTCGGCTGCGCGAACGCCAGGATGCAGGTCAGCGCGGCGAGCAGCGCGAGCCCGACGGCCAGGTGCCGCCGCCACTGCGGCCGCCGCGGCGCGACCCGGTCCAGCAGCGCGATGTTGGTGAAGCGCAGCGCGTACTGCGAGCGCCGGTGCTGGAGGAAGATGTACCCCGCGATGATCACCGGGATCAGCAGCAGGAACCACAATCTGGCCGGAGACAGGAACTCCATCAGCGAGCCACTCCCTTCGGCGGTTGGTGCAGGCGGGGCGCCACTCGCCGGTAGGCGAGCACGAACCGCACGGTGTCGGCGACCCAGTCACGATCGGTCCGCAGTACAAGGTGCCCCGCACCTACCCTACGCAGGGCAGCTCTGGTTCGTTCCCGCTGAGCGAGAGCTGCTACTCCGAAAGCCTCCCGGACCTTGCGCCGCCGGGTGTCGATCTCGCGTACCTCGCCGGTCTCCGGGTCACCGATCGTGACCACGCCGATGTTCGGCAGCTCGAGCTCGCGCGGGTCGACGATCTCGACCGCGAGCACCTGGTGCTGGGCGGTCAGCTTGCGCATCGCCCGCTCCCAGGACGGCTCGATCTGGCTCGCGACCTCGCCGTCCTGCGGGGTGAGGAAGTCGGACACGATCACCCGCAGTCCACGTTTGCGCTGTGTCCGCGCCATCGACTCCAGCGCGGCGGCCAGGTCGCTGCGATGCGCCTCCTCGTCACCGCTGAACTGCTCGGCCAGCAGCGCGCGCAGCAGACCGTAGAGCGCGAGCCGCCCCGACCTCGCCGGCCAGCGCCGCAGCGCCGAGTCACGCAGCATCAGCCCGCCGAAGCGGTCGCCGAGGCGGTGGGTCAGGAACCCGACGGTCGCAACAGCCGCCACGGCAAGCTCGCGCTTCTCGAGTGTCGACGTACCGAAGTCCATCGAGCCGGACAGGTCGACCAGCGCCCAGGTCTCCAGCTCACGGTCGGCGATCAGGTCGCGGACGTGCGGGATCGTGGTCCGCGCGGTGACGGCCCAGTCCATCCGCCGTACGTCGTCGCCGACCTGGTACTCACGCGCCTCGGCCAGCTCGGTGCCCGGCCCCGGGAGCAGCCCCAGGTGTTCGCCGTGCAGGTACCCCTCGAGACGGCGTACGACGGTCAGCTCCAGCCGCCGCAACGCACGCTCGGGAGCGAGCTGCGAGATCGTCATCGCAACTCGTGGGTCTCGGCGGTTGGGCACTAGACGAACTCCGGGCGGCCGGTCCCGTCGGCGCCGTCGCGCCAGACCGGCTGCGGCGGCGGGACGGTGGCCAGGATCCGCTCGATCACGGCCCGCGGGTCGATGTTGTCCGCGACCGCGTCGAAGGTCAGACCGAGACGGTGGCCCATCACGTCGAGCGCGACGGTCTGGATGTCGCTCGGCAGCAGGTAGTCCCGGCCGTGGATCAGCGCCAGGCCCCGGCCGGCCGCGATCAGGCCGAGCGTCGCGCGCGGGCTGACACCGAGCTCGATGATCGGCTCCAGGTCGGGCAGGTGGAAGTCGGTCGGCGTACGGGTCGCCATCACCAGGCGTACGGCGTACTCCGCGACCAGGTTGTGGACGAACACCTGCTCCGCCGAGCGCTGCAGCTCGAGGATCGTCTCCGGCTTCAGCACCTGCCGAGGCTCCGGCGGGTCGACGCTCATCCGGCGGAGGATCTCGAACTCCTCGTGCCCACGCGGGTGCGGTACGTCGATCTTGACCAGGAACCGGTCGCGCTGCGCCTCGGGCAGCGGGTAGACGCCCTCGGACTCGATCGGGTTCTGGGTGGCGATGACGATGAACGGCTTCGGCATCGGGAAGGTCTGGCCGCCGATCGACACCTGCCGCTCGGCCATCAGCTCGAGCATCGCGGACTGCACCTTGGCCGGTGCACGGTTGACCTCGTCGGCCAGCACGAAGTTCACGAACGTCGGGCCGAGCTCGATGTCGAAGGTCTCGCGGGTCTGGCGGTAGATCCGGGTGCCGACGATGTCGGACGGGACCAGGTCCGGAGTGAACTGGATCCGGGCGAACGTGCCGCCGACGACGCTGGCGAAGGTGCGGACGGCCAGCGTCTTCGCGACACCCGGCACGCCCTCGAGCAGACAGTGACCTTTCGCGAGCAGTGACACCATCAGGGTCTCGACCATGTGCTCCTGGCCGACGATCACCCGCTTGACCTCACCGAGGGCCTCGCCGATCAGCCTGGACTGCTGGGCCACCGAACCCGTGGGCACCGTCGTCTCGGTCATGCATGTCCTTCCGGGGCCCGCGAGCGGACCGTGTCAAACACCGTCATTCCCCACTTCGCAACACCGGCCATTCCATCAGATCGCCGGGGCCAGCGGGCGCAGGGCCCACCGGGTCCTCCACCATCCTGCCCCTCCCGGCCAAATCCTGCGCGCCGAGCTTTGGGCCTGGCTCCTGGCCCGGCAGCACGCGGCGAGCGGCCGTGGCGACAGTGCTACCAGGGATGTGGTGGGATTGGGGTGATGACTGCGACCGAATCCCAGACCGAGGTGCAACCGGCGGACGCGCCGGAGGAGCGCCCTGCGCTGGAGATTCCGGAGGCGCTCCCGTTGCAGCCGGAGGACCCGCCGCGGGTCGGCGAGTTCTGGCTCCGCGGGCGACTCGGCGCGAACGCGGCCGGCTACCTCTACACGGCCAGCGACGAGGCCGGCCGGAACGTGGTCGTCGCGATGATGACCGAGGGATCCGCCGACGACGCGGCCGCCCGCGACCGGTTCGTGTACGCCGTCGACGAGCTGCCCGAGGATGCCGTACTAGGCCACAACGACTCCGATGACGACGACCTCGCGCTCTGGGTCGCGGTCGGGCCGATCCGGGAGGACGACGGGTCGAGCGCGGCCTCCGATGAGCGGTTGATCGCGGAGCGTCGCGGCGAGGAGATCCTGTCCGCAGTACTGATGGACCGGATCCCGCAGATCGGCAAGCTGCGCGGGCCCGAGTTCCGCCACTACTGGGAGAGCCGCCGGCGTCCTGGTCTGTTCCGGATCTGGCCGCTGCCATGGCCGAACGCTTTGCGCCCGGCGTCGCGGTGGGCGCTGGCGTTCGCGTTGCTGACGATGGCGCTGATCATGGCACTGGCTGTGTTCCTGGCGTGGCTCCTATTCCGCCACGCGCAGCCGCTCGAGCCTGAACCTGTGATCCCGACGCCGACCAACACCGCCACGGTGACGATCACCCCGACGACACCCCCGCCGGGGACCGGCTCGACCTCGCCGTCCATCACGGTGAGCCCGAGCCCGGTTCCGACCGGTCTGCCCACCACTCTCCCGACGGGGTCCATCCCGACGGCGACGAATCCGGGCGACAAGTTCTAGTCGGTCTGTTGCCGTCGTTTCAGGGCCAGCAGGCCGATCAGGCTGATGACCGCCCAGGTGCCCTCCAGGAGCAGGAAGCCCCAGGAGAGCTGGATCGCGGCGATCGTGGCCAGGACTCCGGAGCCGAGCAGGTTCAGGAGCTGGTAGGTGATGGTGCGCTGGCGTAGGCGACCAGCCTGCGCGGCGGCGAACGCGATCAGAATGGTGATCGCGCCAACGATCTCGAGAACGTCGAGTACATGCATGAGGACGACCCCCTCCGTCAAAGGGTGAGGCGTCGTCTTGACAGACCGGGTACGGCGCCGCTCGTCCGGGGAGCCCGCTTGCGTCGAACTCCTGTTGTCAGGATAGCAAGCGCAGCAATTCCGGATCCCGCCAGAGCTTCTCCGGTACGGGCTGGCGCACCAGCGCGGCGTCGGCGCGGATCTCGGCCGGTGACGACGCCGCGATCAGGACGGACGTGACCGCGGAATGCCTGCTGGGAAAGGCGAGCGCGGCCTGCGGCAGCGAGACGCCGTACCGCTCGCAGACGGCTGAGATGCGTCGCGCCTGGACAGTGTCTGCCTGCAGGACCTGCGGGGTGAGTACGCCGGACACGATCACGGAGACTCCGCGCGCAAGGCAACGATCCAGCAGCGGTACGGCGTCGCGGTCGAGCAGGCTGTACTGCGCTGTCAGCAGCACGCAGTCGAGCTCGACGTCCCGCACGAGGCGGTCGAGCTCCTGCCAGTGGTCCGACACTGCTCCGACGGCCTTGATCGTTCCGTCGCGCCGCAGCCGGTCGAGCGTCGGGTAGACCGATTCGTCCTTGGCCAGGACGAGGTCGATCGCGAGTCCTAGTTGCTCGCGGCTCGTGTCGATCGAGGCCTTCGGATCGTCGCCGACCACCTTCGTCGAGACCAGGAACTCACCACGCGGGCGCTTCTGCAGCGCCGTACCGAGTCGTCGTTCCGAGTCGCCGTACGCGGGTGAGGTGTCGAAGAACCGGATGCCGGCCTGGTAGGCCGCGTCGACGGTGGCGACCGCGGTCGCGTCGCCGTCCGGGCCCGGCGGCTCGCCGAGATGCGAACCGCCGAGCCCGAACCGCGGAGGCCGGAACCGGATCGTCGATTGGGGTGCGAGCACCTGGCTGGGTGCGGCCATCGCACTCACCTCCCCTGGTCGGTATCTACCAGGATCGGGGGTATGCGATGACTTCGCATCCCGAACGCCTACCGGCCGGATTCGTAGAGGGTGCGCACCTCCGCATCGGTGAGAGCGCGGTCGTACAGGTGGACCTGGTCGATCGTGCCGTCGAGGAAGTCGACCTGGTTGCCGCCGAACTTCGCCCGGCCGATGACCGTGTTGCCGGTCGAGCTGGAGTCCAGGGCGCACGCGCTCTTCGTGGCGACGAGCTCGCCGTCGACATAGAGCTTGAGCTCACCCTTCACGACATCGCGTACGCCGGTGACGTGGTACCACTGCCCCGGGTTCGGCTTCGTCGGCGACAGCGCCCGGATGCCGGGGAAGCTCATCGCGAAGCGCTGGTCCTGGCCGGAGTACTGCAGGAAGAACGCGCTGTCGCGATCGCCGTCCTGGCTGACGAAGGTCTGGAACGCGCCGTCCGCCTTGTTCAGCTTCACCCAGGCGCTGGCGGTGTAGTTCTTGGCGGTGTCGAGCAGGGCCGCGCCGGTGTCGACGTACTGCCCGTCGCCGTTGAGCGCGACCGCCTGGCCGTTCTTGCCGGGGGCAAAGGTTGCGCCGCCCTGGAGGGTCGCGTCGTTGTTGCCCACGGCATCTTCTGCGGTGCCGTCGAGCGGGTAGAAGTGGATGCCGTCGGCACCGGGTGTGCCGGGTCCGGGGTTTGGTATACCAGCGCCCGTCCCATCGGCGCCGGCGATGATCTGCTGGTTGATCGTGCGCACCTGGGCGAAGTCCATCTTCGGGACCCGCCGGTCGTAGGTGTAGAACCCGTTCAGCTCGCCTTCGACATCGGTCATCTGGGTGTAGACCGATCCGCTGATTCCGCACTGCTTGGCGGATTTCAGCACGTCGGCCTGGTTCTCGATGTACCGCCGGGTGAGGGTCGCCGAGTCGGGCTCCATCTCGTACGCCGATCCGTCGCCGAACCACATGTGGTCCGGCACCTTCAGGCCGAACCCGCCGTGCTCGCCGTCCACGGCCGCTCGGGTTTCCGTCGGCGCTGTTGTCGCCGGGCCGAGGTACGCGTGGTTGTCGATCAGATCGCCGCGACCGGAGTCGCCGTGCGAGTTGCAGCAGTTCACGCCGCTGTGCGCGTTGACGAGTCGGGACGGGTCCTGCGCCTTGACGTCGTCCGCGATCCGGCCGGTCGCCGCCTGGTCCCATTCACCCCAGCCTTCGTTGAACGGGACCCAGACGGTGATCGAGGTGAAACTCTTGTGCTGGTCGACCAGCTGGTGCAGCTCGGACTCGAACTGCGCGCGCCAGGGGTCGGGCATCGCGTCGGTCTTCGTCGCGGGCATGTCCTGCCAGACCATCAGGCCGAGCTTGTCGGCCCAGTAGTACCAGCGATCGGGCTCGACCTTGATGTGCTTGCGGACGGTGTTGAACCCGAGCCGCTTGTGCTGCTCGAGATCGAACCGGAGCGCCGCATCGGTCGGCGCGGTGTTGAGGCCGTCCGGCCAGAAGCCCTGGTCGAGGGTCGACAGGTTGAACAGGATCTTCCCGTTCAGCGCCATCCGGAGCTTGCCGTCGGCACCTTTCTGCAGGCCGACCGATCGCATCCCGGCGTACGAGCCGACTTGGTCTACCATTTTGCCGCGGTCGATCAGGCGGACCTTGAGGTCGTACAGGAACGGGTGGTCCGGCGACCAGGTTTTGGGATTCCGGATCGGCAGCCGGAGTTCGGTGTCGGCCTTGCCTCGCACGTGCCCGACGGCTTTGCGGCCGTCGTACGCGGTGACCTCGACGTCGAGGCCGGCGGGGCCGGAGGTCTGGGTAGTGACCTTGAGAGTCTGGTTCGGCAGGTCGGGTGTGAGTTGGAGACGGTCGATCGATGCGACGTTCACCGGCTCCATCCAGACGGTCCGCCAGATGCCGGAGCTGCCCTGGTAGAAGATGCCGTGGTCGCCGATCTCGCGCTGCTTGCCGATCGGCTGGTACGTCTCGTCGGTCAGGTCCTCGGCCCAGACGATCAGCTCCTGCGGGCCTTTGGCGTGCAGCGCAGTGGTGACGTCGACGTCGAAGCCGTCGTACCCGCCGCGGTGGGTGGCTACCTGGCGGCCGTTGACCCAGACCTTGGCGTCGTAGTCGACCGCGCCGAAATGCAGTAGGAGGCGCTTGCCCTTCCAGTTGTCCGGGACGGTGAAGGTGCGGCGGTACCACATCCGGTCCTCGTGCTTCTGGAGGCCGGAGAGCGCGGACTCGATCGGGTAGGGGACGAGCACCTGCTCGTTGAGCGTGCGGCCGATCGGTGGCTGCTCACCTACGGCTGCCGGCGCCCATTCCCAGAGGCCGTTGAGGTTGCGCCAGTCGGGGCGGGTCAGTTGGGGGCGCGGGTACTCCGGGAGCGCGTTCGTCGGCGAGACGTCGTTGGTCCACGGGGTGGTGAGCGGCGGGGTGCCCAGGTGCCATGCCGGTTGGGCTGTGGGCTGGGCCGGGGCTGTGGCTTGGGCTGTTGGGACGAGGGTTGTCGACAGCAGGACGAGGGCGGCCGCGAGCGGCTTGAACATGGGAACGTTCCTTTCGGGGCGGAGAAAGGCAGTCCCATGACAGCGCTGTCATCACACGAACGCAAGAGCTCGCGCACAATCAAACATTCACGCAGACCGGGGTCGGCGTGCTGAAGTCGCTCGTCAGCGTCAGGCCGCCGGTCGCTTGGTCTACCAAGAACGTGGTGATGTTGTTCGACTTCTGGTTGGCGACGAAGAGCAGCCGGCCGGTCGGGTCGAACGCGCAGTGCCGCGGCCAGTCGCCGCCGCAGTTTGGTATACCAACGAGCTCGAGGTGCGGACCGTCGGTGCTGAAGATCGCGACGCTGTTGTGCCCGCGGTTGGTGACGTAGACGAAGCGTCCGTCCGCGGAGATCACCACCTCGCCCGGGTAGTTTTCCCCGTCGGCGACCGGGATCGACTCGAGCACCGTCAGTACGCCGTCGTCGTACCCGCAGACCGTGACGGTGCTGTCGAGTTCGTCGGCGACGTACGCGTAGTTGCCGGACGGATGGAATACCAAATGTCGCGGGCCTGCGCCGGTCTTGACCTTTGCCTGGTGCTGCTGCGCGAGCTTGCCGTCCGTGAGTGTGTAGGTGTAGATCGTGTCGGTGCCGAGATCGACTGCGAGCACGTATTCGCCGGCCTGCACGACCTGGTGGGCGTGCGGCGCTGAGCCGTCGTGCTTGACCAGATCTGTTTGTTGCCCGAGGCTCCCATCTGCGGCGATCGGGTGGACGGCGATGTCGCCGGATCCGTAGTTCGCGCTGAGCAGATCGTCGCCGACCTTGGCGAGGTGGCAGGGGCCGGATCCCTTGTTGGGTTGACGATTCAGCACTCGCGGGGTGCCGGAGATGTCGATCGCAGTGACGGCGCCGGCGTCCTGCTCGTTCACGGCGTACAGGAAGTTCCCGGACCGGATCACGAAGGACGCGTTTGGTATACCAGCGATCGTGCCGGTCGAGGTGATCTTCCCGGCATCGTCGTACGTCGCGATGCCGATGCCGTCCCCGTACGTCCCGAGATACAGCGTGCGATCGCCCACGCCCGGCTGCACCTCGCCGGGCTGTACCTCGCCGGGCTGGGTTGCGCCGGCCTGGGTTGCGCCGGCCTGCGATCCAGGCTCGGGTGCTCCGGGTTCGGGTGCTTCGCGGGTTGCGGCTTGATGGATGGGAGCTAGCGCGGCGGCGGTGAAGCCGAGGAATCCTCGGCGGCTGACAGTCACGCCGCCACCGGAACGCTCACCCACGACGGATCACCAGCCGGCGAACTGAACGTGACCGTCGACCCGATCACGCTCCGCCCGAGATACCGCGGATCAACGGTGTCCACGACCAGCACGAGATGATGCCCGGCCGGCACCTCCCAGCTCGTCGCCTCCAACCGCACATCAAGCGACACCGCCTTCCCCGGCGTAGCACCGCGCAACGTGTACGGCTTGTGCGACATCAACGACCCAACCCCCAACGCATCAACGTCATACAGATAAGCGAACAGCGACGTATCAGCCGCCGACGGCTTCACGGTCAGATGCAACTTCGGCATACCATTCACGACCGTCGCAGAACTCAACCTCGGCCCCGACCAAACCCCAGCGAACGACCGGTCCACCAGAGACGTCGCCACCCCGACCGGAATCGACAACAACCCCTGCAACGCCCCGGACACCAGCGCCACCCCGCTATCCGCGACCGTTGGTATACCAGCCCCGATCGACCGACTCCACCCAGTCGACGCACCACCCTGAAGCGCCCCACCCTTGGTCAAGTACGACGTACGCGACGACCCAACCGCCGCCCAATCGGCATACCCACGCCACACCCCACGCTGCGACTTCAACTGCACCGGCGCCTCGGCATCCGCACCGTTGTCCGCACCCGTCAGGTAATGCCGCAACCAGCCGACGAGCTCATCCCACGTCTCGTTTGGTAGACCAACCGCCCCGGTCACCTCAGGCGTCGCATGATCGCCATGCGCAAGCAACAACCGCTTCGGCCCGGTCAGACTCGTGAAGAAGTCCGTGTACTGCGACGGCGGAAAGATCGAATCCTCGAACGCGTTCGCCAGGAACACAGCCGGCTTCTTCGCATTGATTTGGTCTACCATCGTCGCCGCAGACCGCTCCGGCGACAACTGACTCGCCTCCGCAATCGCGCCGTCAAAGTCGCCGGTGACGAACTTCGTCTGCAGCGACGCCATCTCCGGCCCCGGCCGCCCCGTGATGTTGCCCAGGGCAAGCAGACCCGCAACGGACTGCAGCGCGACAGTGTCGTTCGGATCCAGCGACCGGATCAGATCGGCCCATCCGCTGAGCGCTCCGACCGCCTTGATCCGCGAGTCCTTCGCGGCCGCGAGCAGCGACGTACCCGCGCCGTACGAGATCCCCACCGCGGCCACCCGGCTGGTATCCGCCGGCGTGTGCTGACCGGCCCAGTCGATCACCTTGCTGACATCGGCGACCGTCGGCGGCCCGGCAATGTCGATACCGCCGCCAGAGTCCCAGAAGCCGCGGCTCGAGTACGAAATGACCTGGAACCCGGCCGTGGCCAGCTTCGTCCCCTGGCCGACGTACTCCACGTTCGGCACACCCCAACTCGACGGCATCACCACGAGCGGGAACGGGCCGTCGCCCTGCCCCGTCGGCGTAAGCACGACCGCGCCGATCTCGGTCCCACCGGCGCCGGGGATGCGCTGGTACGCCGTACTGAAACCCGGCGCGGCCTGGCCGGCGTCAGCAGCACGCGGACCGATTGTGATCAGAGTCAGAGCGACAGCTAGGGCGGCTGCAAGTCTGCGCACTGGTGACCTCCGGCAGTAGGAATTACCGGAGGGTAACCAGAAAGTTGCCGCTGTGTCACTATCTCAGCACGGTGAGTGCCGGATCGACCCCGGTCGCCTCGACCGACCAGTCCCACAGCTCGCGCGCCAGTTCGGCATCCTGTGCGGTCCGGGTCGGCAGCACGACCTTCGGAGTACCGCGGTACTCGAAGAAGCCCGGCCCGACGAACGAGCCAGGCCGCAGGCCGGGGTACGTCGCGGCGTACAGGCTCGGCCACGCACCGGCAGCCGCCGACTGTGCGATGAGACGGGTCGCAGCGGCCCAGAGCCGCGCCTGGCGGTGATTGCCCGCGAGCTCCGGCCCAGCGGCCTGCAGATGAGTCGACGCGTACCCGGGATGCGCGCCCACACTCAGCAGATCGGCCCCGGCCGCGCGCGCCCGGCGATCGAGCTCGAGCATGAAGAGCAGGTTGGCGAGCTTCGACTTCCCGTACGCCTCCCACTTTCGGTAGCTGCCCGCCGGCCGCCGAAGATCGGCCTCGCTGATGCCGCGCACGGTCTTGTGCATGAACGAGCTCACCGTCACCACGCGACTGCCACCGACCAGCACCGGCATCAGCCGACCGGTCAGCGCGAAATGACCGAGATGATTGGTCCCGATCTGGAGCTCGAAGCCGTCGATGGTCTCCCGATGCGGCGGCGCCATCACACCGGCGTTGTTGATCAACAGATCCAGCCGGTCGTACGACCTGATGACCTCGCCCGCCGCCTTCTCGACACTCGCAAGATCAGCGAGATCCAGCTCGAGCACGGTCGGAGCTCTCCCGGCCTGCTGCGTCAACGTCTCCGCGGCCTGCGCCGCCTTCTCCGGATTGCGCGCCGCGACCAGCACGTCCGCGCCGTGTCTCAGCAGCTCCAGCGCGGTCTCGTACCCGAGTCCACTCGTCGCGCCCGTCACGAGCGCCAGTTTCCCGGTCAGGTCAGGGATGTCCGCAGTACTCCAGCTCATGCGCCCACAGTAGTCGTGGGCGCACGAGCTGGAATTGTCACTACAGGATCTTGCGGGCCTTGAAGGCGTCGGTCACCGTTTGCGCGGCGGCCTTGCCGTACAGCAGCCGGGCAGCCTGGACGGTGTCCTGGGCCGCGGCGGCGAACGAGGTGTCGGGGTCGTAGAAGTACGTCGCCTCGAGGATCAGCTTGTTCGCCTTGGTCCGGCCGAGCGCCTGGTGGATGTCCCAGAGCGCGTTCGACCAGATCTCACCGTCGTCGTGCACCTCACCGTCGATGTCGTCGGTGGTCTTGCCGGTGTCGGTACGACGCAGGCAGTGCGGCTCGTCGGTCGTGTACGACGTGGCGTCCCAGTCCATCACGCACGGCAGGTTGAAGCCCTTGCTGACCGGGACCGACATGGTGACGGCCCAGTAGTCGCCGAAGCCCTCACCGATGGCGCCGCCCTGCTCGGACTCGCCGAACCCCGGGACGATGTCGTCCTGGATCGCGTGACCGTACTCGTGCCAGATCACCTCGGCGTCCTCGGCGTCGTCGACGCCACCGTCGCCGGTGGTGATCATGTCCGTCGACGGGTCGTAGAACGAGTTGTCGTCGCGGATCGTGTCGACCGAGAAGTCCTGGGACTCGTTGTTGGCGTCCTTGAACCCGAGCGACTGGATGTACTCCTGCGCCTGGTTGATGTGGTAGTACACCATCACCTGTTCGAACTTGTTGTTCGCGCGCTGGTAGACGAACGTGTTGTTCTTGTTCTGCGCGACCCCGCCGTTGCCTTCCTTGATGTTGACGAAGGCGCCGTTGAGCTTGCCAGAACCGTCCAGGTTGCGCAGGATCACGTTCTTCTGCGCGGTGAACAGGATGTCCTGGTTCTTGTCGTTCATGTCGGTCAGCTTCTCGTTCTTCAGGCTGACCACCGGGTTCGGATCGAAGACCGAGCCACGGCCGTCGACGTTGTCGCTGATCACCTTCGACGCGACCACACTGCCGGTCTTCGCGTCGACGAGCGACTGGCTGACGCCTTCGGTCGACCGGCTGGTGACGTTCCAGACCAGGCGGGCGTCCGGCCCGCCGACCACGGCGAGCTGCGCGGCGCCGCTGGTCGCCTCGGGCTGCTTGGCGAAGCTCTTGTTCGGCCCGGCCACCCGCGCGCGGTTCGCCTGCGCGGTGACGGTGGCGTTCGCGGCCTGCGTCGCGGACGCGGGCGCGACCTTCGCGCTGACGTCGAGGTTCGCCGGTACGGCGTCCCGCCCGTCGGCGATCTGCACGGACCCGCTCTTGTCGACGTGCTTGGCGTAGTACCCGCTGACGACCGGCAGGCCCTTGAAGGTCTGCTGGTACCAGTAGTGCTTGCCGAGCAGTGACGTCTTCGTCTTGATCAGCTTGAGCCCGTTCGGATTGGCTGCCGCTGCCTCCGGCGCGGCCCCCGCGGCGCTGGTGAACGACAATCCCAGCGCGACAGTAGCCAGTCCTGCGGTGGCGGCCACAAGTGCCTTGCGGCTTTTCGACATACGCTTCCCTCCCACGTTCCTGTTGCGTAACGCAACCACTACGATCCGTCGAACCCTAGTTCGGCGTACCGCCCGCTGGGAAGCGGAACTCCGCGCGATTCTGCGGAATTCACGGCGGCAAGGGAAATCCTGTTATCCGAGGGCGAGCGGCTTCGCCGGATACTCACGCAGTACCAGCGAGGTGCTCACCGGTCCTAGCCGGCCGATCGCGTCGACCACCTGCTCGAGCCGGGCCGCATCAGGGGTGTGAACGTCGAGCAGGAAGCAGTCCTCACCGGTCAGCCGGTACGTCGCGACGACCTCCCGCAACGTCGCGAACAACTCGAGCGACTCGGGGATCCGGGCATGCGTCGTCCGGACACGTACGACGGCGTGGATGTTGAGCCCGACCTTGGCCGGATCGACGACCGCGCGGTACCCGGTGATGACGCCGGACCGCTCCAGCCGCTGGATCCGCGCCGACACCGCGGGTTGCGACAGGTTCACCTTCCGGCCGATATCGGCCCCGCTCAGCCTGCCGTCGGTCTGCAGGATCGCCAGGATCTCCCGGTCGATCGCGTCCAATGAACCAGTCGTTGCCTCGCTCATCGACCTTCATTTCATCAGTTCACGGCGCCGTACGGCGATGACTCCTCCATGATGGCAGGCGTTGACCCGCAAAGGAGAGTTCATGACCTTCGTCATCATGCCCGGCCTCGACGGCTCCGACGAACACCACTGGCAGTCCCGCTGGTCGGACGAATGGCTGCCGGACGTACGCCGGATCCAGCCGTCCTCCTGGTCCGCCCCCGACCTGGACGATTGGTCCCTCGCGATCACGCGGGCCGTCGAGAGCACGGCTGACGACATCGTCTTCGTCACGCACAGCCTCGGCTGCCACGCGCTCGCGCATTGGTTGATCGGGAGGGCCGACGCCCGCTTGCGTGGCGCGTTCCTGGTCGCGCCCCCGGACCCGCTCGCGCCGACCTTTCCCGTCGACCGGCTGCCGACCTTGGCCTCGCTTCCCGCCGTCGCACTTTCCGTCCCGTCGCTGCTGGTCGCCAGCACCGACGACCCGTACTGCAGCATCAACGCCGCTGCCCGCCTCGCCGACGGCTGGGCGACCCCACTCATCGCGCTCGACGAACTCGGCCACATCAACAGCGACAGCAATATCGGCTCCTGGACCCAGGGCCGCCATCTCCTGCGTGCATTCGTCGCCGGACTCGGATTAGCGGACAAGTTCTGACCGCTACCTCTCCTAGCGTTGGAGCAACACTCAGGAGAGGATCCCGTCATGACGAAGCTGAGCCTGCAGGCACTGAACCGTGCCACGCTCGACCGCCAATGGCTGCTCGAACGCCACGACGCCACCGCCCTGGAAGCGATCGAACACCTGGCCGGCATGCAGGCCCAGGCCCCGCTGGCGCCGTACGTCGGCCTGTGGACACGGCTGAAGAACTTCCAGCCGGCCGAACTCGTCAAGCTCCTGGAGGACCGCCAGGCCGTCCGCGGTTCGTTGATGCGGGCAACCATCCACCTGGTCTCGAGCCGCGACTTCCTTGCGTTCCGCCCGCTCATCCAGCCCCGGCTGGACCGCGAGATCTATCAGAACATCACCTACGGACGGCACCGCCTCGAGGGCCTCGACATGGACGCCGTACTCCAGGCCGGCATCGACCGCATGACCCAGAGCCCCGCCACCGCCGTCCAACTCCGCGAGTACCTCGGCCCGCTGTGGCCCGACCGCGACCCCGCCGCCCTGGCCCACGCCGTCCGCTGCCTCCTCCCCACCATCCAGATCCCACCCCGAGGCATCTGGAACAAAGGCGGCAACCCCACCATGACCACCGCCGACCTCTGGCTCAACTCCCCCGTCACCACCACGCCGTCCGCCGAGGCCCTCGTCCTCCGCTACCTGGCCGCCTACGGCCCCGCGACGGTAGCCGACGCCCAAACCTGGTCCGGCCTCACCCACCTCACCGAAATCTTCGACGGCCTGGACCTCCGCACCTACACCACCCCCGACTCCAACCGCCCCCTCTACGACCTCCCCCACATCCCCCTCCCACCCGAAGACACCGAACCCCCCACCCGCTTCCTCCCCGAATACGACAACCTCCTCCTCTCCCACGCCGACCGCACCCGCTGGATCGACACCCCCACCCGCCAACGCCTAACCCTCCAAGAGGTCCTCACCAAAGGCTCAATCCTCCACAACGGCCAAGCCAAAGCCCTCTGGAAACTAACCAAAAACAGCAAATCCCAAGCAACCCTCGAAATAGCCCCCTTCACCACCCTCCCCCACAACGCCTGGCAAGAAATCGAGTCAGAAGCCCACAACCTCCTAACCTTCACCAACCCAGACGCCACCCACGAAATCACGCGGATCGAGGAGTAGAGCAGGCGCTCAGCGCTGGTCTCGCTTGTTACGAGCGCTGCTGCAATTGCTCAAGGCCACGGACTCTCTCAGGGAGCGAGGGGGCACTGGCCATAAAGTGCGAGCGGCGGGTCGCATCGCGCCCGAGAGCTTGCTGGTGTTGGAACTGCCACCCATAGAGAACCTGGATCAGCGTGGCCCCGTAGCCCATCGTTGCGGCCCGACGATCGGCCTGGAGAACCTCGCGCCGGCTCAGCCAAGCAAGGATCGGTGGTGCTACGAGTGGGGTCAGGAAGAGCAGCGGGAGCGTAAGGCTGTCATCGAACGTCAGCACCGCCAGTAGCACACCCAGATATCCCAGCAGCACGAATCCGATGACAACGCAGCCGACCGCCGGCACAGCACGCATCAAGCGGCCCAGCGCACGAACAGCGATCAGGGCGCAGCGCGCAGGTATCGAGTACCAGAAGCTCAAGAGACTGAGCCAGTCTCGGCCGCCCAGATGGTGGCCGAGTTCGTGAGCCAGTGTCGCTTCAAGGTGCGAAGGCGGCAATGTGTACAAGGCCCACCGAGTAGTGGCGATAATGTGCCCCGGAGTCGGGGTCGCGTTTGGATCGTCCGACTCCTGGATCCAGATCGCGTATCGGTTCTCCGGGATTCCAGCTCGGACCGCTAGCTGATGCCAGATCGGGCGCAATCGCTGGTCCTCGATCAGTGTCGGCTGTCGCAAGCGGAAGAGATACCGCGCGAGCGCGTCCTCTACTGGTCGAATGAAGACGACTGCGCCCGACGCGAACCAGATCAGGACAAGCAACCAGCCCCAGCCAAACCCGATGATGCCGACGATCCACGAAACAACGGCAAAACTCCAGAAGAACCAGGGCACGGCTGACAACAAGAGCGACGCAGTCGACACCTCGACCCGGCGTGGCTGATGCGCACCGCCGGAACCCGACGGTCCCGCCGGTAGCTCCGCCCAAGATTGTGGTGGCGGTAATGGTGCAGCGCTCCCATAACCAGCAGGCGGCTGGGGCTGCCCCGCATCGTGGCCCCAAGCACTGTTGGGGTCGTTGGGATCGCCAGGGCCTGCCATCCGGGGGTTCTCCTCATCAGGGTTCGGGCGGTTCGGTCCGTCCATTATCAGTACAGGGAGACGTGGACGTGGTCGAAGTGGCCGCCGGTGGCGTCGGTTGGGTTGTAGACGCCGCCGCCGTTGTAGGGGATCCAGGTGCCGCGGCGGGCGGACCAGATCTTGCCGTACCAGATCACGTAGTGGACTCCGGTCT
The DNA here is from genome assembly GCF_042715335.1 of Kribbella sp. NPDC058693. Taxonomy (NCBI): domain Bacteria; kingdom Bacillati; phylum Actinomycetota; class Actinomycetes; order Propionibacteriales; family Kribbellaceae; genus Kribbella; species Kribbella sp. NPDC058693. Next base: position 573,095 of record NZ_JBHXSQ010000001.1, read on the forward strand.
GGCCGGCGGTAGTCACGGCCCAGTTTGCGATCTGGTCGCCGCGGGCGCGAGCGGGCGCGGACTTTCTGGAGTCGGTGCCGACCATGACGTCACAGGCCAGGCCGCGTGGATGGTCGCTGGTCGGGTTCCATGCGTGTGCGTCCCAGCAGCTCATGCTCAGGTTGCCGAGATTCTTGCGTGCCGCCGCGACCCAGGCCGCCGTACGCGGCGTCACCAGACCTCCGGTGCCGGTCGGGTCTGCGACGGTCGCCTTCTGCTCTGGCCAGACGCCATTGACAGGCTTGCCCGCGGTCAATCCGCCCGATTGCCCGCAGTTGTCGTCGTCCTGCAATCCGTCGACGACCGACCCTCCGGCCGGAGCGCCGGTGCGACCGGCGTACGGGTTCCCGGCTCTGGTCAGATCGATGCCGGCCGCGGAGGCGATGTCGCGGGCCTCTTGCTCACGTACGGCGTACCTGTCGGGAAACGCGGATACCTGGACCGCCTGAGCAGCATCACCGAGCGCCATCGAGGGCCAGCCGTTGATGTCCACGAGTCCGGGCGGATCTGGTGCCTGGGAGCCGCCGAAGAACGCGTTGGCGGCGTACCGCGGATTCATGATCTGGTTTCGCGAGCCCCAGCCGGCCGCGGGTCGCTGCTGGAACAGACCGACCGAGTCGGCATCACCGTAGGTGAGGTTCTGGAGATCCGACTCCACCAACGCAGTCATCAAAGCGATCAGCGTCGCCTTGCCCGGTAGGCCTCGCTGCACTGCAACGCTGTCGATCAGTTTGGCGAACGCGACCTGTGTGCCGCGAAGCGGCCCGCTAGCTTTCGGGTCACCGGGCTGACCGGGAATCCCAGCGGGGCAAGCGGCCTGGGTCGTCGTACCGCCACCGAACGGAGCGAGCATCAGCAGGCTTGCGACTCCGATCACCGCCAGCGCGGCCGCACCTTTGGCGAACCATCCGCGCCCGACGACCGAGAGGAGCCCGCGACTGAGATCACGCTCGTCGAACATCGCAGTCCTCCGCCGTCACGGTCCAGTCCCGCCGGACACGTCGCTGATGACCCACTGGCCGTTCTCGTTGGCCAGCGTGATGAGCAGAGGTACGTCGAATCGCTGGGCGTGCTTGCCGGTGACGTCGATGGTGACCTTGACGAACCGGGTGATGCGGCTGGGAGTGTCGACCGGGGCTTGCGCATTCGCGGGTGGAGCGGTGACCGGAGCTGAAAGGACCGTCGACTTACCGCCATCGGTCTTGAGCGCCTCGTACGTCGGATCGCCTGCTGCGGTGAAGCTCGATGCCACCTCAGAGGTCATGTACTTCGCGCATTTCGCCACCAGGGCGGCATACGTCTCCGTTGCCGGGTCACGCGTGTAGAAGGCTCGCGCCCACGCACCAACGACATCGTTCGCCATTGCCGTCGCCTCGGCTGCCGGTCGCTGGGTCTGGGGCGGTGGAGTCGTGAGTGCAGAGCTCGTGGGGGCGACGGGTTGGTTCGACTCGGTCGACGGCGCGGTCGGGAGGACCACCGAGCGGCCAGGTGTCAGCAAGCTGATCGGTGTCTCTTTGTCCTTGTCCTTACCGCCGAGCAGTCTCGGCAGTCCACCGCCGACACCGAGGATAACCACGGCGAGGATGACGACCAGGACCACAATTGCCGCGGGACTCGTCGGCTCGGCTTGGCGTTGATTGCGCAGCCAGGCCATGCGCTGCGCATGATCGTCACGGCGCCAGTTCTTCTTCGCGCGGCGTCGCTCGCGGCCGTTGAGCTCGTCCAACTCTTCCGGGTAGTCGTAGTCGTTGCTCATCAGCGAGCGCCAGCCCTCAGGGGCATCCGGGCGCGGCCGACCGTCCCGACGGTCCGAATCCGAACTGTCGGGGTCAGGTGCACGATGCCGGGACTGACTGGCGCCTTCCCGGCGGTCGTGGGGCGATCGTGGTTTCCGGGCCATCCGACATCACCTACGCGTCGGCACGTGCACCGTCACGCCGTCCTTGGTGACAGTCGAGTACTCGCGGAACCTCCGCGGCTGCGAGCTCGCGGCCTTCCGCCGTACCCGCTGTCCCTTCGGCGGACCCTCGCGCAGGCTCGCGGAGTGCGTGTGGGCACGCGGCTCGTAACGGACGTCGTTGGAGGGCGCAGGAATGGGCCGCCGAGAATGCCGCGCCTTCTGCGCGTCACCACTAGCGCGCCGTGCTCCACCCGACGAGGAGTTGTTCGACGACGCGACTCCCGCACTTGTGACCGTGATCGTCGGGCGCTTGTCGGCGTCCCTCGATTGCGAACGCGCGCGAGCGAGGTTGAGACCCGAGGTCGAGCGCGTCGGGCTGGCCGCAGCCGCGAGCCGACCAGCTGCTCCCCCGGCAGCACCAGCAGCTGCCGCATGCTGACCGCCGGGACCTTGCCCGTTCGGACTTCCTCCCGCACCATCCATGCGACGCCCGCCGGCGCCCGAGGTGAGCTCATGCGGCGAGCTACCCGCAGAACCCCTCGCCAGAGAACCAACCACAGGGGCCTGTCGATACACACGCACCGACGAGACCCGCTGCGCTCCGGAGTCTCCTGCGCGGAGAAGGTCGCGCTTCCGGTCCGTCATGGCCGGCGCCGCACTCCGACTCGCCATCGAGCCGACGATCCGTTTGAAGGCGCCAATCGCACCGCGCCGCGCAAGGCCACCCAGCAGAATGCTTCCTGAACCTGGACGCATCATCGAGGTGAGGTTGTCCAGCAAGCGACGCAACCTGAAGCCTGCGATCAGAACTGCGATAGCCAGCCCCGATACGGGAAGCCATCCCAGCACGCCAGTAAGGCTGAAGACCGCTGTGACCAGAGTAAGCGCGGTTCCGAACACCAGCATCGCAAGAAAAGATTGGATGACGAGGCCTACCAAGGCCTCGAACCAGTTGAGCCCCCACTGTCGCGGCCTCCCCGGAATGATCCAGAGGCACGCGAAGAAGACCCCTACGACCAATAGCAGCAGACAACCAACAAACGCCATCAGTGCCGTGAAGGCCAAAGAGATGTTCAGGAACGCGAACAGAGTGGCCGCGATTGCCGCGAGCATGACGACTGCGATTCGTCCGAACGCATTGTCGCCCTTGACCCACTTGACCGTCGGCGCATCGTCACCGCCCTCGGCGGGAGCGATAACGGAGTCAATATATTTCGACCGCGCATCAGCATCTGTTCCGGCGTCCAGCATTCCCTTGCCGTACCGTCCGCACGCTTCAAGGGATCCGAACTCAGCTATGCACCAAGGAGTAACGGCGAACCCACGCCAACTGGCATCTGCCGACTTCCTCAGCAACGTGTCCCGAGAGCTGCCCGTAAAGCCAGGTTCGGGCCAGGGCAGCGGACTCTGCATGGTCGGGCCCATGGCATCAGCGGAGGTCGACATGATGGTGTCGGCTCCCAGTTGGCGTGCGCCGTCGACACCGCGCAGCCAGGTTCCGGGTGCCAGCGCGAAGCTGATGCTGAGCACGCCTGCGACGAACACCCAGACCAGCTGACCCATCGCGCTACCGCTCGTCTTCCGCTGGGTGTAGGCGGCGACGGCTCCGAACGCGAGTGCTGATGGCAGCAGCCAACCGACCAATTGAGTGCTTGATGCCCCAATGGTGGTTGATGTCGCCTCTGTCAGCGGCTTGACGTCAGTGAAGGAGAACAACCACCAACCAACCGAGATCGCGCCACGCGTAATGGCGACGATGTACATCATCACCATGTGCGCATAACCGTTGAAGACTGCCTCGATCGGGTCACGGATGCTCTTCTCGAAGTCGAGTCCGTAGACCATCGGCCCGTATTGCTCGAAGAGAGTCCGGGTGTCGCCATGCGTTAGGTCAGGAGTTGGCAGGAGGTCGCCGAAGCCGGTCGGCGTGGTAGGCGTCGGCTTCGGGTCGGCGGCCAGCGCGAACTGCGCTGTGACTATGAAAGAGACCGAGAGGACGGTGGCCGCGGTTCGGAGGCGGCGGGGCCACCTCATGCGACGTGCTCCTTGTTGCCGGTGGGGCGGTCTGGGTCGGGGGTGGGGTCGTCGCCGTGGGCCGGGTACATGGCTTCGTTGTAGGCGGCTTCGTCGGCCTCTTGGTCGTAGACCTCGTCGGGGCCGATCGGGGACTCGTGGCGGAGGCTGCGGCGGGGTTCTTGGCCGTTGGGTTGCGGCTGGTGGCCATTTTGGTGGGGTTGGCCGGGGTCGTGGGCCTGGCCGTTTTGGTGGGGCTGGGCGGGGGCGTGGGCCTGGCCGTTTTCTTGGGGCTGGTGCTGGGGGTGTGAGCCGTTGGTGGCCGGGTGGGGGTCCTGGCCGTTGGGGGCCGGGGGGTGACCGTTTTGCTGGGCCAGGGGCGGCGCGGCGGGCTGGGGGGCCGGTTGGGTGTACGTCGGTTCGGGCGCGGACGGCGCTGCTGACGGAGTGGACTGCGACGGCGCGATTGGTTGCTGAGGCGCGGCAGCTGGGTGCTGTGTGGCGTGCTGCGGAGCTGGTGGCTGGGGCGCGGAGACAGCGGCGCCGTACTGCGTGGCAGCGGCGGTGTCCCGAGGAGAGCCGCCGTTGTACGGGGCTCTAGCGGCGTTGTCCTGGGGTGGGACAGGCACAGTGTCCTGAGGCGACGCGCCCTCGTAGGCCGGGGCCTGTTGGGTGTGGGCCTCGGATTGGGCTGTGGCGGTGGCGGCGGGTTCGAAGAGAGCCTCGTCTTCGGCGAAGGGGTCTTCGGGGGCGGCCGCGGGGATCGCGGGTTGGGCGGGGGTGTTGGCGTGTTCGGATTCGGGGGTGGTGCGGAGGAGGGCTGCTACGCGTTGGCTGGGGATGTCGATCTGGACGGTGGCTACTTCGTCCCAGCGGTCGCGCATGATGCAGTGGCCGTGGCGGATGGATTTGCCGTTGGCGGCGGTGTTGATGCCGCGGACCAGGGTTTGGTACGGCGCGGTCTGCGGGCGGCCCAGGAGTTCGAGCAGGGAGTCGACCTGCTCGCGCGAACGCAGGCTGAACGCGAACAGGGTCGTGATCTGCTCGACCAGACCAGGAAGCTTCAAGATCGACGCGGGGTCCTGCGTATCCAGGACGAGCGACGCACCGAGCGCACGGCCGACACGGGCGATGTAGTCCAGGAAGGACGCGCCATCCGGGGTCTTCGTCAGCAGGTGGACCTCGGGGACGATGACGACCTTCGAGCGGCCGCGGAACTCGCGGCGGCCCGTCGTACGGACCATCCAGGCGAGGCAGCCGCGCAGGCAGGCCATGCCGACGCGTTCGATCGGGGACCAGGACTCGGGCGCCGACTCGGGCGACGGCAGGGTGAGGCCGGGCATCTGCACGACCCAGAGGCCCGGGTTCGTGGTCAGGGACGAGAGGCCGGACGGCGGGCCGGCGACGACTGAGCCGAGACCGGTCTCGACCAGGTCGCGCAGGGCGAAGCCGACCGTACGAATGGTCTCCGAGTCAGAAGCACAAAGCCGCTGGATGACACCCCACGACGACGGATCGGGCGACTGGATCTCGGCGCGCGTTGCTGCCATGACCGGCGCCTCGGCCGCACCACGCAGATGCGGTGGCAGCAGCAGCATGAGCTGAGACGGCGCCTGCAGCAACGCGTCATCAACAGGCAGCACCCGCAACAGGTCAGCAGCACCCGAGAACTGGGCGGTGATCTCGATGACAGCGGTCGGTACGCCGTACTCCGCGGCGACCGCCGACACACCCGCGGCATCGCCCTTGAGGTCCAGCAACGGCACCCACGCGCCGGCGAACGCCGAGTCCAGACCGCCCAGCATCGCGGCAGTCGTCTTGCCTCGGCCGGAGCGGCCCAGGAAGAGCGTCGTCGTCGCGTCACCAAGCGCAGAACCGGCGGCGGCGTCGAAGCGGACGAGACCTGGGGTGGATCCGGTCAGATAGCCAATAGCAGGACCGGTCGCGTCACCGATCGACGCACCGCCCCAGAACCACGACCCGAAGAACGCAGTCGACTCGCGCACATGCCCGAGGTCCGGCACGCGCAGTTGGTCGCCCGGCAAGGACTCCAGCCACAGGTCGCGCTGCTCGTCCGCGCCCGCGGCGACCGTGATGCCACGGTCCGCGTAGTGCGCGATGACGGCGTCGACGTACGCCTCGAGGTCCTCACGGGTGTCCGCGCTGACCAGCAACCGCGGGTGGTCCTCGACCAGCGTCAGGCCGCTGCGGTTGATGTCGCGCTTGACCTCACGCATCACGCGCTCGGTCTCCACGATCTCGTCGGCGGTCTCCTCCGCCGTACCCTTCGCGGCCGAACGGCGCTGCTCCTTCGCGCTCTTCCGGGTCTCGTCGACCAGGTGGCGCGCAGTCTTCTTCGTCAGCACCCGAAAGCGGACCGACGCCTCAACAGTGACGTCGATTTCGTCCCCGTCGTCATCGATCGCCTTGATCTCGGACAGCGTCCGTAGCCACTCCCCCGCGCCCGGCGTCTCGAGCTCCTCGGGGAAGTCGGTCATCGCCAGCACAGTGGTGTACGCCGCGATCTGCCCGCGCGTGTCGTAGATCCGCAGGTGATCGGTGTACGGCACCACGCGCCCGGACGTCAGCCGGGCCAGCGAAGCACCCGTGATCAGACCACGCCGCGGCGCCGCGACCGCACCGCGATGCATCTCCCGGCTGATCAGCCACGAGATCACCTCGGCCGGCGCGGTGTGCGCACGCCAGACCGTCGAGCCGAGTTGGCGAGCGAGCTTGCGCACCCGCTCGTCGAGGTGCGCGAGCTCGCGCGCACTGACCCGCCACGACGTCGTACCAAGAGCGTCACTGATCGAACCCCGCACCTGCGCGGTCGCCCGCGGGTCACGGTCGCTGAGGTGTACGCCGAGCGCCACGTACCGCTCCGGCATCCGCATCTCGTCGATCCGGTCGGCCCGGGTCTGCGCCCACGACTCGTGATCGCCCAGCCGGTAGTGGCCGGCCACCGAGTCGATGTAGTCCTGACCAGTCGAACGGCCCCAGACCACCTTGAGGTGACTGAGCCGGTCACCGAGGATCGTCGCGGCCGCGCTGACGGCTGCATCCAGAGCCGCGTCCTGCTCCGACTCGGTGGCCAGGTCCGTGTTCGCCACCGAGATCAGGAACCATGCCTCGGCGCTGCGCTCGGTCACGAGCAGGCCGTCGGCGATGGCAACAAGACGAGGTGGCGGCAGGCCGCGCTCGCGGCCGACCCCCACCAGGTTCAGGAGTTTGTCAGCGATCTTCATTCGCGGCCCTTCCCTGACGACGTCCTGCGACTCACCCGTTGTACGTGATCCGAACCCAGCAATCGCGCCCGCTGGTTCACGGTGATGTCCGCACCCGCGCGGACCATCGGATCGAGCTCCACCACGACCTCGCGTTCCCACTCCGGCGTCACTCTGGCCTTCGCCAGGTCGGCCACCTTCCGGGTCGCGACGCGCTCACGCCACGGCAGGTACTCCGTCTTGTCGGCGGCCCGCGCGCCGAGACCGATGATCGGGCGATGCGCCCGCAACGCGTACCGGACGGCCAGCGCCCATTCCGTCACCCGGCGGCGGCGTTCGTGGAACTTGCCCGGCCGCCAGCCGAACGCGGTGATCACGAACGGCGGCACGACGTACAGGCTGACCGTGGGCTTCTTCGGTACGCCGATGAACGGGAACAGCAACGCGATCCAGAGGATGATGATCACCGCACCGAAGATGATCATCCGGCGCCTGGCGCCTTCTCCGAGGTCGATGCCGAGCAGGTCGTACTGCCGGGTCTCGATCTCGAAGTGGTGGGTAAGGGTACGGCCGACGCGCATCAATTACCTCCGGACAGCAATCCCCAAAAGCCCTTGAGCACGTTGATGGTCTGGTTGTTCGCGTAGATCAGCCCGCCGACCAGTACCCCGGCCGCGATGTGGCCGAACAGCTCGCCCCACTCGCGCTTGAAGTAGTGGCCGATGGCACGCAACACGAGGATCGCGATGAAGATGTTCCCCGCGATGACCAGGACCCAGTCCTTGAAGTCCGCGCCCGTTGGGACATTGGGGTCGGCCATGGGCACGGCAAGCTGAACCACGCTCGCAGCCAGTTCGTGCGTCATCATTGCGGTGTCTCCCTTGTTACCTCGGTCATCCGATGGCCGGTCGCTGGATTCATCCGACGGCAGCCACTTGCCATCGTTCTGCTCCGTCGGTGGCGACAGTACGCCTCAACGTGAGCGTGTACGTCTGGTCCAAGGTGGTGTCACCGACCCCGTCCCAGGTGACGGCCGCGGTCGCCCGCCGCTCGTCGTCGTTGCCCGTGTAGACCTGCCAATCCTTGAGCTCGCCGAACCTGACCGCACCGTTCAGGCTACGGATGGTCGAGCCCGGCGCGGTCACCGCCGACACCTTGTTGTCCGACTCCGCATACGCGCCGAAGAACGCCTCCGCGTCCTTCTGCGTCGCCGCGGTCAGATCGTCGTCGGGAGCTCCGGCCGACGGCATGTTGTCAGGCAGCGCTGCCCGCACGTCCGGCACGAACGTCGGCGGTCCGCTGGCCACGACGCGGGCCGCGGTCCGGGCCACTGGGACCGACACGCGTTCCCAGACGACCGGTCCGGTCTTCCAGCCCTTGCCCAGCCGGGTGAACGTATGCACCCGGACCCGGACATCCACTACTGCGGTCAGACCGTTGGAGTCAGCTGTGACCTGTCCCGGGTAGGCGACATCAGCCGTTTGCTTACCGCGACCGTTCCACCCCGCGCGACTGTCCAGTCCGGCGGCCAGGTCGAGACCGACCTGGGCCGGGCGGGCGTCAGGGTTGTTCTCGTCCCAGGTGAGGTACGAGACGGCGTACCGCGTCGCGACCGCGCGCGACTCGTCGGCCGGGAAGCTGCTCTGCCCGCTGACGACGGTCTCCGGCGCCTTGTTCGGAGCGATCCACGAACGGATGCCGCTGATCGCTGCCAGCAGCAGCACGACGACCACGAGGCCGCGGAAGAATCGCCTGGCCCACGTGGAGAACGAGGACTCCGGCTCGGTCGACCACGGTGTCTGCCCAGGCTCCAGCACTTCGCGGGCCGGCCCCGGCGCGGCGTGTGCACCATGTGCGCCGTGCGGGGAACGCTGTTTCAAACGTTCGGGTGTACGGTGCGCGGGATCCTGTTGCGGCACGTCCGCAGGACGAGCTGCCGGCCGACGCGGCGGCGCCATCACGCCACCGGGCGGAGGCGGTGTCTGCTGCTGCGGAGCCGAATACTGCGCTGCTACGCCCTGCGCTTGCCGAGGGGTAGGTTGCACCGGGCCACCGGGGTGGGCCCACCACTCCGGCGCGGTGCTCTGCGGGCGTCCCTTGCCGGGCTTCTTAGTCCGGCGCTGGTCCGACCAGTGCTCACCTTTTGGCGGCAGATTCAGTACTGTGCGCCACCAACTCATCCCTACCCGCCCCTCAGACAGCAGTTACGCGGACAGTAGCCGGGAGGATACGGCAAGCAACCGTCCACTGGGAGACCTGAGCCCAGGATCCGGATGGTCCATCGCTCCCCGCAGCCATACTGTTACCCCGCTCGCGGGCAGTGTCACCCTCACCGTCACTATTACCGGCCAAGCGTGACACCTTCGGCACCGTCGTCATAGCTCCTCTCTCATGACCGTTCAGGTCGACCGGGCAGCGCACACCATGCCACACGCCGTGGACAGGTTTCGAATATCCGTGCGAACAACATGGTAAAGAATGCACCAACTGATCACAAAGAGTAACCGATGCGACGATCCGCCTGTGGAAAACTCTCCCGTGGCGAGGGGGTCAAATTAGCCTGTGGACAACCGCTTGCCGAAGAGGCTTCCGGGCATAGGGTCGGAGTGACCCTGCTACCCCGTGGAGGACCAGGATGGAAACTCGCCGACTGGGCAGACTCGGACTCCAGAGCTCGGTACTGATCTACGGCGCCGCGTCGCTCGGCGGAGTCGACCAGGACCGGGCGGATGCCTCGATCCAGGAAGCTCTGGATGCCGGTATCAATCATTTCGACGTCGCCGCCGACTACGGCGACGCCGAGCTGCGACTCGGGCCGCGGATGCCGGAGATCCGGGACCGCATCTTCCTCGCCACCAAGACCGGCCGCCGGACGGTCGAGGAGGCCTGGAGCGAGATCAACCGCTCGCTCGAGCGGCTGCAGACCGACCACGTGGATCTGATTCAGATGCACGCGGTCTGCGACATGGAGAACCTCGATCTCGTCACCGGCAAGGGCGGTTCGCTGGAAGCGGCCATCCGGGCCAAGGACGAAGGTATGGTCCGGGCGATCGGCATCACCGGTCACACCGAGCAGGCGCCGTCGGTGCACACCGAGGGCCTGCGCCGGTTCGATTTCGACAGCGTGCTCACCCCGTTGAACTACAAGCTCTCGACCGACCCGCAGTACGCAGCCGACTACGCCGGCCTGGTCGAGGCCGTGAAGGCGTCGGACGCAGCGCTGATGACTATCAAGATGATTGCCCGACGCAACTGGCAGGACGGCGAGGACAAGGCGTACGACACCTGGTACCGGCCGTTCGACGAACAGCGCTACATCACCGCCGCGACCGCCTGGCTGCTGAACGGTCATCCCGAGATCACCGGTCTCGCTACGGCGGGTGAGACCCGGCTGCTCAAGCAAATGATCGTTGCAGAGCGAGAGCGCGCCGACCTCACCCCCGAGGCAGCCGCGTCGATCCTCGGCGAAGTGCAGGACTACGCGTCACCGTTCGTGGACTCCATCTGACGGCGACGTGGCCCAGGTCACATACGAGACTCCGCATTCCGGTCAATGTCGTACGCCGTACGACATTGGCCGGCGTGCTCCGTCCGGGGGCCGGGAACAAGTCCGGGGCCGATCGATGTTGAGCTAGGCGTACTCATCTACTTTCGGAGGTCGTAGTGGCAACGGTCGAGCTGACCCAGGACAACTTCAACGAGGTGGTCGGTGGCGACGGTCTCGTGCTGGTGGATTTCTGGGCCGAGTGGTGTGGCCCGTGCAAGATGTTCGGGCCCGTTTTCGAGAAGTCGTCCGAGCAGCACGGTGACATCACCTTCGGCAAGGTCGACACCGAGGCTCAGGGCGAGCTGGCGCAGGCGTTCCAGATCTCGTCGATCCCCACGCTGATGGCGGTCCGTGACGGCGTCGTCCTGTACTCGCAGGCCGGTGCACTGCCGGCAGCGAGCCTGGAAGACCTGATCGGTCAGCTGCGCGCAGTGGACATGGAAGAGGTCAAGGCGCAGATCGCCGCCCATGAGGCGGAGCACGGCAGCGAGCCGCACACACACTGATCCAGCACACGCACTGAATCAATTGATTGACGGAATCCAGGGGCTCCGGTGGAGTTCCTGGATTTCGTTTGCCACCTCACGCCGGGCCGGCCCGTTCGCGATCTGAGGATTCGAATTGATGGCGGCGAGTAGCTCGCCCCGGTGGGTCTCCGACAGCTGACCCCAGCCGTTCCGGATCACTCTGAGCGCGTGGTACTGCTCGTTGCCGGTGAGCGAGGTGTTGATCGCCGTCAGCAGGACCTGGCTGTCCAGCAGCGAGGGGTCGCCTTCCATCAGGCCGAGCGCGAGGACGCGGACGATCGGTGAACCGGTGAAGAACAGGTCCCTGACCTCATCCTTGTCGAACTTCTCCACGGCGGAAGCGTTGGCGACACGTTGGACGATCCGATCGAGAATCTCGCCGCGGACCGCCTTCAGCTCGGGCCCGCGCAGCTCGGTGTAGATGGTCGCGTAGGCGTCGAGCTGCTTCTCCATGCCCAGAGCCCGCAGGGTGTCGGCGCTCTTGCGCGCGGTCGCGGCGATCTGACGGACGAGGTGTACTTCGAACTCGCCGAACTTCATGCGTCTGATCCGGTCGACGATCGACGGCATGATCACCAGCAGCAGCCCGGCCGCGAGGACGGTGATGAGCGCGCCCTCGCTGACACCGGTGAACAGGCCGACGAGCCCGGCGACGAGCAAGGCTCCGCCGATCAACAGGCAGAGGATCCGCGACGACACGTCCACTACCGGGCGTGCCCTGACGGTCCAGGCGGGCGGGGCATCCGGCGCGGAGCGAGCGGGCCGCACCGGCGGCCCGTACGGCATCGGCCCACCAGTCGGACCGGACGGCATCGGCGGCCCGGACGGGGTGTGGCGGGCGGATGGGGTTGGGTTCACGTCCGACATCGGGCAGGGCCTCCGTACGTCGTTGGCGCGTCCTGGTGATCGTGCCTGCGTCGTCAGCTATCAGCAAGAGATCAGGCGGGTATCCGTCGTCCGGCGCATCAGCGTGGAGGCGCCCACCTGATCCGTGAAGCCCCAGCGTCGGTAGAACGGGACGAGCTCGGGCTGGCAGACGAGCTCGAGGCTGCGGATGCCGGCGAGCTCGGATCGGTTGACCACCGCGTCCAGGAGCGCTGCGCCGAGACCCGAGCCGCGGCGCGACTCGTCGACGATCACGTCCAGCACGAGAGCGACGTGCGTGTAGTCGGTGAGGACGCGAGCGAAGCCGACCAGGCGGTCCGTCGGGCCGTGGATCAGGGCGACGATCACGTCCGAGTGCTCGACCAACCGGGCGACCTCATCGGGAGTACGGTCCGACATCCACCACGCCGTACGCATCAGGTCTGTCAGCTCCGGGATGCGGGACGGCGGCACCTCGGACCGGATCGTCAGCATCTAGAAGTCGCGGGAGCTCAGGACGCAGAACTCGTTGCCTTCCGGGTCGGCCAGGACGGTCCAGCTCGGCCCCTCGGGCTGGCCGACGTCGACACGCTTGGCGCCGAGGGCTTCCAGGCGGGCGATCTCGGCGTCGCGGTCCTGGCTGGTGTTCGGCGCGAAATCCAGATGCAGCCGGTTCTTCAGCGTCTTGCCCTCGGGCACCGGGACGAACACCATGCCGGGACCGATCCGCTCCCACGGGATGTCCTTGACGGTGTCCGGCTCGACCCAGCCGGGGACGTTCACACATTCGTCGTCGGTTTCGATGATCGTCTTCCAGCCGAAGGCCTCGGCCCACCAGGCCGCCTGCTTGCGGACGTCGTGGCAGTCGATCACAACCGTGTACCACCTGAGCACCATGGCAGGAACCTTCGCACAGCCCACCGACAGAAAACAGAAAAGAGCGGGCCCTGGGCAGGAGAAAGACGCCAGGGCCCGCTCTCGGGGCTGACCGGAGCAGCGACGTGGTGGCCGAGGTCGTGCGGGCAGATGAGGTGCTGCCCGAGGAGGGTCACCGAAGGGGCTGCTCGAGGAGACGGTCAGCGGGGACGGCGGGACCACGTCGTCGGGGTCCCGCCGGTTCGTCAGCGGAGTGGGTTGAACGGCCGCAGTTCCTCCGGCGCGCGCCCGGTGGTGATGGTCTCGGCCAGCAGCTGTCCGGTGATCGGGCCGAGGGTGATACCCCACATGCCGTGGCCGCCGGCGGCGAAGACTCGCGGCGACGCGGTCGCGCCGATCAGGGGCAGACCGTCCGGAGTACAAGGCCGCGGACCGACCCATTCGAACGTCCGGGCGTCCAGGTCGGCATCCCGCAGCAGCGGCCGGGCGGCCTCGACGATCGCGTTGATCCGGCGCGGGTCCAGCTTGGCCTCAGGCTTGCGGAACTCCATCATCCCCGCGACACGGAGCCGGTCGCCGAGCGGCGTGCAGGCGATCCGCTGCGTCGGGAAGTACACCGGGCCGGCCGGCACATGCGCCATCGGCACGCTGAAGCTGTACCCACGACCCGCCTGTACGACGGTCTTCACGCCGTACTGCCGTGCCAGATCGCCCAGCCACGCACCGGTCGCCATCACGACCGCATCGAACGGGTCGGTCTCGCCGTCGCCGGTGATCAGCCGGACGCCGCGGATCTCGTCGACGATGTCCTTCACGACCACGCCGTTGATGATCTGCCCGCCGCGAGCGATCACCGAGTCCGCGAGCAACTGGACATAAGCACCCGGGTTGATGAACCGCTGGCCGTGCAGCCGGATCGCGGCGCCGATCTCGTCGGACAGCGAGGGCTCGATCGCGCGGGCGTCGTCACCGCTGATCGCCTCGAACTCGATGCCCTGGCCGGCAGCGTGGATGTGCTCGATCTCCTCGAGCAGCACGCTGCGCTCCTCGACCGTCCGGTACGCGGCCAGGAACGACTTCGCCTCGTACGTCTGGGCCTCGACACCGGCCTTGGCCAGGAAGTCGAACGCGTCCAGCGCCTGACGGTTGATCGGGACCAGCGACTCCATCGCGGTCTTCCAGCGTCCGGCGGTGCTGTTGCGAGCGAAGCGGGTGAGGAACTTGAGGAGCCGCGGGCTCGCGGTCGGCGGGACATACACCGGTGAGGCAGGGCTCAGCACCGCACGGACGCCGTACTTGAGGACCGCTGGTTCCGGCAGCGGGGTGGCCAGGCCGGGCGTCAGCCAGCCGGCGTTGCCCCAGGACGCGCCCGCGGCGACACCTTCACGGTCGAGCACGGTCACCTCGACGCCGGCCTCCTGGAGGAACCAGGCGGTGGCCAGCCCGACCATGCCCGCGCCGACGACGGCAACGCGGTCGGGAACGATGTGCGGTACTGCGGAACCAGCTGTGGTCATGTATCGATGGTGCGGCCACCGCGAGCGGCTGTCATGGTGCGATCACACCATTGACGGGATCAATGACTGTGCTCATCGCACAATAACCTGCACAATGGCCTGGTGATCACCGCGCCTGACCTGATTGCCGCCGTCGGACCTGCCCTCTTCGAGATGGTGGTGACCGGCAAGGGCGACACTGAGGTGCGCGATGTGTTCCTGGCCGACCCTCAGGAGGCTGCGACCGGTCAGCCGGGCGATCTGGTGCTCGGACTCGGTCTCCGCGACGCAGAGGACGCTGTGGAGCTCGTGGAGCGCTGCGCGGCCAGCAGCGCGTCCGCAGTGGTTCTGCGTACGGCGCTCGCGCACGAGCCGACTGTGGTCACGGCAGCGGACAAGTCCGGCCTGACGCTGGTCGCACTGCAGCCGAGTGTCACGTGGGCGCATGTGGTCTGGCTGATGCGCGGCGTCATCGACCGTGCTGCAGCACCGGACTCCCCTGCTGCTGGCGACGCCGGCGTACACCAGGAGCTGTTCGCACTGGCTGACGCGGCCGCAGCGATCGTCGACGCGCCGGTGACCATCGAGGACAACCAGTCGCGGGTTCTGGCGTACTCCTCTGGTCAGGACTTCACTGACCCGACTCGCGTGTCCACCATCGTCGGGCGTCGGGTGCCGGCCGAGGTGATCGCGCATTTCCGCGCCCGTGGCATCTTCCGGCGGTTGGCGCGGTCCAGCGAGCCGTTCCTGGTGCCGGACGGTCCGAATGGGATCCGCCCGCGTCTCGTCGTACCGGTCCGGGCTGGTGGTGAGTGGCTGGGGTCTATCTGGGCTGTTGTCGACGGTCCGGTGAGTGATGCGGTCACTGCGGAGCTCAGCAACGCTGCATCCGTGCTGGCGTTGCACCTGTTGCGGCTGCGGGCGCAGGCCGACGTAGCGCGTCGGAGTGCGATCGATCGGCTGCGGACGATCCTGCGGCAGTTCTCGCCGGACAATCCGGTGGACGTACGGCTCCCGCGGCAGCCGTGGCGGGTGGTGGCGCTGGGGTCGCCGGACGGGTACGACGTACCGCAGCAGCTGGATCTGTGGGAGTCGACAGGTCGCCGGCACGGGTGGAGCGAGCCGCAGCTGGCTGACCTCGACGGGACAGTGCTGGCCGTGGTGACCGACACGGACGGGCCAGGGTCGTGGAACTGGTTGCAGAAGCTGGTGCAGGAGCAGGCGCCGGGGACGTACGCGGCTGCTGGTGGTCCGGCGCGCGGTCCGGCCGATCTGCCGAGCTCACGGGCCGAAGCGGTCGAGTTGCTCGGTCTGGTACGGCGGGGTGTCGCGCCGGGGCCGGTGTTGCGGGTGGAAGAGGCGTGGCACGTGCTGACCGTTCATCGAGCGGTCACGTCGCTTGATACCACCAAGCTGGATGGTCCGCTCGCGACTCTGCTGCGGCACGACATCGAGCACGACACCGGATACGTGGAAACGTTACAGGCGTGGCTGGATTATCCGGGTCAGCCGCAGCGGGCGGCGCGGGAGTTGCATCTGCACACGAACACGTTGCGGCATCGGATGAAGCGGATCGGGGAGATCGCGGAGTTGGACCTCTCGGATCCGCAGCAGCGGCTGGCTTTGCAGTTGCAGATCGCCGCGGTGCGTACGGAGCACTGAGATGTACGCCACAGCCCCATGTAACAAGGCTTCACATTCCGGCAACTGTTGGGCAACATCCGGCTGACAGAGTCTTCCTTGTCAGCCGGTCCGGCCTTTCACCAGGAGGCCGGAACGGCTCGGGTCCGAGCTTTTCACCAGGAAGCTCGGGCCACCCGTGGGCCCGGCGATTGTCTGAGCGATCGCCGGGCCTGCGGTATTTTCCGGGCTTACCGTTGCCTAGGACAACCGGTTGACGATGGTGCGGTAGACGCCGGGGAGCGCGGCCGCGGCCGGCACGATGTGCGGCGCGAGGAGTGGGCGGTTGCGGGCCCAGAGCAACGATGCGGTGAGCAGGCGGCACTCCCAGGAGACGCGGCGCCAGGCCGCTTCGTAGTCCTGCGGGCGGTCGGCGCGGATGCAGTCGACGAGTTCGGCCGAGGTGCGGAGGGCGACGGCGATGCCTTCGCCGGTGAGCGCGTCTACGTAGCCGGCGGCGTCGCCGACCAGGAGGACTCGGCCGGCGGTGCGGGCGTGGACGCGTTGGCGGAGCGGGCCGGCGCCCATCACTGCGCTGGCGGGCTGGGCGCCTTGCAGGCGGCGCTTCAGCGCGGGGAAGGCGTCGAGGTGCGAGTCGAACGTGCCACGCGCGGAGGTGAGCACGGCGACTCCGACCAGGTCGTCCGCGACCGGGGTGACGTAGGCCTCGCCGAGCCGAGACCAGTAGACCTCGACGAGGTCGGTCCACGGAGCAACCGCGAAGTGCTGCCGAAGACCGCGCCGCACGCCACCTGCGGCGCCGTACGGCGCGGGAGAAGAAGAGCGGAGGCCGAGCAGGCCCGCTGGTGGGCTGAGCGGGCCAGGGCTGGAGTCGGGCGAGACACCGCGTGGAGCCCACGGGCTCAGGCGGGAGTCGGGCGAGGCGACGCGTGGAACCCACGGGCTCAGGCGGGAGGTGAGGCGGGCGGCGGGTGTTGCCGGGTGGGATAGGCCTAGTTGGCGGCGGATGGGTGAGTGGAGGCCGTCGGCGGCGGCTAGGTAGTGGGCGGTGAGGTTGGCGGCGGTGACTGATGAGGGGTTCTGGGTGATGGGGCCGACTCGGGTCTGGATGACGGGGATGTTGAGGTCGGACAGGCGCTTCAGCAGCGCGGCCTGGAGGGTGGTGCGGCGTACGCCGAGGCCGGGGCCGGCGGTGAAGCGGGCGTCTACCTGGTGGGTGGCGTCGACGTAGCGGATTCCGTGGAACGGGCGGCCGGAAAGTTCCACGCCAAGGCGGGTGAGGTAGTCGACGGCGCTGTGGGCGATGCCCTCGCCGCATGCCTTGTCGATGGGTCCGGAGCGCGGCTCGACGACGACGACCGACAGGCCGGCGAGTGCAGCCCGGATCGCCGTCGCGCAGCCTGCCGGGCCGGCCCCGGCGACGAGCAGGTCCACGTCCGGCGTACCGGATCGCTGGACGTCGCCCGGCCAACGCGCGGAGCCTGGCCGAGGCGCGGGGCCTAGCCGACGCGCGGAGCCGGGCTGCGGCGCAGAGCCTGGATCCGGAGGCGGGTTCACTTCACCAGGGCGGAGTTGAGTGCGGTCTCCTCGGTGCGGATGCGGACGGCGAGCAGCGGGATGTTCAGCAGGGTGAAGACCAGCGCAGTGATCCACGCGGTGTGCACGAGCGGCAATGCGATCCCCTCCGCGACCACGGCCACGTAGTTAGGGTGCCGGATCCACCGGTACGGGCCGCCGGCAACCAACCGCAGCCCCGGTACGACGATCACGCGCGTGTTCCACTGGTGTCCGAGGACCGAGATGCACCACCACCGCAGCCCCTGCGCGAGCAGCACCACCGCCAGCATCGTCCACCCCAGCCACGGGATGAACGGCCGGTACCACGCCTCCACCAGGCACGCAGCCAGCAGCCCCGTGTGCAGCACGACCATGAACGGATAGTGCCCGCGCCCGGACTCCACCCCACCCTGCGCGAAGCTCCATTTCGCGTTCCGCAGCGACACGACCAGCTCGGCCACGCGCTCGCACGCGACCAGGATCACCAGGCCCAGATACCAGCCGTACATCACCACTCCATCAGCACGAGCTCGGAACAGAAACCAGGTCCCATCGCCAGCAGCACACCCGGACCCTCAGGAGAAGGATCCAGCTTGAGCGTGTCACCGAGCACATGCAGCACCGAGGACGACGACAAGTTGCCGACCGCATCCAGCGACGTCCAGGTCAGATCCAGCGCTCCCGGTCGGAGCTCCAGCGTCTCCGAGACCGCGTCCAGCACCTTCGGCCCACCCGGATGACTCACCCACGTACCGATATCCGGCACGGTCAGCCCGTGATCCTCGAGGAACCCCCGGACATCACCACCCAGGTACCGACGCACCACCTCCGGCACATCCGCCCCGAGCACGATCCGGAACCCGCCCGACCCGATGTCCCAGCCCATCACCCGCTCCGAGTCCGGATACAGCCGCGACCGCGTCGCCACCACCGAAGGCCCCGACGCGAGCGGATGCTCCGACCCCGTCAGCACGACCGCGGCCGCACCGTCCCCGAACAGCGCCCCACCCACCAGGTTCGGCAACGATGCGTCGTCCCGCTGCAACGTCAGCGAGCACAACTCCACCGACAGCAGTACGGCGACATGCGTCGGCCACGCCGTCAGGTAGTCGTGCAGCCGCGCGATCCCCGCCGCTCCCCCGACGCACCCGAGCCCGAACAACGGCAGCCGCTTCACGTCCTCCCGCAGCCCCAGCCGCATCGCCACCCGCGCATCGATCGACGGCGCCGCCACCCCGGTCACCGTCGTGAACATCAGTACGTCGACGTCGTTCAACGTCAGCCCGGCATCCTTCACCGCGCCCGCGACCGCCTCCGCACCGAGATCCACGGCCGTCGCGATCCACTCGTCGTTCGCCTCGCCGAAGTCCTTGAGTACGGCGTACCGCTCCAGCGGCAACGCGAGATGCCGGTACGACACCCCCGCGTTCGCATGCAGCCGCCGGAGCAGCGCCGAACTCCGCCCGTCCGGCAGACAGATCGACGCGAACGCCTCGGTCAGCTCCGACTGCGGATAGCGGTACGGCGGGAGCGCGGGCCGGACCGCTGCGATCCGCGTCATCGTGGCATCGTTACGTCGGTGAAGACCGTGAAAGGTCTGGCTCTTGCCTGCCACCCCGGGCCGACTGTCGCCGTGACCGCACTCGTCACGGCTGTCGCATGGTCGGCCGGGCGAAGTCCGGCCGGGTGTCTCCTCGTCGCAGCAACGATCCTCACCGGCCACCTCTCGATCGGCTGGAGCAATGACGCGATAGATGCCGCCCGCGACACCATTGTGAACCGCCGGGACAAGCCCGTGGTGCTCGGACTGGTGAGTCGCCGGACGCTCACGATCGGTGCCGGCATCATGCTGGTGGTCACGATCCCGGTCTCCCTTGCCAACGGACTCGCGGCCGGCCTGGTTCACCTGCTGTTCGTCGCCTGCGCCTGGGCGTACAACCTGGGCCTGAAGTCGACCGCGATCTCCTGGCTCCCGTACGCCGTCGCCTTCGGCGCGCTGCCGTCGTTCGTGACGCTCGGCACCGCGGACGTCTGGGCGCCGTGGTGGGCCACCGCGGCGGGCGCCCTTCTAGGGATCGGTGCCCATTTGGCAAACGTCGTACCCGATCTGGACGACGACCTCGCGACCGGCGTACGGGGCTGGCCGCAGCGGCTCGGGTCCTACGCCCGGCTGCTCGCCCCGCTCCCGCTGGCACTCGCGACCGGGCTGCTGGTGATCGCACCCGCCGGAGCGATCGGCATCGTCGGCTGGATCGCGCTCGCCGTTGTCGCCGCGCTGCTCGTCACGATCCTGCTGTGGCGCAACGCGCCGTTCCTGGTCACGATCGCCATCGCCGCGGTCAGCGTCATCACGCTGGTGTTGCGCGGTGACGCACTGATCTAGGCGGCGCCTGCGGATCGAGTACGGCGTCCGGCTTCAGCGGCGCGTTGCTGCCGAGGATCGCGGCCGTCAACGCCTCGGCCGGCTCCTTCGCGGCGCGCGGGTTGGTGATCAGCACCAGGTCGATCGGCGGCAGCTCCGGCAGCCCCGCGCTCGGCGGCGGCTCGACCAGGTCCGCGGGCATCAGCGACCGCGCGAAGATCGCGATCCCGAGACCGGCCCGGACAGCCGCGAGTACGCCGTTGACGCCGCGCACGATGCAGGTGATCCGGCAGGTACGACCGGCCTGCTCGAGCGACTGCACACCGAGCGACCGGCTCAGCGACGGCGCCTGGTACGCGACCAGCGGCACCGGGCCGTCCGGCGCGATCCTGGTCCCCGAGATGCCGGCCCAGACCAGCGGGTCACGGCGTACCAGCCGGCCGTTCGGTTCGTAGCCGCCGCCGACGCCGTGCTTCACGTACGCGAGGTCGAGGTGGCCGGACTCGACCCGCCGGAGCAGGTTCGGGCTCTGGGCAACGGTCAGCTCGAGGTCGATCCGCGGGTACAGCTGGCGGAAGTCACGCAGGATCTTGGGCAGCGGCGTGAGCGCAAGGTCGTCGGTCACGCCGAACCGCAACCGGCCGCGCAGCTCGGAGCCGGTGAAGTACCCGGCGGCCTCTTCGTGCGCGGCGAGGATGGTCCGGGCGAAGCCGGCCATCGCCTCGCCGTCGGCGGTCAGCGTGACCGTGCGGGTGTCCCGGACGAAGAGTGGTCGCCCGACGGCCATCTCGAGTTTGCGGACATGTTGGCTCACCGTGGGCTGCCGGATACCGAGCCGCTCGGCTGCCTGGGTGAAGCTCAGCGACTGCGCCACGGCCAGGAACGTCCGCAGCTGGTCCGGGTCGTACATCGATTCCCCCTTCATTACGTGACGCTATAAGACTAATAGGAGTAATTCGCTGGGGGAATCCAGTACCGAACCGTGAGGATGGACGTGTCCTCCCCTGACCAGTCCACACGCGTAGGGATCGCTCTTGACCACCCGGGCCACTTCCGGTTCTGTCCCGTCCACCGACTTCCATCTCCACCGCACCACCGACTCGACCCGACTCCGGGACACGCAGGCGCGCCGTCCCGGTTTCAAGGACACCTTCAGCGCGCTGCGGGTCCGCAACTTCCGCCTCCTGGTCAGCGGGCTGCTGGTCGTCTCGACCGGTGGCTGGATCCAGCGCATCGCGCAGGACTGGCTGGTGCTGACACTCACCGGCAGCGCCACCGCGGTCGGCATCACCACCGCGCTGCAGTTCACCCCCACCCTCCTGCTCGGTCTGTACGGCGGCGTCATCGCGGACCGCTTCCCGAAGCGGAAGGTGCTGCTCGCGACGCAGACGACGTTCGGATCGTGCGCCGCCGTGCTGGCAGTCGTCGGCTTCACCGGCCACGTCCAGGTGTGGCACGTCTACACGATGGCGTTCGTGCTCGGCCTGTCCACCGCGGTCGACAACCCGACCCGGCAGTCGTTCGTCACCGAACTCGTCCCACGCGACACCGTGCGGAACGCGATCAGCATGGTCTCGTCGACGTTCCAGCTCGGCAGCATGGCCGGACCGGCACTCGGCGGCGTACTGCTCGGCGTCCTCGGCACCCCGTGGGCATTCGCGATCAACGCGTGCACCTTCTTCGCCTCGATCAGTGCGCTGCTGCGGATGCGCGAGAGCGAGATGCACGGCGGCCACGCGGCCCGCAAGGCGAACGCCGGGATGCGGATCCGCGACGGACTGCGTGACGGCGTGCGGTACGCGTTCCACGAGCCGGCCGTCCGGTGGGCGATCGCGCTGGTCGGGATCTACGGCATGTTCACGATCAGCCTGCCGGTGACGCTGACCGCGTTCGCCGACCGGGTCTTCCACACCGGCGCATCGGGGTACGGCGTACTGAACTCCGTCGTCGCGGTCGGGGCGCTGTGCGGGGCGCTGCTCTCGGCCCGGCGGGTCCGGCCGACGCGGTTGCGCAACCTGATCGGCATCGCGTGCCTGCTCACGATCACCCAAGTACTGGCGGCGATCCAGCCGTCGCTGTGGACGTTCATCCCGGTGCTGGCGTCGATGGGGATGGCGACCCTGATGTTCCTGACCGCGGCCCAGTCGATGGTCCAGTTGACCACTCCGGACGGCCTGCGCGGCCGGGTCTCCGGGATCTACAACCTGGTCTTCATCGGGGGCGGCGCGATCGGCGGGCCGACGGTCGGGTTCCTCGCACAGCACTTCGGGGCGCGGTCGGCGCTGCTCCTCGCCGGGCTGATCCCATCGATCGCGACGATCGCGATCGGTCTGCGGCTGCGGCGGGACGGGCAGTTCCGGCTCGTCCTCGTGCGCACCCGGTCCCCGTGGCACCAGGTCCCGATCCGGCTCAACCTCCAGCAGACCGAGATCATGTTGTCTGCCCCGTCGAGCACGCCCATCACCCGGACGTCGCGCCCGTTCATCCTGGGTCGCCGTCAGCACGCCCGGATGGACTCGCACCTGCGTCCGAGCCGGGCACGCCGCCGGCCACAACACCACTGAGCTCCTGGGGCAGGTCCGAGCTGCTGCCTTCAACTCGGACCTGCCCTGGGCATCTGTCTACGGAGCGGTGATCACGCCGACCGGCGGAACCGAGACGGTGCGGTGGTGCTTGGTGCCGCCCAGGATCACCTTGCGCAGGGCAACGTTGTTCTTCGTGTTCGACTCGTACAGGCGGTTCTCCGGGTTCGCGCTCACCTGGACGTAGTACGTGCCGTTGGCAAGGTTGGTGATGTCGAAGGACTGCCCGGGCAACGACTGCTCGTACGTGTCACCGTTGCCGACGTCGAGGACCTCACGCACCGACAACGAGCCGTGATCGCCGCAGGCGGTGTGCAGGTCGGTGTTGTACGGGTGCCAGTTGGCGTTCTTCACCGTGTAGTCGATGGCATCCGTCGCGGCCAGGCAGAACGCTTCCTTCTGGCTCCGGACCACCTCGGTCTGCTTCGAGTTCAGCAGGCTGTAGCGGGCGAAGTCGGTGAAGTGCCAGTGGTTGTGTCCGGGCCGTCCGTCCCACTCGAGCGTCCCGGTGTTCTGGTACCCGACCTCCTTGCCGTGCGTGTCGTAGAAGTACTGGTACGCGTCCATCAGGTCCTTGCCCTGCCGCCGGAACCCGTCCAGCACCAGCGGCGACGGGCCTGCGTTCCACACGGTCGCCGAGAACTGCAGGAAGTCCTTGGCCGCGTCCGGCGTACCCTCGTCGCCCGGCGCCGCCACGATCCCCCAGGCCGGCACCGCTCGCAGGTCAGGCTTCGGCCCCTTCGGTACGGACGCCTTCGCGGTCGGACGGGCCGTGTGAGGCTTCAGCGCCACCGAGCTCGCTGCCGCCTTCCGGTCGCCCGACGCGTCACCCTTCTGGATCGTCACGTTGAGCTTCACCGATGCATCCGCCGCCGGGATCTTGAAGAAGTCCCGGTAGCCCTTGTTGACCGTGACAACGGCCTTGTATTTGCCGTTGGCAAGCTTCACCGGATCGCCGCCGCCGTACGTCCGTGACGACCATCCCGTCTGCACACCCCACACCGCGCCCTGGGTGAACGGGTTCGCCGCACAGCCGTCCGGGTACGGCGAGGTCGCGGGCGCGTCCGGCCGGGTCCGGGACCCTTCGCCGTTCAGACACAGCGCCTGGTCCTTGTCGAGCACCTTCTTGCCCGCGGCATCGGTGAGCGTGATGTGCAGGAACTTCCCCAGGCCGGCGAAATCCGTGACGAGCCCCTTCGGCAACTGCCGGGTCGCCTTGCCGTTGACGTACTGCGTCGCGACCACCGGTGAGCTGTACGACGCGCGCGTGGCCCGCACCTCGATCGGTGCGTTCCCGGCCACCACATGCGTACCGAGATCGAGGTCGACCCCGTAGTCCTCGACGTTCTCCAACGTCACATCGGTGCTACCGGCAACCAGTTTCATGGCCGGTCGAGCGACTTGAGTGCTCGCCGACGCACCGGCCGCCGCGAGCGCGACCAGACCGGCCGCACCGGCCACGGCGATCGCCGCATGGCCGAGTTTTCGTGCCTTCACGATGATGGAACCCCCTCTTGCACCCGGCCGGCGTCCTCACGAGGCCGGCCTGTTGCTGGTACGACGACCGAGCCGCAGAGCGAAGTTGATCAAGGTTCCATGGCAGTCGTGTCACAGGAAGTCACCGGCGCTGAATACTTGACTGTGTAAATTAAGCCGACCTAGGCTCGGCCGCGTCCGCTCACTCCTCCCCCGGAGGAACATCGCATGTCCTTGAGACGCCCCACTCTGACCGTGCTGGCTGCCATCGCCCTGGTGTCGACGGCAGCCGCAACCGCCCCCGCCGATGCGATCGAGGCGAAGAAGCCGACTCCCGCCACCTATCCGCAGGTCGCAGCCAAGCCGTACATGGGCTGGAGCAGCTGGAGCCTGCAGTCGACCAACTATCCGGGCGTGAACCCCGACGGCCCCGGCAGCTTCATCAGCGAGAAGAACATCCTCACCCAGGCGAACGCGCTGGCCACCAAGCTCAAGCCGTACGGCTACGAGTACATCAACGTCGACGCCGGCTGGCAGGACGGCGGTGACGAGTACGGCCGCCCGGTCGCGATGGCGAAGCGCTTCCCGCGCGGGATGAAGGCGGTCGGCGACGACATCCACAAGCTCGGGCTGAAGTTCGGCATCTACACGACCGTCGGTCTCGGCACGGACGTCTACCGCGACGGCAACACGCCGATCTACGACGCGCCCGGGTGTTTCACCCGCGACATCGTCTACCCCGACCTGCGCAAGACGAACGGCTGGGACGCGGCGTACAAGATCAACTACGAGAGCCCGTGTGCGCAGAAGTACGCGGACTCGATCGCCAAGCTGTTCGCGTCCTGGGGCGTCGACTTCATCAAGATGGACGGCGTCGGACCCGGCTCTTGGAAGGGCGCGCCCGACGACCCCAACCACAACAACACCGAGGACATCGAGGCGTGGTGGCGCGCAGTACAGAACGCCGGCCGGCCGATGCAGTACACGCTGTCCTGGTCGCTCAGCCATCGGTACGCCGACGTGTGGAAGCAGAACTCGAACGGCTGGCGGATCGACACCGACGTCGAGTGCTACTGCGACACGATCGTCAAGTGGGACAGCTCGGTGAAGGCGCGCTGGTGGGACCTTCCGCAGTGGATCGACGACGCCGGTCCGGGGCACTGGAACAACCTGGACGCGCTCAACGTCGGTGTCGGCGCGATGGACGGCCTGACGGATGCCGAACGCCAGAGCTACATGACGTTCTGGGCGATCAACTCGGCGCCGCTGTTCGCCGGTGACGACCTGACCAAGCTCGACGCGTACGGCCTCAAGCTGCTGACGAACCGCGAGGTCATCGCGATCGATCAGTCCGGCAACCCGGCCCGTCCGCTGAACCAGGACCAGTTGCAGCAGGTCTGGTATGCACAGAACAAGGACGGCAGTACGACGGTCGCGCTGTTCAACCTGGCCGACGCCCCCGCCACGGTGACCGGCAACTTCGCTCAGCTCGGGATCGACGGCAAGGCCACGGTCCGCGACATCTGGGCGAACCAGAACACGCGCAACGTGTCCGGCGCTGTCAGCGCCCAGCTTCCGGCGCATGGGTCGAAGTTGTACAAGATCACCCCGAACGGCAACGGAGCGATCCCGGCCGATCTGACCGCGACCGACGTGAGCCGGACGACGGTGTCGCTGAACTGGCGGCCGAGCGCCGGTTCCTCGTCGTACAAGGTGTTTGCCAATGGCAAGCAGGTGGCGACCAGCTCGGGTACGAATGTTGTGGTGAGCGGGCTGTTGCCGCAAACGCAGTACACCTTCACTGTGCAGGGTTCGAAGGGTGCGGCGAGTGCGCCGGTGACGATGTTCACCGCGAAGATCGGCGGGCCGGTGCGGTACGAGGCCGAGGCGTCGAGCAGCACATTGACCGGTGACGCGGGCGTCTCGGGATGCTCGCTGTGCTCGGGTGCATCGAAGATCGGCAACATCGGCTACGGGTCGACGGTGACGCTGAACAACATCACCGTGCCGACGACCGGGACGTACCTGGTCAAGATCGCCTACACCGACGGTGACACCAGCCGGCAGAGCATGCTCACGGTCAACGGCGCCGACAACTACTGGGCCAACTACAGCGGTCTCGGCGACAACGACTGGGGTACGCCGCAGGTGACGTACCTGCCGATGAAGCTGACCGCCGGGGCGAACTCGATCAAGGTCAGCAACCCGAACGGCTACATCGCCGATATCGACTGGATCACCGTCTGATCCGGTCCACCGAGCCGCGGGGCCGGCACCACCAGGGCCGGCCCCGCGCTTTACTGGACCAATGAGCGCCTACCCCGAACCCCTGATCCCGCCTGGCGGTACCGCACCGGTCCCGCGGCGGATCCGCGCGATGCTCGACGACCGCGTCGTCCTCGACACGACGGACGCGATCTACCTGTGGGAGTTCCCGCCGTACCCGCAGTACTACATCCCGGTCGGGGACGTGGCCGACGGAGTACTGACCGACACCGGCGAGACGAAGTCCTTCCAGCACGGGGTCGCGCGCGTGCACACGGCCGGTTCGGGCCACGCCTGGGTGTACGACGACGGCGTCGCAAAGGACCGCGTCCGGTTCCAATGGGACGCACTCGACCGGTGGTTCGAGGAAGACGAGGAAGTCTTCGTCCACCCCCGCAACCCGTACTCCCGCGTCGACGCGATCAACTCAACCCGCCGCGTTGAGGTGGCGGTGGAGGGCATCGTGCTGGCCGACTCGAGCTCGACCGTCATCGTCTTCGAGACCGGCCTACCGCCGCGCTACTACTTCCCGAAGACGGACGTCCACCTAGAGCACCTGACCCCGTCGGAGACCGTCACCGCCTGCCCGTACAAGGGCCGCACGTCGGAGTACTGGTCGGTCCCCTCGGTCCCCGACGTCGCCTGGTCCTACGACTTCCCCACAGCACCCCTGCTACCGATAACCGGGCACGTTGCCTTCTTCAACGAGAACGTCGACCTCACGATCGACGGCGCACGTCAGGACCGCCCGATCACCCCGTTCTCGAACCCAGCAGCTCGACCGACCGACGGAGCCGTGCGGTGATCAGATGCCTGCGGTGGTGGCGCCGTCCATGGTGATGATTGAGGCGGTGACGTAGCTGGCCAGTGGGGAGGCCAGGAAGACGGCGACGTTGGCGACCTCTTCGGGTTCGCCGAAGCGGCCCATCGGGACGTCGCGGACCATCTCGGCGAGCAGCTCGTCCTTCGACTTGCCGGTCGCGCGGACCGCGGCCTCGAGGCCCTCGTCGACGCGGTTGGTGCGGGTCGTTCCCGGGTTGATCACGTTGACCCGGACGCCCTGCGCGGCGTACGCCTTCGCATAGCCGACCGACGCGAGCATCAGCGCCGCGTTGGCCGCGCCGCCGCCGATGTGCAACGGGTTCGCCGCGCGGCCGCCCTGGCCGACGACGTTCACGACCGCGCCGCTGCCGCGCTCGGCCATGCCGCGGATGACGGCCTCGGTCGCGTGCATGTACGTGAAGTACTTCGCCTCCATCGCCGCATGCAGCGCCTTGCTGTCCAGCTCATCCACCGGAGTACGCCGGGCCGCGCCCGCGCAGTTGATCAGGATGTCCGGTACGCCGATCCGCTCGAAGACCGCCTTCGTCGCGTCCGGGTCGGTCAGGTCGACCGCTTCCACCGCGAACGTCAGATCCGGGAACTGCTCCTGCGCCTTGGCCAGATTGGCGGGATCACGCGAGATGCCCGTCACCGTCGCGCCCTCACGCGCAAGCGCCTCGACGCAGGCAAGCCCGATGCCCTTGCTGGCCCCGGTGACGACCGCGGTCTTCCCGGTCAGTTGCAGATCCACGTGACTCCTCAGAGGTTGGCGTCGTACTCCGTGCGCGCTGCGGCGATCTCGTCCATGTGGTCGTAGGCCCAGGTGCGCATCGTCGCGACGGCCGCGGCCAGGCTCAGGCCGAGCGGCGTCAGCGTATAGCTGACCGTCACCGGAACAGTAGGAACAACGTCACGCCGTACGACACCGTCGCGCTCGAGGTGCCGCAGCGTCTGGGTGAGCATCTTCTGGGTGATGCCCTCGATGATCGACTTGAGCTGCCCGGAGCGCAGTGTGCCGCCCTTCTCGAGCGTGCTGATCACCAGCATCGTCCAGGTGTCGCCGATCCGGCCCAGCACCTGACGTGTCGGGCAGGCGCCTTTGGTGGCGTCCCACTTGCCTCTGACCTGGTCGGTATCCATTTGGTGCCTATAGCAGTAGTAAGTGCTGTCTTCCGGCCGCCACGATCCCGCTCGTAGCGTCGTTGCCGAGTCTAGTTGAAGGAGCGGAACGGCAATGAGAGCAGTGGTTCCGGTGGACACCGGCGCGGTCGAGCTGGCCGAGGTCGACGAGGTCCGGCCCGGCGCGGACGACATGGTGATCGAGGTCGCGGCGTACTCGATCAACCGCGGCGAGACGTTCCAGTTGGAGCGGCCGCGGGACGGTTGGAGACCGGGCAAGGACGTCGCCGGCCGGGTGGTCGAGGCAGCTCCCGACGGTCCGCCCGTCGGCAGCCGAGTGGTCGCGCATCTGCCGCACTCCGGCTGGGCCGAGCGCGTCGTCGCGCCGGCCACGCAGGTCGCAGTACTGCCGGACAACATCTCGTTCGAGCAGGCCGCCGCGCTTCCGCTCGCGGGGCTGACGGCGCTGCGGTTGCTGCGTACGGCGGGCAGCGTGATCGGCCGCCGGATCCTGCTGACCGGCGCGTCCGGCGGAGTCGGCCACTACTTCACCGAACTCGCCGCCGGGGCCGGCGCTGAGGTCACGGCCGTCGTCTCCTCCCCGGCCCGCGGCGCGCGGCTGCTCGAGCTCGGCGCCGAGGACCTCGTGTACGACGTCGCCGACGCGCGCGGGCCGTTCGACGTCGTACTCGAGTCCGTCGGCGGCGAGAGCCTGCCGGTCGCGTTGACCAAGCTGATTCCTAGCGGCGACCTGATCTGGTTCGGGGAGGCCAGTCGGCAGCCGGTGACGCTCGACTTCTTCGACTTCTTCACCGGCCCCGAGGCCGCGCGGATCCGGCATTTCCACTACGTCCACGGACCCGATGACCAGGACCTCGCGACGCTCGTCCGGCTGGTCGCAGCGGACCGGCTGCATCCGGAGCTCGGACGGATCGAGGACTGGTCGCGGACCGACGCCGTACTCGACGACCTGCGCAACCGCCGCATCCGCGGCAACGCCGTACTCACACTGCACAAGGAGGCACCACGAATGAACGACCCGAAGACCGTTGTGACCCGGTACGTCGAGGCTGTGGCGGCAGGTGATCTGCCGACGATCCGGGCAAGCTTCGCACCGGACGTGGTCTGGACCTACCCGGGTGATCTGCCACTGTCCGGCGACTGGAAGGGCCGGGACATGGTCGTGGACGAGTTCCTCGGCGCGGCCGCCGGCAACCTCTTCGCTCCCGGTACGCCGGTGACGATCGAACTGGTGAACGTGATCGCGGACGGCGAGCAGGTGTTCGCCGAATGGACCGCGCAGGCAACGGCTCGCGCCGGTGGTGCCTACAGCAACAAATGTGGAGGAGTCTTCACTGTTCGGGACGGGCTGATCGTCTCGGTCCGCGAGTACCTGGACACC
This sequence comes from Kribbella sp. NPDC058693, assembly GCF_042715335.1. Classification (NCBI taxonomy): domain Bacteria; kingdom Bacillati; phylum Actinomycetota; class Actinomycetes; order Propionibacteriales; family Kribbellaceae; genus Kribbella; species Kribbella sp. NPDC058693. The sequence goes on from NZ_JBHXSQ010000001.1 coordinate 602,807, forward strand.
GACCACGCGCGCCAGGTGCTGTTCTGAGCAATTGCCGCTGGTGTGGGCTTGAACGGGTAAGTACAGTGGGTAACCAGATCGACACTCTTTGTTTCGACGCCTGATGCCCGAGCAGTTGCCCTGAGCACCGACGCCGGAGGACCACCCGTGCCGACCTCACCCACTCCCGCACTCTGGAAGACCATTCTTCACCACGATCTCCCTGCATCGCTGGTGGTCTTCCTCATTGCAATACCCCTCTCCTTGGGGATCGCCGCCGCATCCGGCGCGCCGCTGATCGCCGGCCTGGTGGCCGCTGTGGTCGGCGGCGTCGTCGCCGGTGCGCTCGGCGGATCCCCCTTGCAGGTCAGCGGTCCGGCCGCGGGCCTGACCGTGGTCGTCGCCGGCCTCGTCACCCAGTTCGGCTGGGCCGCGACCGCTGCGATCACCTGCGCGGCCGGTGTCGTGCAGATCCTGGTGGGCGTTACCCGCATCGGGCGGCTGGCGCTCTCGCTGTCGCCCGCCGTCGTGCACGGCATGCTCGCCGGGATCGGCGTGACGATCGCCGTACAACAGCTGCATGTCGTGCTCGGCGGCAAGGCCCAGAGCTCACTGATCGACAACGTGATCGCGTTCCCCGCGCAACTGATGACGCACCACGGACATTCCGTTGCCGTCGGCATCTTGACGGTCGCGGTCGTGCTGGCCTGGCCCAGAATCCCCAGAATAAAGGCGATTCCGGCACCACTTGTTGCCGTCGTCGCCGTGACTGCGCTGGCCGCGGTCTGGATGCCCGACGTGACGCGGGTCGACCTGCCGGACCATCCGTTGCAGAGTCTGATCCTGCCGACGATGCCCGAAGGCACGCCGATCGAGATCGTCACCGCAGTACTGACCGTTGCCCTGGTCGCCAGTGTCGAGTCCTTGCTGTCGGCCGTTGCCGTCGACAAGCTTCATCGCGGCAACCGGAGCAACCTCGATCGCGAGCTGATCGGTCAGGGCGCCGCGAACGCGTTGTCCGGAGCCCTCGGCGGTATGCCGGTCACCGGCGTCATCGTCCGCTCGTCGACCAACGTCGCGGCCGGCGCGCGGACCCGGGCGTCGGCGATCATGCACGGCCTGTGGATCGCCGCGTTCGTGCTCGCCGCCGGTGCGATGCTCGAGCTGATCCCGATGGCCGCGCTGGCCGGCGTACTGCTCGTGACCGGATTGCGATTGGTGCAGCTCGCTCACATCCGCACGTTGCGCAGACACGACGAGTTGCTCGTGTACGTCGTGACAGCGGTCGGCGTCGCCGTACTCGGACTCGCCGAAGGTGTATTGCTCGGACTGATCCTTGCCGTCATTCGCGTGCTGTACCGACTTGCTCGCGCGACCGTCACCGCGACCGAATCCGACGGCGTGTGGATCGTGCGGATCCGCGGCACGCTCGTGTTCCTCGGGGTCGCGTCACTCGTGCGGACCCTGCGGTCCATCCCGGCCGGCGCCACGGTCCGGGTCGAGCTCACCGTGGATCATCTCGATCACGCGGCGTACGAGGCGATCGAGGACTGGCGCCGTGGACACATCGCCCGCGGCGGCACGGTCGAGCTGAATCCCGCCCAGTCCGGCCGGCAGGTGTCGATGCTGGACGGGATCCGCGAGTTCGAGGCGTCGGCCGACGAGATCCGGCCGCTGCTGGCACGACTCGCGGCCGAGGGGCAACGACCCGAGCATCTGTTCATCACCTGCGCGGACTCGCGGATCGTGCCGACGATGATCACCACCAGCGGACCGGGCGACCAGTTCTGCGTGCGGAACATCGGCAATCTCGTGCCGCCGAAGGGCTCGAACAGCAGCTCGGTCGACGCCGCGATCGAGTACGCCGTCGAAGTACTCGGCGTGAAGTCGATCGTGGTCTGCGGTCATTCCTCCTGCGGCGCCGCCGCGGCCGCGCTCGCTGCCGACGTACCCGAGGGTTCCGGCCTGGAGAGCTGGTTGCGGCACCTCGAGCCGTCGGTACGTCGTGCGGTCGCGCTGCCGGACATCATCGATCCGGCCACCGGCGTGAAGCTCTCACCCGCGGACAAGCTGTCGGTCGCGAACGTCGCCGTACAACTCGAGAACCTGCGCAGCTTCGCGTGTGTCCGCGAGGCCGAGGCTCAGGGCCGGCTCGAACTGATCGGGCTCTGGTTCGACATCGGCGCGGCCGCGGCCAGGCTGGTGCTGGAGCGCGAGCCGTTCCTGGTCCGCGCCGGCGACGAGCTGTCGAAGATCAGAAGCAGCGGTACTGCGAGCGCGATCGCGACCAGACCGTCCAGCCAGTAGTGGTTCGCCGTGACCACAACGACCGTGAAGGTGAGCAACGGGTGTGCGATCCACAGCCAGCGCCACCGCGATCGCGTCGCGCGGATCAGGAACACCGCCACCATCAGCGCCCAGCCGACGTGCAGACTCGGCATCGCAGCGAACTGATTCGCAACCCCGGAGTGCGTGCTCGGCCCGTAGACCGACTGGCCGAGCAGCACTCCGGTGTCCACCCAACCCGGCATCATCCGCGGCGGCGCGAGCGGGAAGAGCATGTGCCCGATCAACGCCAGCCCGGTCAATGACGCGAGCGCCCAGCGCGCCTTCCCGTACTCGGCCGGGCGACGGATCATCAACCACAGCAGGACCATCGCGGTGAGCGGGAAGTGCACTGTCGCGTAGAAGAGGTTGGCGATGCGGGCGAGTCCGTCGACCTGGAGCGCGTACTGCTGGAACGTCGCCTCGCTCGGCAGCCCGAGCCAGGCCTCCCAGCGGATCAGCTCGTGGGCGTGCTTGATCGCCGCCCCGGAGTGTTCCGCCGACAGGAACCGGCCGAGGTTGTAGACCCCGAACAGCACCGCCAACAGCCCCACCTCACGGACAATCCGCCACACCCCACCGCTGCGCTTTCGCCCCAGCTCCGGAAGCGCGGGTTGCCCCACCCGGTCCAGAGTCATCTGCGCCATGCCGACCCCCAGCCTCAAACCGAACGCTCGTTCTCTGTAATTCCACCCTGCGCCTGAGGCCCGGCCGATATCAAGAACGGTCATTCGTTTTGCACTGTGATCCTCACCTCACAGCGCTGGGATATCGGCTGGCGCCGCAGCGTTGCGCCCGGAAGGATCGGCCGGCATGGAGACGGTCTTCATCCGGTGGACCTGGTTGCGCGCGGTCCTGCACAACGGGTGGTGGCTGGTCACGAGCGTCTACCTGGTCGTCGACGCCGGCCTCTCCCCGGCCCAGCTCGTGCTGATCGGGTCGGTGCAGAGTGCGTTCGCGCTCGTGTTCGAAGTACCGGCCGGTGTCATCGCGGACACGATCAGCCGCAAGTGGTCGCTGGTCATCTCACAGGTGCTGATGGGTACGGCGATGCTCGCGACCGGACTGTTCGAGTCGTTCCCGGCGCTCCTCGCGACCCAGGTGCTCTGGGGTATCTCGTGGACGTTCGCGAGCGGATCGGACGTGGCGCTGATCACCGACGAGCTCGATCGGCCCGACCGGATCAACTTCGTCCTCACCCGCGCCGCCCGCGCCCAGCTGACCGGCGCCGCGACCGGGCTCATCACCCTCGGCCTGCTCGCCTGGGCGACCCGGCGCGACGTCACGATCGTCGTCGCCGGCGCCGCGATGATGTCGCTCGCGCTGTACGTCGGGTTCCGCTTCACCGAGCACAACTTCGTCCCGACCCGCACGGCCCGCTGGTCCACGTCCTGGACCACGTTCGTCCGCGGCGTCACGCTCGTACGACGGAGCCGCGCGATCCTGCTGATCTTCGCCGCGACGTTCCTCGTCAACGGCGCCTCGGACGCCGCTGGCCGACTCACCCAGAAGCAGTTGATCGACCTCGGTCTGCCGCCCTCGATCCTGTGGTTCACGGCGCTCGGCGTGGTCGGACTGGTCGTCGGCGCGCTCGTACTCCGGCTCGTCACCAACCGCATCAACAGCAGCCACGCCGCGACGGACTACGCCCTGGCCGCCCTCGTCGGCGTACTCAGCATGCTGCTGCTCGCATTCGCCCGCGATCCGGTCCTCGGCGCGATCGCCGTCGTACTCCTGAACGGCATCGTCAACCCGCTGACCCGCGTCATCAGCACGATCTGGATCAACAGCCGCACGACCGCGGACATCCGCGCGACAACCCACTCGTTCCTGGCCCAACTCGAGTACCTCGGCGAGATCGTCTGCGGCGTCACGATCTCCACCCTTGCCGGCCTCACCACCCTGCCGCTTGCCCTCACCGGTTGCGCGGTCCTGTTCGGCGCAACCGCCGTACTCATGCGGTCGTCCAGGTGATCGTCGCGCGGGTCGGTGTCGCGTCGATGTGGACGAGCGCGTGGTCCGGGATGTCGTCGTACGGCGCGACGACGACCGGGAGGTTGAGGTTGTAGAGCTCGGCCGCGACGAGGGCCCCGAGCGGGATGATCGGGTCGGGGCGGGTCAGGATGATCGCGGCTGGGGCGGTGCGGGCGCGGATCTGTTCGGCGAGGACGCTGCTCGCTGAGCTCGAGCCGCGGCCGGATTCCATCAGCAGGATGCGTCCGGTGAGTACGGCGCCGCACTGGGGGTGATGGGCGTCGACGATGCGGCCGTGCTCGTCGGTGCCGCCCCAGAACGAGAGCGGCGCGGTGAGGCGGATGGGCGCGCCGGTCGCGGTGCCGGGGTGGAGAGTGCGGCCTTGGATCATGAGTCGAACACGACCTGACCGGCGCGGGCCGAGGCGACACATTCGGCGAGCGAGCCGAGGACCGCGTTGACGTTGATGTTTCCGGGTGCGTAGTGCGCCCACTTGCCGGAGTTCGTCATCACGTTCTTCCAGTCGGGCGACAGGATCGCTGTGACGTACGTGCAGGTGTCGACGACAACAGTCACGCCTGCGTCTTCCAACACCTCGAGCGTCGGGCCGAGGCGTTCCCGCGTCGCGCGGCCGGTCGACAGGTAGAACGGCAGCTTCAACGGCGGCCCGTCCGAAACCAGCTCGGCGAGTCGCAGGCATTCGGCGTACGACGCGTGCGGCGTACCGACGCTCACCGCATCGAGCTCCCCGGTCGTCGACAACTCCCGCCTGACCCGCTGCAGCGTGGCGAGATCGACCTCGCGTGTCGGCAGGTCGGCGAACTCGTGCGGCGCCTCCGGCGTGACGCCGACCGCGTGGAACAGCGCGACTCCCCCAGCAGATGCCGCCGCGGCACCGAGTGCCTTCAGGTCGTCCTCCGTCACATCCGCTGGAATCCCCACCAGCACAGGGATTCCGGCACCCACCACCGAGCCGATGTGGTGCCCGAGCAACGGATACGCCAGCTCGGTGTGGAGGAAGTCGCCCAGCGGCCGGCAGTCGAACACCACGGTCCCCCGCCGAGCCTCGGTCGTCTGAAGTCCGGCGTACGGCGCCCGCCCGGTGATCGCCGCGCAGACGTCGAGGAAGTCGCCGTACCGATCCGTCCGGGCGCCGAGGACCGAGTTCGCGAACACGATCGCGTTCGACTCCGCCCAGGCGATGTGCTCGCCGAGCGCGGGCCGGTTCGGCAGCTGGTACGGCGCGCAGGTGAACGTCGGCGTACATCCGAGATCGACGTACGCCGCCATCAGCTCACGCCCCGCGGCGGCGAGCTCCTGATCGCGGACGAGGGCCGGATGGATGAGGTCCATCGAGCCGACGTTCAGCGTGGTCGGGACGCGTACGCGGGCGCCCAGGTCGACGAGGCGGTGGGCGAAGTCGAGGCTGACCTGGCCGTGGTACAGGCACGAGTCGACGTGCGCGGAGGTGATCTCGACGAGCCGCGGCGCATCCGAGATCCGCGCCTGCCCGACGATCACCCGCATCGCGAGCGCGACACCGTCCCCGTCCTGACCGCCGAGCATTGCCTCTTCCTCGGCGGTCAGGTGAAGGGTCTGCATATGTCAGACGGTAACCCGTCGACTCGCGACGAGGGTTCCCGATGCATACCCGTCAGCCCGCAGCAGCGCGCCGGGGTTCGCGTCGAGGATGTCGATGCTCAGCGGCCCGGTCAGGTCCTCGGAGCTGATCGGGCGCTCGTCGAGATAGATGTCGACCCGATCGGTGCTCTGGGCATCTATCGCGACCGTCAGCGTCGTACCGCTGATCGACGTCTTCAGCTCGAGCCGGCGGACCGGTAGCGCCGCGAGCAGCGCGCCGGCCTTGTTCAGCAGGTCGACGTTGCCGTCGAGCAGATCGGCCTTGGTCATCCGGTGCGTCTCGTGCGGCTTCACGCCGAGGTCCTCGACCGGCGTACCGGCCAGCTTGCCGACGCGCAACGTACGGCGGATCGCGACGCGCAGGTTCGCGCCGTTGGGCAGCGCAATGTACGGCGAGGTCTCGTCGGGTGGCGGCGGCTCGTTGAGCAGGGACGCGAGCAGGCCGTGGGTCCAGACGTTGGCGCCGCCCGCGCCGGTGTTGTCGTCGACGCCGAGGATCGTGCCGATCTCGTGGTCGGCGAACCCGGCCGTGAAGATGTCGGTGGCCGAGTAGACCCGCGCATCGGTGATCAGCACCACCGGGCCGTGATACGTCTGCCCGACGTCGTTCGCCCCGTCCTCCGGGGTGATCGGCTTCGCCGCGGAGTACTGCGCACCGGTCTCGATCGCGAGGTCCAGCGAGTCGAACCACGGACCGAGATCGATCCCGGCCGGGTTGTCCTTGTGCCGCCGGCAGATCTTCAGGTTGAGCGGCGTACTGATGAACTGGACGGGCTCGGGCGAGATCCGCCGCGGTGTCATCGTCTGCAGGGTGAACTCGCTGGCGTAGATGTGCCCGCCGCCGTTGTCGCGTACGTCGACGATCAGGCCGTTCTGCGGCAGGATCGCGGCGAGGCGGACGAACTCGTCCCGGAACGCGACCGGGTCCTGCACGCTGAACGTGAAGATCCGCAGGTGGCCGAAGTTGCCGGACGAGGTGACGACCTCGCGGGCCCGGAAGACGCCGGGCATCGTGGTCGGCAGGTCCGCGCCCGCGACGGCGGCCGGTGTGGCCAGCTCGGCGGAACTCTGACCGCGTTCGAGTTCGACGACGTCGCGCACGTACAGCGCCTTCTTCGCGCGGGACTTCTCGTCGGAGTCGAGATCGAGACCCATCAGCGCCGACGCTTCGCTGACCGCGTCCAGGTCGGTCATCGGCGGGAGGTTGGTGGCGACCTTCCACTGCTCGCGCAGCTCCTGGTTCGAGCCGTCGAGACCGACGTACGTCAGCGTCACCCAGTCCTCGTCGGGCGGGGACTGGATCACGAGCGGGCGGAGCGTGAGAGATTCGAGGCCGCGGGCGAGGTTCGCGGCGTCGTTGCTGCCGGCGAACACGGCTCCGTTGAGGGCGACGGCGCGGGCGATCGGCGTACCGTTCCAGTGCGTCACCTCGGCGCCTGGACCGAACTGCGGGGCCTGGTAGCCGGTGATCGTGCGGGTGATCACGTAGTGCTCGGTGCCGTCGGGGTCGTAGCACTTCTCGATCATGAACGGCAGGAACGCGATCTTCCCGGCGAACGGAACCGGTAGCAGGTAGTTGGTGTGCAGGTCGCGGACCGAGTGGAAGATGCTGGACATCTCGCGGTGGAACATCCACTCTTCCTGCATCGTGTCGTCCGTCTGGCGCTCCATCCGGGCGCGCAGCACCCGCAGACGCTGGAGCGGGTTGACCGCGTGCATCGCGACCTTGAGCGGCAGGTGCACGTAGTTCTCGCCGAGCAGCAGAAGCGCTTGATCCACCAGCAGTTTGCGCTGGTCGAGTGTCAGCGTGCCCGCGGAGTCGAGGAAGTCGGCCAGTGGTACTGCCGGCGCTTCTTTGACGGTTGCCGAGGTCCGCCGTCTCGCGGCGGTCTTCTTCGCAGCTGCTGCGGTCTTCTTCCCCGTGCGTGTCATCGTGCGTGGTTGAGACATGTCTTCCCCCAAAGCAAAGCGGCCCCTCCCCCGCGATCTCTCCACGGTCGTTCGCGCACCAGACGATGTCAACGGCGGGCGGTTGACCACCTGCCTGTCAGGATGTGCGGGTGAGTGAGTTCTGGAACAGCATCACGTCGGTTCAGCCCGAGCCGTCCCTGCGGTTGGTGATCGGGACCGGTGTGGTCGCACTGCTGCTGATCGCCTGGAGACCGTTGTGGCAGTACACGCGGCAGGTCGTGACGATCGCTCACGAGGGCGCACACGGTCTGATCGCCGCACTGGTCGGACGGAAGCTGGCCGGCATCAGACTGCACTCGGACACGTCCGGCGTCACGGTGTCGCGCGGCAAGCCGAACGGCGCGGGCATGATCGCAGTACTACTCGCCGGCTACCCCGGCCCTGCCCTGTTCGGCTTGGCTGCAGCGTTCGTGCTGAGTCGTGGGTACGCCGTTGCGCTGCTGTGGGGACTGTTGCTCGCACTGGTGATTCTGCTGCTGCAGATCCGCAACTTGTTCGGACTGTGGTCGGTGCTGGTGTTCGGCGCAGTGGTGTTCGGTGTGTCGTGGTGGGGATCGGCTGAGGTGCAGACTGCGTTTGCTCACTTGCTGACGTGGTTCCTGCTGTTGGCTGCGCCGCGGGCGGTGCTGGAGTTGCAGCGGTCACGGCGTGGCGGGCAGGGGCGTAGCTCGGACGCTGATCAGCTGCGTCGGCTGACCGGTGTGCCGGCGTTGCTGTGGGTCGGTGTGTTCGGGCTGGTGACGCTCTTCTGCCTGGCGGTCGGTTTCCTGTGGTCCGGAGTACTACCGAGCTAGACCGGTGGCAGCGTGACACCGAACCCGGTGACCGCCAGTCGGAGCAACACCTGACCGGGTCTCAGGAGGTCGGCGACCTTGGCCGCGCTCAGGACCTCTAGCTCAGCCAGTCGCTGCTCGTAGGTGCCGGCTACGCGCGCTCGCTGCAGCTCGAACGTGTTGTGCCAGACCTTCTGGCGTGACTCACGCAGGAACCGCTGTGAAGCCAGCCGGTTGAGCGGCGTCAGCACGTGGTCCAACAGACTGCGTACTCCGGTCGCCGCCAACTCCTCGTCCTCCGCCGCCACTCTGGCCGACAACACACCGTCGATCCGCTCGTGATCCCGCCGCCGCCGATCCATCAGAGACCGATCCAGGAAGTCCTCATCACTGATCACCGCAAGAAGAGCCTGCGGCAGGTCGTAGTTCACATGCGCATTGATCCCCAACAACACATGCCCCAACGCAGGCAACTGACCCGAAGCCTCAAACGCCAACCGCCACGGGCGGGGTGGCCCGCCGCCGCCCTCCTCCAACCGCGGCGGGGGCGGGGCCCCGCGGGCCGCCCCCCGGGAGGGGGGGGGGGGGCGGGGGGGGAACGCCCCCCAAAAAAAACACCC
>NZ_JBHXSQ010000001.1:612099-626328 GCF_042715335.1 Kribbella sp. NPDC058693
AACAACCACCCCCCCCCCGGCGGGGGGGGGGGCGCCCCCCCCGCCCCCCCCCCCGCGGCGCGCGGCCCGGCCGGCCCCGCCCCCCGCCGCGAGATCTGCGTCGTGGGCTCGGAGGTACAGCTCCACGAACTCCACGTCCCACACCTCGACCCACGCCGGATCCTCGAACCGGGCGTCATCGATCGCCTTCCCCACCGCCTGCGTCGTCCGCAGATACGTACTGAGGAAGAACCGCCGCTGCGCAACCTCCTCCGGCAGCTCGTCGAGACGCTGCTGCATCCGAGCGACCACATCCGCAATCGGACTACCATCGTTCATCGGATCTCCCAGGGGGGAGGGATCATGCGTACCAGAACAGGACCACTGTCCTTCGACCCAGTGGTCGTCGGCAACCGCGAGACGGATGCCTGGGCCGCCTACTACCGGCACGAGTGGCGTGAGTTCCTCGTCGCCGCCGTCGGCATGGTCGCCGCCGGCTTCGGCATGGCACCGCACCGAACACTCACCGGAGCCTGGTACGTACTCCGCGCCAACCAGGTCTGGGCGCCGTACCCCGACAACCAACCGGACGTGGCGCGCGCCTACATGCGCCGCTTCTACGAACTCGTCGCCGCCTCGAGCGGCCTGCTCTTCGAACCAGCGCACGCCGCCGCCTTCGAGGTCGAGTGGTGGCGCGTCCACCGCGAGCACCAGCACTCCGAGGACGTCACCGAAGAGCAGCTCGAGACCGCGCTGATCGACCTCTACTCCTACGTGTACGACGCCGACCGCGACGCCGTACACCAGGCAGCGCGCAAGCGGGTCGAGGCGATGAACCTCTCGGACCGCTGGGTCCGAGCAGGATGCGATCGCGACGACCCGCTGCTGGCGGCGGAGCGGCGCGCGCTGGTTGCGTCGTACGCCGCCCTCCGCGTTGCTGTCGACGCCTAGGAGCGCCCACCCGCGATCGGCCGACCGCGCTGCGCCACGCCGGGACCGCCGTACGGGTAGTCCGCCGCGCCCGGGTCGCTGGCCTCGTCGAGCTTGGCTGTCTCCTCCGCGGTGAGATGCAGATCCGCCGCAGCGAGGTTGTCGTCGAGCTGCTCGAGCGTGCGGGCGCCGAGGATCACCGAGGTAATCGTCGGCCGGTCCACCAGCCAGGCGAGCGCGACCTGCGCCATCGAGATCCCACGCGCCTCGGCGATCTCGCGGACGGCGTCGACCACGTCACGGACCCGCTGGTTACGACTGCGCCGGTACCAGGACTCGACTCCGCGGTCCGGATTCTCCCCGAGGCGAGTCGCACCGGTCGGCTCCTCGTCGAACGAGTACTTGCCGGTCAGCCAGCCGCCGCCGAGCGGGGACCACGGCAGCAGGCCGAGCCCGTTCTCCTGCGCGGCCGGAACGATCTCCCACTCGATCTCACGAACGAGCAGGTTGTACTGCGGTTGCAGCGTCACGAGCTTCGACCAGCCGCGGTACCCGATCAGGTCGCACGCCTTCTGTAGCTGCCACCCGGTGAAGTTCGACAGACCGCCGTACGCGATCTTGCCGGCCCGTACGGCGTCCTCGAGGAAGCTCAGCGTCTCCTCGAGCGGCGTGACCGGGTCCCAGGCGTGCAACTGGTACAGGTCGATGTGGTCGACACCCAACCGGTCGAGCGACGAGTCCAGCGCCTTGCGGAGATGGATGCGCGACGTGCCCACGTCGTTCGGCCCGTCACCGGTCGGGAACCGGCCCTTGGTGGCCAGTACGACGTTGTCGCGGGCGGAACTTTTCGCGAGCCAGCGTCCGACGATCTGCTCGGACACGCCGCCGGAGTACACGTCCGCGGTGTCGATGAAAGTGCCGCCGGCCTCGATGTATCGATCAAGCTGTCCGTGCGAACCGGCCTCGTCGGTCTCGCTGCCGAAGGTCATGGTGCCGAGCGTGTAGGTCGAGACCACAGCGCCGCTCGCGCCCAGCGTGCGATATTCCACGATTGCTCCCTCTCTCAGAACTGTCCCAGTCGAAGACTACGGTGACCGGTATGAAGACAAGTGAGCTGCTGCTGGATGCACATAGCCGGGTTCAGGAGGTCCTGCACGATGTGGTGACGGGGCTCGACGACAAGACTCTCGCGGCACGACCGGGTGATTCGGCCAACTCGATCGCTTGGCTCGTGTGGCACCTGACCCGGGTCCAGGACGACCACCTCGCGGACGCGGGCGGCTACGACCAGGTGTACACGGCAGACGGCTGGCACGAGCGGCTCGGTCTGCCGCTCGACGCAGCCGACACCGGGTACGCACACACGTCGGACCAGGTGGCGCTGGTCCAGCTGTCGGCGGACCAGCTGCTCGGGTACTACGACGCCGTGCACGCGCGCACTGCGCAGTTCCTCGAGACGGTCACCGACGAAGGTCTGGACCGGATCGTCGACAAGCGGTGGAACCCGCCGGTCTCGCTCGGGGTCCGGCTCGTCAGCGTGATCGACGACTGCGCGCAGCACGCGGGCCAGGCGGCGTATGTGAAGGGCCTGCTCAGCTGAGCGTGGTCTGCCAGAGTGAGGTGCCGGCGATCAGGTAGAGCTTGTGATCCGGCATCAGTACGGCGTCGGTCACCTGGCCGTCCGGGCCCTGTGAGTCCTGGACGGTCCAGTGGCCGTCCTGGTCCGTGAGCACCTTCACCTTGTTGTCCTGGGCAACGATCTGGATGATCTTGCTGCCGTCGACGACCGGCGGCGGCAGCTTGTCCTTGTCGCCGACGGGGACGGACGGGACGCCTTGGAGCCGCTTAGCCGTACCGGATGCGTCGAGCTGCCAGAGGGCGAGCTGACCGTCGACGTACCCGGAGATCACGCAGTCCTTGGCGCAGGTGGCCGTGTTCGCCTGGCTGCGGTTGCCGGGGTCGGGCAGGACGATCCGGGACCAGCCCTGGTTGAGCTTGGTCGAACGCCAGACGGCTGCTTCCTGGGCGACGACGTTGGGCGCGAGCCGGACCTGCGAGCCGAAGAGCAGGATGCTCTCGCCGAGCGTCGTGCCGAATCCTGGGCCGACGAGGAGGTTCGGCGTACTCTGCAGGGCTGTTTTGGTCGGATCCTGCCGGGTCCATTTGTTGCCTTGGGGCAGCCAGACCATGGCGTCGTTGCCGGTCACCACGCCGCCCCACGAACCGAGCAGTGCGCGGCCGCTCGGCGTGATGACTGCGCTGTAGAGGTCGCCCGCGGTCTGGCCGCCGAATGTGAAGAAGTCCTGTGGCTGCTCGATCAGTCCGGTTTGGGGCGTGCCCGACCAGACCGTCCAGCGGGTGTTGGAGTGCGCGCCGCCCGCTGCGCCGCCGAGGGCGAGGATCTGCTTGCCGTCGTACGCGATCGAGTACCAGATGGCTTCGAACGCGTACGGGCTGGCGGGGTTGGGTTTGACGGTGATCGGCGTCCGTTTGCCGGTGCTGTCCTGGAGCAGGAGCTCCGGGACGACCTTGGCGCCGCGATGGCGCAGGCCGATGAGCAGCTGATCGTCGTGTGCGGTCAGGGTGACGGGCTCGGCCGGGGTGTCGACCTTCGTCCACGCGACAGGGCTCGGCGCCGGCGGCTTCTCGTCACTGCAGGCGGTGAGGGTCGCGAGCACGAGGATCGCGACTGCAGCAAGGCGGCGCATCAGCGGCTCTGCGGGAGCTTGGTGGTCTTCTTCCGACCGGTCCGCGGCGCGGACGGTGGTGGCACGACCGGGCCGATATCGCCGTCCGGTGCGGTGTCGAGGTCGATGATCACCGGGGCGTGGTCGCTCGGCCCGGTGCCCTTGCGCGCCTTGCGATCGATCCACGCGGCCTTGACCCGCTCGGCCACCGGATCGGTCGCGAGCATCAGGTCGATGCGCATGCCGAGGTCCTGGTGGAACATGCCGGCGCGGTAGTCCCAGTAGCTGAAGATGCGGTTGCTCGGCCAGCGGTCGCGGACGACGTCGTGGAGGTCCTTCGCGGCCATCAGCTCCGCGAGCGCCTGCCGCTCGGGTGGTGTCACGTGCGTCTGACCGACGTACGCCGCGGGGTCGAAGACGTCGGCGTCGGTGGGGGCGATGTTCATGTCACCGCAGACGATCTGGTCGGCCGGACCGCTCGCGATGACCTCGGTCAGGGCCGCGAGCCAGGCCAGCTTGTAGTGATAGTGATCGGAGTCCGGGACGCGCCCGTTCGGCACGTAGAGCGAGTGGATCCGGATGCCGCCGCAGGTCGCTGCGACCGCGCGGGCCTCAGGATTCGGGAAGCCGGGCGCGCCGGCGACACCGGTGACGACGTCCTCGAGTCCAACCTTGGACAGCAGGGCGACGCCGTTCCACTGCGGTTCGCCGTACAGGCCGATCTCGTAGCCGCGGTCGGTCAGCTCAGCGCCGAGCAGGGTGTTGAAGGCGTCGTCCGCGAGCTTGGTCTCCTGCAGGCACACGACGTCCGGCTGCCGCTCGTCGAGCCAGTCGAGCAACCGCGGCATCCGCTGCTTGACCGAGTTCACATTCCACGTCGCCACTCGCATCCGACCAAGGTAGCGGCAGCAGGGGACAACTTTCAGCCGAGCTTGGGTGCGCGCCAGACGAGAGTGTTGAGAAGGTCGGTCGAGGGACGTTCGACGCTGTTGTTGTGGCGTGGTTTGTCCTGCCGTCCCCAGGCGTCGTTGCCGAGCCACGGCGGTACGCCGAACGGCAGGTCCCGCGCCGGGATCGACGCGTAGTCCGACTCGAGGAACTTCGGCCCGTAGTTCGGTACTGAGTTGTCGCCGTCCGGATCCGGAGTCACGATCGCGCGCAGGTCGGTGACCGCTTGACGCCAACTGTCGACGAGCGCGGACGGGTTGCGGCTCGACGGATGCGGCACCTCGAACACCGGGACATCCGGCCTGCCGTCCCACATCTGCAGCGCAGCGCGGGCCTGGACGCCGAACGCGACGATCGCCTGCAACTGCGGGCCGGTGATCAACTCGAGCAGGGTGTTGCGCCAGGTGAGCTGATCGGGTCGGGCCAGCAGCGGCGCGGCCTTCTGCGCCCGCGACGGTCTGAGCGCGTACGCGTAGGCGTTGACGAGCGTGTAGCTGCGGGTCAGGCCGAGCTTGGTCAGGAACCCTTGGACGCGTTGGCCGGCGTCCCCCACCAGCGTGCGCCCGGCGACGCGCTCTGTCGGCCCCGGATCGGACGCGATCGCCAGCAGCCGGGCCGTGCGGTTGAGGCGGCCGCGGTAGAAGACCGGGCCCCAGTCGTACCAGAACAATTCCTGGAAGTCCGCATAACTCGGGACTTTTGCGAAGTGCCGCGCCACCGTGACCGGCGGGCCGGCATCGAAATCAGCCATCGCCATACCTCCCCCTCGACGATCCATGACCTTAGGCTCAAAGATCAGGGGCGGCACGGGGAATTCTACGGGAGGGCGAGCCATGTTTGTACTGCGTGGAACCGTGGTGACAATGCGACCGGACGGACAGGTGCTTCCCGGTGGCGCGGTGTACGTCGGCGATGACGGACTGATCGCGGCGGTCACTCCCATCGACGCAATCCCGGCCGGTTTCGAGAACGCCGTACAACTCGCCGCCGGTGGGCTGATCTATCCCGGGCTGATCGATCTACACAATCACTTGATGTACAACAGCCTGCCGTTGTGGACCGAGCCCGCGCGGAAGAAGCCGTGGACCTCGCACAACCAGTGGGGCAGCGCGCCGACGTACAGCTCGCAGATCAGTCAGCCGGCCCGGCTGCTCGGCGCGGCCGCGGGACGAGCCCTGCTCAGGTACGTCGAGACGCGCGCGATCGTCGGCGGTACGACGTCGATCCAGGGGAACCCGCGTGGCGCCGTACCACCGGACAACGACCTGATCCGGAACGTCGACTCGGAGAAACTCGGCACCCACGACGATTTCATCCGGGTCAGCACCCTTGTTGCCGACAGCAAGGAAGCGCTCGCGCCGTACGCCGCGGCCGTCGCCGCTGGGCGGGGATTCATCGCACATTCGGCGGAGGGGTCGGATCCGAAACTGCGGTCCGAGTTCCAGTTGCTGGAAGCGGTTGACGTGGTGAAACCGCAGTTGGTGGCGATTCACGGTGGTGCGTTGAACGCCGATGATTTCGCCGCGATGAAGGCCGGGAATTCCACGCTGGTGTGGTCGCCGTTCTCGAACCTGTGGCTGTACGGGGCGACCGCGGATGTGCGGGCGGCGCATGCCGCGGGGGTGCGGTTGTGCCTCGGATCGGACTGGGGTCCGTCGGGGACGCGGAGTGTGTTGTGGGAGTTGAAGGTCGCGGACCTGTGGAACAAGACCCAGTCGGTCTTCACGGACGAGGAACTGGTCCGGATGCTGACGTCGAACCCGGGCGACGCACTGTCCGGGGTCTGGCCTACGCCGTTGGGCCGGTTGGAGCGCGGCGCGTTGGCCGACCTGATCGTCGTCCGGCGCACCAATCCGGACTTCTACCGCTCGCTGATCGTCGCCCGCGAGGCAGATATCCGCCTTGCCGTCGTGGGTGGACGCGCTCGCTACGGCGTTCCGTCCCTCATGAACACGCTCGCGCCGACAGCGACCCGCATCAGGACCGGCAAGCTCTCACGCTTCATCGACTACGGAGACTCGTCGGTCACCTTCGCGACGGTTCTCGCTGACCTCGAGAAGGTTCGCCAGGACCCGGTCGGCGCTTCTGTCCGCGCCGAAGCCACCTTCACCGCGCTCGCCGCCGCAACCCCTGGCGCCTTCTCCCCCAACGCGACCTCTTCGCTCCCCGCCGACAGCTTCGTCCTCCTGCCAGACATGCCCGCACCCGAGCTCGACGACCAGTTCCGCCGCCGCGGCCCGGTCGGCGCCACCCCGCCGGCGGTCACGGTGCCACCGCCGGAGCCACTGGTCACCGGTTCCGCCTGGTTCGACGCGGTGGATGCCAACCCCTTCCACCAGGGGCTGCTGAGCGGACTCCGCGCGTACGCCTGACTTCCCGTAGTTATCCACATACTCAAAGTCACCGCTCCCCGGCCTGCCGAATCGCGGCATTCTCTTGATGACGAGAGGGGAACGGATGGCAGATCTCGACTGTGAGCCGGCGGACGTGACCGCGCTGGTGGCGTACCTGCGCGACATCGGGCAGCACAAGCTACTGACTTTGGAGGAGGTGAGCGAGCACTCGTACTGGATCGAGGCCGGCCTGCTGGCGGCGGAGCAGTTGCGCGGCGATCCGGGGCGCCCGGATGCCGGCGACCTGCGGCGGGTCGTCACGCTCGGGCGGGACTCGTGGCACCGGATGATCGAGGGCAACCTGCGGCTGGTCGTCTCATTGGCCCGGAGGTACGCCGGGAAGGGCATCTCGCTGCTGGATCTGATCCAGGAGGGCAATATCGGGCTGATGCGGGCGGTGGAGCGGTTCGATCACCGGCTCGGGCACCGGTTCTCGACGTACGCGATCTGGTGGATCCGCCAGTCGATCGGGCGCGCGATCTCGGACCGCTCGCGGCTGGTCCGGATGCCGGCCCAGGCGTACGCCGATGCGTCCCGGGTGGCGACGAGCCGCAACGACCTGACGCAGCAGCTCGGGCGGGAGCCGACCAACCCCGAGCTGGCCCACGCGACCGGCCTCACCGTCGCGCGGGTCGAGCGCGCCCAGGCATGGCGGATGCAACCCGAGACGCTGGACCTCGACGACTCCGATTCGGTGATCGACGACGACCCGATCGTCCTGCGCGCCGCCCTTCGCCGTGACCTGGCTCACCATCTGCAGTTCCTCGACGATCTGCATCAGTCCGTTCTGCTGCACCGGTACGGCCTGCAGGGCCGGATCCCTTGCACTCCTGAAGAAACGGCCACCCGCCTGGACCTGACCACCGAACGAGTTCGCACCCTGGAACGCGAAGCCCTCCGCCACCTTCGCCGTCGAGCCCTCCCCCAGCTCCGCGACTATGTCGCCTGACCCTCGACCCACCGACTTGGAGCCGACTGGGATGATGACCATGTGAGACTTCTCCGCACCTCCTGGCCGCGTGAGCTGGCTGACGCCGTCTCGGCAGCCGCCCGCGAGTCGACCGGGAGCAAGGAAGACATCCTGGCCGCCGTACAGCTGACCAACGGCCGCTGGGCCGCCGGCACGCGGACAGCCGTCTACCTGCCGTCGGACTCTACCGACGCCGACCGCCGGGTCGGCTGGGAGCAGATCGAACGCGCCGGCTGGGACTCCGAGGCATCGGTGCTGCACATCTACGAGACCACCGACTTCGGTACTCCGTTGCGCGCGACCGAGCTCAAGGTCGAGGACCCCGGACGCTTCGGCCAACTGCTCCGCGAACGCGTCGACGCGAGCATCATCGTCCAGCGGCACGTGCCGCTGGCGGGCAAACGCGGCGTACGCATCGTGGGCCGCCGGAATCCGTCCGTCACAGACGCCCCGGTCGCCTGGAACCTCGTTCTGGACAAGGGATTGGAGCCCGACCAGCCGGGCGTCGTGGATGCCGCGGAGGCAGCACTCCGGCAGGTCCGCGACGAGTTCGGAATCTGACCCCGCAGGCAGCCGAATCCCGTTTTTGTAGTTCGCTGCCCGCCTGCTAACCTACTCAGGTCCTCAGGGTTCGGGGTCACGCAGTACCACGATCCCGCGTAGCTCAATTGGCAGAGCAGCCGGCTGTTAACCGGCAGGTTACTGGTTCGAGTCCAGTCGCGGGAGCAACAAACCAGCCGGTCTCCTCAACACAGGAGCCCGGCTTTTTCGTGGCCCGAGGGCGCAGGTAGGTTCGACGAATGCACCGTCGCGCCCAGGTGGGGCTTCTTGCCGGACTGCTACTCCTCACCGCTTGCGGCACCGAAAGCGCAGCTGTGACGACTGACAGCAAGCCGTCCTTCACGCAGTTGACGCCCCGGCCGCTCGGCCCCACTCCCTTCACCACCGTTCACCCCGATCCGACCCCCGCACCACCGCGGCCGACCTGCCCGGACTCCGGCGCCTCGATCACCGTCGGACCGGTCGACGCCGCCCTCGGCCACCGAGCCGTGGTGGTCAAGCTGACCAACTGCCGCTCCACGCCGATCACCGTCGACGGCTACCCCGACATCGCGGTGCTCGACGCCGACCGCCGAGCGATGAACGTGACCGCGACCCACGGCACGTCGTACATGGCGATCGACCCAGGCCCGAAGCAACTCGTCCTTCGCAAGGGTGAAACGGCACTGGCCGCGATCTCCTGGTCCAGCACGGTCGAAGCCGGTGCGGACAAGGCATCCGGCACCTACCTCGCCGTTGCCCGAGGCAAGGGCGAGCACGCGGTCGTCTGGCCGGTGGACACCGACTTGGGCACGACCGCGAAGATCACGCTCACCGCGTGGTGCCGAAACTTCCCCACCTGAAACAAGGGTTTGATAGTGGCCTAGACCAACACTTTGCCGGTACGTTCACCTGCAGATCCCGAGGGGGCCTCGGGGATGGAGGGGAAGGAAACCCTGTGAACGTCAAGAAGTTCCTGAACACCAAGAGCGGACGGCTGCTGGTCGCGGCCGTGCTCGGGGCCGGCGTGCTGGTCGGTGTCACGGTTGCCGCGAACGGCGCCGTGAAGCCGGACTGCAAGAGCCTGTCGTACCCGCTCTGCCCGCGCTCGGTCGCCGCTACGCAGGTCGTGGACAACAGCCTGCCCGCGAGCAAGATCGTGCCGGCCGACCGGAACGCGTTCCTGAAGGACACCGACGTCTATGGCAAGTCGGGTGTCGCGAAGGACTTCGATCCGGTGGCGATCGCGAAGATCGGCGGGTCGTTCAAGACCAACAAGACCAAGGTGGGCGAGTTCAGCCTGCAGCCGGGCACCTGGCTGCTGAACTCGACCGCTTTCTTCGCCCGCACCACCGCGGGCGCACCGGGCACGCGCCCGCAGCTCGCGCTCCGGGTCGGCGCCTCCGACACGGCGTTCGGCACCGACTACGGCACCATCCTCGGCGCCGAGATCTCGCCCGCGAAGGACCGCGAGCTGACCGGCGCGACCGTCAAGATCGTGACAGTCGCCAAGGCGACCACCGTCGAGGTCTTCGCCTTCGGCTACAACGACGACGGCAGCGCCGCCGGCGGCGGCGAGATCACCGCCTCCGCCTCGGTCGCCGCCGTACGCGTCGGCTGACCACCATCACGTGAGCAAACGAGGCCCTGACCGCACCCAGCGGTCGGGGCCTCACCACGCCTCCAGGGCCGTCGGCGCTCGCCTACTTGCCCTTCTTCCGATCGATCGCCCGCTGAATCCGATCCTGCGGCTGCCCGAGAATCTTCGCCAGCAGCGGCACGCGATACTTGTACGCCGCGATCGCGCCTACCACGATCACCAGAAAAATGAACCAGCCCATGGGAGTTCCTCTCATCCGGACTGCCTCCATCATGCCCGCTAGCTGGTCACCAGCACTCCGTCGAACCCCTGACCCCACCCTGGTTTCACACCCCACCCCCACCAACCCGATACGATCACCCGCACACGGGGCGGTAGCTCAGCTGGTTAGAGCAGGGGACTCATAATCCCTGGGTCACGGGTTCGAGTCCCGTCCGCCCTACTTGTGTCTGTGTGAGCCTGGGTCAGCCTTCGTGGGTTGGGTCGGGCTCTTGCTTTGGTGGCTCTGTGGTTGTGGTCGAGTCTTGCGTGCGCGGTCGAGATCGGACACCTGCGGGACGCTGGTCGACGCGTTTTCCCAGGTCAGAGGGGCTTGGGGCGTGCAGATGCACCGGGTGGTGCCATCACGGGAAGTGGTCTGGATCTCACTGAGTGGAGCGGGTATCGTCTAGATCCGACGCCGTGCATATGCACGTGCATCTGCAGATGCAGCGGAGGTTGGCGGGTGGAAGCTCCCAAGTTCGGGTCGGACGAGTGGTATGCCGAGTACTACCGGCATGAGTTCGCCTACCTGCTGAGAAGCGTGCGCAAACAGGCCGGAAAGACGGTTCGCCAGATCGCAGAGGTCAGCAACTACTCGCATCCGCATATCGCGCGGTCCATCAACGGGACCCGGTTCCCGAACTGGAGAATGGTGCGGGCGGTCCTGAACGCCTGCGGCGTCGGCCGTGATCAGCTCACATCGTGGCGGAGACTGTGGGACACCGTCAGTGTCACCCAATTGTGGGCGCGGCCGGGCAGCGTGCACGAGGTCGGACGGCGCACCTGGGTCGACATCGCGCGGGAGTGGGACGTCCGGCGGGCAGCACTCCGGGAGCCGGATGCGACGCTGGAACAGATCCAGAAGGTGGCCACCCTCGATCAGCTCGGACGAGTGCTCACCGCACTCAGCAGGCGGCACAGTTGTGGATCACTCCGCCGGCTCGAGGAAGTCAGCGGGATCTCGAGATCGACGTTGCACGGCTGGTACTCCGGTCAGCGGAAACCTTCCGCCGCACGGCTGCAGCAGCTCGCCGTTGCGCTCGAGACGACGCAGGCGGAGCAGATCGCGCTGACCCAAAGCCTTGCGCGCATCTCGCCGTTGCGACGGCGCCCCGAGCCCGAGCGGCGCGCGGCGTGCACAGCCAATAACCCTTCGATCGGACAGCAATGCAGGCTGCCCAGAGACCACCGGGGACCACACCACGCTGCTGTCGGCGAACCGTGGTTCGACGACGGGGTGCTTGACGGCCGGCGCGGTGACACGTCGACCGACTCGCTGCCCGAGGCCCGGCGTACGGCGCGGGTGCACTTCGGCCCAGGTTGGTAGCACCACCAGGCCAACGCAGTTTGTGGTGAGCAACGACGGAACCGGCAAGACGAACGCCCCGCAGAGGATTCAAGAACGCCATGGGTAACGCGAACAACCCCGCAGGCCGGTTGCACGCTCTCCTGACCGACTACCGCGGCGCGGCGCACATCGACTCGACGATGCACGCCACCTGGGCATCGGTGCTGGGGGTGTCCGAAGGGCAGGTACCGCTGGCCCTTGCCGAGGTCGCCGCGCTCATCCCCGATATTCATCGCCTCGTCGTCCAATGCGGAGCGGCCGAACAGCTCGCGCTCTTCGAGGCCTTCGCGCGACAGTGGGCTGTTCCGATGATGAGCGAGCATCATCCGCGGCAGACTCCGAGCCCCGGGCCGGGAGCCGTAGACCCGAACGCGCTCGCCGCACTCGGCGGTCTGTCCGCGTACCTCTCCACGTGCGCGCCAGAGGGCGTCGTACCGGATGCCGCCCGTGTGGCCGATCTCAAGGCCGCAGTGGCGGAGCTTCTCGAAGGCCTGGCCGGCGAGGACTCGCTGCCGCCGGATCTGCGGTCCGCGATCAACGCGCGGCTGCACGACGTCCTCTGGGCGATGGACCATGTCCGCATCGGCGGCCCGGGCGCCGTCAACCAGGCGATGGAGCGGCTACTCGGTCAGATCACCATCTCGCTGCACAACACGCCTGAAGCGCGCAACTCCGGGTTTCTGAAGAAGGTGACGAACACGGTCCGGTGCATCTGGATCGCCTACAAAGCTGGCCCGCAGATCCACACCGCCCTCGAAGGCTGGCAAGACATCCTCAAGCAACTACCCCCGGGACACTGAGGATCTGCCGGACCGGCGCGCCGTCCGATCGATCGGGCTAGATCTCTATACCGGCGTAGCCCCGGACCCAGAGGCCGCAGCTACTCGGGTTTGGGGTTGTCGAGGTGGTCGGCTAGTTGGTGGAGGGTGGATTGGAGGCGGCGGACTTGGGCTTCGGTTAGGCCTAGGGACTCGCCTAGGTGGCATTGGGCTTCGTGGAGGACGGGTTTGAGGGCCTCGCCGGCGGGGGTTAGGGCGACGGTTACCGAGCGGGCGTCCATGCTGGAGCGGTCGAGGGTCAGGAGGTCGCGGTCGGCTAGGCGGCGGAGTAGTGGGGTGAGGGTGCCGTGGTCCAGGCGAGTGGCCCGGGCTATGGCGCCGATGGGGCTGGGGCCTAGGCGGGTGAGGGTGACGAGGACGAGGTACTGGGGGTAGGTCAGGCCGTGTGGCTCGAGGACCGGGCGGTAGAGGGCGGTGACCGTGCGGGAGAGCGAATACAGGTCGAAGCAGAGCAGGTCGTCGAGGACCCTCGTCTCGGTCATGGCTTGCTCCTGTGGTCGGGGTCTCATCCTGGTGGACTTGACGGAAGGATACCTTGTGCACAAGTATCTTGTACACAAGATAACTTCTGAAGGAGATTGCGATGCCTACTCGTACTGCGCGGACCGCTTGGAACGGCACTCTGGAGCAGGGCTCGGGGCAGGTGGAGCTGAGCAGCTCGAAGGTTGGGACGTACGACGTTTCGTTTCCGAAGCGCGCTGCTGATGATGCGGGCGGTAATACCAGCCCGGAGGAACTCATCGCAGCTGCCCACACCGCTTGCTATGCGATGTCGTTGAGTGCGGAGATTGCTGGACGGGGTGGAAAGCCGCTGTCGCATGAGGTGAAGGCTGACGTGACGCTCGGGCCGGATCAGGCGAATGGTGGCTTCAAGCTGACGGGGATCAAGCTGACGGTTCGCGCTGAGGTGGAGGGTCTGGATGAGGCCGGGTTCGCGGAGGCGGCCCAGGCAGCCAAGGCGAACTGCCCGATCAGCAAGGCGCTGGCCGGCGTCGACATCACGCTGGATGCAGCACTCGAGAGCTGAACCCGAAACACACAGAAGGCACTGCCCGGGGACCCATGGTCCCCGGGCAGTGCTGGTTCTGCGCGAGGTGGACGACGTGGGCGTGGTGTGGGCGGTGCCGGCGTCGGCTGGAGCTCGCGTGGTGCGGTGCTGGGGGTGGGCTAGAGCTGGCGTGCGCGTGTGCGGGCGCGGAGCGGTGTCGGAGTGCTCCGGAGCTGACGAACGCGGGAGCTCACGTGGGTGCGGTGTCCGCGTGCCTGGGAACTGGCGTGCGCTGGAGCTCGCGCGGAGCGGTGTCGGAGCGCGCCGGAACTGGCGAACGCGAGAGCTCACGTGGTGCCGTGTCGGCGCGCCTGGGAACTGCCGTGCGCAGGAGCTCGCGCGGAGCGGAGCTGACGTGCGCGGGGGGGCTGGCGTTCGCGAGAGCTCACGTGCAGCGGTGCTGGGGTGGGCTAGAGCTGGGGTGGGCTAGAGCTGGCGTGCGCGGGAGCTGGCGCGGAGCGATGTCGGCGTGCGCCAGGGCTGGCGTACGCAGGAGCTCACGTGGTTGCGGTGTCGGCGCGCCTGGGAACTGCCGCGCGCAGGAACTGCTCTGCGCAGGAGCTGGCGCAGAGAGAGGTGCTGACGTGCGCGGGGGCTGGCGTTCGCGAGAGCTCACGTGCAGCGGTGCTGGGGTGGGCTAGAGCTGGCGTGCGCGTGTGCTGCGGAACGGTGTCGCCGTACGCGAG
>NZ_JBHXSQ010000001.1:626426-1381405 GCF_042715335.1 Kribbella sp. NPDC058693
GGGGGGCTGGCGTTCGCGAGAGCTCACGTGCAGCGGTGCTGGGGTGGGCTAGAGCTGGCGTGCGCGTGTGCTGCGGAACGGTGTCGCCGTACGCGAGGGCTGGCTCACGTGGTGCGGTGTCGGTGCGACTGGGAACTGGCGTGCGCGGGGGGCCGGCGCGGAGCGATGTCGGCGTGCGGCGGGGCTTGCGTGCGCAGAGTCGGCGCGGAGCGGTGTCGGCCGTGCGCGGGGCTGGCGTGCGCGCGAGCTCACGTGGAGCGGTGCTGGGGTGAGCTAGGGCTGGGGTGGGTGGGTAGCGGGCGTTGGGGACGCAGGTTGGTGGGTGGGTAGCGGGCGTTGGGGACGCAGGTTGGTGGGTGGAGGGGCGGATTGGTTGGCTGGGATGGACGGGTGGTGCGGGAGGGTGGGGGTGACTTGTGGAGGAGGGGTTTTGGACTGGAGAGGGTTGTCGGTGGGTGAGTGTTTGTGTGGGGGTGAGGTGGAGATGTTGCAGTTTGCGCTGGATCGGGTGCGGAGGCAGTTTGGTTGGAAGACGGGTGGGCTTGGGGCGGAGGACTTGCGGTGGCGGCATGCGCCTTCGGCGATGACGTTGGCGGGGCTCGTGAAGCACATGGCGTTTGTGGAGGATGGGTTTACGGCTCGGGCGGCGGGGCGGGGGTTGGGGGCGCCGTGGGATGGGCGGGGGTGGGTTGAGAATGATCGGTGGGGTTGGGAGTCCGCGGTTAGTGATTCGCCGGAGGAGCTTTACGGGCTTTGGTATGGGGCTGCTGCGCGGTCGCGGGCTGCGTGGCAGGAGCTATCTGCGGATGGCGGGCTTGATGTGGTGATTGCGGATCCGGATCCTCAGTGGTCGTGCAATCGGCGGCGGATTCTTGTCGATCTGCTTGAGGAGTATTTGAAGCACACGGGGCATGCGGACGTGTTGCGTGAGGCGGTTGATGGTGTGACGGGGAACGATCCTGACTGAGGCGGAGAGGGTCGTAGAGGCGTTGGGGGCGTCGTACGGCGTGCGTGCTGTTCAGGTGACGGAGATCCTGGCGGGTACGGCGACCAGGAACTATCGCGTCGTCGACGAGGGCGGGCGGCGGTGGTTTGCGAAGGTTTATCGCGGGGAGGTGGGGCGGGAACGGGCGGCGATCGGGCTGGCGGAGTTTGCTCGGCGGGGTGGCGTGCCGGTGCCTGAGGTGCGGCGGACGCTTGATGGTCGGGTGATCGACGAGCTGGTGCCGATGTCGTTGTGGGAGTTCGTGGATGGGGAGACGGCGGAGGGTGGGCTGGTCGAGGCGAGGTGGGCGGCGGTCGGGAGTGTGTTGGGGAGGCTGCATCGGCGGTTGGCGGAGCATCCGGCGGCGGCTCCGAGGGTGTGTGCAGGCCTTGGAGTGCGGGATGTTGTGCGGTCACGGCGGCAGTTCGATCGGGTGGTTGACGACTACGCGAGTCGGGCGGCGCGCAGCCCGTTCGAGAGTTGGGCGTTGGAGGCCGCTAAGGAGCGGCGTGCGTTGTTGGGGAGGGCGCAGGCCGTTCTGAATGAGTTGCCCGACCTGACGGTGCAGGTGGTGCACGGGGATTTGGCGGCTCCGAACTTGATGATGTGCGGGGACGATGTTGCAGCTGTCATTGACTTCCAGCCGCCTGGTCCACGCTTCATGGCGTGGGAGATCGCGCGGATCGGGTGCGACCCGCGGACGCTCGTGCTCGGCGATGGGTGGCTTGACGGATTGGGTGAGCTGCTGGCTGCTTATCGCGAGGAGCACCCAGCGGCGCGCCCTGACGATCTCGTGTCCACGGTCGCCGTCGGATGTGCCTACACGCTGGGCTCGACGTTTCCGTTGGCCGAGCCGCAGGAAGCGGTCACGCCGTCGCTCGAGCTCTACGCTCGCGCACGGCACGAGACCGCGCTGATGATGCTCGAACGGCTCGACGAAGTGCAGGAGACCTTGCGCGAGTCGCTGAGCTAAACGGGGATTGAGATGTGGAAGAGGCGTTCGGCGTTGTGCAGGGACTCGGTGACCACAGCTTGGGCATTGGGGAGCATGTCCTGTTGGTAGGACGCGAGATCCTCGCCGGAGGTCAGCGCCCGGGCAAGTCTTGCGGCGTCCCAGAGGGCGGTGTTGGCGCCGGCGCCGGCGGCCGGCGTCATGGGGTGGACGGCGTCGCCTAGGAGGGTTACGTGGTTTGAGGACCAGGACGGAACTTCGATGCAGGTTCGCAGGGTGATGGGGAAGGCGGCGGTCGGGTCGGCGGCGGCGACCAAGGTACGGATTGATGGGTGCCAGTTGGTCACCGAGCGGGTGACGATTGACCAGAGGTCGGCGGCGGGCATGGTGAACAGTTCGTCGTCGGAGGCGCCTAGTACTTCGTTGGTGCCGGTGAGGACTGCCATCAGGTAGTCGCCGTACTCCTCAGGGGGCTCGCGGAAGACGACTGGGCCGAAGGCCAGGCCGGCACCGGCGCCATCGCTGGCGAAGCAGAAGCCGCGGAGGAAGGGCGGTGGTGCAAGCTCGCGGACGTTTGTTGTCATGGGCACCTTTCCGTAGATGCAGCGGACGCCGATGTCGAGTACGTCTTGTTCTGGTAGGAGCTGCGCGCGGACCCGCGAGCCGACGCCGTCGGCGCCGACGAGTACGTCGGCAAACGTGGACGTGCCGTCTGTGAAGGAGATCTCCACGCCTTCGGAAGTCTCGACGTATGAGTCGAACTGTTTGCCGAATTCGAGTACGTCGTCCAGGCCGGTCATCAGCGCGCGGCGGAAGGCGTAGCGGTCCACTGACGTCACCGCGTCCGGGCCGGCTACCGGGAACTGCTGCTCGAACTGCACCTGGAGCTGGGTGTCGAAGCCGGCGACCAGATCGCCTGGTCGTGTCGCGGTCGCGATGACTCGACGGCGGACAGAGTCGGGCAGGACGGCGGCTAGGGCCTCCTCCCCCACCGGGCTGATATGGATGCGGTAGCCCTGGTTGCGGTGGCGGGGTGAGGGGTCGCGCTCGAAGACCTTCACGTCGACGCCTGCCTTGTGCAGACCTTGTGCCAGAGCCAGGCCGCCGATACCGGCGCCCACGATCGCTACCTTCATCGTCGTCTCCAATCATCCGTGTATCAAACTTTATCATCCGTGTGGTTGATTAAGTTAGCACGGCGGATGGCTGTCCGCTAGGATGATTTCGTGCGGAGATCACCGGGACCCGACGAGCGGCAGCGGGATGCCGAGCGCACCAGGCAGCAGTTGCTGGATGCGGCGGTGATCGAGTTCGGCGCGCACGGGTTCGGTGGTGCGCGGGTGAGCGAGATCGCTGCTAGGGCAGGCGTGAACAAGCAGCTGATCTCGTACTACTTCGGCGGCAAAGAAGGGCTCTATAAAGCGGTCGCCGATCGGTGGCGGGCGGGCGAGCCGGATATTGCCGCGGACGCGGAATCACTCGGTGAGGTGGTCGCGGCCTACGCCCGTACGTCGATCGCGCAGCCTGACCTGCTGCGCTTACTCGTGCGTGAAGCTGTCGATCGGGACACCAGCGCGCTCGATCCGGAGGGGCAGCGGGCCAGGTTCCAGAGCATGCTCGACGACTTTCGGCAGCGGCAGACGGACGGCGAGCTTGCCGCCAACCTCGATGCGGCGTACACGGGGCTCGCGCTGTTCGGGCTGGCTGCGGCGCCGGTGGTGTTTCCGCAGATCGCCAGGGCGCTTGGTCTTGATCCGGACAGTGAGGAGTTCGCGGCGAAGTACGCCGAGGAGACGGCGCGGCTCGTGGAGCACCTGAAGGAGGACTAGATCGCGCCGGAGATTGCTCGGTTGCGGAGTTCGGCTTTGTAGGCTTCAAGGGCGATGAGTTCGCCGAACATGCGGTTGTACTCGTCTGGGCGGTCGATCGGGTTCGTTCGCTGGAGCTTGGACTTCAGGTCCTGGATACGGCGGGCGCAGGTCAGTTCCTGCAAGCGGGCCAGCAACGCCTGTGCATACTGCTCGTCGGGCTCGCGGCCGAGGCGTAGCGGATCGACGGCGAGTGCGCCGACGACTGCGGCCGCCGGATCGTTGCCGATGGCATCGCGTACGGCGACCACCCAGGCCTCGGCGGCAGGTGCCGCGGCGGGCCCGCCTGCCTTTGCCATTGCGGTGCGGATCGCCGCTAGCCAGGGGTGGGTGAAGTCGTGGTCGTCGAGTTCGTCGAAGGCTACGCCGACCAGGTTCGGGTGCTGCATCGCGACCTTGAGGGCGTCCCACTCGATCACGTACCGCTGGTCGCGCGGAGAGGGTACGTCTGCGCGGCGAGGCTGCTGCGGCGCACCAACCGGCTGCCCATGCTGGGCGGCAGCCGAGCTCCCAGGCTGGCCAGGCTGTCCGGGTCCCGGCCGCCCAGACTGTCCAGACTGTCCATGGCCGGGTTGACCAAGGCCGGGCTGTCCGGGCTGCCCAGGACCTGACCGACCAGACTGCCCAGACGCAGACGTCGACCCCTGCCGAGCGGCGGCGCGATAAACCTCCGAGCGCACCTGGTCCTCATCCATCCCCAGGTGCCCGGCAAGCTCCCGGGTGAAAGCGTCCACCTTCGACCGGTCGCGGATGCTGATCACCAGCCGCGCCGCATCCCGCAGCGCATCGACCCGCGTGTCCGCCCGATCCAAGTCGTACTTCGACAACACGTTCCCCAGCACGAACCGATACAGCGGCACCCGCCGCCCGATCAGCTCGCGGACCGCCGCGTCGCCCTTCTCGAGCCGCAGGTCACAAGGGTCGAGCCCGTCCGGCTCGACCGCGACGTACGTCTGCGCCGCAAACGCCTGGTCCCCCGCGAACGCCTTCAACGCCGCCCGCTGCCCCGCCTCGTCACCGTCGAAGGTGAAGATCACCTCGCCACGGAACTGATCGTGATCCAGCAGCAACTGCCGCAACACCCGGGCGTGATCATCACCGAACGCCGTACCGCACGTCGCAACCGCGGTCTGCACACCAGCCAGATGACAAGCCATAACGTCGGTATAGCCCTCGACGACAACCGCCTGCCGCCCCTTCGCGATCTCCCGCCGCGCGAGGTCCACGCCGTACAGGACCTTCGACTTCTTGTAGATAGGCGTCTCAGGCGTGTTCAGGTACTTCGCCTCGATGCGGTCGTCGTCGAACAGCCGCCGCGCGCCGAACCCGATCACGTCCGACGACGCGTCCCGGATCGGCCACATCAGCCGGCCGCGGAACCGGTCGTACAGCCCGCGCTGCCCATCAGCGGACAGCCCCGACGCGACCAGCTCGGCGTTCGTGAAACCGCGCCCGCGCAGGTGGTTCGTCAGTACGTCGCCACCGCGCGGCGAGAACCCCACCCCGAAGTGAACAGCGGCGTCCTTGTCGAACCCACGCTTGTCCAGGAACTGCCGCCCGGGCGCCGCCTCGGCCGCACCGAAGAGCTGGTCGACATAGAACTCGGCCGCGACCTTGTGCGCCTCGACCAACCGCGGCCGCTGGTTCCCCGGACCGCGCGGCACCGGCGCGCCGGAGTCCTCGTACCGCAGCTGGATCCCGACCTTCGAGGCCAGCGTCTCGACCGCCTCGGAGAACGTGATCTGGTCGATCTTCTGGATGAAGTCGATGACGTCGCCGCCCTCTTGGCAGCCGAAGCAGTAGAAGAACCCGCGGGAGGGGGTGACGTTGAACGACGGCGACTTCTCGTCGTGGAACGGGCACAGCCCCTTGAGGTTGCCACCGCCGGCGTTCTTCAAGGTCACATACGAACCCACGACGTCGTCGATCCGGGCCCGCTCGCGCACCAGCGCGATGTCCTCTTCCTTGATCCGGCCAGCCACCCCGTGAGTCTAGCTGGACCGATCACATAGGTTTGCGGGTATGCCACGAACTCTTCGCCCTGGTCAGCGGTCCGAGTTGTACGTCGTCGGCGTCACCAGCGGCGACCACCGCCTGGTGTTCAGCTCGTCGGACATCCTCTTCGAGGCACCGAACTGGACACCGGACGACGTTCTGATCGTCAACGGCAACGGCCACCTGTTCCGGGTGAACGACGGGCTCGAGGAGATCGAGCTCGGCGGAGTGCCGGAAATCAACAACGACCACGTGGTCAGCCCGGACGGGCAGACGGTCTACGTGTCAGCGGACGACGGCCACCTGTACGCCGTACCGATCGAAGGCGGGCCCGGGCGCCGGGTGACGAACGATCGCGGCCCGGGCTTCCACCACTACCTGCACGGGGTCTCGCCGGACGGGAAGACCCTGGCGTACATCGGGCTCGAGAACCGGGACGGCCGGCGGATCACCAACGTGTGGACGATTCCCAGCGCCGGCGGCGCCGACGTCCAGGTGACGGACGACGAGTTCGCCGACGACGGCTCGGAGTACAGCCCGGACGGCAAGTGGATCTACTTCAACTCGGAGCGGGCAGGCCAGGCGCAGCTGTTCCGGATCGCGGTCGGCAGCGGTGAGGTCGAGCAGTTGACGGACGACGAGCGCGTCAACTGGTTCCCGCATCCCGCGCCGGACGGCTCGGCGATCGCGTACGTGAGCTTCCCGCCCGGCACCGAGGGGCATCCCGCCGACATCGACGACGTACGACTGCGTCTGCTGACCAACGACGGCGTCCGCGAACTCACGACGCTGTTCGGCGGCCAGGGCACGATGAACGTCCCGAGCTGGTCGCCGAACAGCGCGCAGTTCGCCTACGTCACCTACCCGATCTAGACGTCCGACAGCTCGATCGAGGTGTCGGCGAGACGGGCGGGGTCGACCGCCTTGCCGGAGCGGATCAGCTCGCGGACCGCGTCGAGTCCGGTGTCCCACAGGTTGACGTGCATGCCGGCCAGGACGTGGTGGTCGTCGTCGAGCCAGAAGACCATGTAGGCGCCGGACTTCGGGTCGCCACGGAACAGGACCTGGTACGACGTGCCGCGCGGGATGTCGCCGGCGTACTCCATGCCGAGGTCGAACTGGTCGGTGAAGAAGTACGGGATCGAGTCGTACGCCACGTCCTCGCCGAGCATCGCCTTCGCCGCCGCCTTGCCGCTGTCCTTCGCGTTCTGCCAGTGCTCGACGCGAACCGGGCGCCCGTACTGCGGGTGCTCCCAGCGCGCCACGTCACCGGCGGCGTATACGTCGGCCGCGGACGTCCGCAGGTCTGGGCCGGTCACGATGCCGGAGCCGTTGTCCGGCGTCGCGACCTCGATCCCGGCCTCCTCGGCGAGCTCGGTGTTCGGCCGCACGCCGACGCCGACGACCACCAGGTCCGCCGGAAGCACCTCGCCGCCGGCCAGGCGAACACCGGTCACCTTGTCGGTTCCCTCGAAGCCCTCGACCCCGATCCCGAACCGGAACTGCACGCCGTGCTGCCGTTGGAAGTCGGCGAACACCTCGCCGACCTCCTCACCCATCACGGACGCCAGCGCGGTCGACTGCGGCTCGACGACCGTCACCTCACTCCCCCGCTCGCGCGCGGCCGACGCCGCCTCGAGCCCGATCCAACCCGCGCCGACGACGACAACGCGCGGCTTCGCGGCGTACGCGTCGGTCAGTGCCTGCGACTCCTCCGCCGTCCGCAGGTAGTGCACACCCGGCAGATCGCCACCCGGTACGTCGAGAGTCCGGACGCGGCTGCCCGTCGAGATGAGCAGCTTGCCGTACGACACCTGTGAGCCGTCGTCGAGCGTGACGGTGTGCGCGGCCGGGTCGATCGCGGTGACCGTGGTCCCCAGGCGCAGGTCGATCTTGTTGTCGTCGTACCACTGCTGGTCGTGCAACTGCGCGGACTCGGTCCCCTTCTTGGCGAGCAGCACGTCCTTCGACAGCGGAGGTCGCTCGTACGGCAGGGACTGCTCGCTGCCGATCAGGACCACACCACCGGTCCAGCCTTCCGTCCGAAGGGCCTCGGCGGCGGTCGCTCCCGCGAGGCTCGCACCGACGATGACGATCTGCTCTGCATCAGCCATAAGAGGACCTTAGTCCTCGGCGAACCCTTGCCGCGCGCGACAACGATGACTAATTTGTCGAGGACATCAGACGTCCTATGTCCTCCTTGGAGAGTCATGCGCGTTCTCACCGCCCTACTGATGATCAGCACCTTCATAACCTCACCAGCACACGCCACCGCCGAAGCGCCGTTCGTCGACGACAGCGTGCTGTTCCAGCAGAAGACCGAGGGATATTCGTGCTTCCGGATCCCCGCCGTCGTCCATGCGACCGACGGTGAAGTGCTCGCGTTCGCCGAAGGCCGGGTCGCGGACTGCGGCGACGACGGCGACATCGACATCGTGCTCAAGCGGTCCTCGGACGGCGGCAAGACCTGGGGTCCGCTGCAGGTCGTCTCCGACGGCAACGGCAGTACGCACGGCAACCCCGTACCGATCGTCGACCAGAAGACCGGCCGGATCGTGCTCGTCACCACGCACAACGGTCCGCAGCCGTGCACGAACGGCTGCGACCGCGATCCGTACGTGCAGACCAGCGACGACTTCGGCGCCACATGGACCGCGCCTCGCGAGCTGACCGACGCGAAGCTGCCGAGCTGGAACTTCTGGTACGCGACCGGCCCGATGCACGGGATCCAGCTCCAGCACGGACCGCACGCCGGCCGGCTGATCGTCGGCGCGACCTACGAGACGTACGACGGCGTCGGCCCGCACGTCTACGGCGGCCATCTCATCTACAGCGACGACTCCGGCGAGACCTGGCATATCGGCGCGACGATGGCCCGCGACGACGGCAAGGTGATCGTCGGCGAGATCACCGTCGTCGAGCTGACCGACGGGCGGATCTACGCGCTGGCACGTGAACGCGGTACCGATCCGGGCAACCGTGCGTACGCGATCAGCAGCGACGGCGGGGCGACGTTCGACGCGCCGTTCAAGACGATCCCGCAGCTGGTGATGCCCGACGTACAAGGCTCGCTGCTGCGGTTCAGCGCGCGCAACGAAGGCGATCGGCAGAACCGGATCCTGTTCTCGGCGCCGGCGCATCCGGCCGCGCGCGAGGTGATGACGGTGCGATCGTCGTACGACGAGGCGCGGTCGTTCGGCACGTGGCAGCAGGGGAAGGTCTTCTACTGGGGACCGTCGGCGTACTCCGACATGGTGCGGCTGGACGGCGATCAGGCCGGGCTGTTGTACGAGGCCGGCGTCGCGAGCCCGTACGAGACGATCCGGTGGGCGCGGTTCAACGAGGCGTACCTGTCGACGCCGAACGGTACGCCGCCGGGGATCCCGGGCCCGCCGGCGCCTGGGCCGCGGACCGCTGACGTCGGTCCGGCCCACAATCCGGCGTACGTGCGTGGTGGGGCGACTGTTGCCGCGGGCAAGTTCGGGAACGGGTTGGCGATGGACGGCGTGGACGATTACGTCGAGGTGCCGTTCGACCGGTCGATCGATCTCGGCGCGGACGACTTCACGCTGATGACGTGGATCAAGTACGGCGCGACGACGGGGTCGCACGCGATCCTGTGGGCCTATCGCACCGGCTCCGGTACGACACCGCAGATCTGGTTGCGGGCGGAGCCGGAGAGCAACCGCATCCGCGCGTTGCTGGCGGTGGACCGCTACAACGTGACGGTGCAGTCTGCGTCGGCGTACAACGACGATCAGTGGCATCACGTCGTACTCCAGCGGGTGAAGGGGAAGCTCCGGTTGCTGGTCGATGGTGTTGAGGTCGGCTCTGCGACGGCGCCGGCTGGTTCGGTGACGGCGGGCAAGGAGTTCGGCGTACAGGGCATTCATGTCGGCCAGCGGGTCGACGGCGCCAACCGTTTCGTGGGGACGCTCGATGAGGTCCGCGTTTACCGGCGTGCCCTGTCGGATGCGGAACTGCAGCAGATCCGCGACACCAACAACCCCATCCGCTCGCAGCTAGGGCTGGATCTTCCCCTCGACCAGGTGGGCATGCCAGGCCAGAGCTGAAGGGTCGGTGAGGGACGCGACCTGGTCGACGACGACGCGCAGGCGGGCGTTGTCGTCGACCGCGTCCGCGAAGTCGGACTGGAACGGGAGGTCGAGGTTGCGTGGAGCTGTCTTCCACAGCGCCTCGACGAGCTCGGTGAGGAGCTCGCGCTGGGTGGCGCGGCGGGCCTGGCGTTCGCGTGAGTCGAGGACGTGGAACATGCCCACGCCCTTCAGCAGACCGATCTCGGTGCGGATGCCGTCGGGGACGATGAGGTCAGCCTCGTAGCGGATCAAGCGGGAGCGGCCGAAGACGGCATGCGTGGCCTGCTCGGCGGCTGTAGCGAAGCGGCCGATCAGCTGACTGGTGAGATCCTTGAGACCGCCGAGCGCACGTCGGCTGTCGTCGAAGGTCGAGCCGGGCCAGTAGTTCAGCGAGGTCAGCCGGGCCCAGCCCTCGTCGAGCTCCGCATCGGTTGCCTCGGGCAAATACATCTGCCGGACCGTCTGCCAGTACGGCGCTCGGTCCGCATCGACCGCGGCGAGGTCGAGATGATGCGCGACGATCGCGTCCTCGACATCGTGCACGGAGTACGCGACGTCGTCGGCGAAGTCCATCACCTGCGCCTCCAGGCAGCGGCGCTCCCCCACGCCCGGACGCAGCCAGGTGAAGACGGCGAGATCGTCGTCGTACACCCCGAACTTGCGCTCGCCGGGGCGGCGCGGCCATGGGTACTTCGTCGCGGCGTCGAGCGTGGCGCGACTCAGATTCAGCCCGACGCTGCGTCCCTCGGCGTCGAAGGTCTTCGACTCCAGCCGGGTCAACAGTCGCAGCGTCTGCGCGTTGCCCTCGAAGCCGCCGATGTCCGCCGCGACCTGGTCGAGCGCACGCTCGCCGTTGTGCCCGAACGGCGGATGCCCGAGATCATGCGACAAACAGGCCGCGTCGACGATGTCCGGATCGCAGCCGAGCGTCGCCGCTAGCTCGCGGCCGATCTGGGCGACCTCGAGGCTGTGGGTCAGCCGGTTCCGGGTGAAGTCGTCGCTGCCGGCCGTCACGACCTGCGTCTTGGCCGCCAGGCGCCGCAACGCCGCACTGTGCAGCACGCGCGCGCGATCTCGCGCGAACGCGGTCCGGCCCGGTCGCTTGACCGGCTCGGCAACCCAGCGCTCCGCGTCGTGCTCGTCGTACCCCTCATGCTGCTTCCTCATTACTGCACACAGTAGCCGCGAGCACCGACAGTTTCGCGACGTTCAGATGGCCACGCAGTAACGCATCCAGAGCACGCCGTCCTTGAAGACCTCGGTGCCGACGTGGTGCAGGTTGAGCCGGCGGGTGTCGTACCACCGTTCGCCGGAGCCGACCAGGATCGGGTGGACAAGAAGAGCCAACTCGTCGATCAGCTCGAGCTCCAGGCATGCCCGCAACAGCGCACCGGACGAATCGACTCGGACGGTGTGCACACCTCTGCGGTCAAGCGCGTCGAGGACTTCGGCGAGGTCGACCTGGTCGTAGCCGGTGATGAGTTCGCGGGTGGTCGAGTCGGGTGGTCGGGCCGGCGTCTGGTCGGCGTACAAAGCAAGGACGTCGGACCAGTAGCCGAGGTCGCGGAGTGAGGTCCAGCTGTGGACGCGGGCTCGGCTG
This sequence comes from Kribbella sp. NPDC058693, assembly GCF_042715335.1. Taxonomy (NCBI): domain Bacteria; kingdom Bacillati; phylum Actinomycetota; class Actinomycetes; order Propionibacteriales; family Kribbellaceae; genus Kribbella; species Kribbella sp. NPDC058693. The sequence continues at coordinate 637,924 of NZ_JBHXSQ010000001.1, forward strand.
TCGACGACCGCCAGCAGCGGGCCCTCCGGTCGCGGGCCGCGCCGGGGAGCAGCGAGTACGTCGGACTCCTGGGCGAGGATCGTGTCCGCGCCGATCAGCGTCACCTCCTCCTGCCAGAGCGAGGCGAGCGCATAGAACCGGGCGAGGTCGACGTCGAACCCCGACGCCACCCCGTCCAGCGAGACCGCCAGCTGAGCCACCACGTGCATACCGCCAAACCTAGGGACGCCCACCGACAAACCTAGTTGCAGAGACTTCTCTGCAGAGATTACTCTGCAACAATGCGACGGATCGATGCCCGAAGTCTGCGCGGACTCGCCCACCCGCTCCGGATGCGCATCCTGGAGGCGATCGAGCTCGACGGACCGGCCACGTCGAGCACGCTGGCGACGCGACTCGGCGAGAACACCGGGACGATCAGCTGGCACCTGCGACTGCTCGCCGAGCACGGGTACCTCGAGGAGGATCCCGATCGCGGCACCAAGCGCGAGCGCTGGTGGCGGCTCCCCGATCGGCAGACCGTTCTGGACCCGTCCGAGTTCCTCGACGATCCCGAGACGCGGCGCGCGCTCGACGTGTATCTCCGCGATCTGGTCGAGCGGTACTACAACCGCGTCCGCACGTACCTCGACGAGGACTGGCCAGGTGAGTGGCAGCACGCGGCGGGCCTGTCCGATTGGCGCGACCTGCACCTCACGCCGGAGCAGCTGCACAACCTCAACGAAGAGATCGCCGCCGTCATCGACCGCTATACCGATGACAAGCCTGCGGAAGGCGCCGAGCGTGTGATCGTCCAGTTGCAGTCGTTCCCTCGCCGCTCATGAGCCTCCTGCTGAGCAATCGAGACTTCCGCCTGTTCTGGACCGGCGAGACGATCAACCGCTTCGGCAGCGCGACCTCCTCGGTAGCACTCCCCCTCGTCGCCATTTCGATGCTCGATGCAACAACCTTCGAGGTCGGTCTGCTCACCGCGGCCGCCTGGGCACCGTGGTTGCTGATCGGACTCCCGACCGGCGCCTGGATCGATCGGGTACGCCGCCGACCGGTCATGCTTGTCTCCTGCGTTGCCTCCGCCGGCCTCTTCGCGTTGGTTCCGCTGTCCGGCAGCCGACTGACCATCCTGCTGCTGCTCGTCGTCGCGGTGCTCGCCGGCGCGGCATCGGTCGTGTTCCAAACGGCATACACCGCTTATCTGCCGACGCTTCTGGCCTCGGCCGATCACGCCGAGGGCAACGCGAAACTGCACGGCAGCGCCTCGGCAGCGCAGATCGCCGGGCTGGGCTCCGGCGGGCTCATGGTGCAACTGATTGGTGCCGCCGACGCTGTCCTCGTCGACGCGGCCAGCTTCCTGGTCGCCCTCGCTTGTCTCGCCGCGATCCGCTATCGAGAACGCCGTACGACGACCCCGCGACAGCCCGGTGCGATCCGCGCCGGCATCAGGCTGGTCGCGCAGGACGTCTGGCTGCGCACCCTCACGATCTTCGGCGCCGTCTCCAACCTCGCACTGATGGGATACCAGGCGATCATCGTCGTCTTCCTCGTCCGTGAAGCGGGCCTCACCGCAGGCACAGTCGGGACTCTGATCGCGGCTGCATCAAGCGGCGGAGTCCTCGGCGCCTTCGTCGGACGGCATACCATACGGTTTGGTACGGCGAGGGCGCTGCTGCTGTGCGAACTCGGGCTGCCGACGCTCGCACTGCTGATCCCGCTGAGCGGCGCGAGCCCGTGGTTCTACCTGGTCGGCGCGTTCGGCGTGAGTCTCGGCGTCGTCGGTGGAAACGTCGTGAAGGCAACGTTCCTCCAGTCCTACTGCCCGCCCGACCTCTTCGGCCGCCTCACCGCAACGACGGCCTTCGTCAACTACGGCACGATCCCGCTCGGCGCACTGCTCGGCGGCGTACTCGGACAGACCCTCGGCCTCACACCAGCCCTCTGGATCACGACAGCCGGCGTACCGCTGGCCGGTCTCGTCCTGCTCGCCTCACCGATCCGCCGGCGCCGCGACCTCCCGACTCAGCGGGGCAGCGTCGTGCCCGCGGTGGCGGTCGACTCCAGCCGCGAGCGGATGGCCTGACGCGCCAGCTCGTACGCCGCGCCGCCGTCGTCGTGCAGGATCGACGCGAGGTTGGCGGCCTCGTAGTACGCGTTGAGCTCGAACGCCAACTGCTTGGCGTCGGCCTCCAGCTCACCGTTGTCGACGGCAGCCTGGACGGCCTCCTCGAGCAGTCCCATCCACTCCCAGTGGACCGTGAGGAGGGCGTCGTGGACGGCCCCGCTTCGGGCGGCGTACTCGTGCGAAACCTTCTGGAAGAAGCAGCCACCCGGGAACACCCGGCGCTGCGAGTAGTCGAGCCAGTGCTTGCTCAACGCCCACACGCGCCCGAGACCAGGCTCGACCTCGTACGCAGGGATCACCACATTGTCGGCGTAGATCCGCCGCGCGGCCCGGATCGTCGACAGCTGCAGCTCCTCCTTGGAGCCGAAGTGCGCGAACAGCCCGCTCTTGCTGATCCCGAGCTCCGTCGCGAGCCGCCCGATCGACAAACCCTCGAGCCCGTCGACCGACGCGATGTCGACCGACCGGCGCAGCACGGCGCGGCGGGTCTGGTCACCCCGCACCAACCGTCCGTCGACCTTCTCCACGGCTCCCGATCCTAGTTGCCCTTGACGATGATCTCGTGCAAAAGTAATAGTACGACCGTTCGTATAGTTAGGGGAGGACGTTCATGCAGCAGCTGATCGGCACGGGTCTGCGGACCATCGGAGCGGTGTCGCCGCGGCTCGGCGGCCGGCTCGCGTTCGGGCTGTGGCGCCGCCCGCTCGCCCGCGGTCAGGTCCGCGACAGCGAGCGTCAGGTCCACGACGCGGCACGGGTCGAAGACCTCGACGACGTGCTCACCTACGCGTGGGGTGACGGCAAGCGGCCGGTGCTGCTCGTGCACGGCTGGCGGTCACGGGCATCGCGGTACGCCGGATTCATCACGCGACTGCTCGAGCTCGGGTACAGCCCGGTGTCGTACGACGCGCCCGGGCATGGCGACTCCCCCGGCCCGATCGTGTCGATCCTCGGGCATCAGCGGATCATCCAGCAGCTCGAAGAACGGCATGGACCGTTCGAGGGCGTGATCGCACATTCGCTCGGCGTGCCGTTCGCGTTGTACGCGGTCCGTGAGGGCGTGGCGGCGCGGCGGATGGTGACGATCAGCGGCGTCGCGGACTTCGGCTACCTGGCCGATACGTTCTGCGCGGCGCTCGGACTGGGCCCGAAGATCAACAAGCACCTGCGCCGGTCGATCGAGCGCGGGTACTTCGACGGCGACCAGCAGATCTGGAGCCGGTTCTCGGTCGCGGCAGGCAAGGCCGAACTACTGGTGATCCACAACGACGAGGACGATGTCGTGCACCCCGAGCAGGCGCAAGTCTTGCTGAGGAGTTACGGCGAGCGGGCGCATTTCCTGCCCACCACCGGCCTCGGCCACAGCCGGATCCTGCAGGACCCGGCTGTGATCGCCGAAGCCGTTGCCTTCTTGCAGGACTCAGATGTCCCGGAAGGTCTCGATCTGAGCGCCTAGCGAGTTGAGCCGGGTGGCGAGGTCCTCGTAGCCGCGGTTGATCACGTAGACGCTGCGCAGTACCGACGTACCCTTCGCGGCCATCATCGCGATCAGCGTGACCACGGCCGGACGAAGAGCCGGCGGGCACATCATCTCGGTGCCGGAGAAGTGCGTCGGGCCTTCGACCATGACGCGGTGCGGGTCGAGCAGTTTGACCCGGCCGCCGAGCTTGTTCAGGTCGGTCAGGTAGATCGCGCGGTTCTCGTAGACCCAGTCGTGGATCAGTGTCTGCCCGGTCGCGATCGCCGCGATGACCGCGAAGAACGGCAGGTTGTCGATGTTCAGCCCCGGGAACGGCATCGGGTGGACCTTGTCGATCGGCGCGTGCAGCTTCGACGGCCGGGTGGTCAGGTCGACCAGCCGGGTCCGGCCGTTCTCGGCCAGGTACTCCGTACTGCGGTCGTAGTCGAGCCCCATCTCCTCGAGCAGCGCGAGCTCGATCTCGAGGAACTCCACCGGCGCGCGCCGGATGGTGATCTCGGACTTGGTCACGATCGCCGCGGTGAGCAGGCTCATCGCCTCGATCGGGTCCTCGGACGGCGCGTAGTCGACGTCGACGTCGATGTCGGCGCGGCCGTGCACGGTGAGCGTCGTCGTACCGATGCCGTCGATCTTCACGCCGAGCAGGTCGAGGTAGAAGCACAGGTCCTGGACCATGTAGTTCGGGCTGGCGTTGCGGATCACGGTCACGCCGTCGTACCGGGCGGCGGCCATGATCGCGTTCTCGGTCACGGTGTCGCCGCGCTCGGTCAGCACGATCGGCTTGCCCGGCGTGATCGCCCGGTTGACGAGGGCGTGGTACTGCCCGCCGGTCGCCTTCACCTCGAGGCCGAACGGGCGGAGCGCGGTCAGGTGCGGCTCGACGGTGCGCGTGCCGAGGTCGCAGCCACCGGCGTACGGCAGCTCGAACGCGTCCTCGCGGTGCAGCAGCGGGCCGAGGAACATGATGATCGAGCGGGTACGACGGGCCGCCTCGGCGTCCATCGAGCTCAGGTCGAGGTGTGCCGGCGGGACGATCTCCAGGTCACCGGCGTCGTTCAGCCAGGTGGTGCGGACGCCGATCGAGTTCAGCACCTCGAGGAGACGGTTGACCTCTTCGATCCGGGCGACCTTGCGCAGCGTCGTACGGCCCTTGTTCAGCAGCGATGCGCAGAGCAGCGCGACACCGGCGTTCTTGCTCGACTTGACGTCGATGGATCCGGAAAGTCGCCGGCCACCGGCGACGCGAAGGTGGACCGGGCCGCCGCCGAGAGAGACAATTTCCGAGTCGAGCGCCTCGCCGATCCGGGCGAGCATCTCGAGGGTGAGGTTCTGATGACCCTTCTCGATCCTGTTCACCGCACTCTGGCTGGTGTTCAGTACTTCCGCGAGCTGCGTCTGCGTCCAGCCGCGATGCTTGCGGGCGTCCCGGATGAGGTTTCCGATCCGGCTCAGGTAGTCATCGGTCATGCGCCGGACCTTATCTCACATGTGAGATACCTCTGCACCGACCCGCCGGTGCCAGCGTATCCAATGTCACGTGCAGCCGAAGCCCGAGGGTCCTGAGGACCCGTGCGACCTGGTGAAACGCCCGCAGCCTACAGTTACCCCCAACTCCCGCCGCACCCCGGAGAGGATCAGCAGATGCCCGACGACACCTCCGCCGCGGTGGTCAACGAGTTCGAGGCGGAGTCGTGGCCGCTCGAGGCAGCCGCCGACAGCCTGCACCAGGTAATCGAAGGATTCCACAACGGTGACACCCGGCCGCTGGTGATCGGCGACGGGGACCAGCCGGTTCTGGTGGTGCTGGCGATCGCCGACCTGGCCGACTTCCGCGCTCGGATCGCCGAGCTGCTCGGCAACCCGGTCGACGCCGGCTGGCTGCGGTACTACCTGCGTTCGAACTTCGACATGAGCTCGGAGCGGCTGGTCGAGCTGCTCGGCGTGGACACGGACCACGGGCTGTCGTCACTGGCCAGCCAGGTGAACGTCGAGCAGGCCGCGACGCTGATGTCCGACCACGTACGCCGTACCGAGGCCGGCGGGAATCCGCTGATGCTGATCGGCGACGGGACGATGGCGACCGCCGCGCTGCTCTCGTTCCAGGCGTTCCAGGTGCTGCTGGCGATGGAGGGCGACGGCAAGGGCGAGGACGACTCCTGCGCGCACGACGACGAGGAGAAGCCGACCACGCCGCTCGAGGTGCTGGCCGAGCGGATCGGGCCGGTGTCGACGCAGCTCGTCGCGCAGATCAACGCAGGTCGCGAGCCGGGCCTGCCGCGGTACGAGCTGCACTTCGAGGACGACCTGGTCGACCACCTGCGCGACCTGGAGGCGCGGGCGCAGCAGGCGCCTGGCGCCGGGGCGTACGACGAGTTGAACCAGCTGCTGCATCAGTTCGACCAGATGCGGAGCGGGCTGGTCGAGGTGGACGTCGACGAGGAGCCGGACGAAGCGCCGTACCTGGAGGCGACCGACCTCAAGGCCGCGCTGCCGGACATCCGCGACACGTTCCGCGAGGGCGCCGACGACCCGTACCTGATCGGGCTGGACGGGCGACCGTTCGCGGGACTGATCTCGTACGACCTGTACGAGGAACTGCAGAAGGTATCGGTCGAGCTGGACGGGACCGACGAGGCGCCCGTGCTGCCGCTGCCCGAGCCGCGCTGGGAGAACGGGCCGCGACTGCTGCCGTTCGAGCTCGCGCTCGAGATGTGCGAAGCGGTGATCGAGGACATCAGCAACGGCGAGGCCTCGATGCTGTTCATCGCCGACGAGGACAACGAACCCGAACTCGTCCTTGCCCCGCTCGTCTGGCTCTGGGCGTACGTCGACCACCTGGACCTCGAAGCCGCCGAAGCCTGATTTCGACGCTGCTCGAAATGACTCCCCCGGGTGTCAATCTGGATCGGTGAACCGATCGTTGCCGGCTGCGCTCGCCTGTTGCCTGATGGTGGCGGGATGTTCCTCGGGCGGATCCGATCACGCTGCCCTCACCGTCGACCAGGCGGTGACGCTGGCCGACCAACCGGTCCACCTGAAGGTGACCGACCTACCCGCGAACAAGTCGGCAACCGTCGGCGCCGACGCGGTAGACCGGGACGGAAAGAAGTGGCACGGCGAAGCGACGTTCACCGCCGACGCCCACGGCACCGTCGACCTCGACACCGCGAAGCCCACGAGCGGGAGCTACCAGAACGTCGACGGGATGGGTCTGTTCTGGTCGATGAACCCGCCTGACGGCGATCCTGACAAGCAGTCATACATCCCGCCGACGGACAACGGACGATTCGTCGAGCACCTCGACGTCTTCGTGACCCGCGACGGGAAACGGCTCGGGAGTACGGCGCTCACCCGGCAGTGGACGTCCGCCGGCGTGACAAGCCGGTCGCTCACGATGGCGAAGGACAAGCTCACCGGGATCTACGTCGCCCCGAAGCCGGACGGCGCGAAGCATCCCGCTGTCCTCCTCCTCGGTGGCTCGGAAGGCGGCATACCTCCGCAGTCGAGCCCGAACCTGTTGGCGTCGCACGGATATCCGGTGCTGGCGCTGGCGTACTTCCACGCGTCCGGCGTGCCGGACGACCTGAACAACATCCCGCTCGAGTACTTCGCGTCGGCGGCCGCCTGGCTCGCGAGGCAACCCGGGGTCGATCCGGGGCGCCTCGTCGTGATGGGTACGTCGTTCGGCACCGAGGCGGCATTGCTGGTGGCCGATCACTTCCCGGATCTCATCGACGGGACCGTGCTGTTCGCGCCGGGCGCCCACCTGACGGGCTCCTTCCCCCGTCAAGGCGGCGCGGCGTGGACTTATCAGGGCAAGCCGTTGGCGCCGGAGGATCAGATCCCAGTCGACGGCGTGGACGGTCCGGTCCTCGCCGTGGCCGGCTCCGCCGACGCGCAGTGGGGTTCGAGGCAGTCCGCGGAGCTGATCATGCAGGAACTCGACACAGCACATGCCGAGTTCCCGCACGAGGCGGTGATCGTCACCGGCGCGGGTCACGGCGTCGGCGGCACACCGTACCTACCGCACGGCACGATCCTCGACCACCCGATCATCGGGCCGACCGCGCTCGGTGGCACCCGCCCTGCGAACGAATCAGCGCTCCTGCAGGGCTGGGCGAAGACGCTTGCGTTGCTGGGGTCGCTCAGCTGATCGGGAACAGGGGCTGCCACTCCGAGAGCGTGGCGATCTCGTAGACGTCGGCCGGGGTGTACGGGTCCTTGGCGAGGATGTCGCGGAGCTCGGCCTCGTCGGCCACGTCGTAGATGAGCAGGGCGCCGGTCTGGTCGGGGAACGGTCCGGCGGTGACGAGCTTGCCGGCTTCCTTCAGCTCGGTCAGGTACTCGCGGTGGGCCGGACGGACCTCGAGACGGCGGTCGGTGTCGGCGGGGTCGAAGCGCAGCTGCACGACATAAAGGGCCATGCCGAAACCCTACAACGACCGAAGAAACAAAGGGATTTGGTGCGGGAAAGGGAGTCACGAGCCGCCACAGCGGCTGGTTCAGGTCAGACCCGAAAGTCGACGAGTGATCTCCCTTCCCGCCCGGTTATTCTGACCAGTCCATGACCCGCTACGCAAGGGGTTGGTTAAGAGAAATTCCTACAGACAGTTGATTCAAATAACGCTTCGTGATCGAGCCCCCGGCTGCCTCGATGTGAGCGCCGATGCAGTCGTACAGTCGGTCACGCCGCTCGATTGTCAAGGCCCGATGACCCGAGTATGAGGACAAAAGTTCGAGGTACTGCGCGGCCGAATAGTCCACATCCCAGACATATCTGCGAAACTCGACGGACCCGAAAAGCCCACTTCGTTCGAGCCCTTCAGGATCATTAGGTACGTCGTCGGCCGCGGGTAATCCGTCCGTGGTGGCGTCGTCGGTGAATCGGTCGTAGCAGGACTGCACGTCGGCGAACAACTGCTGGCTTCCGCCCGCGACGTGATGTGTCGACACGACCGCCAGCGCGCCACCCGGCCGCAGGACGTCCACACATCGCTGCATGCGCGTTGCCGGGTCGAGCCAGTGGAACGCGGTCGCCGAGACGACGAGGTCGAAGGTCTGCGCCGGCAGGTCCCAGGTGTCGAAGTCCGCGACGACTACGTCGACGCTTGGAACCCTGCGCTTCAGCACGCCGGCGAGGTCGGGACTGAGTTCAACGGCGGTGACCGGCCAGCCGCGGTCCACCATGGCGGACGTTGCCTGGCCGGTGCCGGGGCCGATCTCGAGGACACGTGGATGGTCGCCCACGATCCCGGCCAGGTCGTCGAAGAGTTCGGCTGGATAGGTGGGGCGGACGCGGTCGTACAACTCCGCGTCCTCCCCGAAGGTCTGCCTGAGACTCTCTCTACTCACCCGCCAATGCTGCCCGCCCGGCTTCCAACCGCGCCACCGGAATACGGAACGGCGAGCAGGAGACGTAGTCGAGGCCGACGTCGTGGAAGAAGTGGATGCTGTCCGGGTCGCCGCCGTGTTCGCCGCAGATGCCGAGCTTGAGATCGGGCTTGGTCGCGCGACCGCGATCCACTCCGGTCCGCACCAACGCGCCGACGCCCTCGCGGTCGATCGACTCGAACGGCGACACCGCGAAGATCCCCTTCTCCAGGTACCGCGAGAAGAACGCACTCTCGACGTCGTCGCGGCTGAAGCCCCACGTGGTCTGGGTCAGGTCGTTGGTACCGAACGAGAAGAAGTCGGCCGCTTCCGCGATCTGGTCCGCGATCACCGCGGCCCGCGGCAACTCGATCATCGTGCCGATCGGGATCTCCCCCGCGACGCCGACCTCGGCGAGCACGCGTTCCACCTCGTCGCGGGCCAGGTGCAGCTCCTGTACGGCGCCGACCAGCGGGATCATGATCTCCGGCCGCGGATCCTTGCCCCGGCCCCGCAGCTCGACAGCCGCGGACGCGATCGCCCGTACCTGCATCGCGAACAGCCCCGGAATGACCAGCCCGAGCCGCACGCCGCGCAGACCGAGCATGGGGTTCTGCTCGTGCAGCCGCTGGACCGCCGCCAGCAGCGCCGCGTTGCGACCCGGGTCCTCGCCGCGCTCACGCGCCACGGCGACCTTCACCGCGAGCTCCTCCATTGACGGAAGGAACTCGTGCAGCGGCGGGTCGATCAACCGGATCGTCACCGGCAGGCCGTCCATCGCGGTCAGCAACTCCAGGAAATCCCCACGCTGCAAGGGCTCCAGCTCGGCCAGCGCCGCCTCGAGCTCGGCGTCGCTCTCCGCGAGGATCAACCGCTCGACGGACTCGCGCCGCTCCCCCAGGAACATGTGCTCGGTCCGGCACAACCCGATGCCCTCGGCCCCGAACCGCCGCGCCCGCGCCGCGTCGTCCGCGGTATCCGCGTTGGTCCGTACGCCGAGACGCCGTACCTCGTCCGCGTGGGTCATCAACCGGTGCACCGACGCGACGAGTTCGTCGCCGGCTTCCGGGGCGAGCGTGCCCTCGAAGTACTGCACGACCGGTGACGGGACGACCGGGACCTCGCCGCGGAAGACCTCGCCGGTGGTGCCGTCGATCGAGATCAGCTCACCGGCTTCCATGATCGTGCCGTTGACCTTGATGGTGCCTTGGGCAACATTCACGTCGAGGTCCTCGGCGCCGCAGACACAGGTCTTGCCCATGCCGCGGGCAACAACCGCCGCGTGCGAGGTCTTGCCGCCGCGGCTGGTCAGGATGCCCTGCGCCGCGATCATGCCGTGCAGGTCGTCCGGGTTCGTCTCACGCCGTACCAGGATGACCTTCTCGCCGCGGTCCGCGGCCTCGACCGCCGCGGCCGAGGTGAACACGACCTTGCCCGATGCCGCGCCCGGCGAGGCCCCGATCGCCTTGGTGATCAGGTCCTTCTCGGCGTCGGCGTCGAACCGCGGGAACATCAGCTGCGCGAGCTGCGCACCCTTCACCCGCCGGAGCGCCTCGTCGGTATCGATCACGCCTTCGTCGACCAGGCTGGTCGCGATCCGGAACGCGGCCGCGGCGGTCCGCTTGCCGACGCGGGTCTGCAGCATCCACAGCTTGCCGCGCTCGACGGTGAACTCGATGTCGCACAGGTCCTTGTAGTGCCCTTCGAGCGTCGCCATGATCTGCATCAAGTCGTCGTACGACGTCTTGTCGAGCTGCTCGAGATCGGCGAGCGGGACGGTGTTGCGGATGCCTGCGACGACGTCCTCGCCTTGCGCGTTCTGCAGGTAGTCGCCGTACACGCCGTGCTGACCGGTCGAGGGGTCGCGGGTGAAGGCGACGCCGGTGCCGGAGTCCATACCGAGGTTGCCGAAGACCATCGAGCAGATGTTGACCGCCGTGCCGAGGTCGGTCGGGATCCGCTCCTGGCGGCGGTAGAGGATTGCGCGGTCGGAGTTCCACGAGCGGAACACGGCCTCGGTCGCCAGGTCCATCTGGGTCCGCGGGTCCTGCGGGAACTCGCGGCCGGTGTGGTCGTGGACGGCTCGCTTGAAGGTCTCGACCAGAGCCTTCAGGTCGTCGGCGTCCAGGTCGAGGTCGTTGCGGGTGCCTTTGGCTTCCTTCGCCGCCTCGATCGCGTCCTCGAAGACGTCGCCTTCCATCCCGAGCACGGTCTTGCCGAACATCTGGATCAGTCGCCGGTACGCATCCCAGGCGAATCGCGGGTTGCCCGACTGGTGCGCGAGACCGTTCACCGAGTCGTCGTTGAGGCCGACGTTCAGGACGGTTTCCATCATGCCTGGCATCGATACAGCGGCGCCGGAGCGGACCGAGACCAGCAGCGGGTCGTCGGCCTGGCCGAGCTTCTTGCCCATCTTCTGCTGCAGCAGATCGACGTGCTTGTCGATCTCGTCGGCGAGGTCGGCCGGCACCGCGCCGGTCTCCAGGTAGGCACGGCAGGCGTCGGCGGTGATGGTGAAGCCGGGTGGTACCGGCAGGCCGAGATTGGTCATCTCGGCCAGGTTCGCCCCCTTCCCGCCGAGCAGCTGTTTCATGTCCTTGTTGCCTTCGGCGAAGTCGTAGACGAGTTTCGGCACGGTCACTCCCTGGGTTGCAGGCGGGTGCTTTCAGGCGCGGGCAGATAACCCGCTGGCCCGTCGACTCCGGCGGCGGGGGCGTGCTTTCAGGGTAAGCCTAAAAACCAGTCCAGTTGAACACTGGTCTCACGATGCTGACGTGACGCTCCCCACAGGTCGAAGGCCGGAAAACCCTTCCCTGGTTGACAACGCGAGACAATCGGGCTGTCTCAAAATGAATCACAGGCGGGACGCGTAAGCGCGGTTTGGTCGGGGTACCGGTCGTTGCCGGCAGCTAGAGTCGGCGGGTGCGCATCGTTTCCCTGCTGCCCTCGGCGACCGAGATCTGCTTCGCGCTCGGTGCCGGAGACGACGTCGTCGGCGTGACGTTCGAGTGCGACTATCCGGCTGCGGCACGGGGTCGGCGGATCGTGTCGACCACGGCGTTGCCCGAGGGCCTGACGCCGGGTGAGATCGACGCCGTCGTACGGCGGAAGGTGGCGGCCGGGGAGGATCTATATCACCTGGACGCTGGTGTACTGCGGGAGCTCGCGCCGGATGTGGTGATCACGCAGGACCTTTGTGCGGTGTGCGCGATCGAGGTGACCGATGTCGAGGAAGCACTCAGCTATCTGGGCTGCCGGGCCGAGGTCGTCACCACGGATCCGCACAACCTCGATGAGGTGGTGGCGTCGATCGAGACGGTCGCAAAGGCGATCGGTCGAGACAGCACGCCCCTCGTTGAGGAACTGCGCGACAGGCTCAAGCAACACCAGCATCTGGTTGCAGGGCCGCGGGTCGCGTTGCTCGAGTGGACGGATCCGCCGTTTGCGCCGGGGCATTGGTTGCCGGAGATGGTGGAGCTTGCGGGTGGGACGAATGTGCTGGGAACAGCCGGTCAGCGGTCGGTCTCGATCACCTGGGACGACGTACGCGCCGCGCGACCCGAGGTGATTGTGTCGGCGCCCTGCGGGTTTGATCTGGACGGTGCCGCGAAGCTGACTGCGGAGTTGCCGTTGCCCGCGGACGCGCAGGTGTGGGCGGTCGACGCGAACGGGTACTTCGCGCGGCCGGGGCCTCGCTTGGTGGACGGCATCGACGTACTGGCTGCCATCCTCCAAGGCGAGGCCCCGGATCACGCGATCAGAGTGCGTTAGAGCTTGCGGCGCGTCCTCAGGTAGTCGCCGACGACGGCGGCGCCGAGGCCGTCGGGGTCGGGCGCGAGGACCCGGCCGCCACTGCGCCGGGCGAGCAGGTCGACGAACGCATTCAGCCGCGGGTCGTCACCGAGACGGAAGACGGTCAGCGTGGCGCCCAGCTTGGCCAGGCGGTCGACCTCGAAGATCGTCTTGCGAAGCGTGGCCGGCTCGGGTGGGTACGAGAACTCGGCCGTACCGTCGGGCTCCAGGTGAGCGGTCGGCTCGCCGTCGGTCACCATGAGGACGACCGGCTGGGCGTCCGGGTGGCGACGAAGGTGGCGCCCGGCGAGGAGCAGCGCGTGGTGCGCGTTGGTGCCCTGCTCCCAGGTGCCCTCCATCCCGATCAACTGCGGCAGCTCGACGACGCCGGCATACCGCCCGAAGGTGATCAGCTGGAGTGCGTCGTTGCGGTAGCGCGTCGAGATGAGTTGGTGCAGCGCGAGCGCCGTACGCTTCATCGGCAGCCAGCGGCCCTCCTGGACCATCGACCACGACGTGTCGACCAGCAACGCGACCGCAGCGCGAGCGCGATGCTCGGTCTCCGCGATCTCCACATCCGCCACGTCGAGCTTCACGCCGCCGCCACCGGTGTGGGCGGTCCGCAGTACGGCGTTGCGTACCGTCCGCGGCACGTCCCACGGCTGGGTGTCGCCGAACTCCCACTGACGCGTCGACCCGCTCAACTCACCGGCCGCGCCGGCGTTCGCCGCGTCCCGCTCACCGGACCCACGAGCAGCCCGCAGTACGTCGGCCAACGCGGTCTGGCCGAGCTGACGCAACGCCTTAGGCGACAACCGCAGCGAACCGTCCGGCGCCCGCTCGATCAGACCCTGATCGCGCAGCTCCCGCTCCAGCTCGCTCAGCCGACGCGCGTCGACCGTTGCCTCATCACCCAATTGCCGGGTGAGCGCGTCGAGGTCGATGTCCTCGAGCCGTGCGCCCGGGTACGACTGCGCCAGCTGTTCGGCCAGCGCATCCAGCTCCGCGAGGTCAGACATCGCCCGCGCACCCTCGGCGAGACCGAGCGGATCCTCACCGCTCATCTGCTCGGACCCGTACCAGTCCTCGCCCGGTCGCAGCGCCTGCAGCTGAGCATCCAGCTGCGACAACTGTTGCGCGAGCTGCGGACTGCCGAACGCCTGCTGCGACAACTCCATCAACTCGGCCCGCTGCTCGGGTGTCATCGAGTTCATCATCCGCTGCGCCGCGGCCGCCCGTTGCGCGAGTACGTCGATGAGCTCCTCGACGTTCTGCGGGTTCTCCGGGAAGAACTCGCCGTGCTTGGCCATGAACTCCTCGAACAGCTCCGGCACCTCGGGCCGGCCCTGCGCGTGCGCCGCGAGCAACGCGTTGAGGTCGGTCAGCATCTCGTTGATCGCCTCGACGTCCTCGGGCGTGGTCTGCTGCAGCGCCTCCTTCATGCCCTCGAACCGCGACCCGAGCAGCTCACGCCCGAGCAGTTCGCGGATCTCCTCGTACTTCTGCCGGCCCTCCGACGACTGCCAGTCGTAGTTGGCCAGCTCCCGTACTGCGGCCGCCGTACCCGACGGGAGTGCGTCGAGCTGAGCCTCCCGGAACCGGGCGTCGTCGGACGGGTTCGGGAACAGCTCGTGCCGCTCCGCCTCCAGCGCCTCGTTCAACAGCCGCTGTACGTCGCGCAGCGTGCCGTCGAGGTTGTGCCGCCGCTCGATCTCGCGACGGCGCTCCCACAAGCGGCGACTCAGGTCGTCCAGACCCTGAGTGTTCCGGGTCCCGCGCCGGAGCAACTCCTCCAGCGCGGACCGCGGCGACGAACCGTTCATCACGTCCCGGCCGATCTCGTCCAGCGCGTCCCGCAGATCCGCGGGCGCCTTGAGCGGATCAGGCCCGTCGTGCCACGGCCCGTACGACCAGCCCTCTGGAATCGACGACATGATCAGCCGCCGTAAACCGTCGTGTCGTCGTCGGCGTCCTTGGCGACTCGTTTGGACAGGTAGAGCATCTCCAGGGCGAGCTCGACGGCGGCGGCGATCCGGCCGGACGAGTCGTCCGGCTCGACGCCGGCGCGGGCGGCAACATCGTGCAGGACGGGCAGCTCGGGCAACGCGGCCAGCACGTCCCGGCCGGGCACCCGCTCGCCGGTCGTCACAAGGTTGCCGTCGGCAACAGCATGGGCGAGCGGGGTCAGGTCGAGACCGGCGAAGCGCTCGCGTGCCGTGTCGGCCACCGACCGACGCAGCAGGTACTCGAGCAGCTCGATCTCGCGCCCTTCCTCACCCGGCTCGAACTCGAGCTTGCCCCGCAGTACTGCGGGCACCGCCTCCAGGTCGACCGGTCGCGCGACGGCCGGCGTCTCGCCGGTGATCGCGCTCCGGCGCAACGCGGCGGCGGCGATCGTCTCGGCCGCGGCGACCGCGAACCGGGCGGACACACCCGACCGCTGGTCGATCGCGGTCGACTCGCGCAGGTGCCGGACGAATCGCGCCAGTACCTCGAGCAGCGGCTCGCCGACCTCGGCGGTGAACTCGGCCTCCTGCCGGATCACGTCGACCTCGGCGTCGATGTCGAGCGGGTAGTGGGTCCGGACCTCGGCGCCGAACCGGTCCTTCAGCGGCGTGATGATCCGGCCGCGGTTGGTGTAGTCCTCGGGGTTGGCCGTTGCCACCAGCAACACGTCGAGCGGCAGCCGCAATGTGTAGCCGCGGACCTGGATGTCGCGCTCCTCCATCACGTTCAGCAACGCGACCTGGATGCGCTCGGCGAGGTCGGGCAGCTCGTTGATCGCGACGATGCCGCGATGCGAGCGCGGGACCAGGCCGAAGTGGATGGTTTCGGGGTCGCCGAGACTGCGGCCCTCGGCAACCTTCACCGGGTCCACGTCGCCGATCAGGTCACCGACCGAGGTGTCCGGCGTGGCCAGCTTCTCGGCGTACCGCAGGTCGCGGTGCAGCCAGGCGACCGGCAGGTCGTCGCCGAGCTCAGCCGCGCGGCGCTTGGAGGCAGGGGTGATCGGGTCGAGCGGGTGCTCGGGTAGCTCGGCGCCCTCGATCACCGGGGTCCACTCGTCGAGCAGCCCGACCAGCGTGCGCAGCAGCCGGGTCTTGCCCTGACCGCGCTCACCGAGCAGTACGACGTCGTGCCCGGCGAGCAGCGCGCGCTCGAGCTGCGGAATCACCGTGCGGGTGAATCCGACGATGCCGGGCCACGGATCACGTCCGGCCCGGAGCTGTTTCAGCAGGTTGTCACGGATTTCGGCCTTGATCGACCGGGGCAGATAGCCGGCGGCCCGGAGGTCACCAGCCTTACGGGGAAGTTCAGCAGGTGCACTAGTCACGCTGAAGACGTTAGCTCGGTCAGCCCAAACTGCACCTTGTTTATCTCACCGCCTGGGCGTGACGCGTCCAGAGGTGAAGAGGTGAGTCGGTGTGAACGTCAACGGGACCCAGGGGTGCTCCGGAGAGTAACGAACGACGAAATGGTCCCCGTCGAGCGGCTCGGTCGGCAGGACGTCGTACTCGTGCACCGGCTCCTCGGCGAACGCCAGCCGGTCCCCGGTCGCCTCCTCGGTCAGCACGAGGCGGTCACCACGCAGTACGACGTCCAGCCGCACGCTGGCGCGCTCGTACCGTCCGACATGCCGGTCGTCAACCGGACCGTCGACCGGTTGCGGCGCCGCGGGGTGGCTGACGCCCACGTAGTGCTGGAACACCTCGGAGGCGAGCGGCTCGAACAGCCTGGTCCCGTTGCCGGAGTTCGTCAGCAGGCACATGATCAGCCGGGCGTCGGGATCGACCCGCAGGAAGGCGGTCTGCGAGATCGTCGAGCCGTCGTGGCCGAAGATCCGGCGGCCGTCCCAGTCGTAGATCCGCCAGGTCAGGCCGAGATCGATGAAGCCGCCGATGCCGCCGGCGAACGGCACCTGCGGCTCCTGCATCGCCGCATACCTCTCGTCGTCCAGGTGCATCCGGGCGAACTCGAGCAGGTCCGCGGCACTCGCCGTGATCAGCCCGGCCGGGCCGATGCTGCGCGGCAGCTGCCACGTCTTGACCGGCGAGCCGTCCTCGGCGGTGTGACCACGCGCGGCCCGGTACAGGATGGCTTCCTCGGGCAGCGTCACCGTGTGCGTCAGACCGAGTGGTTCGACCAGACGCGCCCGCAACGACTCGTCCCAGGTCCGGCCGTCGAGGACCTCGATCAGCCGGCCCAGTACGACGAATCCCGCGTTGCAGTACGAGTACGCCGTACCCGGCTCGAACAGCTGCTCCACGTCGGCGAGCAGAGCGACGTACCGCTCCAGGCAGTCGTCGCCGCGGCCGGTGTCGGTGAACAGGTCGCCGTCGATACCGCTGGTGTGGGTGAGCAGGTGACGGACCGTGACCCGCGGATCGATAGGTGCCTCGGGCAACAGTTTGATCACCGGGTCGTCCAGCTGCAGCCAGCCCTCGGCGGCGAGCTGGACGATCATCGTCCCGGTCCACGGCTTGCTCACCGATCCGATCTGGAAGACCGAGTCACCGGTGGTCTCCACCCCGGTCGCGGCATTCAGCACGCCGTACGGCGTGATCGTGCTCGCACCGTCCTGCCAGATGCCGAGCACCGCACCGGGCACCTCAGCCGCTACCGCCAACTCGTTCAACCGCGCAGACCAGTCAGGCATGCGCCTAACCTACTTCTTGAATCCCTCCAGCGCCGCGCGAATATCGGTCCAGGCCGCCGACTCGTCCAGGCCCTGGTCGAGCAAGATCTTCGTGGCGATACCTGCCTGGTCGCGGTAGAAGGCGAGCAGGAGATGCTCGGTGCCGACGTAGTTGTGGCCGAGGGTGAGCGCCTCACCGACCGCGCCCTGCAGGACATGCGCCGCCCGCCGGGTGTACGGCGGGTTCTCGGCGTCGAGCTCCTTCGGTTCGGTCGACGGCTCAGCGGCCGGGCTCTC
Organism: Kribbella sp. NPDC058693; assembly: GCF_042715335.1. NCBI lineage: Bacteria > Bacillati > Actinomycetota > Actinomycetes > Propionibacteriales > Kribbellaceae > Kribbella > Kribbella sp. NPDC058693. The sequence goes on from NZ_JBHXSQ010000001.1 coordinate 655,615, forward strand.
GACATCGACAGCTCGGAGCACCGATTCGTCGGTGATGCCGTGCTTGACGAGCACCTTGGCGGCGATCGCGCCCGGCTCCTTGTACATCCCGAGCAGGAGGTGCTCGGTGCCGATGAAGTCGTGGTTGCGGGCCCTGGCGATATCGGCGGCCGCCTGCACCACCGAACGCGCCCGCTGGGTGTAGCGCTCGAACGCCGGCCGCGCGGTCCAGGAGTCGGCGAACCGCTTGTGGGCGGCCTGCTTGCTGACACCGAGCACCGCGCTGATCTCGACCCACGACTTCCCCGAGCCGCGGGCCCGGTCGACGAAGAACCCGAGCGCGGCGTCGCCGGTCGTGGTGAGTTCGCTGATCGTCGCGGCCGCGGTCGCGAGCTGCTCGAGCTCGTCGTCGCTGCCGGCGTCGGTCTTGATCGTGTTGATGAGCTGCTGCAGATCAGGTCCAGGAGTCATGCGTCAACCTTAGGTTGACGACCTTCCAGCGTCAACCCTGGGTTGACGATCAGCAGTGGTGCCGGACGAAGTCGGTCAGCGACCACCCGGTGCGCCCGTCCGGCAGTCGCACATGCACCCAGGTGTCGCCGTCGCGCGGCGAGATCGGCGTCAAGCGGTCCCCGTAGTACACCGTCGCGACCACCGTCCGGCTCCGCGGCGCGTCCCTGACCGTCGCGTCCTGCGCGCACACCGTCAGCTGATCGTCATTCGCCTGATGGTTGCGCAGGGCAAACACTCCGCCGACCGCCGCGATCACCAGGACGCCGGCCCCGGCGAGCAGGAGCCGTCTGGTCGAGCGTTGCCGCGGAACAACTCCCGTGCCGAGCGCCTTCGCGAAGTCGGCCGCCGTCGCGAAGCGCTCCCCCGGATCCTTCGCCATCGCCTTCCGGATCACGGCGTCGTACTGCGTGATGCCCGTGATCGGCGGCGGCAGCATCGCGACGGCATACGCCAACTCGGGGAGCGTGCGACGCTCGTACGGGCGCTTGCCGGTGAGGAGGCTGTAGAGCGTGCCGCCGAGCGCGTAGACGTCGGTCGCGGGCGTGACCGGATCGCCGCGCCACTGCTCGGGCGCCATGTACGCGATCGTTCCGGCCATCGTGCCGAGGGCTGGGCCGGACGGTGCGCCGGTGTGCAGCCAGGCGGCGTCACCGCTCAGGTCCAGCCCGGTGGTGGATTCGAGGCTGGCGAGCTGACGGGCGACGCCGAAGTCTCCGACCATCGGGCGGTCGTCGTTCAGGATGATGTTGGCCGGCTTGAGGTCGCGATGGATGACACCCGCGCGATGCATCGCGTCGACAGCATCGGCCACCTCGGTCATCAGCCCGACCGCGCGCTCGACCGGCAGCGGACCTTCAGCGTCCAGTAAATGCTGGAGATCCGGGCCGCTCAGCCGGTCCATCACCAACCAGGCCTGATCACGTTCACCGCCGACCTCGTGCACCCGCACCACGCCCGGATGGACGACGGCCGCGGCCAGCCGCGCCTCCCGCCGCAGCCGTTCGCGGTACTGCGGGTCGACCAGCTCGGGATGCACGACCTTGATCGCGACAGCGCCCCCGTCCGCCAGCCGGTTCGCGGCGTACACCACCCCTGTCGCTCCCGCACCCAGCGGCTCCGCCAGCCGGTAGCCAGGTACGTCGACGATCACGGCTCGCACACTAACTGGCACTGTCCGCTTCCGGAAGGGAATCTGCTGTCAGTTCGACCAGGGTTTCCAGCTGTGCCAACTCGGCCACGACCTTGCGCCGGAACCGCTGCAGATTGCCGGGATCGTCACCGGTCGCACGCAGCGGCGACAGCAGTTGCCGGACCGCTCGGCCGAGCCGATCGTCCGCGGCATCGTCGACGACCGGCAGCAACTCGCGGGCCTCGGCCAGCGCCTGGCTGAGCAGCTTCAACCGGATCGGCTCCTCGAGCAGCAGCGCGGCGACGCGGAGCATCCGCCGGCCGGCCTTCAACGCGAGCTCCGGGCTGATCGGCTGTGCCGGTGCGTCGCGCTGCTCACGGACCACGTCGATCCACGGCTCGATCGTCGTACCGCGCCAGATCGGGCCGGACGAGAGCTCGCCGTCCGGCTCCGGGATGCCGTGACTGCGACGGCGGCGCCAGGCCGTGACGAGCTGCCGGTTCAGGCCGAGCGCGTCGGCGATCTCGGCGAGCCCGTAATACTCCTTCCGCTCGCTCACGGGCTCACTGTATCCACTGATGACAGCTCTTGCCATCTCTGAAGACACGTCCTACCGTCATCACAGATGACATCGACACGGAGGTTCTGATGACACGGAAACCCGCCCTCCTCCTCACCGCGGTCGCCGTCACCGGTGCCGCACTGACTGCCGGCGCCCCTGCGGCAGACGCGGTCGAAGTGCCCGAGCACGCGATCATCGTGTGCCAGGACGCGACCATGTACGAGAACTACGACTTCTCGATCCCCGGTCCGGTGCGCCCGCTGCGGACCCTGACGTACGGCGACAAGGTCGGCCACACCCGCGGCAAGCACCCGGTCTACAACGGCTGGGCCTCGATCCAGGACTTCGGCCCGAACGACTGGGGCTTCGTCCGGATCGAGTGCCTCGGCGGCTGGGGGTCGTGGTGATGAAACGACTCGCTCTGATCGGTGCGCTGGTAGTCGCAGGCGCAGTACTCACGTCTGTCCCCGCGAATGCCGCGAACGGTCACGTCGGCGTCCGCGAGACCGTCTGCGCGCAGGACCTCGAACTGCGCGTCGCGCCCGGCGGCGCCCGGATGGGCACGCTGCACAAGCCGCAGACCTTCCTGGTGAAGGAGATCCACGGCGAGTGGGCCTGGGGGTTCGCGTACGGCGACATCAACCATGACGGCTGGGTCCAGGACGGGTGGTTCTGCTGATGCGGCGACTGCTCGCGGCAGTCTGCGGGGTGGTGCTGGGCGTGGTGGCGTTCGCCCAGCCGGCGCACGCGGTCAACCAGTACACGACGATCGGCAACGTCCAGAAGCCGGCGGCCTGCAACAACCACGGGGTGATGCCGGCCGGCGGTTGGCTCGCGAACAAGTCGTGCGGCTACGTGATGGGTACGGCGATCGCGGGGACGAGGTTCGACGTACACACGACGACGTCGAACAACTTCCACTTCGGCCGCTGGCGGGCCGGAGACGGGTCGAACTTCTGCGCATTCCTGGTGCCCGGTGCCCTCGACACTTCGCACTCGACGTCGGTCGCGGCCAGCTGTAGCGACGACACGAGTGAGCGGTTGTCCCACCGCCGTACGTTCGGCCGGGACTTCGACGCGGCGCCGCACACCGGGAACGGGGCGATCATCGTCAGCATCAACCCGTCGGCGTGCACCGGTTACTACAACTACTTCACCGACAGCACCTACGCCGGCGGCAGCCTGCACGATCCGGTCGGCTTCACCCTGCCGGCGAGCGGCGGCTACCGGTATTCCACTAATGACCTGGGCGCCGCGATGATCCGGGTCGACGCTCTGGGCGAGACGATCTGGCTGTTCGTGGCGCGCAGCTGTATCGCGTCCCAACTGCCAGGCAATCTGAACAACGAGAACGACTGACGTTAGCGTTCCACTCATGCAAGCTCTGCCCGATGTCATCAGCCCCGGCCTGCGAGTGCTGTTCTGCGGGATCAACCCGGGGCTGATGTCAGCGGCGACCGGGCACCACTTCGCCCGGCCGGGGAATCGGTTCTGGCCGGCGCTTCACCAGAGTGGGTTCACTCCGCGTCAACTCGCGCCCGCCGAGCAGCAGGAGTTGCTCAGCTATCGGCTCGGCATCACCAACGTGGTCGACAAGCCGAGCGCCCGCGCCGACGAGCTCACCCGCCCGGAGCTCGTCGCCGGCGGCGAGAATCTGGTTGCCAAGGTGCTCAAGGTGCAGCCCGAGTGGCTCGCAGTCCTCGGCGTCACCGCCTACCGCGACGCCTTCGCCGACCGTACGGCGGCCATAGGCAAGCAGGACCGCACGATCGGCACGACCCGCGTCTGGGTCCTCCCGAACCCGAGTGGCCTGAACGCGCACTACACGCTGCCGAAGCTCGCCGAGGCGTTCGCGGAGCTGCAACGGGTGAGTTGACCGGTCATTCGGCAGGATGGGGTCATGCGAGCCACGGACCTGCTGCAGGCGATCGACCAGCTTTCGTACGGCGACCGGTTGCGGCATGTGGCGCTCGAAGCTCGTCGGTTGGGCGGGACCGCCGAGCTGCTCGATGAGCTTGGGCGGGGAACGCCGTACGAGCGGACTCTCGGCCTCACAATCGCGCAGGTCACGGGTGAGGTCGGCTATGTGACCCGGCTGCTCAACGACCCGACGCCGGCGGTGCAGCATCGCGCGCTCGCGGCGGTCGGCAAGGGTGTCGCGGTCTCGGACGACGACCTGCGGATCCTGTACGACGACGCGCCCGCGGTACTGCGCACGATGCTCCTGCACGTCATCCGCAAGACCGGCCGATCCGCGCTCGCCGCCCGCTTGATCGACGATCACCGCGAGCGCTGGGGCGACCGTGCCGCCGCGAGCCTGCTCTCCAGCACGGACGGTGAGACCGTCGAGCGGCTGCTGCCCGAGCTCGCCTACATCCTCGGTCCGGGCGAGTGGGAGCGGCTCGGAGCGCGGCATCCGAAGCTCGTTCTCGCGTACGCGCGCAGCACGCTGCCGTCCGGCCCGGACCGCGACGAGTGGTGGCAAGGCACGGCGTACGGCGTGGTCGGGGCGCTCGAGCACGATCGCGCCCAGGTCACCGAGTTGCTGACCTCGGCGCTGCTGCCGGATCAGTTGCCTCCAGCAATCACCTCGATCCTCGGCCGGCTGGATCCTGAAGCGGTTCTGCAGATCCTGCTGACGCCCGAGCGGCCGAGGTGGGCGGCTCTTACTCCCGCGGTACGCCGACGGCTCTACCGCTACTCCGACGACGAACTGATAGCGCTCGGTCGGCTGCTCTGGCCGAACCTGACCGAGCTGCTCGGCGACCTGCCGCCGTCCCGCCGCGCGACGGTGTTCAACGGCATCACCAGCACGGTCGACCTCGGCCAGCACGTGCTCGGCGAGGACCTGCTCGCTGTCCTCCCCCGTTCCGTGCGCTTCGAGCAGGCCCGGCGGATGCTCGCCCTGCCGACGATTGCTGAGGGCAACCACTCGCGCTGGCACACCACCGCGTTCCTGCCGTACGACGAAGCGTTCGCGCTGCTCGAGCCGGAGATCACGCAGCCGGACGCAGACGATCGCGCTTTGGTATACCAGCTAGTCGTAGCGTCGGCCGGCCACTCGCGGGAGCCGGCCGCCGTCGAGGCTGCGGTCGCCTGGGTGACGCGAGCCCGCAACGATCGCGACACCGTTCGGCAGACCGTCCTGCGTGCCCTCAGCAACCTTCCGCCGTCGATGCTGAGCGGCGCTCTGACAGCCTCGCTCGAGAGTTTGCTGACGAGCGCATTGGAGGCGCGCGACACCAGTTGGGGCACCCAACGAGCGCTCAGCACGCTCGCGACCACCGCCGTCCAGGAAGGTGCCCGACGCAACGATCCGGTCCTGCTGGAGTGGGGGTTGCAGGCGCACGGGCGGATGACGGAGAACCAGGGGTCGATCCCGCTGTACGGGCTGATCGAAGGGCTGCCGCGCGGCCGGGAGACGGCTGTCTACGACGTACTGCGGAAGTACGTCGACGACGGGGTGGCGCGGAAGGAGTTCCGGCTGCCGTTCGCGATCTCGCGAGCGTTCGACGACCGTGGCTGGTCGAACGAGCACCTGCAGGCCGCGCTCGAACAGGCGGTCTGGTCGAACCAGGAGTACACCGTCGGCGAGGCGACCGAGCTGTGGTTGTGGCCGTCCGCGACGCGCGGCGAGCGGGTCGCGCAGATCATCGGGCGCGATGTCGGGATGGCGCGCTGGGATCCGGTCTGGCAGGCGGTGACCGAGGTACGGACCGATCTGCTGGACGTCGTACTCGCACATCCCGACCGGATCCGCCGGTTCGAGCGTGATCATCCGGCCTGGAACGTCTCGGACCGCGCGATCCGCCGCTGGCTCCCCCGCCAGCAGGCGCGGTACGCCGAACTCGTGGCCGGCGCGGCCTCGGATGAGCGGATGCCGGACTGGGCCCGTGCGAACGCGGTGTCGATGCTGGGGCATGTGCCGAGCGCCGGACGGGCTGCGCTCGAGCCGTTCCTGACGGATGAATCTGTGCTGCTGCAGGAGGCTGCGCTCGGGGCGTTGGCGTGGACGGATTCGCCACAGGAGGCGTTGCCGGTTTTGCTCGCGCACGCGGGTGACGACCGCGCCCGGGTTGCGATGTATGCGGCGACGCGGGCGGCGATGTTTGTGCGTCCGAGTCGGTTGCCGGGGTTGTTGCATCCGGTGCTGGTCGGCAAGGGCGTGAAGATCACGTCCCGCAAGGAGGCGGCGCGGTTGCTGGGCAAGCTCCGTGCTCCCGGCGCGAGTGCCGTTCTTGCGGACGCGTGGGCCTCGGCGCATCGCGACGTGAAGGCTGCGATTGCCAGCGCGGCTTCGCAGTACTTGCTGCATGAGCCGGCGAGTTGGGCGTTGCTGCAGCAGGCGGTGCATGACAGCGCGGCTACAGCGACGGTGCTGACGCAGCGGCCGGCGTACGGGATGGCGGCGAAGTACCGCGCTCGGTATGCCGATCTGCTGGTCGCGGTGACGAACCGGCCTGAGCCGGAGGTGGTGCGGAGTGCGGTGCGGTCGTTGCCGCGGTGGGCGCGGTGGAATCCCGCGGTGGCGCCGATCTGCGTGGACTTCATCACGGATCTGTCGACAGCGATGGTGTGGAACGACGCGACGACAGCCCTGGTCGCAATCGACCCCGAGCTGGTAGGCGACGAGCTCGTCCGGGCCGCCCGTCTCTTGGTCCGGCTCGAGGCCGACCCACGCCGGCCCGATGCGACGCCCGACCGCGATCATCCCGCCAGGCAGCGGCTCGAGGTGCTGGTGCAGCGCCTGACCCAGACGTTCTATGCGAAGCCGGACCGGCAGATCCTCAGGACGGTCGCCGCGGAACTCGACAGCCCGGAGCTGCTGCAGCTGCGGTTGGATCTGCTCGTCGATTCACTCGACTGGCACAACCTGCAGGCCGATCTCGGCGCTCTCGTCGAGGCCGTTGAAAGGCGTCCGCTGGCAGCGCACTACGCGTCGTCCCGGCTCGGCGGGCGGCTGGGCGTGCTCACCTCGCGTTGGACACCGGAGCTGCTTGAGGAGCCGGCCCGCGCCCTGCTTCGCGGCGAGACGCTGGCGGCGGGATTGCTGGCCGGTTCGCTGATCGCCGAGGCGGGTCACCGGACCGGTTGGGCTCCGGTGTGGCGCGAGTTGCTGGCCGAGTTGCGCAAGCATCCGCATCCCGACGTACGGCAGGAAGCGCTCAGTGTGAAGACGGCTACCGAGGTCTAGGATTCCTCGCCGGCGGCTTCGCGGGCGCGTTTGCGGCGTTTGCCTTCGTGCATGGCGACGACTCGGGCGATCGGGATCGCGCGGCCTTCCTCCAGGAGGTCCTCGGGGAGGTCTTGCGGCGCCGGGAGCTCGTCGGCCCACGGGTCGCGGTCGCCCAGCAGCTGGACCGCGTTCCGGACGGTGAAGTCGCGCGGGGTGACGCTCTCCAGGTCGTCCCAGCCCACCGGGTACGAGACCGTCGTACCAGGCCGGACCCTTGGGCTGTACGCGGCCACGATCGTCGCGCCGCCGGAACGGGTCGAGTCGACGAACACCTTCCCGTGCCGATCGTCCTTGATGTACGCCGTGGTCGCGACCGCCGGATCGATCTTCTCCACCCGCGCCGCGATCGCCCTGGTTGCGGCCGCCGCGTCCTCGATCGACACCGTGTCGACGATCGGCACGATCACGTGCACACCCTTCGCGCCGCTCGTCTTGACCGCGCCGGACAGGCCGGAGTCGGTCAGCGCCTGGCGTACGAGCAAGGCCGCCTGGACCGCCATCGTGAATGTCTCACCCTCCGGCGGGTCGAGGTCGAGGACGAGATGCGTGACGTGGTCCCAGGCACCGGCCCGCATCAGTGTCGGGTGGTACTCGACGGCACGCTGGTTGGCGAACCACAGCAGCGTCCGCCGGTCGTCGCACAGCGCGTACGACACCTCGCGCTTCGACGCCTCGGCCCAGACCTGCACGGTCTTCACCCAGTCCGGCGTGTACTTCGGAACGTTCTTCTGCATGAACTTCGGCTGCCCCGGACGGATCCGGATCACCGACAACGGCCGCTCCCGCAGCTCCGGGAGGATCCGCTCGTGCACCGCGTCCAGGTAGTCGACCAGATCCCGCTTGGTCGCCTCCGCCCCGTCGAACAACGGCTGATCCAAGTTGGTCAGGTCTACGCCGTCCCGCGTCTCATCCGGCTTGCTCGCCATTCCCAGAGCTTAGGAGGTTGACCAGGGCTTCGAGAACCACTTTGTCCTCGCCGGGTTGGAGCGTCTGGGGATTGAGGGCAATCGCGTCGTCCGGGAGGCCGAAGGTTCCGACGGCGATTCGGGGGTTGCCGTCCCAGAGTTTCGTGATCACCTCGTCGCGGGTGCCAGGGAGTCTGAGCACCGCTCGGCTGTGCGGTTGGCCCGCCTCGCTCGGGTACCCGCGCTCGACCGCCAGGCCGGGGACCGCCTGCAATCCGGTGATCCAGTCATCGACAATCCGCTCGTACGACGCCAGCATCGCGTCCTCGTCCTGCTCAAGGGTCCACTCGACCGTGGCGAGCAGGCCGAGGAGCTCCTCCTTGCCGACCTTCATCCCGCGGCCGATCTCGTGGTTGGGCGACGAGTGCGCGCGGATCCGGTCGATCAGCCAGGTTTTCCCCAGGACGAGGCCGCTCGCCTGCGGCCCGCGTAATCCTTTGCCGCCGCTGACGATGACGGCGTCTGCGCCGATGTCCCGGGTGAACCGCCAGAGCGTCGAGACAGGTGGGATCTGGGCTGCAGCGTCGACGATCACTGGCGTCGCGGGGCCGTCTTGCGCGACCCGGACTACCTCCTCGATCGGGAGAGCGCCGGTCGCATAGTGTGCGCCGGCCATCCACAGCACGCAGGCGGGCCGTCGTACGAGTGCTGCTTGTAGCTCCTCGACGGACGGGCCGATCTCGTGGATGTGAACGCCGAGGAAGCGGGCCGAGTAGTCGTAGCCGTTGCGTTGGCTCGCGAACATCACGACTTCGGCGTCGGTCGGGAACGCTTGCGATTCGGTGGTGATGCACGACGCGATCGCGAGGGTGATGGCTGCCGCGGCGCCGGAGGTGACGTAGGCGGATTCGTTGTGGGTCAGTTCGGCGAGACGCTCACCCGCACGTACCTGCAACTCGGGGAGGTCGACGAAGCGGGTCGCGGCGTCGGCCATCGCCTGGATGACAGGCGGCGGCATCAGCGAGCCGCCGAGGAACGTGACCGTGGCGTTGGCGTTGATGACCTGGCGGACGCCGAGCGGGGTGCTCATGCGATGAACTTTGACATCGCAGGTACTCCGGATCGCTCCGCGAGCCAGGCATCGAGGAAGTCGTTGTCGGTGCCGTCTCTGTGGGTCACGGTGTAGACCTCGGCATCCCGGGTGGCAGAGATGAGCGACTCGCACCAGTCTTCGTTGTCGATGGCAAACAACGTCCGACAGGTGATCGCGGGCGCGTGGCGCGCCGGATCGAAGTACGACAGGGTGGTGGCGAGGGTCTCGGCTGAGGAGCCTGCGCGGAGATGATCGTTCAACTCCTCCAGCGGATAGAGGGATGACCTGAGGCGTGACTCCATCGCCCTGTAGAACAAGAGATCCGTCACGCGAACCGAGCTGCAGCCGGGGCGCCGTGCAGCCGTCAGCATCGCCAGATCGTCGCCGGTGATCGCGACCTTCTCCGGATCCACTTCGGCCAGGCCGTGCAGGAACTCCGCCGCGCGCAGGCAGTCGGCGGCGATGCCGCGGTAGATGTACGTCGCGGGGTCGTCGATGCCCATCGTCAACAAGCCCGGGTACGCCGCCGCGAACCCCTCGTCGGCGAGCCGCTGACCGCGGTGCATGAGGCTGAGTACGACGTACCGGCCGCGGTCGTTCGGGTGCGGGATGTTGTTGACGCTGCCGTAGCGCGGGGTGATGAGGAGTGCGGGGAACGGTCCGTCGCCGGCCGGGATGCTGAGGTTACCGTACACGCGGTACGGGCCGGTGCTGGTGATGCGCAGCGTGTAGAACGTGGCTTCGTCGGTCGTCCGCGCCGGTACGACGTCGAGCACCGGCCGGCCTGGGATCGCCGCCAGCTCGTCGTCGACGGCGGTCCAGTAGCTGTCGAAGTTCATTCGTTCACCGTCCCGGGGTGAGGTGCTCGGCGAGGAAGTCCTCGACGACCCGCATCACGTCCGGCAGGCCGGCATGGTGCGCGCAGTGTGGATAGGTACGCAGCGTGGTCTCGCAGGTCAGCGCGCGATGGAGTGCGAATCCGGTCTCCGGTGGGCAGACGTCGTCCTCGAGCCCGACGTACAGGAGCGTTGGCGCTTGGACCTTCGGTGCGAAGTTCAGGCCGTCGTAGTACGCGACCGTCTCGCGCACGCGGTCGACGTCCTTCGGGTGGATCCGCAGGTACTCGTTGATCTCCTCGTACGGGTACGAGCGGGTCAGCGTCGGCGCGGTCATGATCCCGCAGAGGTACGGCGCTCCCGCCGCCACGCAGCGGATCACGTCGGGCATCAGTCCGGCCGTCGAGATTCCGAGCCCACCGCCCTGGCTCGATCCCTGTAGCCCGATCCTCCCGTTGTCGACGTCGGGTCGATCCAGCAACACCTCGACTGCGCGGACTACGTCCAGGTAGAACCCGCGGTACCCGTACGTGTTCGGGTCGACGATGTTGTGGGTCAGCAGTCCCGGGTAGCCCGGGTTGAACGTCTCGTTCGACCTGAGCTTGCCGCGCGGCGCGACGGCGAGTGCGGCGTACCCGAGCTCGGACCATTCCTTCGGGATCGTCGGCTCGGAGATGTAGCCGGGGATCGTGACGAGCGCGGGCAACGGCGTCGGATGATCGCGCGGAATGGTATACCAGCCGGCGATCCGCAGGCCGCCGTAGCTGGTGTAGCGCAGGTCGTAGACGATCACCTTGTCGGTCGAGAGCATCGGCATCTCGGTGAAGACGGGGTCCAGCGGGTACGACGCACAGTCCGCCAGACCGGCCGCCCAGAACTCGTCGAAGTCGTCGGGCAGCTCGACCTCGACGGTCGCATTCTCGGGGTCTCTCAAGAGCGTTCCTCTCGGTTCTCCAGCGCTTGGACGATGCGCAGTCGATAGAGACGCGTCGGGCGTCCTTTGGGGTGGTGCTGGGCGGTGCCCTCGACGCTCACCAGGCCGCCTGCGTCGAGGGTGCGGACGAGTCGGCGTCCGCTCTGATCGGTGATGCCGAGATGACCGGCAAGCTCTCCGGGCGAGAGCGTGCCGCCTTGGAGTTCGTGGTCCAGCGCGGCCAGCCGTGACACGGTGGTCGCGCTCAGACCGACGTACTTCGCAAGCTGTTCGACCTCTTCGCCGTGCTCGCGGTACGAGAACCGGAGCGCTTCGCCGGCCGGGCCCATCGGTCCGATGACGACACCGCTGTCCTCGAAGAGGTACGCGCAAGGTTCTTCGGACAGCTCGGCGCGCGCGGCCGCTTGCTCGGCGAGCAGGACGCAGTTGCGCGCGGACACGCCGACACCGAAGCCGGCCGAGATCTGCGCGCCGAGCGCCGCGGCGGCCTCGGCCAGCGCGGGTACGGCGACCCAGTTGCGCGTGATGCGCTCGAACAACGCCTTGTGGGCGAAGACGACGACACCGCGGCGCCCGCGGTTCTCGATCCACGCGCCGGCGAACTCCGGGGTGTTGAGCAGGTGGTTCATCAGCCCGATCCGGGCGCGTTCGACGTCCGCCGATCGGTCGATGAGGAAGACGCCGGCGGCGAAGCGCTGGGCGCTGGCACGCTCGGATTCGATCCGCAGCGCGAGCTCGTGCAGCTCGGTGCGAATCGTCGCTGGCACCGGCATCCCGCTCATGATCCGGATCTGCCCGTCGAGCCGCTCGCGGACCGCAGCGCGGCCGCTGATCACGTAACTGCGGTCGCCGAACTTTTGGTATACCGAACGGTGGAAGTCGACGATCTCGTCCACGGTCTGGGTCGGTGCGTAGGGCAAACAATCGATCTGGTCCCGGTCGAGGTCCAGTGCACTCGCCACCGCTTCGACCGCTTCGGCCGGGAACGTGTCGATGCTGACCGGTGTCGGACCCCAACCGCGTTCTTGGGCGCGGTACAGCGCGAGCGTCAGATCGAGCGCCGACGAACGGATCACGCCGACCGGGAGTCCAGGCGGCAGCAGTTCGCGGCTCGCGGCGTACGGCACCGGTCCGGCGAGGAAGCCGTCGAGTCGCGTCGTACTGAGGAACTCGGCGACCTTGCCCCGGATCTCGTCCTCGTGGTCGTAGCTGACCCACTCCAGGTCGACACCGCCGAGCGTGCGGGCCGCTTCGTGGTACAGGTCGTGGTGGGTCGCGTGCCTGACGACGCCGATCACGATGCCCACGACACTCCTTCAACGAACCAGGTTCGGAAGTGATTCGTAAATCCAACGCCGTCTAACGTCCCCTGGTTTCGGGGGTCGGGTCAAGGGATCGTGCGGGATTCGTTCAAGCAGTGGACGTCTTCGCGGTCCTAGCGTCGCGGGCATGATTCTCGTCACCGGTGGGCTCGGCATGATCGGCGCCCACACCGCCCGCGCCCTCCTCGACCTCGGGCATGAGGTCGTCATCACGTCGCACCGGCGTACCGATGCCCCTTCGTTCCTCGACGGCAAGGTCGTCGTGGAACAGCTTGACGTCACCGACCGGTCCGCCTTCCTCGAGCTCGGCGATCGGTATGCCATCAGCGATATCGTGCATCTCGCGGGAAGCATTCCTGCCGAGGATCCGGTCGCGTACTTCCGCCACGACACCGTCGGGTTGTTCAACGCGCTGGATGCGGCGCGGACGTGGGGCGTACGGCGGTTTGCGGTCGCCAGCAGCATCGGGGTCTACTTCGGGCAGGACGAAACCCCTGGCACGAAGGCCTCCCGCTCCCGACCGCCGACCTCCCGCACCTGATCGTCGCCTTCAAGAAGGCCGTCGAGCCCGTGACGACCCACAGCCTCGCCGGAACCGGCATCCACCCGATCGTGCTCCGAATCGGCTCGACGTGGGGCCCGCTGATGGACCCGGAGTCGATCTTCAACCCGATCCCGCCGTACGTCAGCGCCGTACTCCGCGGCGAAACCCCCACTCCCCTACCCGCCAACGCCGGCGGCGACTGGTGCTACGCGCCGGACATGGGCCGCGCGATCGCGTCTCTAGTCAACGCCGAGGCCCTCAACCACACCACCTACAACGTCTCCAATGGCACGCCCTTCACGTACGCCGACGCCGCCGACCAGCTCTCCGTCGAGCCCGGCGGCGAAACCAGTCCACACCTGGGCATCGCCCGCCTGACAACGGAAACCGGCTTCACCCCCACCTTCACCTTCCCCGAAGCCGTCGCCCACTACATCACCTGGCGAACCACCAACCCCCGCTGAAAGGCCCCGCCCATGCTCGACCCCACCATCCGCCGCGTCCTAGCCGGCCCCGCCTTCGCCCACCTGGCAACAACCCTCCCCGACGGTTCCCCTCACAGCACCCCGGTGTACGCCGGCACCCGAGGCAACCAGATCGTCATCTTCACCGGCCCCCGAATGCAGAAGGCCCGCAACCTACGCCGCGATCCCCGCCTCGCCCTGTCGATCGTCCCCGCCGACAACCCCTTCGAACCGATCGCCATCCGCGGGCGTGTGATCGAGTGGATCGAGGGCGACAAGGCGTGGGAGATCATCGACCAATTGGTCGCGAAGTACATAGACATCAAGTACCCCCGCGACCACGAGCGGGTCGTCATCGTCGTAGAACCCGACCACCAGAAGGTCGGCATGAGCTGACCAGTCGACAGGTAGTTGCCCTCAGCATCTAGATGCTGGCAGGCGTCGATGGCTTAGCCCCACTGGCCGGCGGCTCGGAGGCAACAGTCCTGGCGCGTTCCAGGGTCGAGCGCGGGAGGAAACCACGCTCACTCGAACGACACCTCATCATCCCAACCACATGGTGGTGGGCGGCCGGGCAACCACCCGCACGCCAGACACGACGTGCTCCCCCACCTCATTTGGGTGGGCGGACGGGCAACCACACGCCGGCAATCACATCGTCCCTCACCACATTTGAGTGGGTGGGCGGGAAGTCAACATCCGCCCTGGCGATCGCCTTCGTCCTCATCCGATGAGAGCGGTCCGGCGAACCGGCGATCATCTGCACCAGATGGGTCGGCCGGAGCACGATCCGCGCCGCCGAAGGCGGCCAATCGACCAGTCGCCGCGAAGCGGTGTCCTTTGGCCGGTGTCCTTCAGCTGTTAGCCGCCGGAGACGCCGATCTCGGCTTCGGCTAGGTCCGTGGACAGGCCGTCGGTGTCGTCTAGCCAACCCTGGGGTAGGACGACGTGGTCTCGGGGGCTGCCTTGGCGGCCTCGGGGGGCGCCTAGTTCGGCTACTGGGAAGGGGACGGTGGGGTCTAGTTGGGCTAGGAGTTCGTCCAGGTGGGTGAGGGTGTCGACCATGCCCAGGGCGGCGCGGAGTTCGCCGCCCGCCGGGAAGCCCTTCAGGTACCAGGGGACGTGTTTGCGGAAGTCGCGTAGCCCGCGCTGCTCGCCCATCAGCTCGGCCAGCAGTTCGGCGTGGCGGCGCATCACGACGGCGACTTCGCCGAGGGTCGGTAGGTTCAGCGCCTCGCCGCCGGCGAAGGCGACGGCCAGGTCGCGGAACAACCACGGGCGCCCCAAACACCCGCGCCCGACAATCACCCCGGCACAGCCGGTCTCTGCGACCATCCGGAGGGCGTCGCCGGCTTCCCAGATGTCGCCGTTGCCGAGCACGGGAATCGACACGTGCTCCACCAGCGCGGCGATCGTCGACCAGTCCGCCTGACCGGAGTACGCCTGGGCCGCCGTACGCCCGTGCAGACCGATCGCGGCCGCGCCCGACTCCTCCGCGATCTGCCCAGCATCCAAATAGGTCTGGTGCGAGTGGTCGATCCCGATCCGCGTCTTCATCGTCACGGGTACGCCGTACGGCGTCGCCGCGTGGACCGCGGAGCGGAGGATCGCGCCGAGCAGGTTCCGCTTCCACGGCAGCGCGGCACCGCCACCCTTGCGGGTCACCTTCGGCACCGGGCAGCCGAAGTTCAGATCGATGTGCGCGACACGGTAGGCATCACAAAGGATCTGCACAGCACGCCCGATGAACACCGGGTCAACGCCGTAGAGCTGCACCGACCGCACCGTCTCGGAGTCGGCGAACGTCAGCATGTCCAATGACTTCTGGTCACCCTCGACGATCCCGCGGGACGTGATCATCTCGCAGACGTAGAGGCCCGCACCCTGCTCCGCGCACAGCTGCCGGTACGCCGCGTTCGTGATGCCCGCCATCGGCGCCAGCACCACCGGCGTGTCGATCGTGAGCCCGCCCAGCTGCAACATCAGGCCTTCGCCACCAGCACCTGGCCGTTGCCGGAAACCTGTGCTTTATAAGGCTGTACGGCGTTCGCCGTCGTCGTCACGTCGCACGCGATCCCCGCGTCGGAATGCTTGACCACGGCAACATCATCCATCGTGCAGGTGACCTTCGCGGCATCGGCGGCCGACCGCTGCACGGCGTCGACGACCTTCGCGCGAACGATCGCGACCGAGTCCGACGTGAACTTGTACGACGCCGAGTACTGCTTCGCGTCGACCGTCAACGTGCCGCTGTACGACTTCCCGGCGTACGTCACGGTGCAGGTGAGCTCGTGCTGGCCCGCGGTTTCGACCTTGTCGATGCCGGGGCACTTCACCGTCGTGGTGGCTGCCTTGCCGGCCGCGATCTGCGCCTGCTTGGAGATCGCGAACGTGATCCGCGAGGCCAACGGCGCATCGCTCGCCGGCTCGCCGGTCACCTTCGGCGTCGGCCACGGCTTCGACGGCGTCGGCAGCGGGGTCAGCGAAGGCGTTGAAGCGGTCGGGATCGGGGCGCTGGACGGCGCGCTGGCGGAGGAAGACGCGGACGGCGAGCTCCCGGCCGAAGGCTTGCTGTCCGAGCAAGCAGACAACAAGAACACCGCCAGCGCAGACAACCCGAAGACGGCCAGCCCGAAGCGAACCCGATCCCGCGACAGCCTCATCCTCAGCAACCCACCAGATGCTGCGCGAGGTACCCGGTGACCTCGGTCAACGCGACCCGCTCCTGCTTCATCGAGTCGCGCTCCCGGATCGTCACGGCCTGGTCCTCGAGCGTGTCGAAGTCGACGGTGATGCAGTACGGCGTACCGATCTCGTCCTGCCGCCGGTACCGGCGGCCGATCGCGCCGGCGTCGTCGAAGTCGACGTTCCAACTCTTCCGCAGCTCGGCGGCCAGGTCGCGTGCCTTCGGGGACAGGTCGGCGTTGCGGGACAGCGGGAGCACGGCGGCCTTGACCGGCGCGAGCCGCGGGTCGAACCGCAGTACCGTGCGCTTGTCCACCCCGCCCTTCGCGTTCGGCGCCTCGTCCTCGGTGTACGCATCGAGCAGGAACGCGAGCACGTTGCGGGTCAGCCCGGCCGCGGGCTCGATCACGTACGGCGTCCAGCGCTCGCCCTTCTCCTGGTCGAAGTACGACAGGTCGGCGCCGGAGTGCTTGGAGTGCGTGGACAGGTCGAAGTCGGTGCGGTTCGCGATGCCCTCGAGCTCGTCGAACTCCTTGCCGCCGAAGTTGAACCGGTACTCGATGTCGACGGTGCGCTTCGAGTAGTGGCTGAGCTTCTCCTTCGGGTGCTCGTAGAACCGCATGTTGTCCGGGTTCAGACCGAGGCCGGTGTACCAGTCCCAGCGGGCCTTCAGCCAGTACTCGTGCCAGTCCTCGTCGGTGCCGGGCTCGACGAAGAACTCCATCTCCATCTGCTCGAACTCGCGGGTCCGGAAGATGAAGTTGCCCGGCGTGATCTCGTTGCGGAAGCTCTTGCCGACCTGGGCGATACCGAACGGCGGCTTCTTCCGGGCGGTGCCCATCACGTTCGCGAAGTTGATGAAGATGCCCTGCGCGGTCTCCGGGCGGAGGTAGTGCAGGCCCTCCTCGGACTCGACCGGGCCGAGGTAGGTCTTCAGCAGGCCGTTGAACATCCGCGGCTCGGTGAACGTGCCCTTGTTACCGCAGTTCGGGCAGGCGATCTCGGCCAGCTTGACGTCGTCGAGGTCCTTGTTCTTCCGGCGGGCGAAGTCCTCGCGGAGGTGGTCGTCGCGGAACCGCTTGTGGCAGGACTGGCACTCGGTCAGCGGGTCGACGAACTCGGCCAGGTGGCCGGAGGCCTCCCAGACCTGCGTCGGCAGGATCACCGAGGAGTCGAGGCCGACGATGTCGTCGCGGCCGGTCACCATCGTCCGCCACCACTGGGTCCGGACGTTGTTCTTCAGCTCGACCCCGAGCGGTCCGTAGTCCCAGGCCGACTTGGTACCGCCGTAGATCTCGCCGCAGGGATACACGAAGCCTCTCCGCTTGCTGAGGCTGACGACGGCATCGACGGTTTCCACGGGCACTTTTCGACTCCAGAACAGGCACAGGTGAAGCTACGGAAAGGTCCAGGCTATCGGTCCTTGGTGGCCGCCATCGAATCCGTGCTAGGTCAGCAAATCCCCGGGCCAGTCCTCGTACGCCGTCGGCTCGTCGATCGCCTCCGACAACAGCGGCACCGCTGCCACTTTCACGTCGTACGGCGACAACGCCCGCCGGTAACTCCCGACGTTCACGAACTCCAGGTCCAGCGCCAGCAACTCCGGGTCATCCACGTTCCGGCCGACCCGGGCCGAGACGAACCCCTTCTGCTGCGAAAGCACGTCGACCGCGGCCTTCACCCGCTCCGCGAACTCGGCCTGCGAGGACTCCGCCACCCGGAACCTGATCACCACGAACACGGGCCCAACCATAGGACCTGGAACAATAGAGGTATGAGCACCCCCAGCAGTCCGTTGCGGCAGCGGATCACGAAGGTCAGTTATCCGTATGTGGCAAAGCTGCACGCCGCGCCGAAGTTGACGTTGCCGGGGATCACCCTGGTGCTCGCACTGGCCGGAGTGTTCGCTCCGGTGGTGATCGGAGTGCCGGCGCTGGTGCTGCTGGCGTTGTTGCTGGGGTGGCTGGCGTTCCTGTCGTGGCCGGCGGTGACCGGCGGGCCGAAGTTCCTGCGGCTGTTCTCGATTCTCGTCATTCTGTTGTTCGCGGTGTCGCGGATCGCAAACGGCTGATCAAGGCCGGCCGAGGCTGTCGTACGCCGCTTCGACCGCGGCCTCACGCAGCTCCGACACCGGATCGTGGTCGAGCATGACCGCGCAGTCCGACAGGCCGCCCAGCGCGACCATGCAGCGCACCACATCCGACAGCGACGGGTTGGTGCCGATCAGCAGCTCCGCCAGCGCGCCGCGCCATTCAATGAAGCGTTCGGCCAGTTTGAGCTCGTGCAGCACCGAGAGGTCGCGGATCGCGAGCTGGATCAGCGCGCGGTGCCGGTAGGCGAGATCGAAGTACGAGCCGAGGAGCTCGCGCGGCGCGATCGGGGCGGCGGCCTGCTGTGCGGCGGCGTACGCCTCGAAGTCGGCGATCAACGGCTCGACCAGGCTGTTCAGCAGATCCTCGCGGGACGCGAAGTGGTAGTACAGCGCCGGCTTGGTCACCCCGAGCCTGTCGGCGATGTCGCGCAGGCTGGTCTGCTGCAGGCCCTGCTCGGCGAACAGGTCCAGCGCGGCCTGCTGGATCCGCGCCCGGGTGTCCCCGGTCCGTTGTCTCGGCATACCCCGAAGATTAACTGACCTTCCGGTAAGTAAGCCATTGACATCGCCGGGCGCGTTTGCTTACCTTCCGTTAAGTAAACAAAAGGGGGTTCGCGATGAAGGTCCTGATCTCGGGTGGCAGCGTGGCCGGTCCGGTGCTCGCGCACTGGTTGCACCGCTACGGTTTCGAGCCGACGATCGTCGAGCGCACGCCCGAACTGCGGCACGGCCTCGGCGGTCACGCCGTCGACCTGTTCAGCTCGGCCGCCGAGGTGACCCGCTGGATGGGCTGCTGGGACGCGATCGACGCGGCCCGCACCCGGATCGAGTCGATGACCATGGAGCGGTTCGGCCGGCGCCCTGTCGAGGTCGATCTCAGCCGGATGTACGCCGGGATCTCGAGCAGCCACGTGGAGATCCTGCGCGGCGAGCTGACGAGGATCCTGTACGACGCCTCGCGCGACTCGGCGGAGTACATCTTCGGCGATTCGATCGTTAGCCTGGACGACGACGGCCTCGGTGTCGACGTCACGTTCGAGTCCGGCAGGCAACGCCGCTTCGACCTGGTCATCGGCGCCGACGGCCTGCACTCGAACGTGCGCCGGCTCGCATTCGGGCCGGAGGAACCGCTGCGCCGCTGGCTCGGTGGTTACCTCGCCGTCTTCTCGATGCCGGACATCTTCGACGTCGGCAACCACACCCTCGCGCATCTGTCGGTCGACAAGCTCGTCGGCATCTATGGCGTGCACCAGACCGGCCAGACCCGCAGCGGCTTCCTGTTCCGTACGCCGCACGAGCTGCACTACGACTACCGCGACAAGGACGAGCAGAAGGCCTTGCTGGTAAGGGAGTTCAGCAACTACGGCTGGAAGGTGCCTCAGCTGCTGGAGCACCTGGAGTCGGCCGAGGACTTCTACTTCGACTCGATCGCACAGATCACCCTGGACACGTGGAGCACCGGCCGTATCGGACTGGTCGGCGACGCGGGCTATTGCCCCGGCCCAGCGGTCGGCGGCGGGACCAGTCTGGCCGTCATCACGGCGTACGTCCTGGCCGGCGAGCTGGCGAAGGCACGCGACGATCTGGCGTCCGGGCTGAAGAGCTACGAGCGGATCATCAGGCCGCTGGTTGACCAGAGTCGGCGGATCGGTCCGAAGTTGATGGGCACGATCATCCCGGGCAGCCTGCTGGCACTGCGGCTGATGCCGTTCGCCGCTGCATCGCTGGCGAAGCTGCCGACAGGAGTGCAGCGCCTCATCTGGTCGCAGAACGCTGTGGGCAAGACGCTCAGCTCAGTGGACCTCGTCCAGCCCCAGGTCGGTCAGGCAGCCGCGTAGACACGCCAACTCCTTGGTGATCCGTTTGACCACGGAGTGTCGACCACGCGGCCAGGCGTACACCTCGGACTCCAGATGGTGCGTGAGTGGATGACCTCCACCGACCAGTCTGGTCAAACAGTCGTCCAGTACTCCGGTTGTCACGCTCAACCCGTCCGGCGGCGCAGTGTGGGCCGGAAGGTGCGTGTGCATCCGCCAGGCCGCGTGCCCGGACAGCTCATACGCCTGCGCCACGTCATCCACGCCCGGCCCGCCCCACTCGCGCACCTGACGCAGGTACTTCGGTGTGCCGAGCTGACCGAGCACGTACCGAGCCGCCGCATCAGACGGGTCCACCAGCGTCGGCGCGACGGACAACTGCCCTTTGACCACATCGACACCCGCCCGCCACAGCATCTGGAACACATCCGCCGGCTCCTCGAACTGCACGGCCAGATGGCACGCATCCAATCCCAGCCCGATGCGCGACGTACCGCCGTACGGGCTGGAGTAGCGGTCCAGCCACGCAGCCGCCTGGCCGACCATTTCGAGGACGCAGCCGGGCTCGGTCTCGACGGAGAGCCGGATCGTCCGGCCGGTCCTCGTCTCGGTGCGGGCGAGGTGCTGCTCGACCCGGTCGAAGGCCTCGCGTGCGGCGCGATTGCGTGCCTTCGACCACGGCACGCGCCAGGCAAGCGGCACGGTCGAGATCGAGCCGTACGACGCATCCGCGGGGAGCAGCTCGGCGAGTACGTCGACCAGGTCGAGGGTGTAGCGAAGGCGCTCCGGGTCGGTCCAGTCCGGGCAGTACAGCTTGGTGCCGACGATCTTGTCGGTGAAGTGCGAGTGCGGCGTGCCGTTCAGCGTGACGACCTCGAGCCGATTGCGCTGCAGCGATCGGCGGAGCTTGCTGAGCGAAGCCGGCGAGTTCGCGAGCCGATCGGCCAGCTGGTGCGGGAACCACAGCCCGACCCCGAGCACAGGTACGTCGAGGGCCGCGCGCACCGGGCCGGCGCAGTCGTCGAGACCGGCGATCAGCTCGTCCAGCTCACCGGCCGGATGCACGGTCGCGCAGTACCCCAGATGGACGATCGAACCATCCCGATGACGGAATCTCATCAGCGCTCCTCACCCCGTTAGGCCACCGAAGGTAATTGCGGGCGGACTCTCCGTGACCTATCAGCACTCTAGGAGTCTGACGGCCTGGGCGGAAGGGCTGATTTTCAGTTGGTGATGTGTTCGGGTTCGGCAACCAGTTCGCGAGAGCGGTCCGCGACGGCCATCGCGGCGAGCGCGGTGGTGAGCGGTACGGCGGCGATGATGCCGAGGCTGCCGACGAGACCGCGGACGATCTCCATCGCGACCGACTCCTGGGACAGGACCGCACGGCCGGGCAGGTCCTGGATGGCGAAGACCAGCAGCACCGGCAACGCTGCCCCGGCGTACGCGAGGACGAGGGTGTTGACCACCGAGGCGACGTGCGTGCGGCCGATGCGCAGGCCGGCGGCGACGAGCTCACGGCGGTTGGCGGTCGGGTTCGCCGCCGACAACTCCCAGACGGCCGCCGCCTGGGTGACGGTGACGTCGTCCAGTACGCCGAGTGCGCCGATCACCATGCCCGCGACCAGCAGGCCGGTGAGGTCGATGTCGGGCACCAAGGACTTGGCACCCGACGCGCCCTCGGACGCCAGTCCACTCAGCTGGCAGAACTTGGTGAAGAACCAGCCGAGCAAGACCGTCAGCCCGAGTGCGACCACCGTCCCGGACAATGCGATCGAACTCTCGGCATTGATCCCGTGCGTGAGGAACAACGCGATCGCCATGATCACCGTGCCGCCGACGACCGCGACCAGCAGCGCGTTCTCGCCATGGAGGATCGCCGGGAGGATGAACTGAGTCAGCATGACCGCTGTCACTGCCAGCGCGATCAGCGCCGCGAACCCTCGCCAACGTGACAGTGCGACGACTGCCACGGCGAAGATCGCGGCCAGCACCAACAGCGAGTTGGTCCGGTCGTGGTCGACGTACGAGTACCGCTCGGCGAGCGTCGGCGCGTCCTGCACCCCGAGCATGATCGACTGGCCGACCTTCACCGGGATCGACGTCTGATTGGCCGGCGGGACCTCGACCGGGATCACCTTGCCCTTGTCGGGGCCGCTGGTGAGCTTGACCGTCGCCTGGTCGCACTGGGCCGGGGTTCCGGCTTTCGGGGCCGGGCACGGTTTGATCGCCGTGACCTCGCCGCGAGCTGTCTGGGTCTGGTACGACGCGACCTTCACGTCGCCGTTGGGCCACATGACGATCATGCCGACGACGGCGGCGAGGAGCAGCGGGATCAGCACCGCGGCGACCACGATGCGGACCCGGCGGGCGACGATCGCATCGTCGTTCACTACTGAGGTGTCGACCACGTGGTCGCCGTGACCGTGCCCATGACCGTGTCCGTGGCCCTGGGGAATTTCCAGCTTCCGGCGCCGGTTGCTCCGGTGGTCTGCGCGCCGACGCCCGACGTTGCGGCTGGCCAAAGTGACTCCTTGTTTTGACAACCAGTTCCAATAAAATGAAAATGATTGTCATGAGATCAGGTCTTCGAGCTATTGTCGCCGGTGCCGTCGTCACGGCGACACTCGCCCTGGCCGGATGCGGTGGCCCGTCGGCCACCGGCGCCGCGGACGGGAAGCTCGACGTCGTGACCTCGTTCTACCCGCTCGAGTTCATCGCTCGCACGGTGGGTGGCGACGCCGTGCACGTGACCACCCTGACCGCACCGGGTGTCGAGCCGCACGACCTGGAGCTGACCCCCAAGCAGGTCGGATCGATGGTCGAGGCGAAGGTCGTGATCTACGAGAAGAAGCTGCAGCCGGCCGTCGACGAGGCCGTCGACCAGAACGCGCAGGACGCCGGCTTCGACGTCTCGCCGGCCGCCCAACTGGAGGCGACGGGCGCCGACTTCGAAGAGCACGGCGAAGGCGCGGCGCCGGCCGCCCACAAGGAGGACGCGCTCGACCCGCACTTCTGGCTCGACCCGGTGCGGTATGCCGAGGTCGTCAAGGCGGTCGAGGAGAAGCTGGTCAGCGTCGACGGCGCCAACGCCGCCGGGTACCACGAGCGCGCCCAGGCCCTGCTCGGTCAGATCAGCAAGCTCGACGCGCAGTACAAGACCGGTCTGACCGACTGCAAGCTGAACACGTTCGTGACGAGTCACGAGGCGTTCGCGTACCTGGCGAAGCGATACGGTCTGACGATGGTCGGGATCGCCGGGTTCACGCCGGACGCCGAGCCGACGCCGAGCCGGATCAAGGAGGTCCAGGACATCGTGAAGGCCCAGAACGTGACGACGATCTTCTACGAGGAGCTGGTCAGTCCGAAGGTGGCCGACACGATCGCGAACGACGTCGGCGTCAAGACCGCCGTGCTCAGCCCGATCGAGGGCCTGTCCGACGCCAACTCCAAGGAAACGTACCTGACCCTCATGCAGCAGAACCTGCAGGAACTGCGGACGGCGAACGGCTGCAAATGACACCTGACGACTCCCCCAAGGCCGTCCAGGTCTCCGATCTTTCGGTGGATCTGGGCGGTCGGCTCGTGCTTCGGGGTATCGATCTACGGATCCGGCAGGGCGAGGTCGTCGCCGTGCTCGGGACCAACGGGTCCGGCAAGTCCACGCTGATCAAGACCATCGTCGGCCTGCTGCCGGCGGCTCGCGGCGAGGTGCGACTGTTCGGTAGTCCGGTCCCCCGCTTCCGCCAGTGGCGCCGCGTCGGGTACGTACCGCAGCGCATCACCGCGGCAGGCGGCGTACCGGCGACGGTGTACGAGGTGGTCTCGTCGGGCCTGCTCTCCAAGCGGCGACTGTTCAGCCCGCTCGGGGCGGACGGCAAGCTGGCGATCGAGCAGGCGCTCGAGGTCGTCGACATGGCCGACCGGCGCAAGGATGCGGTCGCTGAATTGTCCGGCGGGCAGCAGCAGCG
This sequence comes from Kribbella sp. NPDC058693, assembly GCF_042715335.1. Taxonomy (NCBI): domain Bacteria; kingdom Bacillati; phylum Actinomycetota; class Actinomycetes; order Propionibacteriales; family Kribbellaceae; genus Kribbella; species Kribbella sp. NPDC058693. The sequence goes on from NZ_JBHXSQ010000001.1 coordinate 679,697, forward strand.
GGTCCTGATCGCACGGGCGCTGGTGTCCGACCCGGAGCTGCTGATCCTCGACGAGCCGACCGCCGGCGTGGATCTGGCCAGTCAGCAGATCTTCGCCGACGCGGTCCGGGACCGGGTCGCCAGCGGTACGACGGTCGTGATGGTGAGCCACGATCTCGGCCCGATGGGCGCGCTGATCGACCGCTCGGTCGTGATGCGCCGCGGCCGCATCGTGTACGACGGGCCGCCGCACGCCTCGCAGACCCACGCCCACGTCCACCACTCACACACCGACGACATCGACGACGGAGCGGGGTGGACACCTTCATGAGCATGTTCGAGCTCGCGTTCATGCAGCGGGCGCTGATCGCCGGCCTGCTGACCGGACTGTCCGCCCCGGCCATCGGGACCTACCTGGTGCAGCGGCGGCTGTCGCTGATGGGTGACGGCATCGGCCACATCGCGATCACAGGGGTCGCACTCGGTCTGCTCACCGGGACTGCGCCGGTCCTGACCGCCGTACTCGTATCGATCGCCGGTGCGACCGCTATCGAGCTGGTCCGGGCGCGCGGCAAGGCCACTGGCGACGTGGCGCTCGCCCTGCTGTTCTACGGCGGTATCGCCGGCGGTGTGCTGCTCATCGGGCTGGCTGGGCAAGGTGCAGCCACCCTGAACACCTATCTGTTCGGTTCACTCACCACTGTGTCGCAGAGCGACCTGTACGTCGTCGTTGGCTTGGCCGTGGCCGTGCTGGTCGTGGCGATCGGCCTGGGACCGCAGCTGTTCGCGGTATGCCAGGACGAGGAGTTCGCCCGTACGACAGGACTCCGGGTGCAACTGCTCAACCTGGTGATCGCAGTGATGGCCGCGGTGACGGTGACCGTGGCGATGCGGACCGTGGGCCTGCTGCTGGTCAGTGCGCTGATGGTGGTCCCGGTGGCGACAGCGCAGCAGGTGACGCGCTCGTTCCGCAGTACGTTCGTCACTGCGTGCATCATCGGGGTGCTGGCGTGTCTGGCCGGGATCGTCACGTCGTACAACGCGAATGTGGCTCCGGGCGCGACCATCGTCGTACTGGCGCTGGCCGGGTTCGTGGTGGCGGCCACGGTCGGGACGCTGCTGCGCCGGCGGTCCGGGCGTGCGCGTCCGCTCGCGGACGAGGAGCCGGAGGTCGGCGTGCCAGCGCCTGAGCCGCATGTGGTGAGTGCCGGGCACCCGCACGCACACAACCAGGTCTGCGGTCACAAGAAGGTCGAACACGGTGACCACGTGGACTATGTGCACGACGGGCACCTGCACGCGGCACACGGGGATCACTGGGATGAGCACTGACACTTGCTGACTTCTGAGAGAATTGGGCGTGGTGATGAGATGACAGGAGGAACGGTGGCTATCGGAACACGCTCGACCCGTCAGCGCGCGGCGGTCGCGCAAGCGCTTGACAAGCTCGACGAATTCCGGACCGCCCAGGAGATCCACCAGGACCTCCGGTCCGCCGGTGAGAACGTCGGTCTGACCACTGTCTACCGGACCCTGCAGGCGCTCGCGGACTCCAGCGAGGTCGACGTACTGCGCAACGCCGACGGCGAAACGGCGTACCGGCGCTGCTCGAAGGGTCATCACCACCACCTGGTCTGCCGCAACTGCGGGCGGACCGTCGAGGTCGAGGGACCGGCCGTGGAGCGCTGGGCCGACAAGGTCGCCGCCGAGCACGGGTACGCCGACATCAGCCACACCCTCGAGATCTTCGGCACCTGCCAGGACTGCCAGGCCTGAGCCTGGACCGCCGGGCCCCGGGCCTGAGCCGCCGGCAAGGCTCGGCCGGCGGCCGCTCAGCTGATCAGTGCACGCCCTCCGCGGCGGTGCGGATCAGGTCGGTGACCTCGTCGGGGTGCGAGACCATCGCGACGTGGCCCGACTCGACCTCGACCGTGGTCGCGCCCATCCGGCCGGCGAACTGGCGCTCGGCGTCCGGCGGGATCGCCTCGTCGCCCTTCGCGACCAGGTACCAGGTCGGCATCGATTTCCACGCCGGTACGCCCATCACGTCGGTGAACGTCGACCCGGCGAGCGGCTGCTGCACGGCGTACAGGACCCTGGCCTTGGCGGGCTCAAGGTCGCCGGCGAAATGGCCGACGAAGTCGTCCTCGGACAGCCAGTTGAACCCTTGCTGGTCGGTGAACAGGTGGACGAGCGCCGCCGGTGTCGGCCCCTGGGACAGCAGCGCGCCGAGCGCCTCGCCGTTGTCCAGGGCGAACGCGGCGATGTAGACAAGGCCGACCACGTTCGGCGCCTCGGTGCCGAGCGCGGTGACGATCTGACCGCCGTACGAGTGCCCGGCGACGATCGTCGGACCGTCCTGGAGTTCCAGTACTTGCCGCAGTCGAGCGACATCGTCGGCGAGTGACGTCAGCGGGAACTGCGGAGCGGTCACCCGGTACCCGTCCGCCTGCAGCCGTTCGATGACGCCGCTCCAGCACGAGCCGTCGGCCCAGGCGCCGTGCACGAGGACGATGTTCGGTCGGTTGTCCATCTCGGTAGGTCCTTTCATCGCAGTCTTGAGTTCATGCTTGCGAGCCGGCCGCGATCAGGGGTATCCGCACGTTGACTGATCCCGGTGGGAGACTGCTCAAGTGGCTCCCACTCGCATCGGGGTGATCGGACGGGACACTGAGCTGTCCCAGCTCGCGCAACTCGTTGCCGCACCCCACACCGCGCCACGCGTACAAGTGCTGCTCGGCGATCCCGGCCTGGGCAAGACAGCACTCATGGCCGACGTGACCGAGCGGGCGCACACGGCGGGCCGCCGTGTACTCAGCGTCGTCGGCCGCGAGTCGGAGCGAGATCTCGCGTACGCCGGTCTGCACCAGCTGCTCCGCCCGGTGCTCGACGTCGTCCCGAAGCTCCCGAACCGCCAGGCACAGGCGCTGCTCGGTGCGTTCGCGCTGACCGACGAACCGGTCCCGGCGGACAGCCTGCTGACAGGAATCGCCGTACTCACGTTGTTGTCGCTCGTCGCCGAGACCACTCCGCTGCTTGTCGCCGTCGACGACGCTCAGTGGCTGGATCGCGCGTCGCTGGACAGTCTCTCGTTCGCTGCACGTCGGCTGGACTCCGAACCGCTCGTCATGTTGATCGCCGCCCGCGGGGCGACGGCTCCGCCAGGGTTCGACTTCGCAGAGCTCCGCCTGCAGCCGTTGGGTCCTGCGGACGCCAGGCTGCTGCTCGATCAGCTGCCGCATCCACCACGCGAGCGGGCGCGAGAACAGGTCCTCGCCCAGGCCGCCGGCAATCCGCTCGCACTGATCGAACTGTCGAAGGCGATCGCCGCCGACCCAGGTGCCGGCCGGCGTTGGGCGGCCGAACCGTTGCCGCTGACCGACCGGCTGCGCAGTGTGCTCGCCGCACAGGTCGCCGTACTGCCTGAGTCGACGCGTACGGCGCTGCTGCTGGCCGCAGTCGCCGACAGTCCGGAGCTGGCGTTGCAGGTGCCCGGTCTGGAGGCTCTTGCTCCCGCTGAGCGGGCCGGGCTGATCCGGGTGGACGGCTCGGGGCCTCAGTTCACGCACCCGCTGGTGCGTGCCGCCGTCTATCACTCGGTGCCCTTTGCCGAGCGGGCCGCGGCTCATGCGCGGATCGCCGATGCGCTGGTCGATCAGCCGGATCGGCACGCCTGGCATCGTGCGGCGGCGGCGCTCGAACCGGACGAGAAGCTCGCGGCGCTGTTGGAGGCGACTGCCGCGCAGACACAGCAGCGTGGCGGTGCTGCCGCGGCGGCGCGAGCGTTGGAGCGGGCGGCCGAGCTGAGCCCGTCGGAGGGCGAACGGGCTCGGCGGCTGTTGACGGCGGCCGGGCTGGCGTTGTCGAGCGGCCAAGCGGACTGGGTCGAGGACCTCGCTGCGCGAGCACTCGCGTTGACCGCCGATCCGTCGGTGCGGATTGCTGCTCAGCAGTTGATCGGCTGGGCGTTGGTCTGGTCCAACCAGCACGGCGCCGCGTTGTCGACGCTGCTCATGGTCTCGTCGGAGGCGGCGGCGCGGCAGCCGGCGATCGCCTGGGATGCGATCGCGTTGGCTGCGACGGTTGCGTACCAGTCGGGTGATCCGGGCGATCGGTCCGCCGTACTCGACGGGTTGAAGGTGTTGCCGCCCGGTGAGGTTGTGCCTCGGCTCTGGGCGTGGGCTTGTGTGGAGCCGTCGGCGGAGCTCGTCGGTGAGCTGGATCGGCTCGGGAAGGTCAGTGATCCGGGCATGGCCGGCGCGGCCGCGTGGTTGCTCGACGCAACGGAACTCGCGGTGAAGTTGTTGCGCGAGGCACTCAGTCGGCTGCGCGAACCCGGGATGCGGGGCGGAAGCGGCGCGGCGCTGTCGGCGTTGCAATGGGCCTGTATCGACAGCGGCCGCTGGGACGAGGCGCTCGCGGCTGGCCGAGAGGCGTACGACGCCGCTTTGGCATACCAAATGGAGACCGTTGCCGCGTCGGCCGATCTGAGTACGGCGACGGTGCTGGCGTTCCGCGGTGAGGCCGCCGAAGCGCGACGGTTGTTGGCCAGGGCAACGAAGGCCGCGGATCAGCGGGAGTACCGGTCGGTGGCCGCGCGGGCGTTCCATGCGGCGGGGATGGCGGCATTCGGTGCGGGCAACTACAGCTCGGCGTACACCGAGCTGCGGCGGCTCTTCTCCGATGCCGGTGAGCCATTGCATCACCACGTGTCCTACCTGGCGATCGCCGACCTGGCCGCGGCCGCCGTCCGGGCCGAACGCGCCCCCGAGGTTCATGCTCTCGTCGAGAACGCAGTGGCGATGGGCCCGCGTCAACAGCAGTTGGTCGCACGAGCCCGGGCGCTCATCGGCCAACCGGAGTGGTTCGAGCAAGCGCTGGCCGATCCCGCGGGCGAGCAGTGGCCGTTCGAGCGGGCGCTGCTCCGGCTCGACTACGGCGAGTGGCTCCGGCGGCAACGACGCATCAACGACGCCAAGCCAGTCCTCGCCGCCGCGCTGGAAACCTTCCGCCGACTCGGGGCGGTCCCCTGGACCCGCCGTACCGAGACCGAACTCCGCGCGTGCGGCGTGGCCGAGCCGCTCACCCCGACCACCATCACCGATGCCCTGGCCGAACTCACCGCACAGCAGCGCGAGATCGTCCTCCTCGCCGCCCGCGGCCTGACCAACGCCGAGATCGGCGACCGCCTCTTCCTCTCCCCGCGAACCATCGCCTCGCACCTCTACCGCGCCTACCCCAAGCTCGGCATCTCCGGCCGGCACCAGCTGCACAACTTGATCGGTTGAGAGTTTGCCTTTGAGTGCGCTCTAAGGCGTACGGTCGAAGACATGAACGCGACCGAGCTGCTCACGGACCGCCGTACCGCCATCGCGGCACACCACCCGGAGCTGGAACCGATCGACCCGGACCTGCTCTGCCTGCTCGAGCTCCCGGACGATCTGCCCGAGCAGCTGTCGATCGCCGAGGCCGCCGAGCTCACCGGCCTCACCGCCCACACCCTGCGGTACTACGAGCGGATCGGTCTGCTCGAGGTAGGCCGGGACGCGGCCGGCTACCGCAGCTACGACCGGCGGGCGATGGCGCGGATCGTGTTCATCAGCCGGCTGCGTGCCTCCGGAATGCCGATCGGCACACTCAGCCACTACCTGGCGCTGGTGCAGGAGGGCGACCACACCGCACCCCAGCGGCTCGCCCTGATGCAGGAGCACCGCGCCAAGATCCACCGGCAGCTGCGTGATCTGCAGCTCGCCCTCGCAGTGACCGACTACAAGATCGACGTGTACGGCGGCACTGCCACTCCGTAACTTTTCCGCGCTCACCTCGGGGTACCCGGGCGGAGCCATGCCAACTTCTGGGAGATTCTGATGAAACTGGGTAGTCAAGGCGCCGAGGTCAGCCGGCTCGGACTCGGCTGCATGGGAATGAGCTATGCGTACGGCGCAGCCGACGACAACGAGTCCGTCGCCACCCTGCACCGCGCGCTCGACCTCGGCATCACGTTCCTCGACACCGCCGACCTGTACGGCTTCGGCGCGAACGAGGAGCTGGTCGGCGCGGCGATCGCCGACCGCCGGGACGAGGTGTTCCTGGCGACGAAGTTCGGGATCACGGGTGACGGGCGCGACCCGTCGAAGCGCGGCGTGAACGGGACGCCGGAGTACGTTCGGTCCGCGATCGACGCGTCGCTGCAGCGGCTGGGCGTGGACCACGTCGACCTGTACTACCAGCACCGCATGGATCCCGCCGTACCGGTCGAGGAGACGGTCGGGGCGATGGCTTCGCTGGTCGAGGCGGGCAAGGTTCGGTACCTCGGGTTGTCGGAGGCGTCGGCGGAGACGATCCGGCGGGCGCACGCCGTACATCCGATCACCGCCGTGCAGAGCGAGTGGTCGCTGTTCAGCCGGGACATCGAGGAGTCGGTACTGCCGACCTGTCGCGAGCTGGGCATCGGGGTCGTGCCGTACTCGCCGCTCGGTCGCGGCATGCTCACCGGCGCGCTGCCGTCGGAGCTTCCGGCCGACGACTTCCGCCGTACCCTGCCGCGGTTCTCCGGAGACAACCTCGACGCGAACCTGGCGCTGGTCGAGGAGATCCGCTCGGTGGCGGCTCGGTACGACGCCACGCCGGGCCAGGTCGCACTCGCCTGGGTGCTTGCGCAGGGCAACTATGTCGCGCCGATCCCGGGGACGAAGCGGCGCAAGTACCTGGAGGAGAACGCGGCGGCGGTCACCCTGTCGTTGACCGCGGAGGATGTGGCCGGGCTGTCGAAGCTGACCCCGGTCGGCCTGCGCTACCCGGATATGAACTGGGTTGCCGGGGAGACGGCCCCGCAGAACTGATAAACTGACGACAGTAAGCCTTCCGTACCGGACTCTTCCGGCGGGAGGCTTTTCTGCGTTCTGATGACGTTCTGAGGAGATGTATGTCTGATCTGTTGGTGCGCCGGGTCCAGCCTTCCGACCGTGATTTGATGCATCGGCTGTGGTTGATGTTCCGCCACGACATGTCCGAGTTCCAGGGCCAGCTGCCGCGGCCCGACGGCAGCTACCGCACCGAGTGGTTGGAGAAGGTTCTCACCGGTGATCGGGAGTGGGCCGGGTACCTGATCTCGGTCGGCGAGAACCCGGTCGGCTTCTGCTTCATGCGCGCGCTGCAGCAGCCGGTACATGTGCTGAACGCGTTCTTCATGGTGCGCCCGGTACGCCGGAGCGGTCTGGGACTGCGGGCGGTACAGGAGGTGCTGTCGAACCACCCGGGGCCATGCGATGTCGCGTTCCAGGGCAACAACGAGAAGGCGGTCCGCTTCTGGCATCGCGTCGCGACCGAGGTATCCGGCGACGCCTGGACCCAGGAGGCCCGACCGATCGCCGGCAACCCCGACGCGACTCCGGACCTGTGGATCTCATTCAAGGTGTGACGGCAGCCCGAAGTACTCGAAGAGGCCCTGGTCGAAGAACGTGATGTTGTGCGTGATCCCGGCCTTGGTGACGGTGAAGACCTGGAGGGTGTGCGGGTGATAGCGCCCGTCGTCGGTGCGCACGTACGCGCCGACGGCGGGCTGGCCGTTCGCCGTCGTCGGCACCATCCGCCAGGCCGGGCCACGCATCGCGTAGACACGCTCGATGAACGCGCCGTACGCGTCGCGCCCCACGAACCACAGCGGCGCCGGCGGCATCTCGAGCACGACCCGCTCGGCGAGCAGCCGGCTCAGCTCTTGTACGTCGGCGGCTTCGAAGGCGCGGACGTAGTCGTCGACGATCGCCTTGATCTCCTTGTCGGTGGGCTCGTCGACGTCGTCCTCGCTGACATCTACCTCCGCCAGGCGGGCCCGGGCACGCTGGAGTGCACTGTTGACCGAGGCCGGGGTCGTCTCCAACGCCTCCGCGACATCGGCGGCTGACCAGTCCAGGACGTCCCGCAGTACCAGCACCGCCCGCTGCCGAGCGGGCAGATACTGCATCGCGGCCACCAGCGCGAGCCGCAGACTCCCCTTGGCTGCCAGGGCCGCCGCAGGGTCGCCACTGGTCGGGAACGGCTGCAACCAGGGCACGTCGAGGGCCAGCTCGATCGGCGCCTGGGCATCGGTCGCCGCTGCGACCAGACCTGACGGGAGAGCACGCCGTCCGCGTCCCTTGAGCGCCGTCAGGCAGGCGTTGGTCGCGATCCGGTAGAGCCAGGTGCGCAGCGAGGCCCGCTCCGCGTCGTACGTGTCGATCGCGCGCCAGGCCCGGAGGAAGGTCTCCTGGACGAGATCCTCCGCGTCGTGCACCGAACCGAGCATCCGGTAGCAGTGCGCCAGCAGTTCACGCCGGTACGGCGCCACCTGCTGGTCGAAGTCGTCTCGGTCCACGGCGCGAGCCTCCCACTGATCGGGGTCTGTGGGAGTACGTACCGCGCGGCCCGCCGGAATTCATCGCTGCGCGGCCGATGAATCCGCGAGGTGCGCCAGGTACATACCCACGTCCTGGCTCAACGAGGGAGAAAACCTGATGGCCGCTGTGATGATCGACCGCCCGGCTGACGTCGGCACCCGGCGCGGACTGATGCTCGCCGTGTTGCTGCTCGGCCAGTTCATGGCCTTGCTGGACACATCCGTCGTCAACGTCGCGATGCCCACCATCGGCACCGACTTCCATGCGTCCGGCGCCTGGCTGCAACTCGTGGTCGGCGGATACATGGTCGCGTACGCGATGACCCTGATCACCGGTGCGCGGCTAGGCGACCTCTACGGCCGCCGTCGGATGTACCTGGTCGGCGTCGTGCTGTTCACGCTCGCGTCGCTCGCCTGCGGCCTGGCACCCGCCATCCTGCCGCTGGTGCTGTTCCGCTTCGCTCAAGGCATCGCCGCGGCCGTGATGGTGCCGCAGATCATCAGCGTGATCCAGACCCACTTCACCGGGCCCGCCCGCGCCAAGGCCCTGTCCGCCTACGGTGCGACGCTGTCCGCCGGCCAGGTGGCGGGCCTGGTCGTCGGCGGTCTGCTCCTCGCCGCGAACCTGCTCGGCGCTCAGTGGCGCCCGATCTTCCTGATCAACGTCCCGGTCGGCATCCTCCTCGCGGTCCTGGTTCCCCGGCTGGTACCGGCCGACCGTCCGACGGCCGCGCGTCGTCTGGACCTGACCGGGCTGGCGATCTCGACCTGCGCAGTACTCCTGCTGGTGCTGCCGATGGTGATCGGGCACGAGCTCGGCTGGCCGCGGTGGACGTTCGTCTGCTTCGGCGCGGGGCTCGTCCTCGCGGTGGTCTTCGTCCGGGTCGAGCGCCGGGTCGACGATCCGCTCCTGAATCTCGACGTACTCCGTGCCCGCGGCCTCGCGGCGGGTATCGCGACGCTCACCTGCACGCTGTTGGCACTCGGCGGGTTCATGTTCAGCTTCACCCTGCACCTGCAGGACGGTCTCGGCGAATCGGCCCTCCACTCCGGGCTCACCTGGCTGCCGTTCGCCATCACCTTCGGTCTGGTCGGGTTCTTCTGGCGTTCCCTCCCGGGCCGGCTGCATTACCTGGTCGTTCCCACCGGCCTCGCGCTGTGCATGCTCGGGTACGCCGGCGCCGGTTCATTCGTGTGGCCCGCGTTGGTACTGGCCGGGGCCGGCATGGGGCTGTCCGCCAGCCCGCTCGTCACCCAAGCCCTGGTCCACGTCCCACTGAGCAGAGCGGCCGATGCGAGCGGAGTACTGACCACGACCATCCAACTGAGCCAGGTCGGCGGCGTGACGATCTTCGGAACCCTGTACCTGTCGACAGGCTCGCTCACCACGACGAGTTGGTACCTCGCCGCTGTCGCCGCGATCGGCATCGTCGCGGGCAGCTTCCTCGCCCGCAGCGTCCGCCAGGCCTAGAAGACGACCACCGAGCGGAGTACGTCGCCGTGGTGCATCTTGGTGAAGGCTGCCTCCACGTCATCCAGCCCGATCGTCTCGGAGACGAACCGGTCCAGCGGCAAGCGGCCCTGCAGGTGGAGGTCGATCAGCAGCGGGAAGTCGCGGGTCGGCAGGCAGTCGCCGTACCAGCTCGACTTGAGCGACCCGCCGCGACCGAAGAAGTCCAGCAGCGGCATCTCGAGGGTCATGTCAGGTGTGGGTACGCCGACGAGCACGACCGTCCCGGCCAGGTCCCGCGCGTAGAACGCCTGCTTCCACGTCTCCGGGCGGCCGACCGCGTCGATCACGACGTCCGCGCCGAATCCGCCGGTCAGCTCCTGGACCGCCTCGACGACTCCGTCGTGGTCGAGGTTCTTGGAGTTGATCGCGTGGGTCGCGCCGAGCTCCTGCGCCACGGTCAGCTTGCGGTCATCGATGTCGATGGCAATGACCTTCGCGGCCCCGGCGAGCCGGGCTCCGACGATGGCCGCCGTACCGACGCCGCCCGAACCGATCACCGCGACCGTGTCACCGCGCCCGACGTTGCCCGTGTTGATCGCGGCACCGAGCCCGGCCATCACGCCGCAGCCCAGCAGGCCCGCGACCTCAGGCTTGGCGGCCGGGTCCACCTTCGTGCACTGACCGGCCGCGACCAGCGTCTTGTCCGCGAACGCTCCGATCCCGAGCGCGGGGCTCAGCTCGGTGCCGTCCTTGAGCGTCATCTTCTGCTTCGCGTTGTGGGTGTTGAAGCAGTACCACGGCCGCCCGCGCAGGCAGGCGCGACAATTCCCGCACACCGCCCGCCAGTTCAGTACGACGAAGTCCCCCGGCTGTACGTCGGTCACGCCCTCGCCGACCGACTCCACGATCCCTGCCGCCTCGTGCCCGAGCAGGAACGGGAAGTCGTCGTTGATCCCGCCCTCCCGGTAGTGCAGGTCGGTGTGGCAGACCCCGCAGGCCTGGACCTTCACCACCGCCTCACCCGAACCCGGATCCGGGATCGTGATCTCCTCGATCGTCACCGGAGCACCCTTGCCCGCCGCCACCACGCCACGCACCGTCTGAGCCATTCCCCGAACCTAACTGCCCGCCCCCACTCCCGTCAGCCCCCTCGGCGTGTACGTCGCCGTGTCCCCCGGTCGGTGGACACACAGTCCGTCAGCCGGTGCTCCCGCGGACCCGCCCCGGGCCGCGAGAGTTGAGGCATGGAGAACGACAACGCAGTGAGGGTGCGCGGCCTGGTCAAGCGGTACCCGGACAAGGTCGCGGTCGACGGTGTCGATCTGGACATCCACCGGGGCGAGGTCTTCGCCCTGCTCGGTCCGAACGGGGCCGGTAAAACGACGACCACGGAGATCCTGGAGGGGTATCGCCGGGCCGACGAGGGTGAAGTGAGCGTGCTGGGGACGGATCCGGCACGCAGCGACCGGGCCTGGCGCAGCCGGCTCGGCATCGTCCTGCAGACGTCCCGCGACGAGGCCGAGTCGACGGTCTCCGAGCTGGTCAACCACTACGCCGGCTACTACCCGAACCCGCGCGACCCCGACGAGGTGATCGCCGCCGTCGGGCTCGAGGAGAAGCGCAAGACCCGCCCGCGCAAGTTGTCCGGCGGTCAGCGCCGGCGGCTCGATGTGGCGCTCGGCGTCATCGGCAACCCGGAGCTGCTGTTCCTCGACGAGCCGACGACCGGGTTCGACCCGGAAGCCCGCCGGCAGTTCTGGACGCTGATCGAGGAGCTCCGTACCGAGGGCACCACGATCCTGCTGACCACCCACTACCTCGACGAGGCCGAGCACCTGGCCGACCGCGTCGGCGTGATCGCCGACGGCCGGATGATCGAGATCGGTACGCCGGAAACGCTCGGCGGCCGCGGCGCCCGGACCGCGCGCGTCTCCTGGACCGACGCCGACGGACAGCACGAACTGCGCACCGACCAGCCGACCGCCGAGGTCGCCGCACTGATGGCCCGCTTCGGCGGCGAGGTTCCCGAGCTCGAGGTCCGCCGCCCGAGCCTCGAAGACATCTACCTGGACCTGATCGGCAAGGCCACCGCCGCCGACACCGCCGCACTCGCGATGGAAGCTGGAGCACTCTGATGGCGAACACGACAACCACGCAGCGCCCGACCTCGAAGGCGTTGCCGTCGACACTGTCGGTTGGCGTCGCCCGGACCAAGCTCGAGGTCCGTGAGTTCTTCCGCGAGCGGGAAGCGCTGATCTTCACGTTCTTCTTCCCGATCATCTTCCTCGGCATCTTCTCCGCCGTCTTCGGCAACACCGACTTCGACGGCGTCAACGCCGCGACCTACTTCACCCCCGGGATGATCGCCTCCGGCATCTTCCTGAGCAGCTTCCAGTCGCTCTCGATCAGCATCGCGCTGGAGCGCGACGAAGGCCTGCTCAAGCGGCTCCGCGGTACGCCGATGCCGCCGCAGGCCTACTTCATCGGCAAGATCGGCCAGGTCCTGATCACCTCGATCGCGCAGATCGCGCTGCTGCTGGCGATCTCCGGGCTGCTGCTCGGCGTCGACCTGCCGACCGAGCCGGGCAAGTGGGCGAACTTCGTCTGGATCTTCATCCTCGGTACGGCGTCCGGATCGGTGCTCGGGATCGCGTTCAGCGTCGTACCGAAGTCCGGCAAGGCGGCGTCCGCGGTGATCACGCCGATCGTCCTGCTGCTGCAGTTCATGTCCGGTGTGTACTTCGTCTACACCAGCCTGCCGGCCTGGATGCGCAACGTCGCCGCGATCTTCCCGCTGAAGTGGCTGGCCCAGGGCATGCGGTCGGTGTTCCTGCCGGACGGGTTCGAACTGACCGAGCCGGCCAAGTCGTGGCAGCTCGGCACCGGCGCGATCGTGCTGTCGATCTGGCTGGTCGTCGGCCTGTTCCTCGCCCAGCGGGTGTTCCGCTGGACCCGCCGGGACGCGGGCTGATGAACGAGGTCACCGGTACGACGTCGGCCCTTCCGGACCGGCGTCGTACCGAGCTGTCGCCGGAGCCTGCCTGGACCGGACCTCGTGTGTGGATCCTGTTGTGGAGGAAGATGGGGTCCGTGCAGAGCTCGAGCGGTGGCGCCGGACAGCCCGTGTGGACCCGGGCCTTGATCGGTTGGCACATCGTTTTCTGGGTGCTGCTCGGGATGACGCTGGCGCTGTCGTTCCTGGGGCATCTCGGGACGGTCCGGCAGTCGGTGTTCGCCGGTACGGTCGTGGTGCTCGGAGCGGCGTACCAGTTCATCGGGCTGCCCGCGATCCGGTCGCGGGAGCGGCTTCCGCGGTACGCGTATCGGCTGGTACTGATCGCGGCGCTGGTGGTGCTGATCGGGATCTATCCGCAGTCGGTGTTCCTGATGTTCATCGGGTCGGCGCAGATCTGGTTGCTGTGCGAGGACATCCGTGAGGGGATCGGGCTCAGTGTCCTGCTGATACTCGGCGTGGGTACGGCGCAGTTGTGGAGCGCGGGGTGGGGCTGGAAGGCGTTCTGGGAGATCCTGCCGTGGATGCTGGTCAGCCTCGTGGTCAGCCTGCTGTTCGGGATCTGGATCGAGAAGGTCATCACGCAGAGCCAGCAGCGCGCCGAGCTGATCGAGCAGCTCGAGGCCGCGCGGGACGAGCTCGCCGAGGCACACCACAGTGCGGGTGTGATGGCCGAGCGGGAGCGGATGGCGCGGGAGATCCACGACACGCTCGCGCAGGGGATGACGAGCATCGTGATGCTGGCGCAGGCGGCGGCGGTCGAGCTTTCACGCGGGGCCGATGCTTCGGCGCGGCTGGCGGCGATCGAGGACACTGCCCGGGAGAACCTGGCGGAGGCGCGGGCGTTGGTTGCCGCGTTCACCCCGGTTGCGTTGTCGGAGGCAACGTTGACCGAAGTACTGCGGCGGCAGGCGGAGCGGTTCGCGACCGAGACCGGTGTCGACGTACAGGTCTCGCTGGACCTGCCTGATGACGAGGTCGCGGCGCTGCCGCAGGCGCAGCAGGTCGTACTGTTGCGGTCGGCGCAGGAGGCGCTGGCCAACGTACGCAAGCATGCGCGCGCGACGCAGGTGCTGATCACGCTCGGGCTGTCCGACGACGGGGTGTGGATCGAGATCCGGGACGACGGGTCCGGGTTCACGCCGGCGACCGTGTCCGGCGGGTTCGGGTTGAACGCGATGCGCGGGCGGGTCGAGGAGTCGGGCGGTTCGGTCCAGGTGGAGAGTGCGCCGGGACGCGGTACGCGCGTGCAGGTGTTGATCCCGGCTGTGCAGGAGGATGCGTGATTCGGGTTCTGGTGGTCGACGATCATCCGGTCGTACGGTCGGGGCTGACCGGGATGTTGTCGGTGACCGAGGACATCTCCGTGGTCGGCGAGGCCGGGGACGGCTCGGAGGCGGTCGCGCTGGTCGAGTCGACGCGGCCTGACGTCGTACTGATGGATCTGCGGATGCCGCGGATGGATGGCGTGACGGCGACCGGGGCGATCGTGTCCGGATACCCGTCGACGCGGGTGCTGGTGTTGACGACGTACGACACCGACACGGACATCCTGCACGCGGTCGAGGCGGGAGCGGCCGGGTATCTGCTGAAGGACACCCCGCACGCCGAACTGCTCAACGGGATCCGCGCGGCTGCTCGTGGTGAGACCGTCCTGGCGCCGCCTGTTGCGGCGCGGTTGATGTCTCGTCTTCGTACGCCGGCTGCTCCTGCCGCGGCTTCGCCGTCGCCCCGTGAGCTGGAGGTGCTGGCCGCCGTGGCTCGCGGGCTCAGCAACGCGGAGATCGGGCGTGAGCTGTTCATCGGTGAGGCCACGGTGAAGACTCACCTGCAGCGGCTCTTCGCCAAGTTGGACGTCGACGACCGGACGCGCGCCGTGACGGTTGCCATCGAACGCGGTCTGCTGCCGTCCCCCGGACGTTAGAGCTTCAGGCCGCCCTCCTGGGCGGGACCGTTGAGCCGGCGGCTCAGATCCGACTCCGGCTGGTGCGCCACGGGGTGCTGGTCGGCGCGTGCGGTCGGGTTCACGCCGGCTCGCACCGCATCGGCCAGCTGTTCGGCTTCCTCGGCTGCGTCCTGCTGCTCGGCATGCGCGCCGTTGGCGACGCCGACGGAGAACTCGGCAACCGACTGGAATCCGGCGCTGCTCTTCGCGAGGTCTGCGTGCAGACGTTGCGCGTTGTCGCGCGTCTTGGCGATCGAGTCCTGCATCCGGCCGATGGTCCGCCCGAGGTCGGTAGACGGCTCGAGCTCGCCGGGCGCGGCGGTGTGGAACTTGTACGCCGCCTGCCGGCCCTCCGACAGCTGGGCGGTCATCTGATCTACCCGGCTGTCGACGACATCGACGACGTTCTTCAGGTACTCGACGCCGGTCCGGAGCTTCGCCACATCGGCCGTCGCCCGACCGGGCAGCTGCTCGATCCTGTCCAGATCCTTCATCGCGCTCTCCAGCGCCTGCGAGCCGGCCTGCAGGCAGTGGCGGTCCTGCGGGTTCGTGCCGGTGCGCTGCTCACCCAGCGTTCGCTGGACGCCGCCGATGCGGGCCGACTGCGCCTCGACGTCGCCCTGGTACGCCGCGAGCGTGTGGACCAGGTTCCCCTTGGCCGGATCAACGGCGGCACCTTCGGCCCGCTGGACCGTCAGCTCGGCCGCGGCCAGGCCGTCGACACCCGGTCTCAGCATCGCGAGATCGTCCGAGCGGCTGCCCAGCACCCGGCCGATCTGATCGTCGCCGAGATCGTAGGTCACCGACCGTAGCGTCGCATTCACCTCGATGACCGCCTTCGCGATCTGGTCGGTGTAGTGGGCGAATTCCGCCTCGTTCGCCATCAGTTCGTCCTTCGTCCGCCGCGCAGTCTGGTCGGGGCCGCGCTCTCGTCATGATCGATGCCTTGCACAACGAGCCTAGACGCAGCCGGGTCGACCACCCTGCCTGCGGGTCACCCCTCGGCGGTGACCTCGTTCGGTACGGCGCCGCCGTACCTGCGGTCGCGCTGCGCGTAGAGCTCGATCGCCCGCCACAGATCGCGGCGGTCGAAGTCCGGCCAGAGTGTGTCCAGGAACACCATCTCGGCGTACGCGAGCTGCCAGACCAGGAAGTTGCTCGTCCGCTGCTCCCCCGACGAGCGGACGAACAGGTCCACCTCGGGGATGTCCGGCGCGTAGAGATGCCGCGCGATCGTCTTCTCGGTGATCCGGTCCGGCTTGAGCTTGCCTGCGGCAACTTCCGCCGCGATCGACTTCATCGCGTCGGCGATCTCCGCCTGACCGCCGTAGTTCACGCAGAACTGCAGGGTGATCGTGTCGTTGTCCTTGGTCCGCTCCTGCGCGTACTCGAGCTCGTCGATCACCGACTTCCACAACCGCGGCCGCCGCCCGGACCACACCACCCGGACCCCCATCGCATCCAGCTCGTCGCGGCGCCGATGGATCACCTCCCGGTTGAACCCCATCAGGAACCGCACCTCCTCGGGCGACCGCGCCCAGTTCTCCGTCGAGAACGCGTACGCCGAGATGTACTTCACCCCGATCTCGATCCCACCCTTGATCACATCGAGCAGCGAGGCCTCCCCCGCCTTGTGCCCCTCGGTCCTAGGCAGCCCCCGCTGCTTGGCCCACCGCCCGTTCCCGTCCATCACGATCGCCACATGCCGCGGCACCAGCTCCCTGGGAACCCCCGGCGCCCGAGCCCCCGACGGGTGCGGCTCCGGCGGCACCACCACCTTCTTCTCCCCCGAACCCCCCAAAATCCCCCGACCCCGACGACGACCAATAGGCGACATACCCGCATCCTCCCACCCCCTCCCACCCACCCCTGCAACAACCTGCAACCTGTGGATAACCCACCCCGCCGAACACCCTCCGTATGCCACCCTTACACCACCAGCAACCCAAGAACGGAGCCCCACCCCATGCCCCGCCGACCGGCCCTCACCACCGCCACAGCCGCCCTCTGCGCCCTCACAGCGCTAACCGCGTGCCAAGGCTCCCCCGAAGCCGGCCGACCCAACACCACGCCCACGCCCCCCTCACCAACCACGAGCCCAACCCCCACCACCCCCTCAACCCCGACCTGGACCCCCGAAGAACAAGCCGCGATAACCGCAGCCAAGGCTCGGTACGTGGCCGCGTGGGCTGCCATTGACGCAGCTCTCAACAACCCTCCAGCCGCAACCCGGGAAAAGCTGCTGCAGGCCGGCACAGGCGGTAACTGGCTCATCCAGATATTGGGGAGTGTGCAGTTCAACCAGGAGCGGGGCTGGTACCAGGAAGGCCGGGTCCGCGTGGAGTCGATGTCCGTTGCATCGGTCAAGCTCAAGGCACAGCAACCTGAAGTACGTCTCACCGCTTGTCTGGACTCCTCCAGGACCTCGTTGCACTACCTAGCAACACGCAAGCCGGTACCTGTCGGCCCCGGAAACAGCGGCCGAAGCAAAGTGCAGGCTCAACTCGTCTTTGCCCCACCCAACGGCCAGTCCGAGAAGATCTGGTTCTTGGTCGAGCAGAAAGATGCAGGGACATGCTGAGGCCCGCACAGCGGATCATCGTCGGCTGTGTCGCGGCCGCGGTTGCATTGATGGTCCTCGCGTTTGTGGAGCCGGCTTCGGCGGACAACAAGAATCTGCCGCCCAAGCCCGACGGCGATTACGTTCCGATGTGCTTGCCCAATGGCCACTGCTGGTGGGCTCCACGCTCCGTCGTAGAGCACCTGCAGGAAACCACCACGCCGGGCAAGAAACCAGCCAAGACGACGACGCAGCAGCCGAAGCGCGTCTGCCAGTTGGGCGGTGCCGCGCAGGCGTGCACCTCTAAGCTTGGAAACTGGTCGAACAGTCAGCAGTGCTACCTGCAAAGCGTTGACCCGCAGCCTCCGTACAGCGATCCAGCCTGGCAAGGGCATACGGATGGCGCGATCTGGGCTTGCGTCCGTGAGCAGGGCTACGACGACGGCAAGCATCTTGTGACCAAATGGGTGTGGTTGCCCGGCAAGCCCGACACCGTGGTGGTTGACCCTGTGACACTCGCGTATGAAGCCATCGCGGAGATGCACTTGGGCAAGCCACTCATCAAGTCGGCCCCCAGCGTGGACCAGATCGGCCTGGTGAACATGCCCGTTTGGCTGTGGGTGACGAAGACCGAGAACACTTGGGGTCCAATCGTGCGGAGTGCAAGTGTGCCGGGGCTGACGGTCACCGCGACGGCGAAGGTCAAGGCGATCAATTGGTCGATGGGGGACGGCAACACGATCCGGTGTGACGGGCCGGGTACGCCGTACGACAAGTCGATGGGCATCAAGGACTCGCCTGACTGCGGGCATCGCTACAAGAAGACCTCACACGAGCTCCCGGACTGCAAGTACCCGGTGACGGCCACGGCTCAATGGGACGTGACCTGGCAGAGCACCTTGGGCGACTCCGGCCAGATCTCCTTGACGCAGCAGGCCGCTACGCAGCTGCGGATCGGGGAAGCCGTGCCGGTGCTGGTTGATCCGGACGGTGGGGACGCGGTTGCGCCTACCGAGGCTGGCTGCTGACGCAACATGTGACCTGCGGAGGGCGACCCCTCGTTGTAGCTGCAGGGGCTAGGACGGAACCGATCAGATGCGCCGCCAGCTGATTCTTGGCGCAATCGCTTGCCGTCCGCGTGTTGTCGCTCTCCGGAATGGCGGCAAGCCCAGCATGGTCCGGTCGCGGCTATGCGTGTTGCGAAGACTTCGTTGGTTCGAATCGCGCCTTGGCTGTGAGAAGAGTGCGGCATGTCGACTTCTCGTCGATGAGGAGACGACGATAGTCCGCTGATCTATTGCTTCGCCTGCTGTGGATAAGTACCGCGGGGGTGCGTCGAGGCGTACTAGGTTTTGGGTATGACGACTTGGGCCTCTGTTGATGAGATTCGGGTGGACCTGGTGGGGGTGCTTGGGCGGTTTCGGGGTGGGGGGTGGGCGTTCAGTTTTGGGGATGGGGGGCCTGAGGCGGTGATGTTGACGTATGACGAGTTTGAGGATCTGGGTGGGGAAGGGAAGTTCTCGGTTCCGGATGAGGTGGTTGAGCTGGGGGTGTTGGGTCGGGAGTTGCCTCGGTTGATGGAGGGGGTGCGGGCGGGGACGGGGGCGCCTGTGGTTTGGGGGGAGGACGGGGAGCCGGAGGCGGTGGTGATGTCGGCGGCGCAGTATCGGGAGTTGCGGGGGGATGTTCAGCCGCCTGCCGGTGTGGTGGACGACCCGACGGTGCGGAGGTATGCGACCGAACCGCTGCCGGACAGCAAGCCGTTGGATTTGGATGAGTGGGCTGCTCGGATGGGGCCGGAGACGCAGGAGTTGTTGGAGGAGTTGCGTCGTGAGGACCGCGAGGGATCGTGATCGCCGGGGTCGGGTACCAGTTGGTGGCTGGGCCCAACTTCGATGTCGACTATCGCCGGATCGATCTCGCGGCGAGCAGAGATCGTTTCGGTCCTGCGGCTGCCCTCCGAAGGCAGGTCCTGCGGACGATGCTGGATCTCGCGAGCGGCAAGTCCAACGGTCATCATGCGTTGACCTACTCGCCCGGGAACAGTGACCTGCGCGACTGCGTGACGGCGTACGTCCGGTCGGATCCGCAACGGCCGGCCGACTATCGCCTGGTGTTCCGAGAGATGGCGAGTGCGACGCCCGGCGGATTGCCTCGGCGGGAGCTGCTCGCGGTCAAACCTCGGCGCGGGCCGAACAACATCTACGCGCACGTCTGTGCTCGCCTGAGTCGCCATCCGACTGACCGGCAGCCTGGCCTCGACCGGTTCGACAACTGGCAGGACCTGAGTGGCGGAGTCGCGTCCAGGCAGGCGGAGTTGGATGCTAAGCGGGCTATTGCTCATGCGTGGGACGGGCAGCAGCCGTTGCGGGCCTCGCGGGCGATTGTTGTTGGGGCGCCGTCGCGGGGGCCTACGGAGGTGGCTCGGGGTCGGGGGGCGCAGGAAAGCGCTGGTACGCGGTCAGGGGCGACCGGGTGGACGGGCATGCCAGTGGGATTGCCTGCGGCGCGTTTGCCGGAGGGGCGGCCGCGGTCGTCGCGGCCGGGATCTACGGGGTGGCCTGGTAGGCAAACGTGATGGCCTGTTGGCGGTCAGAAGGCCTGGGCGGTTAGGAGGCTCCCGACGTCAGGTCCAGGTGGGGGAGGGAGCGGAGTTGGTTTTCTTGGTGGTAGGTGAAGAAGGCGGCTATCAGGCCGGTGGATTCTCGGCGGGTTCTGGGGTCGGCTTTTAGGGCGTTTGGCCAGTCGCCGGTGAGGAGGGCGGCCAGGTGGGCGACGGTGGCGGGGCTGGGCATGGCTGAGGCCGGGGGGCGGCAGGAGGTGCAGACCATGCCGCCGGAGGCGGGGTTGAAGGCTCGGTGGGGGCCTGGTTCGCCGCAGCGGGCGCAGTCGTCGAAGGACGGGGCGTAGCCGGAGATCGCCAGGGAGCGGAGGAGGAAGGAGTCGAGGACCAGGCCTGGTTCGCGTTCGCCGGTGGAGAGGACGCGGAGGGCGCCGGCCAGCAGGAGATGCTGCTGGGTGGCGGGTTCCTTCTCCTCGACGACGAGGCGGTCGGCGGTCTCGAGCAGGACGGTGCCGGTGGTGTACCGGGCGTAGTCGCCGACGATGCCCTCGCCGTACGCCGCGATCGACTCGGCCTGCGTGACTACGTCGAGTGTCCGGCCGGTCGCGAGTTGCAGGTCGACGTGGCTGAACGGTTCGAGGCGCGCGCCGAAGCGGGACGACGTACGGCGGACTCCCTTGGCGACCGCGCGGACCTTGCCGTTGGCGCGGGTCAGGAGCGTGGCGATGCGGTCCGCTTCACCCAGCTTCTGGGTGCGCAGCACGATCGCCTGATCCCGGTAGAGCGGCACCGCACCAGTCTCTCACTGAGCGCGGACATACTCCTCGAAGCCGGTCGGCTCGACGCCGGTGATGTCACGTACGGCGGTCGACACCTGGCTGAGCTCGCCGCTGGCGATGGCGGCGTACGACGTCACCCAGCCGGCGACCTCCCACGCTGGCGCGCCGTAGGACTCGCGGGATCGGTACGCCTCGTCGAGGGTCTCCGGCTCGTAGCGGACCTTGCGGCCCCACACGTCGGTCAGCACCGCGGCCGCCTCGGCGAGCGTGAACGCCCGCGGCCCGGTGAGGTCGTACGTGGCGCCGGAGTGATCGGATGCGACCCGAGGCAGGCCGTCCGAGGTCCCGAGAGCGCCCGACCCCGAGGATGCGATCGGGGCGGACGCAGGCCGGGCCGGCGCGGCCGACGCCGAGGCGCCCGGAACCGAGGTGCCCGGAGCCGGGGCGGCCGAGGGCGGGGCGGCCGGGGTGGTTTGGGGCGCGGGGATGGTCGAGAGGAGCACCGTGGCCGCGACGGCGGCTACGTCGTCGCGGGAGACGGCCGCGACGCGACCGTCGCCCGCCGGGCCGCGGATTACGCCGTCCTCGCCCACGCCGCCGGAGACGAAGTCGAGGTAGAGGTTGTCTCGCAGGAATGTGAAGTCGACGCCCGTCGACCGGATGTGCTGCTCGGTATGCCAGTGATCCCGAGCAAACGTGAACGTCGCCCCCGGCGACGCCCCGACGAACGACGTGTAGACGATCCGCTGCACCCCGGCCGCCACGGCCGCATCAACCGTTGCCTTGTGCAACGCCACTCGATCCGCCGACTCCGTTGCGCTGAGCAACATCAGCACATCGACCCCGTCCAGCGCGTTCAGCAGCGCCGCATGCTCGCCGTACGCCGCCTGCATCACCGACGCACCGGGCACCGAAGGAGCCCGCCCCGGATCCCGCACGATCAACCGCAGCGGTACGCCGGCCAACCGCGCCGCGATCCGGGAACCGAGCTGCCCGGTCGACCCGGTGAGACCGATCACTTGCCCACCAGGCCCATCCCGCTGTCGGTGTACCGCTGCCCCGCCACCGCATCCGCCGGGAAGGTCGCCTCCAAAGCGGCCAGCTCGTCAGCAGACAACGTCACATCCAGGGCGCCCAGGTTCTCGGCCAGGTACGTACGCCGCTTCGTCCCCGGGATCGGCACCACATCGTTGCCCTGCGCAAGCAGCCACGCGAGCGCCAGCTGCCCGGGCGTGACCCCCTTCGACGCAGCCAGCGCCTGCACCTGCGCGACCAGGTCGAGGTTCCGCTGGAAGTTCTCCCCCTGGAACCGCGGCAGCCCGCGCCGCATGTCGTCCTCGGGGAAGTCCGCCTCCGACTTGATCTGCCCGGTCAGGAACCCGCGCCCGAGCGGGCTGAACGGTACGAACCCGACACCCAGCTCACGCAGCGTCGGCAGTACGACGGTCTCCGGGTCGCGCGTCCACAACGACCACTCACTCTGTACGGCGGTGATCGGATGTACTGCGTGCGCCGCCCGCACCGTCTCGCCGTTCACCTCGGACAGCCCGATGTACCGCACCTTTCCCGCCTCCACCATCGAGGCCATCGCGCCGACCGTCTCCTCGATCGGCACCTGCGGGTCGCGCCGGTGCAGGTACCAAAGGTCGACGTGGTCGACACCGAGCCGCCGCAGCGACGCATCCAGGGCCTCCCGCGCGTACGCAGGTGAGCCGTCGACGACGCTCGGCAGCGCCGTGCCCGAAGCGGGCCGCTTGAAACCGAACTTCGTCGCGAGCACGACCTCGTCGCGGCGCCCGGCCAGCGCGCGGCCGACGAGCTCCTCGTTCTCGCCGTCGCCGTACACGTCGGCGGTGTCGAGGAAGGTACAGCCGGCGTCGATCGCCGCATGGATCGTCGCGATCGACTCGGAGTCGTCGGCCCGGACGCCGTACGACTGGGACATCCCCATACAGCCGAGGCCGAGGGCGGAAACGGTCAGGTCACCGAGCTGGGATTCACGCATGCCCCGAACCTACCGCCGGGCCGCACCACGAGGGGCACGGGGTGAGCCATATTCCTGTCCAGACAACATTACTGTGACATTTTGCCGCCGCGAAGCACAAAAGCCGCAACATTCCATATCTTCGGCTGGCACAAGTGAGCAACAAAGGGGTGGACATGTTCCTGCGTCGGGCGCTGCGGTACCGCTGGGCACAGGCCCTGGTACTGACCGGCATCAGCCTGCTGATCGGCGCCTGCGCCGTCTTCGGGCCGTGGTTCGCCCGCGCCGTCGAGCAGACCGTGATGACCGAGACCCTGTCCGGGCAGCGTCTGCCCGCGTCCTGGCTGCTGGCCTCGACCAGCCGGCAGGTCGGCGGCAGCACCAGCCCGGAGGACCTCGACAAGCTCCTCCCCCACGACCTGAAGCCGCTCTTCACCCCGCCCTTGCACGGCATCTACAACGACGTCAGCTGGAGCATCCCGGCCACCGCGGGCGACCCGTCGCCCCTTGCGCGCGTGCGCTGGCGGGACGGGTACTGCGCTCAACTCACCGTCACCGAGGGCCGCTGTCCGCAGGCGGCGAACGAGGTGATCGCCTCCACGGTCGACAAGACCACCTGGGACTTCCGCCTCGGCACCACCGTGGCCGCGACGCCGAGCGACGTCGGCAAGGGCGGCGGCAGTCTCACGATCGTCGGCTTCTACCAGCCCAAGCAGGCGCGCGGCGACTTCTGGTACGGCGACTATCCGACCGGCCACTCGCATCAGCCGGCCGACAAGGACCCGGGCGCCGCCAACGAGTTCTTCACCGACAGCTCGACCTTCACCGGGGACACGTGGTCGCAGCGGGTCACGTCGGACTTCGGGCCGATCCCCGGCGTGGCCCGGCTCGGCGACCTGGATCGCCTGAAGGAGGCGACCGAGACCGTCAACGGCAACGCCCGGGAGATCGGCGTAGCCGCGCAGAACACGTCCTCGCTGGCCACGCTCGTCGACCAGATCCAGGCGGAGCGGAAGCAGGCGACCACGATCATCCCGCTGGTGATGGTGCAGGTCGCGTTGTTCGCGGTCGTCGTACTGGCGCTTGCCCTGGCGGCTGTGGTCGACCAGCGGCGGCCCGAGATCGCGCTGTCCCGCTTGCGTGGATCGTCCGCGCGCCGGACCCAGCGCGCCTTGTGCATCGAACTCGGCCTGCCCGTACTCGTCGGCACCCTGCTCGGCGGTCTCGCCGGCTTCGCGTTGCTGCTCGTCGTCCGCGCGACCTGGCTGCGGTACGGCGCACCGATCGAACTGCCCTGGACGGTCCCGGTCGCGCTGGCAGTAGCCGTCGTACTCGCGCTGATCGTGGTCGTGCTCCAGGTCCGAGGCACCGTCCGCCAGTCGATCTCCAGCCTGCTACGACGCGTCCTCCCGCTCCGCCGAGGCCGGACGATCGGCGTCGCCGACCTGTGCATCATCGTGTTCGCCGTGGCCGGTCTGATCGCGGCGCTGACCGGTGACGGCCGCGGCCCGCTTCCGGTACTCACGCCCGCGCTGCTCGGGCTCGCGGCCGGCCTGATCTTCGCGCACCTGCTGCTGCCGACCGCCGGGCTCATCAGCCGGCGAGCGCTGCGCAACGGACGACTCGGCCTCGCGCTCGGCGCACTGCAGATCTCGCGCCGCCCGGCCGTGACCCGGATCGTCGCGGCCGTCGCGGTCGCCGCCGCGCTCCTCACGTTCGCCGGCCAGGCCTCGTCGATCGCCGCCACCAACCGCGAGACCCGCTCCGGCTACGAGACCGGCGCCGAGGGTGTACTGCGGATGAATTCCCTGTATCTAGGCGCATTCATGCAAACGGTCAACCAGATCGACCCGGACCGGCACTGGCTGACCCCGGTCGTGATCTCCCGGCCGCCCTCCCCCGACACGCTGCAGACCGAGATGATCGAGCCGGACAGCTTCCGCCGGGTCGCGTTCCAGGGCGACCAGCTCACCGACGCGCAGGGCTGGCAGGCGTTGCAGGCGCCGAGCGACCTCGCCCCGCTCGCGTTCCGCAGTTCGCAGCTGACGGCCACGGTCTCGGTGAACGGGATCAAGCCGATCATCAGCCGCGCCGCGAATGGTGACGCGATCGACGGCGGTGCGCCGAAGTCCGTCGTACTGCGGGCGAACGTGGTCAGCCACCGCGACGGGTCCCGCTTCCTCGTCTCGTTCCCGCCGATCCGGTTCCCGTCGACCAAGCCGGTCGTACTGCGAGCGCCGGTGGACTGCCTCGGCGGCTGCGACCTGCTGCGTCTCGGCATCGGCCGCGAGCCGCTCGACCCGGCCGGTGTCCAAGGCAACGTTGTGATCAGCAACATCTCCAGTGACGACCACCCGACGATTGCCCTGGGCAAGGCGGACGCCTGGCAGACCGTTCCGCAACTGGGCTCCGACCAGAGCTCGATCTCTGCCGCGCCCGGCGGTGCGCTGACGATCGCGATGAAGAGCTTCGGTGCCGACCTGTTCCTGCAGTACGCGACCGTGCCGCCCGTCGTACCCGCACTGGTCACGCCGGAGTACCACTGGGTCGACAACGCCACCACGAGCCCGGCGGCCGACGCCAGCCCGATGACCCTCGGCCGGATCGACCGGCTGCGCGGACCGGTCAACCGGTACAGCGATCGCACCGCCGTGGTCGATCTCGAGACGGTACGGCGGCTCGGCGGTGTGGTCGACGAGGAAGGCACCGATTTCGAGCTCTGGCTGAACAAGGACGGTCTGGCGAACGTCGACGCGATCACCGACAAGCTCACCAAGGCCGGGTACAACGCCGAGCTGATCGATCGCCGGGACGACCGGATCGCGGCGTACGGGCGGTCGGCGAGCGCGCTCGCGTTGCAGCTGACACCGGTGGTCGGAATCGCGGCGTGGGTGCTCGCGATCGTCGTACTGCTGCTGACCGTCGTCACGTCGTGGCGGTCGCGGGCGCAGGACTACGCGAGCCTGAAGATCACCGGCGTACCGGCGAGCGCGACCGGACGGGCCGCGCGCTGGGAGCAGACCGGTCCGGTCGCGCTGGCCGTCCTGCTCGGGACGATCTGTGGGCTGGTCGGTGCGCACGTCGCGCTGCCGCTCATACCGCTGTTCGCAACGAGCGGCGGGCCGGTGCCGCTCGACCTCGGCATCAGCTGGCCGGTCGCACTGATCCTCTGGGCCGGAGGTACGGCGATCCTCGCGGCCGCAACGCTGTTCCTCGGCAGCGGCGTCAACAGACGCTCCACCTACAACCGCATCCGGGAGGAGCTGACGTGAGCGGATTGGCCATCAGTACGACGGGACTCGTGCACATCTACCGTGCTCACGGCCACGACGTCGCGGCGCTGTCCGGTATCGGGATCACCGTCCGGCCTGGCGAACTGGTCGGGCTGCTCGGCCCATCGGGTGCTGGGAAGTCGACGCTGCTGCAACTGTGCGGCGGTCTGCTCACGCCCAGCGCGGGCCGGCTGCAGGTCGGTGAGCACAACGTCGCCACGATGACGGATGCCGAGCTGGACCGGATGCGGTCCGGTGATGTCGGCATCGTCCTCCAAGGTGCCGGACGCAACCTCATCCCGTACCTGACGCCGGCCGACAACATCCGCTACGCCCAGCAGGCCGCACCTGACGACCGCGACCTGCCCACCCCGGAGACGATCCTCGAACTCGTTGGCCTGGGCAACCATGGGACAACACCCCTGTCCCAGTTGACACCCGGGCAGGTCCAGCTGTGCGCCGTTGCCGTCGGCATCGCAACGCTCCCCGGCCTGCTCCTGGCCGACGAGCCGACCAGCCAGCTCGACCACCACGCCCGCGACGAGGTCCTCGCGGCGCTGCGCACGATCAACACGGAAACCGGGATGACCGTCCTGCTCGTCACCCACGACCCGGAAGTCGCCGCGACGCTCCCCCGCACCATCACCATCCGCGACGGCCGGATCGCCTCCGAGGGCCGGTCCGGCGAGGAGTATGCCGTGGTCGCCGTCGACGGATCGTTGCCGCTGCCACCGCATGTGGCCGAACTCCTACCGGCCGGAACGCTCGTCCAGGTCACCACCGACGACGGCGTCATCCGGCTCACCCCCGTGGAGCAGGAGGGGAACCAGTGATCAACGTCAGCCAGGTGACCGTGCGGTACGGCGAGTTGACCGCGGTGTCCGACGTGTCCTTCACGGTCCCGCCGGGCTTCGTGCTCGCGGTCAGCGGACCGTCCGGCGCCGGCAAGAGCTCGTTGCTGTGGGCAATCGCCGGCGCGGCGCCAGTGGCCAAGGGCCAGGTCGAGATCGACGGGCTGGTGATCACCGACCGGCCGACGGCGGCCGCGCACGGCGTCGTACTGATCCCGCAGGGCAACGGACTCGCGCGGGTGCTGACCGCCCGTGAGAACCTGTCGATCCCCTTGCTGGCCGAGCGAAAGCCGGGTGCCGAGGTGGAGCGGACGATCGAGCAGGCGCTCGCGGGAGTCGGGCTCGAGGAGAGCAGCGACCACCTGGTCGAGGAGCTGTCCGGTGGCGAACAGCAGCGGGTCGCGGTCGCTCGCGGGATCGCCCAGCAGGGCCGGGTGATCCTTGCGGACGAGTCGACCAGCGAGCTCGACAGCACCAACCGCGAACGCGTCCTCGACCTGCTGCACGAGGAGGCCCGCCGCGGCGCAGCCGTCGTGATCGCCACCCACGACCCCAACGTCGCGGACAGCGCCGACGGCCACGCCGTGATGGACGAGGGCCACCTCAGCTGGCTACGGCGCCTCTGACCGGTACGGCGACCATCGTCGGGTCGAGCTGGATCCGCGCGATCCCGATCGGCGTCAGCATGTCGTGCAGGGCGTCTTCCGAGACCCGCATGAACTCCTGGACGCCCGCTGCCGCGCGGAGCCGGTCCAGGGTGGTGAAGGCGATGCCGACGCGGAGTCCGTCGGGCAGCCGGCCGGTCTGCAGGGTGGCGATATCGCCGGCCGATCGAACGGGGACGAACCAATCAACGGTATGTCGAGTGCTCACACTTCAACGCTAACGTTCCGATTTCCCCGGACTCTTTTTCTTGCAGAGTTCGAACGGGTTTCTCACAGGCCGAGCTGCGTGGGCACCACCGGTGGGCCGTTCCGCAGCAACCGGTCGACCAGGGTCGGGAGGTCGCGCGGCGCGAAGCGGCCGTCATGAGCAGCCAACTCCGACAACGTCCACCACTTCATGCCGTGCACGTTCTCCGCGCGGAGCTCGGCCTCATTCATGGTGCCGGCGGGATCGAAGGCCGCCGTACGGATCAGGAAGTAGTCGTTGAGGACGCCGTCGTAGCCAGTTGCGTGGCCTTCGGCAACGACTTCCTGGTGCCAGATATGCGGCGGGTCGGGGAAGTCGCTCAGCCCGACTTCCTCGACGAGTTCACGACGGAGCCCTTCGATCAAGGTCTCGCCGGCCTCGACGCCACCGCCGGGTGTCGCCCACACCGGGCCGCTGGAGAACTCGAAGCGGACCAGCAGGATGCGCTCCTCCTCGTCCACGATCACCGCCCGCGCCGCGGGGCGCAGCCGAGGAAGGCGCAGCTCGAGCTCACGATGTTGCTCGACCGCGCGGAAGCCGAAGCGGGCGTTCACCTTGCGCATCGGCGCGTTCGACAGCGCCGTCCAGGTGTGCAGGAAGCGTTGGGTCGTGCGGTGCTTGGCCAGCTGCTCGAGGTTCGCCAGCTTCAAGAACGTGCCGAGGTGGTGACCGCGGTGCTCCCGCAGTACGAGCGTGTCGTCCTGCTGGGCGTGTTCGGCGTCGGCCCGCGGCAGGTAGAGCAGCGTGTACCCGGCCGGCTCGCCCGCGTCGGTGTGCGCCATCGTCACCAGGGCGAGGTAGTTGCGGTCGATCCGCGCCTCGCTCGCCTCGAGTTTGTCGACCGTCCACGGCACGAGCTCGCGGGTCATGCCGCCGGTCGGTACGTCCAGATCCATCGCGGTGTGCAGATCGGCGTACGCCTGCTGGTGTTCCGGCGGGCACACGCCCGCCCACGAGGTGAGCTGGTAGCCGTTCGGCCGCCCTGCCGACTCCCGCAGCTCGTCCAGCCGCAGGTCGTCGTACGGCAGCGGTACGACGAGATGCTCCTCGACGTGCTCCACCTCGAAGCCGAGCCGTTCCGCGAAGGCGGCTCCCGGCCAAGGCTCACAAGGCACGGCGAGCTCGGTCTGGACGATGGTCCGCTCGAGCTGCGCGGACCGCGTGACCGCCCATTGCCACAGCGCCGTACCGATCCCGCGCCGCCGATGCTCAGCCGGTACGTCGATCTCGACCTCGACCGTGTCGAGGTTGTCGGTCAGCCGGTACTCGAACAGCATGCCGCCGAGCACGCGGTCGTCCTCGAACGCGCCCACGGCGATCCGCTGCTTCAGCGGGCTGGGGTTGCGCAGCGAGTAGCCGAGCGTCTCGCGGCCGGTCATCAACGCGGCCTCCCGGCCGGCGACCGCACCGGCCCGGAAGGCGTCGTACCACTCGTCGAACAAGGCCAGGTCGGCCGGGTCGATCTCGCGAACGAGGATCACCCGGCCGACCCAATCAGACAAACAGGTCAAAAAGCCAGAGGTTAAACCGGCGCGACCTTGCCCTGGTACATGTACATGATCACGAAGTTGTCCGCGTACGGCGCGTTCTTCAGGATCGGGTCGTCGTCGGCCGGGAACTTCGCCACCCGGGTGCCCTCGAGCGCGGGGTTGTTACCGTAGCGCTCCCAGAGCGGGATGATCGGCAGCAGTTCGTTGAAGGCCATCGCCGCGGCGGTGACGTTCTTCTTCTGCTCGTCGATGTTCAGGCCCTGTGCGGACTTGTCCACCACGGACTGCAGGTCGATCGGACCGGCCGAGGTGGTCTGCTTCAGCGGGAAGTTCATGCCCTTGCCGCCCGTGTTCGCCGCGATCACGTAGTTGAACGTGTACAGGTCCTGGACGAACGAGAAGTACGGGTGCGGGTGGCTCGATGCACCCCAGCTCTGGATGGCGATGTCGAACTTGCCGGCCAGCACGTCGGGGTTCAGCTGGGTGAAGGTGATACCCCGCTTGGTGATGTTGAAGCCGAACTTGTTCAGCTGGTCGGCCGCGTTGGTGGCGGCCGGGTTCCAGTCGGCGAACTCGGTCGGGAACTTGATGTCGTACGCCGCCGGCTTGCCGTTCGGCAGCGTCCACTTTCCGCCGGTCTTCTTCCACCCGGCCGACTGCAGCAGCTGGGTGGCCTTGGCCTCGTCCTTCTCGTACGCCTGCAGCTTCTTCTGGTCGGCGTCGGAGACCCAGTCCGGCACGAGGATGTCGGAGAAGCCGGCCATGAACTTGCAGGGCTTGCCCGAGTCGCCGAGCGCGACGGTGCCGTTCTCCTGGCGGTCGAGCACGTAGGCGATCGCCTGCCGTACCTTCGGGTCGGACAGCTCCGGGTGCGCGGTGAAGTTGAACACCAGCGCCGGGCCGGAGTACACCGGCGGCCGGAGGATCCGGAAGCCGCTGCCTTCCAGCGTCTTCTCGGTCGCGACCGCGAAGCCGTGGGTCGCGTAGTCGACGTCCTTGTTGAGGACGACGGGGGTGATGTCGGAGGTCTCACCGTTGTACAGGAGAACCTTGCTGAAGCCGATCTTGTCGGCGAACAGGCCCTTGTCGTTCTTGACCAGGTTCATCTGCGCGTTGGTCATGTTCTTCGCGTCGAAGTTGAACGGACCGGACACGACCGGGTTCTCCGGACGGAACTTCTGGAAGTCGCCGTTGAGCTGCTTGCCCTCGGCGCTGTCCAGGCTGGTCTTGGCCTTGCGCATCGTCTCGGCCTTGGTGGCCCACTCGCCGTACACCGAGTCCGGCAGGATCGGGGCACGGAGGATGTAGCGCTCGAGCACGGTGGACGGCGTACCGATGGTGAACACGGCGGTGGTGTCGTCCTTCGCCGTGACGTCGGACAAGAAGGTCCACGGTGGCTGGCGCATCAGCCACTGCAGGTTGAACGTCGACACGACGTCCTTCGCCGTGACCGGCTTGCCGTCGCTCCAGGTCAGCCCGGACCGGAGCTTCATCGTGTACGTCTTGTTTACCTCGTCCAGCGTGCCGGACTCGGCCATCATCCATTCCCACTTCTTGTCGGCCCAGTAGTAGAGGCCGCCGCTGGGGTAGACGAGGTCGAGGTACGGGCTCGACTGCTGGATGCCGTCGGTGACGCCGGCGGCCAGGTTGAAGTGGCCCTTCGGCGGCAGCTGGTACGGGTACGCGCCGTGGAACTCCTTGTTCGCCGACTTGCTGCTGTCGGTGCTGCTGCTCGGAGAGCTCGGCGAGCAGGCCTCCAGCGACCCGATGCCGGCCACGCCGACACCGGCGATGCCGAACAGCTGGAGCACGTGCCGGCGCGAGATCGCGTTCGTCCGGGGGCTCGGCCCCGGAGAGTTGGTGCCGGAATCGTTGGTGCCGGTGGGACTCATTCCTTCGTCCTTTCTGATCTGGCGCACGACTGTGTGCGTCAGCCACTACTGGTTTGAGTTACTGCGAACCGCCCTCGCGTTTTTCCCGCCGCCGGGTCCACACGACCCCGACGACAACGATCAGGCCCAGTAGCAGGCCCAAACACAAGGTGAACAGGGTGACGACGAACTCCGGAGTACCCGGCGACAGCGTGAGCAGCAACGCCCCGCTGGCCAGGATCAGGAACGCCGCCCAGCCGAGCGCCAACCGGCCGATCTGCGGTGACATCAGGCCACCGGCTCATCGGGCCGGACCTCCCCGGCGCCGTCGCGGGCCACCACGTGGCAGGCCGCGGACTGACCGGACCGGATCTCGACCAACTGCGGAACCTCGCCGTCGCACAGCCCGTCCTCGAACATCGGGCAGCGCGGGTGGAACGAGCAGCCGCTCGGCAGGTGGGCCAGACTCGGGATCTCCAGGCTGCGCAGGGATTCGCGGCCCTTGGTCTTGGTCAGGTCCGGATCCGGCTCGGGGATCGCGTCGATCAGCGCCCGGGTGTAGGGATGCGTCGGCGCGTTGATGATCTTCGGCGTCGGACCGAACTCGACGATCCGGCCGAGGTACATCACCGCGGTCTTACCGTGCCAGCCGAAGTACTTCGCGATCGCGAGGTCGTGGGTGATGAACAGGAACCCCACGCCGAGGTCGTCGCGCAGCCGGCCGAGCATCGCCAGCACGCTGATCCGGATCGACACGTCCAGCATCGAGGTCGACTCGTCCGCGATGATCAGCTTCGGGTCCAGGGTCAGCGCCCGCGCGACCGAGACCCGTTGCCGCTGACCGCCGGACAGCTGGTGCGGGAACTTCGGCAGGTAGTTCTCCGGCGGGGTCAGGTCGACCTTGCGGAGCAGCTCCGCGGCCTTGTCGGCGGCCGCTTTGTTGCCCTTGACAACACCGTGCTTGAGCAACGGCGCGGTGATCGTCTGCTGGATCGTCCGGGTCGGGTTCAGCGATGCGTACGGGTCCTGGTGGACGTACTGCACACTGCGCCGGAAGGCGCCGAAGTCGTGCCGGTTCATCGACCAGATGTCGTTGCCGTCGAACTGGACCTGGCCGTCGGTCGGCCGGGCCAGACCGGCCGCCATCCGGGCGGCGGTGGTCTTGCCCGAGCCGCTCTCACCGACCAGGCAGAGCACCTCGCCGGGGTTGACCGACAGATCGATGTTGTCGACCGCGCGGATCGGCCCCGCCTTGGTGTCGAACACCTGGCTGACGCCGCTCAGCGTCATCAGCGGCGTCCGGCTCACGGTCTCCGGGGTCTGCTCCAGCGCGCTCATGATGCGGTCCCGAGGTCTTGGTTGCGCGCCTCGCGGTCGAGGTGCACGTCCTTCCAGTGGATGCAGGCGACGTCGTGCGCGCTGCCGTCCTGGTCGGTCACAGGGACCAGATCCGGCTCGGCTTCTCTGCACTCGTCGGTGGCGAACTTGCACCGCGGGTTGAAAGTGCAGCCCGGTGGCAGTGCGGCCAAGCTCGGCGGACCGCCGGGGATCGACTCCAGGTCGGGCAGGTCGCCGACAATCGGCGGCACGGCCTTGATCAGGCCGAGCGTGTACGGGTGCCGCGGACGGTAGAACAGGTCGCGGACGCCGCCGGTCTCGACCAGGCGTCCGGCGTACATCGTCGCGACCCGGTCGGCGAGCTCCGCGGCCAGCGACAGGTCGTGCGAGATGAAGATCATCGAGAAGCCGAGCCGCTCCCGCACCTCGTGCAGTACGTCGACGATCGACCGCTGCGTAAGGATGTCGAGCGCCGTGGTCGGCTCGTCCAGGATCAGGACCTCGGGCTCGAGCAGCAAGCTCATCGCGATCAGCACGCGCTGCCGCATGCCGCCGGACAGCTCGTGCGGGTAGCAGTCCATCACCCGCTCCGGCTCCAGCCGCACCAGCCGGAGCAGATCACCGGCCCGGTCCTCGATCTCCTGCCGGGTCGCCTTGGTGTGCGCACGCATCGTGTCGTGCATGTGCGCGCGGATCTTCAGCACCGGGTTGAACGCGTTCATCGCACCCTGGAAGACCATCGCCGCGTCCCGCCAGCGGAACTGGCGCAGATCGCGACCGTCCAGCCCGAGTACGTCGATCTCGGTGCCGTCGCCGCGGTTGAAGATCACCTTGCCGCTGGCGTGGCCGAGCCGCGGCAGCAGCCGGAGCAGCCCGAGCCCAAACGTCGTCTTGCCGCAGCCGCTCTCCCCCACCAGGGCGAGGCTCTCGCCCGGGTAGAGGTCGAGGTCGACGCCGCGCACCGCTTGGACCGTGGCGCCCGAGCCGGTCCGGTACTCGACCTTGAAGTCGCGGATCGACAGCAGTGGCTTGCCTTCGCCGCCGCGCACCGCGCGGGCGGCTCCCGAGGTCGTCGTCGTCACCATCGTCACCGGTCCCGGAGGCGCGGGTTGAGGATCTCTTCGAGGGATCGAGTCATCATCACCAATCCGAGCAGCAGCAGGATGATCGCGACAATCGGGCTGAGGATCCAGGCCAGACTGTTGTCGTTGAAGATCGCGCCGGCGATCCAGGCGCGGTTGAGCATGATGCCCCAGTTGGACCCGGTCAGTGGCGCGAGACCGAGCAGGTACAGGCCGACCAACTGGTAGATCGCGTTGGTCACGCCGATCATGAAGTTCATCAGGATGAAGCTGGCCATGTTCGGCAGGATCTCGACGAACACCACCCGGGGCGTGCCGAGATCCAGGAGTCGCGCGGCTTCGACGAACTCGCGTTCCTTCAGCGAGAACACCTGGGCCCGGACCGCCCGGGTCAGCACCGGCCAGGACAGGCCGCCGACCAGCAGCGCCAGCAGGACCGGCGAGTCGAGCTTGAAGAACGCTCCGAGGACCGCGAGCAGGACGATCTGCGGGACGGTCAGGAAGACGTCGGCCAGCGTGACGACGACCGAGTCGACCCAGCCGCCGAGGTAGGCGGCCAGCGAGCCGAGCACGATCGCCAGCACGGTGGAGATCGCCGCGGCGACGAAGCCGACGAAGATCACCGTCCGGCCGCCGGCGATCATCTGGACCAGGACGTCCTTGCCCTCGTTGTCGGTGCCGAGCAGGTGGCCGGGCGAGCCGGCCGGGAGCAGGATCTCCTTGACGTTCGGCGCGACCTCCGGCGTGAAGAACGGCCCGATCGCGCTGATCAGGATCAGCAGGACCACGATCACGAAACCGATGAACCCGGCCGGACTGCGGCGCAACGACCTGATGATGCCGGCGAAGCGGGAGACGCCGGTGGTTCCGATCGAGGAGACGGGGATCGTTGCTTCGGTCATCTCGTCACCCCTTGCCCTGGACGCGGATCCGCGGATCGAGCCGGCTGTAGAGAATGTCCGCGAGCAGGTTGGCCGCGACCACCGAGATCGTGACCACCAGGAAGATTCCCTGCAGTACGGCGTAGTCGCGGCCGTTGACCGCGTTGAAGAGGCTGAACCCGATGCCTTGGTAGCCGAAGATCTTCTCCACGAAGATCGATCCGCCGACCACGAATCCGAGCGAGACCGCGAGCTGGCTGAACAGCGGCAGGACGGCGTTGCGGCCGACGTACCCGTTCCTGATCCGGGAGTCGGACAGGCCGCGGGCCCGGGCCACCGTCACGTAGTCCTCACCGAGGGTCTCCACCGTGGACGACTTCATCACCAGCGCCCAGGAGCCGACCGTGGTCAGTGTGTAGGCCAGGATCGGCAGCGTCGCGTGGTAGAAGATGTCGTTCAGAAAAGCGAGGCTGAACGACGGATGCACGCCTGGCGTGTACGAACCGCGCGCTTCGGTCAGGTTGAACCATTGCAGTTTCACCCCGAGGAAGACCACGATCAGGATCGCCAGGATGTAGTTCGGGATCGCGTGCAGCAGCGCGCCGACCGAGGTGAGCAGATGATCCAGCCAGGTCTCGCGGCGGTACGCCATGGTCATGCCTGCCGCGATGCCGATGATGAACGCGATCACCGTGGCCACGCCGACGGAGAACAGCGTCCACGGCAGGTAGGTCTTGATCACCGAGGCAACCGTCGTGCCCGGCGAGAGCGCCGAGTTGCCGAAGTCGCCGTGCAGCAGGTTCCCCATGTACGTCAGGTACTGCTGGATCAGCGGCGCGTTCGGGTCCAGGGAGAAGAGGTTCTTCGCCTGCGCGGCGGCGGCCTCGTAGGAGATACCGGTCTGCGCGATCTGGGTCTGGATGTAGGTGTCGACCGGGTTACCCGGCAGCAGCCGGACCAGGAAGAACGTGCCGGTGGTGACGATGAAGACGGTCAGCACGGCTTTGAAGAGTCTTCGGACAAGCCAGGCGCTGAAGAAGCGCCGAACTGCCGAGGGTTTCGGTTCGACAACCGGCCCTTCGATCAGCTCCGACGCGGGTGTCTCGACCGCACCGCTCACTGCTCACCTCCACGCGACTGCCAGGGAAAGTCGGTGGCGCAGACCACTCAACAGCACGACTTAGTAACGCTGTCTTGCAAGGATCTGCGCATAGTGACGACAGTGTGCGCAACCTCAGTCATCGAGTCAACGTCTTGAGGCAACGTTGAGACAACGTTGCGGTCCGTGACGCAACGGTACCGGGGCGTACTGGAATCGCCCGCCTCTGAAACAGAGACGGGCGATTCGCCGGAAGAATGTGACGGAGTCAGCGCGTGGCGCGATTGACAGCCGAGACGACGGCCTTCAGCGAGGCAGTGAGAATGTTCGCATCCCGCCCGACACCCCAGAAAACCTCGTCGCCGACCTCGCATTCGACGTACGCCGCGGCCAGCGCGTCACCGCCGGCCGAGAGCGCGTGCTCGTGGTAGTCGAGCACGCGGACGTCGTACTTCAGCGGCTTGATCGCGTCGACGAAGGCCGAGACCGGACCGTTGCCTTCGCCAACCAGCTCGTGCGGCACGCCATTGGAATAGACCTGAACCCGGAGCTGGTCGCCCTGGCCCTCGCCGGACGTCGAGTTGACGCTCAGCAGCGACAGCTTGCCCGGTGCGAGGTACTCGGCCGCGAAGATGTCCCACATCTGCTGCGGGCCGACCTCGCCGCCCTCGTTGTCGGTGTGCTGCTGGATCACCCGGCTGAACTCGATCTGCAGCCGGCGCGGCAGGTCGAGCCGGTGCTCGGACTTCATCATGTACGCGACGCCGCCCTTGCCGGACTGCGAGTTGACCCGGATCACGGCCTCGTAGCTGCGGCCGACGTCCTTCGGGTCGATCGGCAGGTACGGCGCCTCCCAGGCGATGTCGCCGACCGGCTTGCCCTCGGCCGCGGCCTGCTTGTCCAGCGCCTCCAGGCCCTTCTTGATCGCGTCCTGGTGCGAGCCGGAGAAAGCGGTGTAGACCAGGTCACCGGAGTACGGCTGACGCTCGGGAACGCGCATCTGCGTGCAGTACTCGACCGTACGGCG
Source organism: Kribbella sp. NPDC058693 (assembly GCF_042715335.1). Taxonomy (NCBI): domain Bacteria; kingdom Bacillati; phylum Actinomycetota; class Actinomycetes; order Propionibacteriales; family Kribbellaceae; genus Kribbella; species Kribbella sp. NPDC058693. Next base: position 716,170 of record NZ_JBHXSQ010000001.1, read on the forward strand.
GATCTCGTCGATGTCGGAGAAGTCGATCTGCGGGTCGATGCCCTGGCTGAACAGGTTCATCCCCAGCGTGACCAGGTCGACGTTGCCGGTGCGCTCACCGTGGCCGAACAGGCAGCCCTCGACCCGGTCGGCGCCGGCCATCAGCGCGAGCTCGGTCGCGGCCACCGCCGTACCGCGGTCGTTGTGCGGGTGCAGGCTGATCGCGCTGTGCTCGCGCCGGGTCAGGTGCCGGCCGAACCACTCGATCTGGTCGGCGTAGACGTTCGGGGTGCACATCTCGACGGTGGCCGGCAGGTTCAGGATGATCTCGCGGCCCTCGGCGGGCTGCCAGACGTCGCTGACCGCCTCGCACACCTCGAGCGCGAACTCCAGCTCGGTGCCGGTGAAGATCTCCGGGCTGTACTGGTACCCGAACTCGCAGTCGCCGAGGATCTCGTCGGCGTACTTCATCACGGTCTCGGTGCCGCGGACGGCGATGTTGCGGCACTCGGCCTTGTCGACGTTGAAGACGACCCGGCGGAACAGCGGCGCGGTCGCGTTGTACAGGTGGATGGTGGCCTTCGGCGAGCCCTGCAGCGACTGCACGGTCCGCTCGATCAGCTCCTCACGGGCCTGGGTCAGCACCGAGATCGTCACGTCGTCCGGGATCGCGTCGGACTCGATCAGGCTGCGGACGAAGTCGAAGTCGTACTGGCTGGCGCTCGGGAAGCCGACCTCGATCTCCTTGTAGCCCATCTTCACCAGCAGGTCGAACATCCGCCGCTTGCGGGCCGGCGACATCGGCTCGACCAGGGCCTGGTTGCCGTCGCGGAGATCGGTCGACAGCCAGCGCGGCGTGCGGTCGACGGACTTGGCCGGCCAGGTGCGGTCGGGCAGCTCGATCGGCGGGAACGCGCGGTAGCGGTGGGTCGGCATACCGGACGGCTGCTGGACGGGCTTGGGCTGGTTCTTCGGTGCCACGGGGGTTCTCCTCGGGAAGCTGTCTACTGCGGGGTCGCTAGGACGACCGGCGAACGACAGAACTCCGCGGCGAGGGAACCGGCCTTAACAGGCCTCGCCGCGGCAGCGAAGGAGGAGAAGCTGGTGCCGCATGATGACAGCTACTTTATGCACAACTCCCCCGGCCCGTCGAACCGGGGGTCTCGACGGACGAGACACGAAGAGTAACGGCGGGCTCGCTGAGGATGTGCTGAAGATTGCCTCCGGGGTTCAGCTGGCGGTCCGTTGACGGTGCGAGGATGGCGCGATGACTGCGCGGGTGCTGGTGGTGGAGGACGCGGAGCCGATCCGGACCGCCGTCGGTATCGCGCTGACCGAAGCCGGCCACACCGTGCGCACCCGGCCGGACGGCGATGGCCTCGAACGGGACCTCGCGGAGTACCGGCCGGATCTCGTGCTGCTCGATGTGATGCTGCCCGGCCGGGACGGGTTCGAGCTGCTCACGGTCACACGGGAGACGTCGAACGCCGGAGTGATCCTGTTGACCGCGCGCGACGCCGTCGGCGATCGGCTGCACGGGCTACGGACCGGCGCCGACGACTATGTGGTGAAGCCGTTCGTGCTGGCGGAGTTGATCGCGCGGGCGGAGGCGGTACTGCGGCGGATGGGACGGCTGCGGACTGTTCTCGAGGTCGGCGATCTGGAAGTAGATGTCGAGGCGCGATCGGTACGGCGGGGCGGAACGCCGATCGAGTTGACGGCGACGGAGTTCAAGCTGCTCACGTTCCTGGCCGGCCGCGACGGGAAGGTGGTCGGCAAGACGCAGCTGCTGACCGCGGTCTGGGGGTACGACGACTACGCGGACAACCTGGTCGAGGTGTACGTCAGCGGGCTCCGGCGGAAGCTGGAGGCGCACGGTCCGCGGTTGCTGCATACCGTCCGCGGGTCCGGGTACGTGCTGCGCCCATGAGCGGGTCGCTGCGGGTTCGCGTGACGGTGACGGCTATCGCCGTGCTGCTGATCGTGCTGCCGATCACCGGGCTGGTCGTGAAGGCGGTGTTCGATTCGCAGGCCGAGCGCAGTCTCGACTCGCTGCTGACCGGGCGGGCGCAGCTGGTCCAGCAGCTCGCGCGACAGAACGTTGCTCCGGGCAACTTGGTGCGGCGGGTGGACGCGGACGGCGTGCGGGTCACGCTGATCCTGCGGAACGGGCGGCAGCTGGGTGCGCCGCCGATCGAGGCCGGCGGGAACGTGCGGCAGGTGAAGGCGACGTTGCAGGCGGGCGTGCAGACGAAGGGTGCGACGTTGATGCTGTCCGCCGACACGAGTCTGCTCGCCGACGCCAGCTCGCGGCTTCGGACGGTGCTGTTGCTCTCCGGTGCTGCGGCGATCCTGATCACGGCGCTCGCGTTGGTGATCGGCATGCGGTTCGCGCTGGCGCCGCTCGATGCGATGACCGGGTTGGCGCGGTCGATCGCGGCCGGGCGGCGGGGCGGGCGGTTGCAGCCGGAGCGCGCGGACACCGAGCTCGGTCGCACGGCGGCCGCGTTCGACGAGATGCTCGATGCGCTCGAGGGCGCCGAGGGTGCTGCGCGACGGTCGGAGGACCGGATGCGTGAGTTCGTCGCGGATGCGGCGCATGAGTTGCGTACTCCGATCGCCGGTTTGCAGACCGCTGCGGAGACGCTGATCCAGCTTGGTCCGCGGGCGGCGTCGAGCGAGCGGGGACAGCTCGAACTCCTGCTGGTGCGGGAATCCCGGCGCGCAGGCACGCTCGTCTCCGACCTGCTGGAGCTGAGCCGGATCGATGCCGGCCTGCAACTGCAGCTCACGCAGGTCGACCTCCATCACCTGGCCGAGTCGCAAGCCGCTCGCCTCCGCTTGGTCGCGCCCGACCTGGACGTCGAGGTCGACGGCATCGCCATCGTCACCGCCGACCCGGAGCGGTTGACCCAGGTCCTGGCCAACCTCGTCGACAACGCCCGCCAGGCCGGCGCCCAGGCGATCCACATCAGCGTCACCCCGGCCGGCGTCATGGTCGAGGACGACGGTCCCGGCGTACCTCCTGAGGTCCGGGACCGAATCTTCGACCGCTTGGTCCACGGCCCGCAGAGCAAGGGCGCCGGTCTCGGCCTGGCCATCGCCCGTGGAGTAGCCCGAGCCCACGGCGGCGACCTCACCGTAGGAGACCGCGCCGATGGCAAACCGGGCGCGGCCTTCTACTTGCGACTGTCACACCCTCAATAGGCCGTCGATGGTGGTGGTGTGGTTGGCCAGGATCTTGCCGGGGTCTTCGCCGAGGACGTGCTGCAACATCGTGGCGTAGACGTCGCGGAAGTCGGTGCCGGCTTTGAGGTCGCCGTTGGCGAGGTCGGTCAGGCTGGGCTGGTTGCCGAAGAAGCCGCCGGAGACCTTCTCGCCGAGGACGAAGACCGGGCCGGCGGTGCCGTGGTCGGTGCCGTCGCTGCCGTTGGCCTGGACCCGGCGGCCGAACTCGGAGTACACCAGCACGACCGCGTTCTTCCCGCGGTCCGTCTTCTGCAGCCGCTGCACGAACGGCGTCAGCGCGCCGTCCAGCTCGGTCAGCAGCCGCTGCTGCGTACCGCGCTCGTCCGCGTGCGTGTCGAATCCGCCCAGCGAGGCGGAGTACGCCCGGGTCGGTACGCCGGCCTCGATCAGCCCGGCGATCAGTTCGAGCTGCGCGCCCAGCTGCGACGTACCGCCGGCGGACGCGCCCTTCGTACGCTCCTCGTCGTCATCGTCTTCCTGCACGTGGCCGCTCTTGACCGCCTTGCCCAGCACCTGCGTCGCGTTCTGCAGGTCGAGCACGGACTTGGCCGCCCGCGCCTGCCAGTGGCCGTCGCCCGGACTCGGCTTGCCCAGTGCGGCGTACGCCGTACCTAATGCACCACCTGGCAAGGACAGCCCGCGCAACGGGAGGGACGCGGCGGCCGTGGTCTCGCCGGCCAGGAGTGGCGGCAGGGTGGGTTCGACGGAGACGGCCCGCAGCGGGTCGGCGCCGGTTGCGTCGAGCCAGCGGCCGAGCCAGCCGGTCGGGATCGGCGACTTGGGCGATGCCGTCTGCCAGATCGCCATCGACCGGAAGTGGCTGCGATCCGGGTCCGGGTACCCGACGCCGCGCACGATCGCGAGCCGCTTGTCGTCCCACAAGCCTTTCAGGCCCTTCATCCCCGGATTCAGTCCGAGCCCGTCGCCGAGATCGAGCACCTCGTTGGTCTGGTACGCCAGATCCGGCCGAGCCTTCTGGTACGCCGGGTCCGCCGCCGGCACGACCGTGTTCAATCCGTCGTTCCCGCCGTACAACGTGATGACGACGAGCACCGACTGGTCGCTCGGCAACGGATCGTCGACGGCCGCGGCCATCAGGTCGGACCAGTTCACCTGCGTCGCTCCGGCGGCCAACGCACCGGCCGCAGTCACGCCACTGAGCGTCAGGAAGCGCCGTCTCGTCAGGTTGTCCATGTCCTCCGCCTATCCGCTCACGACGTACTCGGGGGCGCAGGCCGCGACCGCGGTCAGCTGCGCAGGGTCCTTCACACCGGCCAACGCGGTCTTCGTCCGCTCGGACCAGCCGTCGACGCCGAGCAGTGCGGCGACGTCCTGTGCGTCCTTGACGGCCGAGAGATCGGCCTTCTTCGCCAGTTGCTGGGCGAGTTGCAGCCGGGTGACACCGGCCGAGGTCGTCAGCCAACTCGCGCCGGCCGGCCAACCGCCGACGCTCGGCGGGCGGTACGGCAACTGGCCCATGCCACGCAGACCGGCGAGCAGCTTGGTCTGCTCCTTCTCCTCCAGCTTGCTCGGCCGGAGCTTCAGCGCGCGGAGCAGTCCGACCGCCCACTCCACCGGCTCCTTCACCAGACTCGACGCCGGGTCCTTGAACGCCGCCTCGCCAACCATTGCCGTCAGCAACGACCTGATGTCACGGTTGACGCCGTACGCCGTGGTCAGCCGGGCGACCGTGGCCGCATCGGGCGGCGTCGCCGACACCAGCCGGAACCACAGCCGCCCGATCACGAACCCGGCCGACGCGGGCTGGGCAAGCGCGAGCCGCGCGAATCCCTTCGCATCGAAGTCGCCGGTCTTGCCGAGCACCGTCTTGCTGCCGGTGTCGAACCGCCTGCGCTGGAAGGTCGCAGCGTCCTTGCGCAACACCCAACCGGTCAGGCAGCGAGCGCCTTGCGCGACGTCAGCCTCTTGGTAGTGACCGAGGCCGAGCGTGAACAGTTCCATGAACTCGCGGGCCAGGTTCTCGTTCGGCGAACCCTTGCGGTTCTTCTGCCCGTCGAGCCAGCGGATCATCGCGGTGTCCACGATCATCGCCTGCGCGAGGTCGCCGAACCGGCCGAGGGCGAGGGTGCGCTGGGTCTGGTTCTGCGCCAGCATCCAGGCCGTGTTGCGGACCTTCTGGTTGCTGGTCGCGAAGTGCCCGTGCCAGAACCAGGTCAGCCGCTCCCCTGCGGTCCGGCTGACCACCATCCGGTCCAGCCACCAGATCGTCAGCTTCCGCTCCTGCGCGGCCCGCTGCTTGTTGGCGGCCTTCTTCGCGTCCTTGTCCTGGTCCTTCTTCTTCACACTCTCGGGCGGCTCCAGACCGGTCGGCACCACGACCGCCGCGGCCGCGGCATCCTTCGCCGGACCCAGCAGTCGCCGTACGGTCGCGTCGACGCCGGCGTCCAGGTCACCCGGCGCCGGCCCGAACCCGAACCGGTCGTTCAGCCTCCGTACGACGGCCCGCTCGCTGATCTCGGTCATGCCCCGATGGTTTCCAGGTCGCGGCCGGCGGACCAGGATCCGGAGCCTTTCCTCAGCCGATCCACAGGTCCCGCGTTCTAGAGGCCGCCCTTGCCTTCAAGGGCGCTTGAAATTTTAAGCTGTTGGTATGACGGAATCCCTCCTCGACCGGATCGGCACGCATGGGCTCGGCGTCCTGGTCACCATCAAGCGCGACGGGCGGCCACAGCTGTCCAACGTCACCTACGTCTTCGACGGCACCCGGGTGCGCGTCTCACTCACCGACGGCCGCGCGAAGACCAAGAACCTGCGCCGCGACCCGCGCGCCAGCCTGTACGTCGACGGGCCGCGCGGGCGGACGTACGTCGTACTGGAAGGGAAGGCCGAGCTCAGCCCGGTCGCCGCCGATCCGTACGACGCGGTCGTCGAGGACCTGGTCGACTACTACCGGACCGCGTCCGGCGAGCACCCGGACTGGGACGAGTACCGCGCGGTGATGGTCGAGGACAAGCGGCTGATGTTCTCGATGACGGTCGACCACGCGTACGGGATGCCTAAGCCGTAGCTTCCTCTGCCTCGGGCGCCACCCGGGTCGCGCGGGCGGCCTCGCGGTAGCGCCGGGGTGCGACGCCGTTGACGCGTTTGAAGGCGTTGCTGAACGCACTGTCGGACGTGTAGCCGAGCGAATGCGCGAGAGCGGACAGCGACTGATCGTCGTCGCGCAGCGCTCGCTCGGCGAGGCGCATCCGCCAGTTGAGCAGGTAGGTGAGCGGCGGTACGCCGGCCACGGAGCGGAAGCGCTCGGCGAACGTCGTACGGGACATCGCCGCGGCCCGGGCGAGCTCGTCGAGCTGCCACGCCCGGCCGGGCTGGTCATGCATCAGGCGCAGGGCCGGCGCGATGCGCTCGTCGGCGATCGCGCGCAGCCAACCGACCGGGAGATCGTCTGCTTGCGCGAGGCAGGCACGGAGGGCCTCGAGGAAGAGCAGGTGCGCGACGTCGTCGGCGGCCAGACCCGCGCCGAGCTCGGAGGTCGTTGCCTCGTGCAACAACCGGTTCAGCAGCCAGTGGAAGGTCGCCGACCGCTCGTCGATGGCCCGGAGATGGATCACCGGCGGAAGGGCGCGCATCAGCAGTTCGTCGCCGGTGCGATTCAGGCTGACATGGCCGCCGACGCCGACGACCCGCGGACCGACGCCGGTGAGCGTGCCGTTGCCGAAGCGGGCGATCGGGCCGTCGGTGGCGCCGAACGCGGCGACGGCGTCCTCGACCGGTACGGCGTCGGAGTTGCCCTTCACGAACTCGTGCCGGCCGTCGAACAGCACGACGTCTCCCGGCTCCAGCTCGATCCGACCCGTCGCCAGCTCGTCGTCGAAGTCGATCCAGCACCTGCCCTCGACGGCCGCGGTGAACTTGAGCCGGTTCGTCGCCGGGTAACGCAGCGCCCACTCGCCCATCGCCTCGAAGCCGCGCGAGACGTGGCAATGCGCCTCGGTGAGAGCGAGGGTGTCGGTGAGCGGGTCAGCCATATCCGTACTATCGCGCAAGTTATCGGCACTCTCAAGCATTCTGCGTCCGGCCCCCGGACCCTAGCGTTGAAGCATGCAAACACCAATGGGATCTGGATTCACCGCCGCGTCGACGACGTACGACGTGATGGAAGGCATCGACCTGCACGGCAAGGTCGCGATCGTCACCGGCGGATACTCCGGTTTGGGCAAGGAGACTGTCCGCGCCTTCCGGTCCGCCGGTGCCGACGTGATTGTGCCCGCGCGCGATGTCGCCCGGGCGGCCGGTGAGTTGGCCGATATCGACGGGGTTGTCGTCGAGGAACTGGACCTGCTCGATCCGGCGAGCATCGATGCGTTCGCCGATCGTTTTCTGGCGAGTGGACGGGCGCTGCACATCCTGGTGAACAGTGCGGGCATCATGGCGAACCCGCTGACCCGGGACGCCCGCGGGTACGAGTCGCAGTTCGCGACGAATCATCTCGGGCATTTCCAGCTGACGACACGACTGCTTCCGGCTTTGCGACAGGCCGGTGGTGCGCGGGTGGTGGCGGTGTCGTCGCGCGGGCATCGGTACAGCGGCGTCGATTTCGACGACCCGAACTTCGAGCATCGCGAGTACACGCCCTACCCGGCGTACGGGCAGTCGAAGACCGCGAACGTGTTGTTCGCCGTCGAACTGGACGCGCGGGAGCGGGCCAACGGGATCCGCGCGTTCGCCGTACATCCGGGCAGCATCATCACGCATCTGACCCGGTACTCGAACCGCGAGACGTTGCGCGAGGGCGGGTTCCTGGACGAGAACTACGAGCCGATCATCGATCCGGAGCGCGGGCTGAAGACGGCCGAGCAAGGTGCGGCGACACAGGTGTGGTGCGCGGTCAGCCCCCAGCTCGACGGGTACGGCGGGGTGTACTGCGAGGACGTCGATATCGCGACGGTTCATCGGTCCGACGCACCGGACACCGACGTGCTGGCGGTGACGCCGGGCGCGTTCGGCGTATTGCCGTATGCGATCGACCCGGAGAACGCGCGGCGGCTGTGGAAGCTCAGCGAGGAACTTCTCGACCGCGGATAAACCAGTCGCGGTAAACCGGTCGCTCGGTGGACGCTGTGCCTGTGGAGATCACAAAACTGTCCCCCGACGACGAAGCCGGGTGCGCCGAAGCCGTTGCCATCAAGAGCGCGGGCCTCAAGCTCGACTGCCCGGAGATGGTGGAGCCGACGGTGCGTGGGTATGCCAACATGCTCCGCTACGGGTGGGACATGGAGCCCGAATACGCCTATCTCGCACGGGAGGCCGACGGGACCGCGGTCGGGCTGCTGGCCGTGGGCGTCAACACGTACGACAACACGAACCAGATCTGGATCGACGTGGACGTCCATCCCGATCATCGTGGACGTGGTGTCGGGTCGGCGTTGGTCGAGTACGCCGAGGGATTCGCCCGCGAGCTCGGACGGGACACGGTCGGCTACGGCTGCATCGACCTGCCGAAGGCGGATGCGTTCGCCCGCCGGCACGGGTTCGTCCAGAAGGCGATCGAGGTGAACCGTCGGCAGGACCTGACCGGGCTGGACTGGGATGTGGTGCAGCGGCTGTACGACGACGCGGTCGCCGCGTCCACGTCGTACGAGCTGACCAAGCTGACCGGGCCGCTGCCGGAGGAGTTGCTGGAGGACATGGTCACGCTGACCGCCTCCATCAACGACGCCCCGAAGGACGACCTCGACATGGAGGACGACGTCTACAGCCCCGGGCGGCTGCGCGCGTACGAAGAGGCGCAGTCCAAGAGCGAGCACACCGTGTACCGCGTGATCGCCCGGGAGAAGTCCACCGGCGCCCTCGCCGGCCACACGGTCATCTCCGTCGAGCGCGAGCGTCCCCACCTCGGCGAACAGCACGACACCGCCGTGGACCGGGCCCACCGCGGCCACCGCCTCGGCGCCCTGGTCAAGTCCGCGATGCTGCTCTGGCTCCGCGAGGCCGAGCCCGCGCTGACCCAGGTGGACACCTGGAACGCGGAGTCCAACAACCACATGATCAGCATCAACGAGCAGCTCAACTACAAGATCGTGGCGCGCATCCTCGCGTACCAGAAGAAGATCTGACAACAGACCGGGGGCGCCGCAACCAGCGGCGCCCCCGGCTTCTATTGCTAACAGATCACTCGCCGACGAGCTGGTTCCAGTGGCCGGTGATCGAGAAGATGCCGGTACCCGCGATGGTGCCGCCGGTGACCCGGCCGTAGGACGTGACCGCCGTCGCCGAGCCGTTGAACTTGCTCATCGCGTACTGGTACGCCGAGTCGGTCTCGTTGTCGAAGCCGGTCACCAGCGTGCCGCCCTTGACCCCGCACTCCCTGGCGGCCAGCGACTCGTACGCCGCGAAGCCCGTGCTCCGGACCAGCTTCAGGACCGGCTTGGTCGAGGCCGCGGCCGGGATCCGGACCGTCCACAGCGCGCCCGCCTTGGTGGTCATCAGCAGCGTGTCGTAGGTCGGGGTCTCGGAGATCACGGTCATCGCCTTGAAGCCCTTGAAGCCGGCGAAGTGGCCGAGTGCCCGGAAGGTGGCGCCCGACGCCGCGTAGCGGTAGAGGCTGCCGTTGGTGCTCAGCCCGTACAGGTACGAGCGGTTCGGCGCCGTGATCGCGTAGTTCGAGGTCACGAGCTGGGTGAAGCTGGTCCAGCCGGAGCCGATCCGCGCGTACGTCGGCCGTGCGTTGTCGGTGTCGAAGTACGTGACACCGCGGTACAGCGTGCCGTTCTGCACGAGCAGGCTGTGGTAGTAGAAGTGCGTGTCGGTCTGCACGCCGTACCACGTCGTGTTGAGCCGCGTGCCGACGAACGGGAACTCCGCGAAGAACTCACCACGCGGCGGCTTGCCCGGCGTGACGAGTGCGTCGTTGATCCCCGGCGTCGGGGTGTTGAAGCCGACATCCTGCAGGCATCCCCCGGAGGCGAGCTTGGTGTTCGGCGTGGTCTTCAGGTTGCCCTTGGCTGCGTGGGCGATCGCGGGCGTCGGCTCTGACCGGACGGCCGCGGTGGCAGGGACAGCGGCAGCCGTGCCGGCGAGTATGCCGACCCCGGCCAGGGCAAGCGCGAAGCGCTGCAATTTCATACTGGGAGTCCCCCTCAGGACATGAACAACCTCGATGGGCCTCGAGATCGAGCGCGAGCATAACCTGCGCGGGGGACGAACGCGCCGCGATTGCACGTTGTTGCAACGGTTCCAGGCTAGACCGCCTGGACCACTGTGACCTTCATCTCGTTGGAGAGCGTGAAACCCAACGATTTGTACAGGCGGATGGCGTTGGTGTTGGTGCCGCCGGTGTGCAGAAACGGGGTGCGGCCGGTCGCCGTGATGTGGTCGGCGACCGCACGGATGAGGCGGGTGGCCAGGCCTTGGCCCTGGTAATCCGGGTGGGTGCAGACGGCGCTGATCTCGGTGTGGTCCGGTAGCGCGAAGCGGGTGCCGGCCATGGCGATCAGCTCGCCGTTGCGGCGGATGCCCAGGTAGGTGCCCAGCTCGATCGTGCGGCTGCGGAACGGGCCGGGGTCGGTGAGGGCTACCAGGCTGAGCATCTCGGGTACGTCGTCGACGCCGAGGACCACCGTCTCGGGATCAGGGGCAGGAAGCGACGCGGGAGCGACGAACTGGACCAGCGGGATCGCCAGGTCCACCTTCAGTACGTCGGGGATCGGCAGGCCCGGCCGCATCAGGGCTCCCGTCGTCCCCGGGCCGAGCAGCGCGGCCGCGTCGGCCCAGTCCTGCTCGGTCGGCTCGTCGGGCAGGGCGAGGAACGGCGCGACGGCCGACGGGTAGCGGCGGGTGTTGCCGCGGACCTCGGCGAGGTTGGCGTGCCGGCCGGTGAGGGCGGCGTACACGGGATTCTGCAGATTCATCAGAATCCCAGTTTGCGCAGGTTCTTCGCGTCTGTCTGCCAGTTTTTGGCGATCTTCACGTGCAGGTCGAGGTACACCGGCGTACCGAGCAACGCCTCGATCTGCTTCCGGGCCGCCGCGCCGACCTCACGCAGCCGGGCGCCCTTGTGGCCGATCACGATGCCCTTCTGGCTCTCGCGCTCGAGGAAGATGTTCGCGTAGATGTCCAGCAGCGGCTTGTCCTCGGGACGGTCCTCGCGCAGGTTCATCTCGTCGATCGTGACCGCGATCGAGTGCGGCAGCTCGTCCCGGACACCTTCCAGCGCGGCCTCGCGGATCAGCTCGGCGACGAGCGTCTCCTCGGGTTCGTCGGTGATGTCGCCGTCCGGGTACAACGGGAATCCGTTCGGCAGCAGCTTCACGAGCTCGTCGGCGACCACGTCGACCTGGTAGCCGGACGTCGCGGACACCGGCACGATCGCGGCCCACTCGATCCCGGCGGACTCCCCCAGGGCCTGGATCTCGGCCAGGTGCTCGACCATCCGGTCCGGCTCGACCAGGTCGGCCTTGGTGGCCAGGGCAACCTTCGGCGTCTTCGCGACCTTCGCCGCCTCGCTGACCAGGAACCGGTCGCCGGGGCCGATCTTGTCGCTGGCCGGCAGGCAGACCGCGATCACGTCGACCTCGGCCCAGGTGGTCTTCACCAGGTCGTTCAGCCGCTCACCCAGCAGCGTGCGCGGCTTGTGCAGCCCGGGGGTGTCGACCAGGATCAGCTGCGCGTCCGGCCGGTGCACGATCCCGCGGACGGCGTGCCGCGTGGTCTGCGGCTTCGACGAGGTGATGACGATCTTCTGACCCACCAGCGCGTTGGTCAGCGTGGACTTGCCGGCGTTGGGCCGACCCACGAAGCAGGCGAACCCTGCCTTGAATTCCTCAGGTGTGGACGACATCGCGGGCCTCTCCGGTGCCATTGGCATGTACTACGGGAATGTTGGCGCCGGCGAAATGACGGACGACCCCGACATCGACGGACTCGGCGTCGGTGACGACCGCGGCCGCCTCCAGACCCTTCACCCCGGACGCGAGCGCCATCGCCACGGCCAGCTGCAGTGCGGTCAGCTCGACGGTGTCGAGCGCGACGGTGCAGGCGGCGTACGTGCGTCCGTCGGAGTCGCGGACGGCGGCTCCTTCAGCGGCCCGGGTCCGGGCCCGGGCAGCGCGGGCGAGCGTGACGAGTTTGGCGTCCTCGGCCGAGAGATCTGACAACAAAACTCCAAAGACGATGATGAGGAGCGGGTGGGCTCCTGGGTCAGGCGTGCTGGTGGTTCTGGTCCTGGGGCGCGGGAGTGGGCTCCTCGCGTCGTACCAGAACCGTACCTACCTGGTTGCGGCGACCGGACGGCCGCTCCGCCGTCAGCGACAGGCCCTCGATCGCGACCTCGGCGCCGGGGATCGGCACCTTGCCGAGCAGCTTGGCCATCAGACCGCCGACCGTGTCCACATCGTCGTCGTCCAGCGGTACGCCGAACAGCTCGCCGAGCTCGTCGATCGGCAACCGGCTCGACACCCGGTACGAGCCGTCGGACAGCTCCTGCACCGAGTCCGGGTCCTCGTCGTACTCGTCGGTGATCTCGCCGACGATCTCCTCGAGGATGTCCTCGATCGCGACGAGTCCCGCCGTACCGCCGTACTCGTCGACGACGATCGCCAGGTGCATCCGGGCCGCCTGCATCTCGCGGAGCAGCTCGTCGACCGGCTTGGAGTCCGGGACGTACATGCACGGCCGCATCACCGACTCGACCCGCTCGGTCGACTCGGCCTGCGCATTGTCGTAGACGCGGCGCATCACGTCCTTGAGGTAGACCACGCCGAGGATGTCGTCGAGCGACTCGCCGATGACCGGGATCCGCGAGTAGCCGGACCGCAGCGCCAGCGAGGTGAGCTGGCGGAGCTTCTTGTGCTTCTCGATGTAGACCATGTCGGTCCGCGGCACCATCACCTCGCGGACGATCGTGTCGCCGAGCTCGAAGACCGAGTGGATCATCTGCCGCTCGCCGGACTCGATCACCGCGGACTTCTCCGCGTAGTCGACCAGCGCGCGCAGCTCGGCCTCGGTCGCGAACGGGCCTTCGGCGAACCCCTTGCCCGGGGTCAGCGCGTTGCCGATCAGGATCAGGAACTTCGGCAGCGGACCGAGGATCTTCGTCAGCGCCATCACCGGACCGGCCGAGATGATCGCGAACCGGTCCGAGTGCTGCCGGCCCAGCGTCCGCGGCGCGACCCCGATGATCACGTACGACACCAGCACCATCACCACAGCGGTGATCAGGATGTGTTCCCAGGTCACCGACAGGACGCCGGACAGCGCCTGGGTGACCAGCACGATCGCGGTGATCTCGCAGATCAGCCGGAGCAGCAGCAGCGAGTTCAGGTAGCGCGGGGCGTCGGACAGCAGGTCCCGCAGCCGGACGGCGCGCAGGTTGCCCAGCTCGACCTGCTCGTTCGCGCGCACCTTCGAGTACGACGACAGCGCTGCCTCGGCGCCGGCGAACAGACCGGCGAGCAGGACGAGCACCGCAGCCACAACCAGGAGAACGAGGTCGTGGGAGGTCACCGCAACGTCACTCCTGCCTCAGACACTCTCGAGCCGGTTTCCAGGTGCCCGCCATGCTTCCAGCAGGCGGCCCTGGATGTCCCACATCTCCGCTTTCTCGGCGGGTTCCGCGTGGTCGTACCCGAGCAGGTGCAGGATGCCGTGCACCGTCAGCAGTTCCAGCTCGGCCCAGGTGCCGTGGCCGGCCTTCGCGCCCTGCGCGGCCGCGACGGTCGGGCAGAGCGCGATGTCGCCGAGATGACCGAGCGGCAGGTCGCCGTCGTCATCGTCGGACGGACCGGGCCGCAGCTCGTCCATCGGCCACGACATCACGTCGGTCGGACCCGGCAGGTCCAGGAACTCGACGTGATACCGCGCCATGGTGTCCTCGTCGACCAGCTTGATCGACAGTTCACACTCCGGGTGCAGCCGCAGGGACGACATCACGAACCGGCTGAGCCGCATCAGTCCGTGGGCGTCGATCTCCACCCCGGACTCGTTGTTGACCTCGACGTTCATCGGTGGTTGTCAGCACTACCTTCATAGTTTTCGTACGCCGAGACGATCCGGCCGACCAGCTTGTGCCGGACCACGTCGTGCGAGGTCAGCCGGCAGAAGGTCAGGTCCTGCACACCCTCGAGGATGTCCTGGACCACACGCAGCCCCGAATTCGTCCCGGTCGGCAGGTCGACCTGGGTGACGTCGCCGGTGACGACCATCTTCGAGCCGAAACCGAGCCGGGTGAGGAACATCTTCATCTGCTCCGGCGAGGTGTTCTGCGCCTCGTCCAGGATGATGTAGGCGTCGTTCAGCGTCCGGCCGCGCATGTAGGCCAGCGGCGCGATCTCGATCGTGCCGGCGGTCATCAGCCGTGGGATCGACTCCGGGTCGAGCATGTCGTGCAGGGCGTCGTACAGCGGGCGCAGGTACGGGTCGATCTTCTCCGACAGCGTGCCGGGCAGGAACCCGAGCCGCTCACCGGCCTCGACGGCCGGCCGGGTCAGGATGATCCGGTTGACCTCCTTGGCCTGCAGCGCCTGGACCGCCTTGGCGACGGCCAGATAGGTCTTGCCGGTACCGGCCGGGCCGATGCCGAAGACGATCGTGTTCTTGTCGATCGCGTCGACGTACCGCTTCTGGTTCAGCGTCTTCGGGCGGATCGTGCGGCCGCGGCTGGACAGGATGTTCTGTGTCAGCACGTCGGCCGGGCTCTCGGCGGTGGCCTGCTTGATCATCGCGATACTCCGCTCGACCGAGTCGGCGGTCAGCCCGTGCCCGGTCCGGATCACCGCGATCAGCTCGTCGATCAGCCGCTCGGCCAGGGCCAGTTCGGCCGGCTCACCGTTCAGCGTGATCTCGTTGCCGCGGACCATGATGTCGGCGGCGAACTCCTTCTCGACGACGCGGAGGAACTCGTCCCGGGCTCCGAGCAGGGCCACCATGTCGATGCTGTTCGGCACGACGATCTTGTGCGACGCCTGCGCGCTGGCGGCGGCGCCGTTCGCGCGCGCCTCCGGTTCGATACTGCGTGGCCTGGACAGGCTCTTCCTCCTGAGTACTGGGTGTGTGATCTCCCATGCTAGCCGCCCCGTCCGACACCCTCACTCGTAATTCCCCGGGACACGCTCCCCGGGCGCTTCTCGGGGGCCGGCGGCGGCTTGGCCGCACGGCCCGGTGCGGCGTTCGGGGCGAGTACGGCGCTCAGCCGGTCCAGCTCGGTCTGCGCCCGTTCCAGTCCCATCCGGCGGTCCCGTTCGGCGGCCCATTCGCGGGACGGGTGCAGGTTGACGGTGACCCCGCCCGGGGACGGGCGCAGCATCTCGCCCAGGTCCTGGCGGCGGTACCGGTCGGCCACGTCCGGCGACTTGTTCCGGTTGCGCTCGTAGCTGCGCAGCATCCGGTACGTCGCCTCGACCGCGGCCCGCGTCGACCCGGAGCTCGCGGGCGGCCGGTCGAACTCGTCGGAGTGCGTGTTCTTCCCGTCGTCGATCCCCACCGAATGGACGGGCGTGAACACGTGCAGCGACTCCACCCGCGCGGTCGGATCACCGTCGTACACGGAGTCGTCGCGCCAGGCGTGTGCGCCGGAGTAGCTGTCCTGCAAGGCGTGGGCGGCCGCGCCGAGGTACCTGAACTCGGCATCACCGGACGCGTGGGCGGTCGCGAGCTGCTCGAACAGGTACTCGGTGTTTGTCGCGAAGTTGTCCCAGCCCTTGCGGAACGGGTCCGCCATGAAGTGCTCGCGCTGCACGTTCGGATTCGCGTACGCCGAGTGCGTGGTCGGGCCGGGACCGGCATACGGGAAGGACATCCCGGTGCCGGCGTAGTTGTCGATCCGGCCGGCGCCGAGCGGGCGGTCCTGGTACGCCTGGGCCTTGTCGAGCGCCGCCGCGTAGTCGTCCTGTCGCAGGCCGTGGATCGTCGCGTCCGGCTCGGCCAGGTGCTGGTAGAGCCGCGTGACCGCGGCGTACGTGATGTCGTGATGGCCCGACCACCGGCCGTCACCGCGCTGCTTCATCTCCTCAGGTTCCCATCAGATCGGGCCATTTGGTGTCAGCTCTGTTGTCAACCTGGGACAGGGTCTTGGCGTCGTCTTTTCGTGGCTCAACCGGCCGTGGTGTACGAAGAGTGCGTGACACATGAGTCCTCGTGGGATGCCGACGAGGCGCTGACGGCTGTCTACACCGCTCATTACACCTCGCTCGTCCGCCTCGGTTCGCTGCTACTGCGCGACACCGGTGCGGCCGAAGAGATCGTGCAGGACGCGTTCGTCGCGATGCACGGTCGCTGGCACCGGCTGCGCGACCCGCACAAGGCGCTCGCGTACCTGCGGACCGCGGTGGTGAACCGCTGCCGGTCCCGCCAGCGCCACCTGGTCGTCGTGGACAAGCACACCCCGAAGTCACTCCCCGACGAGCCCAGCGCCGAGCAGGCGGTACTGCGGACCGCCGAGACGGACCGGGTGATAGAGGCGATGCGGACCCTGCCGGAGAAGCAGCGCACCGTGATGGTGCTGCGGTACTACGGCGACCTGTCGGAGGCCGAGATCGCCGACACGATGGGCATCAGCCGGGGCTCCGTGAAGAGCCACGCCGCGCGCGCGACCAAGTCGCTGCGCCAGCTCCTGGAGCAGAACGTATGAACGACCAGAACCCGAACGAGCCGTTCGACGAGCTGATGCGCCGGGCCCTGCACGACGAGGCCGACCGGATCGAGCCGACCGACGCGCTGCCGGAGATCCGCGCCCGCGCGCACGCCCAGCGCCGACCCGCCCGCCGCCCCTGGCTCCTGACCGCGGGCGTGGCCACGGTCGGCACCGCGGCGGCGATCGGCGCGTTCACAGTGTTCAACGGGAACAACAACCTCGCGAACGACGGCGACGCGGTGGCCGGCCCGGGTACGACGACCAGCGCTTCCGAAGTACCGCACAGTCAGACGCCCACGAGGGTTACGCCGTCTCCTGCCCCGGCGACGGTGCCGCGGGCGACGTCACCTGCCGTGAAGACATCGCAGCCGACGGACCGCGGGAAGCCGGAGCAGTCCGTGTCGAGTGCCGTCGTACCGGTCTATTGGCTCGGGGCGAACGTCGGTGCGCAGGCGAAGTCGACGGCTCGCCTGTACCGCACCTGGTCCAAGGTCAGCGGTCATCCCGCCGAGGAAGCCGTCCGGATCATGACCACCAAGCAGCCGGAGGACCCGGACTACTACTCGGTCTGGCGCGGCGCCGCGGTCAACTCCGTGACCCGCTCGGACGGGGTCGTGACGGTCGACTTCAAGCAGCTGCCGAAGACCACCCTGGCCCCCGACCTCGCGAACGTCGCGACGCAGCAGCTGATCTACACGGTGCAGGGCGCGCTGGCGGACGACACGTCCGCGGTCCAGATCACCCAGCAGGGCCGGGCCGGTCAGAAGCTGTTCGGCCAGGTCGACACCAGTGCGCCGCTCGGCCGGGCGCAGGCGGCGGACGTCCAGGCGCTGGTCTGGATCACCTCGCCGAGCGAGGGCGCGGTGACCGGCAGCAAGGTCACGGTGCAGGGCACCGCGAACGCGTTCGAAGCGACCGTGAACTACCAGCTGACCAATCTGAAGACCCGCGAGACGAAGAAGAGCTTCACCACCACCGAGGAAGGCCAGAAGTTCTCGCCGTTCACGTTCTCGGTCTCGCTCAGTCCGGGCCCGTGGCAGATCGACGCCTACCTGATCTCCGACGCCGACGGCAGCATCACGAACACGGACTCGAAGACGATCGTCGTCAAGTAGCCGGCAGCACGAGCGTGAACGCCGCGCCGCCTTCCGGTGCAGGACCTGCGGTGAGCGTGCCACCGAGCCGCGTGACCAGCCCGTGGGCCAGTGCGAGGCCGATTCCGGAGCCGACCGGCCGCCGGCCGCGGTACTTCTGATTGAGTACGCCGGGCTCGAACGCGACCGCGTAGTCCTCCACAGCCAGCCCCGGACCGCCGTCGCGGACCTGGATCGTGACGGCACCGGGCGCGTGGCCGAGCGACATCGTGAGCTGTGCCTGCGGCGGAGTGACACGCAGAGCGTTCTCGGCCAGGCCGTCCAGGACCTGCCGGATCCGGCGCGGATCAGTCGTCGTGACCGCCGGCACCGGCGGCAGGTCGAGCCGGAACCGAACACCTTGCCGCTCGCAACGAACGCGCCAGACCTCGGCGCACGCGACCAGCGTCTCCCGCAGATCCACCTCGGCGAGGTCGAGCTGGAACTGATCCGCTCCGATCCGGGCCAGGTCGAGCAGGTCACTGACCAGCCGCTCGAGGCGCTGCGACTCCTGCTGGATCACGTGACCGGCATGCCGCGGATCGGTCGCGACCCCGTCCGCGAGCGACTCGGCGAACCCGTGCACGGCGGTCAGCGGCGTACGCAGCTCGTGCGAGACCGAGAGCAGGAACTCGCGCTGCCGCGCCTCGCTGTGCTGCAACGCGATCGAGAGCTCGTTGACCGCGGCAGCCACCTCGGCCACCTCGGTCGGTCCTTCCACCGGTGCCCGGAGGTCGCGCCGGCCCTGACGCATCGCCGCGGCGACATCCGCGGTACGGCGCAACGGACGCCCGAGCAGACGCCCGAGCAGGGTCCCGGCCAGGGCCGCGACCAGCAGACCGGCGCCGAGTGCGAACAAGATGTTGCGAACCAGGGTTCGCCGGGTGTCGGCAGCCAACCGGACCGGCTCGACCAACGCGAATCCCGAGCTGTCGCCGAGGCCGCGGGCCTCCACCAGGTAGTCGGTGCCGCCGACCCGCACCTCGGTGGAGATCTGTTGCGTACTGCCGATCTCGCCGAGCCCGGCCGTGATCGCTGCCTGGGTGGAGGATCCGTCGGTCGACTGGACGCCGCGCCGCGGCAGGAGCAGTACGACGACGATGCCCTGCCCGCGGACGACCTGCGCAACCCGGCCGAGCCCGGCCGCACGTGAACTCAGGCCGCGCTGGTCCACCTGCCCGGCGATCACGTCCGCCTGCGCGGCCAACGACTGCTGCAGCACGTTCTGCGCCGAACGTCTGGCCAGGCCCGCCATCACCAGACCGGCCACCAGTACGGCGACTCCGGCGACAGCCACACAGGTCAGCACGATCCGGGTGGCCAACGAGCCGCGACCCACCTCGTCCGGCGTTCGGACCTCGGCCGCCATCAGTCGTGTTCGGCCGCGTAGCCGACGCCGCGGACGGTGCGGATCGGGCTGGCCGCGCCGAGCTTGGCACGCAACTGGGCGATGTGTACGTCGACCGTGCGCGTGCCGGCGGCGGACTGGTACCCCCAGACCGAGCTGAGCAGCTCGTCACGCTCGAACACGCGGCCGGGGCGCCGCAGCAACTGCGCCAGCAGCTCGAACTCCGTCGACGTCAGGTTCACCTCGGCCTCACCCGCCCAGGCCCGTCGGCGACCGGCATCGACCCGCACCAGGCCGACCGAGAGTATTTCGCCGGCCGGCGAGGCTCCGGCCGGAACGCCGCCGGACGCGCGCCGGAGGACGGTCCGGACGCGGGCGGCAAGCTCCCGCGGACTGAACGGCTTGGTCACGTAGTCGTCCGCGCCGAGCTCGAGTCCCAGCAGGCGATCGAGCTCGTCGTCGCGAGCGGTGACGAACAGGACCGGCGTCCAGTCGCCCGCGGCCCGCATCGTCCGGCAGACGTCGGCGCCGTCACGGCCCGGCAGACCGATGTCGAGGATCACCGCGACCGGGTGCAGCCGCCGCCAGGCAGCCAGCGCCGATTCGCCGTCCGACTCGATCCGGACGGCGAATCCGTCGCGGCGCAGGTACAGCTCGATCACCTCGGCGATCGCCGCCTCGTCCTCCACCACCAGGACCAGCCCGCGACCGGCGTCGGCCATCCTGTGCTCCCGGGAATCCTCGGTCAGGGTGTCTCGTCCCCGGCCAGCTCGCGATCGATCGCGTCCAGGGTAGACCCGATCTGATCGAGCTCCTGCTCCGGCGACCCCACCTGTCGGGTCGCCGGAGCAGGACCGGTGCCCTGCCCACCGGGCTCGTTGCCGGAGCTGCCGCAGGCGGTCAGTCCGAGTCCGAGACACGCCGTACCGAGCACGACGGCCAGGACCTTGCGCATCACTTGGCCGCCTGGCAGTACTTCGCCTTGAACGCCTCGAGCTTCGTCTTGGCCGCACCGAGGTCCTGGAGCCGCCCGGAGCGGCGTTCGGCACGCTTCTCCAACCGGTCCGCGACCTTGGTGTGCCCCTTCGTCTTCTGCTCGGCGGCCCGCGCCTTCAGCCAGGCGACCGAGCCCTTCACGTCGGCGCCGCCGCCGATCCGCTGGGCCAGCTTGTCGCGCCGCTCGAGCATCTTCGGCAGCCGGTCGGCGCAGAGTTTCTGCGAATCCTCCGGGCTCAGCGTGACCTGCTTGTACGACGTACTCGGCGACGGCGCCGGGGTCGGATCGGCCGCGGCGATCGTCGTACTCCCGACGAGTCCGCCGACCAGGACGACCGCCGACGTACCGGCCGCGATCGCACCGCGCACAGACCTGCGCATGTTCTGCTCCTCGTTCTCGTGCCTTTGTGCTGACGAGAACGACTCTGCCCGGCCGGCGTTCGAGGAGCTTCGGGACCGTGTTCGGGGTTTGTAAGAGTTGTCAGTCCGCGCGGTCGATCGTCGCTGACAGGAGGCCCGGGAAGGACTTCTCGAACTCGGTCCGGCGGAGGCGGTTGAGGCGGCGGGCGCCTTCGTCGCGTTGCTCGATCAGGCCGGCGGAGCGGAGTACGGCGAAGTGGTGGCTGGCGGTCGCCTTCTTGACCGGGAGGTCGAAGGTGCCGCAGGCGCGGGACCAGTCGGCGTGGGTGGCGAGGTCGCGCAGGATCGAGCGGCGGACCGGGTCGGCGAGCGCGTCGAGGGCCGTCTGGAGTGGTACCTCGGCCGGGTCGACGTGGCTCAGCGTGCGTGCTCTCGCGGTCTCGACGGCCATCGTGCTCGATCCTTGTTGTTCGGTTCCTGTCTAACAGTCTAGCTAGGTCCAGCGGGAGCGGGCGAGGAGGGCGGCCGCGGCGGCGACGCCTGCGGTTGAGGTCCGCAGTACGGTGTCGCCGAGGCGGACCGGGTCGACGTCGAAGGTCTTCAGCTCGGTCGGGGCGATGCCGCCTTCGGGGCCGATGACGAGCACGATGTCGCCGGACGCGGGGACCTGGAGCGATGCCAGCGGGGTGGTCGCTTCTTCATGCAGTACGACGGGAAGCGCCGCGTGGGCGAGCCGGTCCGCGACCTCGGCGGTGGATGCGATCGGCGCGACCTCCGCGAACCACGTACGCCGCGACTGCTTACTCGCCTCGAACGCCCACGCCCGCCACTTCGCGAGCGTCTTCTCCACCCGCTCCGGATTCGCCCGGAACTGACTCCGCTCCGCATTCCACGGCACGATCACATCCGCGCCGACCTCGGTCAGCATCTCCACCGCAAGCTCAGCCCGCTCCCCCTTGGGCACAGCCTGCACCACAACCACCCGCGGCTCAGCCGCCGCCACACTCCCACGCTCATCAACAGCCACGGTCACACCGCTCTTCGTGGCGGCAACCACCGGGCCTTCGGCCCACATCCCGCGCCCGTCCGTCAGCCGGATCCGCTCGTCCGGCCCGATCCGCCGTACGACCGCCGCATGCCGACCCTCATCACCACCGAGGATCAGCTCGGCACCGGACAGGTCCTCCAGGTGGAAGACCGCGACACCCATCTAGTGGGCGCCGAAGGCGTCGCGGAGGCGGCCGAAGACGCCTTTGTGGGTGGCTTGGACCTGGCCCTGGGGGCGTTCCTCGTCGCGGGCGACGGCGAGTTGGCGGAGCAGCTCGGCCTGGTCGTCGTCGAGCTTCGTCGGGGTCTCGACGATGACCTGGACGATCAGGTCACCACGTCCCGCGTGCCGCAGCCGCGGTACGCCGCGAGCCGTCAACGTCAGCCCGGTCCCGGACTGCGTGCCGGGCCGGATCTCCAGCGGCGTCGTCTCGCCCTCGAGCGTCGGCAGATCGATCGTCGTGCCCAGCGCCGCCGCCGTCATCGGCAGCGTGACCGTGCAGTGCAGATCGTCGCCGTTGCGGGTGAAGATGTCGTGCGGCTCGACCTCGATCTCGACGTACAGATCGCCGGCCGGCCCGCCGCCAGGCCCGACCTCGCCCTGACCGGACAGCTGCACCCGGGTCCCGCTGTCGACCCCGCCCGGGATCTTCACCGTGACGGTACGCCGCGAGCGCACCCGCCCGTCGCCGGCGCACTCGACGCACGGGCTCGGGATAGTGGTGCCGTAGCCGCGGCAGTTCGGGCACGGGCGCATCGTCCGCACCTCGCCGAGGAACGACCGCTGCGTGTGCGTCACCTCGCCCCGCCCGTGGCAGATCTCGCACGTGACCGGCTCGGACCCGGCCGCCGCGCCGGACCCGCTACAGGTCGGACACAGTACGGCGGTGTCGACCTTCAGCTCCCGCGTCGTACCGAAGGCTGCCTCGGCCAGGTCGATCCGCAGCGGGATCAGCGCATCCTGACCACGCCTCGTCCGCGGCCGAGGCCCACGGGTCGCGCCGCCGGTCTGGCCGAAGAACGCGTCCATGATGTCGGTGAACGTGAACGCCTGCCCGAAGCCGGCACCGCCCGGCCCGGCGCCCGCGGTCGCGAACGGGTCACCGCCGAGGTCGTGCATCTGCCGCTTCTGCGGGTCGCTGAGCACCTGGAAGGCGCGCCCGATCTCCTGGAACTTCTGGTGCGCGTCCTCGGAGTCGTTCACGTCCGGGTGGTACTGGCGTGCCAGCTTGCGGTACGCCTTCTTGATCTCGTCCGGTGAAGCGTCACGGCTGACACCTAGGACGGCGTAGTAATCGGTGCTCATACTCCAGACCAGGGGGTTGTCATCATTTAGGAGTCGGCCAGGATCTGGCTGACGTAGCGGGCGACGGCTCGCACCGCGCCCATTGTGCTCGGGTAGTCCATATGGGTCGGGCCGACGATGCCGAGCGTGGCCAGCGCCTCCGACTTGGACCCGTATCCGGTCGCGACCACCGACGTGGTGGCCAGCTCCTCGAACGGGTTCTCGTGGCCGATGCGGACCGTCAGCGTCTGCGGGTTCGTCGCCTCGCCGAGCAGCCGGAGCAGGATCACGTGCTCCTCGAGCGCCTCCAGCACCGGCTTGACGTTCCGCTCGAAGTCGTCGCCGTACCGGGTCAGGTTGGCCGCGCCGCCGACCGCGATCCGCTGCTCGCCGACCTCGTCGGTGAATGCTTCGAGCAGCGTGGTGACGATCGACGCGACCAGCGCCCGGTCGCCCGGCGCGAACAGCTCCGGTACGCCGCCCAGCGAGGTCGTCGCGTCGGTCAGACGCTGCCCGGCGAGGACCGAGTTGAGCCGCGAGCGGAGGTCGGCGATCAGCTGCTCGTCGACGTCGTGCGGGTGCTCGACGATACGCTGCTCGACCCGGCCGTTGCTGGTGATCAGCACCAGCAGCAGCCGGCGTGCGCCCATCGTGACGACCTCGATGTGCCGGACGCTCGAGCGGTTGAGCGACGGATACTGCACGATCGCGACCTGGCGGGTGATCTGCGCGAGCAACCGGACGGTACGGCGGACGACGTCGTCCAGATCGACCGCTCCGGCCAGGAACGACGTGATCGCCTTCTTCTCGGCGATCGACAGCGTCTTGACCGTGCTGAGCTTGTCGACGAACAGCCGGTACCCGGCGTCGGTCGGGATCCGGCCGGCGCTGGTGTGCGGCTGGGTGATGTACCCCTCCTCCTCCAGCGCGGCCATGTCGTTGCGGACCGTCGCCGGCGAGACGCCGAGGTTGTGCCGATCGACCAGCGTCTTCGACCCGACCGGCTCATGGGTCGCCACGTAGTCCTCGACGATGGCGCGGAGAACATCCAGCTTGCGGTCGTCCAGCACGCGCATCACCCTCTCTCGATCGACCCTTGGCACTCGAAAGTTCCGAGTGCCAGTCTACCGAGCCGTAGTACCCACGCCGACGCACTACGGCGTGGGGCGGGTCTCAGCCTCGACCTCAGGCTGTCTCGGGCGACGCTCCCAACGGTACGGCGGCAGGCCGCTGGACCGTACTCGCGACGTCCACAGGCTGATCCTGGACTGCCGCGTCGAGCAGGGACTCGAGTACGTCGAGCACGTGGTACGCCAACGCTCCGTCAGCGCGGTGTGGCTCACCGCGACGAAGCGCCCGCGCCATATCCGCCACGCCGACACCACGGCCCGCACCGGCGTACCCACCGGCGACCGGGACCTCGGTCCACTCGCGCTGCTCGGCCGTGGCGATCTCGACCGTGCCGTCGAAGCCGTTCGGGTCCGGCACCGACAGGCTGCCCTCGGTCCCGTGTACTTCGATCCGCGGCAGGCGGGCCGCCCAGACGTCGAACGACATCAGGACGGTGGTCAGCGCACCGGACTCGTGCTCCAGTACGCCGGTGACATGCGTCGGCACCTCTACCGGGAACGTCGTACCCGCCCGCGGACCGGTGTGGATCTTCCGCTCCTGCTTCGACTGACCGGCCCGCGCGGTGACCCGGCGTACCGGACCGAGCAGGGTGACCAGGCTGGTCACGTAGTACGGCCCCATGTCGAGGACCGGGCCGCCACCGGGCTGGTAGTAGAACTCGGGCGCCGGGTGCCATAGCTCGTGGCCTGGTGTGGTGAAGGCCGCGAAAGCAGCATGCGGTACGCCGATGTCGCCGCGGTCGATCACTGCACGAGCGGTCTGGGTGCCCGTGCCGAGCACGGTGTCCGGTGCGCAGCCGACGCGGAGGTTGTTCGCGGCGGCGTACTTGAGCAGCGGCTCGGCGGCGGTGCGGTCGACGGCCAGCGGCTTCTCGCCGTACACGTGCTTGCCGGCCTCCATCGCGGCCTGATGCACGGGAGCGTGCGCGGCCGGGATGGTCAGGTTGAGGACGATCTCGACGTCGTCCGCGGCGTACAGCTCGTCCGGGGTGAGCGCGCGGATGCCCTCGTGCTGGTCCGCGATCGCCTCGGCGCGGGTGCGGTCCAGGTCGGCGACCGCGACCACGTCGACGCCGGGCAGCTTGCCCAGGTGGTCGAGGTACGTGCCGGAGATGACTCCGGTACCGACGATGCCGATGTTGGTCACTTGCTCGCCCACAGCAGCCCCCGCTCGATGATCGTGCGTACTTCGGGAGTCTCCAGGTCGTCCAGCTTGTGGCCGACCGTGCAGACGAAGACCTTGCCCTCACCCCAGGTGCGGGTCCAGACCGCCGGCATCACCGCGCCCTCGATCCACGGGTAGTCCGGGTGCGAGTCGAACGTGGTGGTGGCGAGCACGTTGTCGGTCGGGTCGTAGTGCACGTAGTACTGCTCGGTGTGCACGTCGAAGTGCGAGATGCCCTGGACGATCGGGTGATCGGCCTTCTCCGGCACGATGTCGACCCGGTAGTCGGTGAACCCGTGCGGGTGCGAGATGAACTGCCCGCCGACGATGAAGTTGTAGTCGGCGCTGTCCCGGAACGAGTCCGCGATCCCGCCGTGCCAGCCGGCCAGTCCGGTGCCGGTCCGGATCGCGGCGTCGAGCGCCTTGACGTGGTCGGCGGGGATCTGGCTCATCGTGACGCACTGCAGCACGAGGTCGACGCCGTCCAGGTCGAGGTAGCTCTCGGTCGTGTCGGAGACGGTGACGTCGTACCCGTTCTCCTTCAGGTACGGAATGAACAGGTCGGTCGCCTCGACCGGGGAGTGACCTTCCCAGCCGCCCCGGACCACCAGTGCACGTCGTTCGGTCACAACGACCACCCTTCGAAAGTTTCGATGTTCCGATCGGAACACTTGCGAGCCTAAGCGCGAGGGAGAGGGCTTGCCAACCACCAGGCTCAAGTAATGTCGACCGCATGAGCACGTGGACGGAAATCGGCGATGGGACCTGGGTTCGGCGGTACGACGAGTGGGACCTGAACGTCGGCCTGGTCGTCGGATCCGACGGCGCGTTGGTGATCGACACCCGCGCCACCACCGACGAAGCCGAGCAGCTGCGTGTACACATCCGCGAGCTCACCGACGCGCCGGTCAAGTGGGTCGTCAACACCCACGCACACTTCGACCACGTCGCCGGCAACAGCGTCTTCGCCGACGCCACGGTCTACCTCCACGAGAACGCAGCAACCGAAGAAGACCTCGCAGGTACGACGTTCGCCGCCGCCAAGGTGATCGACCTGGGCGACCGCCGCGTCGAGCTCCTGCACGTCGGCAACGCGCACACGTCCGGCGACACGGTCGTCGTCGTACCGGATGTGGACGTGGTCTTCCTCGGCGATCTGATCGAGGAGTCCGCGCCGCCGTCGTACGGCGAGGACTCGTTCCCGCTCGAATGGCCGGACACCCTCGAGTCCGCGGTCGGGATGATGACCGCGGCAACCAAGATCGTTCCCGGTCACGGCGCGGTCGTCGACGTCGAGTTCGCTCGCGACCAGGCGATCGACCTGGGCAAGGTCGCCAATACGATCTCCACGCTGCACCACGCCGGCACGCCGCTCGACGATGCCCTCAAGCACACCGAGGACTGGCCATGGCCGGTCGAGAAACTCCAGGACGCGATCCGTCGCGGCTACCAGGCTCTGGGTGCGCCGCAACGCCCAAGTCTGCCCTTGCTCGGCCCGGGATGACCCTTTCGGGTAGTTGTCCGTTGACACGACGTCACCTCGTCGCGCAACTTGTTCGGAACGGACATCGCCCGACCGGATGAGGTGGGACCTGTGGCCACTACCGAGCAGACTGTTCACTCCGATGGTCGGGTCGAGCTGACCGATCCCGATGCGCTGGCCAACAGCCCGTACGCGAATGCCGAGCTGGCGCCGACGCGGTTGCCGGAGCGGACGTGGACGACGTACAACTACGCCGCGCTGTGGATGGGGATGGCGCACAACATCCCCAGCTACCTGCTCGCGTCCGGTCTGGTCGCGATCGGGATGAACTGGTTGCAGGCGTTCCTCACCATCACGCTGGGGAACCTGATCGTGCTCGTCCCGCTGCTGCTGAACAGCCACGCGGGAACGAAGTACGGCATCCCGTTCCCGGTCTTCGCCCGCGCGTTCTACGGCGTCCGCGGCGCGAACTTCCCGGCGCTGCTGCGGGCATTCATCGCCTGCGGTTGGTTCGGCATCCAGACCTGGATCGGCGGCCAGGCGATCTACGTGATCGTCGGCGAGCTGTTCGGCAACGGCTGGTTGAACGCGTCCGCGATCGGCGGGCATCCGTGGACGATGTGGCTGAGCTTCGCGTTCTTCTGGGTGCTGCAGATGGCGCTGATCTTCCGCGGTATCGAGGGTCTGCGCCGGTTCGAGAACTGGGCGGCGCCGCTGGTGACGGTCGCGTTCGTCGCGCTGATGGTCGCGATCCTGGTCAAGGCCGGCGGTTTCGGGCCGATCCTGTCGCAGCCGTCGAAGCTCGGCTGGGACGCCGACTTCTGGAAGATCTTCGCGCCGTCGCTGATGGGCATGATCGCGTTCTGGGCCACGCTGTCGCTGAACATGCCGGACTTCACCCGGTTCGGGAAGGGCCAGCGGCAACAGGTCTGGGGCCAGATCATCGGCCTGCCGACGACGATGTCGTTCATCGCGCTGGTCTCGATCATCACCACCTCCGGCACGGTCGTGCTGTACGGCTCGGCGATCTGGGACCCGGTCGAGCTGACCCGCCGGTTCGAGAACCCGGTGATCGTGACGATCGGCCTGATCATGGCGATCCTCGCGACGATGTCCTGCAACGTCGCGGCCAACGTGGTGAGTCCGTCGTACGACTTCGCGAACGCGCTGCCCCGCTGGCTGAACTTCAAGACCGCGGGCCTGGTGACCGGAGTGATCGGCGTGGTGATCCAGCCGTGGCGGCTGATCTCGGACCCGTCGATCTACATCTTCGTCTGGCTGTCGTTCTACGGCGGTCTGCTCGCGTCGGTGGCCGGTGTGCTGATCGCGGGCTACTGGCTGATCGACCGGACCAACCTGTTCCTCGCCGACCTCTACCAACCGAACGGCCGCTACTGGTACGCCGCCGGCTGGAACTGGCGCGGTGTCGTGGCAACCCTCCTCGGCTCCCTGCTCGCGGTCGGCGGCGCCTACTCGAACCCGGGCGCCGGCCCGTTCCCGCAGGACGGCCTGATCCCGTTCCTCAAACCGCTCTACGACTATTCGTGGGCAGTCGGCCTGGTGGTCGGCTTCCTCGCGTACGTCGCTCTCACGCTCACCGCGCCGAGCCGCCAGTCAACGGCGTCGCACGCGGCTCCTAGTTACTAGAGTTGGCCGGGTGGCTGACAGGTATGGGAACGACGTACTAGCTGGTGACTGGCGCAAGCCGAAGAACGGGCGGACCGTCGAGGTCGAGATCGAGAAGGGGATGGTCGTCGAGGAGCCCACGTCCGGGTTCGTCGGCGCGATCGTGCGCTGGGAGCACGGCGTCGTCGATCTCGAGGACCGGCACGGCAGGATCCGCACGTACCCGCTCGGTCCGGGCTTCTGGATCGACGGCAAACCGGTCAGCCTGAAGCCGCCGAAGAAGGCCGGCCCACCGAAGAAGACGCGGACGGCGTCGGGCTCGGTCGCGGTCGACAACGTCCGGGCCAAGGTCGCGCGCGCCAGCCGGATCTACGTCGAGGGCCGGCACGACGCCGAACTGGTGGAGAAGGTCTGGGGCGACGACCTGCGGATCGAGGGCGTCGTGGTCGAGTACCTCGAAGGCGTCGACGACCTGGTCGAGATCGTCAACCGGTTCCAGCCCGCTCCCGGCCGGCGGCTCGGCGTACTCGTGGACCACCTGGTCGAGGGGTCGAAGGAGTCGAAGATCGCCGCCCAGGTCAGCAACCGCTACGTGCATGTCGTCGGTCACCCGTTCATCGACATCTGGGAAGCGGTGAAGCCGTCGTCGGTCGGGATCAAGGCGTGGCCGCGGATCCCGCACGGGCAGGACTGGAAGAAGGGCGTGCTGCAGTCGTTCGGCTGGCCGGCGACCGATCAGGCCGACGTGGCGGCGGCCTGGAAGCACATCGTGTCCAAGGTGAACAGCTTCGCGGACCTCGACCCGGCGCTGCTCGGCCGGGTCGAGGAGCTCATCGATTTCGTGACTCTGGACTGATCTCCGGCATCCGCTGCTCGAGCCACGCACGGATCCGCCGACGGGCACGCCGTACGTACCAGGTGACCACGCCGAGCACGGCGCTCAGCGCCAGCACGGCCCCGGCGAGGAGCGCCGCGACGAGACGTACGGCGTCGACCGTGCCCGCCAGGATCAGCAGCAGGATCCCGATCACAGCCGTTGCCGCAGGCAACCATGGCTCGAAGATCTGCGGCCGCTGCGCCGGGCTCAGCTTGGCGCCGCGGACCATCCGCTCCCAGGCCGTCTGTCGGGCCGGCTCGGTGAACCAGCGCGCCGTGCGCAACAGCCACGATCCGGGCTGATGCTTGCGGCCCGCGGCGGCCTTCACCCAGTTGCCGACCTCGGGCCCGAGACCGGACGAGACGTCGACCATCCGGTCGGCGATGCCCTTGGTGATCGCACGACCCTCGGGCGACGCGTTGAGCTCGTTCCGCATAGTCACCAGCGCGCCCATCCCGGCGTCGACCGGGAAGTCCTTGGCCAGCCGTTCGATCCGCTCGGCGACCGCGTTGATCTCCCAGCCCTCGGCCTGCAGCACCTGCCGCTGGGTCTCGCGGATCCAGGCCGCGTCCGCACCGAGCATCGAGCCCAGATGCGCGACGCAGTGCAGGCGACCCATCAACCAGTCCCACCGCCGCCAGTCGGCCGCACCGAACGCGCCGAAGTGCCCGACCTGACTGCCGTAGAGGATGCGCTCGTTGAGCTGGTTCGCGATCGAGCCTTCCTGCAGCTCGTCGAGTACGGCGAGCGGAATATCCGGCCCGAGCCGGAGGAACTGGAACGGCGCGCTGCGCTGCTGCGGAGTGCGTGCCGACGTACAACGAGAGACGATCTCGACCTCGAGCGCGGTGTCGACGAGCTCCCAGCCGACCACCGTGACCAGCTCGGCGAACGCGTCACCGAGCGCGCGCTGGATCTGCAACTTCTCGAAGATGTCGTTCAGCCCGACCGCGACGGCCTCCGCGCCACCGGCCGGTCGCAGGTCCAGATCGGCCGCCGCCAGCTCGACGTCGAGCGCGTCGCGGACCGCCTGTACCTTCATCAGGCAGTCGCTGGTCGCGGTCAGCCGCTTGTCCAGCTCCGCTCGCTCGGCCCCCGGCGCCTTGCTGATCCGATTCCGCAGCGAACGCAGGATCAGCCGGACGATCCGCTCGGCCGCGCCGGTCCCCCACAGCCAGCTCGGGTTGCCGTCGGCATCGTCGCGTACGGCGGTCGTCGAACCGTCCGGCCCCGGCACCCACGGATGCTTGGTCGCGAGGATCTCGTCGATCTCCGGCTCCGACAGCGCGGTCGCGGCGTCCAGCACGGTCGACTGGTCGTGGCTCGCGATCGTCACGGCCTCCCAGACCCCACCGGCCGCCCGACCCCGCGAGTACGCCGGTTGCAGCGCCGTGGCAGCCGCCTTCAACCGGACTCGCTCTTCTGGTTGCTTCAGGCAACGATCAAAGAGCCGCTGGGTGTCGGACCAGGACGCATCGGCCTCCAGCAGCAACCGCTCCAGCTGCTCGACATCCGAGCGGAAGTCGACCTCACGCGGGAACTGCACAGCCGACAACGCCGTCACCCGCCAGCTCGGCTCCTTCGCACCAGGCAGGGCGGTCGCGGCGTGCCCGATCCCGGCCGACGGTACGACGTACAGCACGTACCGCGTCGCCTTGCCTGTCACCGGCCGGCGGGCGACCACGTCGAGCACAGGCCCGAACGGCGCGTTGTCGAGTACGCCGCCGTCCACCAGCCACGACCCAGCCTCGGCCGGACCGGGCTGCATCCGCGGCGGACTCGCGGCCAGCTCGGGCGTCTCCAGCACCGGACCGAACGCCGCCGGGAACGACGCCGACGCCCGCGCCGCTCGGGCGAGCAGCTCGGTGTCCTGCAACCCGTTCGTCTCCTTGACCGAGAACTTGCGCTTGGCACCGTCGTACGTCGGCGCGTCCTCGCTGGTGAACCCGTACAGATACCGATGATCCGGTACGACGAACGCCTGCCCGGCCGCGTCCCTGGCCTTGAACTGCTGCACACCCAGCCCGGACGCCGTGACGAACAACGTCACCGGCTCCTCGGCATCGCTGTCGCCCGCGTCGGCCACGCCCTTGAGCAGATCCTCGAGCTGCTGCAGGAAGTACTTGCCGTCGAGCACCGAACTCGACTTCACGCCGGCCGACGGCACGAGCTTGCCCACGTCGAGCGATCCGAGCGCGACCCACTTCTGCCGCAGCCAGGGACCGTTGTCACCGTCAGGGTCCAGCGTCGAACCGTTCGCGATCGCTGTCGCCAGCAACGAACCGTTCAGGCCGCCGGCACTCGTCCCCGCGATCACGTCGACCACCACGCGCCGCCGCTCCTCGCCGCGGTGGCACAGTTCGCGCCAACGGTCGGCCAGGACAGCGTCGTACGGCTGGGATTCCGGCGCGTCGGACCCGCCGGACGCACGCCGGATCAGATCCAGCTCGTGCGTCACCCCGCCCATCCAGACCGCCAGGCTGACACCGCCGTTCAGAACCAGCGCGATCCGGATCTCGTGGTCGGTCATTCACAGTCCCCCTTCGCAGTTAGGGATATCACGAATGCACCGTTGTCGCAGCGGAGAGTGAACAAAAGGTTGTCGCAGTCTGCACAGAGGGTCATTCTGGGTCCTGGGGGTGGTTGTCATGCGGGCGTTGGTTGCGACGGTATCGGTGACAGTCCTGTTGCTGACAGGGTGTTCGTCGACCGACGGCGGTACGCCGACGCCGGTGGTGACCGCGACCGCCGACGACACCACCGAACCGGCGCCCGAACCGACCGATGCCGAGTCGACCCAACCCGAACAGAAACAGCCGTCAATCAGCATCGTCTCGCTCCCGATCGGCCCGGGAGCACAGGCGGATCAACCGTCCGACCAATCGAAGCAGTGCGTCGGCGTGAGCCTGACCGGGCTGGACCTTCCGCACGGCACCACGCTCACCTACGGCACGCCTGGCGTCGATCCGGCATTGTTCGAACTCGACCAGTCGGCCTGCGGCGGCCAGGGGCCGGAGTGCCCCGGCAACAAAGTCACCGCCGACGACCAGCCGGCCTGCTACGTCGGCGTACGTCAGGTCACTCCCGACGAGGGTCAGCACGCCACGCTGGTCGTTCCGGCGACCGCTACCTGCGCCAGCGCCGAGGATTGCGCGTCGATCAAGCAGAACAACACCAGCTCGATCGGATTCGACACGCGTGCGCTGGGGAACCCCGAGCCGAGCGAGACACCCGAGACGCCGACGAGCTGAGATGGCCGACGAACGGTCGCAGGCCGAGCGCTGGATCAGTTTCGCCGCCGGCATCATCACGCCGGTGACGCTGCTCAGCGCGCTGCTGTTCTACTTCGGCTACGTCTCGTCGCGTTCGCAGTACGCGTACTTCGGGATCGACGTCGACACGATCGGCCTGAGCACCCAGGACTACGTGATGCGCAGTCCCCAGCCCCTGCTCGTCCCGCTGCTCGTGATCACGCTGCTCGCGGTGGCGGCACTCCTTCTGCACAACGCGATCCGTCCGACCCCGGTCGCAGTACGCCGCGCCGCCCGCGTCGCCGTACTGGTGCTCGTCCTCGGAGTAGCCGGCCTCCTCGCGTATCCGCTCATCGGCCACGTGCCGTACTACGCCCTCATCGTCCCCGGGGTGATCGGCTTCTCCGCGGCGGCGCTTGCCTACCTCACCTATCTACGCCGCAAGGCCGACCCGACCCTCGGCCCGCAACGCATCCTCATCGCCCTGCTCGCAGTCGTCACGGTCACCTGTGCGTTCTGGGCGACCGCGACAACCGCGCAGTACTCCGGCCGCGGCCTGGCCCGCGCCGACGCCCGGCACCTGAACCGCTTCCCGGTCGTCATCCTCGACACCAAGGAGAAGCTCGCCCTCCGCTCCCCCGGCATCGAAGAAACCACCCTCCGCGCCGGCACCGGCCAGACCTTCAACTACCGCTACCGCGGCCTCCGCCTCCTGGTCGTAGGCCAGAACCGCCTCTTCCTCGTCCCCCAAACCTGGTCGGCCTCCAACACCACCGTCGTCGTCCCCCTGGACGACTCGATCCGGGTCCAGTTCCAGTTCCAGAACGACCCGCCCTAGCCGCCCTGCTGCCGCAGCTTGGCGCGGAGCTCGGCGATCTCGGCTTCCTGCTTCAACCGGGCGAGCTCCGCGTAGTCCGTCGCCGTTGCCGATTGACCGGCCAGCTTCAGCCGCTGCTCCTCCAGCTCCACGGCACGTTTGAGGTTGTCGAGCTCGCGCTGCTGCGGGGCAGTGAGCGCCTTCGACACTGTCTCGTAGGCGCCGCCGAACGCAGCGGGCACGCCGGCGAGCGCTTGCAGTCCCGCGTCGGCGCTCGCGGTTCCGCCATAGTTGATCTTGGTGATCGCGCCGAGCTCGGACATCGTGATGCCGGTCGAGCGCTTCCCGCTGAGAGATTTGCGGATCGGTACGTCGACGAGCTCGCCGGCGCGGTCCATCACCAGGACACGTTCGCTCGAGGTCAACGCCGACTTCTGCGCCGTGCCGACCGCGTGGCCGATCTGAACCCGGCGTGGTGTTCGGTAGTAGAAGCGGTCGGTCTTGTACGTCGGCGTGGTGGAGGTCGGCGTGGCCGTGCCGTTCTCGGTGACGAGGGCGGCGACGCCGAGGGCGTTCTCGAAGAACGCTTCGACCCGTTTGCCTTCGGCATCGGCCCCGAACGTCAGCACTCCGGCGTACCAGGTCGGCAACGAGGCCAGATCGACGAGTTCGTCGTACACGAGCTTCGTCTCGGTCAGCGTGCCGGCCCGCCACGCGGCGAAGAGCTGGTTCGCGCGATCGAGCTCGCGCTCGTTGTCAGCCTTCAACCGGGCCAGCGTTGCGACCGCCTCCCGCTCGGACTTCATCTTCGCCGGGTCCGGTACTGCGAGCCGCAGCCGGCGGCGGGCTGCGTCGAGGGCGCCCACCAACGTCTGTTGCTCTTCGGTCAGCTCGGTCTGGCGCGTGGCCTGCTCGGGAAACGCTGCGACGTACGCCTGCCACACCTGTTGCTCCGGCGACAGCGGCTCCTCGTCCGCCGGCTCTTCTTCCGCTGGTACGTCGTCGCCCCCGTCGCCGAGCGGCTCCTCGACAGCGGCGTTGGCACCGGCCGCTCCCAGCAGCGCGGCCAACGGGACGTTGCCGGTCGCAAGCGCCAGGGCTGTGCCTGCGAGCGTCGCGCCCGCGGTGAGGACCTGGCCGAGATGGCCGGTTGTCTCGATCGACGTGCTGGTGAGGCGTCCGTCATCGGTGAGACCGACTTCGAACGCGTAGTCGCGCATCAATCCGCTCTCGACCTTGACCTGCAGGCACGGAGTCGGATCGGCCACGGTGACGAGCGTGAAGCTGCGCTCGGCTGTCCGCGACTTCGCCTGACGGGTGGTCCCGTCAGGTGCTTTCTCGGTGACGATCGTGTCGACCGTCTCGGTGACCGTGGCCTGCAGCCGGACCTTGGTCACGGGCAGCCGGTACTCAACAGTGGTCTCTGTTCCCATGGTTCCCCCCTCGTGCAAAGACCTGATCAGAGCGTACGCTCTCCGTAACCGTTTGAGGGGGGCTCGAATGGTCATACGGGTGGGAGATCCTGCGTCCCTGACCAGGGTTCTGGACGTCGCGACGACACTGACGACCAAGGCGCAGATGCCGATGCGTCGCGACCGCGAACTCACCTGGTACCGGCTCGTCCGGACGACCAACGAGGAGCTGGGATCGCGGGTGCGTCCCGACGTCCTCGAGCTGATCTACAAGGAGCTGTGGAAGAACCTCGCGACGCAATCCGATCTGTCGACGGTGCCGGCGCTGCTCGTGCGCAGGCTCCAGGTCGAAGCGCTGGCGGACCCGGGTCAGACGGTGCCCGCGCTCACCTCGGCGGTCGACGTACTCGACGAGCTGACGTCGGACGACAATCCCCTCGGCCGCGACGCCGCGGTCCGTGCCATCGCCGGACAGCTGCTGCAGCTGAACGAAGGCATTCTGCAGCGAGCCAGCGCCGTCAGCCGCGAGTACCTCGGCGAAGCGCTGACCACGGCCGCCGACGACACCACGGATGATGTCCGGCAGCTCGCCGATGCCGCGCGCTTGACCCTCACCGGGCACCTCACGCGGATCCCATCAGCGCTCGACAGTCAGATATCCGTTGCCCAGCGCGCGTTTCCTCATTTCGTCACCGGCGTCACCGCCGGACTGGATTCCGAGACCGTGCACCGCATGATGGTCATCGAGCCCAGGACGTACTCGCCCGGACGCGCGCTGAGCTACGCCGCCTGGCTGCCGACCCTGAACCATCTCTCGGACTTCAGGACCGACCTGGGCGAGCCCGATCAGTTCAACGTCGGTCTGGCCCGTGCGGACACACCGGCGGTCGCATTGGTCAACCGTTCGTTGCAACCCGATCAGGACTATCTCGTCTGGGCGAGCGTCGGGCCGGCGGATCCCGATGCGTTGCCGGACCCGATGGGCGGTATCGATCTGTCCCGGATGGTTGCCGGCGACACCCTCGAGGTGGTCCTGTTCGATGCCGATGGCAACAGTTCGAGCGGTACGCTCCGGCTCGGCAGCGGCCGCCCGCTGGGCGTCGGCGAGCCGGCCGACGACGTCGACGTACCGGACGACCTGCGGAGGACCCGGCTGTACTTCCGCTTCCACACCCCGACCGAGCCCGGGCAGTCCCACCTTCGCGTCTGCCTCTACCATCACGGCGCACTGCTCCGAGTGCATCACCTGGTCCTGTCGATCGGCCGCCAGACCGCGCGGTTCAAGGTCGGTACCCCGTACGCGATCGCTTCGTCTCCCACCACCACCGATGTCAGCCGCCTCGCCGAACGCCGGCTGAGCATCTACACCAACAGCGTCGGTGACGGCACGCACGGGTTCTTCTTCCGTGGCGCCGACGACGAACAAGAGGTGTCGATGTCGGCTGTCTTCGACGGTCTCGAGGTCAAGGACCTGTTACAGATGATCCGCGGCGGCCTGCGGATCGCGGCCTGGGGATCGGACAGTCCGCCGAAGGCGACGGCGTACAAGTACTCGCGACTCCCGGACGGGACGTTCGGCTCATTCACGGGCCTGCGGAAGGATCTGATCGAGCTCGCCCGGAGCGGGTACGACGCGTGGGAGGAGATCTCCAGTCACTTCGCCAACTCCACGCGCCGCCGCGAGCTTCAGCAACTCATGCGCCGTCCCGGTGGGGTGGTCGACATCGCTCCTCGCAACGACTCCACCTTCGTACCGCCGATGGCCGGCCTCTACGACTTCGACCTGGACACCGATCCGAACGTCCCGCTCGCCCTCTGCCCGGAGGCCGAGGAGGCGCTCCGCTTGCGGACGCCGCTGCTGGAGTCCGCCTGCTTCGGGGCGGACGGCTGCGAGCACGCGGACACCGAGGTCGTCTGTCCCAGCGGGTTCTGGGGTCTGCGCCACGATGTCGGCGTACCGCTGTCCGACAACAACGACGACGACGCGACACCACGCCTGGATCTGGGCGGTGATTCGCCGCGCGCGGCCTTGATCGGCACTGTGCCCGACACTGTCGTCGCCGGCGTGACGAACCACGCCGGCGATGTGATCAACCGACTGCCCGGATCGGTGCACGTCACCGACCGGAACCTCTGGTTCAAAGAGGCGGCCAAGCCGGCGACGTACCCGATCCTGTACTTCCTGTGCCACGGCCAGCAGCGCGACCGCGGCGGACCGGTGCTGGTCCTGGACAAGCTCGGACGCGCGGCGATCTCCAAGTCGAACCTCGCCGCCAAGCACGTCGCACTCGACCACCGGCCGCTCGTCGTGCTGAATGCCTGCGATACCGCCGCCCTCGAGCCGGACAAGGCGATCAGTCTCGTCAAAGGCTTCACCTACAACGGAGCCGGCGCTGTCATCGGTACTGAGACGGCCATCTTCCCGAGCCTCGCGTACGCGTTCGCGAAGACGTTCCTCGACGGCGCCCTCACCCCCAAAACCAGCCTCGGCTCCGCGCTCCGAGCGGCCCGGCTGGAACTACTCAGACTCGGCAACCCGCTCGGCCTCGCGTACATCCTCTACGGCCTGCCCGACGCCCGCCTCAACTGAACGTCCGCGTGCTGACCTTCGCAACCTCAGGCAACCGCTGATCCGCTGCCGACTTCGGAACCATCCGCGTGACCGCTTGAGGTATCGAGCCGACCGCGAACACCCGCGCGTCGCCGCCGACCCTCACCACCACGAACGCCGCCTCACCCGGCACCCGATCCGGAA
Source organism: Kribbella sp. NPDC058693 (assembly GCF_042715335.1). Lineage (NCBI taxonomy): Bacteria > Bacillati > Actinomycetota > Actinomycetes > Propionibacteriales > Kribbellaceae > Kribbella > Kribbella sp. NPDC058693. The sequence continues at coordinate 753,674 of NZ_JBHXSQ010000001.1, forward strand.
GAGCAACCTCACGTGTCCCCGCGGCTAGCTCCCCCTCGAACACCATCGACGAAGTACTGCCCGGCTCCGGCGGCGTCCACGAGGTCATCCAGAACGCCTCCACAGTCACCCACGCATCCTCCGGCAACTCGAGGCGGATGGTCCGCTCCTCCTCGTCGTATTCGACAACGGCGGCCCCGCTCCCGCGGGTCGCGGCATCAACCTGAGCGGCAAGCACCCCCGGAATCCCGACCATCCCCTGCACGACGGTCACCGAGGTGTTCCGCTTACCAATCTCCTCCCTCAAGAACTCCTTGGTATCCGGCGGAACCATCCCCCCGAACACGAGTACATCGATCCCGTCGGCGTCGTAGTCCTCCAGCACCTCCCCGAACTGATTCGTCACGTCGGCCCGATACCCGGCCCCCCGCAACCTCCCCACCACCTCTTCCAACACGCTCGGACTACGCCCGACCACAAGCACACGAGCAGCTTCGTCGTTCATCTGAACTCCAGAGATCATTATGTTGGTAGCGCCAACGTTGGCACCACCAACATAACTCACGCACACAACCCCCAACGTGACACGGTGGGGTGAGAGCGTCAGGCGCTGTCGCGGATGATCAGCTCGGTGTTGTAGATCTCGGGGCTGGTGAGGTGCGCCCCGCCGATCTTCGCCAGGAGGATCTCGGCCAACCGGGCACCGAGTTGCTCGACCGGCTGGCGGACGGTGGTGAGTTTCGGAGTGGTCATGGTCGCGAGGACCGAGTCGTCGAAGCCGACTACGGCGACATCGGCGGGCACGCGACGGCCGTGCTGGGAGAGGACGCGGAGAGCGGCAGTCGCCATCAGGTCCGACGCGACGAACAGCCCGTCAAGGTCCGGATGCTGATCCAGCAAGCGCAGCGTCGCCTGCTCGCCGCCGTCGGCTGTGAAGTCGCCGTACTCGACCAGAGCCGGCAGCCCGGCTTCCTTCATCACGTCCTTGTAGCCGGTCAACCGGTCGATCCCGGCCGTCATGTCGAGCGGTCCGGCAACAGTCGCGACCTTCCGCCGCCCGATCGCCAGCAGATGCTCGACACCGGTCCGCGCCCCAGCCACGTTGTCCACGTCCACACTCGCCACCGGTACGTCGACACCGAGCGGCCGCGCACTGAACACGATCGGCAACGGCAACTGCGCCAACTCCTGCAGCACGTTGTCGCGCCCGTGGTGGCTGATGATGATCGCGCCGTCGACATGCCCGCCGCGCAGATACCGGATGAACCGCTGGTCATCCCCCTCAGCCGGCTCGATCAGCAGCACCAACTGCGACGACGTCGGCGCCAACGTCCGGCTGACGCCGCTCAGCATGCCGGCGAAGAACGGGTCCGAGAACACCCGGCTGTCCGGCTCCGGTACGACGATCGCGACCGAATCCGTACGACGGGTCACCAGCGCGCGAGCCGCCCGGTTCGGTACGTACCCCAACTGCCGGATCGCCTGCTCGACCGCGGCGACCGTCTCCGGCAACACCTTCGGCGAGCCGTTCACGACCCGCGAGACCGTTGCCCGCGACACCCCGGCGACCGCCGCAACCTGCTCCAACGTCGGAGAACCAGACCCTTCCATCGGCCCTCCTCGGCTGTCGATCGGCCTGCGTTCACACGGTAGTACGTCCTAGGTCGAACGCGCGTCAGCCGTTGGCCACCCGCCGGGGTGTGTTGACAGATTTCTTCAGTTGCCGACCCGGGTGTCGGCAACCTTCTCCGCCTGGTCGACGGCCTGCGCCCACGCCGCGTCCGGCGACTGCTTGCCGTCGTCGACCCGGGCCAGCGCCGCGCTGAAGATCTGGTTGATCTCGCCGTCGCGGGGACCCTTGTGCTGCTTGAGGATCACGTTCCGGGCCCGGTTGATGAAGATCTGGCCGACCGGCGCCTTGTTGAAGTACGCGTTGACCTGCGACTTCACCTGCGGGTCGTTGTACGCGTCGAGCGTCGACGGGAACGAGCCGATCTTCTTGAAGACCTTCACCTGCTGCTCGGGCGCGGTCAGCCAGGCGGCCAGCTTCGCGGCCTCCTCCGGCTGGGGCGACTGGATCGGCACGGTCAGGTACGAGCCGCCCCAGTTACCGCCGCCGCCGGGGAACACGTCAGCGACGTCCCACTTGCCCTTGCCGAAACTGCCCGCGTTGTCCTGGATCACGCCGAGCAGCCAGCCCGGGCACGCCATCGTCGCGAACTTGTCGGTGCGGAAGGCGGCGTTCCATTCGTCGCTCCAGGCGACCAGCCCGGCGGACAGGCCGTCCTTGCTACCGGCCACCACCTGGTTCCAGGTCGACCTCAACCGCGGGTTCTCAGCGGCGAGGAAGCGGTCCTGGTTCGAGTAGTACGCCTGGATCAGCTGGTTGCGCATCGCCTCCCAGGTCAGTACGGCGGAGTCGTACCAGGCCGAGCCGGGCACCCTCTGCTTGAACTTCCGTCCGTTCGCGAAGTACGACGGCCAGTCCTGGAACATCTTCGCGACCTGCGTACGGTCGGTCGGGAGCCCGGCCTTCGCGAACAGGTCGCGCCGGTAGCAGATCGCCTCCGGACCGATGTCGGTGCCGTACCCGATGATCTTGCCGTCCTGGGTGGTCGCGCCGGCCACCTTCCAGTCGAGCCAGCGGTCCTTCAGGTCGTCCGCGCCGTACTGGCGCAGGTCGACGAACTTGTCGGCCTTGGCCAGGTACTTGTAGATCCAGCTGACCTCCATCGCCTCGATGTCGGCCAGACCGGTCCCGGACGCCAGGTTCGCGTCGAGGTTCTTGACGTGGTCGTCGACCGTCTTGGCGTGCTGCTCGACGATCGTGATGTTCGGATGCGCGGCCTCGTACTCCGTGTACAGGTCGTCGTACCCGAACTCGTTGAAGGTCGCGATGGTCAGCTCGATCTTCGGGCCGTCCGTCTTGGCGGCGGTCGGACCGGACGTGCTGGAACCACCACCACAGGCGGCGGTCACGAGCAGGACCGCGGCGCAGGCCAGCAGTCCGGCTATGGGGCGATAGCGGGCACTGGGCCGCATGTCACGTGCTCCCTGGAACTTGGACGGAGTTGAGAGCGCTCTCGGATCGCGAAAGTGACCTGAGTCTCATTCGTCCAAACCAGATATGTCAAGCTCTCCGCGGTCACGCTGAGATACGAGCGTCACAAGGTCCTGACATAGTGTCATCGCTGGTCACGCTGCGAATCACGATGATCACCCAGGGCCGCAGACCCTGGCAGTTAGCTGTGCGTGACCGCCTTACGGCAGCAAGTCGCGAACCACCGCGTCGGCGAGCAGCCGCCCCCGATCAGTCAACACAAGCCGCTCACCATCCAGCACCGCGAGGCCGTCCTCGACCACCTGTTCGGCTGCGGCGCGGCCGGCGTCGTCCAGGACCTCTCGCGGGAGACCGGCCTCCAGGCGCACCTCGAGGAGGACTCGTTCGATGCGGCGGGTTTCTTCGTCGAGGGTTTCGCGGGCGTGGGCGGGGCTTTCGCCGGCGTTCAGGCGTTCGGCGTACGCCGTGGGGTGCTTCACGTTCCACCAGCGGGTGCCGGCGACGTGGCTGTGCGCGCCCGGGCCGATGCCCCACCAGGTGTCGCCGCGCCAGTAGAGCTCGTTGTGGCGGCAGCGGGCCGCCGTACTGCGGGCCCAGTTGGACACCTCGTACCAGCGCAGGCCCTCGGCCGAAAGCAGCTCGTCGGCGAGGACGTACTTGTCGGCCAGGTCGTCGTCGTCCGGCATCGGCAGCTCGCCGCGCCGGATCCGTCGCGCCAGCTGCGTGCCGTCCTCGACGATCAACGCGTACGCACTCACGTGGTCGGGCTGAGCGGACAGCGCGGACTCCAACGAGGCCCGCCAGTCGTCGAGTGTCTCGCCGGGAGTCCCGTAGATCAGGTCGAGATTCACATGCTGAAAGCCGGCCGCCGTCGCCTCCTTGACGGCCTGCAGCGCGCGCCCAGGAGTGTGCTGGCGGTCGAGGATCTTGAGCACATGGGTCGAGGCGCTCTGCATGCCGAAGCTCACCCGGGTGAACCCGGCCTCGAGCAGCGCCTCCAGGTACGCCGGGTCCACCGACTCCGGATTCGCCTCGGTCGTCACCTCCGCACCGGGCGCGAGACCGAACTCGTCCCGCACCGCGGCGAGCATCTTGGCCAGATCAGCGGCCGGCAGCAACGTCGGCGTACCGCCGCCGAAGAAGACCGTGTCGACCGGCCGGTCCAGCTCCCCCAGCACCCGCCGGGCGAGTCGCACCTCGCCGACCGCGGTCTCGGCGTACGACGCCTGGGACCCGCCGCCACCCAGCTCCTTCGCGGTGTAGGTGTTGAAGTCGCAGTACCCGCACCGCGACGCGCAGAACGGCACGTGCAGGTAGAACCCCAGCGGCCGGCTCGCGGCCTCGCGGACGGCGGACTCCGGCAACGCCCCGTCCCGGGGCGCAACCTCCCCCTCGGGCAATGTTGACGGCACCCACCCATCGTACGGACCGTTTATTTCTTGATCGGATCTCCGTCGTTTCGTGGTCACAGGATGTCCGGAAATAGCTACATTCGGCTTATGGACACCGAGGCTCAGCCGGTCGGACGTCGTACCCGGAACGCGGTCGTGGTCGCGATCATGCTCGGAATGTTGCTCGCGGCCCTCGATCAGACGATCGTTGCGACCGCGCTGCCGACCATCGTCAGCGACCTCGGCGGCGCCAACCACCTGTCCTGGGTCGTCACGTCGTACCTGCTCGCCGAGACGATCATGACCGCGCTGATCGGCAAGTTCGGCGACCTGTACGGACGCAAGCCGATGTTCCTGATCAGCGTCGTGCTGTTCCTGGCCGGCTCCGCGCTGTGCGGGATGGCCGACTCGATGCTGTGGCTGGTCGGCTCCCGTGCGATCCAGGGCCTCGGCGCCGGCGGAATCATGGTGACCGCGATGGCGGTGATCGCGGACGTCGTACCGCTGAGTGAACGCGGCAAGTACCAGGGCGTGATGGGCTCGGTGTTCGGGGTCTCGACCGTCGCCGGGCCGCTGCTGGGTGGACTGTTCGTCGACCACTTGAGCTGGCGGTGGGCGTTCTACGTGAACATCCCGCTCGGCATCGTCGTCCTGATCGTCGCCTCGATCACGTTGCCGTCGGTGAAGGCCGCGGTGAAGCCGAGTATCGATTACCTCGGCATCCTGTTCATAGGTCTGGCCGCGACCGGGTTGACGCTGGTGACGACGTGGGGCGGCAACGAGTACGACTGGACCTCGCCCGTCATCATCTCGATGACGATCGGGTCTATCGTTGCGCTAGGCATCTTTATCCTGGTCGAACGTCGCGCCGCGGAGCCGTTGCTGCCGCTGCGATTGTTCCGGTCCCAGGTGTTCACGGTGTGCTCGGTGCTGAGCTTCATCATCGGGTTCGCGATGCTGGGCGGGGTCACCTATCTGCCGACGTACCTGCAGTTCGTCCACGGCGCGTCGGCGACCGAGTCCGGGTTGCAGATGCTGCCGCTGGTGCTGGGTCTGCTGGTGGCGTCGGTCGGGGTCGGGCAGGTCATCAGCAAGACGGGCCGGTACCGGTTGTTCCCGATCGTCGGCACGGTGCTGATCGGTATCGGGCTCTTCCTGCTGTCGTTGCTCGACAACACCACGTCGTACGTCGTGACGGCCGGCTATATGGTCGTTCTCGGCGTGGGTGTGGGGCTGTGTATGCCGGTCCCGACCGTGGTTGTGCAGAGCACCGTCGACTACGCGGATCTCGGGGTCGCGACGTCCGGCGTGAGCTTCCTGCGGACGATGGGCAGCTCGTTCGGGGTTGCCGTGTTCGGGTCCATCTACTCCCATCAGCTGCCGGTTCACCTGGCTGAAGCCGTCCGGGCCACCGGCGCGGATCCCCGGGTGGTGACGACGGTCGAGGGTGTCCGCAACCTGCCGGAGTCGATGCGATCGGCGGTGACGGCGGCGTACGCGGACTCCTTGCACACCGTGTTCCTGTGGGCCGTGCCGGTTGCGGGGCTCGGGTTCCTGACCGCGTTGCTGCTGAAGGAGGTCCCGCTCCGCGACAGCGCCCGGATGGCCGCGTCCGACGTCGGCGAGAACTTCGCGGCGCCCTCGTCGTTCGACTCCGAACACGAACTCCAGAAGCTCGCGGCCCTCGTCGTACAGCACCACAAACGCAACCCCGCACCCGAGGTCCTGGCCGAGTCCGGGCTTCCGCTCAGCCACGCCGAGGCCTGGATGATCATGCGCGTCTTCCGCGGCGGCGCCGAGCAGGGCTCCGCCACGCTGGCCGAGATCACCGGCGACCTGCGGATGCCACCCGGCGTACTGGAACCCCTGGCGTCCCAACTGGTTGCCGAGGGCTACTTGTCCGAGACGTTGGGCCATTACCGCTTCACCACCCTCGGCCTGGAGATGTTCCAGCGCTTCGTCGGCGCCTTCCGGGTCTGGATGCTCGACCGCCTGACCGACTGGGACCCGGACAACTCCGAGGCCTTCTCCAAGGCCGTCGACCGCATCGCCGAACAAATGATCGACCAAGGCCAATCCCTCACCACCGGCAAACACGCCGCCCTGGCGGCCACGAGCACCCAGTAGCTTCGCCGGAGTCAGTGGCCCATGCTTGAGGGGTGGCTGATGGGGACGTGGCGGCGGCTCTGGCTGGAAGCTTCCTCGGAGGGCTACCGGGTGAGCTGATCGAGCGGTTGCTGACGTCGGGTGAGCGAGTTGGTTACCCGGCGGGTAGCACGCTGTACCGGGAGCGGTCCTCGCCGCGGGCGTTGCTGGTCGTTCGCGGCTTGCTGCGCGTCTACATGTCCTCGCCGGAAGGGCGTCAGGTGACGGTCCGGTACGCGCGAGGCGGCGACGTGCTCGGGATCGCCGTACTCGTGGCGGGGCCGGCGGATGTCGGCGTGCAGACTTTGTCGGAGTGCACGCTCTTGCGGATCGACGCCGGGCTGCTGACGGGCGCCGCGCGCACTGACAGCCGGGTCGGTTGGGCGATGGCGGAGGAGCTCGGTCGGCGGCTGTACGAGAATCTGCAGCAGACCGCGGTCAACGCCTTCGGCACCGTGCGGCAGCGGGTCGCCGCGCACCTGTTGGATCTGGCCTCGACCCAGCAGAGTCCGCGCGGCGAACTCGTCGCCCGGGTGTCTCAGCAGGAGCTCGCGGATGCCGTCGGTTCGGTCCGCGAGGTGGTGGCGCGCGTGCTCCGCGACTTCCGGCTGGCCCAGCTGGTCGCTACCTCCGCCGACGCGGTCCACATCCTCGATCCCGCCGGGCTGCACGACCAGACCTGGAACCCCGACGAGGCGTGACCTCGGTTACTCCGGCGCACAACAAAAGTCACAGACGTGCCCACGACCTCCGGCGAAGACTGATGCCCTCGGCCCCGAATCCGTCGGGGACGATCGCACTTCAGGAGTTCAGATGTCTACGGAAGCAACAAGACTGCCCGCGCGCACCGGCACCGGGGACCCGGTCCGAGCGGTGTCGGTGATCAGCACCGGCAGCGTCGAGATCCACCCCGAACACGCGCAGGGCTCGAAGAAGCCGCTCTACTGGTGGCTGCTCACGTCCCGCCGGTGGCTGCCACCCCGCCCGATCAACGTGTACGTCGTCGAGCACGCGAACGGGCTGGTCTTGTTCGACACCGGCCAGGACCGCGCCTCGGTGACCGACCCGTCGTACTTCCCGGGCGGGTTCAACGGAGTCGTGTACGACCGGCTGGCCAAGTTCCACATCGCCGAGGACGAGACGCTCGACGCGCAACTGGGCACCCTCGGGTACTCCGTTGCCGACGTCGACAAGGCGGTCATCTCGCACCTGCACCAGGACCATATCGGCGGGATCCCCCAGCTCGGCGGCAGCGAGCTCCTGATCACGCCGGAGGAATGGGCCCAGCTGTCCGGATTCTCCCCCGAGGCCCGTGGATTCCTCCGCGCGCACATCGACGTACCGGGGGCGCGCTGGAAGCACATCGACTTCACGGGCACCGCTTTGGATCCGTTCACCGAGTCGTTCGACGTCATGGGCGACGGATCGATCGTGCTGCTCCGCACGCCCGGTCACACTCCGGGCTCGATCTCGATGCTGGTACGCCGGCGCGACCTGCCACCGCTCCTCATGGTCGGCGACCTCACCTACGAGGCCGCCCTGCTCGAACGCCGCCAACTCCCCGGAGTCGGCAACCGCGGCGAACTCGGTTCCACCACCGACAAGGTCCTGGCCCTCGCCGAGCACCTCCCCGGCCTGGTCATCCTCCCCGCCCACGACCCGACCGCAGCCCAGCGCCTCGTCGACAGCTCACGGCGGCCGAGATGAAGTTCACCAACACGATCACCATCAACCGGTCCGCGACCGCGGTCTTCGCCTACCTGGCCAACCTCGAGAACCTCCCTCAGTGGAACTACGCGCTGGCCGAGACCCAGCAGTTGACCCCCGGTCCACGCAGCGTCGGCACCCGCTACCGGCAGACCCGCACGATCCCCACCCACGCGGTCGAGTCCCTGGAGATCATCGAGCTCGTCCCGGACCAGAAGCTCACCGTCGAAGGCACCCTCAGCGGTCTCCCCGCCACCCTCACCTACACGCTCGACGCGAAAGGTGACGCCACCACACTCACCAATTCGGTCGACCTCCGCCCGCCTCGCCCGCTGAACCTCGTGGCACCCATCGCCGCAGGTCGGATCAAGTCAGCCGTGGCCGCCAACCTGAACGCGCTGAAGCAGCTCCTCGAACAGTCATAGGTGGAGATAGGTACAGGGTGGTAGGGCAGGGAAACGCAATGGAGTGAGCGCCGGGAGGCGGCAGGGTCGGAGTATGTCTACGGTTGGGGTAATGAGGGCGAGGCTCTTCACTCCGGTGCGGGCGCTGGCGACGATGCTCCTGTCAATCGCGGGAGTCGCCGCCGCGGTGCTCGTGCTCGTCAGCAGCGCGCTCGTCCTGGTCGGGATCGGGCTGTACGCCGTACCGCTTGCCGTCCGGCTCTTGCGGAAGGTTGCCGACGCGGCGCGCGGGCTGGCGCGGATGGCCGGGGTGTATGTCGAGCGGCCGTACGGGACCGAGCGCGGAGCGGTCGCGCTGCTGAAGGCACGCAGTACGTGGCGGGACGTGCTCTGGGCTTTCATCGACCCGCTCATCGGGACCTGGGCGACCGCGCTCGCGATCGCGCTGCCGCTGTTCGGGGTGTACGGCGCCGTCGTACAGCCGTTCGTGTGGCGAGCCAACGAGCGTGCTGGCGGCGTCAACTCCTTCGGCCCCATCCACGTGACCTCGACCGGCACCGCGATCGCCGCGATCCCGGTCGGCCTCGCGATGATCGCCGCCGGTCTGTACCTCGGCCCGCTGCTGCTCACGCTGCGCGCCAGCTGGTCCGCCGACCTGCTCGGCCCCTCGCGCACGGCCGCGTTGGAGGAGCGCGTCGAGACACTGGTCGAGAGCCGCGCGGACAGCGCCGGCGCCCAGGCCGCTGAGCTGCGCCGGATCGAGCGGGATCTGCACGACGGTGCGCAGGCGCGGCTGGTGGCGCTCGGGATGAGCCTCAGCAACGCGGAGCGGCTGTTCGACGAGGATCCGGAGGCGGCTCGCAACCTGGTGATCGCGGCCCGCGAGGCTTCGTCCAGGGCGCTCGACCAGCTGCGCGACCTCGTCCGCGGCGTACATCCGCCCGTCCTCGCGGACCGCGGTCTCGCCGACGCGATCCGCGCCCTGGCACTCGACTCGCTGCTCGAGGTCGAGGTCACGTCCGACCTGCCGGGCCGGCCGTCGTTGCCGGTCGAGTCCGCGGTGTACTTCGCCGTCAACGAGCTGCTCGCCAACGCGGCCAAGCACGCCCGTACGGCGACCACTGTGTCGATCACGCTGCAGTACGAGAACGGCGTGCTGCGCTGTGACGTCACCGACGACGGCCCGGGCGGGGCGGATCCCATGAACGGGACCGGCCTGCGTGGGATCGAGAGCCGGCTGGCCATCTTCGACGGTACGGTCGAGGTCGACAGTCCCGTCGGCGGGCCGACCCGCGTCCAGCTGGAGGTGCCGTGCGCGATCCGATCCGTGTAGTGGTCGCCGAGGACCTGTTCCTGCTGCGCGACGGGCTCGTCCGGACGCTGGCCGAGCACGGGTTCACGGTCGTCGCCGCGGTCGACACCGGCCCGTCGCTGCGGAAGGCATTGGTAGATGAGCAGCCGGATATCGCGGTGGTCGACGTACGGCTGCCACCGTCGTTCACCGACGAGGGGCTGCAGGTCGCGATCGAGGCGCGGCGGCAACGACCTGGGTTCCCGGTGCTCGTGTTGTCGCAGTACGTCGAGCAGCTCTACGCGCGCGAGCTACTTGCTGATGGCAACGGTGCGATCGGTTATCTGTTGAAGGACAGGGTTTTCAACACCGAGCAGTTCATCGAGGCGGTTCGGTCGGTGGCTGAGGGTGGTACTGCGATGGATCCGCAGGTCGTCGCGAAGTTGCTCAGCCGGGGCGATGCACGGGGGCGTACCGCGGAGCTGACTCCGCGCGAACGCGACGTACTCGAACTCATGGCCGCGGGCCGGTCGAATGCTGCGATCGGGCAACAACTGGCGCTGTCCATCAGCGCCGTCACCAAACACATCGCGAGCATCTTCGCCAAGCTCGACCTGCCGGCGTCCGACGACGACAACCGTCGCGTGCTGGCCGTCCTCGCCTACCTGAACCGCTGACCCGTATCCTCGCACCCATGCTGAGTGACGGAGTGCGGACGATCTCCGCGGGTGGGGTCGATCACTGGGTCCGGATCGCGGGCGGTTCCCATGACGGAGTACCGCTGGTGCTGATGCACGGCGGGCCGGGCGAGAGCTCGTACTCGATCGAGCAGTCGGTCGGTGACGCGGTCGCCGAGTTCGCGCCGGTCGTCTTCTACGACCAGCGCGGCTGCGGTCGTACGGCGCGGTCCGACCCGAGCACGTACACCATGCCGCAGCTGGTCGCCGATCTGGACGAGTTGCGTACGGCGCTGGGCGTCGAGCGGATCGCGCCCTGGGGCGTCTCCTACGGCTGCCTGCTGGCCGCGGAGTACGCCGTTGCCCACAGCAACCATGTCGACCGGCTGATCCTGCACGCTCCCCCGATCACCGACCCGCTCCATCCCGGCGTGTGGACGATGCGCCCCGCCGCGGTCGACCCGATCCTCACACCGGCCGAGCGCACCGCCCTCCGCGCCCAACTCGAGCCCCTCACCGACCCGATCGAACGCACGGTCGCGGCCATCGGCGCGATCGCGCAGAGCGAGAACGCGGTCGACTTCTTCTACTACGACCCGGCCAACATCCCCGCCGATGATCCCGAGTCTCCCGAATCCAACATGGAGCTGGCCCTCGCCCTGGTAGGCACCGAACGCCCCACCCTGGCCGACGACCTGGCCACCCTCGACATCCCGACCTTGGTCCTCGCCGCCCTCTGGGACCGCCACGTAGGCTTCGACATCCCTCGCGACCTAACCACCCGCCTCCCCCAAGCCACACTCGAGATCTTCGACAAGTCCGGCCACTCCATCGACCAGGAAGAACCGACGAAGTACGTCGAGTCGATCCGCAAGTTCCTCGGCCGCTGAGACCTACTCGTACATCTTGTCGAGTACTTCGGCGTACTCGGTTTCGACGTACTTGCGTTTGAGCTTCAGGCTCGGCGTCATCTCACCCGACTCGACGGTGAGATCCCGGTCGAGGACGGTGAACTTCTTGATGGTTTCCCAGCGGTTGAGGGTTGCGTTGAGTTCGTCGACGTAGCCCTGGACCATCGCCTGGGCCGCGTCCGATGTGACGATCTCGGCGTACGGCTTGCCGCCCAGGCCGTTCGCGGACGCCCACCCGACGACAGCATCCGGGTCCAGCGTGACCAGCGCCGAGACGAAGTTGCGCTTGTTGCCGTGGACGATGAACTGGCTCGCGTACGGGCAGATCGTCTTGAAGCGACCCTCGATCACCTGCGGCGCGACGTACTTGCCGCCCGACGTCTTGAACAGGTCCTTCTTCCGGTCGGTGATGAACAGGAACTCGTCCTCGAAGTGCCCGATGTCCCCGGTGTGAAACCACCCGTCGGCGTCCAGTACTTCGGCCGTCTGCGCCGGCTGATTGTGGTACCCGCTCATCACCCCGTCGCCCTTGATCAGGATCTCCCCGTCCTCGGCGATCTTGAACTGCGTCCCGGGGAACGCCGGCCCGACGCTGCCCAGCCGGTACTGCGAAGGCCGGTTCAACGTCGACCCCGCCGACGTCTCGGACAGCCCGTACCCCTCGAGGATCAGCAACCCGGCCGCGTGGAACCACTCGGCCAGCGTCTTGTCCAGCGCCGCCGAACCCGACACGAAGAACCGGATCCGGCCACCGAACCGCGCCCGGATCTTCGACAGCACCAACCGATCCGCCGCCGCGAACTGCGCCGCCAGCAACCCGGAAGGCTCCCGCCCGGCCTGCCGCAACGCAGAAACCCGAGACCCGACCCCGAAAGCCCAGTCGAACATCCGCGCCCGCGCCCCGCCCTCGGACTGGATCATCGTCCGGATCCGCGCGTGCGCCTTCTCGAAGATCCGCGGCGCCGCCGCCATGAACGTCGGCTGTACGACGGCCGCGTTGTCGACGATCTTGTCGATCCGCCCGTCCACCGCAGTCGCGAACCCGATCTGGCACTGTACGGCGAGCAGCACCTGCCCGAACACGTGCGACAACGGCAACCACAGGAACTGCAGGTCGTCCGGCGACAGCACCCGCATCCCCTCGACCGCGGCGCCTTCGTACGTCCACGCCGAGTGCGGCAACCGCACGCCCTTCGGCCGTCCCGTCGTACCGGACGTGTAGATCAGCGTGCAGAGATCGTCCGGCTTGATCGCCGCGATCCGCTCCTCGACCGCGGACGGGTGCTCGGCCAGGTACTCGTCGCCCAGCGCGTCGAGATCCCCGAGCGCGATGACCCAGTCCCCGTCGCTCTCCTCCGGCGTACCGTCGATCAGCACGACCTTGCGCAGCGACGGCGTCTCGGACCGGTGCTCGCGGAGCTTGTCGACCTGGCCCGCGTCCTCGGCGTACACCAGCTGTACATCGGCATCGGCCACGATGAACGCCACGTCGGACGAGATCGTCGTCGGGTAGATCGTGGTCGTCGCCGCAGCCGCGAGTACGGCGGCCAGGTAGCACTCGATCCACTCGATCCGCGTGCTGGACGCGATCGCGACCCGCTGCTCCGGCTCGACGCCGAGCGCGACCAGCCCGGCCGCCCGCCGACGGGCCAGCTGCTCGGTCTCCCGCCAGCTCACCGACGTCCATTGCTCCCCGCGAGGGAAGCGGAACGCCTCCCGCGCAGGGGTCGCCTCGACCCGCTCCAGGAACATCTGGGCCATCGTGTCCTTGCGGTTGCTCAGAAGAGCGAGCTGGCCGGGATCGGCGACAGGCTTCATAACTGGCCTCCATCGGGGGTCAAGTAACCGGAGGGTAATCGCAAGCGACCGGTCCTGACCATGGCACTCGCTCGCCCGGGTGCACCTTCTCCATTACGTTTCCGCAACATGCACACACGGCGGGTGGCCTTCGTCTCACTATCCGTGCTGATCGTCTCCACCCAGGGTCGTACTGCTTATCGCCGGGCGAGGAGTTCTGCGATCTGTACGGCGTTGAGGGCGGCGCCCTTCCGCAGGTTGTCGTTCGACACGAACAGGACGAGACCGCGGTCACCCGGCACGGACTGGTCCTGACGGATGCGGCCGACGTACGACGGGTCCTGGCCGGCGGCGAGCAGCGGGGTCGGAAGGTCGGCGAGAGCCACGCCGGGCGCGGCACCCAGGATCTCGGTGGCGCGCTCCGGGCTGATCGGGTCGGCGAACTCGGCGTGGATGCTCAGCGAGTGGCCGGTGAAGACCGGAACGCGGACGCAGGTGCCGGCGACCGGGAGGTCCGGGATGTGCAGGATCTTGCGGCTCTCGTTGCGGAGCTTCTGCTCCTCGTCGGTCTCACCGGTGCCATCGGCAACGATCGATCCGGCGAGCGGGAGAACGTTGAAGGCGATCGGCCCGGCGTACACCTTGGGCTCGGGGAGGGTGATGCCTTCGGTGCCCCGGGCAAGCTTCCCGCCGACCTCGGCGAGCGCACGAGCCTGGTCCTCGAGCTCTTGCACACCAACGCCGCCGGAGCCCGAGACCGCCTGGTAGGTGGAGACAACGAGGCGCGTCAGCCCAACCGCACGATGCAGCGGGGCGAGGACCGGCATCGCGGCCATCGTGGTGCAGTTCGGGTTCGCGACGATGCCCTTGGGCAGGCTGTCGAGGTCCCCCGGGTTCACCTCGGAGACAACGAGCGGTACGTCGGGATCCATCCGCCAGGCGGACGAGTTGTCCACGACAACCGCACCCGCCGCGGCGACCTTCGGCGCGAGCTCCTTCGACGCCGTCTTCCCGTTGGAGAACAACGCCAACTCGAGCCCGGAGAAGTCAGCCGTCGCGGAGTCCTCCACGACAACTTCCCGATCCCCGAACGGCAACGTCTTCCCCGCCGACCGGGCCGAGGCGAAGTACCGCACCTCGTCCACCGGGAAGTTGCGCTCGACCAGCAACTCCCGCATCACGCCGCCGACCTGACCCGTAGCACCGAAAACACCTACTCGCATGCTGAAACAGTAGTAGGTCGGCGGCGTGGACGTACCGAGATTTCAGGGAACGGACTAGAGGTCCGCGGCCAACGTGCCCCCGTTGGCGACGTCGGTCTTCTCGATCTCGGTGAAGACGATGCGGACCGATTCGCGCTTGGCGCCGAGGATGGCGATGGCGGAGTCGGTGACGGCGGCGACGAACTCGCGGCGCTGGTCGAGGGTGCGACCGGAGAGGAGTTCGACGGTGATGTTCGGCATGGTTCTCCTGAGGGGTTGAGGTTGGGGCCAGTGTTTCAGGACAGGACCGCGGCGGGGCGGGCGGCGGTCTCGTCCGGGTCGGTGTTGAGCGAGTCGACCAGCTCGTCGACCTCCGGGCGGTTCTCCGGCAGCAGCAGGCCGAGGCCGACGTACACCACCAGGGAAGTTGCCAGCGGCAACGCGACGACCAAGGTCTGGTCGGTGGACCCGACGCCGTACTTGACGATCGCCCACGCGATCAGCCCGATCGCCCACGATGCCAGCGCGGCACGTGACCCGCTCCGCCGGAACCACGGCAGCAGTCCGAGCATCAGCGGGATCGCGATCGGTCCCATCGTCGCGGCGACCAGGTCGACGACGATCTTCAGTACGACGCCTTCGCCGTTGGTGGCGATCGCGATCAGCATGCTCACCGTGACGAACGTGAACGTGACGATCCGCGCCATCTTCAGCGTCGCCGCATCGGTCAGCCGGCGTACGCGAGGCACCAGCACCGGCGCGAGATCCCGCGTGATCACCGACGAGATCGCGTTCGCGTCGGACGCCACCATCGCCATCGTGTGCGAGAAGAACCCGGCCAGCACCAGCCCGATCAGCCCGCTCGGCAGGAGCAGCTGCGACAGCTCGACGTACGACTGCTCCGGCTTGCCGGGATGCACCAGCAGCGGCGCCGCGCACATCGGGATGAAGAGCACGAGCGGCCAGACCAGCCAGAGCGCCGATGACAACAGCGCGGACTTCTTCGCCGCGGATCCGGACGGCGCGGCCATGTACCGCTGTGCCAGGTTCCACATGCCGCCGTTGTACTCGAAGGTCTTGATGAACAGGAACGCGATCAGGAAGATCGGCGTGTACGGCCCGTTCAGTGCATGCCCGTGGCCGGCCGGCAGTTGGTCCCACATCGTCCACAACGTCGGTACGCCGTCCAGATGCGCGAGCACACCGATGAACATCGCGATGCCGGCGCCGAACTGGATCACGAACTGCCCGAAGTCGGTGAGTACGTCGGCCCACAGCCCGCCGAGCGTCGCGTACAGCATCGTCACCACGCCGGTGAGCAGGATCCCCCACCGCATCGGCACGCCGGTGAATCCGTTCAGCAGAATGGCGATCGCGACCCACTTCGACGCGATGTCGACGACCTTCAGCGCGGCACCGGAGTACGCGAGCGCCTGCTGGGTCGGCAGGTTGTACCTGCGGGCGAGGTACTCCAGTGGCGACACAACCCCGTGTTTGGCGCGGAGACGATTCCAGCGGGCGGCGAAGAGGAACGCACCGATGCCCACGCCGATGCCGATCGTCATGGCCCACCACACGTAGACCGTGATGCCGTAGCTGTAGGCAACGGCCGCGAAGGCGACGAACATGACGGCGCTGTAGCCGGACATGTGATGCGAGATGCCGGACAACCACCAGGGAATCCGGCCACCGGTCGTGAAGTAGTCCACGACGGTCTTGATCTTGGTGCGCGACCAGACGCCGATCAGCACCATCAACACGAAATACGCGACCAGGACAGTCCAGTCCAGAGCGGTCATGAGGATCCTCCCAGGGGCGATGGGGTGACTGACTGGAAGGTTCCATTGAACAGAACTGCGTGTCAA
Source organism: Kribbella sp. NPDC058693 (assembly GCF_042715335.1). Lineage (NCBI taxonomy): Bacteria > Bacillati > Actinomycetota > Actinomycetes > Propionibacteriales > Kribbellaceae > Kribbella > Kribbella sp. NPDC058693. The sequence goes on from NZ_JBHXSQ010000001.1 coordinate 770,104, forward strand.
GAGACGGAACCCGGAACAATCTCGAATCAGGTTCCAGGCTTGACGACCGGTTCCATGATGTAGAACCTAGTTCCGTGACTCTGCAGATCAGGCACGCCACCCATCCCGAGCAGCTCCCCGGTTTCGACACCGCCGCGCTGCGCCGCCACTATCTGGTGGACGACCTCTTCGTCCCGGACGCGATCACCGCGGTGCTCACCCACCACGACCGGATCGTGCTCGCCGGCGTCCGTCCGTCGAACGGCCCGCTGACGCTGGACACCTACCCCGAGCTGCGCAGCGAGTACTTCCTCGAACGCCGCGAGGCCGGCATCGTCAACGTCTGCACCCCCGGCACGGTCACCGCGGACGGCACGAAGTACGAGCTGGCCACCGGCGCCTGTCTGTACGTCGGACGCGGCGTCCGCGAGGTCGCCTTCGAGGGAACCGACGCAGCGTTCTACGTGTTCTCCGCGCCCGCGCACACCGACTTCCCGACCGCACAGGTCAACCCCGGCGAGGGCAATCGGCTCGAGCTCGGCGACCAGCAGACCGCGAACCGTCGCACGATCGACCAGTACATCCACGCGGACGGCGTACAGAGCTGCCAGGTCGTGCTCGGCGTGACCACGTTGCACGCGGGCAGCACCTGGAACACCATGCCCGCCCACACCCACGACCGCCGTACCGAGTGCTACCTGTACTTCGGTCTCCCCGAGACCGAGCGGATCGTCCACCTCCTCGGCGAGCCCGACGAGACCCGGCACCTGCTCGTAGCGGATCGGCAGGCGGTCATCTCGCCGAGCTGGTCGATCCACTCCGGCTGCGGCACCTCGTCGTACAGCTTCGTCTGGGCGATGGCCGGCGAGAACCAGGCGTTCGGCGACATGGACGGTGTCGACGTACAGGATCTGCGGTGACGTTCAGCCTCGAAGGGCGTACTGCGCTCGTGACCGGCGCGCGTCGTGGCATCGGTGCCGCCATCGCAGCGGGGTACGCCGCGGCCGGCGCCGAGCTGATCCTGATGGCCCGGGACGCGGCGCTCGAGGACACCCTCGAGGCGATCAAGCAGAACGGCGGCGGGCAGGCCACCGTCGTGATCGCCGACTTCGCCGACCCGGCCGCGGTCGAGGCGGCAGCCGTCGAACTGGCCAGGGATCGGCACATCGACATCCTGGTCAACAACGCCGGCACGATCCGCCGGGCGCCGGCGGCCGAGACCACGACCGCAGACTGGCAACACGTGATCGACGTGAACCTCAACTCCACCTGGGCAGTCACCCGCCCGGTCGGGGCGGCGATGGCAGAACGCCGTACCGGGAAGATCGTCACGATCGCCTCGCTGCTGAGCTTCCAGGGCGGAATCACCGTTCCGGCCTACACTGCCAGCAAGCATGCGGTGGCGGGACTGACCCGGGCGCTGGCCAACGAGTGGGGTCCGGCCGGGGTTCAGGTGAACGCGATCGCGCCCGGGTACATCAGTACTGACAACACCACCGAGCTGCGTGCGGACCCGGCGCGCGAGGCCGCGATCCGGCAGCGCATCCCGGCCGGACGCTGGGGACGGCCGGAGGATGTCGTCGGCGCGGCGGTGTTCCTCGCCTCGGCGGCCGCGGACTACGTCAACGGGCACGTGCTCGCGGTCGACGGCGGCTGGCTCGCCAGATAGGAGAGCAGGATGAGCGACATGAGTTCGCCCTCGGCCATCGACAAGACGTTGATGGTCCTGGACGCCGTACTGGAGCACTCGCGGTTCACCGATGTCGTGAACGCAACCGGTCTGGCCAAGTCGACCGTGCACCGGATCATGGCGTCGCTGGTCGAGCACGAGTTCGTCGCCCAGGCCGACGACGGCTCGTACCACCCGGGGCCGAAGGCGCTGCGGCTGGCCGGGCACGCCTTGACCAACGTCGATCTGGCCACGGTCGCTCGTCCGGTGCTCGCGGATCTCGTCGCGCAGACGCGCTGCACGGTGCATGTCGGGCTGCTGAACGGCGACGAGGCGATCTACGTCGCCCGCCTCGACGGCCCGAAGCCGTACCGGATGCCGTCGCGCGTCGGCAAGGCGATCTGGCTGCACTGCACCGGCATCGGCAAGGCGCTCCTCGCCGAGAAGGACGAAGACGCCCTCGACCTCCACATCACCCGGACTGGTCTTCCGGCTCGTACGCCGCTCACACACACGACCGCCGCCGCACTGAAGACCGATCTCGCGCAGGTCCGCACCCGTGGCTACGCGCTCGACGACGAAGAGAACGAACCCGGCATCCGCTGCGTCGCTGCGGTCATCCACGACCACACCGGCGCCGCGATCGCGGCCGTGAGCATCTCCACCTTGTCGTTGGAGCAGTCGATCGCCCAGGTAGCACTCATGGCGCCGGCCGCGATCGAGGCCGCCCGCAAGATCTCCGCCGCGCTCGGCTACCGCGAACCGACGAACTGACGCTACGCCGCCACCGGTGCGGGACGACGGCTCTCCGCCCAACGGACGACCGGGACGAACAGCGCACCGGTCAGGGCGAACCAGACGCCGAGGATGATCCAGCCGGGGACGCCGAGGCCGAGAGGTAGTAGGGCCAGGACCGTCGGAGCGATCATCGTGCTGATCGACATGCTGGTGTTCCATACACCTTGGTACTGGCCCTGTGCGTGGTTCGGCGCCAGGTCGAAGCTGAGCAGGAACGAGCCCGACGACTGCATCAACTCTGCGATCACCTGGACCAGTGCTCCAGCGGCCAGCAGCGCGACTGCGATCAGCGCATTCCCCCAGGTGGCACCGGCCAGCAGGACCATCGATGCCAGCAGCAACCATCCTGCGGTGCGGGTGGCACGAGCGGCAGTTGTCGGATCGGCGATGCCGCGCGACGACCGTACCTGGAACAGCGAGACCACCACGGTGTTGATGATCAGCAGCAATGCGACCGTCCAGCGCGGCGCGTCCGTGTGGTCGACCACCCACAGCGGGATCGCGACATCGAGTACGGCGAAGTGGATGCTCATGCCCGCGTTGAGCGCCGCGACGGCGAGGTAGCCACGGTCGCGCAGCGCGATCCAGACCGGTCCGTCGTCGTCACGATGTTGCGACGCGACGCGCGGGATTGCCAGTACGACGAAGGCCGCGATGCTGCTCAACACCGCGTCGAGGACGAACATCACCCGGTACGCCGTGGCGGTGTCGAAATGCAGCGCGAACGCACCGATCGCGGCGCCGGCCATGATGCCGATGTTCGTGATCGCCCGCAGGTACGCGCGGGCCGCGACCCGGCCCGCGCCGACGGTCACCGCGGCGATCAACGCGGCCCGGACGGCACCCGCGCCGCGGTCGATCATCGTCAGCACGATGCTCACGACCAGGAACTGCCAGAAGTTGTTCACGACGAGGTAGAGCAGCGACAGCCCGCACACCATCAGACTCAGCACGACGAACAGGCCGCGCGGCCCACGCCGATCCGCCAGATGTCCGAGCGGTACGGCGGACAGCAGCCCGAACAGCCCCGCGACCGTGAGGCCGAGGCCGACCTGTGCGATCGACAGGCCGACGATCCGGTTGAAGTACAGGACGCTGACCGTCATCAGCAGGCCGTTGCCGACGCGGCTCAGCAGAGTCGCCAACGCCAGCGGCCGCAACGGCCCCGGCTCGGGCAGGATTCCCCGTCGTACGGTCGTCTGTGCGCTCATCCGCGCGCTGCCACGCGCTGCGCGGTGTCGCGGAGCTCCTCCATCAGGTCGACATCCGAATCGAGCATCCGCTGCATCTTCGCGGGGTCCTGCTGCGCGAACATCAGCGCGACGGTGACCTCGTGGTCCGGACGGCTGACGATCTGGATCGGGTCGCCGGCACCGATCGTGCCTTCGCGAAGCACCTTCAGGTACGCGCCGGGCCGGCACGCCTGGTGGAAGCGCTTGACCCAGTGCGGCTCCTGCATGCGGTGCTGGAAAGTGATGCACGGGATGCGGGGTGCGCGGACCATCACCTCGACCTCGTCACCGATCCGCCACACCTCACCCAGCAGGGCTCCGTTGACGTCGAGCCCTTCGGTGCGGAGGTTCTCGCCGAACAACCCGGTCGGGATGTCGCGACCGAGTTGGCCGGCCCACCAGTCGGCGTCCTCCTCGGCGTACGCGTAGAGGGCGAGATCCGGGCCGCCGTGGTTCTTGGTGTCGCAGACGCGGTCGCCGGCCAGGCCGAGCTCGCCGACGCGGATCCGGCCGGGCTGCGGTCGCTTGTCAATGGCGGTGAGGCCGGTCTCCTTCGGACCCGGAATCAGCTTCTCCACGACATTGACCGTCAGCAACCGCATACCGGCATCCTCTCCCGGCGACTGGCCGCGATCCACCGGTTTATCCGCGCTTGAGCGGGAGTATGGCGATGATCACCAGGGTCGCTGCGGTCGCGGCCGCGCCGATCCAGGCGGCCGCGGCGTACCCGGACTCGCTGGGGAAGACGCCGGTGGTGTGGGCGGCGAGGATGAGTCCGCCGAGGGCGCTGCCGGTGGAGAAGCCGACGCTGCGTACGACGGCGTTCACGCTCATCGCGCTGGCCGTCTCGGATTTCGGCGTCACAGCGAGGATGACGGCGGGCATAGCTGCTGAGAACGCACCGACGCCGAAGCCGAGGATGCCGATGGCGAGGATCGGTTCGACCAGGTGTGAGCGGGCGACCGCGAAGAGTACGAATGCGGCGAGGACGACCGCAGTACTTGCCGCTAGCAACCATCGGGCACCGAGGCGGTCCCGCCAGCCGGGGACGAGACGGCCGGCGACGAAGCCGAGGATCGAGAACGGGACGAGGACGAGACCGGCCTCGAAGGTGTTGAGGCCGAAGCCGTAGCCGGCTGTCGCGGGGGTTTGGACATAGCGGGTGATGAGGCTGAACAGCAGGTACATGCCGACGCCGCCGGTCAGCATCACCAGGTTCGCGGCGGCGACCGCGGGGTGACGCAGCAGGCGTACGTCTACGAGCGGCTGCTCGGTGCGGGCCTCCAGGAACGTCCAGCCGATCAGTAGCAGGATCGCGGCGGCGAGGATGGCGATGGCCGTGGCGGCGTGGTGGCGCCAAAGGTCGGTGTCGCCAATGACCAGCAGCAGCGCGGGCAAGGCGATCGCCAGCAGGATCGCCCCGCGCAGGTCGAGACGGGTCGACGGGCGTGACGGCGCCTCCGGCAGCGCGAAGAAGGCGGCGACCAGAGCGGCGGCAGTAATGACGAGCCCGAGCCCGTACGCCGCGCGCACGCCGGCCACGTCCGTGAGGAAGCCGGACAACGGGTAGCCGATCCCGATCCCCGCGGTCGATGCCACCGACAACAAGGCGATCGTCCGCGCCGCCCGCTGCTCGTCCAGATGATCGCGCGCGACCGCCATCATCAGCACGACCAGCCCGAGTCCCGATCCCTGGAGCGCCCGCCCGGCCAGCAGGAACGCGAACGGCAACGGCAACACGGTCAGGACGCTGCCGACGACCATGGCGGCGAGCATCCCGAGCACGACGGTACGCCGCCGCGGTCCGGCCCCGAGCCGACCGAACACAGGCGTTGCGACGGCCCCGGCGAGCAACGCGATCGTCAGGGTCCACTGCGAGGCCGCGAGCGAAACGTCGTACGCCTCGGCGACCGCCGTGATCAAGGGTGCGCCGAGGCTGCCGATGACCGCGCCGGCCAGTCCGACGGAGACCAGGAATCCCGCCAGCGCGGGGGCATGTCGCTGGGCGGGGCTCGCGGTGGTCATTGGTTCGTCTCGGTGGTGATGTGGTTGAAAAGGCCTGGTTTTATTCGGGTTCTGGCCTGGTGGGACCACGCTTCGTCGACCTGCGGCAGGTCGAGCGCCGCGTTCGTGTTGAGAAGCATGCCGAAGGCAAGGAACGACTTGATCGTCACCGGATCGAGCTGCGCCGTATCGGCGACGGCCTGCCACAACCGCGCGAAACTTGCGCGTACGGCGTCGCGCACCTCGCCGTCGCCGGCCGCCGCGGCCGCGGTGCCCTGAAGCTGGAGCAGGAGCGTCGTCCGATCGGCGAGCATCTCGTTGTACTCCTGCCCCATGGCCGTCAGCGCCTCGATCCCGTGCGACCCGCCAGCAGCCGCCAGCATCGCCAGCGCCATCCGGCCGAACGCGGCATCCACGCATGCCAGGAACAATTGCTTCTTCGTCCCGAACAGCCGGAACACGTACGCCTGCGTGATCCCCGCCCGCCGGGCGATCGTCTCGGTCGACGCGCCGTACAAACCGGCGGTCGCGAACTCCTCTTCCGCGATCCCGAGGATCTGCTCGCGCCGTTCTCGCCCAGTCATTCGCATACCGATGAAGTTAGTAGGTAGTAACTAGTAACTTCAATGTCTCCTCGATTATGTTTACGTGTGTATATTTACAGTCGTAAACCAGGATTCGAGGGAGTGGGGACGATGACAGACCAGCGATTCACCCGCCGACGCGTGATCACTACCGGTGCCGTGGCCGGCGTCACCGCCGCAGCCGCTGGAGCGATCGCCGGTGCGGCGTTCGTCCAGGGCGGGGATGCGCCGCCGCCGATCCAGGCCTCCGCTCGACGGCGGTTCGACGGCAAGGTCGTGCTGATCACCGGTGCGACCAGCAGGATCGGGCGGGCTGCGGCGCTGTTGTTCGCGGCCGAGGGCGGCAGGGTCGGGTTCTGCGGTCGGCGGGAGCAACTCGGCCAGCAGGTCGAGGCGGAGATCCGGTCCGCGGGCGGCCAAGCGACGTACGTCAAGGCGGATGTCCGCGTCGAGAGCGACGTACGGCGGTTCGTCGACGGGATCGCGGGCAAGTACGGCGGGCTCGACGTCTGCTTCAACAATGCCGGGATCAGCATCGAGCGGCCACTGCACGAGTACACGACGGCCGAGTGGGACGACGTGACGAACACGAACCTGCGCGGCAACTTCCTCGCGCTGAAGTACGAGGTGCCGCACCTGCTCGAGCGGGGCGGCGGGACGGTCGTGGTGACGTCGTCGTCCAATGCGATCGCGACGACCGAGAAGCGTGCGGCGTACACGGCGACCAAGCGCGGTCTGGTCGGCCTGGTCCAGTCAGCTGCCCACGACTACGCGGCGCGTGGCATCCGGATCAACACGCTCATCCCCGGTACGACGAACACCGAGCTCGTACGCCGGCTCGCCGGGATGATGAACGTCCCGGACCCGGTCTGGAACGCCCTGGCCGCGAACTGGGGCAAGACCCACGTCCACGGCCTGCAACGAATGGCGACGCCGAACGAGATCGCCGTGTTCGCGCTTGCGCTCGCGTCCGACGACTTCCCCTACCTGACCGCGTCCCAGCTCGTCATCGACGGCGGCAAGACGGCGTACGCGGGCTAACCGAGGACTTGCCGGACGAGGCGGTCGACGTATCGGTCCTCGTCCGGCAGCTCGAACCACGGCATCGCGACGCTCAGCTGCGCCCGCCCGTGCAAGGCAAGCCACAACTCCAGGGAGGTCTCGCGGATCTCGTCCACCGACGCGTCCGGGAGTACGGCGCCGACCGCGGCGATCAGCGGCTCGAACGCGGCCCAGCCCAGCTCGACCAACTCGGCGGCCGGGGTGCTCGGCGCGTCGGTACGACGGTGGGCGTGGAACATCACGGCGTACCGGCCCTCGTACTCGCGCGCGTAGGCGAGGTAGGCGAGCGCGAGCGCTTTGACCCGGTCTCGACCGGTGCCGTCCACTGCTGTGAGTCGATCGCGGAGGTCGCTGAAGAAGCGCGCCTTCACGGCTCGCAGCAACTCCGGCAGGTCGGTGAAGTGCAGATACAACGCGGTCGGGCTGACGCCGGTCGCCGAGGTGACCGTGCGGACCGACAACGCGTTGAGGTCGTGGGTTTCGAGGAGCTTGGCCGTCGCGGTGACCAGCGCGTCCCGCAGGTCGTCACCGGAGCCACGTGGGCTCCGGGCTCTGCGGTTCTCGACGGTCATCTTCCGGAGTTTAGTCCTGGATGGCTTTGACGATGGCGATGTTGCGAGTGAGCCAGTCCTGCGGCAGCGTGCCGTCGGTGTTCTCGAGCGTGCCGAGGACGTTGACCATCTGCCGGACGATCACCCAGTCGCGAGCACGGTCCTCGTCCAGGCCGGCCGCGTCGATCGCGGTGTAGAACCGTTGCCTGACCGCGAACCGAAGGTCGCCGGCGGCAACTACTTCCTCCCAGCGGTTCCAGATCAGCGGTGCGACCTCGAAATGCGGATCACCGGACAGCGGCTTCGGGTCGATCACCAGCCAGGGCTCGCGTTCCGCGGCCAGCATGTTCTCGTAGTGCAGGTCGGTGTGGATCAGCCGGCCGTCGGTCGCGGGGTCCGCGATGAAGTCCTCCGACAACGAGATCGCCTGCTCGACGTACCGATGCGGGACCGGCGCCGACGCGGGCAACCTGCGGAAGCCTTCCACCCAACGCTTCAGCTCCCCCGACAACGACCGGTACTGCGGACCCGCGGCGACATGCAGTCGTTTGTAGGTCTGGCCAACGATCTCGCAGGCGTCGAGCGCGTCGATCGTGGTCAGGTCCCGCGACTCCAACCGCTCGAGCAGCAAGGCGAATCGCCGCGGGTCGGCCCGCAGCAGCTGCACGGCGCCGTTACCGGCCCAGGTCCGCAATGCCAGGTGCTCGGTCTCCGCCTCCAGATGCGGGAACTGCACCTTCAGCACTGCGCGCTGGCCGTCGGCCGTGGTGACCGGCACGACCAGCGCACAGTTGCCGTAGAACGACGCGCCGTCGACGCGCAACTGCCACTCACCGAGCAGGTCCCGCGTGAGACGCGGCAGCCGATCAAGCCAGTCCGCCCAGTCCTGCCCGCGAGTCGCAACCGCAAGCAGGCCAGCAGGGATCTCGACCGGCACCTACTTCTTGCCTGCCTTCTCGACCGGTTCGGAGGTGCGGAGGGCGGCGATGAAGGCCTCTTGCGGGACCTCGACCCGGCCGACCATCTTCATCCGCTTCTTGCCTTCCTTCTGCTTCTCGAGCAGCTTGCGCTTCCGGGTGATGTCACCGCCGTAGCACTTCGCCAGGACGTCCTTGCGCATCGCGCGGATCGATTCGCGGGCGATGATCCGGGACCCGATCGCGGCCTGGATCGGCACCTCGAACTGCTGCCTCGGGATCAGTTCCTTCAGCTTGCCGGCCAGCGCCACGCCGTACGCATAGGCGTTGTCGCGGTGCACGATCGCGGAGAACGCGTCCACCGTCTCGCCCTGCAGCAGGATGTCGACCTTGACCAGCGCGGCCGACTGCTCGCCGGTCGGCTCGTAGTCCAGCGACGCGTAGCCCTTGGTCTTCGACTTCAGCTGGTCGAAGAAGTCGAACACGATCTCGGCCAGCGGGAGCGTGTAGCGCAGCTCGACCCGGTCCTCGGACAGGTACTCCATCCCGAGCAGGTTGCCCCGCTTGGACTGGCAGAGCTCCATGATGACGCCGATGAAGTCCTTCGGGCTCAGGATCGTCGCGCGGACGACCGGCTCGTAGATGTCGGCGATCTTGCCTTCGGGGAACTCGCTCGGGTTGGTGACGACGTACTCCTTGCCGTCCTCCATCTCGACCCGGTAGACCACGTTCGGCGCGGTCGAGATCAGGTCCAGGTCGAACTCGCGCTCGAGCCGCTCCCGCACGATCTCCATGTGCAGCAGGCCGAGGAACCCGCAGCGGAAGCCGAACCCGAGCGCGCCCGAGGTCTCCGGCTCGTACTGCAGGGCCGCGTCGTTCAGCTGCAGGCGCTCCAGCGCATCGCGCAGCGTCGGGTAGTCGTCGCCGTCGATCGGGAACAGCCCGGAGTACACCATCGGCTGCGGGTGCTTGTAGCCGCCGAGCGCCTCGGTCGCACCGTGGACGGCCGCGGTGACGGTGTCACCGACCCGGGACTGGCGAACGTCCTTCACGCCGGTGATGAGATAACCGACCTCACCCACGCCGATGCTCGGCGTCTTCATCGGCTCCGGCGAGATCACCCCGACCTCGAGCATCTCGTGCACAGCGCCGGTCGACATCATCTTGATCCGGTCGCGGTGGACCAGCTCGCCGTCGACCACCCGGACGTAGGTGACCACGCCGCGGTACGTGTCGTAGACCGAGTCGAAGATCAGGGCCCGCGGCGGCGCGTCCTTCACACCCTTCGGCGGCTCGACCTGCGCGACGATCTCGCTCAGCAGGTCCTCGACGCCCTCGCCGGTCTTCGCGGAGACCCTGAGTACGTCGGACGGGTCGCACCCGATGATGTGGGCCAGCTCCGCGGCGTACTTCTCCGGCTGGGCGCTCGGCAGGTCGATCTTGTTCAGCACCGGGATGATGTGCAGGTCGGCGTTCAGCGCGAGGTACAGGTTCGCCAGGGTCTGCGCCTCGATCCCCTGCGCGGCGTCGACCAGCAGGACCGCGCCCTCACACGCTTCGAGCGACCGCGACACCTCGTAGGTGAAGTCGACGTGGCCGGGCGTGTCGATCATGTTCAGGATGTACGTCGTCCCGTCCGGGGCCAGCAGGCCGCCCGGGGTGTCCGGACCAGGCGCGAACGGGAGGCGGACCGCCTGCGACTTGATCGTGATGCCGCGCTCGCGCTCGATGTCCATCCGGTCGAGGTACTGCGCCCGCATCGAGCGGTCGTCGACCACGCCGGTGATCTGCAGCATCCGATCGGCCAGCGTCGACTTGCCATGGTCGATGTGGGCGATGATGCAGAAGTTCCGGATCAGCGACGGGTCGGTGCGACCCGGCTGCGGCACATTCGTGGGGCCAACGGGCACGGAGGGGATCCAGTTCTGGTCTTGGGTGATATCCGGTCAATCATCCCATGCGGGTCCAGCAGATTCGAAAATCACTAGCGAGGGCCCGCTAGCGTGGTGAGGTATGGCGCACGCTGCTGGGGTCAGGCTGCCCTACGAGAAGATGCCCGTGTCGGTCCGGGACTGGGTGGAGCGTGCGCTCGGCTCAGCGGTGGTATCGGCTTCCACCCAGCAGGGCGGCTTCTCGCCCGGCGTGGCCGCCCGCCTGGTGACCGCCTCGGGCCGCCGAGCCTTCGTGAAGGCCGTCGGTACGTCGCTCAACCCGAAGACGCCGGAGCTGTTCCGGCAGGAGATCACCGCCATGCAGGCCATCGGCCCCCTCCCGATGGCGCCGCAACTGTACGACGTGTACGACGACGGCGACTGGGTCGGGATGCTGTTCGAGGACATCGACGGGCGACTGCCCGCTCATCCGTGGGAGCAGGCGGACGCTGAGCGGGTCCTGGACGCCGTCGCCGAACTGACCGACGCGCTGGACCCGTCGCCGTGGCCGGACGCACCGGTCATCGCCGTACGCAGCCATGACTTCCTGAGCCGGTGGAACAACGTGCTCGAGGACGGTCTCGCCGTACCGTCCTGGATGAATGGCCGGGTCGAGGAGTTCGCCGAGCTGGCGCAGACTGGACTCCGCGAGTTGGCCGAGGGCAAGGCGCTGGTCCACTACGACCTCCGGGCGGACAACATCATCCTGACCGACGACCGGGTGGTGTTCATCGACTGGGCGCACCCGGGGCTGGGGCCCCGCTGGACCGACAGGGTGATCCTGCAGGCGGAGATGCGCGCGTCCGTCGTACTCCCGGAACTGCCTGATGACATCGGGATCACCGGGTTCATCACAGCTGTGGCCGGTGGTCTCTGGTGGGGTGCCGCCCAGCCGGCGCCGCCCGGGCTGCCGACGATCCGCACCTGGCAGCGGGAGAGCGCCCTCGTCCACCTCGACTGGGTCCGCGACCGGCTCTGATGCAGCATCCCCGGCGGACGGACGTCTCTCAGGGTGTGACGAATCTAGTGGTGAGTATCGATCAGCATCCTCACCAGGTGGCGGCCGGCGACGAGGCACGTGACGCCGTGACAGCGCTGTACGGCCGGGAGTGGCGCGGTCTCGTGCGCCTGGCCGTCCTGGTGATCGATGACCGACAAACAGCCGAAGACATAGTCCAGGAGGCGTTCGCCCAGCTGTACCGGCGATGGCCGCTGAGGGACTCCGACAAGGCGCTGGGATACCTGCGCTCGACCGTGCTCAACGGGAGCCGGTCCGCGCTGCGGCGCCGCCGGGTGGCACGCCTCTACACCCCGCCGCACCAGGCGCCACAGGACTCCGCCGAGAGCACCGCCGTACTCGGGGAGCAGCGCGAGGAGGTACGCCGGGCACTCCAGGGCCTGCCCACGCGGGCTCGCGAGGTGCTCGTACTGCGCTACTACCTCGACCTCCCGTTCGACGAGATCGCCGACCTCCTCGGCATCAGCCCATCCACCGCCAGGGCGACCGCGTCGCGCGGCCTCACGGCTCTCACCAAGAAACTCGAGGAACTGCGATGAACGACACCGAGACCCGTCTGCGCGACTACCTGAACGCCAAGGCCGACACCGTCCCGGACTCCGCCCACGGCCCCGGCCTGGAGCTGGACAGCACCGGTACGTCCACCCGCCGACGCTGGGCGCCGATGGCACTGGCCGCGGCCGGCATCGCGGCGGTGCTGACCCTGTCCGTGCCGTTCCTGCACGGCTTGGTCACGCACGACGACCAGCCGTCCGTCAGCGGTCTGCCGGCCCGAGGTCCGGTTTCGGCCGGAGCTCCCAAGATCCCGTACACGACTCTCGTCCAGAACAACCCGGACAACCCGCTCGACACCTGGTGGGCGGCGATCCACGACGGCGGGAAGACCGTCAAGAACCCGGGCGTGAAGGGCAATGTCGTCGCGCGGACCGAGGGCGGCTGGCTCGTCAACACCGGCTACCCCGATCCGGACAAGGCGCAGGTCGCCGTCGTCTCGACGAGCGGCAAGGTCCGGCCGGTCGGGCCGCTCGGGGGCTTCGGCCCGCGGGTCTCACCCGACGGGCAACAGTTCGCGGTCGCGCTCTCGAAGTACGGCCGGGCCGAGAATCGGGTGGTCGTCGTCGACATCCGGACCGGCAAGGAGGTGTCGAGCCTCACCGTCAAGACCCCGAACCTCGAACTCGTCGGCTGGAACAAGGACGGAATCTGGTTCGGCGAGCACTCTCCGGACCCGGTGCCCGTGAAGCTCTGGCAGCCCGGATCGAAGGATGTCCGGACGGTCGGGACATTCGGCCCCGGCAGCCTGCACATGACGCGCAGCAACAACATCGTCACGCACATCACCTTCAAGGGCGGCCAGTCCTGCGTCACCGCTGCCACGCTGGCAGCCAAGGGGCTCGAGGCGAAGCGTGAATACTGCTTCAAGGCCCCGGTGGCCGCGGCGTACGTGACGGTGTCGCCGGACGGGGCGACGATGACCATCAGCAACATCGGGGTCGCCGTCGACATCGCCACCGGGAAGGTCACGAAGATGAGGCTTCCGGCCACGACGAAGTGGTTCGAGGACGCGCTCTTCGAGGACCCGGACAACATCATCGTGGTCGACGAGTCCGGGCCGGCTCAGAAGCTGTTCCGGTGTGCGGTCGCGACCGGTGAGTGCAAGCAGGTCGCGGTTGCCAAGTCCGACGAGATGATCCAGCAAGTACAGCCCTGATTGTGGGACATCGGCTCAGCACGCGGTTGGGTGCTGAGCCGATGTCTTGTTCAGCTGTCTACTCGGACGATGGTGGAGCCGGAGCCGTCTGCGCCGTCGGAGAAGCGCAGTTGACCCAGGTAGCGGGTGCCGGGTGTCAGGCCGGTCCAGGACGCAGTGATGCTGGTCTGGCCGGCGACTGTTACCTGTTGGCTCGCCGGCGTGGCCGTCAGGTTGCCGGCGGCCTTCTGCAGTTCCCAGTGGTTGAGCTTGACGGTCTGCTCGTTCGCTCCGGCGTACAGGTCGACGTACACGTCCACCTGGCCGCCTGCCGGCCGTGGGAGGTTGACCTCCTCCTCTGCCGAACCACCTGTGCTGCTGCCGAGCAGCGTCGTCGTACCGGCCTGGTAGACGAACACATCCAGGTCAGTGCCCGCCGGGTAGTCCGCGTCGAACGTGGAGAACCTGGCGTGCGTCGTACCGGCTGGGACGCTGACCGTGAACTTCGCGACGTGGTCGTTCGCCTTCGGAGCCGTCGTCGGGAACGCCACGCCGCCCGGGTTCTTCAGCGCCGCCTCGCCGACCGCGGCCGCGTCCAGACCGATCGCAGTCGTGTTGAGCGTCCCGGAGTACCCGGCCGTCACCGGCACCTGGACCGAGCCGCTGACACCGGAGCCGTTGACCTGCGTCGGCGCCTTGACCGTGAGCGGCTTGATCGCCAGCGTGCTGGCCACGGAGTGCTTCGCGGACTTCCAGACCAGGCGGCCGAACGAGTACTGCTCGAGCGGAGCGCCGTTGTTCTCGAACGTCACCTTGTACGTCGTACTGCGGCCGGGCAGCGTGATCAGGATCCGCGGCGACACCGTCACCTTGAGACCCTTCAGGCCCTCGACCTTCGGGAAGTAGATCTCCGGCAGCTTGCTGACGTTCGTCACGGTCCGGGTGACGGTCTGCTTGCCTGCCAGGTCGCCGATCGCGATCGTCGGGTAGTTGAGGTCGCTCAGGTCGATCTTGCCGTTCGCACACAGCTCATGGGTGGCCGGGACCTGGCCTGAGCCGCAGACGAACTTGGTCCAGTCGGTGTACGTCGAGTCGTAGACCAGGCCGGGATCCATCCCCAGCTTCGGCTGGACAAGGCCGGCGCCGTACCCGAACGGGTTGGCCTGCGAGCCGGAGTCGTTCTTGATCGGCTTGCCCACGGTGTCTTTGTCGGTCGCGGTCGTCATCATCGCGGACTTGATCGCCATCGGGGACCACGTCGGGTGCTTGGCCTTCAGTACGGCGGCGATGCCCGCGATGTGCGGCGTGGACATCGACGTACCGCTCATGAACGCGTACTCGCCACCGGCCGCGCTGAACGCGGTCGTCGCGGCGAGGACGTTCGTACCCGGCGCCATGACGTCCGGCTTGAGTAGGTCACCGTTGCCGGCCGGGGACGGGCCGCGGCTGGACGAAGCGGCCACCATCGGAGCAGTCACGCGAACCGGCGTACCGGCGCTGATCGTCGCGGTCGGGTTGGCGGTGCCGCTGACGTACGCCTTGACCTCGGGAGCAGCCTTGTCGTCGAGGTGGACGGTCGGGACCGAGTGCAGGTCGGAGTCGAGCGTGCTCGGGGTCAGGTTGAGCAGGATCATGCCGATGCCGCCGGCGTTCTTCACCTGCAGGCTCTTGTCGACGCGGGCGTTCACGCCACGGTCGCAGACGACGATCTTGCCCGTGGCCTTCGCCGGGTCGAGCGTTCCGGCCTGGCAGAGCGTGAGGTTGGCCGGGTCGGCACCCGGGAGCCCAGCGTCCTTGGCAAGGATCACCGGCGCGCTCGGTACGCCGGCGCCGATGCCCGCACCGGTGTACGTCTTGCCGTTGCCCAGGGTGAGCTTGGTCTGGATGTCGCGGTCATGGGTGCCGTTGGCAACTGATGTCACCCACGGGTACGTCTTGCCGACCGTCGCCTCGCCCGGACCGGTGTTGCCGGCGCTGGTGGCGACGAACACGCCGGCCTTGGCCGCCCGGAGGAACGCGAGCCCGGTGGCATTCACGTACGACGAACCGCTGCCGGAGATCGAGTAGTTGATGACATCCACGCCGTCCGCGACCGCGGCGTCGATCGCGGCCACGATGTCGGCGTCCGTACCGCTGCCGCCACCGGTCGCGTCGACCGCCCAGAGCGCCTTGTAGATCGCGAGGCGGGCGTGCGGCGCCATACCGGAGCCCTTGCCGTAGTCGCGGCCCATGACGCTCATCTCGACGCCGTAGTTGCCGGCCGCGGTGCTCGCGGTGTGCGTGCCGTGGCCGCCGTAGTCACGCGGCGACTTGTACTCCTCCGGGATCGGGCGGGTGCCGATGCCCTTGTCGAAGTACCGGGCGCCGATCACCTTGTTGTTGCAGGTGACGGGCGCCTCCTCGCCGGCCTGGCAGGTGCCCTTCCACTTCTTCGCGATGATCGCGTCGGACTGCTTGGTGGTCTTGATCGGCGCGAAGCTCGGGCGCTCCGGGGTGTACCCGGAATCGATCATGCCGATGATCACGCCGTCGCCGGCCTTGTCGATACCACCGGCCTGCTGCCACGCGCCGCCCTTGCCGGACAGGCCCAGGAAGCGCGGGGTGTCGACGGTGTCGGCGTGCACGATGTCGCTCGGCTCGATGCTCTTCACGCCGGACTGCTTGGCCAGCTTGACGGCTTCGTCGTACGACATCTGGGCGGAGAAGCCGGCGTACGTGTAGTTGTAGTCGTAGAGCTTGGTGATCTTGCTCTTGCTGAGCAGCTCGTCACGCTCGTTCGTGAGGTGCTTGACGTAGTTGATCACCGGGGCGGCGGTCTTCAGCAGCTTGCCGCCGGGCGCGACCTTGGTGGCGGCGAGGCCGGCGATGTCGCCGTCGTACTCGGCCACCGGGGAGTCGTCGAGCTGGACGATGTACGAACCGGTCTCGGAGCGCTTGAGCTCGGGGGTTGCCTGTGTCGCCGCCGGTTGGCTGGCGTTGGCGGCGTTGACGAGCAGCGGTACGCCGGCCGTCGCGGCGATCAGGGCCGTGGCGACGATGATCGCCGGGCGTTTGCGGGTCACGGAGTTCCTCCAGGGCTTGGGCAGCGCGATGGTGGAGCTGGGGGCTCGCGGGGCCCCGAGTATGCCGTCGCGCCCGCCTCGATGTCACCCTCGGACCGGACGGATGCCGACAGCAAGGGAAAACCCGATGCCCGATCTGACCGAGTCCATCTCGGTAGCCGCCTCGCCCGACACCCTTTATTCATTGGTCAGCGATCTACCCCGGATGCGCGAGTGGAGCCCGGAGTGCACCCGAGTCACCTGGTCGCGCCACTCCGACCCCACCGCCCCGCCCACCGAACCCGCCACCCCGACGCCTTCCAGCGGGCCTTTGGTCGGGGCGCGATTCATCGGTCACAACCGGGCCGGCGCTGTCCGCTGGTTCACCTTCGGCCGGGTGGTCGCCGCCGAGCCCGGCCGCCGGTTCGCCTTCTCCATCCACTTCGGCCCCATCCCGATCTCGCTCTGGGACTACGAGTTCACCCCGACCGAAGCCGGCTGCGAGGTCACCGAATCCTGGACCGACCACCGCCCCCGCGTCCTGCGAGCGCTGTTCCGGCCGATCTTCGGCAATCGCACCCCGCGCAACGCGGATGGCATCCACACCACCCTCACGCGGCTGAAATCCACCGCCGAGCCGGTGGCGCGGCCGGAGTGAGTTTGGAGCTGGGGTCGCCTTGTTGGTAATCTGGCTCTTCGCGCGCCCACGGGCGGTGTATAGCCGTGCGCCGCGACACCTTCCGTATTGACCGCACACACCTGATCGAGGCTCTTCTTCGTGGCGAACATCAAGTCCCAGATCAAGCGCAACCGCCAGAACGAGGCTGCGCGACTTCGCAACAAGTCGGTGAAGTCGACCCTCAAGACGGCTGTGCGCCGCTTCCACGAGGCCGTCGACGCCGGTGAGGCCGACAAGGCCCAGGAGACCGCCCGCAAGGCCGGCCGCCTGCTCGACAAGGCCGTCAGCAAGGGCGTCATCCACGCCAACCAGGCTGCCAACCGGAAGTCGGCCCTCTTCAAGAAGGCCGCCTCCCTCTGAGGCCCCGGCCGCGCGCCTGCCGCGCGGCCCCCGAACGATCGGCCCGTCCCCAACGACCGGCCGATCGTTTTTGCGTGCCCGAACCAGGTTGATGCACCGGCTCTCGGCACCGGCTCTCGGCACCGGCTCTCGGCGGAGGATCCGGGGTTGGTCGGCTCGCGCAGCCGGCGCCGCGAGACGCCGGGGTGCGCGACTCTGTGTCAGCGGCGGCCGTGGGCTCGGGTGACGGTGAGGACCATCCGCTCGAGGGCGTACCCGGCGTCGCCCGACGCACCCTTGACGTCGGCGTCGGCCTGAGCGACGGCCTTGATCGCGGTCGCGAGCCCACCAGGAGTCCAGCCACGGGATTGCTGCTTGAGCTGCTTCAGCTTCCACGGCGGTACGCCGACCTCACGCGCCAGATCCGCCTCGCGCATCCCGCTCGGCGCACTCGAGTACCTCGCCAGCCCGCGCAACCCGCCCGCCATCGCACTCGTGACCAGCACCGGCGCAACCCCGCAGTCCAGCGCCCACCGCAACTGCTCCAGCGCCGGCTCGGTCCGCCCGGCGATCGCCGCGTCCGCGACCGCGAAGCTCGTGACCTCGGCGCGCCCACCGAAGTACTGCCCGATCAGCTCGGCCGTCACAGCCTGACCGCCGGAGTCCGACACCAGCTGCGAACACGCCCCGGCCAACGCCCGCAGGTCATGCCCGACCGCGTCCACCAGCGCCGACGCCGCGCCCTCGTCAACGGTCCCGCCGTGCAGCCGGATCTCCCCCGCCACGAACTGCGGCAGCTCCCAAGCCTTCGGCGCCGTCGCGACGACCTCGTTGACCGATGCCTTCCGCAACTTGTCGAGAACGCCCTTGCCCTTCTGGCCTCCCGAGTGCACCAGCACCGCGAGTACGTCGTCCGACGGCGAACCGGCGTACTCGAGCAGATGCGGCACCATCTCGCTCGGCAGATTCTCCAGCGATCGCATAACCAGCACCCGCTCGCTCGCGAACAGCGACGGCCCGGTCAGCTCCGCGAACACCCCGACATCCAGCGTGGCCGCGTCGACGTCGGTTGCCTCGACCTCGGAGGCGCCCTTCGACACCGCCGCGATCGCCGACCGCACCGCCCGATCCGCAAGGAACGACTCGGTCCCGGTCACCAGCAACACATCACCGAGCTTCGGCGCAGAACCCCTACGAGCAGCCACGCGGCCAGCATCCCACGCCACTCCGACAATCCAAGTGCGCACCCTCGCCGAACCAACCAAGATGACCCCATGACCCAACCTGCCGACGCTTTGATCGTCGTGGACATGCAGACCGCATTCGTCTCGGGCCCGGATGCCGTGCCTGGAGCTGGTCAGCTGTTGGATCGGGTGGGCGAGCTGCTCGACCGAGCACGCGAAGCCGGCGCAGTCGTCGTACATCTGCAGAACGACGGCCCGCCCGGCGCCGACGACGAGCCGGAGACGCCCGGTTGGGAGCTCTACCTCCCGGTGAAACCCGGCCCACGCGAGCACGTCGTCCGCAAGCCCCGCGACGACGGCTTCGATGCAACGCCACTCGGCGAGATCCTCGTCACCGCCGGCGTCCGCTCACTCGCCATCTGCGGCGTCATGTCCGAGATGTGCGTCCACGCGACCGCGAAGACCGCCCTCGCCCGCGGCTACCACGTCCTCCTTCCCCACGACGCCCACGGCACGTACGACGTCCCCGCAGTCCACGGCGTATCCGACAAGATCCCAGCCCAGACCGTCTCCCGAGTAGCCGCCTGGTCCCTGGGCGACCAACCCGAAAACACCATCCCAACCGCATCCGTCACTTTCGCCCAGCTCTAGACGGTATGAAGTGACGCCTTCGTCGTGACGGGGTTGTGGGATCACCCTCGCCGCGCCACCTCTTGGTCGCGAACCCGCGGGGAGGCGTCAGGGGTGGGCTCGGAGGGTGTCGGTGGCCAGGTCAGCCAGGTGGGCGGATGGCGTGTTGGTGCTGCTGTGAGCCTGCATCGCGAGGGCGCCGACGAGAATGGCCGACACGTCGTCGACGGTGATATCGGGCCGGGCGTCGCCGGCCTGTTGAGCACGGACCAGCAGGTGTCCGAGGGCTGCCATCAGGTCTGTGCCCGCCGATGCCACGGCGCTCTTGAGGTCGCTGTCGGGGCCGGCCGCGGCCAAGGTGTCGAACAGGGCCTTGTTGGTCGTGCCCTCGAGGACCAGCCGCTTGAAGAAGCCGAAGAACGCCGGGCCGGGGCCGTCGGCGACCACCAGAGCCCGTGCCTCGACGCCCAGGCGCTCGAGCACCGTGAGAAGGACCGCCTCGATGAGAGCGTCCTTGGTCGGGAAGTGGCGCGAGACCGTGCCGGTGCTGACCTCCGCGCGTCGGGCGATCTCTGAGATCGGAACAGCCAATCCCTTCGTCGCGAACGCGGCTTCGGCGACTTCCACCACCCGAGTGCGGTTCCGCTGTCCATCGGCTCGCAATGCCCTGCCCGACTCAGCCATCGGTCCCCCGTACTCGGAGCTCGCATCGGACCTCGCATCCGACTCCGCATCGAGCGCTGCGTCGGACCGTTGCTAAACGGGATGCCCGTCCCGTATCGTCATATCCGGGATACACATCCCGGATAATAGCAGGAGGGTCCGATGGCGATAGCTGATCAGTCAGGCCGCACCGTGTTCATCACGGGAGCCAGTGCCGGGGTAGGCCGGCAGACCGCGATCGTGCTGGCCGCGGCCGGTGCGACCGTAGTGCTGGGGTGCCGTGACCTCGCCAAGGGCGCTGCGGTTCGGGATCACATCCGAGCCGTGACGCCGTCCGCTCGGGTGGGCGTAGTCGCTCTCGATCTCGCCTCGCTGGAGTCGATCCGTGAGGCTGCGAAGCAGGTGTGTGCGGAGCACGATCGCATCGATGTCCTGATCAACAACGCCGGCGTGATGCGGCCCCCACGCAGTACGACGGCTGACGGGTTCGAGCTCCAGTTCGGCACCAATCACCTGGGTCACTTCGCCCTCACCGGGCTGTTGCTGGAGCGACTGCTGCCAGGTGCCGGCTCGCGGGTCGTCACCGTCGCCAGTCCTGCGCACCGCCAGGGGCGAATCGACTTCGACGATCTGCAGTCGGAACGGCGGTACCGGCGATCGGCGGCCTATGCCCAGTCGAAGCTGGCGAATCTCCTCTTTACCTACGAGTTGCAGCGCCGACTCGCGGTGGCTGGTGCGACGACCGTGGCACTGGCTGCCCACCCCGGCGGCGCCCGCACGGAACTGAACCGGAATCTGCCGTTTCTGTTCCGCGGCGCATCGTGGGGACTTGCCCGCCCGATCACCCATCCGGTGGAGATTGGGGCACTTTCGATCCTGTACGCGGCGGTCGACCCGGGGGCGCTGGGCGGCGAGTACTACGGGCCGGATGGTCTGTTCGAGTTCAAGGGGCAACCGACGCGGCTCGAGTCGACGCCCCGGTCACACGACGCGGCGACTCAACGGCGGCTGTGGGAGGTATCCCAACAACTCACGGACGTGCGGTACGACGCGTTGGCGAAGAGCCGCTGAGCGTTCAGGCAGCACCTCATACCGTCCGGTCCTGAACGTCACGGCGCGGGATGTGTTGCGGTGAGCGCCAGTTGGTTGTGGTTGTTGGTGACGGCGAGGGTGCCGCTCACGTTGGTGGTGGCGGTTCGGATAGCGTCATGGGACAGGAGCTCCAGAGTCCTGGGGGCCGGATGGCCGTAGTCGTTGTCGCGGCCGGCAGAGATGAGAGCCAGGCGGGCGTGGGTGGCGGCGATGAATTCGGGCTCCTGCTGGGCAGAACCGTGGTGTGGGACCTTCAGGACGTCGGCCCGTAGATCGACACCTGATGCCAGGACTGCCCGTTGGGATTCGGGCTCGAGGTCTCCGGTGAGCAAGATGCGCAGACCGGCGACCTCGACCATCATCGCGATGCTGGCGTTGTTCTCCGGCGACCCTTCGTCCGACGAGGTCGCGGACGACGTGCCGGGCGCAGGCAACGCCGGTACCTTCGCCGGCCAGAGCGTCGTCCAACTCAGCTGGCCAACCACCCGCTTCTCGTGGAACGCGACCGTCCGCAGGCCGACCCCATGGTGCGATGCGAGCTCGACCACCCGGTCGTACTCCGCCCGCGGCGAGAAGTACGGCGTCACCTCGATCTCATCGACCTTCCGCCCGTTCAGCACGCCGGCCAGGCCGCCGACGTGATCGGCATGGAAGTGGCTGAGTACAAGCACCGGGATGTGCTTGATCCCCAGGTCCCGTAGACATCGATCCATCGCGGCCGGATCCGGGCCGGTGTCGACGACAACCGCCGTACCCTCACCGGCTCGCAGTACCAGGCCGTCACCCTGCCCGACATCGCAGACCACGAAGAGCCAGTCGTCGGGCGGCCAACCGAGCGAGCCGACAGGGCGCAGTACGACGACCGCCAGCACCACCACCGCCAGGATCATCGCGATCGGGCGGGCGAGGATGCGGTGCAGGCCGAGCACGAGCGCCAGGCAGAGCAGGGTCAGTACGGCGATCCCGAGCGCTGTTGCCGGCCAGGCGTTCGCGGCGCCTGGGAGGCCGGCTCCCTCCCGGGCGACGAGGATGATCCAGCGTGCAGGCCAGCCCGCTGCCCAGCCGACCAGCTGCGCCAATGCCGTGCTTAGCAAGGCGACTCCGGCCGCGACAAAGCCGAGGATCGTCGCCGGACCGACCGCTGGTCCGGCCAACAGGTTCGCCGCAACCGCGACCAAGGACACCTGCCCCGAGAGCCACGCGACGACCGGCGTACACGCGAGCTGAGCAGCCAGCGGGCACGAGATCGCATCAGCAAGCCACCCCGGCAACCACCTCGCCAAGGCATCCCGCCAACCAGGCCCGAGCAGGACAATCCCCGCGGTCGCGAGCACCGACAACGCGAACCCGGCCGAACGCGCCAACGACGTGTCGAGGAGCAGCAACACAATCACCGCGACCGACAGACTGCGTACTGCGCGACGCCGCGCTCCGCCGCTCGTCATCGCGGCCAACGCGATCAGGCCCATCGCGGCCGCTCGGAGAACGCTCGGCTGTGGCCTGGCGAGGATGACGAAGACCACGACCATCAACACGCCGACCACGGTCAGACCGCGCGCACGCACTCCGACCAGCCGCGCCAGCGGAAGCACGAATGCGAGGAGCAGGGTCAGATTCGTCCCCGACACCGCGGATAAGTGAGTGAGCCCGGTTGTCTGAAAGTCCGCATTCAATTCGGCGGACACCCCGGACACGTCGCCCATCACCAGCGCCGGCACGAGACCGCGGACATCATCAGGCTCGTTGGCCACAGCCTTCCGGAGGCCGGCACGAACCTGCTCAGCGGCCCGCAGCCACCACGGCGGTTGATCCACAACCCGCGGCGGCGATCGGGTCGAAAGCATCGCGGCAACATCCGAGCCGTCCTCGACAGCCTCCAACCTGCCGGTGGCGTCGACATGCTGGCCGTATCTGACGGCCTGCCACTTCGCCGTCCCGATGAGGAAGACCGGCGTACGGATGCGGGTCGTGGTCGTGCCGGTGGAACTGGAGTGGGTGCGCACCTCCTCGACGGTTGCTTTGACGACCACGTACGGCGGACGTCGACTGGTGGTGCTTTGGCGAAGTGATGGATCCCCTTCGATCTTGAGGCGAACGTTGACGCTCGCCGAGTCGGCAGCCAGCCCGCGAATCGGCCCCGCGCGAAGGCTCGCCGACTGCAACGCCGCGGCAATCCCCAACCCACCCACAACAACCAAGGACCCAGCCGCCGCCCACCCGATCGTCCGCCGCGGATGCGTCGGTCTACTACGCAGAACCAGGCCAAGCGCGACGGCAAGCGCAAACGCAACACCGGAGACAACCACAGCAACAACCGGCCGCTCCCCAACCAACACAACCGCAGTAACCCAACCCACCCCCGCCGGAGCCAACAGCCGCACATCGAGCGGTTCACCCACAGGCGGCTCGGTCAGAGGCGGGTCGGCCGTGGGTGCGTTCGAGGTGTGTGGGTTGGGGGCGGGTGGGGTGCTAGTGGGGAGTTCGTGGCTGGTGGCTGGTTGTTTGTTAGAGGCGGACATGGGGTTTTAGGGAGTCGAACTTTTTGGGGCCTACGCCGGGGACCTCCTGGAGTTGGTCGATGGTGGTGAAAGGGCCGTTCTGGGTGCGGTAGTCGAGGATCCGCTGGGCGAGGACGGGGCCAACGCCGGGGAGGGCGTCCAGTTGGGCGAGGGTGGCGGTGTTGAGGTTGACGGGGTCTGTGGATGCAGTGGTCGGCGTGGATGACGTGGTTGCGCCGGGTGGGTTGGTGGGTGGGGGTTGGTTCGGCAGGCCGACGTTGATCTGCTCGCCGTCGGTGATCTGGCGGGCGAGGTTGAGGGTGGTGAGGTCCACGCCGGGTAGCGGACCGCCGGCTAGGGCGAGTACGTCGGCCACGCGAGAGCCCGTCGGGGCGCGTACGAGGCCGGGACGGCGGACCTTGCCGGCGACGTACACCACGAGCAGCGGTTGGCCAGGTGAGGTTGCGGCGGCGGGCGACTGGTTGGTGCCTGGGGATTGGTTAGCGCCTGGAGGCTGGTTAGTGCCGGACGGTTGGTTGGGGCCGGATGACGGATTGGTGCCTGGCGACTGACTGGCACCAGGTTCCGGTTGGCCGGTGTTGGGTTGTGTCTGGCCGGGTTGGGTTTGGCCGGAGGTCGGCTGGGCGACGGGTGAGCCGGTGGTAGCGATGCTGGGTTGGGCGTTCGGGAGGGTTTCGGGCCGGGCTCGAAGGAAGGTCCAGGCGGCCCAGGACAAGCCCACGGCCAATACAGCGAGCAGGACGAGGACGTGCCGTGGCGTGAGGGTCCAGCGAGCATCTCGGAGTCGCTCGGGCCGGACCTGTTCTGGGATCCATCCACCTCGCACCTCGTCATCACGCTCCTCCAGGTAGTCGTCGCGGGGGTGCTCGCGACTGGGGTCGGTCGGATTGTGAAGGTTCTCGCCATCGCCGCGACCAACGTGCGCAGCTAGCCCCAGGCCTCGTCCAACCGCGTGCGTGGACTGGTCGCCGCCACGGCCACCGCTGCGCGCCCGTTGGCCGGTGTCGCCACCAACTGCGTCAGCAGGCTGGTTGGCACCTCGGCCTGCTCTATGCGCAGGCTGGTCGCCGCCGTGACTCACGCCGTACGCCGCCTCGCTGTCGCGGGAGACGCCGTACGCGGACCGGTCGACACCCCGGGCAGCTGCGGGCGCAGGCCCGTCGCCGCCATACCCCGGTTGGTCGCCGACGCGGCTCACGCCATACGCCGGTGCGTTGCCGAGGCGGTCCACGCCGTACGCCGGTTGGTCGCTGCCGCGCGTCACGGCGTGCGCAGACTGGTGGACGTCCCGGGCAAATGTGGGCGCAAGCTGGGTGCCGCCGCGGGCAGCGTCGTACCCCGGTTGGTCGTCAACGCCCACGCCGTACGGCGGTTCGTTGCTGGTACGGGACACGTCGTACGTGGACCGGTCGGCGGCCCGGGGGGCTGCAGGCGCGGGCTCGTCGTGGCCGCGGACGACGCCGTGCGGCGGTTGGTCGACGGCATGGGTCAGGTCGTGCGTCGGCTGGGCGTGGTCGCTGGTGATGGCGTGCGTTGAGCGGTCGACGCCTTGGGCGGGTGTGGGTGCGGGCTTGGCGTCGTTGTTGTCAACGCCGTACGACGGGTGGTCGTCGGCGTGGCTCGCGTCGGGCGTCGGGTGGTTGGTGACGGCTGGGTGGGCGGGGGCGGGGTGCGCGGTGTTGTGGGTGGGTGGGAGGGCTGTGGTGGTGGGGTGGGTGGGGGGTCGGGCGGCTAGGCGGGCCAGGGCTCGGGCTCGGGTGGTGGGGTCGGGGGGTGGGGTACGGCGGAAGGCCTTCACGTGCAGAGAAAGTACGAGTTCGGGGCGGTTGCGGGACGACGACTTCGGACCTGTGGAGAACTGCGGGTGGTCAGCGGGGGCTGACTACTACGGCCAGGAGGCCGGGGCCTACGTGGGCGCCGATTACGGCGCCTACCTCGCGGAGGACGACTTCTTCCGCTTTGGGGAGGCGGTTGGAGAGGTCGTCGGCCAGGGATTGGGCTTTTTCCAGACTGGAGAGGTGGTGGACGGCCAGCTGGACGGGGGCGTCGCCGGCGCGTTGGACGGCTATGTCGGCCAAGCGGGCGATGGCTCGGCTGGAGGTGCGGACCTTTTCCAGGGGGACGATGCGGCCGCCGCTGATCGTGAGGAGCGGTTTGACGGCGAGCGCCGTACCGAAGAGGGCCTGGGCGGCGCCGATGCGGCCGCCGCGGCGGAGGTACTCGAGGGTGTCGACGTAGAAGTACGCCGAGGTGAACTTCATCGTGGCTCGCGCCGCTGCCTCGACCGCGGCGGCGTCCGCCCCGGCGGCGGCTGCGGCGGCCGCGGCGAGGACCGGGAAGCCGAGGCCCATGCCGAGCGAGCGGGAGTCGACCACGCGGACCGGGATCGGCGACTCCTTGGCCCCGATCATCGCGGCCTCGAACGTGCCGGACATGTCGCCGGACAGGTGGATCGACACCACCGCTTCGGCGCCGTCGGCGGCACAGGCGGCGTACGTGTCAGCGAAGGTCTGCGGGGCGGGGCGGCTGGTCGAGACAGGCGTGAAGGTCTTGAGCGCTTCCGCGACCGCATCGGCAGACGTGGCGCCGTCGTCGTACGACGTGCCGCCGATCACGACCTGGAGCGGTACGACGGTCAGCGGGTGACGGAGCACCTCATGCGTGGACAGACCGGCCGTGGAGTCGGTGACGACCTGCACGCGGGCTGCCATGGAGCGAGGTTACCGGACGGTTAATGTCTGAGCGGAGTGCCAGACTCCGGATTATGAAGGAGACAGTGGCGGAGGTCACCGAGATGCAGGGGTTGCTGGACACGGCGTACGCGCGGTCGACCCAGCATCTGCGGAACATCATCAAGGACCAGCGCCGGCTGGATGCCGAGGAGCTGGTGCGGGTTCTGACCGGGATGTGCACGCTGAATCTCGCCACCGTGACGGCGCGGGGTGAGCCGCGGATCAGTGCGGTGGACGGGCACTTCCTGCACGCGCGGTGGGTGTTCACGACATCCGGGTCGGCGGCGAAGGCGCGGCAGTTGAAGAAGCGGCCGGCGGCGAGCCTCTCGTACGTCGACGGTGAGCGGATCGGGGTGTTCAGCCACGGGGACGTCGAGTTCCTGACGCCGGAGCACCCTGACTTCGCGGAGATCGAGGAGCATCTCACCAACCACTACGGCAGTTCACCGTCGAGCTGGGGTGACGACATCGTCTACTGCCGGCTGCAGCCCCACTGGATGGTCGGCTACGCGTTCGACAAGGCCGCGGTTCTCAAAGATTAGCGAGGTGAAGGCCACCCCTCCCGGGCCTTCACCTCGCTTGGGACTGCTGCCGGGCTGGTGGCGTCCCCACGTGCGTCATCAGCCCGGCCTGTCCTGCTGACTCCCCCTGGTTGTCAGCCTGAAGTTGATGGAGCCTCGACGAGCTACTCCCCGTATCCGGTACCGCGCAGGACCGGCCTTGACCGCGAGCTCGTCGAGGTTCCGGGAGGTCCCAGCGGCCGGCCCGCCGACAGGTGACCAAACCCGTCAGTTACCCGTGCCGGCCGGGTCGTGACACTCGTCCCCTGTGTCGTGTGCCTGACCCGATGCTGGAACCCCGCCCCGGAAGCGGTGCCCTGACGGTGCACAGCGTCCGGTACAGGCAGGACAGATCCACTCCACAGCACCCCGGAGCTCTCGACAGCCGCTCGGCGCCCCCACCAACCAGCCGCCGGATGCCCTCCGCGTCGCCTTCGCCGCGCCGGCCGGCAGTCCGGCGGTGTCCCATGGCCTCTTCATGGTTCACCACCTCTTTCGCTGCCGCCGCCCGGTGTCGGACTCTGCTTCGTGGAACCTGCCCTACGGCTGTAATTCTTGGTCCGGCAGCCATGTCAGGACGAGGCAGATCAACCGGCAGTTACCCGGCAGCTTCCGCGGATCCACGTCAGGAAAGAGCGGTCAGTACGTCGTTCGCCAACCGCTGCACCGCGGCCGCCGGATCCGGCTCGGGCCAACCGTCCGCGGCCGAGGCGCTCTCACACGACTCCTGCAGCACCGCCCACGCGGTCGGCAGCATCGGCGGGTCCATCGACCGCTGCCACGCCAAAAGCTGCCCGCACAACGCATCTCCCGCGTCCGAGCGTCCCAGCGCGTGCAGCACCGCCACAGCCTCCGGCAGTACTTCGAGCAGGTACACGACCCGCCCTTCGAGCAGCAGCCGGTTCACGGCGTCCCGGATCGACACCCGCGCCTGCTCGACCTCACCGGCGGCTCGTGCCAGCCGGGACCGGTACAGCATCACGAGGTAGTCGAAGTACCCGCGGTGGCCGCGGATGTCGGCGTCGGCCTGGTCGAGCAGCGCCCGCGCCTCGTCGTACCGGCCGTCGTGGAACTCGACCATCGCCAGACAGCCGGCGACCTTGGTCCGCTCGGGATCGTCCGACGCCTGACTGTCGCGGGCGAGCACGGCCCAGTGACGCGCCTCGGCCAGGTTCCCCAGCTCGAGGTCGACGCGGCTGAGCGCCATGTACGCGATCTCGTCGGGGTACACGCCCGGGTTGACCAGTGCAGCCTCCCAAGCGAGCAGGAGCTCCTTGGCCTCGACCAACCGACCCCACCGCAGCAGCGCGAGCCCACAGGTCGCCTGCACGGTCGCAGACCGCTGTACGTCGCCATGCTTGCGAGCGTCATCTACCAGCGCCGGTATCTCGGCCAGGCTCTGTGTGTCGAGCAGGTGCGAACCGGACGATACCCAGCCGCCACGAGCGACCAGACCCATCTCGGTCTCGCCCGGGATCAGCGTCCGCGCCTCCTCGTAGTGCCGGCGCGCACCACGGATGTCACCGGTCAGACTGGACAGCCGGCCCGCGATCGCAAGCAGCCGGCCACTGATCTCTTTGTCGGACACCTGAGAAGCGCACAGCGTCGCCCAGCGGATCCCGCTCTCGGCCACACTGGCCTGGTACTGCCACGCGATCCGGAACCCCAGCACGATCCGCGCAGCCGTGTCCCACTCCCCCAGCTCGGCGGCCCGCTCCAACGCCACCTCGAACAGCGCAGAGTTCGCATGCGCCGCCCGGTACTGCCGATCGCGGTCCGGCGACGACCACGCCCCGTCCAGCCCCGCGACGTACGTCGAACACCACGTGACCGCCCGGTCCCGGAACTCGACCAAGTCGGAACCCTGCGACGTCAGACCGGCGTACGCGTGCTCCCGGATCGTCTCCAGCAGCTTGTACCGCGAGCCGTACAGCTGCTCGAACTCGAGCACCGGCTGCAGCAGCGACTTGTCCACCAGCTCGGCCAGCAGCATCGGTACGTCGAGACCGTCGATCGGATCCCCCATACACACCCCGGCCACCGCCTCCAGCGTGAACGGCGAACCCAGCACCGAGCACCTGTAAAGCAACTGCCGCGCCGCATCGGACAGGGCGTCGACGCTCCAGGCGATCGTGTCCGCCAGCGTCCGCTGATGAGGTGCGCCGAATCGCCGCGGCCCCGACAGCAACCGGAACCGGTCGTCCAGCGCCGCGAGAATCGTCTCCACGGACAGCGACCCCGCCCGCGCGGCCGCCAGCTCCAGCGCCAACGGCAGCCCGTCCAGCCGCCGGCACAGGCGCGCCACGGTCGGAGCGTTGGCAGGTGTCAGAACGAATTCCGGCCGTACCCGGGCCACCCGGCGGCAGAACATCTCGACGGCCGGCGACGCCGCGATCTCCTCGAAGTTCTCGTCGTTCGGCGGTACGCCGAGCACCTGCACCCGGCGTACGACTTCATCCGGCAGCCCCAGCGGGATCCGCGACGTCACCAGCACGCCGATGCCCGGGAAGCTGCGGACCATCCGGTTGGCGACGGTCGCGACACCGTCGAGAACGTGCTCGGCGTTGTCCTCGACGATGACCAGATCACCGGGTCGGCGGCCGGACAGTACATCGTCCAGGTCCGACGTACCCGGGGCTGTGCCGAAGGCGTCGAGGATGGCTGACGGTACGGCGGCGTCGCGCTGGACTGTGGTGAGGTCAACGACCACGACTGTGGTGTCCGCGCCGGAGAAGCGGTCGGCCGCCGCCAGCGCGAGCTCGGTCTTGCCGACTCCGCCGGGGCCGACGAGCGTGACCAGCCGGTTCTGCCGCAGCAGCCCCTCAAGCTCGAACAGCTCCTGCTCGCGCCCGACAAGTCCGTCTGGGATCGGCCGCGTGCCGCGCCAGCGCAGACCGGTCGGGGCCGGATCGGCGACGGATATGACAGCAGGCTGCACGACCCGACGCCCAGTACCGTGCCCGGCCGCGGCGAGGAACTGCGAAGGGTCCTGCAGACCGAGTGCGGACGCCAGCAGCCGGACCGAGTCCTTCCGCGGCCGCGCGACCCGGCCGGCCTCGATCTCGCGGATCGACCGGACGCTCAGCCCGGCGCGGTCGGCCAGCTCCTCCTGGGAGAGGCCGGCCTGGACCCTGAGGTCGAGCAACAGATCGGCGAAACCCCGCCGACCGTCAGCCCGGCCATCCGTGTCCGACACAGCACGTCACCCCTCTGGAGGCCCCACGTTCCTGTCACAACATAGCGTGACGGGGGCGTCTGTGCGGGGGCTGACCGGCGTGCGGGATGCGGCCTGGGTCACACCAACTTGTTGATCAAGGCAACAAAAGCAAAGCTCGGAGAAAAGCCTGCGGGATCAGAAATGCGTGTTTCAAGCAGTCGCGCGAACCGAGCGGGATTCATTTTCGGCGGCGTACAGAGAAAGTATGCCGGACCAGTCGTCGATGCGTGCGCTGGTGTCGGCGCGACCCGCGTCGGCATTCAGCAAGCTGCCGTCGCAAACCCCTCGGGTTGCGCGAACCAGGAGCTCAACGGTGACGTCGCGCAAGGTGTCCAGGGCTGCCATGCGGCAATTCAAGCGGAGTCGTGTTTCGCAAACGTAACGCGATCGGCAACATCACGATAAGTCACCAAAATCCCGGGAATGATTGTTACCCGGTGGTCCGTTAACCGGGCAGCCAGGAAAGCCGGACCTGGCGCTGCGGATTGTCCACATTGGTGTCGACCAGGCAGATCGATTGCCAGGTGCCGAGCATCAACCGCCCCTCGAGCACCGGAATCGACGCGTACGGCGGAATCAGCGCCGGCAGCACATGGTCGCGGCCGTGTCCGGGCGAACCGTGCCGGTGCCGCCAACTGAAGTCGCGCGGCAGCAACTCGTCCAGCACCGCGAGCAGATCCGTGTCGCTGCCCGCACCGGTCTCGAGGATCGCGACCCCGGCCGTCGCGTGCGGCACGAACACGTGCAGCAGCCCGTCGCCCTGGGCCTGGTGGGCCTCAGCGGCGACGAACTGCTCGCACCTGCTCGTCAGGTCGAACACGACCTCGGTCCCGCCGGTCGCGATGTCGATCAGCTCAGAGCGCATCCCAGCAGCGTAGCCCTAAGACAAATGTCGCCCGGCCCCACGACGTGCGGCCGGGCGACGTGCGCTCAGGCCGGGACGATGTTGACCAGCTTCGGCGCCCGCACGATCACCTTGCGGGTACCGCGACCGTCCAGCGCCTTCTGCACCGCGTCCGAGTCCAGCGCCAGCTTCTCCAGATCGGCGTCGGAGATGTCGGGCGCGACCTCCAGCCGGTCCTTCACCTTGCCGGCGACCTGGACCACGCAGGTGACCGTGTCCTGGACCAGCAGGGCCGGGGCGACCTTCGGCCAGCCGGCCTTGGCGACGGTCGGCTCGTGGCCCAGCTCGGCCCACATGTCCTCGGCCGTGTACGGCGCGACCAGGCTCAGCAGGATCGATACCGTCTCTACGGCCTCGCGGACCGCCGGGTCGGCCGCACCCGGACCGGAGTCGATCGCCTTCCGGGTCGCGTTCACCAGCTCCATGATCCGGGCCACCATCACGTTGAACCGGTGCGAGTCGATCAGCTCGGTCGCGTCGGCCACCGTGCGGTGGGTCAGCTTGCGCAGCTCGACGTCGCCGGTCGAGGGATCCGAGCCCAGCGGCGCCTCGACCGCAGCAGCCAGCCGCCAGGCCCGTTGCAGGAACTTCAGCGAACCCCCCGGCGACATGTCGGCCCAGTCGATGTCGTCGGCAGGCGGGCCGGCGAACACCATCGTCAGCCGGACCGCGTCCACGCCGTACTCGTCGATCTGGTCGCCCAGATTCACGCCGTTGCCCAGCGACTTGCTCATCGCCTTGCCCTTGTTGATCACCTGGCCCTGGTTCAGCAGCCGGGTGAAGGGCTCGACGACGTTCAGCAGGCCCATGTCGTGCAACGCCTTGACGAAGAACCGTGCGTACAGCAGGTGCAGTACGGCGTGCTCCTTGCCACCGACGTACTGGTACACGGACATCCAGCGATCCGCGGCAGCCTGGTCGAAGGCGCCCTCGGTGTACTGCGGGGACAGGTAGCGCAGGAAGTACCAGGACGAGTCGACGAACGTGTCCATCGTGTCCGTGTCCCGCTCGGCCTTGCCGCCGCACTTCGGGCAGTCGACCTCGACCCACTCGCGGTCAGCGGCCAGCGGCGAGACGCCCTTCGGCTGCAGGTCCGCTCCGCGCAGGTCCGGCAGCTCCATCGGCAGCTGGTCTTCCGGAACAGGCACCTCGCCACAGGACGGGCAGTGGATGATCGGGATCGGGCAGCCCCAGTAGCGCTGCCGGCTGAGCAGCCAGTCGCGCAGGCGGTAGTTGATCGTCCGCTCGCCCAGGCCCTTGGTGTCCAGCCAGTCGATGATGCGGGACTTCGCGTCGGCGATGTCCAGTCCGTCCAGGCTGATCTCGTCGTTGGCGCTGTTGATCGCGGCGCCCTCACCGGTGTAGGCCTTGCCGTCGAAATCGGCGGGCGGCTGCACGGTACGAACGATCGGCAGGTCGAACTTCTCCGCGAACTCCCAGTCCCGGGTGTCCTGGCCGGGCACGGCCATGATCGCGCCGGTGCCGTAGTCGGCCAGCACGTAGTCGGCGGCCCAGATCGGGATCCGTTGCCCGGTCACCGGGTTGATCGCGTACGACCCCAGGAAGACGCCGGTCTTCTCGCGCTCGGTGCTCTGCCGCTCGATCTCGGTGGTCGCCTTGACCTTGGTCAGGTACTCGTCGAAGGCCGCCTGCTGCTCCGGCGTGACCAGCTCGGCGGCCAGCTTCGCGTCCGGCGCGACCACCATGAAGGTGGCGCCGAACAGCGTGTCCGGACGGGTGGTGAAGACCTTGATCGGCTCGTCGTGCCCCTCGACCTCGAAGTTCGCGAACGCGCCCTCGGACCGGCCGATCCAGTTGCGCTGCATCAGCAGGATCTCTTCCGGCCACTGCAGCAGCTCCATGTCGTCCAGCAGCCGCTGGGCGTACTCCGTGGTCTTGAAGTACCACTGGGTCAGCTCGCGCTTGGTCACCTCGTGACCGCAGCGCTCACAGCGTCCCTGGATCACCTGCTCGTTGGCCAGCACGGTCTGGTCGTGCGGGCACCAGTTGACGTACGACGCCTTGCGGTAGGCCAGACCGCGTTCGTACAGCCGCAGGAACAGCCACTGGGTCCAGCGGTAGTACTCCGGGTCGGACGTGTGCAGCCGACGGGACCAGTCGAAGCTGATCGCGTACCGCCGGATCGACTCGGCCTGCGTCTCGATGTTGGCGTAGGTGAACGTCGCCGGGTGCTCGTTGCGCTTGATCGCGGCGTTCTCGGCGGGCAGGCCGAACGAGTCCCAGCCGATCGGGTTCAGCACGTCGTACCCCTGCTGGAACCAGTAGCGGGCCAGCACGTCGTGCAGTGCGAACACCTCGGCGTGACCCATGTGCAGGTCGCCGGACGGGTAGGAGAACATCGTGAGCGCGTAGCGCCGCTCGGCCGAGCCGTCGTCCTTCGCTTTGAACGGGTCCAGCTTCTCCCACACCGGACGCCACTTGGCCTGCATGGCGTTGAAGTCGTAGCCACCCCTGTCGATGGGGGTGTCTTCCACCTGCTCGCTCACGGTCCTACTCCATACTTCGGGTGTTTGTTGAGCCTTAATGTGCCAGATGGCACGCCTGGACATAAAAAAGCCCCTCACGCAGGAAGGGACGCCGCACTGACCACTGCCAGCACGGCTACATAAGGAGCAGGCTCACTCGCATGTAACCAGAATACCACTGCGCGTCGGGCCGTCGTTCTAGATGAACTCCGTGCCTCCGGCGCGGCGGTGGTTGCCGGGGGTGCGGCCGTATTTGCGGCGGAAGGCTGTGGAGAAGGGGCGGACGTCGGAGTAGCCGCAGGCGTGGGCTACGTCGGTGATGGTGAGGGTGGGGTCGAGGAGGAGCTGGGCGGCCAGCTCGAGGCGTAGGCGGCGGAGGGTGGACATGATCGACGCACCTGTTTGCTGGGTGAAGAGGCGCTCGGCGTGACGCTCGGAGAGGTGCGCGGCGGCGGCGACGTCCCGGACGGTGATGGGGCGGGACAGGTTGTCGCGGAGGTGTCGCTGCATCGCTTCCACCACCAACGGACCGCGGTCACGCCGGACCGGCTCCACAGCTAGGTCTTCGTCGAATGCGAATGCACGAGCTGTCTCCAGGACCAGAGTCGCACCCAGGGCGCCGAGTGCGGTGCTGTAGCCGGCAACCGGAGCGGCCGCCTCGGCGGCGAGCGCCGAGATGAGCGATGGGATGGCGCCGCCCCGGCTGGATATCACCGGCCCGTCGGCCCGGGTAAGCCCGGACCACCACCCTGGAAGGTCGGGGGCGGCTGCACGGCGGTTGTCGCCGGGGTGATGCGGGCCGGCCGGACGGCGGTCGGCGCTGGGGAGCGTTGGCGCCTCCCCGGCTCGGATGCCTGAGGCGGCCGGGCGGAAGGTGAAGCCCCAGAAGGCGATTCCCAGTGGCGCCACCCGCGACGACTCGATTTCGTGGACGTCGCCGGGGCGGGCGAGGAACAGTGAGCCGGGTGCGACGTCGTACTGGACGGAGCCTGAGTTGAAGCGGCCTTCGCCGGAGTACGCGAGGCAGACCTCGTGGAACGAATGGGTGTGCCAGTAGTTGCGCCAGTACTCCGGCCGGTAGTGCCCCCAGCTGAGGAAGTCCGCGTGGAAGCCGTCGACCTCGCAGGACTCCAGTAGTCCCGCGAGGTCGACGAACCGATCCGCCGCAGCGACGGACGCAAGGCTCAAACGGCACTCCTGCCGGTCGGGTCGACTCCTCGCAGCATCATGCCCTGACCGAGCGACCAGTCGTGCGTCTTGACCGCCGGCGGGTCCGACGGGTCGCGGTACTGGATCAGCCACGTGGTCCGGGCCTCGTCGCTGGTGTTCACCCCGGACCCGTGGACGGTGAAGTAGCTGAAGAACAGTACGTCGCCCGCCTCGGCCGGCTGCGGCGTCGCCTCGTCGAAGGACGGCTCGAGCAGGTGGTACGACCCTTCCGCCTCGTGCTCGCGCGGACCGGACTTGTGGCTACCGGGAATCACCCGCACGCAGCCCTTCTCGACCGGTGCGTCGTCGAAGTGGAAGATCGCCGCACCGACGCGGTGGTACGTGTGCGGGAAGAACGGGTAGTCCTGGTGCAGCGGGAACGGCGAACCGTTCTCCGGCGGCTTCACGAACAGCTTGGTGTGATGCAACTGCACGTTGTCCACACCCATCACCGCGGCGGCCACGTCGGTGAACCGCGGGTCCACCAGCAGCTTCGAGAACGCCGCGTCGTAGAACTGTGCGTCGTGTAGGTGCTGCAGCTTCGTCGGCGCCTCGGTCATCCCCCGGGCGGCTCCCCAGGTGGGGTCGTCGGACCGGTTCAGCTGCGCCAGCAGGTCGTGGCTGCGCTGCCGGTAGTACGCCGCTTCTTCCTTGCTGAGCAGGCCTTTCACCAGCACGAAGCCTTGCTCGGCGTACTGCTGTGCCGTGGTCGACAGGTCGGGCCTGTCAGAAGTGATCGTCATCTCGAAGTTCCTCCTGATCGGGTACTTCGAGCCTACGAACGCCGGCGTCCGGACGGGAGGACCCGCCCGGACGCCGATGTTCGTCAAACGGACATGCTCTAGAGACCGAGCTGCCCCATCCGCACGCTGATCCGCGGATCCGTGGACACGACAGGGGCGCCGGAGCGGACCCACGGGTCGCCGCCGAAGTACGTCTTGAAGATGTTCTCCGCGGTCCGGGTCGCGAGCGCCTGCGACGTCAGCGTCGGGTTCGGACCGCCCAGCCCGTTCGACAGCGCCGAGTTGTCCGCGATGAACAGCCTCTGCACGCCACGAGCCTCACCGCGCGGGTCGAGAACTGAGTTCTTGGACGACGACCCCATCCGCATCGACGACTGGACGTGCAGGATCAGCGGCGCCCAGTCGATCCGGTACACCTTCTTGGCGCCGGCTCCACGCAGCAGCTCGGCCGCCTTCCGCGCCATGAACTCGCGGTTCCGCAACGTGCGCTTGGTGCGCTGCCGCTGCTTGAAGGTGACCTTCGGGATCGGGCCGTTCTCGTCGGCCGGCAGCGCGGACAGCGTGACCCGGTTCTGCGCCTCGACGTCGTCGTCGGTGATCACCAGCACGCTGAGCAGGTGATCCAGCCCGTGCGACAGAACCTCCTTCAGCTCCGGACCCATCACCCGTCCGGCCGGCCCGTCCCACGGCCCGGTCGCGCCGCGGCCGTTCTTGTACTGACCGCGGATGCCGCTGTCGGACAGCGTTCCCGCGAAGGCGGCCAGCGCGGGCGGGAGGCCGACGTTCTCCAGACCGCCGTACCCCGGGTAGTCGAGGCGGGCGCTCGAGCCGACTCCCTTCGGGTTGCCGGTGTAGTCGTCGAAGACGCCGAACACCCAGTCGAAGAAGTGGTCGGTGTACCCGCGTCCGACCCAGCCGTTCGGGTTCGGCAGACCGGAGTTCATCCACAGCCGCGGGTTCTCCGTACACCCACCCGACATCACCACGACGCGCGCGTCTTCCCGATGCTCTTCACCGCCGGATCGCCAGGTGACGCCGGTCGCCGTCAGCTGACCGTGGACCTTCTCCGCATGCACCCGCGTGACGAACGCATCGGCGATCAACTCGACCGGCTTACCCCCGGACGACCAAACGTCCGCGGTCAACGCCATCGGGACGTAGCTGTTGTCCGTGGACCGCTTCGCGAACTGGTTGCGCGGGGCCCCCTTCGGCCGCATGCACCCCTGGAAGCAGTACCCGCAGAACGTGCACCCGGTCGCCTTCGGATGAACGAGCAGGCTGGAGTCAGACGTCTTCCCCGCCGTACCACCAGGCTGCAGGATCGCGTTCTCCTGCGGACGGTACGACGGCCGGTGCGTCGTCTTCGTCGTCTGCACCGGGAGCCCGAGCGTCTCGGCCCCGCGGAAGAACGTCTGCTCCTTGTGACCCATCGCCGCGGTCATGACCGGCATGGTCGCCTCGACCCATTCGAAGTACGGCACGAGTTCGCCGTACGTGAACGGGAAGCGGTGATTGACGTCGTACTGCGACTTGTCCGCGCCGTCGTACCCCTCGAAGACACCCGGGTACGCGCGCGGGTAGTTGCCGTAGAAGTGCTGCGTCGTCCCGCCGACGCCGGACAGCTGCCAGACGAACGAGTTCTGCGGCCACTCGCGGAACCAGGCCGGCTTCGACCGGTCCGACGGGCCCCAGCGCAGGTACCCGGTCAGCGGGTTGTTGGCGTCGTCCTCGTACGTCGTCCAGTTCTCCCGCGGGTGCGCGTTCCGCGGTCCGGCCTCGAGCAGCAGTACGTCGAGCCCTTGCGCGGCGAGCTCTTTCGCCACCACCGGCCCACCACCACCGGCTCCGATCACGATGACGTCGCGCATCAGTCGTGCACCTCCTGGCGCCCCTGGTAGTAACCGATGAAGTCGTCCCAGCCCTCGACCGGTCCGTGTGGCTGGTAGCCGGTGGCAGCCCAGCCGACCGGTCGCTTCCGCAGCGTGCGGCTGACCTTGTCGTAGACGGCCGACTCGCCGTACGCACCGAACGTCGCGAACTCGATCAGCGCGCCGCCGACGAACTTCAGCAGCCCGGACACCGATTCCTTCAACGGCTCCGGGAACTGGACGTCGAGCAGCGCGACCAGGTCCGCGTCGGTCTTCTCGATCAGCTCGAACGCCTGCGCCTTCTCGGCGTACGAGAGGCGGGCGAACGGCGACAGGTGCGGGCCGTTCACGGCGAGCGGGTTCACCTGGGTGGCCATCAGGTTCAGCAGGCCGGCGATCGGGAACGACAGCGGCAGCGCCTCGTCGCTCTCCAGGTACGCCGCCAGCGCCTTGTCCAGCGTGTGCAGCTGCACGGGGAGTACGTCGAGGCCCGGCAGGTCGATGCGCGAGTCGGCGAGGCCGGTCACCAGGGCGGCCCCGATCGGCTGCGCGAGCTCGTCCGGGAACGGGACGAAGTTGTCGAGCGAGTTGATGATGAAGTCGGTCGCACCGGCCTCGATGGCGCCGGGCGTCGGGCTCGGCGTGCCCTGGGTCCGCGAGTACGCGTCCGGGCCGGGCATCGCGAACACGGTCAGCCCGTTGAGCGTGTCCCGCGCGAGCTCCGCGAGGACCGGCTTGATCAGGCCGACGGCGGGCGGCAGCAACGGGTTGGTGGCGGCGTCAGCGGGCGCCAGCAGGCTGCGGGCCAGAACCCCACCGCCTCCGACGGCCGCGCCGAGTATGCCGACCCGGGCGAGGAACGCCCGTCTGGAAAGGGTTCCCGTTCTGACCATGCGCCGTCCTCCAGCTGTGGGACCAGTAGGTCTACTGGTCCCACAACGACGGCGTGGGCGCCGGGGTTACTCCCCGGTTGCGTCTTCTTCGACGGGTACGACGATCGGCCGCAGCCGGGCCCAGAGCACGAACAGGGCGGTGAACACCAGCATCCCGATGCCGCCCCAGAGGTTGATGTTGATGCCGGCGGCCTTGTCGATCTCGGTCTGCTTCTCGACGATGCCGAGGATCGTCAGCACCAGGCCGTAGATCCCGATCAGCAGCGCGATCATCACCCGGATGTCGAAGGCTCCGGCCTTCTTCTTCTCTGCCATCTCGAACGCTCCCTCAGGCGAAGATGATGTTGAGGACGATGGTCAGTGCGAGCGAGATCCCGGCCAGCAGGACCGGCTTGCGGTACCAGCCGCCGTCGCCGGCGACCGCGACCTCGGTGCGCTGTTCCTTCGGCGTCAGCGAATACACCAGGCCGACCAGCTCGGTGTCCCGTTTCGGCGTCGTCCCCAGACTGACCAGCACACTGATGATGATGTCGATCACGAAGGCGGCACCCGCACCGACGAAGCTGGCGCCCTGACCGGGCAGGTTGATCACGCCGTTCTCGGACAGGACGAAGACCAGGATCGCGGTCCCCGTACCGCTGACCAGGCCGATCCAGCCGGCCGTCGCGGTCATCCGCTTCCAGAACATACCGAGAATGAAGGTGGCGAACAGCGGCGCGTTGAAGAACGAGAACAGCTGCTGCAGGTAGTCCATCAGGTTGCTGTAGCCGGAGGCGATCGCGGCCGTGCCGATCGCGACCACTGTGCCGGCCACCGTGACGATCCGGCCGGTCTGCAGGTAGAACTCGTCCGGCCGGTCCTTGATCAGGTAGCGCTCGATGATGTCGTACGACATCACTGTGTTGAACGAACTCAGGTTGGCCGCCATGCCGGCCATGAACGACGCCAGCAGACCGGTGATGGCCAGGCCCAGCATGCCGTTCGGCAGCAGATCGCGCATCAGCAGCAGCAACGCGTCGTTGTAGTCGACCTCGCCGCTGCCGTTCGCCTTGAACTGGGCCAGCTCGGGCACGATCACCGCGGCGATGATGCCGGGGATGATGACGATGAACGGGATGAACATCTTCGGGAACGAGCCGATGATCGGAGTACGCCGGGCCGCCGACATGTTCTTCGACGCCAGTGCGCGCTGGACCTCGGTGAAGTTCGTCGTCCAGTACCCGAACGAGAGCACGAAACCGAGGCCGAAGACGATCCCGATCACCGACAGGAAGTTGTTGCTGAAGCCACTCAGTGCGTTGCCCGGCCAGGCCGACATCTGCTCGGCGCCGCCCGGCGACGCGCTCACCTTGTCGACCAGGCCCTGCCAGCCGCCGACCTTGTGCAGGCCGACCAGCGTCAACGGCAGCAGCGCGGCGACGATCACGAAGAACTGCAGCACCTCGTTGTAGATCGCCGCGGACAGACCGCCGAGGGTGATGTAGCTCAGAACGATGGCAGCGGCAACGATCACCGACACCCAGATCGGCCAGCCGAGCAGCACGTTCACGATCGTGGCCAGCAGGAACAGGTTCACGCCCGCGATCAGCACCTGCGCCAGGGCGAAGCTGATCGCGTTCACGAGGTGCGCGGGCTTGCCGAACCGGCGCAGCATGAACTCCGGCACGCTGCGGACCTTGGAGCCGTAGTAGAACGGCATCATCACGACGCCGAGGAACAGCATCGCCGGCACCGCGCCGATCCAGAAGTAGTGCACGGTCGGGATGCCGTACTGCGCACCGTTCGCCGACATGCCCATGATCTCGATCGCGCCCAGGTTGGCCGAGATGAACGCCAGGCCGGTCACCCAGGCCGGCAGCGAACGGCCGGACAGGAAGAAGTCCAGGCTGCTCGACACCGCGCGTCTGGCCAGGTACCCGATGCCGAGCACGAAGACGAAGTACAAGGCGATGATGATGTAGTCGATCGCCGTGGCATCCAGTCTCAGGATGGATTGTTGCGGAAGCATCGCCCCTCCGGATCGTCGCTTGTGACGCATCGTGGTGTTACCGGTGAGGAACGTTACTCCTACTTTCAATCATGCGGGCGGCGACACCGGCGCCCGCTGGTTCTCCACCCGGATCTCCACCCTTGGTCGGTCCTTTCTAGAGACCGGTCAGACCTACCGTCCGTGACATGAGCTTCGGAACGTTACCCAACGCACTCGTCGTCATCGCCGTCGTCGTGATCGTCCTGGCCCGGCGGCTGTCCTGGTCCGAGCTGGAGAACTCCGACACGGACGTCTGGCGCGGACCGCTCGTCCTGATGGGGGTCGGGGTCTACCAGTTGTACGACCGGCACACCGGCCTGGGCTTCATCGACGTCGTACTGCTGGTCATCGGCGCGGCGGTCGCGCTGATCGCGGGGACTGCCTCCGGCCGGGTCGCGCAGGTCGAGCGGCGCGCCGGAAAGGTGTTCTTCCGGCTGGGCATGCCCGGACTCGGCATCATGGTGGCCTACCTGGTCATCCGGCTCGGGCTGGCGGGGGTCGGGCATCTGCTCGGCGCCTCGATGTCCGGTGGCCCCGCGCTGATGGTGTCGATGGGTGCGAACCTGTTGACTCAGTCTGTGGTCATCCAGAACAAGGCCCGTCGCGAGGCAGAGGAGTACAGCACCCGGTGAAGCTGAAGGCGCTGCTGCCGATGCGGCCGCACGGCGAGAGCGGCTGGGTCGGCCGCGTTCTCACCGCCGGCGTCGTGGTCGCCGTACTGGCGACGGCGCGGCCCGCGGACGCGTGGGTCTGGGTCGTACTCAGCCTGAGCTTCGTCGTCTTCTGCATCGGCTCGGTGCTGATGGCGTCCCGTCCGTACGCCGCCCTCGGGCTGCTGTCCGCGGTCGCGGTGACCAACGCGCTGATCGCCGGGTATCCGCAGTCGAACGCACTGGCGCTGGTGCTCGTCGGCATCACGGACATCGCGGTGATCGACTTCAAGCGGCATGGCAATCGGCCGATCATTGCCGCCGGCATCGGTGTCGCGGCGGCTTATGCGGGATCGGCATGGTTGTTCGGTCAGCCGGATACCTGGTACTTCACGCAGTTGTTGTGGACCGCCGTACTGATTGCCTTCGGGTTGAACCGGCGGCAGTACGAGGTGCAGGCCCAGCAGACCGAGCAGCTGCTCGAGCAGACCCGGCTGGCGCAGAGCGAACACGCCCGGGCTGCGACGCTGGAGGAGCGTGGGCGGATTGCGCGTGATCTGCATGACGTGCTCGCGCATTCGCTTGGTGCACTGAGCGTTCAGCTCGAGGTGGCCGAGGCGCTGCTCGACGAGCGCGGTGATACCGAGGGGGCGTTGGAGCGGGTACGGCGGTCGCGGCGGCTCGCCGTACAAGGGTTGACGGAGGCGCGGAATGCGGTGGCTGCGCTGCGAGCTGACGCCGTACCGGACCTTGATCAGGCAGTTGCTGCGCTGGCGGAACAGCACGAGAACGACCACGGTACGGCGGTGCGACTGAGCGTGACCGGCGTTGTTGCGCGGACTGAGTCGGGGGTGACTGTTGCCTTGCTCAACGCTGCCCGCGAGGCGCTGACGAACGCGGCTCGACATGCGCCTGGTCAACCGGTCGAGCTGGTGCTTGCTTACTCGGACGGCGTGAGGCTGTCCGTGCGGAACAAGGGTGCGACGACTGGCGAAGGGTTCGGGTTGGCTGGCATGCGAGAGCGGCTGGCGCTGGTTGGTGGGACGCTGACGGCGGGTCCGGACGGGGATGACTGGCTGGTTGTCGCGGAGGTGCCGAATGAGTGATCCGATCCGCGTGGTGGTGGCGGACGACCAGCAGGTCGTGCGTGAAGGTCTGGAGGCGCTGCTCGGGCTGATCGACGGTGTCGAGGTCGTGGGTGCTGCTGCGAACGGTCTGGCGGCTGTCGAGTTGGTTGCTGGGGGCAACGTCGATGTGGTGCTGATGGACCTGCGGATGCCGGTGCTCGACGGTACGGAGGCGACGGCGCGGATCACGGCCGAGTTCCCGGACGTCGCCGTACTGGTGCTGACGACGTACGCCGATGATGCGTCGATCGCGAACGCCCTGCGTGCTG
The DNA here is from genome assembly GCF_042715335.1 of Kribbella sp. NPDC058693. Taxonomy (NCBI): domain Bacteria; kingdom Bacillati; phylum Actinomycetota; class Actinomycetes; order Propionibacteriales; family Kribbellaceae; genus Kribbella; species Kribbella sp. NPDC058693. Next base: position 812,373 of record NZ_JBHXSQ010000001.1, read on the forward strand.
GCGCTCGCGGCTACTTGACCAAGGACGCCGGCCGGGCCGAGATCGGTGCCGCGCTGCGGTCGACGGCGGCCGGGCAGTCGACGTTCGATCCTGAGGTGTCCAAGCGGTTGATCGCCGGCCTCGCACCCTCGGCTGGTGTGGGCGGCGACGGGCTGACCGCTCGGGAGACCGAAGTACTGCGGTTGATCGCGCGCGGGCTGAGCAACCCGGAGATCGCCGGGACGCTGTTCATCAGCGAGGCGACCGTGAAGACGCACATCAACAACACGTTCGCGAAGATCGGCGCCCGGCACCGCGCGGAAGCCGTCCGGTACGCCTATCGCAAGGGGATCGCGTCAGATTCGTAGCTCGGCGACGACTGGGCGGTGGTCGCTGCCGGTCGGGTTCATCACCCAGGCCTTGGTGGGGGTGACGCCGCGCACCAGGATGTGGTCGATCCGGGCCATCGGGAACTTCGACGGCCAGGTGAACCCGAATCCGGTACCGGCCGCGCCCTGCGCCGATCGCAGTCCGGCTGTCAGCGGGGCGAGGCTGCGATCGTTCGCCGTACCGTTGAAGTCGCCCATCACGATGACGCCGGCCAGCTTCTCGTCGGCGATCGCGCGGCCGAGCGCCTTGATCGTGTTGTTGCGCTGGTCCGAGGTGAAGCCGCTGGTGCCGACGCGCACGGAGGCGAGGTGGGCGACGTACACCGCGACCTTGCCCTCCGGGGTGCTGACCTCGGCGCGCAGCGCGCGGGTCCAGGCGAAGCCGACGTCTACCGACTTGGTCTCGACGACCGGGTACTTCGACCAGAGGGCGACTGTGTCGCGGGACACCTGGTACGGGTACTTCGTGGCGAAGGCGGCCTTGTAGATCTTGAGGTCCTGGGCGGTGAGCTCCTCGAGCGCCATCACGTCCGCGTCGGCGCCGAGCAGATCGCTCGCGGTCGCCTTCGGGTCCGGGTTGGCGGCGTCGACGTTGTGGGTCAGGACCCTCAGGTCGTACGCGCCGCCGGAGCCCTTGCCCGGGAGCAGCAGGTCGCCGAACATCACGCCCCAGACGAGCGCGGGGACGAGTAGGGCGACGCCGGCCGTCGCGGAACGCCGTACGACGGCTGCGACCGCCAGGATCGGCACGGCGACGCCGACCCAGGGCAGGAACGTATCGAGCAGACTGCCCAGGTTGCCGATCGAGTTCGGAACGTAGCGGTGGAAGATCAGCGTCGCCGCGGCCAGGATCGCCAGGAACGCGATGAACCAGCCACGTCGCCACATGCCGCCTTTCTTCCGTCGGCGCGTGCTGCTGCGCGACGGCGGCTGGCGGGTGGCGACTGCGGTTTGGCGGTCCGGCATGCAGCGATTGTTGCGGACACTCGGCCCGGACCAAAGTCGATGGCCGGTCAGGCGCGGCGATTTCATCCGTCCGGAGGACAGTTCTGACCGTTCTGATGAGGAATCTGTGAGAGGTCTGGTGCCTTGGAGTGACAGCGCAGACAATGCCCGTATGCCGTCAGCGCATCAACTCAGCCAGCCGTTCGTCGTCAAACGCCACGGAATCGGCACCACGACGACCGCGCTGGCGCTGGGGACTGTGGTGTTCGGGCTGATGGTTGCGCTGACGCTGGTGATCGTCGTCGTGCAGGCGATTCGCGGGGAGTCGATCCGGGAGCCGCTGGAGGCGGTCTGGCTGGCTTGGGGCGGTACGCCGCTGATCTTCGCGGTTGGTTTGCCGATCCTGTTGATTGTGGGGGCGATCACGGCGCTGGAGGAGCGGCGGGAGTCGGACGATGAGGACGTACTGCTGACTGTGGACGACTCCGGGATCTATCTCGGTGGTGAGCAACCTCGCACGATCCCTTGGGGGGAGATCCGCGGGGTCTGCCGGCTCGAGCGACACCAGGTAAACGACGAGGGCGACGACATCTGGGAACCGCGGCTGGTGGTGATGCTGCTGGATGAGGCGGCGCTTCCTCGCAGTACGAAGGCGTGGGGACCGTCGTGCCCGTGGCCCGGGACACACGAGATCCTCGGGCGCTCTCTCGCCTACGACGAACTCGTGAGCGCCGTGGCTCAACGAGCGCCACACATCCAGGTAACCAACCGCGGCCGCGTCGAGGACTAACTCACGACGTACTGCCGTTGAAGCCCCCCGCGTACTGCGGGAAGCCCCCGCGTGCTCCGCGGCCGCTTCCTTCGTCGCTCCGCTCCTCAGCGCGACTACTACGCGCGCACCCCACCCACCCCCGGCTCATCGCCGTACATCCCTTTCCGGCTACCGCCGGGGTCTTCCGGCTGCCGCCGGGGGTGTTGTCGTCCGCCCGCGTGCTGCGCGCTCCACCCAGCCTTGTGGACCGGGCCGGAACCCTGGAGCTGCAAAGATGGGCGGGGTGGGTCGCCGGGGCGTGGGAGAGGATGGCGTCGGGCCAGCTCCTGGTCCGGGGCATGAGCGCGGGCGGATTCTCGACGTGGTTGGGGCGGCTGAGCACAATCTGCGTGATGTTGATGTGGCTTTCGGGGCGGGGCTGACGGCTGTTGTTGGGGTTTCGGGGTCGGGGAAGTCGTCGCTGGCGTTCGACGTGGTTTATGCCGAGGCTCGGCGGCGGTTTCTTGAATCGTTGGCGCTTGGTGGCAACGGAGCGCGGGTTCCGGCCGCGCGGGTCCGGCGGATCGACGGGCTGGGGCCGGCGGTAGCGGTCGCACAGAACGTGCTCAATCGGAATCCGGCCTCGACGGTCGCGACCTCCGTCGGGCTGCATCCGTTCTTGCGGATCTTGTACTCGCGGTTTGCCGAGGTCGAGTGCCCGCACTGCCACGTGCCGGTGCGGGCGATCTCCGCCGAGGAGCGTCTCACCACCGCCCTGGACCTGCTCGCCCGCGACGAGAGTCTCGACGTCGACGTCGACGTCGCGATCGTGCGCGGGCTGATCGGAAGTCACGCGCGTCTGCTCGCCGGCATCCGAGGACGGTTCGACCACGTCACCGTCGACGGTCGCCCCAGGCCGGCGAAGTCAACGAAGCGCCTCGATCCAGCGCTCCCCCACGACGTCGTCGTACGAGTCGCCACCCTTCACCCCGGCATGTCCGCAGCCGAGGTCCGCGCAACCTTGGAACGAGCCGACGCGCTGGGCAAACCCGAGGTGCTGCTCGGAGGCACACCCGTACTCCGGGCACCGATCTGCCCGCAGTGCGGCGCCTGGGTCCGCCCGCTCGCACCGTCAGCCTTCCGGGGCGACAACGACACCTCGTCACACCGCATAGCCGGCGTCACACTCCAGGAGCTGACAGGTCGATCGGTGACCGAGGTCCTCGACTTCATTGAGCAACTCCCACTCGGGTCGTCCGCGAGGCGCATCCAGGACGAGTTGCTCAGACGCCTGCGTCCGCTGCAGGAGCTAGGCCTCGGGTACCTCGCCCTCGACCGATCGATGCCGACCCTCTCGCGCGGTGAGGCGCAACGTACCCGGCTCGCCGTCGTACTGTCTGGGCGCCTCGAAGACCTCCTGCACGTCCTCGACGAGCCGACGATCGGGTTGCACCACAGCGATCTCAGCCGACTGCTCGACGTCATCGCCGCCCTACCCGGACCGGTGTTGATGGTCGAACATGACCCGCTGGCCGTCGCGATGGCCGACGAGGTCGTGGAGATCGGGCCCGGCGGTGGAGATGGCGGAGGACGACTGGTGTTCCAAGGCCCGCCCGCGGACCTCTGGCGCGCCGGCACGGCATCCGGCATCGGCTTCTCCGCCGGCGTACGCCGCCCCCGAGCGCAACGCCCGCTATCCAACGACCGGATCCGCATCACCGGCGCGAACCTACGCAACCTCCACGCGGTCGACTGCGAGATCCCACTCGGATCGCTGACCGTGATCACCGGTCCATCCGGCGCAGGCAAGACCACCCTGAGCCAGCAGGTCTTGCTGGCGTCCCTGCGCGAACATGCCCCGGTCGGATGTACGACGTTCGACGCGCCGGCGACACGTGCTCGCGCGGTCGATCAAGCCCCGCTGGGCAACAACCCGCGGTCGAACCCGGCGACGTACACCAAAGTGCTCGACCGGATCCGCGACGTCTTCGCGAGCGAGACCGGACGGTCCGCATCGGACTTCACCTTCAACCGGGCCGAGGGCGCCTGTCCGGCCTGCGAGGGCATGGGATCGGTGGCGATCGGCCTGAGCTATCTGGCGCCGATCTGGATCCCCTGCGAGACCTGCGACGGCCGGCGATACCGCCCCGAGGTCCTTGAGGCGACCTGGACGGGAAGGTCGATCGCCGATGTGTTGGCCCTGAGCGTCGACGAGGCCATCGAGGTGTTCGCCGACCATTCGTCGGTGAGCCGTATCCTGCAGCCTCTGCAGGAGGTCGGGCTGGGCTATCTGACGCTCGGGCAACCGTCTCCGAGTCTGTCCGGTGGGGAAGCCCAACGCGTACGGCTCGCCCGCGAGGTGGCCAAGGCGCGGTCCGGCGACCTGATACTGCTCGACGAGCCGACGACAGGCCTGCATCCCGGCGATCTCGATCGGTTGCTCGCAGTACTCGACCGGCTGACGGGCAGCGGTTGCACGGTGGTCGTCGTGGAACACCAGCCCGACGTGATCGCCGCCGCCGACTGGCGCATCGACCTTGGCCCGGGCGGCGGTCCCGATGGCGGGCGTCTCCAGCACTGCGGACCGCCCGTCGTCGACAAGCAGCCGCCGGTGCAACCTCGCAGCAAGCCGCGCACCGACCGCCGGTCCAGCAACGCGATCCGCGTGCGCGGCGCCCGCGCTCACAATCTGCAGGGAATCGACGTCGACTTCGCGAAGGACCGGTTCACCGTCGTCACCGGTGTGTCGGGTTCGGGCAAGTCGTCGCTGGTCCACGACGTTCTCGAGTCGGAGGCGACCAGGCGGTTGCTCGAGTGCTTGTCCGTCTACGAGCGGCAGTCGGTCCGTGAAGGGCCGGAGGCTCCCGTCGACTCATTGACCGGTCTGGGCCCGACGATGAGTATCGATCCGTCCAGCCTGAGCTTCGACGGGAGCGGTCCGGGCTTCTACGTCTGGGATGCCGACCGGGTGACCGTTGGCCGGTCCACCGACCTCGACCGCCTGCTCGCCGTGATCATCGCAAGGGCCGGTGTCCGCACCTGCCTTGCCTGCGGTCACGAGACGGTACGACGGACGTCGCCGAAGCCGGAGGCGCCGTGGAGCTGCAGCGACTGCGGGACCAGCGCAGTACCGATCGAGCCGCGCCACCTCGTGGGCTCGCCGATGTCGATCTGTCCGCAGTGCCTCGGCCTCGGCGTCGAGCACGAGTTCGATTTCGCCAAGCTGATCGTGCACCCGGACGCGCCCATCGCCGACGGCGTCTTCGGCGGCGCCCTGAACTGGTTCCGCGCAAGCGCCGGGCTGTCCTGGTTCCGCGCAGGCCTCGGGTCACCGATTCAGTTGCTGGCCGAGCGCTACGGTTTCGACCTGAATCGCGCTCCTTGGGCGGAGTTGGACGAGGATGCCCGACAGGCTGTCCTGTACGGCGACGGGTCGTGGGAGGGGCTGAACCACTGGGCATCGAACGACGTCGGCGGCCAGTATTCGCAGGCCTTTCCGTGTCGGGAGTGCGGTGGCCGGCGGCTGCGTCCGCCGTACCTGACGATCCGTCTCCAGGGACTCGCGCGGGACGAGTTCTTTGCAGCCTCGCTCGCCGACCTGGAGACCGTACTGACCTCGATGGACGTGCCAGACGATCCGCAGGCGGCAGATGCCCGGACCATCGCGCTGCGGCGGCTCGGCTTCCTCCGTGCCGTCGGGCTGGGCTACCTCCAGCTGAACCGGAGCACCTGGACCCTGTCGGCCGGCGAGGCGCAACGGGTCAAGCTGGCGTCGGTGCTCGGCGACGGACTCGTCGGCATGACGGTACTGCTGGACGAGCCCTCCAGGGGTCTGCATCCGTCGGAGGTGACCGCTCTCGCCCGGACGCTGACCGATTTGCGGGCCGCCGGCAACACTGTCATCGCCGTCGAGCACGACCCGATCGTCATCCGCGCGGCCGACGACGTGATCGAGATCGGTCCCGGTGCTGGGCCGGCCGGCGGTCGCGTGGTCGGTCCGGACAGCCCGCAGTCGGTGACGCGGGCGGTTCTGGACGGACAGGTTCCGGTGGCGCATCGCGACCGCCGCCGGGAGCCGACAGGTTGGATGAAGGTGACCGGGGCGCGCGAGAACAACCTCGACGGACTCGACGCTCGCGTGCCGCTCGGCGTACTGGTCGGGGTCTGTGGGGTGTCGGGGTCGGGGAAGTCTTCGCTCGTCGTCGACACCATCGCGCTCGGTCTGGCCCAACCGAAGACCAACATCCCTGGCCGCGGCGTGGTCCGCGTCCGGCCCGGCGACCACGACACGATCTCCGGCGCGCCCGAGCGAACGGTTGTGGCCGACCAGTCCCGCGCGGAGATCACGTCTCCGGGCATGTTCCTCGGGCTGATCGGCGCGGTCCGGAAGGAGTTCGCCGCGAGCGAGGCAGCCATGGAACAGGGCATCACGATCAAGGACCTGACCTACAACTGCGATGCCTGCAAGGGCAAAGGGGTGTGGCAGCAGGACATGTCGTTCCTGCCGTCGGTTCGCCAGACCTGCGATCCCTGCGGCGGATCCGGGTACCGCCACGAGGCCGCCGCTCTGCTCGACCGGGGCCGGAGTCTCGCCGACATCGACGCCCTCACCATCACCGAACTGGTCGACGAGTACGGCGACGTTGACGCCGTACGCCGGGTTGGCGGCGCCGCCGCCGAACTCGGACTCGGCTACCTCGTACTGCGGCAACCGGGCTGGAGCCTGTCGGGCGGCGAAGCGCAGCGGCTCAAGCTCGCGAAGGAGTTCGCCCGCAAAACGAAGGCAACCGCCCTGTACGTGCTCGACGAGCCGACCGTCGGCCTCCAATCCACGGACGTCGCAGTACTCGTCCGAACGCTCGACACGCTCGTTGCTGCCGGCAACAGCGTGCTGGTCGTCGAGCACGATCCGGCCTTCCTCGCCGCCTGCGACTGGCTCATCGAACTCGGACCGGGCGCGGGACCGGACGGCGGCCGGATCGTCTTCGAAGGCCCGCCCGACGCGATCGCCGGCACGCTGACAGCGCCTCATCTCCTGGAGGTACTGCGATGAGCATCGGCACCCTGCTGCTCGGAGACCCGTCCCCGTCCTTGCGGTGGCGGGCCGCCCGCGAGCTCGAGGGCGCCGACGATCAGGACGCGGAGGTCGTCGCATGGCGTGCCGAGATTGATCGAAGCCCTGAGATCGATGCGCTAGTCGCGGAGCTGGCCGACGCTCGGCCTTATGAAGCAGGCTATCTGCTGTGTCGGCTGGCCTATCTCGGGTACCGCGGGCCTGCGATGGCGGTTGCAGTGGAGACGATCTTTCAGCATCAACGGCCTGACGGCTCGTGGTCGGTTCCTGGGCCGATCGAAGGGGCTCGCTTCGTCACGATGCATACCGTCGTACCGCTGCGCGGGATCGCCGCCGCCGGGTTCGCGACGGATCCTCGCGCCGAGCGTGCTTACGACTGGCTCCTCGGTGTCCGCCTCAACGACGGATCGTGGCCGGCCGGTCCGAAAGCTGACCTCGGGCAGGCGGGGCGACCGGCGCCGCCGGAGAAGGAGTATCGACGGCTGCCGCGCGGGCTTGGTTGCCGTTCGGCGACGACCGGCGCTGTCGCCTGCTTGGCGATGCATCCCGAGCGACGGCGATCCGAGGTCGCACGTACCGGCGTCGACCACCTACTCGCCCGCGAGAGCCGGGATGCGTCGACCATCGGTTGGGAGGTATCACGGCTTGTCGGGCTCGAACGGGCGATGGGGCAGATCACGTTCTACGCGACCTTCGACCTTGCCTTCCTGCTCGACCTCGCGTCTCGCTGCGGCGTTTCTCCGGAGGACCGCCGGATCCGCGAGCTGGTCGACTATCTGGAGACCCTGCGCGGCCCCTTCGGCCTGTGGCAACACTCCAGCCATCCGCAGCTCGCCGGTTGGCTGTCTCTTGAGCTGGAGACCAGCCTGCGCCGCCTCGAGGACGGCGACTGGGTCGGCAACGAGGAGCCCGCCGGCTTCACGCCGTACCAACGCGGACGACGCCGGTACTGAGCCTGCTGGCCGCGGCGTCGGCCGGTCGCGGGCTAGCGTCGGGGTATGACGGCTCCTGACATCAACAGTCCCGACGAGCAGATCCGCTACCAGCGAGGGCTGGAGGTGCTGAACGCGGTCGACGGCGGCTCCGCGCCCGCCGTGATGGAGAGCCTTGCGGACATCGCGCCGGCGCTGGCTCACCACATCGTCGCGTTCGGCTTCGGCGACATCTATTCGCGGCCCGGGCTCGATCCCAAGCAGCGTCAGCTAGTCACGTTGGGCATCCTGACCGCACTCGGCGGCTGCGAACCGCAGCTGGAGGTCCACATCCGCACGTCGCTGAACGTCGGCCTGACGCCCACCGAGATCGTCGAAACCTTCACCCACGCCGCCGGCTACGCCGGCTTCCCCCGCGCCCTCAACGCAATCACCATCGCCAAAAAAGTCTTCACCGAACGCAACCTGCTGCCTGTGAAGGACGACTGAATCTACTCGGCGAAGAAAGCGCCTGCGTAGCGTGCGGGGGTTACTAACCCTTCGGGCCGAGGAGTTTTTCTAGGTCAGAGAGGACGTCCATGGCGCCTAGTGGGCCCAGGCCGAGGAACCAGACCTCGTCGTCGACGCGGGCGGACTTGCCTGCCTTCACGGCGGCCAGGGACTTCCATAGGTTGCTGTTGACAACCTTGTTCTCGTCGGTGGTGTCGGGCTTGCCGTAGCTGGAGTAGAAGATCCAGTCGCCGGCGGCCTTGCCGATGTTCTCCTGGGAGACCTCGACCGCGAGATCCTGCACGTCCTGGATCTTCGGCCGCGGCAGGCCGATGTCCTTCAGGATGACGCCGATGAACGACAGGTTGCCGTACAGCCGGATCTCCCCCGGCCGGAACCGCACCAGCGAGATCGTCGGCGTACCCTGCACCTTGGACTTCACGTCGTTGGCGCGCTTCTGGTAGTCGTTCAGGATTCCGGTGGCCTTGTCCTCCTCGCCGAGCGCGTCCGCGACCAGCAGGAAGTTCTCCTTCCACGGGAACCCGGGCCGGATGCTGAACACCGTCGGCGCGATCGCGCTGAGCTTGTCGTACAGGTCGTTCGCGCGCAGCTTGCTGCCGAGGATCAGGTCCGGCTTCAGCGCCGCGATCGCCTCCAGGTTCAGTTCGCTGATACCGCCGACCGTCTTGATCCCCTGCGCCTTGTCGGCGAGGTACGACGGTACGCCGTTCTGCCCCGCGGTCGTGGCCATGCCGACCGGCGTGATGCCCAGCGCCAGTACGTCGTCCAGCTCGCCGCTGTCCAGTACGACGACCCGCGTCGGCTTGGCCGGGATCTGCACGGAGCCGAGCGCGCCCTTCACGGTCCGCGGGAACGCACCAGGCGCCGCGTCCGAGCCGAGTTTCGCGGTCTCGGTGTCGGCGGTGCTGAACAGCCGCCCACCGGTCGCCACGTCCTTGTCCCCGACCCCGGTGTCCGCACTCTTGGTGTCGCCACTACCGCAACCCGCGACGAGCAGTACGGCGGCCGACACGACGATGCCTATCAGCTTCTTCACGGACGTTGAGCCTACAACAACCAAGGTTAGGCAGACCTAACCAGGTCCACCTGTTGGCCGGCCGCGAGCTCCACCGTCCGCTCCCCGTCCGGCAGCGCGACCCGGTGCGTGCCCGCATGCGACGCGCGTACGACGGCCTCGGTCAGTACGCCGTTCCGCCACGTCACGTCGAACGACAGACCGCCGCGCGCCCGCAGACCGTGGAACGACCCGTCCGGCCATTCAGCAGGCAGCGCCGGCAGGACGCGGATCACGTCGGTGTGGCTCTGCAGGAACAGCTCCGGGATGCAGCCGGTCATGCCGAAGTTCGCGTCGATCTGGAAGATGTCGCCGTCGCGATGCAGGAGGTTGTCCGACACCAGCCGGCTCAAGTAGTCCTGGATCACCGCAGCAGCCTTCGAGGGCTCGAACAGTCGTGCCCACAACGCGACCAACCAGGCCGCAGTCCAACCACCGTTCACAGCACCATCGGTCCGCAGGTCCAACGAGGCACGAGCAGCCGCGGCCCATTCCGGCGTACGCGTCGGGTCGATCTCCGCTCCCGGATACAAGCCGTAGAGATGCGACTGATGCCGGTGCTGCGGCTCGGACGGCGGCCAGTCGGTCGGCCACTCGTACAGCCGCCCCTCCGGCGTCACCCGCACCGAAGGCAACCGATCACGCGCCGCCGCAGCACGCGCAGCCACCGCGGACTCGAGCCCCAGAACCTCAGAAGCCTCGACCAGGTTCGAGAACAGCTCGCGGATCAACCAGATGTCATAGGTAGACGTCAGATCAACCGACGCCTTCGCACCCGACGGCAAGATGAAATGATGCTCCGGCGCAGTCGACGGGATGAACTGCAGCACCCCGTCACCGTCCTCGACGAGCATCGACAGCACGAACTCCGCCGCACCCGCAATCAACGGATACGCACGGTCGCGCAGGAAGTCCACGTCCAACGTGAATCGGTAGTGCTCCATCAGATGCGCGGTCAACCACACCCCACAGGTCGCACACATCGACCACACGGGATCGTCACCACCGGCGCCGACCGGCCAGGTCGCACACCACAGGTCCGAGTTGTGATGCGACACCCACCCCGGTGCGTCGTACAAGATCCGAGCGGTGTCGGCACCCGAAACAGCCAGTCCTTCGAGCAGATCCGTCAGCGGGTCGAAGCACTCGTGCAGGCCGGTCAGGTCGGCCGGCCAGTAGTTCATCTGGGTGTTGATGTTGTTGGTCCAGTCGCTGGCCCACATCGGCCGGCGGTCGTGGTTCCAGATGCCTTGCAGGTTGGCCGCCTGCGTCCCGGGGCGGGAGGACGCCATCAACAGGTACCGACCGACGTTGAACGTCAACGCGACCAGGTCCGGATCGTTGCCCCCGGCAGCTACCGCCTTGATCCGCTCGTCGGTCGGCAAGTCACTTGCCGCACCCAACGAAAGCGAAGCCCGGTCGTACAACGCCGCGTGGTCCTCGACGTGCCGCTCCCGAAGCTTGTCCACAGCAACCGAATCCAGCACCTCGACCGCAGACCGCAGCGCCACGAGAGGATCCCGCCCCGGCGGCACCGACCAGCCGGCGAATGTGCTCGCAGCTGACAGCAGCACCGTCACGCTGTCGGCGCCGCGTACGGCGACACCGGCAGCGGAGGGATCGACGGTGCCGCCGTCGGCCAGCACACGGAGAGCGACACCGAACCCGATGCCACGCCCTTCTTCGTACCGGATCGGATCCGGACTCTCCCGGTACTCGATCGTCAGATCCGACGGCGCATGCCCGACCACGCCATAGGTGCCATCGGCAACTTCCGGCCGGACCGGGTGCTGACTCTCCAACGACAGTTCGAGATCGACAGCACCCGGCCGGTCGGCCGTGATCGTCCAGACCATCAGCTGGTCCGGCGTGGACACGAACGTCTCACGCCGGAACCGGGTCTCATCCACTGTGTATTCCACACCGACGATCCCGGTCCGCAGATCCAGACTGCGCCGGTAGTCGGTCGCCGAACCCGCCGACTGGATCACCAGGTCGGCGAGCGGCTGGTACGACTCCACCAACGGACCCTGCAACGCCCGGGTCCGCTCGGTGGCCGCCAGCCGATCGCCTTCCTGCAGCAACAACCGTCGTACGTCGGCCAGCACCGCCGGGCCGTCCGGCACGGTCAACGTGCGCGGACCGTCGCCCGACCAGACGTCGTCGAGGTTGAGCGCGATCCGCTCCTCGCCGACCCGGCCGAACACCTTCCCGCCGAGATGCCCGTTGCCTACCGGCAACGCCTCGAACCAGTCCGGTGCAGGGGTGCGGAACCACAGTTCGTGCGACATGAGGTGTTACTTGCTCCCGGACTTGTACTTGTCGTAGGCCTGCTGGTTGATCTCCAGGTACCGCGGCATGCCGGTGCTCTCGAGACCCTTCACGTACGCGTCCCAGTCGGTGTCGATGTTCTTCGAACCGGTGATGAACGCCAGCTGGTTCTGGTTGACGTACGTGTCCAGGTTGGTCTGCAGCGTGGCGATCTCGCCGCTCAGGCTCGGGTCCGGCCACATGAACGCCTGCGGGAACCACTGCGCCTTGTCGACATGTCCCTCGTACTGCTTGGTCGCGTCCCACAGCCGCCGCTCGAGGCCGGCGCCGCTGTAGATGTCCTTCGGCGTGACCTGCGCATTCCGGAAGGCCAAGGTGTTGTTGTACTGGCCGAGCGCGCCCCAGCTGATGTTCTTCGGCGCGTTCTGCACCGGCTTGTACAGCGGCTTGGTGCTCGCGTCGAGGGCGATGTCACCGGCGGCGGGCTTCGTCCAGCCGACACCTTCCGGGCCCATGTTGGTGATCATCTGGCCTTCGTCGCTGTAGATCCAGTCCAGCATCTTGATCGCCGCGACCTGGGCCTCCTTGCTGGCCTTGTTGGTCAGCATGAACGTGTAGCCGGTCGAGGTCGGGTGGTTGTACCCGGTGTAGCTCTTGCCCTCGGGACCGGTCAGCGGTGGCACCGAGTCGTACTGCTTGTCGCGGCCGTCCTTGGAGTCGAGCTGGACGAAGATGCCCGGCCACAGCACCGGCACCGATCCGAGCTTGACCGCCTTCGGGTCGTTGCCCTGGGCCTGCAGTGCCTGCGCGTTCTGGGTGAATGCCGCCTGGTCGATCAGGCCGTCCTTGTAGAGGCCGTGGATGTACTTCAGGCCTTCCTTCCACTGGTCCGAGGTCACCGGCGTGACGACCTTGTCGCCCTGCAGCGTGAGCAGCGACCGTACGCCGTTGTTGGCGCCGACCGGGTCGTACGCGAACGCGTTCATCAGGTACGCGATCAGGCTGCTGTCCTGGACGTCGGTGGTCATCGGGATCTCGTCGGCCTTGCCGTTGCCGTTCGGGTCCTTGGTCTTGAACGCCTCGAGCACGTTACGCAGATCGTCGGTGGTCTTCGGCACCGCCAGGCCGAGCTTCTTCAGCCAGGCGCTGTTGATCCACAGCTTGTCCGGGTAGGTGCAGTGGAAGCAGTCGGCCCACTGCGGCAGCGCGTAGATGTGACCGTCGGGCGCGGTCGCCATCTCCTTGTACTCCTTGTTGGAGTCGAGCACCTTCTGGATGTTCGGCGCGTTCTCCTTGATCAGGTCCTCGAGCGGCACCGCGACGCCCTGCTGGCCGAGCTTGAGCACCTCGGCCTGGGTGAACGCGTCGACCCACGGGATCAGGAAGAACAGATCCGGGTAGTCGCCACTGGCGAGCGCGATCTGCCGCTTCTCCTTGGCCGGCCCGGCGTCGTACGTCGTGGTCTGCCAGCGGAACTGGATCTTGAACTTGTCGCTCATGATCTTGGTGACCGCGTTGGTGGTCAGGTTGGTGCTGGAGTCCGACGGCGTGAACGTGTCGATGACGGTCTTGCCGTCGGACGAGGTCTCGTTCGCCGCTCCCTTGGACGTTTTGTCCGAACTGCACGCCGCCAGGACGAGCGCGCCGGCGGCGGCCAGCGCGACGACCTTGCTCACGGATGAGCGCATTGCTGTGTTCCTCTCTGAAGTGGGTCGAGCCTCTTGGCTCAGCCCTTGACCGCGCCGACCATTACGCCCTTGGTGAAGTGGCGGGCGACGAACGGGTAGATGATCAGTACGGGCAGGCTCGAGATGACGATGAGCGCGTACTTGAGGACGTTGGCCAGCTGCTGCTGTTCGAGCTGCTGGGCCAGGTTCGTCGTGGTGGTGGATCCGGTGAGGGTGTTCAGGATCAGCACGTTGCGGAGCACGATCTGCAGCGGGTACAGACCGGGGTCCTTGAGGTAGATCAGGGCATCGAAGTAGCTGTTCCACTGGAAGATCGCGTACATCAGCGCGATCACCGCGATCACCGGCTTGGACAGCGGCAGCACGATCGACCACAGGAACCGCAGGTCGCTGGCCCCGTCGATGGTGGCCGCCTCGTACAGCTCGTCCGGGATCGTCGACCGGAAGAACGTCCGGGCGATGATCACCTGCCAGACCCCGATCGCGCTCGGGATCACCATCGCCCAGCGGGTGTTCAGCATCCCGAGGTCCTGGACCACCAGGTACGTCGGGATCAGGCCGCCGGAGAACAGCATCGTGAAGATCAGCACGCTCATGATCACGTTCCGGCCGAAGAACGTCCGGCGGGACAGCGGGTACGCGATCGCGATCGTCAGCGTGACGCTGATCAGCGTCCCGCCGATCGCGTAGATGAACGAGTTCAGGTAGCCCTTCATGATCAGCGGATCGCTGAAGGCCTCCTTGTACGCGCGGATACTCGGCTCGATCGGCCAGAACAGCACCCGGCCGGCACTCACCGCCGACGGGCTGCTGAACGAGTTCGCGACGATGTAGATCAGCGGGACGGCGACGATGATCAGCGCCAGCCAGAGCATGACCTTCACGCCGACCAGGAAGATCTTGTCGGTGCGGGTCTCCTCGATCGCGGTCCGCTTCGAGCTCTCCGGGCGGGGCGCCGTACGCCGGAAGCCTTGCAACGTGATGCTCATGACCAAAGTCCGTTTCCGGTGATGCGCTTGGCGACGAAGTTCACGCCGAGCAGGAGGAAGAGGTTGATCACCGAGTTGAAGAGCCCGATGGCGGTCGCCATGCTGAAGTCCGCGTTCAGCAGACCGGTCTTGTAGACGTAGGTGGCGATGATCTCGGACTGCTGGGTGTTCAGCGGGTTCTGCAGCAGGAACGCCTTCTCGAACCCGATCGACATGATGTTGCCGACGCCGAGCACCAGGATGATCACCGCGGTCGGCATGATCCCCGGCAGGTCGACGTTCCGGATCCGCTGCAGCCGGCTGGCGCCGTCGATCCGGGCCGACTCGTGCAGCGCCGGGTCGATGCCCGACAGCGCCGCCAGGTAGATCACCGCGGAGTACCCGGTGGTCTGCCAGACGTCGGACCAGACGTAGATGTGGCGGAAGTAGTTCGGGTTCCCGAGGAAGTCGACCGACGGTACGCCGAACAGCCCGATCGCGTCGTTGACGAATCCGAGCCGCGGGGACAGCACCAGGATCGTCATCGAGACCACCACGACGGTGGAGATGAAGTACGGCGCGTACGTCACCAGCTGGACCGTCTTCTTGAACCGGCCGTTGCGGATCTCGTTCAGCGCGATCGCCAGGATGATCGGGATCGGGAAGCTGGCCAGCACGGTGTAGACCGACAGCAGGAACGTGTTCTTCACCAGGGTCCAGAACACCGGGTTCTGGAAGAACAGTTCGAAGTTCTTGAACCCGACCCAGTCGCTGCCCCACGGGCCCTTGACCGGGCTGTAGTCCTTGAACGCGATCACCGCGTTGGCGATCGGGATGTACTTGAAGATGACGAAGTACGCGAGCGGTACGACGATCAGCAGATAGAGCTGCCAATGCCGCCGCAGGCTCCGCCGGGCCTGGGTCCGGCGGGATGTTCGCGGTGGCTTCCGGGCAGCCGTCTCACCCGCCCGCGACGCCGGGGGCGCCGGCGCCGGTTTCACCTCGAAGGTTGCGCTCACTCCGCATCCTTTCCCTCACGCGCTGGAGTGGAACCGATATCCGATAGGATCTCGGGTTTCGCTATCCCGGAGGATGACACACAACCCCTGCGGAGCGGAAGAGTTCCCGGCCCGGTCGATACCGGACGGTGACCGATGCCACTGAATCCCTTGTAAACAAGGAGTATTCAGCGTTGCCCGCAGCAACTACCGGACGGCAAACGCCAAATGATCCGATGGCCAGCCATCGGATCCGGGCATACACCGATCAAGCCCGGGGTCGCTCTGAGCCGCCGACACCGGACCGATCCACAATTTATTTCTGCTGTTAACTATATGGCAGTCAACCCGCCCGCCAGGCCAAATGTCAAGACCTGACTTCGTAGGCATGGAGGCCGGAATCGTTCGCGGCCGGCCGTCGCGCGACGGCATCAGGCCGGTGTCGACCCATCTCCAGGGGTACGGCGCAGGGGTGGGGCCTTGTCGTGACGGGTGGCCACGTCGACGGCCCAGTGGGCGATTGCGTGGAGTGCGTCGGGGTTCAGTTCGTGCCAGCGGTGGCGACCCACCAGAGTGGTCCGCACCACATCGGCTGTCTGCAGGATCTTCAGATGCTGCGACACCGCCGGCCGGCTGATCGGGAACAACTCGGCCAGCTGCCCGGTCGTCGCCGGACCCTGCGCCAGCCGCGTCACCATCCGTCGCCGGGACGCATCGGCGACCGCCGCCAGGACGGCGCCGACCTCGATCGCCACAGCACTCCTTCAATCGGTAAGCCCGACCTTACGCGTAAGAATATACTTACGCAATGCAGCAAAAACCTGACCCGACCATCACGGGGGAACGGCCGGGCCAGGCAGTATCGATAGTACCCCGGATCACCGCCCGTGGTCGGCTAATTCGGAGGCGGACGCGCCGGGTCTCCTCTACCCTGAGCGACATGCAATCCCGCTCCTGAAAGCGCACCTCCGCGGCCCGATCCGGGCCACCGTCGTGCGTCACGTCAAGCGCTTGACCGCCGGTCGCGCTTCGTCATGCCCGCACACGCTTTCGGGAGCACTTCGCGATGTCTGTCTACCGGTCCGCGGACCCTGTTCGGACGTACTACGTCTACAACGCCGCCTGGTCGTTCCTCGCCGCGCTGTCCTTCACCCTCAGCGCGGTGTACTACGTCCGCGACGCCGGCCTGAACCCGCTGCAGATGGTCCTGGTCGGGACCACGCTCGAGCTCGCCTGCTTCCTGTTCGAGATCCCCACCGGCATCGTCGCCGACCTGTACAGCCGCCGGCTCTCGATCATCATCGGCTTCGTCCTGATCGGGGCCGGCTTCCTGCTCCAGGGCCTGGTGCCCGCGTTCCTGGCGATCCTCGCCGCGCAGGTGCTGTGGGGCGTCGGCTTCACCTTCACCTCCGGCGCCGACCAGGCCTGGATCACCGACGAGATCGGCACCGAGCGCGCCGCGCCCGTGTTCGTCCGGGCGCAGCAGTTCGAGCTCGGCGGCAGGATCGTCGGGATCATCTGCGCCGGCGCGCTCGGCCTGGTCAGCCTGCCGCTGCCGATGGCGATCTCCGGCGCCGGGATGATCCTGCTCGCGCTGATGCTCGGGGTCTTCATGCGCGAACAGAACTTCCACCGGACCCCGAAGGAGGAGCGCGAGACGTTCCGGCAGATGGCCGAGACGTTCAAGAGCGGGCTCGAGGCGGCCCGGCGGCGTCCCGTCGTACGCACGCTGGTGATCATCAGCCTGATCTCCGGCCTCGCGAGCGAGGCGTTCGACCGGTTGTGGTCGGTCAAGATCCTGAACTTCAGCTTCCCGACGGTCTTCGGTACGTCGGACCCCGCGTTCTGGTTCACCGTGCTCGCACTGGTCGGGACGCTGTTGTCGCTGTTCACATCCCTGGTGCTGAACCGGCTCTCCCCCGACCGCCTGTCCGCCGCACATCCCACCGGCATCCTCGCCACGCTGGCGATACTGCAGGTGGTCGGCATCTGCTCGTTCGCCCTGCTCGGGAACCTCTGGCTCGCGCTTGCCGCGATGTGGCTCAACACCGTCGCCGGCACCCTGGCGTACCCGATCGAGTCCGCCTGGCTGAACCGCCACGTCGACTCCCGCTCGCGCGCGACGGTGATCTCGATGGTCTCCCAGGCGAACGCGATCGGTCAGGTCGTCGGCGGCCCGCCGCTGGGCGCGTTGGGCCGCTCGTCGCTGCGCGCCGCGTTGCTGGCATCCGGGCTGATCTGGACGCCGATCCCCGTGTTGTACCTGCGCCTCAAGGACGTACGCCGTACCCCTGAGGTCAGTCGTCGATCTTGACCCGGACCTCTTCGCGGCGACTGTCGTACGACGACTTGATCAGGCTGGCCACGGTCGTGACGAACAACGTGGCGAGGATGAAGCCGAGCGACGTCAGGATGCCGATATGCGGTAGGTGGATCGCGCCGATGTCGTCGATGTGCGAGCCGTGCAGCGCCTCGATGATCAGCTTGACGCCGATGAACGCGAGGATCACCGACAGGCCGACGTTCAGGTAGATGATCCGCTCCAGCAGGCCGCCGATCAGGAAGTACAGCTGGCGCAGGCCCATCAGCGCGAACGCGTTGGCGGTCAGCACGATGTACGCGTCCTGGGTGAGGCCGAAGATCGCCGGGATCGAGTCGAGCGCGAAGATCACGTTCGCCATCCCGATCGCGGCGATCACGATCACCAGCGGCGTGAGCAGCCGGCGCCCGTCGATGCGGGTGGTCAGCTTGTCGCCGTCGTAGTCGTGCGCGAGCGGGAGGATCCTGCGCATGCCCCGCAGTACGGCGTTCTCCTGGAAGTCGCTCTCGTCGTTCTCGCCCTCGAGCGCCAGCCGGATCGCGGTATAGACCAGGAACGCGCCGAAGATGTAGAACACCCAGCTCGCCGCCGAGATCGCCGCCGCGCCGGCCAGGATGAAGATCGCCCGCAGCAGCATCGAGACCACGATGCCGATGTACAGCACCTTGTCCTGCGCCAGGCTCGGGACGGCGAACCGCGCCATGATGATCACGAACACGAACAGGTTGTCGACACTGAGGCTGTACTCCGTGATGTAGCCCGCGACGAACTCGCTGCCGCTCTGCCCCGGACTGAACAGGAACAGCCCGAGCGCGAAGAGTCCGGCGAGGCCGACGTAGAACAGCACCCACCGGGTCGCGTCCTTGATCGTCACGGTGTGGTTTCGGCGCGCGATCACGATCAGGTCGAACGCGACGATCGCGAGCAACCCGACGATCGTGAGCACCCAGACCACTGGTGGCATGACTGAGACCATGACGAACCTCCGGACGTGGGCATACCTCTAGCTCGGTCCGGAGGTCTCTCCCACCCAAGTTCCCTTGGGCCGGCAGCACCGGTTCGGCCGCTAGGGCCTCCCGTGATGACGACACTGCCGTGGCGGAATACTCCCCTCCACAAACGGTGCAAGCATATCCGGTCCCGATCTATTCCCGGACACACTGCCTCGCTGCTCAGAATCGTATACCGCATACTGACTCCAATGCTAGAGATGAGACATGAATGTCTCAAATGGGTTATTCTTGTCTCATGGCTGTTGATCGGGAGCGGGTACTGCGGGATGCCGCCGGACTGCTGATGCGCAAGTCCGGGGCGACGATGGACGAGGTCGCGCGGGCGGCCGGGATCAGTCGTGCGACGCTGAACCGTCAGTTCGCCGGCCGGGATGCGCTCGTGCGCGCGCTCGAAGAGCTGGGGCTGGCCGAGTGTGAGCGCGCGGTGGAGAAGGCCGGTCTCGATGACGGTCCGGCCGCCGACGCAGTACGGCGGTTGGTGCGGGAGCTGGAGCCGGCCGCGGGCCTGCTCGCGTTCCTGTACTCGGAGAACCAGTTGTTCGAAGGCGACGGGCAGCACGAGGGCTGGGCCCGGCTGGACGCGCGCATGGTCGCGCTGTTCCGGCGCGGCCAGGAGGCCGGTGAGTTCCGGATCGACCTCA
Organism: Kribbella sp. NPDC058693; assembly: GCF_042715335.1. Lineage (NCBI taxonomy): Bacteria > Bacillati > Actinomycetota > Actinomycetes > Propionibacteriales > Kribbellaceae > Kribbella > Kribbella sp. NPDC058693. The sequence continues at coordinate 831,906 of NZ_JBHXSQ010000001.1, forward strand.
GCCCGATCTGGTTGAGCGAGGCGCTCTACGGACTGCTGGTCTCCGCGGCCTGGGCCGTCTCCGATGGCCGGGTCGCATCCAATGACTTCACCTCGAACATCACCGAGTTGCTCCTCGGCGGCGCAGTACGGAGTACGCAATGAAGCAGCAGGTCACCCGGCCGGGGCGCTGGCTGGCACTCGGCGTACTCGTGCTTGCCGTGCTGCTGGTCGCGGTCGACGCGACGGTCCTCGGCCTCGCAACTCCTTTCCTCACAGAGGAGCTGCAGCCGTCCGGCACGCAACTGCTGTGGATCGGCGATGCATACTCGTTCGTCCTGGCCGGACTGCTCGTCTCGATGGGCAGCCTCGGCGACCGGATCGGACGCAAGAAGATCCTGCTGATCGGCGCGACGGCGTTCGGCGCGATCTCCGTGCTCAACGCGTACGCAAACTCGGCCGAGCTGATGATCGTCGCCCGCGCACTGCTCGGTGTCGCCGGCGCGACGTTGATGCCGGCCACGCTCGCCCTGATCCGCAACATCTTCCACGACCCGCGCGAGCGCAGCCTCGCCATCGGCATCTGGGGCGCTGCCGCGTCGGCCGGGATGGCAGTCGGTCCGATCGTCGGCGGCGTACTGCTCGAGAACTTCTGGTGGGGTTCGGTCTTCCTGATCAACCTGCCGGTGATGGCGGTGCTGGTGGTCGTCGGCGCGAAGCTGCTGCCCGAGTCGCGCAACCCCGCGCCGGGTCCCTGGGATCTGGTCAGCGTCGTGCTGTCGATGGTCGGCATGATCGGTGTCGTCTATGCGATCAAGGAGTTCGCGGCGCACGGCTTCGGCTGGACCGCGTTCGCGGCGCTGATCATCGGCGTGGCCGGGCTCTACGGATTCGTACGGCGTCAGCGTCGGCTGCCGATCCCGTTGCTGGACCTGCGCCTGTTCCGCAGCCGTGGTTTCAGCAGCGCGGTGCTGGCCGATCTGCTCACGATTCTTGGGCTTTCCGGGCTGATCTTCTTCCTCTCGCAGTACCTCCAGTTGGTGCAGGGCATGCGGCCGATCGAGGCCGGTCTGGCGGAGTTGCCGGCCGCGATCGGGGCGGTCGTCGCGGGTCTGCTGGCGGGTCGCGTGGCGCGGCGGTTCTCAGTACGTGCGGTGGTCGCGGGCGGTCTGGCTGCGATCGGTGTGGCGCTGGCTGCGCTCACCACGATCAGCCAAACGACCGGGTATCCGTTGCTCGGTGCGGCGTTGCTCGTGGTCGGGGCAGGAGCTGGGTTCTCGTTCACCGTCACGGCTGACGTGATCCTGGCCGCCGTACCGAAGGAGCAGGCTGGGGCGGCGAGCGCGGTGTCCGAGACGGCGTACGAGCTCGGTGCCGCGCTTGGCATCGCGCTGCTCGGCTCGATCGTCACGGGCATCTACCGCGGCTTCTCGAGCCCGGCCGGTACGCCGGAAGCAGCGCACGAGTCGCTCGGCGGTGCCGTCGAGGCCGCGGGGCACTTGCCGCCGGACGCCGCTGCCGCCCTGCTGGATGCGGCCCGTCAATCCTTCGCCGATGGCGTCGCAACTGCCGCCGGGGTGGGAGCGGTCGTCCTGCTGGCAACAGCGGTCGCGGCGTGGTTCCTGCTGCGCGGTCAAACCCTGAGCACGCACGAACACTAGGCAAAAAGTTTCCATTTCCGCGCTGAGCTCTGGGAGATTCCGCCGGATCGGAGTACAAACAGTTCCTGTTAGGTCTTACCGCCCCTAGGCCTAGGAGGAATCTGTCATGGCCGGAATCACTGCTGAAGCCTCATGGTTCTGTTGCGGGAACGCATGGGGACCCTGTGGAAGCGCCGGGCACGGCGCCTGCGGCACCTGTAACTCGGGAAACATGCAGCACGCGTGGCCGAACACCTCGGACTCGTGCTTCGCCATCACCCATCCGGACAGCTGCGGGATCACCGGGATGTCCCGGCGGACCTGCGGCTTCCAGCACGCCACGACCAGTCTGTGCACCGGTAAGCGGATCGTCACGTCGATCGCCGACTGCGGTCCGCAGACCGACCTGTTCTGCGGCGAGCGCACCTGCTGCGGCGGGAACTGCGCCTCGAACCGGGTCATCGACTTCACGCCGGCCGCGTTCAGCGCGCTCGGCCTCAGCCTGAACAGCGGCCTGTCCCCCGTGACGATCAACGCGGCCTGAGAGGAGAACCGAGATGACAACCACGATGGATCGCCGCTCGCTGCTCAGCCGCGCCGCTCTCGGCGCGACCGGACTGGTCGCTGCCACCGCGATGGGATCGCTCGCGCCGGAGACGGCGTTCGCGTCGTCCCAGCAGTTCGCGGACGCGGGTCAGCCGGACCCGAACTTCGCCGAGGGCCTGATCATGGGCCGCAACCAGGATCTCCTGCAGGTACAGGGATCCGACGGCCGGCTGCACCGGATCCAGTTGACCGGCGTGACGAGCGTCTGGAAGCTCCGCCCGACCACGATCGACCAGGCCAAGATCGGCGACGGCCTGTACGCGCGTGGCGTGCTGTTGCCGGACGGAGTACTGGCCGCCGAGGCCGTCTGGGTCAACATCGTCAACCTGACCGTCGGGATCACGTCGATCAGCCGCTCCGGCGTGCAGTTCGACCACCACGGCCAGAAGGTCGTCGGACACGTCCAGTCCGGTACGACGGCAGCCGTGTACAACGGCACGCCGGCGGTATCGGACCTGTCGATGCTCAAGGTCGGCCGGCACGCCCAGGTGATCGGAGCCTGGCGACCGGGTACCAACGAGATCGACATCGCGACGATCTACACGTCGAACTGAGATGGGCACCGGTTTCGCGGCTGCTCAGCCGCTGCTGATCGGGTTGCTCCTGCTCTGGTCGTCGTACGGCAAGTTCACCAACCTCGAACAGGTAGAGCGCACCGCACTCCCCCGTCTGGTAGGCGATTCCCGGGCAAAACCCGCCTACCAAGCCGTGGCCGCGGTCGAAGCCCTCATCGCCCTCGCGCTTCTCCTACCACCCGTCTGGGCGATCGAGGCAGTTGCCGCGGTCGCGCTGTCGGTCGGCTTCACCGGCTTCCTCATCTACTCCAAGGTCGTCGTGCCTGAGGCCTCCTGTGGATGTGCCGGAAAGTCGGCGAAACCCGTCGGCCGCCGTGCCATCGCCCGCGCTTTGTTGCTACTAGCAACAACTGCGCTGGCGACGACGGCGTCGACCGGTTGGTGGTCAGCAGGTCCGGCCGTGCTGGTTCTGGTCGTAGAGGCAGCTGTGTTCGTCATGCTGTCCGCCGAGCTCGACCGCTACTGGTTGCTGCCCATCCGCCGACTCCGGATCAGGCTCAGCCATCCGTACGCCGGTACGGCATCCAGCACCGCACCACTCGTCGCCACGCAACGACGGGTGCTGCTCAGCCCGGCGTACCGCGCGGTCGACGGGTATCTGCGCTCCGACATCCACGACTACTGGGACGACGACGACTGGCGCTACCTCAGCTACATCGCCAGGTACGACGGCCGCCGTGCGACCGCCGTCTTCGCCGTACCGCATCATGACTCCACACCGGAGTCCGTCCGGGTCGCCGTGGTCGACGAGACCTCGGGTCTGACCCTCTACCGCCCGACGGTGCTCGCCACCGTCTGACCGTTTGAAGCGATGCCCCCGCGGGCCTGGCCGCGGGGGCTTCGTGCTGTTGACAGAACCCATGATCGTTAGGAAGCTTTCCTAATAGTTAGTCCCCTGCAGCTCCTCCGCCCCGGAAATCCAGGAGACCTCATGAGACCCCGCTCGATCTGGGCTGTCACCGCGCTGGCCGTCGCCACGCTCGGGTTCAGCGCTCCCCCGGCTGCAACCGCGGCCGCCACCGACTACCAGGCCGAGGACGCGACCATCTCGCAAGGTGTGGTCGAGTCCAACCACGCCGGCTACACCGGCAGCGGCTTCGTCAACTACGACAATCTCGTCGGCAGCTATGTCGAGTGGACGATGTCGGCTCCGGCCGGGCCGGCCGACGTGACACTGCGATACGCGAACGGTACGGCGGCCACCCGGCCGATGGACTTCACCGTCAACGGTCAGCCCGGCGCGGTCGGCATCACGTTCCCCGGAACGGGTGCGTGGACGACCTGGCAGACCAAGACCGTCCGCCTCCAGCTCACCGCCGGCACGAACAAGATCCGCGCTCGCGCGACCAGCGCCGACGGCGGACCGAACGCGGACAAGCTGACCGTCACTCCGACCACCGATGACAGCACACCGCCGTCGGCGCCCGGCAACCTGACCGTCAGCGATATCAAGTCGAACGCCGCGACCTTCCACTGGACCGCCGCGACGGACAACGTCGGAGTCGTCCGGTACGAGATCAATCGCGGCGGCAACGTCCTGAAGGTTGTCGACGGCAACACTCTCGCGGCGACCGTGGACACCTTGACGGCGAACACGTCGTACGACATCTCGGTCGGCGCGTTCGATGCCGCGGGCAACGCTTCGCAGCAGAGCAATGTGGTCACGTTCACCACGCCGGGCAGCGGTGATACACAGCCACCGTCGGTGCCCGGGAACCTGCATTCGACCGGCGTCACCGCGAACAGCGTCTCACTGGCCTGGAACGCGTCGACCGATAACAGCGGCAGCATCGCCGGGTACGACGTGTATCAGGGATCGACGAAGGTCGCGACGACCGGCTCGCTCACCACGACGGTCACCGGGTTGACGGCGAACACGGAGTACACGTTCACCGTCAAGGCGCGTGATCCTGACGGCAATGCTTCCGCGGCGAGCAACGCTGTCACGGTTCGTACGTCGACCGGTGGCGCCGGCGGGATTCCGGCGTACGACAAGGACATCGCGAAGGTCGATCTCGGCTGGAGTGTGGCCTTCCTGCCGGACGGGTCGGCGCTGGTGACCGAGCGGGACCGGTTCGAAGTACTGCGGGTGACGGCGTCGGGTCAGAAGACGACGCTCGGGAAGGTGCCGGGGGTGGTGACGACCAGCGGTGAAGGCGGTCTGCTCGGCGTGGCATTGTCGCCGAACTTCGCGACCGACCACTGGGTGTACTTCTACCACACGGCTTCCGGCGACAACCGGATCGTGCGGATGAAGTACGAGGACGGCAAGCTCGCTACGACGTCGTCGCCGGTGCTCACTGGATTGGCCAAGAACCGGTACCACAACGGCGGGCGGATCGCGTTCGGTCCGGACGGGAAGCTGTACGCGACCGTCGGCGACGCGAAGAACTCCGGTAACGCGCAGAACAAGAACTCGCTCAACGGCAAGATCCTGCGGATGAACCCGGACGGTACGCCGCCGAGCGACAACCCGTTCTACAGCAGCGGCGGCAACGCGCGGTACGTCTGGAGCTGGGGTCACCGCAACCCGCAGGGCCTCGCGTGGGACTCGCGCGGTCAGCTGTGGGCCGCCGAGTTCGGCGAGAACAGTCAGGACGAGCTCAACCTGATCCAGAAGGGCGGGAACTACGGCTGGCCGTCGTGCGAGGGCACGATCGGCGACTGCGGCGGGTACATCGCTCCGAAGCGGACCTGGTCGACCTCGCAGGCCGGGCCGAGCGGCATCGAGATCGTCAACGACTGGATCTACATCGCCGGCGTCACCGGCGAGCAGCTCTGGGTCACGAAGATCAATGCCGCCGGCAACGGTGTGGGTACGCCGCAGGCCGTGTTCTCGGGTCGCTGGGGCCGGCTGCGCAGTGTCACGCGGACGCCGGACGGCGGGCTGTGGCTGACCTCGACGAACGACGACAAGAACGGCGGTACGCCGAGCACGATCGACAATGTGATCGTGCGGCTGAAGTTCTAGCCTTTGCCGCTTCGCAGCATCGCGTCGAGGGCTTCGGCCGGAGGCGGGCCGACCGGGAGCTGTGGGCCGTTGGATGGCTTGAGTGCGTCGAGCATGAGAGCCAGGTAGCGGCGCCACAGCTCGGGGTCGATGGTCCGGCTCATCGCGAACGCCGGGCCGAGCATCGCGAAGATCGCGGCGACGTCCTGCGGAGCGGCGTCGGCTCGGATCGCGCCGGCGCGTTGGGCTTTCGTGAAGAGTTCGGTGACCGAGGCAACGATGCGCGGCCAGATCCGGGCCTGCTCGTCGTAGTCACCCTGTCCGGTGAGGGTTTCGTACAGACCGCGGTCGGCGGCCTGGCGGGCGGCGGTGCGTTCGAAGAACTGCACGAGTCCGTCCCACGGGTCGTCGATGCTCAGTGCATCCTCGGCATCGACGACGATCTGCTCGGTGGCCTCTCGCAGTACCTCGGCGGCGATCGCGTGCTTGTTCGGGAAGTGCCGGTACGCCGTACCCGTGCCGAGGCCGGCGTGCCGCGCGATGTCGTCGAGGGTCGCGCCGAACCCGTGCTCGGCGAACACCTCGCGCGCGGACGTCACCAGCCGCTGCCGATTGCGCACCGAGTCTTTGCGGGTCATGCAGCTACGCCGTGGTCGATCAGGCTCTGCGCGCACTGCAGGACTGTCTCGGCCGCTGGTCTCGGCTTCCAGCTGAGCAGGCGCTCCGCCTTCGCGGTGGTGTGGCGGTTGCGCCGGCCGAGCGAGATCGTCAGCGCTCGCAACGACGGGTCGGTGAGCGACGCCAGTCGTACGACGAAGTTCGGTAGCTCACGGGTCGGCACCGACTTGGCCTGCTCGCCTAGGCCGGCCTTGAGCGCGGCCGCGATCTCCCGCATCCAGACGAATTCGCCGGTACCCAGGAACCGTTCGCCGGCCGCCTCGGATGACAGCATCGCGCGGATGTGCAGGTCGACCAGGTCGCGTACGTCGACGACCTCCAGCCCGATCTTCGGCGTACCGGGCATCTTGCCGGACAGCATCCGCTGGATGATCCGCGTCGTACCGACGTTATCCGCGCTGAGGATCGGGCCGAGCACCGCGCCGGGCAGGATCGTGGTGAGCTCGGTCGGACCGTCGTACGACGCCATGAAGTCCCAGACTGCCTTCTCTGCAAGGGTTTTCGAGCGTCTGTAGGCGGGCAGCTTCGGGTCGTCGACAGTCCAGAGGGTCTCGTCGGTGATGCCGTCCTCGGCGTACGACGCTGGGCTGGCTGCGTTGGCGGCGGACGTCATCACGACGCGCTTGACGCCGGCTCTCGTCGCGGCCTTGAGTACGCGCAAGGCGCCGTCGCGGGCCGGGATGATCAGGGCGTTGGGGTCCTTCGAGGTTTCGTCGCCGAGTGGGGACGCGACATGCAGCACGTAGTCGACGCCTGCCATTGCCGCGTCCCACCCGTCGTCGTCCATGAGGTCCGCTTTCGCGAACGTCAGCCGGTCTCCCGGTTCGCCGACCGCTGCGCGCACCGCGTCAGCCTTTGTGAGGCTGCGGATCGTGGTGCGGACGGCGTACCCGCGCTCGAGCAGCGCGACGATCGCCCAGCCGCCGACGTACCCGGTCCCGCCCGTCACCAGCACCGTCTCAGCCATCTGCTCCACCTCGCTGCTTAACGGAGATCTGTTCTCCGGTTATCAGCGTAGCACGAAGTGGAGAGCTGCTCTCCGGTTAGCGCAGGCCGTGCTTGTCGATCCAGGTGGAGATCTCGGTGCCGATCTCCTTCGGGCGGTCCTCGGCGGCGTGATGGCCGGCCTCGCCGACATGTACGACGTCGAGCGCGGCGATGTTCGCCTCGCACCAGTTCTTGTAGTCCTCGTTGATGAGCAGCGTCGGTGAGCCTTCGAAGGTGAGCAGCAGCTTCGGTACGTCGACGCTCGCCGCCAGCCACGCGTCGTACGCCTCGATCCTCTCGACCAGCTCGGCCGGATCGCCGCCGAGCGGGATCTGGCGGGCCCAGGCGAGGATGGGCTTGCGGGTCTCGGGCGTGGGGTACGGCGCGAGGTACGTCTGCAGGTCCTCGTCCGGGACGGGGATGAGGACGCCGCCGGTGAAGGCTTGGCGGACGAAGAGGTTCTTCTCGAGGACGAGGTCCTCGCCGGGTCCCGTCGTACGGATCAGGCGGGAGCGTTCCGCGGCCTGCGGCGAGAGGTCCTCCCACGCCATCGGCTTCACGATGCTCTCGAAGAACGCGATGCCCTTCACGCGCTCGGGATGACGCGTGGCCCAGTCGAACGCGAGCGCACCACCCCAGTCATGGCCGACCAGGATCACGTCGTCGAGCTCGAGCGCGTCGAACCAGGCGTCGAGGTAGCGGGCATGGTCGGCGAACTTGTATTCCAGCTCGGGCTTGCCGGAGCGGCCCATCCCGATCAGGTCGGGCGCGAGGCGGCGGCCTTCGCCGACGAGCGGGGTGATGTTGCGCCAGACGTACGACGAGGCGGGATTGCCGTGCAGGAAGACGATCGGCGTGCCGCTGCCGGTGTCTTCATAGTGGATGGTCGAGTCGAGCAGTTCGATATCAGGCATGACTGTTCCTCACAGTGGAGTGTCGAGTAGTTCGGTGAGATCGCGCACGAAGGTCTTCGTCCGCGCGCCACGGCGGCCACCGAGCGGCGCCAGCAGTTTGTCCAGCAGAGCGGCAACTTCCGCGATGGCGGGCTCGATGGCCTCGCGCCCCTTGGCGGTCAACTCGAGCCGCATCGTGCGCGTGTCAACGGCATCCCGGGTCCGCTGCATCAGCCCGTCGGCATCAAGACTCCGCGCCAACTTCGAGACGTACAACGCCTCCAGCCCCGTGTGATCAGCCAACTCCCGCTGACTAGGGACCCGCCCGTCCCGCTCCAGCCCGTACAACGACGCGAGCATCACGTACTGCGCATGCGTCAACCCCCGATGCACCAACGCCCGATCCACCGCCACCCGCCACTTCATAGACAACCGCCACACCAGATGCCCAGCAGTAGCTTCACTCATACGAGATAAAGTACATGGCTACTAAGTACATGGCTACTATTTTTCTGGATGAAGCTCCCGGCCGAAGTCGGAGTAGGTGGGGATGCCTGTGGTTAGGGCTTGTTGGGCGAGGGTTAGGCGGCGGGTCATGGAGGGGCGGAGGTGGGGGGTGGCGGCTTCGAGGGTTAGGTAGTGGTGGGCTCTTGCCTCGGAGGGGTCGAGGGTGAGGGGGGTGTCGTCGAGGACGCCGCCGTCGAAGATGAAGGCGAGGGCGTCGGTCCAGGGGCCTAGGGCGGGGACCCAGTCGACAACCAGGAGGGGGCCGATTTCTAGGTCGAGGCCGATTTCTTCTTTGACCTCGCGGCGGCAAGCTTCGTACGGCGATTCGTCGTACTCGACGATGCCGCCGGGGATGTCGAGGGTGGGTTTGTAGGTGGGCTCGAGGAAGAGGATGCGGCCGGCGCGGTCGCGGATGAGGGCGCCGCCGGCGGCTGTCTTGCGCGGCAGGCGGGCGGCGATGCCGGGGTTGAACTCCTTCTCCGGCTCCCCCTCGGCGGCGAGATCGTTCTGTCGGTTCACGGGTCTAGTGTCAGGCAGACCACGACGGAGGAAGGTACTGCGATGCTGCGAGGGCGTTCGGACAAGGGCCACTGGTTCGGGACGGTGATCGACGCGCCGGACCCGCAGGCGCTCGGCATGTTCTACCACGCGGTGCTCGGCTGGGAGATCCACAAGGACGAGCCCGACGAGTTCGCACTCGCGGTCCCCGGAAACTCCGAGACGTACCTCGCGTTCCAGTCGCAGACGTCCGCCCCCTGGGCCCGCCCGGTCTGGCCGGCCACCGAGGGCGAGCAGCAGATGATGATGCACCTGGACATCGAGGTCGGCGATCTCGATGTCGCGGTCAAGCACGCCGTCGAGCTGGGCGCCACCCTCGCCGAGTTCCAACCCCAGGACGACGTCCGAGTCCTCCTCGACCCAGCCGGCCACCCCTTCTGCCTCTACGCCAACGGCTGATCCAGGGAACGGGTCATCCAGACCGACGCACCCCGTTCCGGATCCTCGTCGACCCGGCCGCTGCGCTCGAAGCCGACCTTCTCGAGCACGCGGAACGACGCCGCGTTCCACTCCCGCACGCCCGCCCACAACCGCCGCCGGCCAGTACGCCGAGCCGCCTCGACCACGGCCCGCGCCGCCTCGGTCGCGTACCCGTGCCCGTGAGCCCGCGCCGCCAACTCGTACGCGATCTCAGGCTCCTCGAACGTCGCATTCCCGACGGTGAGTCCGCAGTACCCGATGAACTCCCCCGTCCCCCGCAGCTCGATCGCCAGCAACCCGAGCCCGGCGCGTATGAGTGTGGTGGGCGTCACGTCACATCTGGGGTCGTGGGCGGTGTCTGGTGTTCGTCGAAAGGAGTGCGGACATGCACATCGTCGTACTGGGAGCTGGGTACTCCGGTCTCGTCGCGGCCAAGCTGGCGGCCCGTCGTACGGGCTCGGCCGTGACGCTCGTCAACGCTCGGGAGACCTTCGTCGAGCGGGTTCGGATGCACCAGCTCGCGTCCGGGCAGCAGCTGCCCGAGCGGCCGATCAAGGACCTGCTCGAGGGGACCGGGGTCGAGTTCGTGGCCGATCGCGTGCAGCGGATCGACGCCGCGAACCGGACCGTCGTGCTGAGTGATCGCGAGCTGCGGTACGACGTGCTGATCTATGCGCTCGGGAGCCGCGCCGACCTGAACTCGGTGCCTGGGGCAAGCGAATACGCGTACACCGTGGCCGATGTGGACCAGGCGGGCCAGCTCCGCGAGCGCCTGCGGACCAGCGGCACGATCGCTGTCGTCGGCGGCGGACTGACCGGGATCGAGGCCGCGACCGAGCTCGCCGAGACGTACCCGGATCGCGTCGTACGGCTCGTCACCAGCGGTCGACTCGGCTCCGCGCTCTCGGAGCGCGGCCGCAAGCACCTGCACCGGGCGTTCGACCGGCTCGGTATCGAGCTCGTCGAGAACGCCCGCGTCGCCGCGGTGGACGCCGACGGGCTGAAGCTGGACGACGGGGATCGTGTGGCGGCCGATGTCGTGGTGTGGACGACCGGCTTCGAGGTGTCGCCGCTGGCCGCCGAGGCCGGGTTCGCGGTCGACGAACATGGGCGGATGCAGGTCGACGCGACGCTGCGTTCCACGTCCCACCCGGACGTGTACGCGGTCGGCGACGCTGCAGCGGTACGCCGTACCAGCGGTCAGGAGCTGCGGATGGCCTGCGCGACCGGTCTGCCGGCGGCGGCGCACGCCGTACGGTCGCTGACGGCTCGTCTGGAGGGGCATGAGCCCAAGCCGCTGCGGTTCCGCTACATCAACCAGTGCATCAGCCTCGGGCGCAACGACGCGCTGATCCAGTTCGTCCACGCGGACGACTCGCCGCGCAAGACCGTCCTCACCGGGCGCGCCGCCGCCCGCTACAAGGAGACGATCGTTCGCAGCGCGTACCTTGCCCAGCGCCACCCGGGCCTGACCGCCTTGACCTGATCGATCAGTTTTCAAGAAGCGCCCGGCGTACGGCGGCTTCTAGTGTTTGGAGTGTTCAGACCGACCCGAGAGGACACTCCGATGGCCGCAACGAAGAAGACCACCGCCAAGACCAAGTCGTACGAGGGCTTCAGCGAGGCCGAGCGCGACGCGATGAAGGAGCGGGCCAAGGAGCTCAAGGGCAAGGAGGACCCGACCGAGGCGCAGCTCGCGAAGATCGCGGGCATGGCCGACGGCGACCGGGAGATGGCCCAGCGGCTGCACGACCTGATCGCGGCCGAGGTGCCGGAGCTGTCGCCGAAGCTCTGGTACGGCATGCCCGGCTGGACTCTCGGCGGGAAGAACGTGTGCTTCTTCCAGGACGCCGCCAAGTTCAAGGCCCGCTACGCCACCTTCGGCTTCAGCGACGAGGCCAAGATCGACGACGGCGACCTCTGGCCCACGTCGTACGCCGTCATGAAGCTGACACCGGCCATCGAGAAGAAGCTCATCGCCCTGGTCAAGAAGGCCGTCCGCTAGCGGGGAAGTTGCCGGCCGACGGCGCGTGGCACAATCTCGCAGGTGCAGATTGGGTTGTTGGGGCCGTTCGAGGTGCGTACGGGCGATGGTGGCGTCGCCGACGTGCCGGGGGCGCGGTTGCGGGGGTTGTTGATTGCGCTGGCCCTTGACCCGGGGCGGGTGGTGCAGAAGGCGACGCTGGTTGACTGGATCTGGGGGGAGCAGCCGCCGGCCGACGCGGCGAATGCTTTGCAGCGGTTGGTTTCCCGGCTGCGGAAGGTGTTGCCGGAAGGCTCGGTTGAGGGGCACACGGACGGCTATCGGCTGCAGGTGGATCCCGACGCGGTCGACGCCGTGCGGTTCGAGCGGCTCGTCGCGCGGGCTCGGACCGATCAGGATCCGCAGGGTGTCCGGCTGCTGCGTGAGGCGCTGGAGTTGTGGCGTGGTCCCGCGATGCAGGATGTCGGTCTCACCGAGAGCGGCGCGTTCGACGCGGCCGTGACCCGGCTCGACGGGCTCCGACTGACCGCGATGGAGGATCGGTACGACGCTGAGATCCTGCTCGGCCGCGGCGCGGAAATGGTCACCGAGCTGACCGATCTCGTCGCCGCGAACCCGGTCCGCGAACGCCTGGTCGCCGCCCTGATGCGCGCCCTCGTCGCCTCCGGCCGCGACACCGAGGCCCTCCGCGTGTACGAGCGCACCAGAGAGACCCTCGCCGACGAGCTCGGCGTCGACCCGTCACCGGAGCTGTCCGCCCTCCACGTCGCCCTCCTCCGCGGCGAGCTGGTACGACGGGATGAGAAGCGCAACACCAACCTCCGCGAGGAGCTCACGACGTACGTCGGCAAGGACGCCGACGTCGCCGCCGTCCGCGACCTGATCGCCGAGCACCGCCTCACCACGCTGATCGGACCGGGCGGCTCGGGCAAGACCAGGCTGTCCGCCGAGACCGCGCGTACCCTGCTCGGCGACCTTCCCGACGGAGCCTGGATGGTCGAACTCGCGGCCATCGGCCCCGACGGCGACGTGGCCCAAGCGACCCTGTCCGCGCTCGCGCTCCGGGACGCACTGCTGGGCGACGTACCGGAGGCGGACCCGACGGACCGAGTCATCGCCGCCGTCCGCGAGCGGGCGATGCTGCTGATCCTGGACAACTGCGAGCACGTGATCGAGTCGGCGGCCGCGTTCGCCCACCGGGTGCTCGGCGAATGCCCGCGGCTGCGGATCCTCGCGACGAGCCGGGAGCCGCTCGGCATCACCGGCGAGGCCCTCTGGCCGGTTGCACCGCTGGCCGTCCCCGCTGACGGCAGCGAGATCGGCACCTCGCCGGCGGTTCGCCTGCTGCAGGACCGCGCGGGCGCAGTACGCGCAGACCTCACGGCGGACGCGCAGACCCTGGCCACGATGGCCCGCATTTGCAGGGCATTGGACGGTATGCCGCTCGCCATCGAGCTAGCCGCGGCCCGCTTGCGCACCATGTCGTTGGAACAGCTCGCCAACCGCCTCGACGACCGCTTCCGCTTGCTGACCGGCGGCAGCCGTACGGCGCTCCCCCGGCACCGCACGCTCCGCGCGGTGATCGACTGGAGCTGGGAACTGCTGTCCGATGCCGAGCGATCGGTACTGCGCAGACTCTCGGTCTTCGCCGGCGGCGCCAGCCTGGAGGCGGCCGAGCAGGTCTGCGCCGGTGGCGAGGTCGAGTCGTGGGAGGTGCTCGACCTGCTGACCGCGTTGACCGAGAAGTCGCTCGTGGTCACGAAGGACGAGGGCGCCCCGCGGTACCGGATGCTCGGCACGATCAAGGAGTACGCCCAGCAGCGTCTCGACGAGGCAGGCGAGTCGGATCTGACCCGCCGTACCCATCTCGCGTACTTCACCGAGCTCGCCGAGACCGCGGACCCGCATCTGCGCCGCGCCGAACAGCTCGAATGGCTGGCCATTCTCGAACCGGAGCACGACAACATCGCCGCGGCGATGCGGGGCGCGCTCGCGGCTCAGGAGGCCGACGGAGCGATGCGGCTGGGCGCGGCGGCCGGCTGGTACTGGTGGTTCGCCGGTCACAAGGTCGAGGGCAACGAGTACCTGATGGCGGCTCCCGGCGTACCAGGTGAAGTGGACGACGAGATCCTGGCCGTGGTGTACGCGTTCGTCACGAACCTGCTGACGTCAGGGCGAGGACGCGACCAGTACAACGCGGAGGAATGGATCCGCAAGGCTGCCGACGTCAGCCGCCGGGTCCGGAACCCGCACCCGGCCGTGAAGCTGTCGACCGCCCTGGAACGGCTGCTGGATGGGCCGAGCGCGTTCGTCTCGGCGTTCGAATCGCTGCTTGGCGACGACGATCCGTGGGTACGGGCGCTGGCCCGCCTGCAGACCGGCAAGATGCGGATCATGCTCGGCGACGGCGACCCTGAAGCGGACGCCCTGCTCGAGGCCGGGCTGGCCGAGTTCCGCGCGATCGGCGAGCGGTGGGGCATGTCGTTCGCGCTGACCGAGCTGGCGGACCGGGTCGCTGTCCGCGGCGATTTCGCGGCCGCGAGCGAGTACTGCGAACAGGCGATCGCGGTCGCCACCGAGGTCGGCGCCACGGAGGACGTCGTACGGACGCGGTCGCGGCAGGCCCAGCTGTACTGGCTGGCCGGTGATCTGGAGTCGAGCGCGACCGCGATGGCCGAGGCGCAACGGGCGGCCGAACGGGTCGCCTGGCCGGAGGCGCTGGTCGAGCTGGCGCTGTCGAAGGCGGAGCTCGCGCGCTGGAGCGGAGATGCCGATGAGGCGAGACGGCAACTAGCCGTGGCGACGACGATGCTGGGGCACGAGGCCGAGCGGGCCAGCCTGCGGACGATCCGGCACGACGTGCTCGGGTACTTGGCCGAGGATCTCGACGAGTCCTGGGAGCACCGCACCGCCGCGGTCCAGGCGGCGACCGAGACCGGCCACATCCCGAGCATCGCGCAGGTGCTCGTCGGAATCGCCGATCTGGCGTTGCGCACCGGTCAGGACGAGCAGGCCGCCCGACTCCTCGCGGCGAGCGCCGTCGTCGGTGGTCTGCCGGATCTGTCTAACCCCGACCTGACCCGGATCGAGCAGGAAACGCGCAGTCGCCTCGGTGACACGCGGTTCACCGAGGCGACTGAAGAGGGACGGCAGGCGGACTGGTCGGAACTGGTCCGGGTCACGCTCGCTTCTTGAACGTCGAGGTCGCCCAGATGTAGCCGACGACCGCGATCCCGACGAGCCAAGCCAGTGCAGCGAGCAGGTCGCCGGTCGCCGCCGAGCCGTTCAGCAGCCCGCGCAGGGACTCGATGATCGGCGTGAACGGCTGGTACTGCGCGAACTGCTTCACGCCTGGACCCATCTTGTCGGCCGGCACGATCGCGCTACTGAAGAACGGCAGCATGATCAGCGGTACCGAGGCCAGACCCGCAGTCTCCGGAGTCTTGGCGAACAGACCGAGCGCGACGGTCAACCAGCCGGTCGCGAGACCGAGCAGTACGACGATGCCGATCACGCCGAGCCACTGGACGAAGCTCGCCGACGGGTTGAACCCGAGCGCGAAGGCCACGCCGATGATCGCCGCGATCGCGACCAGGTTGGTCATCAGGCTGGCGATCACGTGACCGGTCAGCACCGCACCCCGCGGTACGTCCATCACCTTGAACCGGTTGATGATGCCCTTGGTCATGTCCGAGTTCACCGACGTGGCCACTGATCCCAGTCCGTAGCAGACCGCCAGCAGGAGCATGCCGGGCGTCGCGTAATCGACGTACGGAACGCCGACGCTGAAGGCGTCACCGAGCATGTAGACGAACATCAGCATGACCACGACCGGCATCAGTACTGCGTTGAAAACCGAGGTTGGGTTGCGGGCGATGTGCTTGAAGTTGCGGCGCAGCATCACCACTGAGGGGTTCTTCATTTCGCGACTACCTCCGCGGTGTCGTGGCCGGTCAGGGCCAGGAAAACGTCATCGAGATCAGGGGTGTGGACAGAGAATTCCTCGGCGTCGAGCGAGTGCTCGTCGAGGCGGTCGAGCAGCGCACGGACCGACTTGGTGCCGCCGTCGCTCGGGACCCGCAGGGTCAGTGCGTCGTCGTCGCGGGTCGATTCCGGCAGGATTCCGGCGGCGACGTCGAGGTCGTCGATGGTGGCGAACCGGAACCGCACGTGCGTGCCGGGGATCTGCCGCTTGAGCTCCTCGGGGGTGCCCTCGGCAACCAACTTGCCCTGGTTGAGTACGGCGATCCGGTCGGCCAGCTCGTCGGCCTCGTCCAGGTACTGCGTGGTGAGGAAGATCGTCACGCCGTCGGCCAGTAGTTCGCGGATGATCGTCCACATCGTCCGCCGGCTGCGCGGGTCGAGACCCGTCGTCGGCTCGTCGAGGAAGATGATCCGCGGGCTGCCGACCAGCGTCATGGCCAGGTCGAGCTTGCGGCGCATGCCGCCGGAGTACGTCGCCGCGGACTTGTCGGCCGACTCCACCAGGTCGAAGCGCTCCAGCAGACTGTCGACGATCCGCTTGTCGACCTTCGTCGATCCGCGGGTCAGGTCGACCATCAGCTGCAGGTTCTCCCGGCCGGTCAGCAGCTCGTCGACGGCCGCGAACTGGCCGGTGACGCCGATCGCCGAGCGGACCGCCTTGGCCTCGGTGGCGACGTCGTGCCCGGCCACCCGGACCGTGCCGCCGTCAGCCTTGATCAACGTGGTCAGCACGTTGACCGTGGTCGTCTTGCCGGCCCCGTTCGGGCCGAGCAGCGAGAAGACGGTGCCCGCGGGGATCTCGAAGTCGATGCCGTCGAGCACGGTCTTGTCGCCGAATGTCTTGCGCAGTCCTGAGACCGCGATCGCCGAAGTTGTCATGGGATTACCTTCGGCAGCCGCCCTGACACGCACCTGACACGCCACCTACACCGTGTCAGGAGCTGTGTCTCCCGCTCATGGCGGCGCGGTGTCAGCGGTCCTCACGAGAGTTGTCGTCAACACCGACTCGTTAAGGACGGACACCATGCCGATCTTCACCACTCCCGCACCGATCTCCGCCGACGTCGACATCATCTTCGGCAACGTCACCGTCAAGGCCGGCGACCGGACCGACACCGTCGTCGAGGTCCGCCCGGTCGACCCGGCCTGGGACCTCGACGTACAGGCCGCCGAGCAGGTCGTCATCGAGTTCACCGACGGAAAACTGCAGGTCAGGCACCCGAAGCTGCGGACGCTGTTCTCCAAGAAGTACGGCGAGGTGACCGTCCTGATCGAGCTCCCGACCGGGTCCGACATCCAGGGCTACACCGCCAAGGGCAACTACGTCGTCGACGGCGAGGTCGGCGCCTGCCAGCTGAAGACCGCGAACGGCGACATCCAGGTCAGCACGGTTGCGGGCGACCTGCGCGCCAAGTCGGCCACCGGCAACATCAGCGTCGACGTGGCGCGGGCGGCGGTCAACGCCCGTACGGCAAGCGGCGACATCCGGGTCGGCCAACTGGGCACCGGAGCGGCCGATTTGTACACGGCTACAGGCTCGCTTGCGATCGGCGTACCGGTCGGTGTCGCCGCCCAACTGGACGCTCACACCTCGATCGGCCGCGTCTTCAACGAACTCGACGCCGACGAGCCAACCGACCGCACCATCAACGTCCGAGCCCGCACCCACGGCGGCAACATCACCATCTGTCGCGCGTGACCGGCACGAGATATCCGGGGCGTGTCAAGGTCTGTCGGTCGGCTCCGACTGGGGGGTGAGAGGCCGGACCGCGGCTTCTCACCTAACTGAGGAGCTATCTCATGTCACAGGTCAGGGTTCACAACTTCTCGATCTCACTCGACGGGTTCGGCACCGGTGAGGGTCAGGCGCTCGAGACGCCGTTCGGGCACGCCGGGGAGCGGCTGCACGAGTGGTTGATCGGTACGCAGTTCTTCCACGCGGGGGACCAGTTGGCCGGCGGCACGCTCGGCGCCGACAACGCGTTCGCGGCGCAGCACAACCCCGGTATCGGCGCCGAGATCATGGGCGCCGGCAAGTTCGGCCCGCCCGGGTGGCAGGACGACCCGGACTGGAAGGGCTGGTGGGGGCCGAATCCGCCGTACCACACACCGACGTTCGTGTTGACCCACCGCCCCCGCCCGTCGATCGAGATGGAGGGCGGCACGACCTTCCACTTCCTCGACGCGACGCCCACCGAGACCCTTGCGCAGGTACGTGAAGTCATCGGCGACGCCGACATCCGCATCGGCGGCGGCGCCACGGTAGTCCGCGACTTCCTCGCCGAGGGCCTCGTCGACTACATGCATGTCGCGGTGGTCCCGATCGTCCTCGGCCGCGGCGTCCGCCTCTGGGACGGCCTGGAGGCCCTCGAAGACACCTACAACATCGAGCCGATCACCACCTCCTCCGGCACCACCCATCTAACCTTCACCAAGAAGCGCTGAGTCTGCTGATGATTTCGGTGGCCTCGTCGTTCGTGGGGTCGAGGGTGAGGGCGCGTTGGGCGGCGGTCCGGGCTAGGTCGGGATCGCCGTCCAGTTCGTGGGCCCAGGCGGTCATCGTCGAGGCGGCGGATGAGGCCGGGCGCAGGTCGGTCCACAGGTGGAGGAGGGGCCAGACGAGGTCTGTCCGGTGTAGCTCGATCGCGCCCCACACGGCGTCTTCGAACCCGTCGTCGAAGCCGGGTTGCTCGATGGCGGTCAGCCGGGCGTACGTCGCTTTCGCCGCGTCCGGCCCTTCGGTTGCGAGCGTCTCGGCGACGGGGCCGGCGATTGGGCGTTGCGACGTACGCAGCTCCGTCACGCCCTCGCCCGGCTCGCCGACGAGGGCGATGTCGAGCGCCGCCTTCGTGATGGACGAGGCGGGGACGGTGTTGGAGTTGGCCAGCACGACCACGCCGGTACGTCGGTCCGGCACCAGCACGATCCTTGCCCCGAAGCCGGGATCGAGTCCGCTGTGGCTCAGAGTCCTGTGCCCGCGATAGGTCCCGAGCGCCCAGCCGAGTCCCATCGCCTCCTCCCACGGCGGACGACCGACTTGCACCACGGGCTGCGACATCAGCTCGAGTTCTGGTGCGTTCGTGATCCAGCGGGAGAGCTCGTCGAGGTTGGAATGCAGGGTCGAGCTGGGTGCGTGCCGCCTGGTGTACGGATAGGCGTCGCCGGGCACTGCCAGCGGCATCCCCACGTGCGGTGACGCAGCCAGCTCCGCGGGTACGTCGGCGCGGAGGAAGGTACTGTTCCGCATCCCGGCCGGCGCGAGGACTTCCCGCCGTACGGCGTCCTCGAACGTCGTGCCCATGGCCCTCGACAACGCCAGGCCGAGGAGCTCGTAGCCGGCGTTGGAGTAGGAGAACGCCGAATCGTCCCGCAGCCGCCAACCCGACAGACTGCGAGCGAACTCGCTGAGGGCGTCGTCGCCGAGCTGAGGATCGTGCCAGGCGTAGTCCGACACGTCGGGCAGACCGCTCGTGTGGCTCAGCAGGCGCCGCGCCGTCACCTCCCCGGCCCGGCCGTCGGCCAGCGTGAACTCTGGCACCCATTCGGTGATCGGCGCGTCCAGGTCGAGCTTGCGGACGACCGCCGTCGCGACGAACGGCTTCGACACCGACGCCAGGTGGAACATCGTCTCCGGCGTCACCGGCGTACCGCTGCCGACGTCCCGAACGCCGAACCCACGCGAGACAACCTCGCCGTCCCGCACGACCGCAACCGCCAGGCCGGCCACGTCATGCGACGCGACGAAGCCCTCCACCAGCGGCCAAAGCCCGTCCTCGAAACTCCCCATCGAACGACCGTACGCCTTGTTAATCTGCCCGGATGGGTTCCCAGCGCTTCCTCCTGCCGCGGGCGACGCCGGCCGCCGCGGGCATGTCGTCCAGTTCGATCCTCGCGCTGCTGGACGAGCTCGAAGCGCGGTCCATCGAATGTCACTCGATCATGGTCGTACGCCGCGGTCACGTCGTCGCGGAAGGCTGGTGGACGCCGTACTCCGCCGACCGCCCGCATCTGCTGTATTCGCTGACCAAGTCGTTCACGTCGATCGCCGTCGGTCTGGTAATCGCCGATGGGCTGCTGTCGCTGGACGACCGGGTGGTCGACGTACTGCCCGAGCACGTTCCGGCCGACATTTCGGAGCAGGGCCGCCGCATCACCGTTCACCACCTGCTCTCGATGACGACCGGACACGGCAAGGACAGCCTCGAGGAAGCGTGGGAGCTGGAGCCGAACGACCTGGTGAAGGGCTTCCTGCGCGCGCCGTTCGTCGCGGTCGAGGGGACGCAGCACGACTACGACAACGCGACCACGTTCATCCTGGCGCGCATGATCGAACGGGTCACCGGCTGTGGGCTTCCCGAGTTCCTCGACGAGCGCCTCTTCAAGCCGATGGGCATCGATCACGCCGAATGGGACCGCGTAGCGAGCGGCGCCGCCTTCGGATTCCACGGTCTACACCTCACCACCGAGGCCATCGCCGCCTTCGGCGAACTGCTACTCCGCAGAGGCCGTTGGGGCGACCAACAACTCGTCCCGAGCGAATGGGTAGGCCTGGCAACCAAACGCCACATCGATACCCTCCCCCTCCCCAACTGGCTCCCGAACCCCGACTTCGAGTCCGGCTACGGCTACCAGTTCTGGATCTCCCGCCACGGCTACCACGGCCACGGCTCCTTCGGCCAGTACTGCGTAGTCGTCCCGTCCCACGACCTCGTCATCGCCCTCACCGCGTCCGTCGCCCCCACCGACGCCCTCCCCGGCCTCTTCTGGAACCACCTCCTCGACGACGCCCCAGCAACCCCCGGGTACGACGACGTCCTCGCCGACCGCCTCCGCCACCTGTCCTTCCCACCCGTAGCAGGCACAACCGGCCATTCCATCAAGGCAACCCTTGACCCCTCCCCCTCCTCCGCCCTCCCCGCCGGCACCCCCGTCACCGTCACTCCCACCCCCGACGGCTGGCTCCTACAACTCGGCAACCTGACGATCAAAGCCGGCCACAACCACTGGCAAGAATCCGCACCCCTAGGCCGCCCCGTGATCGCCTCCGCCGCCTGGCAATCCAACACCTTCATCGCCGACGTCTACGTCATCACCACACCCCACCGAGTACGCCTCACCATCAACCCCAACACAGCCACAACAACCTGGAACACGGTCCCCCTAACCGGCCCCAACCTCACCCTCCACCTCCAACACCCCCTGATGACCAGACCAGACGTCTCGTAAACCCTCTCGACATGTCGCCGCCGGCAACGGCCTGCTCTTTGTACTGTCGCTCTCCTGCAGGACGGACTGCACGTCAGCCCGAAAGGCACCTCGCTCGCGCGATGGGAATAACCCTGGTCGCCCTCATGCCCCGCAACGCCGCACGCGACTGACCAGCGATCAGCCGGGAGTCAGGCGGAAGATTGGCCAGCCGATTTCGGTGCGCCATTGGGCGGACTCGTCGGTGTCGCGGGGACCGACCAAGTAGGTTTCGTGGACTGGGCCGGCCACGGTCATCGTGTGGGTGGTTGCCCAGCTGCCCAGGCGGCCGTAGGTGACGTCGATGTCGTCGTGTGGTCCGGCGTGTACGGCGATGGCGAGCTCGACCGCCGGGAGCTCGACAACCTCGATCCGCCCGCTCGCCCGCGGTTCGCGGACGGGATGGAACACGGTCAGCTCGCCAGACCCCTCGGTGAACAGCTCATTCGCGTATCGGCCGCCGGGCGGTCCGGTCCGCTCGTCGGGCGAGAACGCGGCGTCCAGCTCCGCCATGGCAGCGGCGTACCACTGATGAACGCCGTCAAATCCAACCGTGCCGCGGATAGCGGCGACCGTGCGAGCCGGATCAGAGCGCAGGCGCACCGGCAGTTCATCGGTGTCGGTGCGAAGCAGCGTGCGCAGGGACACGACGGCGGCGCGGGTTCGGTCGAGTGTGTCCTCCAGCCGCCGCAGGTGTGCCGCGACCAGGTCGGCGCGCAGCAGCGGATCGTCCGTCGCCAGGATCTGCTTCACCTCGGCGAGCGGTACGTCGAGCTGCCGCAGCCGATGGATCACCTGTGCGGACGGGATCTGCGCCGCAGCGTAGTACCGGTAGCCCGTGGCGGCGTCGACGGTCGCGGGCTCCAGCAGACCGGACTCGTGGTAGCGGCGCAGCGTGCGCACGCTCAGGTGGGTGAGGGTCGCGAACTCTCCGATGGTCAGCCCAGCGTGCATGCCCCCACTGTGCACCCTCCCGCTGGGAGAGAGTCCACGACTTGACCCTCTCCCGGAGAGAGAGCCCAGCTTGGACGGCATGGAACAGTTCGATTGGACCCAAGCGACCAAGATCACGCCGGATGAACTCCCCGAGCTGATCACCACCTACCTGACCGCGCACCAGACGCGTGACCTCGATACCGCGATCGCGCAGTACACCACCGATGCCGTGGTGACCGACGACGGCCGCGACTACCACGGACCGGCAGAGATCCGCACCTGGCTGGCCCGTGCAGCCACCGAGTACACCTATACAAGCAAAGTCACCGCTGCCTATCGCGGCGACCAGGACCACTTTGATGTCCTGCATCGCCTCGAGGGCAACTTCCCGGGCGGCGTCGCGGACCTGCACTTCCGCTTCACGCTCCGCGACGGTCTCATCGCGCGGCTGATCATCGAATCCTGATGTACGGCATTGACGCCGGGACCAGCGTCGGCTCGAGACGGACCAGACCCTCGGGCAAGGCGTCGACCCATTCAGCCAGGTCAGCGGTGACCCGGAACATCGTCGCCGGGATGTACGGCTGAGCTTGGTCGTCCGAGCCGGTGCCGAAGGTTTCCAGGCGCCAGTCTCGCCAACGGGCGTGCAGTACGTCGTACACCTCGTCGATCTGGGCGCGGGTGAACCGGCTGGGCACCACGCACAACTGTCCTGGCAGTTTCGGCGACAGTTGCCGGATCACCGCGTCCACGTCGGTGGCAGCGACGACCAGGACCTCCTGATCTGCGGAGGGACGGAAGATCGTGATGTGGACGATCGGTCCGGACGGTCCGCGGTCGTGGACGTCGGCATCCAGCTCGACCA
Organism: Kribbella sp. NPDC058693; assembly: GCF_042715335.1. Lineage (NCBI taxonomy): Bacteria > Bacillati > Actinomycetota > Actinomycetes > Propionibacteriales > Kribbellaceae > Kribbella > Kribbella sp. NPDC058693. Next base: position 854,711 of record NZ_JBHXSQ010000001.1, read on the forward strand.
CGCCATGCCGCCAGCCACCGGGCGGCGGCGGGCACGGTGGCTCCCGCCAGACTGCCCGCGTCTCCCGGGGCGGGATCTCCGCCGACAACTCCTCGACCTCGATGCTCTCGTCGCCCCAGATCCCAACCACCGAGAGGTAGCCCAGCCCGGGGTTCGCGGCCGAGCCGGCGGCATCCGCCCAGATCAACCGAACCGACCGATGTGACTTCCAATCCGGTGCTCTCGGGGTCCCATAACTCACGCGCGCCAAGTCCAACCAGTCACCATCCGCCCTGGCCACGAACCGCCCCCAGGTCCGCACCCGGTCGCCCACCCCGAACACCAAATCCCTCGCCGCCATATCTACATGCTGCTCCACGTGCTGCTTGGATGGGCGGTGATGACCAGACAACCAACGCTCTTCTTGACCGTGGGACTCCCTTGTACCGGGAAGACCACGGCCGCGCGGCGGATAGAGATCGAGCACGGCGCACTTCGTCTGACCAAGGACGAATGGGTGAAGGCTCTCTACGGGCACGACAACCCGGACTCGGCCCAACGGGTGATCGAAGGACGGCTGATCGAGATCGGGCTGCGTGCTCTCGAGCTCGGCAACAACGTCGTGATCGACTACGGCCTCTGGAGCCGCGACGAGCGCTCCGCTCTACGGCAGGCCGCGGCAGACCTCGGCGCAACGGTAGAGCTGCGGTACTTCGAACTCCCCGCAGCCGAGCAGCGCAAACGACTCGACCAACGCCAGGCCGAAGCGCCCCACACGACCTGGCCCATGTCCGACGAGGAACTCGCCGAGTGGGCAGCCAGCATCGAGATCCCGACGCCAGGCGAACTCGACGGCACCGAACCTATCGACAACCCGCCCGGCGGATTCGCGACCTGGAAAGAGTGGCGCAACCATCACTGGCCGCCGGCGGGCGGCTAGGTGCTATTTGCCGCCGAAGGTCTCCAGCAGGATTTCCCGTTCGCCTTCGGTCAGGTTCGTGTCGATGAGCTTGCTGTGCATGCCGTGGAAGCGTTCGCCGACCCGGTCGAGGTTGCCGTTCTCGGTGACCGCGAAGAGGGCCGAGGTTCCGGGGGTGACCTCGGTACGGATCTTGTGCAGCTGCTCCTTGGTGATCCCGGAGTCCTGTGTGACCTTGCTGATCGCGCCGATCGCGGCCCCGGCCACGCCGCCGATCACGGGCACGAAGAAGAGGGCGCCCAGGAGGACTCCCCACAACGCACCCCACCCGGTTCCGCGCCAGGTTTCCTCGTGGCTCTGCTTGGTGGTCGGATGCGAGTCACCCTGGGGCCACGAGACGACCGCGTGGTCGAGGACCTTCACCAGCCCGTCTGCCTCACAGCCCTTCAGGATCGAAGCAGCGCCCTCAGCTCCACCCGGACTGTCGAACTTCCACACCGTAAAGGCGGTCATGGTCCACTCCTTGCCGTCAATCAAACCGAGCACGCTTGCTGCGCTGTACTTGCCGCAGCCCATCGTCACCCCGGACAAACGCAAGAACGTCACCCCACGGGGATGAATCTGACCGCGCAACCCGCCGATCGGCGACTAGGCCGGGAAGGCCTTCCAGTGCCCCTCGGAGATGACCTCGACGGTGCCATCGGTCACCTTGATGGCGGTCTGATCGTCGATGGCGTACGCCGGACCGGCGATCTCGGCGGCCCATTTCTCCGCGTCGGCCATGGTGTTGCTCGGCATGAGCTCATGGTCCAGGTGCGGGTAGATCGAGAAGTCGACGACCCCGAGCGTGCGGTCGTCCGGCGCAGAAGGCCACTTCACGAAGCCGTCACCGATTCGCGGTGTCATCACCATGCTGCCGGCACTGAGCCCCACCCAGACGGTCTCGGGTAGCGACGAGATGACGTCCGCCAGCCCTGATTCCCGCATCCAGTGATAGAGGTACGTCGCGTCGCCGCCGTCCACCAGGAGCACGTCGGCCTCTCGCACCCACGGCACCCACCGCTCCTCGCCGATGCTGGGCAGCGCGGTCAGTTCCAGCACGCCCAAGGACGCCCAGCCCAGGCTGGTCAACATGTGGAACGGGGGCTCGCCGGCGATGACACCTCGCACCGAGGCAGGTCCCAGCATCGGGTGGCCCCACTGCGCTGTGGGGATGCAGAGCGCACGGGCCTCGGAGATCGGCTTGCCCAGCAGCTCGACCAGCGCCTCACGGATGCTCTCGTTCGTGACGCCTCCGGATGTCAAAAGCAGCTTCACATCGCCTCCCGAGATCGGCCACCCTTCACCTGTTCAACCAACACTACGTTCCGGATCCGACAACCTCAGGCTCGTCCGTAGCGGATGAGGGCTGTTGCCGGGTGGCCGCCCTACCGTTGGTTCGGACTCTGGCCGATGACGGGAGGAAGCGCGTGAGCGACGCCGTACAGGTCAGGAGCCGAGCGCGTGGGGTACTCGCCGCCACGTGCATCTCGACGCTCGTGGTGAACGCGAACACCTCGGCGGTCAGCATCCTCCTTCCCGCGATCTCGGAGGACACCGGTACGTCGGTCCAGACGCTGCAGTGGGCGGTCACCGGCTATTCGCTGGTCGGTGCCGCGGTGATCGTCACCTCGGGCTCGCTGGGTGACGTCTTCGGCCGCAAGCGGGTGTTCCAATTGGGCCTGCTGTTGTTCGTGGTGTCGTGCGTGATGATCGCGCTCGCCAGGTCCGGCGGGCTGGTGATCGCCGGACGCGTCATCCAGGGCGCGGCCGGGGCGACCATTCTCGCGTGCGGCCTGAGCCTGCTCACGGTCGCCAACAAGGATGCCGCGCAACTGCGGGCGGTGTCGCTGTGGGGCGCGGCCGCGGCGGTCGGCGCGGCCGCTGGTCCGTTGGTCGGTGGCGTGCTCGTCGAGCTCAGCGGATGGCAGGGGCTGTTCTGGATCGACGCCGGTGTGGCGGTGCTCTGCATGGTGCTGACCGCGGCGACCGTGAGCGAGTCGAGGGATCCGGATCGACCGAGAACGATCGATTACGCGGGCACCGTGCTCGTCGCGCTGACGCTGACGCCGCTGATCCTCGGGGTCACCAAGAGCGGCGACTGGGGCTGGATCTCCTTCGCCACCTTGGGTTGCTTCGCGATCTCGATCGCGGCGGGGTACGCGTTCATCGCCGTCGAGGGACGGGTCGCCGTACCGCTGCTGGACCTCTCGCTGCTACGCAACCGAGTCCTGGTGGGCTCGACCATCGCGATCCTGATCGGCGCGGGCACGATCAACGGGCTGATGTACCTGCTCAGCCTCTATTTCCAGGATCCCTCCACCCTCGACTTCAGCTCGCTCCAGGCCGGTCTGGCGACGTTGCCCGCGACCATCGGACTCGTCGTCGTGGCGCCCTTCGTACCCCGGTTGGCCAAGAAGTTCGGCGGACGGCAGACGATCGGCGTCGGGTTCGCCCTCACGACCATCGGGTTCGTCATCGTGGGGTTCGTCGACGCTTCATGGAAGTACGCCGCGTTCCTGCTGCCGCTGGTTGCCATCGCGGTGGGCATGGGATTGTCCAACGGTCCCGCGTCGTCGGCGGCGACAGCATCGGTGCCGGAGAACCAGGTCGGCGGTGCCTCCGGTGTCTCCAACATGGCCCGGTACGTCGGCGCCGCGGTGGCGACCGCGCTGGCCGCCACCATCTACGGCACGGTGATCGGCAACCACACCGCCGACGGCGCGCCGAAGGGTGATGCTCTCGCCTCGGGCCTGGCCGCGGCCTCCTGGATGATGGCGATCTTCAGCTTCCTCGGCGTCCTGATGGCGTTCGTGATCGGCCGGCACCGCGCGGCGACCGGAACGTTGTACGACGCCGCCTCGGCAGCGGCCGCCCACACCCACACCCTGCCAACCTCGGCAACCGCCGGCCGAGCCGCGCCCGAGCGAAGCTGAAGGCGTACGTCCCGGGAGGAATCGATGACCACGACCCAGCCGACACCACCGGCACCCTTCACGACCGAGGACTACTCGGACCGCATGCGACGCGTCGTGGGCGACGCCGAGCGCGCGGGACTGGACGGGCTGCTCATCACCCCCGGGCCTGACCTGGTCTGGCTCACCGGATACCAACCCACCGCCATCACCGAGCGGCTGACGATGCTCATCCTTGCCCCGGGCAAGGACCCGACGCTGCTGGTGCCGACCCTGGAGCGGCCGGACGCCGAAGCGGCCGTCGGTGCGCCGAGCCTCACGATCGTGGACTGGGCCGACGGGGACGACCCGTTCGCGAAGGCCGGCAGCTACCTTCGCGCGACCGCGACGATGGGCATCGCGGACTCGGCCTGGGCGATGCACCTGCTCGGCCTGCAGGAGGCGCTGCCCGGATCTTCCTATCGATCGCTGACGCAGAGCCTGCCGATGCTCCGGGCGGTCAAGGACGCCGACGAGCTCGCCCGGCTGGACGCGGCGGGCGCGGCCGCGGATGCGACGTACGAGCAGATCGTCGGAGTCCGGTTCGCCGGTCGGAAGGAGACCGACGTCGCGGCCGATCTGGCCCGGCTGCTGCGGGAGTTCGGGCACGAGCAGGTCGACTTCACCGTGGTCGGCTCGGGCCCCAACGGCGCCAATCCGCACCACGAGGCCGGTGACCGCACCATCGAGGTCGGCGACGTGGTGGTCCTCGACTTCGGCGGACTGATGTACGGCTACGGCTCGGACACCAGCCGCACGGTCTGTGTCGGCGAGCCGTCCGCCGAGGTCCGTGAGGTGCACGAGATCGTCCGGTTGGCCCAGCAGGCCGGCGTCGAGGCGGTCCGGCCGGGCGTTGCCTGTCAGGAGATCGATCGCGCGGCCCGCAAGGTGATCACGGACGCGGGCTACGGCGAGCGGTTCATTCATCGCACCGGCCACGGCATCGGTACGACGACCCACGAACCGCCGTACATGATCGAGGGTGAGGAGCAACAACTCGTCCCCGGGATGTGCTTCTCCGTTGAGCCCGGCATCTACCTGGCCGGGGATTTCGGGGTCCGGATCGAGGACATCGTGACCGTCACCGGGGACGGCGGTCGTCGGCTCAACAACACCGAGCGCGACCTCCGCATCGTCGAGTAGAGCCGGCGCATCAGGCGGAGGTCGACGCGGCAGCTCATCCGCCGAGGATGAAGATCGGGCAGCCCGGCCGGTTCCAGACTGTCACCGGTGGCCCACTTTCTGGGGCCTACTGCGGAGGCTCTCTCATGGATGGACGAGCTTTACCTCGAGGAATCTGATGGGCGCAGCGGAAGTACCGGCCGACCACACCGAAGCCGTCGCCGCCGGACGCACACGCACCAACACCCAGTGGATCTCATGGGTCGCGCTGGCGATGATGACGACGAGTTCGGTGGCCAGCCTCAGGGCCGCGCCGACGATGGCGGTCTACGGACTCGCCTGCGTCTTCTTGTACCTGCTCCCGGCCGTCGTGTTCCTGCTGCCGACCTCGCTCGTTTCCGCGGAGTTGGCATCGGGCTGGAACGGCGGGATCTACAACTGGGTCTCGCAAGGCATCTCGAAGCCGGCCGGCTTCCTGGCCGTCTGGTGCCAGTTCGCGATGACCATCTTCTACTACCCGAGTCTCCTCGGGTTCGTCGCGAGCACCCTCGCGTATGTGTTCAACCCCGAGCTGGCCAGCAGCGGGGCGTGGACCGCGGCGGTCATCATCGTCGTGTACTGGTCCGGCGTCTGGGTCTCCTCGCGCGGCACCAAGGGCGTCGCCGGCCTGGCCAGCGGCGGTCTGATCATCGGGACGTTGATCCCGGGCGTCGTGCTGGTGACGCTCGGCATCGTCTTCCTTGGCCAAGGCAACCAGTCGGCCGCACCGATGACGTCGGACAACATTCTCCCTGCCTGGGCAGGGCTTTCGAGCCTCGTGCTGATCGTCAACAACTTCCTGTCCTACTCCGGCATGGAGATGAACGCGGTGCACGTGTCGTCCCTGAAGAAGCCGGCCAAGGAGTTCCCGAAGGCGATCTTCCTGGCCATGGGGCTGGTGCTCGCGATCTTCATCCTCCCCGCGTTGGCGATCAGCTGGATCGTGCCCGCCAAGGAGCTCTCGCTCACGGCCGGCGTCATGCAGGCCTTCGACGCGGTCTTCGCGAACTTCGGTTGGCAATGGCTGACGCCGATCGTCGGGATCATGCTGGTCACCGCGTCCCTCGCCGGCATGCTGACCTGGCTGGCCGGACCCTCCAGGGGCCTGCTGCTGATCTCCCGCCAGGAGGGCTACCTCCCGCCGTTCCTGCAGCGACTCAACAAGAACGGCGTACAGCAGAACATCCTCGTCGTCCAAGGCCTGATCACCACCCTGATCGGCCTCGCGTACGCGTTCATCCCCGATGTGTCGAGCGCGTACTGGATCTTCTCGGTGATCACCACGCAGGTCTATCTGATCATGTACCTGCTGATGTTCGTGGCCGCGGTCCAACTGCGTCGCAAGGATCCGGACCACCCCCGTGGCTACCGGGCGCCGATGCTGGTCGGGCTGTGCGGCGTCGGGTTCGCCGCCTCGCTGGCGGCCTTGCTGGTCGGGTTCATCCCGCCGTCGCAGTTCGAGTCCGGCAACACCGCCGTGTACCTCTTGGTCGTCGGCGGCGGCGCCCTCGGTCTCGGCCTGCTGGTGCCCTTCCTGTTCTACCGGCTGCGCAAGCCTTCCTGGAAGCAGCCTGAGCCGCAGGGGGTGAGTCCGGAATGAGCACACCTGTCGAGACCCAGTCCGGACGCGAACGGTCCTGGATCTACATCACTGCCTGCGTCATCCTCGCCGTCCTGCTGATCATCGGGCTGCTCACCTTCCACTCCCGGAAGGAGAGCAACGAGGCCGACCAGAAGGCCGACCAGCTGATCGCCGCACTGGCGGCCACCGGATCCCGTACGCCGGATAAGGACCAGATCGTGCGTGTGCTCGGCAGCGACGGAGGCGCGACCTGCGAGGACCCGAACAACGCGCTGGGCCGGGCCGTGCTGTTCACCCAACTCGCCAACGGCGCTGCCGGCCCGGGGGCCAGGCCGGTCATCGTCGACAGCCGGGCGCTCAAGGGCCAGCTCCTGATCATCCAGATCTACTGTCCCAACGAGCTGAAGGACTTCCAGAAGTTCGTCGAGGATCTCAAGACCGACGACGTGGTGGGCGACTGAGATGGCGGACCTGCGGCAGCGCATCGCGGACCTGATGCCGGTGGCGCGCGACGAACTCGCCGAGCTCGTCGCACTGCGATCGGTGGCCGACCCCCGCCAGTACCCCGCCGCCGAGTGCGAGCGCACTGCTCAATGGGTGCTGGAGAAGTTCGCCGACATCGGTTTCACCGACGCCCATCTCGAAGAGACCGCGGACGGCAGCATGGCGGTCGTCGGATCCAGGAAGAGCTCAGGTACGGCGGCTCCGACCGTGCTGCTCTACGCCCACTACGACGTGCAGCCTCCGCTCGACGACGCCGCCTGGCGCACGCCCCCGTTCGAGCTGACCGAGGTCGACGGACGCTGGTACGGCCGCGGGGCCGCCGACTGCAAGGGCAATATCGTCATGCATCTGGCGGCTCTGCGGGCACTCGGGGATGAAGTCCCGGTCGACCTGAGGCTGGTGGTCGAGGGTTCCGAGGAGCAGGGCACCGGCGGCCTCGAGGCGTTCGTCCCTGAGCACGCGGATCTCCTCCGCGCCGATGCGATTCTCGTCTGCGATACGGGCAACGCCGCGGTCGGCCGTCCGGCGGCCACCGTGAGTCTCCGCGGCATGGTCAACGTCGTCGTCACCGTCGAGGCCCTGGCATCGGAGATCCACTCCGGGATGTTCGGCGGCCCCGCCCCCGATGCCCTCGCCGCCCTGGTGGCGATGCTGTCCTCACTGCGCGACGCGAAGGGGAACACCACGATCACCGGGCTGGACAACACCCGTACCTGGTCGGGTGCGCCGTACCCGACCGAGCAGTTCACCTCGGATGCCGGGGTCCTCGACGGAGTCTCACTGCTCGGGGACGGCAGCGTGTCCGACATGCTGTGGGCCCGACCGGCGGTGACCATCCTCGGCATCGACTGCCCGCCGGTGGTCGGCTCGGCTGCCGCCGTGGTCCCGAAGACCTCGGCACGGCTGAACCTGCGCATCCCGCCCGGCCTGTCGCCCGACGTTGCCAAGCGTGCCCTCATCGAGCACCTGAAGGCTGCCGCTCCGTGGGGCGTGCATGTCACGGTCGAGGTCGAGGCGACCGGTGCTCCGTTCGAGGCGTCCACCGACGGCCCGGCGTACCGGGCGTTGGCGACGGCGATGCAGGAGGCGTACGGCCGGCCGATGGCGAGCCTCGGGCAGGGCGGCTCGATTCCCCTGTGCAACGTGTTCGAGGAGACGTACCCCGACGCCGAGCTCATCCTGATGGGGGTCGAAGAGCCCTTGGCCCTCATCCACGCCCCCAACGAGAGCGTGGACCCGACCGAGATCGAGGGCATGGCCCTGACCGAGGCACTGTTCCTCCAGCACTACGCCTCCCTGAACAGCTGAGACGTCGGCGTGACGTGACCCGCTTCGACGTCGTGGTCCGCGTCGCCAGGCTCGCCCTGGAGTCCAGTGCCGAGGGTGTCGAGACGCTGGAGGATTCGGTCACCAAGGCGGCCTCGGCGTACGGCCTGCATGTCGACCTGGTGGTCCTTCCCGAGCAGATCCTGCTTACGGAGCGGTCGTCCAGGGAGGTCGGGCGGGCAGCGGTGGTGAGGGCGGCGCCCGGCATTTTCCGGCTCGACCAGGTCGCCGCCATCAAGCGGTTTCTCGTCCAGGTGCAACGACAGCCGATCGACCCCGACGAGGCGTGCCGTCGTCTCGACGCGATCGCACAGTCGAAGCCCCGTTGGCCTGCGTGGGTGCGGATCCTCGGGGTCGCCCTGTTCGCGGCGGGGTTCGCCCCGAGCGTGGTGGCGACCTGGGGCGAGGCGGGTGCGGCCGCCATCCTTGGGTTGGTCATGGGCGCGCTCGTCGTCCTCACCGCCGGGCGTCCCCTCGAAGGGCTGGTCCCGTTCTTCGGCGCCTTCATCGTCACCACGCTCGCGCTCACCGTGATGTCGGGCCTCGCCGAGACCACGGGCGTCACGCTCATGGTCCTGCCGGCGCTGTTCATCGTGGTCCCCGGCGACACTCTGTCGGCGGCCGCCGAGGAACTCCTGGGTGGCCGCCTCACCGCCGGCGCGGTGCGCCTCGTGTCCGGGTTCCTCACACTCGGCCTGATCGTGATCGGCATCGTCGCGGCAACCGGTGCCACCGGCAACGGATCCGCCCTGGCCGAGACACTGCCCCCGCCGGAGCTCTCCTTCATCGTCGTCCTGGCCGGATGGGTGGTGTTCTCGGTGGGCCTGGTGCTCGCGTTCAACGCCGAACCCGGAGCGCTCGTCTGGTTGGTGCCCGGCGTGATCGGCACGTTCCTCGTCCAGCAGGGAGTGACCCGTCTCGCCGGCGCGGTCCTCGGCACGCTCGTGGCCGGTACCGTACTCGGTGCCTGCGGCAACCTTGTAGGCGCCCACCCGCAACGACCCCCGCGCCTCATCCTCTTGCTGGGCGGGTTCTTCGTCCTCACCGTGGGCGGGGTCGGCGTACGCGGCGCCACCGCCCTCCTCGGCGGGGACATCGTCACCGGACTGCAGAACCTGTCAGACTTTGCCCTCCAGGTCCCGACCGTGGCGTTGGCGATCGCCGCCGGCGTCATCGTCAGCGACCACTGGGTACGCCGCCAGATGCCCTGACCGTTCGACCGCTGCCCGGGCTAGGTGGCCTGACCGTTCGACCTCTGCCCTGGCTAGGTGGCCTGCCCGCTCGACCTTTGCCCGGGCTAGGTGTCCTTGCCGGCGCGGCGTCGCAACGGGCCGACCATGTGTGGGCCGGCGAGCCGGGTCTCCAATCGATGTGCCTCACGCTTGACCGGCTGCGCGAGGTACTGACCGAGGATCACGCCGGACGCGAGCGCGAGCGCGGTGGCAAGCGCGGAGGCCAACTCGAGGGCGCCGTCCTTGCCTTCCGCGAAGAGGGCGAGGCCCCGGTAGATGTCGAGGCCCGGTAGGAGCGGCACGATCGCGGGGACGACGACGCCGAGCGCCGGGACCCGGAAGCGACCGGCAACGAGGTAGCAGACCGCGCCGATGGTGACGGCAGCGACCGCCGACCCCCAGGTCCGGCCGACCTCGGACCTGTCGACAGCCAGCAGAACCCCCTGCCCGAGCGCCGCAACCAGGGCCACCGCTATGAGGGACCGCGGCGGGGAGTACGACGCGAACGCGAAAGCCGCAGCGGCCAGGGCGGCGCCGAACACCGTGACCCCGACCTCCGCCGGACCGGCCGCGCCAGGTGTGAAGGTCGTCAGGCCCACGCCGAGCAGGTCACCGACGGTGAGCCCGGCACCCACCCCGGCGATGATGCCCGCCGTGTTCAGTACGGCATCGATCAACCGGGCGCTGGCCGTTACCGGGAAGCCGGTCAAGGCGTCCTGGGTGGCACCCATGATGCCGACGCCGGCCAGGAGCATGACGATCCCCGCTGTGACGACGCGGGACGGGTCCACCTCGAGCTCTGTTGCCGAGGCGATCACCGCTACGAGCGTGGCGACGAAGCCTCCCGCCGCCTGCTGGTAGAACGCCGGGATGCGATGCAGTGGCAGGAGCAGCTGTGTCCCGTCGATCGCACAGGCCGCCAGGAACGCGAGCAGACAAACGACCGGGCCGCCGCCCAGGGTGAGCGCGATTCCGGTTCCCATCACGCCCCAACCGATGGTCACCGCCCAGCGGCGTCGGTGGTGACCGGTGGACACGATCCGGGCGACCTGATCACGAGCCTCGGCCCTGGTGATGTCGCCGGCGACGAGGCTGGTCAGCGTTTCGTCGACCTCGATCAGGTGCGCATAGTCGACCGGGCGCCGGGTCACCCGGCGTACCTGGATCGCGGCGGGCTCGTCACGCGTCGGTTGGTGGCGGAGGGTCAGGTTCACGAACGTCACGTCCGCGGTCACGTGACTCACCCCGCAGGCCCGTGTCACCGCCAGCATGGCGACCGTGACATCAGCCGCCCCGGCCCCCGACGACAGGAGCACCTCGCCGATCCGCAACGCCAGATCGAGCGTTTCGTAGACCTCGCGTCGCTCCGTCATGTCCTGTCCGATCACGACTCCCAAAGTCGCGTCACGCGCGCCGGGCGACACTCGTCAGGAACCCATCGTCGGAGCCCCAGCGCCCCGAGTCATCGTCCGGCATGGGTGATTGCGCCGCTGTGGGGATCTAGATACTCGGTTGACGGCAGACGGCTCCGATCGATCCGATGGCCTTGTGAGTCCCCGCAAGGTGTACGCCGACCAGGCCGACATCGACACCCCGCTCGTCCGCGAACTAGTAGCCGCACAGTTCCCGCAATGGGCCGCGTTGCCACTGGAGCCGATCGACTCCGGCGGACTGGTGAACGCGATCTACCGCCTCGGCCCAGACCTGTCCGTACGCCTACCGCTCCGCCCCTCGACCGCCGGCATAGTCCAACGAGAGCAGGCCAAACTCGCAGCACTAGCGCCGTTCCTGCCCGTGGCCATCCCTTCCGTCGAGGCGATCGGCTCACCCACCGAGGCGTACCCCGGCGAGTGGTCCATCCACCGCTGGCTCCCCGGCACGCACCCCTCCCCCACCACGCTGGTCGATCCGCGCGGCCTGGCAACGGACCTCGCGACCTTCATCGACGCCTTCCGCCAAATCAACCTCCCGGACCGCCCACCGGCCTACCCAGGCGAACGCCGCACCCGAGCCCCGATGGCCTCACTGGACTCCCCGACACGGAAGGCAATCGACGACCTGGCCGACCTGATCGACACCCGCGCAGCCCTTGCATCATGGGAGGAATCCCTCGCGGCCCCCTACGACGGCCGCGAAGTCTGGGTCCACTCAGACCTCACCCCAAGCAACTTACTCATCTCCCCGGAAGGCCGCCTAACCGCAGTCCTAGACTTCGAAACCTCCGGCCTCGGCGACCCAGCCTGCGACCTCTTCCCCATCTGGTACCTCCTCCCCGCCACCGTCCAAGCCACCGTCCACGCCGACTTCCGCACCACCCTGAACCTAGACACCCCCACCTGGCTCCGCGGCCGCGGCCGCGTCCTCTCGCAGGCCCTAACCGTCCTGCACCACCTCAAGGACACCAACCCGTCACTCGCAACCTCCGCGCGCCACGCCATCAGCAACGTGCTCGCAACTCCTCGGTGACCTGGTTCATGCGAAAGGCCAGTTCTCCGAACGGACAACCGGCCTCTGACTGCAGTGGAGCTTCGTGCATTTCGAACCCCTGACCGCTTCCACGCCATTCACACCCTGCCGCTTTGGACGCGGTATGGCTCATCGGGAGAAGTTCGGCATCGTCCACGCCGGTGTAGGCCCGCTGTCACTCAGTTAGACACTCGCTCCCCAGACGCTCCCCCGTCCTGCGACTGCTGACCGCTGACCGCCCTATGCTGCTTCTACAACCTTCACCCAGGCAATTTGCAGCTTCGCTTGCGATTCTCCACTACCAATTTGGCGGAATTGATTGTCGAGCGACACGATTTCCATCCGCGCTACACTAGATCTGAATGCGTCTAGAGATGATTCGTCAACTTTAACCTTGGTCCCATAAGCTAAAATATACGTTCGTGGCAGCTCAAACAGTGACAAGAACTCTTCTTCCGAGAGGGTTGCCCGTCCCCTTGCAACGAGACGCTTGTAGTGGTCGCGCAGCTTGACGCGGGTCCCGATGCGCAGGTCATTCTCGATCAGCTGCGCCGAATTTATAACCTGCGAGCGCACATCTCTGACCTTCACGTCAAAGTCACGTTTAACATGGATGACATAGGTAGTCTTGCCATCTGAGGCAAGCCCATCGAAAAGCTCGACGTTATCGGTCAGTACCTTGTCGCCATTGATGAAGAAACGACCATTAATGGCCGTTTCATTGTAGACACCTTCAGCAACAGCCTCATTCCATTCTCGGAGCCCTACGGCCGAAGAATCCACGTCACGGTCCTTCATGACAACCAGGAAATCTTTAGTGACCTGTTCGATGTAACTGGCATCGACCTCATACCACTTGCCAGACAGCAAGAAGTAGGTCTTACTCTCATGCCGCAACTCACCCTGAAGGTGGCTCAATAGCGTCCCGGATGTGTTAATAAACGACCCATAGTCAAGATTGGTAGTGCGAATCGACACCGAAGTAAGGCTCTTCACCAGATCAGATTCATCGATCTGGACACCGCCTACAATGTCTTCCAAGCCAGGCGGACTGTCGCCTTCATAGATCGATTCCTTACCTTGACTGACTACGTACTCACTGGCGTTGTCATACGTTGACGCGTCGACATGCGAAACAGCCAGGTTCGCGTAGTCGTGATCAACAAAGATCCTTCGGGCCAGAGCCAGCCGAAGCGCGGCGATAAGATCTTTCTTTTTGCGTGGATTAAGGATTTTGATAGCGTCAAGCGCCCCCCAGCCGTCATCGTTCGGCAGCGGAGATTCTGCCTTCACGGCAAGCCACTTGATTAGTTCAAGAATTTTCTCCGGCTTTTCAATCCGGGGCCCAAGTCTTACTGAGGCACTTACGTCCAGTCGAATCTTACTCTTCTCCCCAAACACGGAGACGAGTGCGCTTTCACCAAGGACCTCATCCCGAACCTGACCACTCAATGCTGTCCATACATTGGAGAGAGATTCGGTGTAGGTGATTCGACGAGGGTCCCGGAAATGAATGTTGCTGGCCAGTGCGTCACCGGTGATTTGACTGGACCGGACACCTGTCACTTCCGGCTTAGCAATGCGGCGGCCAACTTCAATCGGAAATGAAATATCAATGAAGCGCTCAAACACTACTAATGCCTGACCCGACGTGTAGGCATAGAGGTCGTCATCAACAGTCACGAAGCACACCAGGTGCTGCATCTGGTTGTAAATATCGTCAAGTTCGATGCCAGATCCTTTGAAGAATTTTACCCACGCGCTCAAATTCGGCCGAGCGGTGTCATTTAGATATAGGTCAAACTTGGCTCCACCGACCTGCGCAGAGCCCTGGGCTTTATAGGTCTCGGGCCCACCCTTGCTCTTATTGTATTCAGTAACAATCAACTCATGGAGATCGGCCACTTGACCGCCTTCACCCAAGACTTCCATTGCCGAATCCACGTCGATCTTATAGATCGGCGCATTAATTCCTCGCTTTGCTGCCACACCGCCCCCTCCCCAAGCGCATCAGCCACCCCAGCGGACGCGCCATACGTCTGATTTCAGTCGTAGCAGACGACTATGCACCGATTACGCTCTGTTGCCAAGGCCTGAGTGACAGACCATCGACACGTCGAGGAGAGACGAAGCTGTGCTCGTGTCCCCGTTGGTTGCAGCTGGCGCTGCCTTGCTCGGAGTTCGTTATGGAGCCAAGGCACTGGAGTCGCAGGAATCGAAAGTAGGGATCAGGCTCGGAATGAGAAGCCGTCAGCAAGTGCTGCTGATGCAGTTGACCCACGGAGTTGAGTCGGACGAGGCCGAGTGGAGAGCACCCACAAATATGACCCTTGCCGATCTGGACAGGGTTTCGCGTGCTCCGCGCGGACATCAATCTGATGGAGTCGAACGTGGGCGCAGAAATCGACTCACGAGGCTTTCGCGCAGGCGTCGGGCACAGAAGTCTTTGGTGAATGCTGCGCCATGGCCAGTCGGACCGACAGGCGAGGCCAGTCCTCCCGCATCGCCCCGATAGCCGCCGACCTTAGGTGTGGTCCGGTCCGTGCTCAAGCGTCGAGCATGCTCGATCGCGAGCACGCCGTAGGCGCCCATGACACGTGCCGCACCACAATTCTCCACGGTTGCTATCGGGGCGATGCGGAAACCCAGGAAGGCGCGGCAACTTGGGCAACCGGGCGTTAGGCGGGTAGCTGGCCATTCCGGCGAGTGAAGCACCGACAGGGTGTCGGATCGTTCATGGCTCGAGTTCTGCACCTGCGCGCCAAGGGACGCGCCGGGAGCGCAGCGAAGCGGAGGCGTCCCGCCCTGTGGTGGCGGCGCGCTTTCGGGCCCTGAGGGGCCCGTCTTGAAACGTAGAGAAACTTGTCAGGCGTTCGTCGTCCCGCGGCTGTCCTCCGTCGCCTGATGTGCGGCACTCGTGCGCCAGGTGAGCTCGACAGTCGGAAGCGCGTATCGCGGCGGATGGGTGCGTCGCCAACTGGACCGAGTGCTTGGTTGGCGCGCACATGCGCCCCCGGCGTAGTAGAAACCTGTCATGCCCGATTCGGTGAGCAAGTCCGCTGCCCCAGTCGCTGACTACGACGGCTTCGCCGCCGCATACTCGGCCAGCAACGAGAACAACCTCTTCAACGCCTACTACGCGCGTCCGGAGATGATTCGTCTCGCCGGCGACGTCGCGGGCCTGGAGATTCTCGACGCCGGCTGCGGTTCAGGCCCTTTGATGGAAGCTCTGCGCGGCAAGGATGCGTCGGTGTCCGGCTTCGACCTGAGCCCCGCCATGATCGAACTCGCCCGCGAAAGGCTCGGCGAGGACGCTGACCTGAAAGTCGCCGACCTTGGTGCGCCCCTTCCCTATCCCGACGACGCGTTCGACAGCGTCGTCGCATCACTGTCCTTGCACTACGTCAAGGACTGGGCCTCGGCACTGGCCGAGCTGCGGCGTGTACTCAAACCCGGCGGCCGGCTCATCGTCTCGATCATCCATCCCACGGTCTACGCGGTCGTGTACCCCGACGCCGACTACTTCGCCCTCACCCAGTACTCCGAGGACTACGACTTCGGCGAAGGAACCGTATGGATGACCTACTGGCACCGCCCCCTGCAGGACGTCATCAACACGTTCATCGACGCGAGGTTCGGCATCAAGACCGTCACTGAGCCACCACCCGCAGCCAACACTCCAGCCGAGCTGCTCCCCAACCCGGACGGTCGCTCATTCATCTGCTTCCTGTTCTTCGAGCTGGAAGCCCACTGAACAGGTCGCGGCGCTGCCTATGACCAAGGCGGCACTGCCCGGCTGGTTCACGACGCGCTCCAGCATCCGCACATAGGCTGCGCCTCGCGTTGGCCGTCTCCCTCAGTCGGTCGCCAGACGCCTAGCCTGTCGCGCATCAGTTGGCGGAGATGTGTCGCACCTCTGCGACACCATCGAGAGGGCTCAGCGGGAGGCTCAAACCTGGCAGCCAAGTTGGCGAGCGGTTCTCCCAAATCTCTCCCACTGGGGCCCTCAAACGAAAACAGACCAGGGGGCGAAGATGCCTCCTGGTCTGCAATGTCTCTCGGTGGAGGTTATGTCCCGTTACTCGAACCAGCCCCTACTACTGGAGAAGCTCCAAAATCTGGCAGTGTCCGTCGCACTTGAAACAACGCCTCAGAAACCCGTGACCGAAGCCACGTCAGTCCCACGAGTTCACAAGCTCGACGACAGGCTTGGCAGTGAGACTGTGGCCCGGATCGTCGCCGAGTACGAGGCTGGAGCATCGTCCGCAGCCATCGGTTCGCTCTTCTCGCTGAGCAAGAAGAGCGTCGTCAAGGTTCTCCGAGAAGCTGGCATCAAGGTCCGCTATCCGCGGATGACGGAGTCTGAACTCAGGCGAGCAACGATGCTCTACAACGACGGATGCTCTCTCGTGGAGGTTGGCAAGAGGCTAGGCCGTGACCACTCGACGATCTACAAGTCCCTCAAGCGGGCAGGCATGAGGCTGCGAGATACGCACGGACGATCGTGAGTCTACGAACCGAGGCGAAGCCTAGGACCGAGCGCGAAGCCAACCCTCAGCAGCTAGACCGCTCCGCCTATCAAGTGCCCGATCAGTGCGGTGATCGCCATTTCGGCACCGCTTTACACTGACTCAAGAAATGTTAAAATGAATACATATGAAAGCAGTTGAATCAACACAAGCACCGAGCAAGATAACAGAGAACAGCTACGGCGGCTGGGAGTGTTTATGCGGAAACGAAGCGACCGCCTACGGCTTCTATCCAATTAATGATCAGAACGAAGAAGTGGAACCCACGCCGGACGAGTGGACAACCAACCTTTATGCGTGCTTCCAGTGCGGTCGCTTGATCGACGTAGACAGTCTAGAAATCGTGCGTCAAATTCCGGTATCCGAGATCAGGAAAGCTTCGTAACCGCACGATGACTGGAATCCGAACACGGCCTATACTCGATTAGTCGGTCAGCAACTAGATCGCGAGCACTCAACGATCTACAAGGTGTTGAGACGTGTGGGAGTGCGGATGCGGGATAGTTATAGACGGCCATCATAGGAGCAGGTAGCACCTCCCGCTCGTTGAGCGGCCCTATTTGCCACATCGTTACCTCACCCCTGATTCACGTTGAATCAGGGGTGCTTTGCATTGCGCTCATGTTTTGCAGATCGGTTCAATTGTGTTATAAGCAATAAGGCTCTTCAAGCTATTCAATGAGAAGCGACATGGATGAGGCGACGCTCAATTGCTTTGCCCCTATTTCGTTCTCGCTCATTCACAACTCGGCAAAATGAAAGTTGGTGGAACACGCATGTCTAAAACACGACGAACGACAGGCATACTCGCTTTGGCGGGCATCCTGGCGTCGCTCGTCACGTTCGTCTCTTCGGGGACGGCCGTAGCAGCGGAGACCATGCCGGAACTGCAGTGGCCGGCCACTGCCTCCAGCGCCTACACATATCACCAGACGACGACCAGTCCTCAAGGTGATGTCACGGTCGGATGCAGGAACATCGGCAATCCCGACCAGAACCTGATTACGTACGGTCCGACGGGCGCCATCACGCGTCAGCTGGACCGAACTGTTCCGGTCGACGGAACGTGGAAGAACTGCATCATGCGGCCGGTCGTCGACAAGGTCGGAGATCTGTACGGAAAGGTGGACGGGGGCTCAACCCTATTCGCCTACAACGGCAACGTCGTCAAGTGGACCTACAGCACTGGGTGCTCCAAAGGTGAGCCGACCGTCGGAGCGGATGGGAACATCTACTTCGTGGACAGTCAGCAACACTTGATTGGGATCGCTCCTAACCTTGCGTCAGGGCAGACGACACCCACCAAGGTGCTCGATGTCGTGGTGGGATCAAGTTGCTCACAAGGCAACTTGCTCTTCGCCTACAAGGACGGCATTGCCGTTGAGTGGAGTTACGGCACCAAACTGAAGTACGTCAGCTACGGCGGCAAGATGCTCGGTGATCTTCCGACGAGCGTCGGATACATCCAGGGACAGGCCAAGATCAACGCCGATGGCGTCGTCTTCGCCACGAAGGTGATTTCGGGTAGCCCGAACAGCTACCAGGTCACTGCCTACAATCCCGCGACGGCCTCAGTCAGCTGGTCAACGACCGTGTCGACGCCGGGCATCAATGGCCTTGGGATCTACAACCTCTACCCAACGGCGGGTGGGGGTGTGGCAGCCATGGTCAGGGAGCGGAAGTCACAGGGAGGTGTCGAGGTGATACCCCTGGAATGGGTGTACCGCCTC
The DNA here is from genome assembly GCF_042715335.1 of Kribbella sp. NPDC058693. Lineage (NCBI taxonomy): Bacteria > Bacillati > Actinomycetota > Actinomycetes > Propionibacteriales > Kribbellaceae > Kribbella > Kribbella sp. NPDC058693. Next base: position 873,132 of record NZ_JBHXSQ010000001.1, read on the forward strand.
GTCATCCTGAACGTCAACGGACAGGTGGTCAACTCGACTACCCTGCCGAATGTTGATGCCAGCGGTAATGCCTACGGCAACTACTCTGTGGCGACTGACACGACGGGCAAGCTTGCCATCGTGCGCGCCAAAATGATCCAGCTCACGTCGTCACCCTGGCAGTCAGAAGCAAACGAAATCGCTGTCATGGGACTCCCGAGTCTGAACGTCGTGTACTCGGCCGAAATCCGGGGCAACATCGACAAGACGCAGGGGCAGGTGTACGGCTACAGAGTAGAAGACCAGTCGGGGACTTTCCCGATCAGTCCCAACACTCTGTACCTGAACACACGGAAGTGTGGTGACTCCAACTGCTACGGCTATGACCTGACCCTTCGCGCCGTCAAGGTGCAGGGGTTGGGGATGGACTACCCGCGAGGTGCGGTGACCAACCCATCCCCGCGGCCGGCTTCACCCTACGTGGCACTTGGTGACTCGTTTTCCTCTGGTGAAGGCGTCCCGCCCTTCGAGAGCGGGACGGACACCACCGGAGTCAACACGTGTCACCGAAGCACCACCCCCTATGCCCGGCAAATCGCCGGAACTAGTGCCAAGATCCCCGCGATCGGCTCTGGCGGCTTCCGAGCTTGCTCGGGGGCAGTGACTGACAACGTGTGGGATGTTCCTCAGGCAAACGAGGGCATCCAGATCGACCGATACCCCGACCCCACCATCCAGCTGGTGACCATCAGCATCGGTGGAAACGACATGGGCTTCTCCGACTTCGCCACGCAGTGCGTCATCAGCACATGCGACGTCGGGAGCGCTGCGTACAACACGGCGCTCAACAAGATCACCAACGAGATCCCGGGCAAGCTGGAGACAACTTACAAGAAGCTCCTTCAGTACGCCCCGAACGCCAAGATCTACGTGGTTGGGTACCCACAGGTCATCGCGGACAAGTCCGTCTCCGCTCCCGACGACATCCGCTGCGTCTACATGCAGGACGGAGTCACCAAGTGGGGCGACGCCCGGGCGGCACGAGACATCGTGCAGAAGTTGAACGAGAAGATCAGTCAGAAGATCTTCGAGCTCCGCGCCTTGAGCACGGATAACACCCGCCTTCGCTTCGTTTTCATGAACGACCCGGCGACCTCGCCGTTCGTGGGACATGAGATTTGTGGTGTCAGCACCACGTCCTTCTTCCAGAACGTCGATCAAATCAACCCCGATCGGAGGTATATCTTCCATCCGAACCAGCTCGGACAGAACGCCTACGCAACAATTGTAGGCGGGACGATTAACGCTTCCAGCTGAGCTTGACTGAAGAGCCAAATGCCCTCAGTTCCTCCTTGCCGAAAGGCGAGACGGAGCTGGGGGCTACTTCATGTCTGGAATTATCAAGTTGTCGATCTATCAGTACACCAGGGTGTTGCGGAGCCACATCTCGGCCCAAAACAAGACGAATGTAAGCCAGTACCCGAGGAAAGATAGAGCTGCGGTCGCTGCGATAACACCGCCAACCTTCAAGGCTCTATCGACATTCGCATTGTAGAAGAACGCGAGGGAGAGGATGAAAGCACCAATAACAGTTGGCCCGAGAGCCAAAGAATCTTGCCAATTTCCGGCATCCGTACAACCAGCAGCGCTCGCTAAGCCGCAGTAGAACAAGTGGCCAGATGACAGCGCGATAATGACGGGCCAGATAAAGAACAAGACGCCTCCCGCTATCAGCAGCTTTATGTTTAGTTTGGGTCCTCCGGTTCGTGGTTTTGGTGTAGCAATCATAATATTATATTAGCGCACATTCCAAATAGCGCCTAGCTTAAACCCTTCGACTACGATCACATCGCGAGAATGCAATGAGGAACGCGCCTAACGAGCTGCTTCGATCATCTTCTGAATCGGTGTTGTCATCATCGCCGCCACGCCCAGTTGCTCCACGAGCCTACCGAAGTTGCGCCATGCTTGCTCGCGGATTGCCATCATGCTCATGTTCCGTTGCGCTGCAAGCAACTGCTCCACGGGTTGCACCGTGCCCGGTCGCCTCGGTTGCGGCGACGACCGATCACCCGACGGATGGTCAGTTTCAAACAACAACCGATCCACAGGCAGGCTGCTTATCAGGCCCGCCTTCCTAGCCATCGAATGGTTGACCGAAAAGTAGCACCCAAGATCTATGGCGCGTTGTGTCTCATCAGCAGTCCCCAGCCACCAGTGCAGGATTGCGCCCTTAAAGTCATGTGATTCAAGCAGATCGACTACAGCACTTGTCGCACCGTAGCTGTGCACAGACAGCAGACGAGGGGTTGCAGTTGCCAGACGGAGGATCGATGTGAAGGTTGCGGTCTGCAGAGCTGCCGGCACTGCGGACCGTCCGTCCAGACCAATCTCGCTGACAAACGGCGTAACCCGCATCGCCGCAGCAAACGCCTCGGAATCGAACGCCTCCTGGGCGACCCGCAGCCCGGGATGGCATCCGACGCCCCAGACCGTAACCAAGTCCTTCCTTGTCAGAGTCTGATCGAACTCCGCCAGCGATCGTGTGGCTGCAAACACGACTGCGCCGAGACCCTCGAGGTCGCGCGCTGAGAGATCAGTTTCGAGGTGCGCATGGAGATCAAGCGGCGGGAGAGCACGACTCATGCAAAGAACTCTCTCAGTTCGGCGACGGCACGAGCGCAAAGATCAAGCGCCTCGACCGCGTCGTAGTCGGGAGGGAGGTTCATAGCCATCACTTGCGAGCCAACTACACCCGCCATTGCGAAGTCCTGAATCGCCACTCGACTGGAAGTTGTCTTGACGAACGCATCGTAGGCGTTCGATGGATCCTCGCTGAGATAGGTCGTCCTATCTTCGATGCCGGCTGCAACGAATGACGCTCGCCTCACGATGCAGCCGAAACACTCGCCGCATGAGCTTCCCTGCGGCGCGCTTGCGAATCGCGCATGTGTGTGGGCGCAAGAGTTGGTAGCACTCAAGTAGTCCGATGCCGCATCAGCGCCAAGGATCGACGCCACCTGCTGGAACATTTCACCCTTGGTCTTATGAAGGAATGGGTTGATAATTCCACCATGAGCGCCAACATCGGTCAGGAGCGCCGACAGTTCGTATAAGAATTTTGGATGTGTGGTGTGTGTGGTGAGACTGCCGCGACGCTCAGGCCCGAGAGGTGGGTTAAGGGAGGCAAAACCATTCTCAGGGATCCACAGCGGCACCTTGCCTTGTGCGGCAACCGCCAGCCCAAGCGACAGGAACAACAGGGACCTCGAACGGCTCGACGACTCGTTCTTGAATTCGCTGCCGTCCAGCTTGAACTTCCCGCGGTTCAGTTGCACCTGGATGTGGGCCTGCGTCCCGTTCGGCATCAGCTTGTCGATGCGTGCGGCAATGTCCTTCTGGTACGGCGAGATCGAGGTGGCACTGAAGTGTGAGACGAGCGTGTGCTGCTCACCCTTCCCGAGCCCTTGCCGTGATACCAACGCACCGGTCGCCGAATCAGCTCCACCGCTGAGCAGCACGACCCGATGGTTGCCGGCATCGTTCGCCGGCACTGCGGCGTCCAGGGACGCATCACCAACGAACTCAAAAGTCCACTTATCGCCGGTCAAGAAATTGACCAGGTTCGATAGCTGGTCGGTTCGCTCGCTCCAGACGTCCGAATTGGACACTGGCACTGTTACCTGAAAGCTGCGGCTGTTCCAGTTCGATCCCTGACCCTTGCGAGGGACAGAGCGATCGGACGCGAAGACGGCCAGGGCGATCCGCACCATGTCGGCGTTGAGTGGCGGTACAGAGCCAAGTTCCTTGAGCTTGGGACCGACCGACTTGAACGAGGAGTCCTTGCCATCGGACCAGAGAAAGACCTCGTCGTAGCCCTCAGCGGTCTTGGCACCCTCCGCAGACAGTGACAAGAGATGACGCCTCATGATCGGCTCCCGAAGATGCGACCGAGCTGATCGATGCCATCCTGAATTGCCTTTGCGATCTCCGCGTCGGTTGCTCCGGTTGCGGTCAGTTGGACCTGGGAGGCAACCTCCTCTGCGGCGTCTCGAATCATCGTCTCGGCACTACGTCGATCGTCAGCCGTCGCCCCATCGGTGCGGATCTTCTCCGCCACCTCCGTCAAGGTGATCTCAGCGATCATCAGCTCTATGGACTTGCGCACGATGTCATCAGGCGACGGCACAGCGTTGGGCGGTGACTCAAGGATCCAGGCCACGACCTCAGCCGCGATGTCACGAGCCTCACCGTCGTCAATCGTGCTGTCGGGCTGCGTCTCAAAGGACGCCTCGACGATGCGGATACCAACCCGCACCGGATCACCGAGCGCGAGCAGTTCATCGTAGTTGAGCCCTGCCTCGGCAAGGCGCTCCCGATCACCGGTCGCGTAGGCCGAGGCCAGGCTGCCAGCACGACTGGCAGCCGCGGACATTCGCGACACAGACCGAGTCGGCCCACCACTGGACCGACTGCTGCCGCCTCCGCCAGGGCCATCGCTGCGTCCGCCGGACCGCGAGAGGATCCTGATGGTCGGGCCTAAGTCGATCGCTTTCGGCAGGACTCTAGGCGTTGGTGGCCTATCGTCAGCCGGCCGAGCGTCGTCGTGGCTTTCTGTGGAGCCGGGATCCGCGGGTGCGGCAGCCACCGCGTCGTCCAGCCACTCCGCGATGGAGTCACGCAGATCACCCGCGTCCGCTCCGCCGCTACCACCGAACGAGCCACTAGTTCCCATGCTGCCCGTCCCATCCGTCGATAACCACATCGACTGCGCGGCCAAACTCTTGTGACGTCGCCGCGTTCTTCCACATCTCCATAACAGGCAAGTAGGTCTGCATGTCCAAGGACTTGAACTTCAGCGCTGTCACCGGATCAAGGTCTTGAGCGGGCAGCAACTTCAGGACGCCCACCGCGTGGGAGGTCACTCCTGGATGCACGTCTACGAGACGCAGCATGGCCGCAACTGTGTACTTCTGAAGTGTCGGCTGATCAGTCGTGCGACGACCCAGGTAAGTGATCAGCGCACGCACATCGACTTCGCTAAGAGCTTTGAGGTCAGCATCGGTGACCGACGCACGATCTACACGGAGACTCGAAGTTAGGCCAACCGCGATGTCCCGCAGCCTCTCCGGCAGACCTGTATCAAGCACCTGCACTCGGGCAAAGGATGCCGCGAGGTACAGGTAGCCGGAGACCTTCGCCGCGTCGAGAGAAGGCGGCAGCTTGGCCCAGCGGATCAGCGTATCGGTGATTTCGGCGTCGGGCGCGCCGCCTGCTTCCGCCAGCTTGACCGCAGCCGCCGGCTTGCTTCTACTTCCACGCTTCGGCTTCTGCTCGTCGGACTCTTCTGCCGGTTCATCAGGGCGGTTCGCAACGGCGTCGAGCTGTTCCAGCCGATCTCGCAACTCGTTCTTGGCCAGCCAACCAAGCACTCGATCGAAGTCTTCAGGCAGCAACCGCTCGAGCACCATCAGCTTCGCAATAGCGTCCGGCGGCAGGCTGATGCCCCGACGGTGAGCGATTGTCTGCCTCACATTGAGGTCGTTCAAGAAGCGCTTGATCCGACGCGGGTTGCCCTTGAACTTTTCGTAGAGGATCGGCGTCAGGCGGGCCGCGGTCGCGAGATGCTCACTTAGGTCGACGCCCTGAGGCAGCTTGAGTTCGTCGATATCTCCAGACGACCTCCGCAAATCCGAGCACTGCTCGACTAGTTGTGCATAGTCATCGGCAGACATAGCGGACTGGCTGAGGAGAAGGAGTAGGTAGGCGTGCGTGTCGAACCTGCTGAGAGCCGGAATCGGAATTGTCGTCTGAACGATCTTGTGCAGATAGAGCTTCGCGACACTTTCGCTCTCAGCGTCTGGGCTCACCGCTGGGGTGCCCAGGCGCGCTTGGATCGCGTCGGCAACCCGATCCTCGTCTGCGGCTATGACGAACGACATCCCCTTCGCGGAGAGGAACAGTCGCACGGCTTCCAGGGTCTCGACGACAGTCTCCGGCAGGCACCGGTCAAGGTCATCTACAAGGACGACCACTCGGGTGACATGCAACAGGGCATCTGAGCCCAGAAGCTTTGCGAAGTCCTCGCGGAACTCGCCAAGACCTCGCTCCCCGCCTGTCTCGTCAGGCGCACCCTCTTTGACGAGGTCGAGCAGGTCCTCGGGCTTCGGGAGTTGCAGGGTCATGCCTGTCATTGCGGCCATCTTGAGTGCCTTGGCCCAGTTGACGCGCTTGACCAGACTCTTCAGGAGGTTCTTGGCCTTGTCAGAGTTGTCCTCTTGCCCCTTGAGTTCATCCTGGAGCGTGTCGAGGACCGCGGAGATGAGGCTCTCTTTCGGGCCAACCGATGGATCGAACCGCCATGGATCAACGGGTATAACCAGCACCTTCTCGCCCACCTGCTCGGAGCGCGAGTTGATCTGAGCCTTGACCAACTCCAGAACTGTGGTCTTCCCGCTCCCCCATGATCCAGATAGACCTAACGCGATTGGATCGAGGTCATCGTCGAAGACGGCATCAACGAGCGCCGAGGCAATTGCATCAAATGATAATAAGTCCGTTGCAGACGGTTCATCCGACCACAGTGGATATACAGATAGTTCGGCCTCAGGCATTACTTGTTGATCCCCCATTGAGTATCCTCAATCTTTGCTGCTTCTAACTATGACACATTCGCCAGTAATCGGGAATGATGTTTTGGAGGTCGGCCAGGAGCTTAGAGGCCCGCAAGTCAACCCACCTTCACCCTTACTCTCCGTGCGACCATTCTTCATGGCCCAACGGAGCCTCGTTCAATTGATCGCGGCGGCTTTTCCAGCTCGGCAGGAACTTGTCCATGAGCTTGGTGAAACGTTGACCGTGGTTGCGTTCCAGCAAGTGCGTCATCTCATGGACGAGGATGTATTCGAGGCACTCCGGGTGCTTCTTCGCCAGCTCCACGTTGAACCAGATATGACCGGTCTCGCGGTTGCACGATCCCCACTTGGTCTTCATGCGACGAATACTCCACCGCGCCACCGACACATCTAGGATCGGTTCCCAGCGGGCGATCAGGTCAGGGATTGCTGAGCGCAGTTGCTCACGGTGCCAGTGATCGAGAAGTTCGCGACGGCGCTCTGTCGAAGTGGCCACGGGGACGTACAGCAGCAGACGCTCGCCATCGACTTCGAAATGGGCTCGCCCTGGCCGTTCTATGACCTTGAGCCGGTGGCGGACTCCCCAGACGTAGTGAGACTCCCCCGTGATCATCTCGCGCTCCGTCTGGCGCTGGGCTGTGCGCATCTGTTCGCGCTGCTTCTTGATCCAGGGCAGGCGTTGGATCACAGCCAAGCGCACGCGCTCATCGTCGAGTCGTTCGGGTGCCGCCACGCGGACGCGGCCCATGGGCGGGTAGACGCCGATGTGCAGGTTCTTGATGTCCTTGTAGATGACGTCGATATCGATGCCGCGAACGGTCAGGTAGGCACTAGCGGTACTCATGACGAGCCTTCACCAGTTCAAAGAGTTCATCGAGTCGGTCGAAGTCATCTGGCAGAGCCTTGGCAATCGCCCGCTTGACCTTCTTCTCCTTCAGAGGGCTGCCGATCCATGAGTCGGGCTTCGTTTGCCGCACGATGGTGTCCACCTCGATAGCCACCGCGTGCTGCGGGGAGAAGAAGTCGAAGAGAGCTCTCCGGGCTCCGGTGTCCGCCCAATCCGGATACTTCGTGTCGGATTCCTTGGCGCCAAGTTTCCTTGCTTGCTCGAGCAGCTGTGCCAAGTAGGTTTGGTAGTCGAGGGCGCCCTGTCGGCGCTGTTCGATCAACGCGTCGAGCAACTCGGACATCTTGTCGTAGTACTTCGGGTTCATCGCTCGCTCGTCGATGATGACCTTGCGCATGTTGTTGGTGATGGTCTCGGCGACAGCCTCGGGGTCCCTCTTGATCCCCTCGGGCAACTTGTCGATCGCGGCCGGGCCCATCTGGACGATTAGCTGAATCAGGCTGGTGTCCTCGAAGTTCGACACCGTTTCAGAAGCGCTGGCCTGGATGTAGGTATCGAGCAGGAAGCGCATGCCAGCCTCGTACTGCTTGAAGTCGATGTCTTCACCGGCGCCGAGCTTCACCTCGTCGCGTACGTTGGCGTAGTGCGCGATCTCCTTCCTGATCTCATTAGCCTCGTCTGACGTGTAGCCGGCGACCGCCATTTCGTTGGCGATAGAGCCGAACGCTCGCACGACGGCGGCAACTGCCTTGTAGAGATCGACACGCTTCGGCTCGTTGGCCTTGAGCTGCTCGGCGTTGCCTTGGTCCTTGGCGCAGAAGTACTGCTGGTACTGCAGCGTGCCCTTCGGCGGCACGACGGGTTCACAGATCGCACGGACCGTCTCCAGCGCCTCGTCGAGGTCTTCGCGGGCCTTGTCGATGCGGTCCGATAGCAGGCCTTCGATGTCCTGCTTCTCATAGCCGTCGAGCGCGCCGCTGGTGTAATCCGTAATGGCGTCTTCGAGAGAGTTGAAGAGGTCCTGGTAGTCGACGATGTAGCCGTAGTCCTTGTCGTCACCGTCGAGGCGGTTGACTCGGCAGATGGCTTGGAAGAGGCCGTGGTTGCGCATCTTCTTGTCGATGTAGAGGTATGTGGCGGCCGGCGCGTCGAAGCCAGTGAGGAGCTTGTCCACGACGATGAGCAGGCGCATCTGGCCCGGGTTCTTGACGAAGCGCTCTTTAACCTCTTTCTCGAACTGCTCGACCTTGTTCATCGCGGCGTCGGCGGGCTCGTTGAAGTGATCTGCCAGCATCTGTCGATAGATGTCGTACTGACGCAGTTTTTCAGTAGCGCCGTGTCCGGAGTCTTCCTTGGAGATGTCGCCGGCTTGCGGTTCGTAGCTCGTGACGATTGCGCATTTGCCCTTGAATCCAGCCTGGCTGAACAGTTCGTAGAACTTGCACGCTTGGTAGATGCTGGCGCCGACCAGCATGGCATTGCCGCGGCCGTCCATGAGGCGTGGCTTGGTCTCCATGTCGAGTAGGATGTCATTAACGATCTGTTTAGCGCGGGGCTCGGAACTGACGACTTTCTGCATCGTGCCCCAACGCTTCTTGAGCTCGGCCTTCGAAAGATCGGTCATGCCCTTGGTCTTGACGTCGAACCACTTGTCCACTTGCGCGGGCGAGGTCAGGTTCTGGTCGATGTTGCGGGCTTCGTAGCGCAGGTCCAGCACCACGCCGTCTTCCACGGCTTCATCGAACTTGTAGGTATGGATGAAGCTGCCGAACGTTTCGATACTCGTGGCCTTGTCGGCCTTCAGGAGCGGCGTGCCAGTGAAGCCGATGAACATGGCTCCTGGAAGCAACTGTTTCATGGCGTCGTGCATCTTGCCGGATTGAGTGCGGTGCGCCTCATCGACGAAGACAAAGATGTTGCCCTTTGCGCTGAAGTTCGGGGGAATCTTGGCGTTGAGGTCCTTGATGAAGTCGCCTTCGGTCTTCCCGCGTGCTGATTCGCCATCCGATCCACCGAACTTGTGCACGAGAGAGCAGATGAGCCACTCGGATGACTTGTTGAGGGTGTCGAGCATGTCGGCGCCGCTGCTCGTGCGATAGATGGTCTCGTTGACACCGTTGAAGACCTTCTCGATTTGGTCGTCAAGTTCTGTACGGTCGGTGATCAGCAGGACCCGCGCATCGGCCTGGTGCTGCCGAAGCCACTTGGCTAGCCAAACCATCGTCAGCGACTTACCCGAGCCTTGTGTGTGCCAAATGATGCCGCCTTCGCGCTTGGCGATGCGTGCTTGGGCTGCCTTGACGCCGAAGTACTGGTTGTGACGACAGGCCTTCTTAATGCCCGCGTCATAGACCATGTAGTCGTGAATCAATTCGAGGATGCGCTCCTTCGAGCACATCTGACTCAGGGCCCGGTCGAGTGGATCCTCAATGTCCGATGGTTCGCGCCACTCGAGCCAGTACTTCTCGGGCGTATCGATGACGGCGTAGCGAAGGCCTTCAACATCGTTGCCGGCCATGACGAACTGGACCGTGGTGAAGAACTGACGGATGAACTCAGGCTTTTGGTTCCCGATGGTCTGGCGGATGCCTTCTGACACGGCGACCTTGGATCGCTTAAGCTCAAGGACCGCGATCGCGATGCCGTTGACGTAGAGCACTACGTCCGGACGCTTGGTGTGCGGCCCGAGCACAGTAACTTCTTCGACGACGACGAAGTGATTCGCCTGCGGGTTGTGCCAGTCGATGAGCCAGACTGTCTCAATCTGCTCACCGACTCCCGGCTTCACTTTCACGCCGTAGCGCAACAGGTTGTAGACATCGCGGTTCGCCTCGTACAGGTCACGTCCGCCGCCGAGTGAGGCTTCTTTCTTGAACTGGTCGACGGCTCTGTTGATCAGATTGTCGCCGTAACCGCGAGCACGAAGGTTCTGGACGAGCAGGTCGACTTCGACGTTCGAATTGTTCTCCCGCGTGTCCCATTTGCCCAGGTACTCAAACCCGAGCGCATCCTGGAAGTGCCTGATGACTCGGTCTTGTGCTTTGCGCTCGATCTGGCCAACGTCGCTCATAGGGCTGGCTCCGTGACTGGGAGCCGGGTTCGGCCCGTGAGCAGTTCTTGCATCATGCCCTGCTTGACGACTTGCGCCTTGTCGAGCCGTTTGCGGAGGAATGCAATCTCTGTGTCGACATCATTGAGCCGAGAAGCTATTTCTTTTTGCTCAGCCGGACTCGGTAGGGCGACAACAAAGCGGTTTAAGCTTCCGTTAGTGATCTGGTTGATCGTCGCCCCGAGATGCTCGTCGATCTGACGCTTGAACTCGTCGGACTGAAAGAAGTACTGAAGGAACGGGTTTGCATCCGATCGGTAAACGGCCATGAATGCGCCGAACGTCTGCCCGGTAACACGCTCATCAAGCAGGACACTCTTGCCGATGAGGCGACGACTTCCGTTCCGAACGCAGATCAGGATGTCGTTGGCACGAATCCGAATCTTGTCAGGGATTGGGCTGTCCACGAACACGTTGTCATTGAAGTCTATGCGGCCGTCTTGGATGTTCGAGGAGCGCAACACGAGGGTGCCGGATCGCTTTACAGAACTCGGGCTGTACGTTAGCCCAATCAGGCTCTGACCGATCTCGCCGAGGCGGATCTCGGTCCAGGGCTCATTGAATCCGGGGAGGCGAGTCCCGCCCGTGAGTAGCTGCTGCATCATGCCCTGTTTGATCTCTTGCTTCTTGGTGACAATGCGATTCAATTTGGCAATCAGCCGGTCGACATCGGCCAGTCGGCGAGCAATCTCTTCTCGCTCGGCCGAGCCCGGCAAGGCGACCACAAAGCTGTTGAGGCTGCCGTTGGTGATTTGGTTGATGGTCGCGCCCAGATGCTCATCGATCTGATGCTTGAAGTCATCGGACTGAAAGAAGTACTGAAGAAACCCGTTCAAGTTTGAACGGTAGATCGCCATGAAAGCCCCAAAGGTCTCACCGACAACTCGAGCATCAAGAATGATGCTCTTGCCGATAAGGCGACGACTTCCATTACGAACGCAGATCAAGATATCTTGCTCTCGAATCCGGATCCGTTCTGGGATCGAGCAGTCGACATACACGTTGTCGCCAAACGCGAGCTGGCCGTCCTGAATGTTCGAGGATCGCAGGACAAGAGTGCCGGCACGCTTCACCGATTTAGGCTCATACGTGAGTCCGATGAGGCTCTGGCCGATGTCGCCCAGCCGGACCTTCCTCCAGCCGTCCACTTCCGCCCCCGCCTCCATTATTTGATCCCCATATCCGCGAGATGGCCCACGACGCGGCTATCAAGTTCTGCGAGTGCGGCCTCAAGATCATCCAAGGTCTCGGCGTAGCGCTCACCGAGCTGCCGCACGCGCCCAACCAGGTCGAGCGTCAGCGAGTTGACTTCGCCGGAGATCCGAGCGGCAACGGTGGCATGCCACTTGTCATCGAGCACGAGCTGCTTGATCTCAGGCTCGCTGAGTTCGCCATACTTCTTGAGCGTCGCGAGATCGAGCGCAGCTTGGGCGTCTTTGACAGCCTTCTTGGCGGCCGCCTCGTCGTCGCAGAGCTTGATCAAGTGCTCCAGCGCGTTGATCTCATCGGGGTCCGAGCCATCGCGCTTAGCGATCTTGAGCCGTGCCGAGGTCAGCACCTTGCTGATCTTGTCGTCATCCATGGCCTCGGCGAGGGGGCCGTCCTCGACGGCATACTCCTCGATATATTCCTCGACAGTACGGGTCGCTTCCCCTGCGGCCGCGGCGAGCTCGTCGACTTTGGCCTGCTCATCTGCGAAGTAGCGGGAAACGATCAGCGCGGGAGGGATGAGATCCATCTTGTACTTGGTTGCGCTGCGGCCCGAGCCGATCGCGAGGTCGGGTGTCTCGGAGAGCTTGCGATCTCTGTCCTCGATCGTCCTACGCGGCTTTGCTGCAGCCACCCAACCATCGTTCATGACGAGGAAGACGTCGTCATGCATCGTGCCGTGCCAGTAGGTCATGAGCTGCTCGTATACGTCGTACTCATCAAGAAGAGGGGTCGACTTGAAACACGTCAGTAGGTCGTCACCGAGCTCGGCGATCAGATCGTTCGGCTTCGTGTCCTCCGTAATGGACTCCAACGCGGGACGGTGCGCTGCGAACCAATCACTCACCAAGGTGCGCACGTCGTCAGAGAACTTCTTGAACTCCGAAGCGTCGAGGATTGTCTGCTGGACGTCGGCAACATCGATGGCCAGGTCGACGTAGTGGGGTCGGTTCGTCTTGAACAGCATGGAGCGAAGCTGCGGAAAGGCGTTCCAGTAGTCACCGAGAGCGTCGATGTCGCGCTCAGGGATGCCTCCGTGCAGATGCGCGTGCAGGTCCTGGATGTCCTCTGGCTCGGATGAGTCGATGTAGCGCGGGATGTTGAGGTTATAGTCGTTCTTCAGGTCGGCAATCTCGGCCAGCGGTACCATGCGCGAGTAGCGCTCGATCTCGGTCTGCTTATTGAAGACGTCGACGATCTTGTGAATGTCCTGGCTGCGAAGCCGGTTCTTCGGACCGTCTTTTATCAAGCCCTTGGATGCATCAATCATAAAGATGCCCGTACGGGCGTGGGCGTTCTCCTTGTCGAGCACGACGATGCAGGCGGGGATGCCCGTGCCGAAGAACAAATTGGCAGGCAGTCCGATGATGCCCTTGATGTAGCCATGGTCAAGCAAGCGCTTGCGGATTGTGGCCTCGGCGTTGGCGCGAAACAGCACTCCGTGCGGCAGGATCACAGCGGCTTTGCCAGTGCTCTTCAGTGACTTCAGGATGTGCAGCAAGAAGGCGTAGTCACCGTTCTTGTCAGGGGGCGTGCCGAACTCGAAGCGACCGAACTCATTCTCGAGGCCGTTGGCCCAGGACTTGACGGAGAACGGCGGGTTGGCGACGGCGAAGTCAAAGGTGGTCAGGTTCGAACCCTTGGTGAACTTCGGACTGGTGATCGTGTCGCCCTTTTCGATCTCGGCATCTTCGTTGCCATGCAGAATCATGTTCATTTTGGATAACGCCCAGGTGGCGTTGTCCTTCTCTTGGCCGTAGATCGTGATGCCGCGCGGCGCCTCGGCCGCAACCTTCAAGAGGAGCGAACCGGAACCGCAAGTTGGGTCATATACCGTCTGATCTTGCTTGGTCGCGGCGTTGATGCCGACCACCTTGGCAAGAATCCGGGAGACCTCGGCTGGCGTGTAGAACTGACCCTTGGACTTGCCCGACTCCGTTGCGAAGTGGCGCATCAGGTACTCGTAGGCGTCCCCCAGTAGGTCGTCGCCCTCTGCCCGACTGCCACGGAAGTCGAGGTCAGCGAAGATCGCCACGAGCTTGGAGAGCCGGTCCTGCATCTCCTTGCCCTTGCCGAGTTTTTCCTCGTCGTTGAACTCAGCCAGATCGATCACCTTCTGCAGCCCGTTCGCCTCGGCGAGCTTGCCAATGATCTTGTTGATCTTTTCGCCGATCTCCTTGTCACCCTTGAGCGCGACCATGTCGTCGAACGACCCGCCGGCTGGCACCTCAATCAGGCTGTTCGGATCTGACTTCTGCTTGTCTGAGACATACTTCACGAACAGGAGTGTCAGGATGTAGTCCTTATATTGCGAGGCATCCATGCCGCCACGAAGTTCATCGCAGCTCTTCCACAGTGAACTGTAGAGATCCGATTTCTTGAGGGCCACAGCCGGTCTTCCTGTCGTGTTTTGTTTGTTCATATTTCTATTGTGAGTTTATCATTTATTACATCGAGCACATAGTTTAAAGTTAACCGGCTTTCGCCCATTGCGCCTGGCGACTAGGAGGCTCAAGACCGTCCAGCTTGCCTTTCGTTGTCGATCATCAGCCCGTGGTCGCTCGTTCCCAACACTAGTTCCCGCATCTCTGATCAGCGAGGACCGACATCGATGGTTGCCGCGCTGATCAACCGAGACACGCCCGCCCCCACGTGAGTCATTGCATTGCGATCTGGTGGGGTTGCGCGACTGTCCAGGCGGCCGAGCCACGCCCTAACCGCACCACGCTCGAACGTCCCCCGATACTTCCTTACATCGACCCAGTGTCATCAGTCGTTACAACGGGTCGCCGCAGTCAGGAGCAGCGCGTCATCCGAGCGCCCCCCAGTCTCGACGTACCGCGCCGCCTCCCTCGTTGGCCACGAGTCCAGAGGTCGCGAGAGGCCGGCGGCAAACCATGCTTCGACTGATCGAGGCTGCCGGTGATCTGGCGTGTACGACGCGAGCCTGCCAATCATCTGAAGGAGTCTTTCGCCACTCGAGGATCAGACCCAGCCACGAGCCGCACCCAGCACCCAGCAGTGTCGACGTTTCAGACCTGGGAGCGGATCTCTCGGGAAGCGCCTACTGGTCCCCCACGCGTCACACGATAGAACGTATGTTCGGCTGAGCGCGACGCTGTCGCCTCATGACCCCCGAGGCGGACTCCGGGACCGGCACCCTCCGAGGTGCCAAACTGTTCGCAGAAGATGGTGCTCAGCTCGGAGGTAGCGATGGATTGGCAAGCGTGGCTGGCTCCGACGTTCGTCGGTGTCGTCCTTGGGATAATCGCGACGCTGGTGACCGGTCAACTGTCCCGTCGCCATGCCGAGAAGATGTGGCATCTGCAGCGCAAGGCCCAGCTAGAAGACGCGGCCAGAGCAGAGGGGCTCAAGCTTGCCGATGTTGCGCTGACCCAGCTGAACATCCTGAGCGAAGATCTTCCGTACACCGTCCGGGGACGGCACAGCGAGGAGCGAAGCGAGCGATCTCGTACCGCACTAGCTGAGCTCAAACGGGTGACGCCTATTACGCCTGATCGGGCTCTTCGTGGTCGGCTGGCGATCGTTCAGGATGTCCTGAGCCGACCTGACGACACCAGCCAGTGGGGGCTGCCCGAGTTCGACGCCCGCCAGTTGGTGGCAATCGGGACCAGGGACGGTATCAGCGCTGTCACCGCCTATATCCGCGGAGACGACATCCCCGAACTAAAGGACCTCCTCCGCCAGATGCACAACTCTTACGACTTCGCCATGATGGAGATGGCCGAGCAATACGAGGAGCAGGATCGGCTGGAGCGGCGAGCCGATACCAAGCCCCACCCGTGAGTCACGGTGGGGCGGCTGATCCGACAAGATCGTCGCCATGCGACCCTCATCCTCGGTGGCAGTCGGTTCCTCGGTCGAACCCTCATCGGTGACGCGTTGGCTCGAGGCTGGGACGTGACGGCGTTCACACGAGGCAAGAGCGGCCAACTTCGGCGTCAACGATGGAGCAGACATCGTCATCCGGGCCCGATTCCCCGGCGAGGGTCACATGGACATCGAGGAGCCCCGCCGCAGCCACGAGGCCGGCGCGACGTTTGTCCCGATGGCTTGAGCGACCACCACGCGATCGCTGCTGTCCTCGTTGGGCGAGTTACCTGTCAGGGCGAACAGTCTGCATGAACGTGCTGACAGACCAGGCGGCAGTTTCACGGCGCGAGTCGGGCGGGTACATGCTGTGTGTTTTGTCGACACGACATAGGGTCATGACGTGAGTTCGTCCGAGTCATCCTCAGATGTGCCCCGACCCAATTCAGAGGGAGCGTGGGAGGTCCGTAGCGTCACGCCCTTTTACGACAGCAAGTGGATCCAGCTCGCTCACGCAGACGTCATGCTGCCGTCAGGCGAGCACAACCCACGTCACCACGTCGTGAAGATGCCAGCGGCGGCGATGGCAGTGCTACTCGATGCGGACCAGACAGCCGTGTTGATGAGCTGGCGTCATCGCTTCGTCTCCGATGTCTGGAACTGGGAGCTTCCTGGCGGCCTGGTTGACGAGGGCGAATCGCCGACGGAGACGATCGCGCGCGAGCTCATCGAGGAGACTGGCTACCGGGCGGACTCCATCGAGCATCTGGTCAGCTTCGAGCCGATGATCGGCATGGTTACCTCGCCGCATCACGTTTATCTGGCGACCGACATCCATCATGTCGGTGATCCCACCGAACTCAACGAGGGTCGCTTCCAATGGGTGCCGCTCGTCCAGGTACCAGCCCTCGTCGCCAAAGGTGATATCCGTAACTCGGGCACTCTGGTCGGCCTACTGCATTACCTAGCGTTGGGCGGCGACGCTCAGGGCACGTAGCCGGTTCTGCTGGCGGCGCGAGCCATACCGGTCAGCCATTTGTGTGGCTGTCCGGAGGTGCGTCGTCGCCTCGGCGGCATGGCCAGCGACCTGGTAGGCGTGCGCCAGGTCGACGTAGAGGCCAGTGGCCGCTCGCACCGAGTCGCCGGCGTTGGCTATTGCGGCAGTCAGGTCCTGGATAGCTTCGCGCCGACCGAGTCGAGCCAGGCAGTGTCCGCGCCACCGAGCCAGGTGGCCATCGTCAAGCATCAAGAAGGGCAGCTCGGCTGCGCCGTCGGCGTCGAGTCGAGACTGCGCCCAGTCGAGTTGGCGTTCAGCATGACTGCGGTCGCCGGTCGCGGCCGCAGCTTCGGCCTCGGCAGCCGCCAGCCAGCTCAGCAGCAGCCGTGGTGCCTTCGTGCCGAGCACGGTCCGGGATGACTGGATGAGGCTGAGCGCCAGGTGGTTCTGGCGGGCATCCAGCAAGACGTTGGCGCTCTGTGCCGTGACATGCGCCAGCACCGCGGCGTTGCCTGATTCGCGGGCAGCAGCACGGGCAGTCTCATGGAGTTGCCAGGCTCGTTGTGTGTCGCCCTGATCGAGCGCCTGCCAGCCGGCCAGGCCAGCGGCTGCTGCCAGGGCGGCGGCGAGTTCCTGTCGCTGACCACTTGCCGAACGCTCCAGCACCTCTTGCATCTGTCGAACGTGCAGCTCGGTCTGCTGAATCAGCGCCGTTGTCCCAAGGCGACGGTCAAGCAGACGCAGATTCTGTGTCTGCGACTCGAACAAGTCGACCAGCTCGCCATCAATGTGCAGCGACGAATCCGCCGCCCGAAGTGCCGCGATGCGTCGGGTCCCGTCGTCCGGCACGAAGCCGAGCACCTCGTACGGTGCTCGGTAGATGGTGGCAAATGCTCGCCGGTAGGCCTCGACGCCGACGGCGCGCTCGCCACGCTCCCAGTAGGCGAACATCCGCTTGAGCGAAGCGCCAGTCGGCGACTGCTCACCAAGGTCCTGCACGGCCGCAACGAACCGGCGCATGGCCTCGGCTTGCGTCAGGCCAGCGTTGAGACGGGCTTGACGCAGCTGTGCGTCGACCTCGGTTGTGCCGTCCCCCGTCACGTGGTCTCTCCTGGCGTCCTATTGCTCGAGCCGATAGAACAGCTTGCCGTCCTTCGGCTCAACACCAAATGTCTTGTAGAACGCTTGCGCGCCTGAGTTGTCGCGGTCGGTCGTCCACTCGACCCGGCTGCAGTCGTGCTGGCGCGCCATATCAAACAGCGCTTCCATCAGGGAACGCCCAATACCGCGTCGTTGCTGCGCGTCAGAGACGTAGAGCTCCTTGAGGTAGAGCGACCTCGTCAGGCCAACTGCCGGCCAAAGGAACGAATAGGCAGCGAAGCCAACCGCGGTGGCCTGGTCAAGAGCCAGCAGCGCTGTGGCGGCCGGGACATCGCCGAACAACGCATCGTGAAGCTGCCGACGGCGGCGCTCCAAGTCGTCGAACTCGGTGGCACCGTAGAAACGGTCCATCTCCTCAGTCAGCTGCAGCAGCTGGTCAAGGTCGGCGGAGGTGGCTGGGCGGACCGCAATCACAGAATGTCGTCCTCTCACGTTGATCGAACAAGATCGTGCAACTCGCGCACGACTGGCAGCTGGCGTTGTTTGGTGGACATCCCACCGATGACGTCACGAGCGCGCCCATCAATGATGCCGCGCCTCTGTTCGTCGTCGAGGCCAAGCAGGGTTCCGGCGATTTCCTGGGCAGATGCCGTCACGTCGCCGTCAACGGCGAAGCAGGCCGCACGATCGAGGCGGGTCATGGCACGATCGGTGTAGTCCCCGGGGGCAGCAAGGAGCAGTGCGCGTTCCTGCGCGGCGAAGGCAGCCGGCAACTCGCGCAGTCTGGTGTAGGCACTGCCTGCATGGAAGGCAAGCTGGGCTTCGTTGTAGCCGAACGCCGAAGGCAGCAACGCGTCGCCGCTCAAGTGTGAGACATGCTCTTCTGCTCGCCCGAGCGCAGCAGTGGTGGCGCGCCGATCGCCGATCGCCGCGCAAGCACGCGCCTCGAGCGCCGCTGCTAGCGGTGCGCCGACCCCACCGGGCGCGCTAGAGACCTCCTGTGCCCGCTCGGCGACAGCGATCGCCTCTGAGAGGTCGTTGCTATAGAAGTGACCGTAGGCTTCCTGGGCGAGCATCCAGGATTGTGTCAGTGGATCGCCGGCCTCGGCCGACGCAACGCGAGCAGTCCGGGCCCAACGGCGGAAGGCTGTGCGATCGTCGAGTTTGACGAGCGTCAGCAACATCAGACCGGACATCTGCGCCACGACCCGCGTTAGTCGGCGCCTGCCAACCGATGACCGGCTCTCAGTTAGGGCAGCTTGCAACTGGCCAAGATCGTCGCTCAGGTCGGCCAGCAACAGCCCCGCTGGCCGATCACGGGTGGCCCGGCCGTAGCGCTCGGCAAGCTGCTCCCAGTCATCCACCACAAAGTCGCTTGGTGCGCCATGGCTCATCACGCGATCGAGGTCGCGTCGAAGTGCTTCCAGGCCAGACGGTGACGGCTGCGCTACGAGGTCCGGCAAAGCCGTCTCGAATCCTAGGCTCTCGGCCGACTGGCCGTAGATCGCCACGAACGCCCGTCGGTACACCGGCACACTGACTGCCCGTTGGCCGCTCTCCCAGTAGGCGAACATCCGCTTCAACGAGGCACCGGTCGGGCTCTGCTCGCCCTGTTCCAGTACAGCTGCCTCGAAGCGGCGCATGGCAGCCGCCTGGGTCCAGCCGCGCTGGCGACGGGCGCGCTGCAAGGGTGACTCGTGGCCGCGGCCGTCACCTTGACGAGTCACCTCTAGTCACCTCCCGTCACCTTCTGTACCGGTGCTGCTGTCGGTCAGCCTAAGCGGTGTGACAGACAAAGTCGTCGGAAAGTCGCAGATCAGCACGGGGAAGGCAACGAAATGACCGCTCTTTTCATCCTCGCCGCCGTCCTCTACGTCTTCATTCTCCGGGATATCGCGGAGGAGGTGCGCGGCGAATGACGACGGTGGCAGATGTCCCGCAACCAACGCAACGCCGCGTCCGTGTCTGGTTCGGTGAGCACGTCATCGCGGACTACACCGCCGAGCCAGCACTGGCGATGAAGTATCAGGCAGGCATGACACGACGCTTCGCCAGTCTCCGCGTCACCATCGAGCCGGCAACCGCGGCGGTGGGACCGAGTGCTAGCGACTCGTGAACGGCCAGCACCGACGTGGCTGGTGGTCCCGGCTCTGGGAACGCTTGGTCGCGACCTTCCGTCGCTGGATGGACGAGGATCGGTGACCGACTACAGCCGGCCATTGCTGCTCGGGTATGCACGGCGGGATCTGTACTTGTCCGGCCGACACGTTGACGACCTGAAGCGCGAACTCGGGGCGTTCGCATCGCTCGAAGGCTTTCTCATGGGCTCCGTGTATGTCGAAGATCCTGAAACTGCCCCGCAGGCCTTCGAGGCACTGGTTGCCTCGGTCAACCGCTACGAGATCACGGCGGTCGTGCTGCCGAATCTCCGCCACCTGGCGCTGATCGGAGATCCGGCGGACGTCCGCGTGCAGTTCGAGCGGGTCACGGGGGCTCGCATCATGCTGCACGAGGCCACCCCATGAACAGGCGGAATCGGTGGGGAGTCGTCGTCCTCAGCCCCTCACGTGCAGTGGATCACCTGCACACCTGCCGATTCCGCCTCGACGGTCCCTGTCCGAGTCTGCCCCTCCCCTGTGGCGGACTCGGGCAGGGATCCAAGACCGGCTGGCACGGGATGCGAAAGCGAGTCCATCCCGTGTCAGCCGCCTGAAGCACCGAGGCCCGGACGGGTGCCTCGGTTACAGCTGGCTCGGTGGTTGGGGCGCAAAGCGCCTGGGCGAGCAACCACCTGGCTAGCGCAGCTCAAGACCAGCGGGCGGGCGCACGGCCAGTAGAAGCGGACGCCCGCCCGCTGTTCCACCTCGATGACAGGAGCGCTGTGGACACGCCCGTAATCCCGCTGGATCGACCGACCGTCGATCCAGCGATCGACACGCACTACTCGAGCCGCTGGGACGAATCCGCCCGGTTGAGCTCCACGGTCAAGGGCCGACTGGAGCAAGCCCGGCTGTACGACTTCCTCGGCCAGTGGTTCCCGCCCGCTCCGGCCCGCGTTGCCGACATCGGCGGCGGTCCCGGTGTGCACGCCGGGTGGCTCCGCGACCAGGGGCACGACGTCGT
The DNA here is from genome assembly GCF_042715335.1 of Kribbella sp. NPDC058693. Classification (NCBI taxonomy): domain Bacteria; kingdom Bacillati; phylum Actinomycetota; class Actinomycetes; order Propionibacteriales; family Kribbellaceae; genus Kribbella; species Kribbella sp. NPDC058693. The sequence goes on from NZ_JBHXSQ010000001.1 coordinate 893,963, forward strand.
GATACTTGACCCGGTCCAGCGCCACGTCGACCAGGCCAACGCAGCGGGCATCACAGCTGAGCTGGGCGATGGTCGCCGGCTGCCGTGGGCGAACGAATCCTTCGACGCTGTGCTCATGGCCGGACCGCTCTACCACCTGCCTGACGCTAGCGACCGCCGCCTGGCGCTGCGCGAGGCGTTGCGGGTCCTTCGCCCCGGTGGCGTCCTCGCGGCCGTGGCGATCAACCGGGCCGCCAACCTCATCGGCTCGACACTCGCCAACACGCTCCTGACGCGCCACGGCATCGTGCGCGACATCTTGGAGACCGGCCACAGCGCCAACAACGAGCGTATGGCGCACTGCTACTACCACCGCGAAAGCGAACTGCGCAGCGAGCTCGTGGGGGCAGGCCTGCGACCGGTCAACATCTTCGGCCTCACCGGTCCCGGTGGCTGGTTAACCGTCATGATCGACGCCCACTTCAAGACCCAGCCCTACACCGACAAGCTCGCCGAGCACGACCCGCTCGACACTGCGCTGGAGTGCTCACGACTGGCCGACCGCATGCCGGAGCTGGTCGCATCGAGCTCGTTGTTTCTGGCCGTGGGTCAGAAAGGCTGACGTGGAAAGCCGATGCACGGCCTGTGAGGTGTTAGCCGAGCTGGCCGTGCAACTCGACGTACTCCTCTTCCGCACGGAGCACCTTCGACAACACAGCATCGGCGCTCGGCAGTGGATGCAGCGGGAACTTCGACCCGTCCCACCGCAGCCGGCCATCCATGGTCGTCGACGGCGGGATGACCACGGGCACCCCTGGCTCGATGTACTCGACACCGGTAGCCAGCGGGCCAAGCTTGGTGTCGGGTTGCAGCGTGCACGTGATCCAGTCGCCGTCCGGCAGCTTCATTGTCGGCGGCCACACATCAGGACGCTCCTGCTCGTACAGCCGCTTGCCATAAGCGCCAGCAATCCGTGGCAGACGCCAGATCGCGACGGTGGGCGACGAGCAGACCGCCAAGTTCGGGGGTTCGTCGACGTCCCAAACATCGCGTGCCTCGTTGGCATCCGTAATCCAGTCGCCGTCCGGCGCACCCGCAATAGTTGCCGCCTGCACCGGAATACCGCGCTCTACGCAGACAAGCGCCGTGTCCAGCAGTGCGTTCTTGCGTCGAATCATTTGACCGGCCGACCTCCCGTTTCCAAGAGACATCATTGCGGCGCCACCGCGCTACTTGTCAATCCGGACCGCAGCAGATCGCTGACTGTCCAACCAAGTGAGGAGCTACATATGTCGCAAGTCGAGCAGCTCAAGATGCAACTGCATGGGTTGGCTGACCAGTCTCGGCAAGGCGCGGCCAGCTTGGCTGGGTTCAAGCAACGCTTCGAGCAGTCCAGTCAGCAGGTACAGGCGCTCATCCGCGGGACGGCGACACGGGCAGATCAGGACATCGCGACCATGTTGGATGCGGCCGCGAAGTCGGTCGACCAAGCCGTCCAGTCGTTGCAGCTCGCCGAGGCTGGCTGTCGCAGCTACGCCGACCAGATCTAGCCGGCCCAGGCAGCAGGTATGCCCTCCGAGCTGCAACGTGTCGCGCAGGAGCTGCTCGACGCGTTGAACCAGATCGAGCGCATCGTGCCGTACCTACACGACCGAGCACAGAAGTACCGCGAGGCCGCGGGATGGGTTGGCAGTACCAGCAACAACCCGAGTGCGCGCATGGCGGCGATGCAGCTGGACGAAGCCGCCCGGCGCTGCGAGGAAGCTGCACACTTCCTGACTCAGGCCCGACAGCCGGGTATCCAATGGGTCCAGCAGATGGTCAGCGGCATCCGAACCACCGAGCCGAGTGGCGGCTCGACAGGTGATCAGCCGTTCGGTCCAGGTGGCAGCCCACGGTCCCCAGAACGCAGGCGGGACGATGATCGCGCGGTGCCGGAAGCCGACAAGCCGGGAAAGACCGCGGGAGCCGGCGATGATGCGAGCCCCGAGGATGACCAGTCGGCACCACGTCTCACCCACAAAGACGCCTGGCGACTATTTCAGAAGCTGCCAGATCGGACCAAGTCTGGCGTCTCGCGGCCCAAAACCCGAGGTAAGTGGATAGATCACGATGGTGTGGAACAGGACCTCGTCAGCGCTGAAGACGACGAAAGTGCAACAATCCGAGAGTTCTTGAGGGAACGAAATATCGGCCCGGAAACGGGAGAGATTATGTCGCCGTCGCATGTCGAAACCAAGTTCGGTATGTTTATGCGGCGAAATGGCCTCAAACACGAGTCAATCGTGATTAACAACATCCCCTGCGAGGGTGAGTGGAGCTGCGGAGAACTGCTGCGAGATATTCTTCCGCCGGGGGCGACCCTGACGGTCTTCGGGCCAGCTGGCTTCAAGCGGACCTATCCCCTCCCACCGAGCGAGTGAACGGAGCAGTCATGAGCGTCAGGATCAAGGCCTACTACAAGCACGGTCACGGAGACGCCCCAGTGATCCTGGAGACCTCGCAGGACGTCGACGCCCTGATCGATGGTCTGTTGAGCGAGGGCTTCGACAACTCAGTTGCGGCGCTCTACGCCGAGACGAGAGCGCGAGTCAACCCGGACTACCCCGACCACGAGCTCCGGATCGCCTGGTTTTCCGAGAGCAACAGCGGAGGCATTCGCTACGCCGGCGGCGACACGAAGGGCGTCGCCTACGTGCAGGGCAAGGCAAGCCAACGCGACGAAGTCTTCTACAACTACATGCATCATGACGAAGGCTGGCCTCAGGATTCCGAGGTCGGTGTCGAGCAGCTGCGTCAGGCCGTAAGGGAGTTTGTCGACGGCAACGGCTCACGGCCAGGATCGTTCGAGTGGAAAGAGTGGCCCGAAGGCGTCCGCTGAGCGATCGCGGATCTGATCGAGCGAGATCCCTCGCCGGGCTGGTAGACGTGCCAGAGGGATCCATCAAGGCCGAGTGTCGGTCGCCGAGTTATCCACAGGCCACAAAGAGGTAGTTGTCGGAGTCTATGAAGCTCCGCGATCCTTGAACTAGCGCGTCCGGCACGCCAGCTACATCAATCTACCGTCTGCGGCCATTAGAGAGCTAAGCGGGCTGAGGGTGAGGAAGAGGCACCGGACGCGCCGCCGTGTGCTCTTGCGCGAACAGTCACATATGGAGCAGCATCGGGCGATGCTCAGCAAAGTACTCCCTGGCACGGATCGAACGCGACTACTTGAGACGCTCAGTGCGACTCACGCTGGCCTCCAGAACACTCGATCAGCTGGTCACACAATCCGATCTCAGTACGACGCCTATATCGATTGGGCGAACCAGTCAACGCGCATGCTCCGGTCCATGATTAACGCGGCGGATCTGGACCGCCTGATTCTGACCAGGCGCTACTGGGCGCTGCAGACTATGTTGCCTATGGAAACAGGCGATCCAAAAGGCAGGTTGCTCACGACTGAGGTCGACGAACGCGTGCTGATGTTCGAAGATGAGATTCGAGAACTTACGAAGATTATCGATCGATGGAAGCGACCAGGCCGCTTCGTGGTCGCCGATACGACCCTCTTCTGTGAGCATGAACACAAGCTCGAAGAGCTGGATCTTTCCGTCCTGACGAAGGCATGGGACGAGCCAGTCCACCTCGTACTCCCGATCGTGGTGATCGATGAGCTCGACAGTCTGAAGCGAAGCGGAAAGCCCCACAAGCGCTGGCGAGCCGGCTACACGTTGGCCGTCATCGATCGCGTTCTCGGCGGCGGTGGCCTGGAAGGCCGACTACACGAAGCGGACCGAGCTCCGAGAGAAGATGGTGAGTCACCGCGGGGCGCGGTGACGATTGAACTCGTCCTGGATCCCCCCGGACACAGTCGACTACCGATTAACGACGACGAGATCGTTGATCGCGCACAAGCCATCCAGGCGCTCGCCGGACGCACCATCAACTTCATCACCTTCGACACCAGCCAGTCGACTCGCGCGCGTACGGCTGGTCTGGATGTCGTCAAGCTCGACACTCCTCGCCCCGACGAGGAACCGCCACGGACCTGACGACCAGGACTTGACTGCCGCTACTCTGCGTCACATCGGCCGACACGCCGCTACGGTTGGCGTACGTCGCATCGACAGAGAGTAGTGTGCCTGAGCGCCGGACCGTGTACCTGGGGGAGGTTCAGCGTCCAGACCGTGAGGCAGACGAAGGTTGCACCAGGTGAGTGACCCATTCAGCGACCCAGACGAGCCGATGAGCGATGCCGAGTTCGCGTTGGCCCGTCTGACGACCCGCACCTACATCGGTCGAAGCTTCCCGCTGAGGTTCGATACGTCGCGCGACTTCGGACAGCCTGCGCGTTACGTCAACAAAGTGTTCGACGAGGAGCCGCTCGATCTGGGCGAGTTCGAGTGGGAGGTAGTCACGTTGTCCGAGAGCGCCCGCACCCAAGTTCGCCTGATGCTGGCTCGGGAGCAAGGGGTCGTCCGCCAGATGATGGTCCAGAAGGTCAAGACCACCCGGTCGGTGGCGAAGCTGGAAACGCTCCTCAAGCTCAACCGTGACCAAACGAGCCGGTTCATCAACACCATCAAGCTGCTGGATCAGGTCCGGATTGAGGGCGATGGCCGCACTGTCGTCGACGACGACATCCTGCGGGCGGTTATCGAGGATCCACACGGCATTGAGGAGCTGTACCGCCAGGAGCGCGGACAGCTCACCGAGCTCATCCAGAACGACTCCTCCGCGCGCGATGTCATCGCGCTGGCTCACCGCCGGGAGGAGCTTGAGAACTTCCGAATGCTCCTCGAGGAAGAGGATCGATTCGTCGCTGAGGCTGAACGCGTCGGCGGCCCGGAGAAGGTCTGGCAGCAGTTCCTCGAACGAAACCCCTGGGTTCTTGGTATCGGCCTGGCCGGTCAGTTGCTGACCTCGTGGGACCAGGAGCGGCTGGAGCAGGTGGTCGCAGGCCACTCCGTTGCCGGTGCGGGCAAACGTGCGGATGGGTTGCTCCGGACAACTGGAGTCATTCGTTCCATGGTGTTTGCGGAGATCAAGCACCACCGTACCCCGCTCCTAGAGGGCGGTCCCCCATACCGATCTGGATGTTGGGCGCCAAGCAAAGAGCTTGCCGGCGGGGTCACGCAGGTTCAGCAGACTGTCTACCGCGCTGTGCAGGAATTGTCGGACACCTTCGCTGACACGGATGCCGAAGGCGGCAAGCTCGGCACCGACACCTACCTAATTCGCCCTCGCTCGTTCCTGATTGTTGGCCACCTCGGCCAGCTCCTTAGCAGCGGCGGAGGCGTCGTCCCAGACAAGCAGCGGTCATTCGAGCTGTACCGCCGCAACCTCTACGAGCCGGAAGTCCTCACCTTCGACGAGCTGTTCGCCCGCGCCGAGTGGCTGTTGTCCGAAGCAGAAGACGAGGCGCAGTAACGCTGTCAGTTCGCAGCTTCAAACGCCTCACGGATCTCGTTCGGCACCCGGCCGCGGTCGTTCACCTCGTAACCGTTGGCTCGGGCCCACTCCCTCAGGGTGGTGGCGTCTGGGCCAACCCGTGTATGCCGAACCCTCGCACCTCGGGACGTCTTCACACGCCGGCCAGCACCCACGTACGGCGAAAGTACCTTCCGAAGCGCTCCCGCATTCTTGTTCGTGAGGTCGATTTCGTAGGTCTGGCCGTCGAGGGCGAAAGTCAGGGTTTCGCCCTTCCCGGCCGGGATGTCGACACCTTCGAGGTCATCGGTAAGAAAAACCTGCGTGCGCTGAGCCATGCCACTCCCTCTAGTTCTCGCGTATCGGTTATCAGCTCGCCTGCGGCAACTTCTGGAACATTATCGCTTCGCGCCACTGCGACCGAGGCCTACCCGCCGCACACGCTCCGTGTCTTCGCCGGAGTCTTGAGGTTGCACCAATGGTCGACCCCCTCGTTGGTCGGCGTTGTGTCATGAAGAAGATTCGGACTAACGAATTGCAGATTGTAAGATCTACCGAGGACATCGTTCGGTGGACCTCCAGCACCCCAGTTAGGCGACGGCATCGGGACTACTTGACCTGAATCCTTATATACGACGAGGCGATACGCTGACACCGTCGCAACAAGTGTCTTCTTGTCTTCAGTCAGATGTGAGCCCATCGTGTATTCAAGGTAGCAGGGATTATCAGCCGCGCAATCATCCCATCTGGCAATCACGGTGGCAGTGCCATCGCTGCGAACCGTCAGGTTTGCATGGAAGTGGAACCAGTCGCCCACAAAGGGTGAACCTGCCAGGGGCAAGCCAGAGGCCGCAGACGTGGACGCAGTTGAACGATCCCCAGTTGTGCTGGTCGATTCGTTCTGAGGAGAGCATGCCACGAGCGCCAGCAGAGCACAGACTGCGGCGGCCGGGCGTCGTAATCCGCGAATCATGACTGAGTACCTTCCGGAGTTCTGCGTCCCACGAAGCGCCGACGCACTAGCACTTATCGCTCGGCGTGGATGTGAACCTCTTCACTTCAGAAGCGAGCTCGCCAGTATATGGATCCATCTCATGCAACTCAGTGTTCACAGCCTTACCCATCGAGCGATACGGCCCGATCGTCCGAGTCTCTTGCTTGCTGTTTCGGGTGAAAGTGATGTCGAGCGTCCACGAGTAGTTCTCCTTGCAGCTCACGACATCCACCTCTACGAGCGCCGGTTCGCGATCTGTCACGGTGAACGATGGGCCAAGCGGATTACTCGGAGGGGGACGCTCCTCACCGGCCTCGGGGCTGCCGACCAACCCGCGGTCGACGAACGTGTTGTTGTCTAGGTCAAATCGAAAGACACGTGAATAATCGCTGCCACAATCGCCGCTCGGCACGTAGACCCAAGCAGGAGGTGGCAGGTGCTCGGTGGCGATGTTCTGCTTGATGTCTTGGATCGTCACTGGAGTGCTGTCGGTACTGGCCATCAGCATGTAGAGGTGCCCCAATTTCCAGGAGCCACCGCCATCCCCATTAGCCACGGCGACTCGAAAGTCTGAGGTGGGTGTCTTCTTAGCGTAGACCGAATTGAAGGCGAGCTTCCCTGGCACCATAGCGACGCTCGTTGCCGGGTCACATCCACGAAGCGTCGGCCAGTTCTGCGTCACGCAGAAGCCAAGCTCACAGTTCGGTTTCTCGACTGCCACTTGTGGGGCGTCAGCGTTTCCGTCCGAGTCTGGGGCATTGAAGATCTTCAAACCGGCCGCAGTCAACACGAGCGCTACGCCCAGTACCGTCGGAGCCAGAACCCGACGCTTCCGCCAGAACTTCGGCTGGGAATCCGAATTGTCTAGAGGCTCGGGTGCCGCTGGCTCGTCTGGCGCTTCAGAAGCTACCTTCACGCTGAGCGATGACTGCGAGGCGTCTATCGATAGCCGGTTCGGATCAACTTCAACCGCGACATTTCGATCAATCACTCGTTGCTGCTCGACCAAGATTTCGACCATCTTGTCGATGGCGTCTGAAAGGTCACGTCGAGACCTATCTACAGCCGTGCGCAGAATCCTAACCTCATGCTCCTTGAGCCACGCACGACGTTCCTCAAGAAGCATCGTGTGAAGCTCTGGGTATTTAGGCAAGATGTTGAAACTAACCTTGATACCGTATCGGTATCGCAACCTCTTCTGATCAACGCTGAGCTCTTCTCTGCTCTCGCGCGGATCTAATCGATCAATCAGTTCACCGAGGTGTTCGGTGATCACCTCGCGTGCAGTACCAAGATTGACGCCTGTCTGGATACTCCAAAGCGAAGCAATGTTCCCCAGACGCCCGTCCAGTAGCTGAAGTAGGTCCGCCTGCCAGACGCCGCGGCCATCCGCCAACTTCTGCAATTGGCTCCGAAGGTCTATCCGAAGAAGCCGCAATGCATCGCTCATGCCACCCCCAATTAAGGCACAGAGTATAGAGCAGGAGCAGCAGCCTGTCGACCGTTCGTTCCGGACATGTTATAACTGAACATAGAGCTATTAATATATGTCAGAGCAGTATCCAAAAAGCCATGAATCGTCACAGCCGAAAGAATCGTCGGTCGATCGCGATGTAGAGCGAAGATTTCCGACAGAAGCAGAGTTGGAAGACTTTGAACTTCATCGCGAGATCCAGGGCAGTACCGGCAAACGTCGCGGGCCATGGGTGACGATTGAAGAATTTGCAGTAGATCCGACGAATCCGACCGCAGATGAGATTGCGGCGGTCGAACATCTCAGCTGGGTATACGGCCCGAAGGTCGACACGTTCGAGGAGTACTTCGGGTACCCCGATCCGCGCGAGCAGCCGGATGAGCCCGAGCTGACGAAGTCGGCAGACGATCGCTGATCCTCCCCGGCCACCTGGTCTCTACGGGTGGCCTTTGCTATGCCCTGACCGCTGTGCGTAGTACGTCTGGCACTACGCACAGCATGCCTCTGACCTGCACGTTTGCCATGCACACAGTCTGCGTACTTCGCACAAGCCGAACCTCAGGCCGTCTTTCGTGTTCCGATCTTCGTGTCAGTCCAACCGCAAGGAGCGCCGCTCCCGTAAGACGCGTCGGGGACATCTCCTCACCCGTACCACCAAGGGTCGGCATCGTCTTCACACACGCTGTCTCCTGCTCGTTTCTTGAGAACTCAATAGTGAAGAGATGCCGCGAAAAAACGTCTGTCACGAACGGACAGCAGGTGAAACCTGCAATTAAGCGGGGGTGGCCAAGTTCCAGCTCGGACCACCCCCTAGCCCACGAACTTATTCCGATTCACCCCAAGTCATGAGATGGAAGGAACACCATCGTGAACACCAAGATTCTACGCCGCCGCGGTTTCAGCGCAGGCGTACTCCTCGTTTGCACCCTTGCAGCCTTGGCCGGCTGTGGACCTGCTCCGGCAAGTCCAGCCGATCTGTCTCGCGATCACCAGATTTTGAAGACCTGCCCGAAGGACAAGAAGGTCGCAGCTCAAGCATCCGTCGACGTCAGCGGCAGCCGCCGAGCGTCCGAGCTGGGCCGAGCGAGAACAGACGCAGTTGCATCGTTGGTTCGGCGGACCGCGATTTGCGGTGGTCACCTCAGGGTGCGGATGTTCTCTGCGACCCGAGCGGCCACCGTCACGGTGTTCGACGGAGATCTCAACCTGCCTGGCGCAACAGCCAACGCGAGGTTGAGGCGAGTTCAGAAGTCCGTTGACGAGGTCATGCGTCACGTCACCGATGGCTACAAGCCAAGCCTTCAGAAGCTGACACCCAACGGTTCGGACATCCTCGGCGAGTACCAGGAAGCTGGGTCGTACATCAGGGAGCTCGGCACGAGCTACGTGCTGGACTTCCTGCTCCTTACTGATGGCTACCAAGCCGCCGGCGACGTCAACCTCGGCGGCAGTCCGCTGAGCCGCAAGCAAGCCACCGCGTTGGCCGCTCGTCTTGACGTACCCAAACTGCCAGGGTCGACGGTGACCGTGGCAGGTATCGGACAGGTCGCCGCTGGCAAGCCTGCGAGCACGGCCATCGTCAACGGAACCATCGCTCTCTGGGAAGAGATCTGTCGGCGCAGTTCACCCACCAGGTGTGTCATCGTCACCGACCTCAGCCTGGGTCGGTGACAGCGTGGCCAGCGATCCGAAGTACGACGGTTGGCTGCAAGCCCGGGATGAGGCCAACAACGAGGGCATGCAACAGATCGACCAGGCCACGGCCGTCGCTCAACCAGGCGATGTGCACGAGTACTGGATCGAGCAGAGGAACAGGGCCCATGGCAGCGAACAGCAGGAGCTGACCGCTGCCCAAGGCGAGGCGAAGGCACGCCAGCACCAGGCGATAGCGGGAAGCTTGGAAAAGCAGGTGGTCGCGAAGACGGCCCTCCTAGAACGCCGCCTCGCAAGTGTCGACAGCGCCAAAGCGCGCTACGAGCACGCGGTCGACACCTTGAAGGTGCTGACCAGACGAGATCGCTCCGCCTGGTACCGATACGTCGTCGGCCTGGTCGTTCTCGCTCTCGGTGATACGGCCGGGATCCTCGGGGCGGCGATCAGCCTGGGCGAGTACCCGATCGTCGCCTTCGGTCAGGCGCTGGCAGTTGGCTTTGCCGGAGTGGCCAGCGGCCAAGCCGGTGCCGACTTGAAGGATCTGCGGATGTCTCGTCAGCGTCGACGGGACACAGACAGCTTGAGTGAGGATGAGACGCGCTACCGGCATCTGTTCGGCGGCATGGAGGCCGGCGTTTCCATCATGAAGATGGTCGGCTTCATCAGCGTCACGGTCGTGGTCATCATCGCCATGGGCATCGTCAGCTTGAGGCTGTCCGTCGAGGGCCTGGCGTCAGGGATCGCGTTCGGTGGGATGGCAGCGGCCACGGCGCTCGGCTCCTTCGTCTCGACCTACAGCTACGCCGACGACGTCGCCGATCTGCTTGCCTCGCTCGAACGCAGTCTTCGCAAAGCGATTGCCGACTACGACAAACTCGCATCGTCTCCGGTGTTCGTCCGCCAGGCCGACGCAATCGAGATGGCCAAGTCGCTACGGGTAGAGCACACCCACCGCGGCGAGGCTGCCAAGTGGTACCTGATCGCTTTGTCCAAGCATGTTCTTAGTCGCAATCCCGGTGTCGCTGGGCATGGTGTCGGCCCGAAGTCATTCAGCACGGGGCGCCGGCTGCGGGGTGATCGCAAGTGATCCGTGCAGGACTGTCCCGGGCGCGGCTGGCTCGAGTCGAACTCCGTTGGACCTCCGGACCCAGTAAGCCGGTCCGGAGGAACCCGATCAGCTACAAGCTCGGAAACCCCGGCCGGCCTGCCAAGGAGCCGACGCTCCTGATCGTCGTAGCGGACGATTCCGGCTCGGTCATCAGTCCGGCTGGCGCCGACCCGATTTCAGGCAGATACGAAGAGGCCCGTCGAGCATTTGAAGCTGTCGCGCGGCGAGGCGCCCAGCACGAACTCGGGGCTGTCGTCCACTTCGACACTCCGACCAGCGGCGATATCGGGCCGATGCCACTGAATCGCTCCGGCATCAGGGAACTGGAGCGAGGGCTGAAAGTACCGTCGGACGCCTGCGGGATGAGCAACCTCGCGCCGTCGCTGACCGCAGCTAGACAACTGGCGGATGAATACCCGAATCACAAGGTCACATTGCTCTTGTTGACCGACTTCCAGTTGTTCGATGCCGATATCAATCGGGTGCTAACTGACATCGCCACCTTCCCCGGCGACGTACACGCCGTCGTGCTCGGCGGCACCCAGGTCGACGGCCTGATGGACGAACGGGTCCAGATCACCAAAGCCACGTACACCGATCCGCCCGGCACGGTGGCGCGCGCCATCTTCGCCAGCCTCGTCAACCACCGGCCAGGAGCTCGGCCGATCTGACCGTCCGCAGTACGTCCTCACGGCTCCCAACCAAGGTGCCGTGAGGACTTCAGGACCAGGAATGGCTCGGCCATGCCCAACAGCAAGGACCAACCTCATGAATGAGAAGAAGGACCCCGTCACCAGTCCGCTTCAGTGGCTATGGCGCGGCGCGCTGGTGCTCTTCGCCACCTCGATCCTGCTCAATCTCGCAGTCAGCTTTCTGCGGCCAATCATGCCGTGGCTCATCGGCGGCGTCATCCTCGGCATTGTGCTGTGGGCCGCCATCCTCATCATCCGGTGGCGACAGTCTCGTTGGTAAATACACAACAAGATATTGCGCGCAAACAACAGCCGCGCAATCAGAGTACAGCGCGTTCCTATCGCTGTTGTGAAATCGTCAAACCCTATTGGTCGTTGCGCTCGGGCAACATTAAATAGTTACACAACGTTGCATACACGCAACGACCAATAGGAAGGAGGGAACAAATATGAGCAACAAGAAGAGCAATCGAAAGCGCCGTGATACTCGTGAGTACCGGCTGTCAGTAAGGGCAGTCCGCCGCGAAACGCCGGACATCAACAAGCTCGCCCGCGCCATTATTGACTTGGCCATGGCTCAAGCAGAAGCTGAGGCCCAGGCGGAGAACAACGCGCAATCATCGACCGTTAAGACCCCCGACGCTGATCCGTCGAGGAGTGCCGATGACTCGTAGGTCCCTTGACGAACTCGTCTGGCTGCAACTTCACTTCCAGCGGCCCGTACCGCCCGCCACCGTCCTTGAACTCCTCCACCTGTGGAGCGGTGATCCCCGCAACCCACGGCTCGTCCTAGAAGTTCGTTCCTGCCTGACGACCCAGTACCTGCTCGGCGTCCCACGCCGGGCCGAGAGCGCCGTCACCGCCATGGTGAAGCAGACGATCCGCGGGACACAGATCACCACCGCCGATGTCTATCGCCCTGCGGTCAGTCACGCCGCCTCTCTCCGCATCAGCAGTCGAACACGGTCGCTCCGAACAGCGGATCCAGAACCATCAACCCGAGCCCTTCTGGCCGCTCTGCATCGGGTACTCAAGAACGAGCACGCCGTGATCCAGATCGTGCTTGGACCACGCAAATCCGCTCGCGTCGTACCTGCCCGGCAGTCGTCACGCTCAGCTGGGATCTTCGGACCTCGGCCGGCAACCCGACCGGACGCCGAAGCCCGCAGCGCCCAACTCGCGAAGGAAGGCGAATCAGGCTTCGACTGCGTGATCCGGTTCGGCGTCAAGGCGGCATCGCAACAGCGTCGCCGTTCCCTGATGGCCGGCCTACTGACGGCCGCCCGGACTCTCGACGCACCAGGTGCACATCTGAGGCTCGTCCCCGACCGGGCACGTCGACTCAACGCTGCGTCAAGTCCTTGGTGGTGGCCCCTGGTCCTCAACAGCTCAGAACTTCTTAGTCTTACCGCGTGGCCTATGGGTGATTCGGACCTACCAGGAGTGCCCGGCATTCACCCTCGCCTATTGCCTCCATCCGACATGCTCTCTGTGACGCCCGACCTCGTCGTCGCTGAGGCAACCGCACCCGGACACCTACGGACTATCGGACTTGACGTCGAAGCGTCGCTGCGACACACCTGGGTCCTCGGTCCGAATGGAACTGGGAAGTCGACCGCCCTCTGTTCGATAATCGTTCAAAACATTGAGGCGGGTCGGGGCGCTGTCGTCATCGAGCCCAAGAGCGATCTTGTGAACGACGTCCTGGCTCGCGTCAAGAAGGCCCACTGGGACAGAATCGTCGTCCTCGACCCGACAGATGACACTCCAGTCGGACTCAACGCATTGGCCGGAACCGACTCTCCAGAATCCCGTGCCGAGGCACTCCTCAGCGTCTTCCGCTCGCTGTACGGCGACGGGCTTGGTCCACGGACGCAGGACATCCTTCACTCAGCACTTCTGACACTCGCCAGACGCGGCGATGCCAGCCTCGCGATGGTGCCGTTGCTCCTGACGAACACCGGCTTTCGCCGTTCCATCGTCCGACGTATTGCCGCCGCGGATCCCGTCGCCCTAGGACCGTTCTGGGCCTGGTACGAAGCTCTGTCGGACGACTCCCGAGCCACCGTCATCTCGCCCCTACAGAACAAGCTGCGTCCCCTTTTGCTGAACCCGGGACTGCGAGCCGTCATCGGCCAGCGACAGCCACGCATCACCATCGACCAGATCCTTGCTGAGGGCAAGGTCCTACTCGTACCGCTTCGAAAGCAAGTCATTGGCGCTGAGTCGTCTCGCCTTCTCGGGTCGCTCGTCGTAGCTGAGACCTGGAACGCCATTCAGCGACGGACGGCTTTGTCACCGGCCAACCGGCCGCCCATCCTCATCGCCATCGACGAGGTCCAGGACTATCTGACGTTGCCGACCGATCTAGCGGATGCACTCGCTCAGGCGCGTGGTCTCGGAGCTGGTTTCGTACTGGCCCACCAGTACGCCGCCCAGCTGACTCCGGTTCTCCGAGCAGGTTTCCTCGGCAACATCCGATCTCGCGTCATGTTCCAGCTCGCTCACGACGACGCCACGCTACTCGCCAAGGGACACCCCGAGCTGACGGCCAACGACTTCACCGCTCTGCCTGCCTTCAATGTCTACGCCAGCTTGGCTACCAAGGACGGTCAGGTGACGCCGTACGCCTCTGGTCGCACCTTGTCGCTCTCGCCACCTATCAGCGATCCGGACGCGATCCGCCGGCTCAGCCGCGATCGCTACGGCCGTCCCCTTGACGAGATCGAACAGGATCTCGCCGAGATCGCGCAAACCGCCACGGAAGCCAACACGACGACGGGGCAAACCGGACGCAAAAGGAGGACGTCATGACCGAGTTCAACGAGGACCAGCGGCGTCCGATCGCCCGTCCAGTCGCGTCGTCCACCAATCCGCATCCTCGCAGGTCAGACCGCCAGGATCGGCCGTTAACAGCCGGGAATACTGTCTCCGCCTCTGGTGGAGACAGACCTACCCCACGTCCATCCATAAAGCGGGCTGGACGCCGGGATCTCCAAGCCATCCGAGACGGCCTACTCCCCCGAGACGTCGCAATCCTGCAATCGGTCTCGACTCACAGATTCCTAACCACTCGCCACATTCAGTCTCTTTATTTCCACTCACACGGGTCGCCACTTGCTGCGACCAGGAGCACCAACCGGGTACTCAGCCGTCTGAAGAATCTCCGGCTCATCGACCACCTCGAGCGTCGCGTAGGAGGCATCCGAGCCGGATCAGCCAGCTACATCTGGCAACTCGCTTCTGCCGGAGATCGCATCGTCCAGCTCGAAGCCGGAAACAGCGTGCACCGCCGTCTACGAGAACCGTCGCTCCGACTGCTTGACCACACCCTCGCCGTTGCAGACATCCACGTGGCCCTTACTGAAGCGACGCAACGCAACGCGCTGGAACTCGTTACCGTCGATGTAGAGCCTGGCAGCTGGCGACAGTTCCTCGGACTCGGTGGCGAAAGGCGACTCCTCCGTCCGGACCTTGCCGTCGTCACCGCTCAGGGCGAGTTCGAAGATCACTGGTTCATCGAGGCCGATCTCAGTACCGAGCACCCGCCCACTGTCATCCGCAAGTGCCAGCTCTACGAGGACTACCGGGCATCCGGCGTCGAACAAGAAGCCCGCGGCATCTTTCCCCGCATCCTCTGGGTCGTGCCGAACCAGAAGCGCGCCGACAAGCTCACCACTGCGATCCAGGGCTCTCGTCTGGATCAGGACCTGTTCCGTGTCATCACCATGAGGCAGCTCGTCGACGTTGTGATCGGAGGTGCGGCATGAGCAAAGCACCCCGAAACCGCATCCTCGTCGGCGACGCTCGGGAGCAAGTCCGACAGCTCCCAAATGACTCCGTCGATATGGTGCTTACGAGTCCGCCGTACTACAACCTGCGTAACTACCAGGTCGGTGGCCAACTCGGACAGGAAGCGACCATCCACGAGTGGGTCAGCAACCTCACCGCCGTAGCCGGTGAAGTCCGCCGAGTCCTCACACCAACGGGCACCTTCTGGCTCAACGTGGCCGACCGCTACTCCATCCACGACCGCGAGGGCTCACCAAGGAAGAGCCTGCTCCTGGGGCCGGCACGACTCTCAGCGGCACTGGCGGCAGACGGTTGGCTGGTCAGAAACCAGATCATCTGGAGCAAGACCAACCCCATGCCGAGCAGCGTCCCGGACCGGCTGACCACCACCTACGAAGTCGTCTTCCTTCTCACCAAGCAGCGCAGCTACTTCTTCGACCTGGATGCCATCCGGATCCCGCACACAAGCAAGGCCACCGCGCCGCAGGCGTCCGCCAGAGACTCGATTCCACGGCAGTGGCGGGCTCGCAGTACCGACAACATCCGTGGCCTGGTCGCGCTCAAGCAGCGAGGCATCGTTGGGCACCCGTTGGGCAAGAACCCCGGTGACGTGTGGCAACTGCCGACCAGCAGCTACCGGGGCGCCCACTTCGCCACCTTCCCGGAGCGCCTAGCTGAACGCGCCATCCTGGCCGGCAGTCCTGAAGCTCGTTGCTCGAACTGTCTGAAGGCACATCGTCGGGTGACCATGCGTCTCGGGGCTACGGCCATCCGCGGTGCCCTCATCGCGACATGTACCTGTGATGCCCCGAGCGAGACGGCCATCGTGCTCGACCCGTTCATGGGTGCTGGCACCACCGCTGTGAGCGCCGAAAAGCACGGCCGCGACTGGCTCGGCATCGAGCTCAACCCCGACTTCGCTGAGCTGGCGAACGAGCGCATCGCCGCCGCACGAGTATCCCCGGAGGGCAAAGCCGCCTAGCAGCTCCGCCCTCCCGCAACCAACCACTAACAAGAAAGGAGGTGACATGAGTGAACACCAACCCCCAGAACCACCAAACCCAGAGCAGGGCGTCAAGACCTACGGTACCGACGATCCCGACCGACAAGCCGAGATCGAGGCGGCCCGAGCGGCTGCGAGCGCGGAGCGAAAGTCCAACCGGGAGAAGCTGGAGCGCTACGTCAGCTACGGGCTCAACGAAGAGGACGCCCAGGCGCTCATCGAGCACGAAGACATGCTCAAGGAGCGTCGGGACGCCGCAGAGGCCGGCGAGACAGAGAGGCGCATCCACCCGCGCATCTACGTCCGCTCGCTGGTCGACTACACCGAAGGCCACGACATCGGCGACTGGATCGACGCCAGCCAAGACCTCGAGGACATCCACGCCGACATCCGCAACATCTTGTCCCGCTCGCTGCACGCGCATTGGACTGGGCAGCCGGCCGAGGAGTGGGCGATCCATGACCAGGACGGCTTCGGGCAGATCACGCTCTCGGAGTACGAATCACTCGACGTCGTTTGTGCCCTCGGCAAGGGCATCGCCGAGCACGGCCTCGCATTCTCCGCGTGGGCGGAGATCAACGACGAGCGCGATGTCTACACCCTTGCCCGGTTCTCGGAGGCGTACATGGGCGACTTCGGATCCCGCGAGGAATACGCCGAGCACATCGTCGACGAGATGAACGGCGACGAGGAACTAGCCAAGCTCTCCGAGTGGACGCGGGGCATCGTGCGCTTTGACTTCGAGTACATGATCCACGAGATGGAGACCAGCGGCGATTTCCGTTTTGCCGATCACCCGGGCGGCGTCTGGGTCTTCAACGGCCGGGTGTGAACCCAGCTATCGCACTTTGACAACTCAATACGGATACCGACGCCTCGTCGGTGCCGTGCAGCCGTACGCGTCATCTCACAAGAGATGGCCGGCTGCACCACCACTGAGGAGGTACTCGCCATGAGCGAGTTCGGCAACGGTGCCCCCGGCACCTACAAGACGATCGGGGTACAGATCCCCAACGACCTGCACTCGCAGGCCAGCATGATCGCCAAGCTCGACGACATCTCCCTGCGGGATGCCTGCATCCGCGGACTGCGGATCTACGTCGAGCAGAAGCAGGCCGAGCCAGACTTCAAGGCTCGGGTTGCCAAGGCACTCGAGGACATCGAGCGCGAGGCCGCCGAACGGCGCGGCGCCATCGAGTCGCTGTTTGGGTCCACGACTCAGGCAGCTGGCACCACGCCAGCCAGGAAGACGGCGGCAGCCAAGAAGGCTGCCCCGTCCCCCAAGCCGGAGAGCTAACACTCCTCGGTTGACCCGTCCCACTCCCCTCACGGGTCGAGTCGGACACCCCCACGGGTGGGAGGCAGGAGCGCTAACGCGTCCGCCTCCCACCCATTAATCCACCAACAATAGATACAACACAAGGACAGCCTGTCCTATTCAACAAAGAATGTGTTGTAGAAAATGCACATCTCGTTGCGTCCGCGCAACGATAGGCGGATAATCAAAGGGAAGGAATTAAGTAAAACGGAGTGTGGACTATGAGCTCAGAAGAATATCTACAACTAGCAAAAATAATCAAGGAGACCCGCACTGAAAAGGGCTACTCAGCGAGCGAACTGGCTCGCCGTGCCGGAGTGCAGCCGAGCACCATCACGAGGATGGAGGCCGCGCAACTCCAGCACCCTCCGCAGCCAACGACCCTCGTCGCTATCGCCCGCGTCCTTGAACTACCGGTAAGCGACCTATTCGCATCGCTCAATTGGATGCCCAAGGAGCAGCTACCAAGTTTCACCCCGTATCTGCGCGCTAAATATGGCGAACTCCCGGATGAGGCGCAGAACGATCTAGAGGCCGAGTTTCTGAAAGTCGCTCAGCGCTATGGCTACGAAAGCAACGGTCCGCATCCTAGTCAGGACGAGTTCTAAACACGGACTCTTCGCTGCTGATCGATACATATTAACCGAGAGGAGGACATCATGAACAAATTAACAGAAACCCCGCCACGAAGCGTACTGGCGGCCCTCCGATCGGTGATACCTGATCGTGAGGTTGTATTTGCCCAAGCAAGAAAGGTTGCCGAGATTCAAGCTAATCGTTTTCTCGCCCTATGTGATGTCGAGTTCAGCCCCGTCCCCAGCAAGATCGTGAGTAGCCTACCTCGGATTCGGATTGTTTTCGAGAAGCTGCCTACCTGGGTCAGCGGAACCAGTCACTGGAATGGCACCCACTGGATCATTGTGCTCAACAAGAGTGAGCCACCAGTGCGCCAGCGCTTCACCCTCATGCACGAGTTCAAGCACATCATCGACCACGGTCGCACTGACCTGCTCTACACCGGCAACAGTCGCTACACAGCGGTCGAGCAGGCGGAACGGGCAGCCGACTACTTCGCCGCTTGTGTGCTGATGCCAAAGAAGTTGCTCAAAGCTGCTTGGTCGAGAGGGATCCAGACCTCCGCCCGCCTAGCACGCGACTTCGATGTGTCGACAGTTGCCATGGAAGTACGCCTCAGCCAGACACGGCTCAGCGCAGAACAAGACACATATTTTCAGGTACCGACACGAGCCTTGGCGAGAGGTCGCCAAGCGATGCCTCAGCGCCCGCTCTCCCTGGAAGGAGCAAGCTGATGACACTGACAGCAGACCAACTTGCATCGCTGCCTACAAGCACCACACGACGGAAGCGGTTCGTGCTCTACCTGCGAGTGTCGACTCCTTCGCAAGTGAACACCGACTACGACCCCGAAGGAATCTCGATTCCTGCTCAACGTGAAGCCGGTCTCCGCAAAGGCGCGACACTGGAAGCCGACCTTGTACGAGAGTTCATCGAACCGGGACGAAGCGGAACCTCGGTCGATAAGCGCCCTGTCTTCCAAGAAATGCTGGCATGGATCAAAGAGCAGGGCGACATCGATTATGTGGTCGTCTACACCTTCTCCCGCGCCTTCCGCAACGCCGTCGATGCCGGACTCACCAAGCGAACGCTTGGCAAATATGGCACCCGAATTGTGTCAACTACGCTTGATCTCGGCGAGAGCCCTGAAAGCTCCATGATCGAAACGATCATGCACGCGGTGGATCAGTACCAGTCCGAGCAGAGCGGTGCTGATATCAGCTACAAGATGGGCCAGAAACGCAAACATGGTGGAACCATTGGGCGTGCACCACTCGGCTACCTCAACGTCACCGAGGAGTACGAAGGCAGAACCATCCGCACGATCGCCGTCGATCCGGTGCGCTCATCGCTCATCGAGACTGCGTTCATTTTGTTCGCGACCGGCGAATACTCAGTACGGCGCCTAGAAGCGGAAATGGAAGAACGAGGGCTTACCACCCGCCCGTCACGACGTTGGGTAGCCAAGCCAGTCTCCGAGAAGCAGTGGCGGGCCATTCTCGCCAACCCCTACTACCTCGGACTCGTCACCTTTGAGGGCAAGCAGGTCCCCGGACGTCACGAAGCCATCGTTGACGCCGAGATCTTCGCGCGGGTACAAGCCATCCTCGACATGCGCGCCAAGCCAGGATCCCGAGACCGCAGTCTCACTCACTACCTGCGCGGCATACTGCGCTGTCAACAGTGTTACGACGAAGGGCGAGAGTCTCGCCTCATGTACACCGAAGCGGCAGGTAACGGCGGGATGTACGGATACTTCATCTGCCGGGGACGACAGCTCGGCGTCTGCGACCTTCCTCATCTGCCGGCGCATCGGGTAGAGGCCGCAATCGTAGCTTTCTACGCCACTGTCGAGATGCCGGAGGGCTTCGCTGCCACCGTGGGCCAGGAAGCAAACGAGACACTCCAGTTCGATCGGCGCGACACCCTCAGCCGCCGGGACTACGCCGTGAAGCGACTTCGCGAGCTGGACCAGCAGGAGGAACGTCTCGTCGACGCGCTGGCCGAAGGATCTATTCCATCGGGCAAGCTCGCTGAACGGCTCCAGAAGTTGGCTGTTGAGCGGGTCCAGCTCGAACAGGATCGCAATTCCAGCGGCAACGTTGTGAAGCAAGCCGTCGAGCTACTCTCCGCCGTGCTGCACCTGCTCGAAGATCCGCAAGCCATGTACAAGTCTTCGGCAGATCTCACTCGCCGACGTATCAATGACGCGTTCTTCGAGGCGCTGTATCTGACACGAGACTTCGTTGACCACGCCGTACTGAGTCCGGTCTTCGCCGAGGTCGTTGAGGCATACGCGGCCCATCGTCGCTCGACAGGACACGAGCACGCCGTTGATGGTCTGCAAACAAAGAGCCGCCCTGCTCCAACGAGCAGGGCGGCCAACACTGTCACCTTGAGTGATGTTCTGAACACCCCCAGTGACCTTGATTTGGTCCCGGGTTCGAGAACAGCACTCATGGTGGAGCTTAGGGGATTCGAACCCCTGACCTCTTCCATGCCATGGAAGCGCGCTACCAACTGCGCCAAAGCCCCGCGGTGTCTTGCGACTCCGGAAGTTTAGCGGATGGGGGGCGGCAAAGAAAAATCGGTTGGCTCGTGGGGCTGGTGAGGTGCGCGACAGGTCGGTTGCCCTCTCTGACGGGCTCGCGTAGACGACAGTTCACAGCTGTCTGTACGCCGAACTGAACGCGCGGCATCACGCTCTGCGTCCGCCGGAGGTGGCTCATGCGGTCGCCGTGGAACGTCGTCGTGGATGCTGCACCGTGCAGTAGTTCGACGGCGAGACACTCGCCGCGGGACCGTTCCAGCGCCGGCGGAGCCGGCCAACAAGTCAGTCGCCGCGAAGCGGTGTCCTTTGGGGGTGCTACACCAGCCCAGCAGCCCCATGGCGAGGCAGTTGCCCCGGGACGGATCCAGCGCCGCCGGCGAAGCCGGCCAATAGAACAGCCGCCGCGAAGCGGTGTCCTTTTCGGGTGGCACCAGGTTAAGTAGCTCCACGGCGGGACGGTCGCCGCGGGACGGACCCGGCGCCGGCGGAGCCGGCCGAAAGGATGGCCGCCGCGAAGCGGTGTCCTTTGGGCCTTTCCCCCGACGTACACCAATCAGCGTTGGGGGTCGTCGCTCATTACTGGTTCGGGGAGGGAGCCGGCGTTCCATTCCTCGATTCGCCAGCCTCGGCGGCCGTTGAGGAGGGAGACCCAGTTGCAGTTGGCGAGGCCTCCGAAGGCGGGCCAGTTGGCTTGGGGGATGCCGAGGAAGACGCAGATGCCGACGCGGGCGGCCAGGCCGTGGGTGGCTATCACGATGGTGTCTTCGGAGCTGCCTTCCTCCGAGATGCGTTGGAGGGCGCCGCTGAAGCGGGTGGCGACTTCTTCGACGGTTTCGCCGTTGGTGCCGCGGCGTTGGGTTTCGCCGCTGAGGATGCGGGCGGCGGCTTCGGGGTTGATGGCGGCGAGTTCGGCCGAGGTGAGGCCGGCCCAGTCGTCGACGTCGATCTCGCGGAGCGCTTCGTCGTACTCGATCTTGAGGCCGGTCAGCGCGGCGAGCTCACTTGCGGTGGCGACTGCGCGTTGGAGGTCGCTGGCGAAGAGTCTCGTCGGCGCCAGGGCGGCCAGGCGTGCGGCGGCGGAGCGGGCCTGGGACACGCCGACCGAGTCCAGTGGGATGTCGGCCTGGCCTTGGATCTTGTCCTGGAGGTTCCACTCCGTCCGGCCGTGCCGCCAGACGATCAGCCGGCCCGCGCTCATTCGGCCGAGGCCGAGCCAGACAGACCCGAGCCGGGCAGACCTGAGCCGGGCACAACGGCACTGGGACCGGCGACCGGGGACGGCAGCGGGATGACCGGGCAGTCGCGCCAGAGGCGTTCGAGCGAGTAGAACGCCCGCTCCTCGTCGTGCTGGACGTGGATGACGATCTCGAGGTAGTCGAGCAGTACCCAGCGGCCCTCGCGCGCGCCTTCCCGGCGTACCGGCTTGGCGTCGAAGTCGACGCGCAGCTTCTCCTCGATCGCGTCCACGATCGCGCGGACCTGGCGGTCGTTCGAGGCGGAGGCGACCAGGAACGCGTCGGTGATCGCGAGCTGCTCGGACACGTCGAAGGCGAGCACGTTCTCGGCCTTCTTGTCGTGGGCTGCTTCCGCAGCCGCGGTCAGCAGCTCGATTGCGCGTTCACTGGCAGACATAAACGTCCTAACGGTTGGTGTAGAGCTCACGCTTGGCGATGTACTGGACGATGCCGTCCGGCACCAGGTACCAGGTCGGGTTGCCCTTGGCGACCCGGGCACGGCACTCGGTCGACGAGATCGCCAGCGCCGGCACCTCGAGCAGGGTGATCCGGTCCATCGGCAGCTGGTCGAGCGGCAGCACGAGGCTCTCGGTCCCCGGCCTGGTACAGCCGACGAACTGGGCGAGCTTGAACATCTCGTCCACGTCCCGCCAGGTGAGGATCTGGGCGAGCGCGTCGGCGCCGGTGATGAAGAACAGTTCGGCGTCCGGATACAGCCTGGAAAGGTCGCGGAGGGTGTCGATGGTGTACGTCGGACCCGGCCGGTCGATGTCGACCCGGCTGACCGAGAACCGCGGGTTCGACGCGGTCGCGATCACGGTCATCAGGTACCGGTCCTCGGCCGGAGAGACCTTCTTGTCCGACTTCTGCCACGGCTGGCCGGTCGGAACGAAGATCACCTCGTCGAGATCGAAGTACGCCTGCACTTCGCTGGCCGCGACAAGGTGGCCATGATGGATCGGGTCGAACGTGCCGCCCATCACACCGATGCGTCGTACCCGCTCCACAGAAGCCACGTCAGCCCTTCAAGACAGCCGCCTAGCTGTGCGGCCGGCCCTTGCCCATGATGACGGTGACGAGCAGCAGCAGGATGAACACGACCAGCGCGAACCCGCCGTACCACCACTTCGAGATGTGCGACGCCTCGACGGCGGTCGCTTCGATGGCCGCCACCTGCGGCACGAGGATCGAGAACATGATGCGAAGCCTATCTCGTGGCCGCCCCGACGACAGCGACCGGTGGCCTCACGAGGACACCGGTCGCGGCAATAGGTCAGCTGTGGCGGACGTGACGGGTCAGCAGCCGGCGCCAGGCAGACGGTACGGCGTGGGCGCGGCGGGCCTGCGCTGCGACGCGGTGCCGCTCGTCGATGTGGGCACGGGCAACTTCGGGGGTGATCATGATTCCTTCACTGGGGTTGGTACGGCGGGAGCTGGGGCGGACTGACCCCAGTACCTGTAATTGTACGGTTTTGACTACGATGTCACAAACGAATTAAAGGTCTGAAACATTCCAAGCCTTAGAATCTGCGGTGAACAGGAGGCGTCATGGACGCGATCGACCGGCAGCTGATCGAGGCGCTCCGGCTGAACGGCCGCTCCAGCTGGGCGGAGCTCGGCCGCGAGGTCGGTCTGTCCGGCCCGAGCGTCCAGGAGCGGGTACGGCGGCTCGAGGAGCGCGGCGTGCTGCTCGGGTACCGCGCGGTCGTCGCGCCGGATCAGGTCGGACTCGGGACGAGCGCGCTGATCGGGCTGTTCCAGCGTGACGACGTCGAGACCGATGACATCGTCGAGCAGGTCCGGGACATCGTCGCCGTCGAGGACTGCTGGTTCGTGGCCGGCGACCAGGAGCTCGTGGTCAAGGTCCGGGTCGCGGACGTCACCCAGCTCGAGGCGGTCGTCGGCTCGCTGCGCCGCGTCAACGGCGTGGTCAGGACGCGGACGACGGTTGTGCTTTCGACTCGGTGGGAAGGGCGTCCGGCGCCGCTGCCCGAGTGACCAGCAGTACGGCGCCGGCGGCCAGCGCGAGGGCCGCGGCGATCGGATAGAGCAGTTGCGGTGCGTGCTGGTACGCCGATCCGCCGAGCGCCGGCGCCAGGAACATGCCGCTGATCGACGCAGCGGCGTACAGGCTGGAGTACCGCCCGACCATCCCCTCCGGCGCCGCGTCGGCGACATGCGCGGTGGCCGTCGGTTTGTAGAGCATCTCCCCCGCCGTGATGACGACGATCGCCAGCGTCGCTCCGGCGAGCGCGGGCCAGACCCCGAGGATCGCGAGCCCTGCGCCGACAAGCGCGAAGCCGACTGCGATGACCCGGGTCGCGCGGTGGCCGCGTAGTCGTACGGCGAGCGGGGCTTCGCAGAGGACGATGACGGCAGAGCTGACGCCGATCAGTACGCCGTAGGCGACGGCAGGGGTGCCTGCGTCGCGGAGCAGCAGAGGCATAGTCGCGAAGATCTGGCGGTAGACGGTGTCGACGATGACGATCGTCGCGAGGACGAGCAGGACCGGCCGGTCGGCCAGAACCGTCTTCCAGAGGCCGGCGGTCGAGGCAATCGCCGTACGGCGGGCAGGCGGGACCCATCGCCAGACGATCGCGGCCAGGATCAGGCTTGTCGCGGCGTCGATCACGAAGACGAGCGAGAAGTTGTAGGCGGCAAGGAGGCCGCCGAGCGGTGGGCCGATGGTGAAGCCGGCATTGCTCGCGGTGCGGGAGAGGGCGATGCCTTCGCGGCGGCGGTCCGGCGGGAGGGCGGTTGCGACGAGGGCGCTCATGTTCGGGCGGCCCGCGCCGCCGAAGAGGCCCGCGCAGACCGCGACGGCCGCGATCGTGGCGCCGGGCGCGAACGGCATCGCGATACAACTCGCGGCCCAGAGCAGTTGGCTGGCGACTGCCGCCGTACGGAGGCCGAAGCGGTCGCCGAACCAGCCGCCGCCGAGGTTGCCGCCGAGCAGCCCGACGCCGTACGCCGCTGCCGCGAAGCCGGCCTGTTGCGCCGACATGCCGCGGTCCTCGACCAGGTAGAGGGTGAGGTAGATCCAGGCGAGGGCGCCCGCGGAGCTGACGAGTTGGCCGACCATGACGGCCTTGAGCCAGGTGGGCAGGTCCGCGATGCGGCGCCAGTACATGCCTTGACCTCCTCTAGTAAGTTCCTGTTGGGAACCTACTTGGCCAGCTAGCGTGGTGGCAACCGGAATCGAAGGAGTACGTCGTGCGGCGGAGCACCTTCTCGCCCGAGCCGGACTGTGCGATCGCGCAGTCCCTGGGCGTCATCGGCGACGGCTGGGAACTGCTGCTCGTCCGGGATCTGGCCCGCGGGCTCGAGCGGTTCGACCAGCTCGCCGAGTCGCTGCACATCTCGCGGAAGGTGCTGACCGAGCGGCTCAACGGTCTGCTCGAGAGCGGGATCGTGTCGCGGTCGGCGTACCAGGAGCGGCCGACCCGGTACGCGTATCGGCTCACAGAGCGCGGGCGCGCGCTGCTGCCGGTGCTCGTCGCGTTGCAGGACTGGGGTGATCGGTGGCTGCTCGGGGACGGGTCGCTGAGTGGGACCAACTCGGAGGACGAGCCGCCGGCGCATCGGTTGCACGAGCTGGTGGGTCAGCGGGTGCCGTCCGTCGTCCTGCCGTCGATCGTTGGTACGACGGTTGACGTGGTGGACTCCGACGCGCGGGCGACGGTGCTCTTCGGGTATCCGGCGACCGGGCGGCCGACACCTTTGCCGGACGGATGGAACGAGATCGCGGGGGCCAGCGGGTGCACGTTGGAGAACCGGCTGTTTGCCGGCCGGTACGACGACTTTGTCGCGCGCGGGATCGCCGTACGTGGGGTGAGTACGCAGCGGACTGACGAGCAGCAGGCGTTCGCACGGGCGGAGGAGATTCCACATCTGCTGCTGTCGGATCTCGATCTCGAACTGGTGGCGGCGCTGCGGTTGCCGACGTTCCGGGCGGGTGGGTACGAGCGGCTGAAGCGGGTCGTGCTGGTGATCGGGCGCGACCGGATTGTGCGGGCTGTGCGGTATCCGGTGGTTGATATCGCGGATGCTGTCGAGTGGGCGCTCACGACTGCTTGAAGAAGGCATTCACCTCTTCGGCGATCCGTCGTACGGCGGCCGGCTTGCCCGTCGGGTTGACGCCGCCGGGGTCCGAGGACGAGCCGTGGTCGTAGCCGTCGAACTCGATGCGTCGGCAGTGCGGGAGGACCTTCTCGAGGGTGGCGCGGCCGGGCTTGAGGCCGGGGAGGCCTTTGGTGCCGCCTAGGAGAAGTACGTCGGCGTTGACGGTGCGGAAGTTGTCGAAGGTGCCGGCGAGCTCGGCGACGATCGTGCCTTCGGCGTGGATGGTGGGGGCGAGTTGGCGCATGGTGATCGCGTCGGCGGGGGCTTGGCGCCCTTCCTTGGCCATCATCTTCTCGGTCATCCGGCGGAGCAGGCCGCGGGGAACGACCTTGAGGAACGGCGGGGCCATCTCGAAGCCGAACATACTGGTGACCATCCCGGCGGCGAGGTCGCCGCGGGCGATCTCCTGGTCGAAGCGGGTCAGCCACTCGCGGTGCGGGGCGCCGTCGGCGACGATCGCGGGCTCGTAGAGCGCGATCTGCTTCAAGGGCAGGGTCCGGGCGGCTTCGAGGACGACCGCTCCCCCGGCGCTGACGCCGAAGGCCCTCTCTGCGCCGGCCTCGGTCAGGACTGCTTCGAGGTCCTCGACCTCGGTGCGGACCGTGTGGTTGGGGCGGTGCGGACCGGAGAGGCCGCGGCCGCGGCGGTCCGGGAGGTAGACGGTGAAGTCTGACGCCAGAGCTTCCGCGAGGAGCGTGTGGCTGCGGGCGGACTCCATGCTGCCGTGCAGCACGACGACGGCGGGGCCTTGGCCGGTTTTGTAGTAGCCGATCTCGGTGCCGTCGCGGGAGGTCACGGTGCCTTGGGTGAGTTCTGCGGTCTTCATGGATCGATAGTTACATGGGATCTAGTTACATTGCAACTAGTTTCTTTGCCCCCTATGCTGAGGGGGTGACTTTTCGACGCTCACCGCTCGCGCTCGCGATCCTCGGCCTGTTGGAGAACGGGCCGATGCATCCGTACGGGATCCAGCGGCTGATCAAGCAGTGGGGCAAGGACCAGGTCGTCAACGTCGGGCAGCGGACCAGCCTGTACCGGATGATCGTGCGGCTGGAGGAGGCTGGGCTGCTGACGGCCGGCGCTGTCGAGCAGGACGAGCGGTATCCGGAGCGGACGGTCTATCACCTGACGGACGAGGGGCGGAAGGTCTGTCGGGAGTGGTTGGCGGAGATCCTGACGACGCCTCGGAATGAGTTCCCGGAGTTTCCGGCTGGGTTGTCGTTCGTGATGCTGCTGACGCCCGAGACGGCGGGCGAACTGCTGAGCCAGCGGCGGGAGTCGCTGACTAAGCGGATCGCGGAGCTGCACTTGGAGCTGCGGTCGGAGGTGGATGGGCAGCCGATCCCCCGGTTCGCGTTGCTGGAGACGGAGTACCAGGTCGCGGTGGCGATCGCCGAGGCGAAGTGGATAGACGGTGTGCTGCACGACCTCCACACCGGCAAGCTGACGTGGACACCGGGCCCGGTGTGACGGACACCCGGAGGACCTCCGCGGGCCGACCGGGGGCCGACGCCGCGGGACCGCGCGGCGCGGCGCGTGTGGAGAGCGCGCACCGCGCGGTGGGTGTGGGCGGCGCGCGTGGCGCGGTGGGTGTCGGCGGTGGTCGGGCTGTGGTTGAGGTGTGGTGGGCTCGGGTTGGGGCGGCTCGGGATGGGTTTGTTGGGGATTTGGATTCGGTGGAGCGGGGGCGGTTGGCGGCGTACGTGCGGGAGGTGGACCGCGCGCGGTTTCTGCTGGGGGTGACGATTACGCGGCGGGTGCTTGGGCGGCGGTTTTCGTTGCCGGCGGCAAGTGTTGGGTTGGATCGGACGTGCTTGGAGTGTGGGAGGCCGCATGGGAAGGTGCGGGCTGAGGGGGTGGAGTTGTCGGTGACGCACTCGGGGGATCTGGTCGGGGTTGCGTTCGGCGAGCTGCCGGTGGGGCTTGATGTGGAGAAGGTTGATCCGGGGGTGGATGTTGATGGGGTGGCTCGGGTTGCGTTGAGCGCTGACGAGGTGCGGGAGTTGGCGGAGTACGACGGGATTGCGAAGGCGCGGGCGTTCACGGCGTACTGGACGCGGAGAGAGGCTGTGCTGAAGGCGACCGGGGAAGGGTTGCGCGGGGAGCTGCGGGGGCCGGTGCCGGCGGGGATTCAGGTGCAGGAGTTGGAGGTGGGCGCAGATCACCGGGCGGCTCTGGCTGTGGTGACTTCCGAGCCGCCGATCGTGCGGATCGAGGATGCGACGCAGCTGCTGAGCTGACGTGGCCGCAGGTCAGGCGAGCTGGCGTGGGGTCGGGTTCTCGAGGTCGACCAGGTTCACCCGGACGGCGACTGCGCCAGCTGGCTGAGGGGTTAGGTGCGGAGTTGGCCGTCGCCGGTGACGATGTACTTCGTGGACGTCATCTCGGGGAGGCCCATCGGGCCGCGGGCGTGGAGTTTTTGGGTGGAGATGCCGATTTCGGCGCCGAAGCCGAACTCGCCGCCGTCGGTGAAGCGGGTGCTGGCGTTGACGACGACCGCCGCGGAGTCGACCGCCTGGGTGAAGCGGCGGGCCGCGGACTGGGAGCGGGTGATGATCGCCTCGGTGTGACCCGAGCTGTAGCGACGGATGTGCTGTACGGCGTCCTCGAGCGAATCCACCACCGCGGCCGACAGGTCGAGCGAGTTGTACTCCGCCCCGAAGTCCTCCTCCGTCGCAGCAACGACACCCGCCCCACGAGCACCCGCTACGTCGCTTGCGGCGTCGCCCGCCGCGGCGTCACCCGCTTCGTCGGTGGCCGACGATGCCGGCAGGTTATTGCCTGCGGCAACTACTGTGGGATCGCCGTGGACCGTTACGCCGGCCCCAACCAGCGCAGGCAGAGCACGAGCCAGGAACTCATCCGCAACAGCGGAGTGCACCAGCAGGGATTCGGCGGCGTTGCACACGCTGGGTCGTTGGGTTTTCGAGTTCAGCAGGATCTCGAGACCGACCTCAAGGTCGGCGTCCGCGTCGATGTACACGTGGCAGTTGCCGACGCCCGTCTCGATCACCGGCACCGACGACTCGCCGACAACAGTCTGGATCAGACCGGCCCCACCCCGTGGGATCAGTACGTCGACCAGACCGCGTGCCTGCATGAGCTCCTTCACCGCGGCGCGATCGGTCGGCACGCCCTGGATCACATCCGCCGGCAACCCACACGCCGCGGCAGCATCCCGCAGTACCGCGATGATCGCCGTGTTGGACGCCGCTGCGGATGACGAACCACGCAAAAGGACAGCGTTGCCGGACTTCAGGCAGATGCCAGCAGCGTCAGCGGTCACGTTGGGCCGCGCTTCGTAGATGATGCCGACCACGCCGAACGGCACCCGGACCTGGCGGAGCTCGAGACCGTTCGGCAGCGTGTACCCGCGAACTACCTCACCGACCGGATCGGTCAGCCCAGCAAGCTGCTCGAGCCCGGCCGCCATCCCGTCGACACGCGCCGGGTTGAGCGCCAACCGGTCGACCGTCGACTCCGGCGTACCCGCCTCACGAGCCGCTGCGACGTCAACATCGTTCGCCGCCACGATCGCGTCCGTGTTTTCGCGCAGCGCCGCCGCCATCGCGTGCAGCGCCGCATCCTTCGTCGCCCGGGACGCGTCAGCCAAGGCGTACGACGCCTCGCGCGCCCGCCGCGCCAGCTCGATGATCTCGCTCACTCGCTCATCCTAGGTCCGTTGTTCCAAGTAAGGACCCGACGTCTCAACCGCGGAAGCCGGGCGATCGCGTGCGACACCGGAACGACCGCCGCCAGCGCGACGTTGAGCCGACGGTCACTCGGCGCGACCGGCACGCCCTCCGCCTTCAACCGTCTCCAGGCCCAAACGCTGAAAGGAATGACGACGAGCGGCGTCGTCACCAGGCCCGGCGTGTAGCGGCGCAGTACTACGGACTGCGCGATATGCGTCCCAGCGTGCAGTCCGAAGCCCAGCAGCGAGGCCTGGAAGAACTTGCTCCGCCCACCCGTCGCAGCACCAACGGCAGACGCAGCGGCCATCGCGACACCGGTGAGACCGATCGCAGTGGCAGCTTCACTTCGAGAGGTACGCACGAAGGACGGAAGGTCAGGCTGCCGGGAGAACGACGGCATCGTCGCGAGTTCCTCGAGGTCGTGGACGATCCACGCCGCGAGCAGACCCCATGCGACCTTCTTCACAGCAACACCAGGTCGTCACGGTGGACTACTTCGCGCTCGTACGCCGCACCCAGCTCGCGAGCGAGGTCCCGGGTAGAGCGCCCCAGAAGGTCGGGCAGCTCGGCAGCGTCGTAGTTGACCAAGCCGCGCGCGATCACGACGCCCGAGGGCGACACGAGATCGACCGGGTCACCGGCGGAGAAAGTGCCTTCTACCGCAGAGATCCCGGCCGGCAGCAGGGATGCGCGGCGCTGAGTGACAGCACGGACGGCCCCTTCGTCCAACCGGAGTACGCCCTGACCTGAGGTGGCGTGGGCCAGCCACAGAAGCCGAGTCTTGCGGCGGCGGCCGGTCGGGTGGAAGAGCGTGCCGACCCGCTCGCCACGGAGAGCCTCGCCGACCCGCGCGGCCGATGTCAGGACGACCGGAATCCCTGCCTCTGTAGCGATTGCGGCCGCCTCGACCTTCGTCTGCATGCCACCGGTACCGACACCGGACGCTCCAGACTTCCCGATCGCGAGCGGCTCCAGATCAGCAGCCCCACGGATCTCGGTCACCATCGACGTACCAGGCTTGCGCGGATCCCCGTCGTACAGGCCATCGACGTCGGAGAGCAGCAGCAACAGATCGGCGTGCACGAGATGACTCGTCAACGCAGCGAGCCGGTCGTTGTCGCCGAAGCGGATCTCGGTGGTCGCGACCGTGTCGTTCTCGTTCACGATCGGTACGACGCCGAGCTCGAGCAGCCGCGCGAACGTACGGTACGCGTTCCGGTAGTGGCTGCGCCGCGTCACGTCATCGACGGTCAGCAGCACCTGCCCGACCCGCAACCCATGCGCCGCGAACGCATCGCTGTACCGGGCCATCAACAGGCCCTGCCCGACCGAAGCAGCCGCCTGCTGCGTGGCGAGGTCACGCGGTCGCGACCGCAACCCCATCGGAGCCAGGCCGGCGGCGATCGCACCGGAGGAGACGAGCACGACCTCGGCCCCCTCCACCCGCCGCGCCGCGATGGCGTCGACGAGCAGCCGGAGTCGTTCGAGATCGATCTTGCCGCGCTGGGTCAGCGATGACGAGCCGACCTTCACGACGATTCGCGTGGCCGCAAGGACCTCCGCGCGAGCGTCCATCAGAAGTCCTGATCTGTGCTTTCTTCCGCCGCTTCGAGCTCGCGCGCTTCCTTGCGCGCCAGCTTCTCCGCCTTCACCGCTGCTCGTTTCGCCTCGGCCGGGGACAGGTCGACCTCGTCCTCGCCCCACTCCTGCTTGTAGTCCGTCTGCAGGCCTCGATTGGCGTGGTACTCCGTGTCCTTCGCCCGCCGCCGCTGAGCCGCCGGCCGATCTTCCTCCAGCCGGTGGTCCTCACCGCGCCGGGCCAGGATCTCCGCGCCGGCCAGTACGTCGGGAGCGAAGTCGAACACGATCGCGTTCGGTCCGTCGCCGATCATCACCGCGTCGCCGGCGAGCGCTCCCAGCTTCAGCAGCTCGTCCTCGACGCCGAGCCGGTTCAGCCGGTCGGCCAGGTAGCCGGTCGCCTCCGCGTTCGCGAAGTCGGTCTGCCGGACCCAGCGCTCGGGCTTGTCACCCTGCACCAGCCAGCCGGCGTCCTCCGGCAGCTTCTTCACCTTGAACTCGGGCCCACCCTGCGCCTGCGGCCGGATCACGATCCGCGTGGTGTCGGGCTTCTCCTCTTCCGCGCGACGCCGTACGACGATGTCGGCCATCGCGAACTTCAACGCCTCCAGGCCTTCGTGCGACGCGGTCGAGATCGGGAACACCCGCAGCCCGCGCTGCTCCAGCTCGGCCTGCACCATCTCCGCGATCTCCCGCGCGTCCGGTACGTCGATCTTGTTCAGGGCAACGAGTCGCGGCCGGTCCTCGAGCCCGCCGTGCGCCTGCAGCTCGGCCTCGATCGTGTCGAGATCGCTGAGCGGATCCCGGCCCGGCTCGTACGTCGCGCAGTCGATGACATGGACGAGCGCCGCACACCGCTCCACGTGCCGCAGGAAGTCGTGCCCGAGACCACGCCCTTCGCTCGCACCCTCGATCAGACCCGGTACGTCGGCCACGGTGAACGTCACGTCACCGGCGACGACGACGCCGAGGTTCGGGATCAGGGTGGTGAACGGGTAGTCGGCGATCTTCGGCCGGGCGCGGCTGATCGAGGCCACCAGCGAGGACTTGCCCGCACTCGGGAAGCCGACCAGACCGATATCGGCGACGACCTTCAGCTCGAGGACGAGCGTGCGCTCCTCGCCATCCTCACCCAGCAAGGCGAATCCAGGCGCCTTACGCGCGCTGCTGGCCAGGGCCGCGTTGCCCAGACCGCCCTTGCCGCCTTGGGCAGCAACGAATTCCGCGCCAGGGCCGACGAGGTCAGCGAGTACGACGCCGTCCGCCGTGCTGATGACCGTTCCGTCGGGGACGGGCAGTACGACGTCGCCGCCGTTGCTGCCGGCCTGGTGATCACCCTTGCCCTGGGCACCGTTCGTCGCGGTGCGGTGGCTGGAGCGGTGGTAGTCGACGAGCGTGGTGACGTCGGGGTCGACGCGCAGGATCACGCTGCCGCCGTCGCCGCCGTTCCCGCCGTCGGGACCGCCCAGGGGCTTGAACTTCTCCCGGTGCACCGAGGCGCAGCCGTTTCCGCCGCGGCCCGCGGCGACATTCACCGTCACGCGGTCGACGAAGCTGGGGATTGCCATCGGTGTGTCTCTACTTCCTGTCGGGTCCTACCAAGTGCT
Organism: Kribbella sp. NPDC058693; assembly: GCF_042715335.1. Classification (NCBI taxonomy): domain Bacteria; kingdom Bacillati; phylum Actinomycetota; class Actinomycetes; order Propionibacteriales; family Kribbellaceae; genus Kribbella; species Kribbella sp. NPDC058693. The sequence continues at coordinate 926,755 of NZ_JBHXSQ010000001.1, forward strand.
TCAACCACATACACAGCAAAAGGGCGGGTCCGCGGTATTCCGCGACCCGCCCTTTGCAGAGCTTACTGATACGTCCGGGTGGCGGTGTTACTCCGCCGGGGCCGGGACGATGTTGACGACGCGGCGACCGCGCCGGGTGCCGAACTCCACGTGGCCCTCGGCCAGCGCGAACAGCGTGTCGTCGCCGCCACGGCCGACCAGGTTGCCCGGGTGAAAGTGGGTGCCACGCTGACGGACGATGATCTCGCCGGCGTTGACCAGCTGACCGCCGTACCGCTTCACGCCGAGGCGCTGCGCGTTGGAGTCGCGACCGTTGCGGGTCGAGGCCGCTCCCTTTTTGTGTGCCATTTGGTAATCAGCTCACTTCTTCGCGTCGATCGCGGTGACCTTGACCTGGGTGTAGTGCTGACGGTGCCCCTGGCGCTTGCGGTAACCGGTCTTGTTCTTGTACTTGAGGATGGTGATCTTCGGGCCCTTGCTGCGGCCGAGAACCTCAGCCGAAACGGCCACCTTGGCCAGCGCCGCAGAGTCGGTCGTCACGGTGTCGCCATCGACGACGAGGACTGCCGGAAGGGACACAGTGTCGCCCACCTTGTCCGTCAGGCTGTCGATCTCGATGACATCGCCGACGGCGACCTTCTGCTGGGTGCCGCCACTGCGCACGATCGCGTACACCGTGGATCTCACTCTCTGCTGGTTCGGAAAATTACAAGCATGACGCGGGAGGCTGTAATCCACTCACTCTCACATCAGGCACAGGTTCGGTGCGCCTCAGCGCACCGAACCAATAGCTTACAACCCCGGGTCGGCAAACCCGAAATCGGTTAGCTGCCGGTGGTGACGAGCTCGGAAGGCTCCGCGCCTTCACCCTCGGTAGCAGTCTTGCTCCGGCTGCGGCTGCTGCGCCGCCGCCGGGTGCTCTTGGTGGCGCCGTTCTGCGCGGCGTCGGCCGGATCGGCGGCCTCGGTGGCCCCGACCTCGGAGCCGGCCGTCTCGGAGCCGGCCGGTGTCTCGGTGATCAGCGTCGTCGCCGCGGCGGATTCGGCCGGGAAGCCGGTCGCCTCGGGGCTGACGTGCTCGTCGGCGTCGGCAGAGATCGGGTAGCCGGTCGGTTCCGGCGTACCTTCACCGTCCTTCTTGACCGTGGCGGCGGCGATCTGGGCGAGCTTCTGGGCGGCGTCGGCGTTGTGCTGCGCGGTCTCGGCCTCGGTGGCCTCCTCCTCGCCGCGGCCCTTGCCCCGGCGACGGCGCGAGCTCTTCCGGCCGCCCTCCTCCGCCTGCGCGGGCTTGCCGTGGTCGTGACCGTTGCCGTTCGCCTGACCGTTGCCCTGGCCGTTGTTCTGGCCGTTGCCGTTGGACTGCCCGTTGCGGCTGTCGCGGCGGCGGGACTCCTTCGGCTCGTCGTGCAGGATCAGGCCGCGGCCACCGCAGTGGTCGCAGTTCTCGCTGAACGCCTCGAGCAGGCCGGTACCGATCCGCTTCCGGGTCATCTGGACCAGGCCGAGCGAGGTGACCTCGGCCACCTGGTGCTTGGTCCGGTCGCGGCCCAGGCACTCCACCAGCCGGCGCAGGACCAGATCGCGGTTCGACTCGAGCACCATGTCGATGAAGTCGATGACGATGATGCCGCCGATGTCGCGGAGCCGGAGCTGCCGGACGATCTCCTCGGCCGCCTCCAGGTTGTTCTTGGTGACGGTCTCCTCGAGGTTGCCCCCGGAGCCGGTGAACTTGCCGGTGTTGACGTCGACGACGGTCATCGCCTCGGTCCGGTCGATGATCAGCGAGCCGCCGGACGGCAGCCAGACCTTGCGGTCCAGCGCCTTCTTGATCTGCTCGTCGATCCGGTAGTTCGCGAAGACGTCGCCGTCCCCACCCCACTTCTCGACCCGATCGGCCAGGTGCGGCGCGACGCCCGCGACGTACTCGCGGACCTGCTCGTAGGCACGGTCGCCGGAGATGACCAGCTTCGCGAAGTCCTCGGTGAAGAGGTCGCGTACGACGCGGATCAGCAGGTCGGGCTCGCCGTACAGCAGCTGCGGGGCCTGGCCGTTCTTGGACTTCTTGTCGATGTCCTCCCAGGCGGACTGCAGGCGGCTGACGTCGGCGGTCAGCTCCTCCTCCGAGGCGCCTTCCGCGGCGGTCCGGACGATCACGCCGGCCTCGTCGGGCACGATGTCCTTGAGGATCGTCTTCAGCCGGTTCCGCTCGGTGTCCGGCAGTTTGCGGCTGATGCCGCCGTTGCCGCCGCGCGGGACGTACACGACGTACCGCCCGGGCAGGCTGATCTGGTTGGTGAGCCGAGCGCCCTTGTGGCCGATCGGGTCCTTGGTCACCTGGACCAGGACGGACTGGCCGGACTTCAGCACCTGCTCGATCTTGCGCGGACCGTTGGCGCCACCAAGGGTCGCCCAGTCCACCTCACCGGCGTACAGGACCGCGTTGCGGCCCTTGCCGATGTCGATGAACGCGGCCTCCATGCTCGGCAGCACGTTCTGCACGCGGCCGAGATAGACGTTGCCGATCAGCGACGTCTGCTCGGCGGTGGTCACGTAGTGCTCGACCAGGACGTTGTCTTCCGAGACCGCGATCTGGGTCAGGTCCTCGCGGGACCGGATCACCATCGTCCGCTCGACCGACTCGCGGCGGGCCAGGAACTCGGCCTCGGTCACGATCGGCGCGCGGCGGCGGCCGGCGGCGCGACCCTCACGGCGGCGCTGCTTCTTCGCCTCGAGGCGGGTCGAGCCCTCGACCGCGGTGATCTCGTTGTTGACGGTCTTGCTGCGCGGCTCACGGACGCGTACGACGGTCTCGTCGGGGTCGTCCGGGGACGCGGCGCTGTCCTCGCCCTTGCGGCGACGGCGACGGCGACGACGCCGGGACGAACTGCCCGCCTCGCCGTCCTCGTCGGAGTCGGCCGCACCGTCCTGGTCGCCGTCGTCGGACGCGTCGGCGTCCTGCTCGGCGTCCTGGCTGTCGTGCTCGTCCTCGTCGTCGGACTGGTCGTCGGCGTTGTCGTCCGCACCGTCACCGGACTTGCGACGACGACGTCCACCGCGGCGGCGACGGCGACGGCGAGTCCCCTCGCCACCTTCCTCGCCGTCCTCGCTCTGTACGTCGTTCGCGCCGTCGGACTCGTCGTCCGCGGCAGTGTCGGCCTGGGCGGCGGCGGTGGTGCCTGGGGCGGTGGCGTCTGCCGTCGCGCCTCCGGTTGTCGCGCTTCCGGCTGCTTGCGTGGCGGCGGCCTTGCGGGCGGACCGGCTGCGGGTCCTGGTGGTGGTCTTCTCGGCGGCCGGGTCGGTGTCGTCGGCGCTCGCCTGCGGCTGAGCGTCGGTCGACTCCTCGGCTACCTCGATCTCACGGGCCTCGGCGTCGCGGTTACGACGGCTGCGGCGACGGCGGTTGCCGGTCGGCTGCTCGTCGGTACCCGGCTCCGGGGTCTCGTCGGAGGTCGCCTCGACCGCCGTCGGATCGGCCTGCTGCGGGCCACCAGTCGGCGCCTGGAACAGCACGGCCGCGGGAGCGGCAGCACGCCGACGGGTACGGCGGGTGCCGGACTCCTCGGGTGCATCCGAGGCGGCGCCGTCCACGGAGGTGCTGGAAGAGCCCGCGGTGTTGGAGGGACCGGCGTGGTCCGTGGTGAGCGCGGTGGTCGCGCCGGAGTTGGCCTCGGCTGCGCTCGAGTTGGCCTCAGCTGCGCCGCGGTTGCGGCCGCGACGGCCGCGGCTCGTCGCGCCGCTGTCGGCGCGGTCCGTGGTGCCTGCGGCGGAGTCGGCATGGGCCGGGGCGTCGGCGTGGGCCGGTGATGCCTCTGCGTTCGCGGTGGACTCGGCGGTCTTCGCCGTACGGCGGCGGGAGGTGCGCTTGCGGGTGGAAGTGCCTACGTTCGCGGCGTCGTCGGCCGGCGTGTTGGTAGCGGCGTTCGGCGCGCGCTCGGCGTCGGCTACCGGGCCGTCCGTCATCGGAGAGTCTGCGGACAGCAGGTCCGGGGCAGAGGCCTTCTTCGTGGTGCGTTTGCGGGTGGTCTTCTTCGCGGGGGCCGCATCTGCGGTCTCCGGCGCCTCGTCAGGGACGAACTGCGGGAAGATGTCCTGGTCCGCACTCTTCTTGGCGGCGCGGGCGGTCTTCTTGGCCGGAGCCTTCGCCGCGGCCTTCTTGGCCGTGGTCTTCTTCGCGGCAGTCTTCTTGGCTGCCGCCTTCTTCGCCGGCGCGGGCGCCGGATCGGCGGCCTCGGCGTCGGACTGGGTCGGGACCGCGTCGGCGGTCTTCACCGTGCGCTTGCGCGTGGTGGTCTTCTTCGCAGCCGGCGCCTTCTTCGCGGTCCTGCGGGTGGAGGCGGCTGGCTGGGCGGTGGCAGCCGTGTCGGCTGCCTCGGTGGTCGGCTCGTTGTCGAGCATGTAGTGCGGGTCTCCTCAAGCCCTCCGGCGCATCCTGCGACCCCTGTCACGGGTCCGGCGCGGCCACAAGGCGGTCACGGTTCGCCGCGCCCGGCCCGGAAATCTTCCCGGGGCCGCCGCGTGGCGGAAGCCTGCTGGATCCGCTCCGCCCGCGCTCAGGGCACAGAGGGAGCGGCGGCGTCGCCCTCCGCTGTGTGCGTCTGGTGGGGATCTGCCTGGCCGGTCGCGGTCGCCTGGTTGGCGTCGCGGTCACGAGCGAGCGGGTCTTCCACCGTGCCGGTGTCCGTGGTGAGCGGGCCCTGGGCGAGCCTGGTCAAAAGAGCCGGGCCCGTCACCGGGAGCGTCGCTACCTCGAGCGCGCCGGCGAGAACGTCGTCGGGTCTCACGGCCGGGGTTCCGTGCCGTAACACCACTTGCAGTATCGCACACGTCTCAACCGACCCCGGTTCACTCGCGACGGTGAGTCGGAGAACGGCAGCCCGACAGTCGAACGAGCGAACCCCCCGTTTGGTCATGCGCTCGACCAGAATTTCCTCCCGCGCCAGGAACGCCTCCACCGCGGCTCCGGCGGTCGCGGGATCCACCCCCGGTAACGCGATCCGCCACTCGCTGGCCTCCAGCCGCTCGGCCAGCGACCCCGGCCCGGCGACGACCACCTCGAGTACGTCGAGCCCCGGCGGCAGCGCCTCGTCCAGGGCGGCCCGGACCTCGTCGGCGTCCCGCTCGTGTGTGAGCGAGATCTCCAGGTACTCGGCCTCGGAGGCGGCGCCGGTCGGCGCGGCACCGGCGTACGAGATCTTCGGGTGCGGGCTGAAACCGTGCGAGAACGCCACCGGGAGCTCGGCGCGCCGTACGGCGCGCTCGAAGGCGCGCTGGAAGTCGCGGTGTGAGGTGAATCGCAACCGCCCCCGCTTGGCGAATCTCACCCGGAGCTTCTGGACCGCGGGGAGCTGCTGCGAGGGCGGTGCTTGAACTGGTGCCACGGAGGCATTGTCGCAGGCTCAGGGCTGGGCCGCGGACTTGCCGGTCAGGTAGAGGGCCCAGCCGAGGAGACCGAAGGAGATCAGGGCAAGGATCGTGCGGAGCAGGTTGAAGGCGACCCATTTCGACTCGTTGAACGCGGCCCGGGCGGCCGCGACGTCGATCGTGGCCGGATCTCCGGCAGCCTTCAGGGCGTCGTTCAGCGGGACGTTCACCGCCATCGTGACGATGATCGTGACCAGGTACAGCACGAACGCGACCGCGATCCACGGCAGCGCCTTCTCCTTGAGGCTGAGCAGTCCGGCGAGCACAGTGAAGAGCGCAGCACCGAGGAAGCCCAGACCGAGGAAGAGCGGGTTCACGATCGCCCGGTCCACCGCCGTGAACGCGCTGACGAAGGTCTTGTCGTCGGTCTTGGCCAGACCCGGCATGAACGCGTTCGCGTAGATCGCATATACGCCGGCCACCAGACCGGTTGTCATCGTGGCCGCCATCAGGGACGCCACCCGCAGTCCGTTCATCTCACTCCTTCTGTACGGCGGGAACTCCCCGCACCAGAAAAGTTATGAGAACCGCGATCCCGGGAACATGTCGGCGAAACTCACGTGCATGTCCGCTCGGCTCAGAGCTTCGCGCACTGCCCGGATCGGGGTCCGGAGACCTTGTTCGGCGCCTCGAGATTGGTCGGATTCGGGGCGTTGGCGGAGCAGACAAGAGGGCCGTTGACGGTGTTTCCGGCCAGGGCCGGAGGTTGGGCGGTCGAGGCGTTGGTGACGGAGACCGGGCCTTGGACCACGCTTCCGACGAGGACCACGCTTCGGCTGACGCGATCGGCGGTGACCGGGCCGGCGACCGTGGAGCGGAGGAGTTGCAGGTCGGCGGCCTGGTCGGCGCGGACCGGACCGGAGATTCGTGAATCGGTCGCCACGAGTGAAGCACCGGCCGAGACCAGGACCGGACCGTTGACGGTTGCGTTGGTCAGGCAGGTGACGCCGGAGCGGAGGTACAGCGGGCCGTTGTGCGTGCCGCTGATCGTCGTTGTGCAGGCCGGCGCCGGGTGCAGCAGCGTGACCGCGAACCGGCGCGGGCTCGCGATGTTGCCGGTGGCATCGATAGCGCGGTACTCGACCTGATGACGCCCGTACCCGGGCGGTACGTCGTCCCAGGGCACCACCCGCGGTACGCCGAGCTTGCCGTAGACGAGCTGGTCGATCTCGGTCCCCTCGGCCGTGAACTTGAACGGCAGCGACGCATCCGTCGGCCAGCCGTAGTAGTTGTACCAACCGTCGCCGTCGACGCGGAACTCCGGTACGACGTACCCCGGGCTGTCGTCCGTTGCCGCCAGCCCCATGGTGAAAGCGTCGTTATAGACGTATTCAGGACCGGTCGGCTTCTGCACGGTGAGCAGCGGTTTCGACATCGTCGGGGTGACGACCGCCTCGACGCCGTCGACCGTCCAGGTGAGTGTCTGGGTGCCGGTCCGGGCGGTCAGCGTGTGCCGGCCGGTCAGCTTGAGCGGGGCGAGCGCGAGGTCGCGGTCGTTGCCCGGGTTCGCGACGGTCCGCCCGTCGACCTGCCAGGTGATCGGGGCGCTCGCCTGCGAGGTCTCGGCGTACACGACCTCGTCGGCGCTCACCGGATGCTCGGTCGAGGTGGAGCCGGTGAACGTCGGCATACCGGTCGACGGCGATGCGGTCAGCGTGGTGTCGATGGTCCAGGAGCGGGTGGCGGTCGGGCGTACGGCGGGGTCGCGGATGAAGCTGGTCGGGTCCACGATCGTCGCGGTCAGGGTGTGTTTGCCCGCGGTGAGGTGCTGGGTGGAGAGGTCGACGGAGCGGGCGTTCCCGGTCGGCAGCGTCGTACCGTCGACGGCCCAGGACACCGTGAGCTCGTGGTCCACCGGATGCAGCGTTTGCAGCCAGACGACTTGGTCTGCGGCGACCGGGCCGACCGGTGTGCTGTCCTGGAACAGGTTCGCCTTGGCCGAGAGTCGTTGGGTCATGCGCTCGCGTGAGATCTGGTCGAAGTAGTACCCGAGTGCCTTCATCATCGAGTGCGCGCTGGGCCGCCAGACGCCTGAACCGGCGTACATCCCGCCTTCGTAGCGGCCGATCGTGCCGCCGGATTCCGACGGCTCCCCCAGCCAGCGGTACCACTTCGCGTGCTGGTCGAGCATTTGCTGCTCGGTCAGCAACGTGTGGTGGATCGAGGACGGCTCGGGACCGACGTACGGCGCGCCGCGCTCGCCGCGGGCGTAGTAGTCGTATTCGTCCTGCAGTCCGCCGAGCGAATGGCCGAGCTCGTGCGGCGTGATCAGCGCGGACAGCGCGTTGCCGCCGGACGCGGTCGCGTACGTGCCGCCCGCCCCGCCGTACGTGTTGCTGTTGCCGATGGCAAGGATCTGCCGGTTGGCGGAGGTGGTGCCGGGGACCAGATCGGCGTACTGCGTGGCGGCCGCCGAGCTGACCGTCAGCAGGCGCTGGACGCTGCCCGGGTTGCAGCCGCCCCAGAACCCCATCTGCAGTGGAGTGTCGCGCTGGGGCGAGGTCAGATTGGGATCGCAGTCGACGCCGGACTCCGGGGAGGCGATCTCGACGGCGTACACGTTGACGTAGTTCCGGTACGACTTGAACGGCTCGATGCTCCAGAGGATGTTCAGGTGCTTGTCGAGCTGCTCGCGGAACTTCGGCAGCTCGGCCGCGGTGTAGCCGTCGCCCATCACCACCAGGTTGAACCGGGACGCTGCCGGCCCGGTCACCTGGATCGGCACCACCGTCGCCTCGGGCGCCGCCGCCCTGGCCGGCAGCATGACGAGTGCTCCCGCGAGGACCGCGAGGACAGCGGTCAGGACCTTGATGCGCATACTGACTCCCCCACCTGGGCGACGGTGTGGTCAGCAGCTTACGAATCGGTGCGCCGCGATGTCAGCGGCTTCCGCGTGGCGACCGGGCCCGATGCCCCGGGGCCGGCACTAACTTGCATTCATGACCAATCCAATTGACGACACCATCGCCGTCGAGCGGGAACGCGTGATGCGTCCGGTGATCCGGCTGGTGGCGATCTACCTCGGCCTGAGCATCCTGATCGCGGTCCTCGTCGCCGTCTTCCACCACAGCGTTCTCAACTACCAGTTCGCCCATGCCCCGAACCACGACTCCCCCGATCCGGCCGTCCGGGACCAGGTCCGGACCAGCCTGTCGTGGGCCTTGTGGTCGCGGCCGATCACGGCGCTGATCATCCTGCTCGTCTACCTGCGGATCATCAGAGGGCTGCGGCACGGCAAGCGCTCGTCGTACCGCAGGATCCGGGTGGTGGCGATCGTGGTGACCGTGCTCAACGTGTACTACATCGCGTCCGGCCAGAATCCGGTCTGGATGAGCATCGGCCAGGGCCTGCAGATCGTCGTACTGATCACCACCTTCGTCCTCGCCAACCGCCCCGACGTCAAGGCACACTTCAGGCCGGCCCAGGGCGATTGATCCCGATCCGGGGTGCCGTACGGCATCATGAAGGTTCGGGGAACGTGTGAGGAAAGGACACCGATGACGGAACCGGCACAGTCGCCGCGGCGGGAGCCGGACCCTGCGGTCGTGGATGCCGGCGACGGCGACGGCAAGGGCATCTACTGGGTGCTGAAGAACGTGCTGGTCGGACCGCCGGTGAAGCGCATCTTCCGGCCGATCGTGGTCGGCGCGGAGAACATCCCGGAGACCGGCGCGGCGATCATCGCCAGCAACCACCTCTCGTACTCCGACTGGATCTTCATGCCGCTGGCGCTGCGCCGACGGGTCACGTTCGTCGCGAAGTCCGACTACTTCACCGGGGCCGGGATCAAGGGACGGTTCCAGCGCGGGTTCTTCAAGGGCACCGGGCAGGTGCCGATCGACCGGTCCGGCGGATCGGCGTCCGAGGGCGCGATGCGGGCCGGGATGAAAGTGCTGGAGCGCGGCGAGCTGTTCGGGATCTACCCGGAGGGGACGCGGTCGCACGACGGCCGGCTGTACAAGGGGCGGACCGGCGTGGCCCGGCTCGCGCTGGAGGCCAAGGTGCCGGTGATCCCGTGCGGGGTGATCGGCACCGATGTGGTCGCTCCGCCCGGGAAGGTCGTCGCGTCGTTCGCGTCGCCGACGGTCAAATTCGGCGAGCCGCTGGACTTCTCGCGGTACGAAGGGATGGAGAGCGATCGGCTCATCCTGCGGGCCGTCACCGACGAGATCATGTACAAGATCATGGAGCTGTCGGGGCAGGAGTACATCGACATGTACGCCACCAAGGCCAAGTCGCTCGAGGGTCGCGCGGTCACCGGAGCACCGGACAAGGTCCGTAAGACGGACACCTGATCCGGCTGGTGAGATGTTCGGGGTCTAGGCTGGTAGATCGTGGACGGACCGATTGCTTACCAGGGTGAGCCAGGCGCGAATTCGGCGATGGCGTGCACCGAGATGTTCCCGGACCGCGAGCAGCTTCCTTGTACGACCTTTGAGGACGCGCTCGAGGCGGTGAGCAGCGGGCGCGCCGGGCTGGCGATGATCCCGGTGGACAACTCGATCGCCGGCCGGGTCGCGGACATCCACCACCTGCTGCCGGAGTCCGGGCTGCACATCGTCGGCGAGTACTTCCTGCCGATCCACTTCCAGCTGCTGGCAACTCCTGGTACGACGCTCGACCAGATCAAGACTGTCCGCAGTCACGTCCACGCCCTCGGCCAGTGCCGGAAGATCATCCGTGAGCACGGGTGGTCGACGGTCGTCGCGGATGACACCGCGGGCGCGGCGCGTGAGGTCGCCGAGCTGGGTGATCCGACGGTTGCTTCGCTCTCGCCGCGCGCGGCCGCCCAGCTGTACGGGCTGGACACACTTGCGTCCGATGTCGAGGACGAACACCACAACACGACCCGCTTCCTGGTGCTGTCCCGCGAGCCGGAGGTACCGCCGGTGGGGTCAGGCCCGGTCATCACCAGCTTCGTGTACCGCGTGCGGAACGTGTCGGCTGCGCTCTACAAGGCGCTCGGCGGATTCGCCACCAACAGCGTGAACATGACGAAGCTGGAGTCCTACCAGCTGGGCGGCATGTTCTTCGCCACCCAGTTCTATGCCGACATCGAAGGCCACCCCGAAGACCCGAATGTCGCGCTGGCCCTGGAAGAACTCGCCTTCTTCTCGGTCGAGGTCCGCCTGCTGGGCGTCTACCCGGCCCACCCCTTCCGCAACTCCATCGCCGAACCGGCCGCGAACCGGGCCCTCCGCCCCCACCACTAATCCGCAGGCCCCGGCCCCCTAGGGTGCGTGGGTGGAGATTATTGCGGTGGACGGGCGCGATCCCGAGGTGTTCCGACGGTTCTACGACGTCAAGTTCGGGGTTCGGCAGGAGGAGCTCGAGTTTCCCGTCGGAATGGGGGTCGAGGAAGCTCGGGTGCTCATGAGTGGGGAGCATGCTGATGTCCGGGCCGACGGGCTCGGACTCGTGGACGGGGACACCTGGCTGGGGGTTGCCTGGCTGGACTGGTGGTTGGTGGGGAACACGGACACTGTGGACGTGGAGCTGGCTGTGGCTCCGGAGTACCGGCGGCAGGGTGTCGCGAGTCGCTTGCTGGAGGTTGCGATCGGGCGGGCTCGGGCGGACAGCCGGCGGATTATCTCGGGGACGAACCTCGCGGGCGATCCAGTGACGGGTGAGAGTGCGGGGACGGCGTTTGCTCGGGCGCGAGGGTTCGAGCAGAAGCATGCCGAGCTGCATCAGGTGCTGGAGTTGCCGGTCGATGTGAGCGGGCTGGAGCAACCGGTCGACGGGTACGAGCTCGTGCAGTGGCGGGAGCAGGCGCCGGACGAGTGGCTCGAGCAGTTTGTCGAGCTGTTGAGCGGGATGAGCGAGGACGTGCCGACCGGCGATCGGACGGACGAGCCAGTGCAGTGGACACCCGAGCTCGTGCGGGACGCAGAGGCCCGGCGGGTGGCTCAGGGGCGGTTCACCTACACCACGGCGGCCGTGCACATCGCGTCCGGTGAGCTCGCGGCGTACACGCAGATGGGCGGTACGCCGGAGAGCCCGGGCCGCCTCAACCAGTACGACACCTACGTACGGCGTACGCACCGCGGCAACGGGCTCGGTATCGCGGTGAAAGCACCGAACCTGCGGGCGATCCAGACCGGCCCCGCCGTGATGCACACCTGGAACGCGCCCGAGAACACCCCGATGATCGCGGTGAACGCCAAGCTAGGCTTCCGGGCGGTGGCGCAGCGGACGATGTGGGAGCGGGTGCTCTAGCCGAAGGTCCAGGTCGGGTGCTTGGCCGAGAGCACGTCGCGATGCCCGGCCCAGTCGGTGGCGGGCAGGGCGGCGACGTCCAGCAGCGTCGGTCGGCCGGCGCGCAGTTCGTAGCCCCAGGTGAACGCGGCGATCGGTACGACGTGGCGCGAGTGGATCACGTCGGGTACGACAGTGAGGAACGTGTCGGCCCGCCAAATCCCGTCAGGATGGTCGGGGTTCGCCGGCGCATCGAAGAACGTCGGCAGGTAGCCGTACGCGTAGAACGGGTCGGTGGCGTCGAAGTTCGGGGCGAGATCGATCGACACCTCGGCCCCACGCGTGACGACCTGGATCCAGCCCATGATCGCGTTGATGCCGTGCCCGTGGTACCTGATCGACGCGGTGCAGATCGGGAAGCCGCGGAACGCCTCGGCGTTCAGACCGGGTACGACGAGTTGGTGCCCGGACGCCCACGGGTCGTCGTTCGGCACGACCCGGACCGAGATCAACCCACGATGAGCACGCACCTCGAACGGAACCGACTTCTCACGCTGCATGGGTCAATCCTGCACTGTAGACAAATCGAGGCCAGTGGGATCCGAAAGTCTTGTCATGAAGGGTTGTGTGCGCGAGGCGATCGGAGCAAGGTGAAACGCAGAACAGTGACTTGGGGGCCGACTGTTCGGTGGGGGAAGGCGGTAGGGACCGTCTTCGGTCGAGGGGTGCGCTGGGGGTGAATCTTCTCGGTTCGGCGCGCGTACGTCGACCTGCCCGTGCGCCCCCGCGGAAGGGGGAGAGATGCCGAGGAAGGCCAACGGGCGAGCGGACAAGCACCGCGACGATCACCGGATGCCGGGTGAGGCACCGGCGACCGAGCAGAACGGGCACGCCGCGAACGGACAGCCCGCGGCGGACGGCATGCCGATGACCGGGGCACCGGCCTCGAGCAGTACGACGATGAGCGGCGGCGGATCACCCGCGGCAGACATGGGCGGCGGCGGGTCACCGGCAGCCGACATGGGCGGCGGTGGATCACCCGCGGCTGACATGAGTGGTGGCGGATCGCCTGCCGGTGTGGGGATGACAGGCGGCGGCCAGGCCAGTGGTGCCGGTATGAGCGGCACGGACGGGCGGACGGAGTTCCCCAGCCGCAGACAGTGCGGTGTGATGGAGGTACACCGGCGGCTGCTGACGACGGATCCGTCGTACGCCGCAGCGCGGTCGGCGCTCGAAACCGCGACGATGAACTACGTCTCCGGCGAGGATCGCTTCACCGGGGTCGCTCGCATCCCGTGTGTCGTCCACGTCGTCTGGAACACCAACGCCCAGAACATCTCGCAGGCGCAGATCGACAGCCAGATCGACGTTCTGAACCGCGACTACCGCGCCACCAACCCGGACACCAGCATCGTGCCGAGTGTGTTCAGCGGGCTGGTCGCGGACTCGCGGGTCGAGTTCTTCCTGGCGACCGAGGACCCGAACGGGAACCCGACGACAGGTGTCACCCGGACCCAGACCAGTACGGCGAGCTTCGGCACCGACGACAAGGTGAAGTCGTCGGCGACCGGCGGCATCGACCCGTGGGACACCGCGCACTACCTGAACATCTGGGTCTGCCAGCTCGGCGGGGGTCTGCTCGGGTACGCACAGTTCCCGGGCGGTCCGGCGAACACCGACGGCGTGGTCATCCTGCACAGCGGGTTCGGCACCAACGGTACGGCGGCGGCGCCGTTCGACCTCGGCCGTACGACGACGCACGAGGTCGGCCACTACCTGAACCTGTTCCACATCTGGGGCGACGACGGCAGCGGCTGCAGCGGTTCCGACGAGTGCGCCGACACCCCGAACGCGGCCGGCCCGAACTTCGGCGTACCGACGTTCCCGCATGTGACCTGCAGCAACGGGCCGAACGGTGACCTGTTCTACGACTACATGGACTACACCGACGACCGCGGCATGGTCATGTTCACCACCGACCAGGTGGCGCGGATGCAGGCGACGCTGGACACCGTCCGGATGGACCTGCCGGACTTCGGCGCCGCTGGTACGCCGGAACCGGCCGGCTCGGTGGTGTCGTGGGGCGCGAACCGGCTGGACGCGTTCGTGCTCGGCACCGACCTGGCGATGTATCACAAGTGGTGGGACGGATCGGCCTGGGGACCGTCCGTCGCCGGATACGAGTACATGGGTGGTATCTGCATGAGCGCTCCTGAAGTCGCGTCCTGGGGCCCGAACCGGCTGGACGCGTTCGTCCTCGGCACCGACCACGCGATGTACCACAAGTGGTGGGACGGCTCGAACTGGGGACCGTCTGCCACCGGCTACGAGTATCTCGGCGGCGTCTGTATGAGCCCGCCGCGGTTGGCGACCTGGGGTCCCGATCGGCTCGACGCGTTCGTCCTCGGCACGGATCGGGCGCTGTACCACAAGTGGTGGGACGGCTCCGCCTGGAACGGGTACGAGTATCTCGGCGGAGTTTGCATGAGCCCGCCCGAAGTCGTTGCCTGGGGCCCCGATCGGCTCGACGTGTTCGTGCTGGGAACGGACAACGCGGTCTACCACAAGTGGTGGGACGGGTCGTCGTGGAACGGTTACGAATACCTCGGCGGCGTCTGTGCCTCCCCGCCGCGGGTGGTGGCCTGGGGCGAGAACCGGCTCGACCTGTTCGTCATCGGCACCGACTCGGCGCTGTATCACAAGTGGTGGGACGGCTCGTCGTGGAGCGGGTACGAGTACATGGGCGGCGTGTGTACGACGGCGCCGACCGTGGTCTCGTGGGGCTCCGACCGGCTCGACGTATTCCTGCTCGGGACCGACTCCGCGCTCTACCACAAGTGGTGGGACGGATCCTCCTGGGGACCGAGCGTCACGGGGTACGAGTACATGGGCGGGATCTGCACCGACGAGCCGCGCGTGGTCTCGTGGGACACGAACCGGCTCGACGTGTTCGTCACCGGCACCGACAAGCAGCTGTACCACAAGTGGTGGGACGGATCGGCCTGGGGACCGTCGGTCACCGGCTACGAACCGCTCGGCGGGATCATCAGCGACTTCAAGCTGACCGTGCCCGACTCCCCCGCCTCGATCGGGCAGGCGGTGAAGATCTGACCACCACGCCGACCGGACGCTGGACGCATTCCTTCGAGGAGGACCACGACGGGATCAGCGTCTACCGCCGCGACGACTTCGCCTTCCCGCCGGCCCGTGGCCGGCGGGGGGTGGAGTTCCGCCCGGACGGGACGTTCGTACCGCTGCAGATCGGCCGCGGCGACGCTCCTTCCCCCGGACCGCCCGGGCGCTGGGACCCGGCCGGCCGGTTGCACCTGCCGGACGGGACCGGGCGGATCGTGTCCTCGGCGCCCGATCGACTCGAGATTGCTTGGCAGGACCAACAATGAATGTTCGCTATCTCGTCGTACCGACCGCGGACGCCGCCGGTGGCGCGCGGTCGGCACGGTTCGGGGACAAGACCCTCCTCTGGGTCCCGGCCGAACAACGCCTCGGCCGGGCCTCCCGGACCGTTCCCGGTCTGCTGCTCGTCACGCAGGTGGGCCGGAGTTTCCAGGACGAGTACCCCGATGTCACGCCGCTGCTCGACCACGGCCGGCATCTGGTCATCTCGTCGGCCGACAAACCCCGTCGGCGGTCCAACCACCACTGGCGGATCGAAGCGCTCCGCCCGAACACGACGGTCGTCGACCATCAGACGGCCTCTGCGGCGCGGGTCGATCCGGTTGTCGCGGATCTGGTCGGCGAGGTCTCGACAGCGTCGTACCAGAGTGACCTGACCTGGCTGGCGAGTCTGCCGACCAGGCATTCGCTGAGTACGACGTTCACGCAGGCGATGGATTTCGCATCCGACCGGATGGTTGCCCTCGGCTACCAAGTCAGCCGGACGCCGATCAACGTCGGCGCGGGACACTCGGCGGACCTGATCGGCGATCGGGTTGGTGTCGGGGTTGACCGGAAGCTGGTCATCATCACGGCGCACCTGGACTCGATCAACATCGCCGGCGGTCCGGCCGCCGCGGCTCCGGGGGCGGATGACAACGGCAGCGGGTCGGCCGGTGTGCTCGAGCTCGGTCGGCTGCTGTCGACGCGGAGTTGGCAGCACGACATCCGGCTGATTCTCTTCGGTGGTGAGGAAGAGGGGCTGTTCGGCAGCAAGCAGTACGTCGCTGCGCTGCCGCCGGCTGAGCGGTCGCGGGTCCGCGCCGTACTCAACATGGACATGATCGCGACGAAGAACACCGCGACACCCGGCGTACTGCTGGAGGGAGCGGCGGTCTCGTCGAGTCAGATCGCGGACCTGGCGACGGCGGCTGCGACGTACACGGGGTTGACCGTCGAGACGTCGCTGAATCCGTTCGCCAGCGACCATGTCCCGTTCATCAACGCTGGTATACCAGCGGTTCTGACGATCGAGGGCGGGGACAGCGCGAACGGCCATATCCACTCCGCCAACGACACGTTGAACTTCATCGACTGGTCGCTGGCCGCGGAGATCCTCCGGATGAACATCGCCGCTTTGGCGGGCTGGCTGGAGCCGGCCGCCGTACAACGCCGACCGCAACCGGCGGGCTCGGTGGTCTCCTGGGGGCCGGGCCGGATCGACGTGTTCGCGGTCGGCATGGATTCCGCCTTACACCACAAGGCCTTCGACGGAACCTGGCACGACTTCGAGTCCCTAGGAGGCGTTGTCATAAGCTGACAGGTATGTGGAGCCCGAATGCGCGTGACGTTGGCGGACTTCCGACGCGGTACGGCGTACCGACGCGTGCGCGGGCTCTGCTCCGCAGTGAGTGCATCGACGTGTCCGGCCTGCCTGAGTTCGAAGCGGTCGGCGCCGGACTGGTGCTCGATCTGCGGTCCGATTGGGAGTTGAGGCAACCACATCCGCTGGCCGGAGATTTGGTATACCAGCGGATCCCGTGGATCGACCCGGCGGCCGAGGCGACTCGTGATCCGGCCGCCGAGCCGCGGCTGGTCGACGTGTACCGCAACAGCCTGACCCGCAACGCGGCCCACGTCCGCAGGATCTTCACCGCGATCGCCGAGGCGCCGGCCGGTCAGCCGGTCGTCGTGCACTGCAAGGCGGGCAAGGATCGGACCGGGCTGACGGTCGCAGTGCTGCTGGACCTGGTCGGCGTACCCCGCTCGGACATCGCGGCGGACTACGCGATCAGCGAGACGAACCTCGGTCTGCAGGACGCGCCCGCGTTCTCGCGGTCCCACCCGGACACGATCCTCGGATCGCTCTCGTATCTCGACGGGCGCTTCGGCGGGGTCCGCGGGTACCTCGCCTGGCTAGGGCTGAGCGAGGCGCAGATCCACCGGCTCGCGACGCGACTCGTGCCGACGGACGTGCAGGCGATCGTGTTCGACTTCGACGGTCTGCTGATGGACACCGAGACGACGATGGTCGAGAGCTGGCAGACCGAGTGGGCGTACCACGGTCTCGAGCTCGACCTCGACGGGTTCTGGCCGGGACACGGCGGAGACGTCAGCGAGGACCGGTACGCCGTACTCGCGGCCGCCGTCGGGTCCGGGTTCGACCGGGCCGAGAGTCATGCGCGACGGCTCGCCCATCGGGAGCAGATGCATGCCGAGCTCGACTTCCGGCCGGGGATCCGTGCTTGGATCTCGTCGGCCCGGGAGCTGGGGCTTCGGGTCGCGATCGCCAGCAGCTCACCGCGGAGCTGGGTGGTCGGCCACCTGGAGCGGGTCGACGCGGTCGAGCTGTTCGACGAGATCGTCACCGGCGACGAGGTCACGACCCACAAGCCCGACCCGGCGATCTACCAGCTGGCGCTCCAGCGGGTCGGCGTACCCGCCATTGCTGTCGAAGACACGGCCCACGGCGTGGCGGCGGCACAGGCGGCCGGCATGTTCGCGGTCGCCGTACCGAATCCCTTCGTCACGCCGGATGCGGTCGCGGCCGCCGACCTGGTTCTGAGCAGCGCTGACGACCTGTTGCTCACCGACCTGCTTCTTTCAGCGGCATCGAAAGGGTCGACGCCTCGTAACTGAGCGACCTAATCTGCGTCGGCGTCGCGCGCTGGCAGGATCAGACCGAGACGACGCCGACTCCGGCGTACTACTGCAACTAAACGACTGAGAGCGGGAGCAGCTTCTTGCCCGTCGGGCCGGTTTGGATCTCGGTGCCCATTTGGGGGCAGACGCCGCAGTCGAAGCAGGGGGTCCAGCGGCAGTCCTCGACCTCGATCGCGCCGTCTTCCTCGAGCGAGTCCTGCCAGTCCTCCCACAACCAGTCCCGGTCCAGGCCCGAGTCCAGGTGGTCCCACGGCAGTACTTCGGCGTACTCGCGCTCGCGCGTCGTGTACCAGGCGAGGTCGACCGGTTCGCCGGCGAGCGCCTGCTCGCAGGCATGCACCCAGCGGTCGTACGAGAAGTGCTCGCTCCAGCCGTCGAACCGGCCGCCGTCGCGCCAGACCGCCTCGATCACGCGGCCGACGCGGCGGTCGCCGCGGGACAGCAGGCCTTCGATGATGCCCGGCTTGCCGTCGTGGTACCGGAAGCCGATCGCCTTCGCGTAGCCCTTCTCGGACCGGATCGCCGCAGCCAGCTTCGACAGCCGGGCATCGGTCTCCTCGGCGCCGAGCTGCGAGGCCCACTGGAACGGCGTGTGCGGCTTCGGCACGAATCCGCCGATCGACACCGTGCACCGGATGTCGCGACGGCCGGACACCTCGCGGCCGGTCTCGATCACCCGCTTCGCGAGCGCGGCGATCGCCAGCACGTCCTCATCGGTCTCGGTCGGCAGCCCGACCATGAAGTACAGCTTCACCTGCCGCCAGCCGTGGCTGTACGCCGCCGAAACCGTGCGGATCAGGTCTTCCTCGGTGACCATCTTGTTGATCACCTTGCGCATCCGGTCCGACCCGCCCTCGGGCGCGAACGTCAGACCGCTGCGCCGGCCGTTGCGGGAGAACTCGTTCGCCAGCGTGATGTTGAACGCGTCGACCCTTGTCGAAGGCAACGACAGCGAGACGTTGCTGCCCTCGTACCGGTCGCCGAGACCCTTCGCCACATCCGCGATCTCGCTGTGGTCGGCACTCGACAGACTCAGCAGGCCGACCTCCTCGAACCCGGTCTGCTTCAGGCCGTTGTCGACCATGTCGCCGATCGTGGTGATGCTGCGCTCGCGCACCGGCCGGGTGATCATGCCCGCCTGGCAGAACCGGCAGCCGCGCGTGCAGCCGCGGAAGATCTCGACCGAGAAGCGCTCGTGCACGGTCTCGGCCAGCGGGACCAGCGGCTTCTTCGGGTACGGCCACGCGTCGAGGTCCATGACCGTGTGCTTCGCGGTCCGGAACGGAACGCCCTGGCGGTTGGGGATGACGCGCTGGATCCGGCCGTCCGGCAGGTAGTCGACGGTGAAGAACTTCGGGATGTACACGCCGCCGGACTTCGCCAGCCGGAGCAGTACTTCGTCGCGCCCGCCCGGGCGGCCCTCGTCCTTCCACTCCCGGATCACCTCGGAGATCGCGAGCACGATCTCCTCGCCGTCACCGAGCACCGCCGCGTCGATGAAGTCCGCGATCGGCTCCGGGTTGAACGCGGCATGCCCGCCGGCGAGCACGATCGGGTCCTCGTCGGTGCGGTCGACGGCGTGCAACGGAATGCCGGCCAGGTCGAGCGCCGTGAGCATGTTCGTGTAGCCGAGCTCGGTCGAGAACGACAGCCCGAACACGTCGAACGCCCGAACCGGTCGGTGCGAGTCCAGCGTGAACTGCGGGATCGCGTTGTCCCGCATGATCTGCTCCATATCCGGCCAGACGGAGTACGTCCGCTCGGCCAGGATGTGGTCGCGCTCGTTCAGCACTTCGTACAGGATCTGCACGCCCTGGTTGGGCAGGCCGACCTCGTACGCGTCCGGGTACATCAGCGCCCAGCGCACGCTGACCGAGTCCCAGTCCTTGCTGACCGAGTTCAGCTCACCTCCGACGTACTGGATCGGCTTCTGCACACTCGGCAGCAACGCCTCCAGGCGCGGGAACAGCGATTCGACAGTCATCGGGCACTTCCGGTCGGGGAGCAGAGCGCCTACCAGACTAACGCCGCTCCCGCCGTACGCCGGAATCGCGCGCTCAGGCGAGGTGGGCGAGGAGCAGCGGGTTGATGACGTCCGGGTGGGAGTAGGTCACCAGGTGGGCGGCTTTCTCGATGATCTCGAGGTGGGCGCCGGGGAGTTGGCCGGCCAGCGGTACGACGGTCTCCGGCGGGACGGACTGGTCCGAGTCGGTGGTGATCAGCAGGACCGGAGCGGTGACGTCTTGCAGCTTCGGGAGGAGGTTGAGCGTGCTGACCGCCTCGCAGCAGGCGGCGTAGCCCTCATCGGGGCAGTCCTGCAGCATCTGGCGGACCGGCTCGATGTCTTCGGCGAACTCCGGGAGGAACCAGCGGCCGAGCGTGGCGTCGGCGATCGACTGCGTGCCCTCGGCGCGTACCTGCGCGGCGCGGTCGATCCACATCTGCGGGTTCTCGGCCGTGTTGCTCGGCGGGCAGATCGCCACCAGCCGGTGGATCCGCTCCGGCGCGTGCTCCGCCAGCCACAGCCCGACCGATCCGCCGAGCGAGATCCCGACGTACGACGCCTGCTCTACCTCGAGCGTGTCGAGCAGCTCGACGACGTCGCCGCCGAGGTCGTCGATCGTGTACGGGCCGTCGGGGACCTCGGAGCCGCCATGCCCGCGATGATCGAACGCGACCACCCGGAACCGCTTGGCGAGCACGTCCACCTGCGGCGCCCACATCGCCTGATTGGCACCCAGCGACGTCCCGAGCAACACCACGGGCGCATCAGCCGAACCGGTCTCCACGTAGTTGAGTCGCATACCGCCACCCTACGAAGTCAACGGCATGATCGTCGTGCGGCGGTGGTGCTCGAAGACGACCGAGCTGCGGATGTCGGCGATCTCCTGCCGTTTGGCCAGCGCGAGCACCAGGTCGCGGAGGGCTTCGGTGTCCTTGACCGCGACGTGGGCGAGGAAGTCCGAGCCGCCGGACACCATGAACATGTCCAAGGTCTGCGGCAGGTCCATCACGTACGCCTGGAACGCCGTCGCCACCGCCATCGCCTGCGGCCGGAGCTTGATCGAGATGATCGCCTGGGTCGACCGGTCGATCGCCTTCAGATCGACGGCCGCGTGGTACCCGCTGATCACGCCACGATCGCGCAGCCCGCGGATCCGCTCCAAGCAGGTCGACGGGGCGATCTTGAGCTCGGCCGCCATGTCCCGGTTGGTCCGGCGGGCGTCGTTCTGCAGCATCCGCAGCAGCGCCGTATCAAGTTCGTCCATGCCGGCCAGTTTCGCAGATCTGCCGAACGATGTTCGGAGTCTGTGCGGAATACTTGACCATCGGGCTAGCTTGAGCGGCGTGCTGACGAACAAACTGGTCGTGATCATCGCCGCGGAAGCCCCGATCGGCGTCGCCCTCAACACCGCCGCCCTCCTCGGAGTAGGCCTCGGCCGCCACCATGACGACACCGTCGGCCCGGACACTGCCGACGCCTCCGGCACACCCCACACCGGCATGTGCGCCTACCCCATCCCAGTACTCCGAGCGCCGGCCGAGCAGCTCCACGCGCTCCGCGCCGAAGCAGCAACACGCCCCGACCTCACCATCCACGACATGACCCAGGTAGCCCTACAAGCCCGCACCTACGACCAGATGTCCACGAGGTTGAGCGGCACAAAGCCCGAAGACATCGAGTACCTAGGCCTGGCCCTCTACGGCCCCCGCTCAACCATCGATTCCCTCACGGGCGCCCTCCCGCTGTACCGCTAGATGGCGGTGAGTTTGTGGGGGTTGGCCAGGACTCGGATGGTGGTGATTTGGGGGCCGTCGGAGTCGAGGGTGAGTAGGTGGCGGTGGCCTCGGATGGTTATGTCCAGGGCTGGGCCGGTGGCTAGGTCGACCGGGGTAATGGTGAGGTCTTCGTGGGCGTAGATGTGGGTGAAGAAGGTGGCTACCCTCTCGCGGCCTTCGACCGGCTTGCGGGCAGCTCGGCGGATTCCGCCGCCGTCGGTCCAGGAGGTGACGGAGTCTTTGAGGAGGTCCTCCAGGCGGGCCAGGTCGCCCTCGCGGGCGGCGGCTACGAAGTCGGCGAGGAGGCGGCGTTGTTCGGCGGCGGTCGGGTGGAAGCGGGGGCGGTCGTCGGCCAGCTCATGCAGCGCGCGGCGGTGGAGTTGGCGGCAGTCTTCCGGCGTACGATCGAGGATCTCCGCGATCTCGTCGTACGGGAGGGTGAAGGCGGTACGCAGTACGTAGACAGCGCGCTGCGGTGGAGTGAGTCGCTCCATCAGGTGCAGTAGCGCCATCGAGATGTCCTCGAGCTCCAGCATGTCCGCGGAGACCGGCTCCGGGAGCCACTCGCCGGTGTAGCTCTCACGGCGCGCCTGGCGGGTTCGGAGTACGTCGATGGACAGCCGCGTCACGACCCGGGTCAGGTAGCGACGCGGCTCGGCCACATCGGTGCGGTCGGCGGCGGACCAGCGGACGTACGCGTCCTGCAGCACGTCCTCGGCGTCGTGCCAGCTGCCCAGCAACCGGTACGCGAGGCCGGCAAGCATCCCGCGGGCCGACTCGAATTCGTGCAGGATCAACCGGCCAGTTCCGGCTGCTTCCTGGTCGCGATGTTCAGACGGGTCCACAGGTTGATGGTGCCAATCGCGAGGAGCACGTTGGCAGCTCCCTCCTCGCCGAAGTGCTCGACCACCGCATCCCACACGTCGTCCGGTACGCCGTCACGCGCGAGCACCGTGACCGCATCGGTCAGCGCCAGCGCGGCACGCTCACGCTCGTCGTAGAACGAGGAGTCGTGCCAGGCCGCGAGCCCGAACAGGCGCTGGCTGCTCTCGCCTTCCTTCAGCGCGTCCGTCGTGTGCATGTCGAGGCAGAACGCGCATCCGTTGAGCATCGACGCCCTGACCTTGATCAGGTGCAGCAACGTGTGGTCCAGAACGCCCTGCACATAGTTCTCCACGCCGTACACGGCCCGGAAGCCGGCCGGCGATACCTTGCTGAAGCTCATCCGCTCTTCCATGCCAACACGACGGTGGCGCGGGAGGCCGGCGTGACAACGACCGGTGTGACGCCGGTCACGCAGTCTTCAGGACCTGCCTGGCCTTCGTGACAGCGGCCTCGGTCGCCGGTTCCAGCTCGCCGCCCTGGCCGGCGAGCACGCCGACCGACAGGATCACGTCGTCGACGCCGGTCACGGCCGCGGTGTACTCGAGGCCGCGCTTGGGCCCGCTGGTCCCGGTGAGCCGGAACGCGAACGGCTTCGTGCCGTACGACGGGGCGGTGATCTTCTCGACCTTCATCGAGGTGTTGCCGGAGCCCTCGGTCTTCAGCGTCACCTTGGTGCAGGAGTCGACGGCCTTCGCGTACGAATCGCGCAGGTCGGCGACCTCGGCGGCGGTGCCCATCGAGTCGAGGCCGTAGTCGATGTACGGGCCTTCCTGGCCGCCGGTGAAGGTGCGGGTCACGCTCGCCTTCGACCCGGGAGCCTTGGTGGCGTTGAGGTATTTGACCAAGGTCTTGCAGCGGCTGCTCGACGACGAGAACGGCTTCGAGCCGTCGTCGGATTCGTCCTTCTCCTGGGAGAACCCGCTCGGCAGGTCGTTCAGCTCGAGCAGCGCCTTGGTCAGCTCGTCGGCCGTCCTGGTGACCGGCACGGTCGACGCCGCCGTCGGTGTGCTGGGCGTCGAGCTCGGGGTGGGCGTGAGCGGCGTACCGGCACCCTTCTTGTCGTCGTCCCCACCGCAGGCGGTGAGGGACAGCGCAAGGGCGGCGGCGAGGGCGAGCGGGAACCTTGTCACGGGGCCTCCCGGCCTGGACTGAGGAGCGGAGGGAGCGGAGCGACCGGAGCGACGAGGGAAGGCCGGGAGCAACAGCCCCGGGACACGCCGCGACGGAGTCGTGGCATTCAACAGAGTCATGGGGCCTCTCCGGCGGGGACTGAGGAGCGCGGAGGGAGCGTACCTGACGTGTCAGTTCGCGGGTCAGTAGCGGTGGGACCTCAGGTGGATGTTCTGCAGCAGGCCGACCGCGAGCAGGCAGGCGAACATCGAGGAACCGCCGTACGACACGAACGGCAGCGGGAGGCCGGTGACCGGCATGATGCCGAGCGTCATGCCGATGTTCTCGAAGGCCTGGAACGCGAACCAGCAGACGATCCCGGTCGCGACCAGCCGGCCGAAGGCGTCCCGTGCGTTGATCGCGATCCGCAGCCCGCGGAACAGGATCACTGCGAACAGCACGATGATCGCCCCGGCGCCGATCAGCCCGAGCTCCTCCCCCGCGACGGTGAAGACGAAGTCGGTGTGCTGCTCGGGGACGAACGCGTTCTGCGTCTGACCGCCGTGGAACAGGCCCTGCCCGAAGACCCCGCCGTTGCCGATCGCGATCCGGGCCTGGTTCACGTTGTACCCGATGCCCTGCGGATCCGACGACGGATGCGCGAACGCGATGAAGCGGGAGATCTGGTACTGCTTCAGGATGTGCAGCTTGATCGCAATCGCCGCGACCAGCACGCCCGCGGTGAGCAGACCGAGCATCCAGCGTTTCGGTACGCCGGACACCGCGATGATCCCGAACACGATCGAGCCGAGCACCATCACCGTGCCGAGGTCGGGCTGCAGCAACACCAGGATCACCGGCAGCGCCGCGACAGCGACGGCCTGCGCGACGTCGACCGTACGGGCGTTCTCGTTGCGGTCGGTCTCACCCTTCTCCGCGATCAGCAACGCCATCCCGACGATCACCGCGAGCTTGGCGAACTCGCTCGGCTGGATCGACATGAACGGCAGCTGGATCCACGACCGCGACCCGTTGATCGTCGAGCCGACGCCCGGGACCAGGACCAGGATCAGTCCGACGATCGAGGCGGCGTACAGCACCGGAGCGAGGATGCGGACCCGGCGATGGTCGGTGACGGCGGCGCCGATCGCGAGGATCAGGCCGATCGCGAAGTTCAGCGCGTGCCGGACCAGGAACGCGTACTGGTTGCCGTCGGTCAGCGAGGTCCGGTTGTGGGTCGCGGACCAGATCAGCATCGCGCCGAGGAACGACAGCGCGACCACGCCGAGCACGAGGACCCAGTCCACCTGCCACACGGTCGACCGCCGGTCCATCCGCGACCGCATCCGGATCGGAGTCAGGGTTGCCATCTGCGCGCCCTCACTGCTTCGGCTTCTCTTGCCCGGGCGGCGGCGCCGGCTTGATGTTGTACAGCGTCTCGTAGATCTTCCGGACCGCGTCACCGCCGGCACCCGAACCGGTACCGGCCTGGCTGATCATCATCACCACGGCGTACCGATCGGTGTACGAGGCCAGCCATGACGTCGTCTGCTTGCCGTAGACCTCGGCCGTACCGGTCTTGGCGCGGACCGGGATCTTGTCGAGCGGGAAGCCCTGGAACTTCCACGCCGCGGTGCCGCTGACCGTGGTCTGCTTCAGCGCGGTGTCGATGTAGCGCAGGGTGTTCTTCGCGACCGGGAGCTTGGCCTTCACCGCCGGCTTGATCTCGTGCGGCTTGCCGTTCGCACCGACCCAGGACTGGACCACGCGCGGCTCGAAGAGCGTGCCGCCGTTCGACAGGGCGGAGTACACGGTCGCGAGCTGCAGCGGGGTGACCGTGGTGTCGCCCTGGCCGATCGCGAAGTTCACCGCGTCACCGGCGCGGTATTTGTACCCGTCGACGCAGAACTCGCGGGCGAACTGCTTGAGGAAGGCCGACGTCCCGGATGGCGGGTTGGCCGACAGCTTGCAGTAGTAGTCCTTCATCGAGTCGTAGTACGTCTTCTTCCACTGGCGGTCCGCGATCCGGCCGGTCGCCTCGCCGGGCAGGTCGATGCCCGTCGGCTTGCCGAGGCCGAACTTCTTCGCCATCTCGACCAGCGGGTCGTACGTGCTGATGTCGCTGGAGTTGCCGCCCTCCTTCAACCAGAGCGCGTACGCGACCCGGTAGAAGAACGTGTCGCAGGACAACGCCAGCGCCCGGTCGAAGCCGATCATCCCGTAGGAGGCCGACTCGTAGTTCTTGAACCGGCGGTTGCCGACCTCGAAGTACGACGAGCAGTCGAGCCGCGTCTTCGTGCTGTACCCGGCGCTCAGCGCGGCCGAGGTCGTGATCGGCTTGAACGTCGAGCCCGGCGCCAGCTGGGCCTGCAGCGCGCGGGAGACCAGCGGCGTGCCGGACTTGGCCGAGTACAGCGCGTCGAGCTCGCGCTGGGTGATGCCGCCGACCCAGACACCCGGGTCGTACGTCGGGTAGCTGGCCATCGCGACGACCCGGCCGGTCTTGGTGTCCATGACCACGGCGGCACCCGAGTCGGCGACGTACTTCTTGTGGGTCACCGGGTCGGTCTGCTTGCGCGCGGTCATGATCGCGTTCTTGAGCTGGGCCTCGACCGAGGCCTGGATCCGCGCGTCGATCGTGGTGACGAGCGTGGCCCCCGGAACCGGCGCGGTCTGCTTCTTGATGCCGGTGGTGTACCCGACCGCGTCGACGATGACGTCCTTCTCGCCGGGCGTGCCGCGCAAGAGCTTGTCGTACGAGCGCTCGACGCCGGCGCGGCCGACCAGGTCGGACCGGTGCGGGACCGAGTCCTGCCCGGCCTTGTCCATGTCCTCGAGCTCTTCGGTGGTGATCGGCGAGAGGTACCCGAGGATGTGGGCCGCGTTCACCTTGTACGGCTCGGGGTACGCACGGAGCGTCTGCGAGTCGGCGGCGATCCCGGGGAAGTCCTCGCGGCGCTCCATCACGTCGATCGCGACCTGCTCGCTGACGTCCTTCGCCACCGGGATCGGCTGGTACGGCGTGCCGTTCCAGCAGGCGGGTGGTTTGGACGCGCCGGGCTCGCCGCACAGCATCGTGCGGGCCTTGAGGTCCGCGGGCTTCTGGCCCAGCACCTTCGCCAGCCGGGTCAGAACGACGTTCTGCTGGCTGTCCGGGAGCTTGGCGAGCACCGAACGGTCGACGGTGATCATCAGCGAGACCCGGTTGCCGACGAGCGTCCTGCCCTGTGAGTCGACGATCGTGCCGCGCGGGGCCGGGATCAGGACCTGCCGGATGTGCTGGGCGGTCGCCGCCTGGGTGTAGTCGGCGCTCGACATCACCTGCATGTACCAGAGCCGGCCGAAAAGCGTGCACAGCAAGGAGAAAACGAGCACCCCGATCACGAACAACCGCAACCGGGCCTTGAGCGGCGCCTCGAAACCGTCCCAGCTCATGGCGCGACTCGGCGCTCGCGAGCAGGTTGGACGCGGCCCATGATCCACATGACCAGCGGGATCACCACGATCGCGCCGACCACGTCGTACCCCGCCGCGATGCCGAGGCGGACGCCGAACTCGCCCCAGTCGACCGACGGGTCGTGCAGCAGCGAGCCGGTCGCGCTGTAGATGAAGAACGAGACCGCCGTCCCGAGCACGACCGTCAGCGCAACCCCGAGCGGCCCAACCGGTCCGCTGGAGGTCTCGCGGCGGATCAGGCCGGCGATGTAGCCCGCGATCGCGAGCGACAGCGCCCACCGGCCGGCGGTGTGGTCCGCCGGCGGCACGATGTCGAGCAGCAGGCCGCCGACGAATCCGGCGATCGCACCCCACTCCGGCCCGCGGGACAGCGCGAGCGCGATCACCACGATCAGCGTGAGGTCACAGGTCACCCCGGCGACGGCGATGTTGGTCAGCACCGACGTCTGCACGGTCACGGCCACCATCAGGAAAAGGGCAGCCAGGCCGATGCGTAGAGCGATCACGGTGTCAGTTCCCCCTTCATCTAGTAGCACTGCCTGGTATTTCGGCTCTCGGCGGACGGGCGGGTGGTCCGGTGACCACTCCGACGGTGTCGATCCGGGTTGGGTCGACGTACGGCTTGATGGTTGCGGTGGATCCGAGGGAGCCTTCGTTCGGCGTCACGGAGGTGACGAGGCCGATCGGGACACCCGGCACGTACGGCGCGTTGCCGCTCGAGCCCCAGGTGACGATCCGGTCCCCGACCTTCGGCCGGGCCTTCGGGTCGACGAGCTTGTAGTCGAGGGTGCCGGCCACGTCGCCGCGTCCGGAGACGAAGCCGAGCGCCATCGACGAGTTCAGCCGGCCGCCGACGGTCGAGTTGCGGTCGCCGATCAGCAGCACGGTCGCGGTCCCCGTGGTGGTGCGCACCACCCGGCCGACCAGACCGGTCCCGTTCATCACGGTCATGTCGGTGTGCACGCCGTCCGCCGTCCCGGCGTCGATCGTGACCGTGTGGCTGAACGTCTGGGCGCCACCGATCCCGATCACCCGGGCCGGCGTCATCGTGTACGCCGGCGCGACCTTGAGCAGCTTGTCCAACTCCTGCGCCCGGTTGCGGGCGTAGTCGGAGGTGTTCAGCTCCTGGGTCAGATTCTCGTTGTCCTGCTTGAGTTTTTCGTTCTCTGCCTTCAACCTATCCATTTCCGCGAACCGGTCGCGGAGGTTGTCCACAGGCTGCCGGGCCGAGCTCGCGGTCGACTCCAGCGGGCCGAACACACCGGACGCGGCCTCCCGCAGCGGCTCGACCGGCGAACCGGCCGAGCGGCGGGCGTCGAGCACGATCAGCGTGAAACAGGCCAGGATCACCAGCACGAGCACGGTCCGGCGGCGACGGATCTGCCGCGGCATGCCGGTCGCGCGGAGCAGGCCTTTCGCCGGGGTACCGAGGTCTTTGAGCATCGGGTGGTACCTCAGCGCCGGTTGTCGGTGACCAGGATGCGGTTGAGGGTCTCGATGTTGTCCACGCACTTGCCGGCGCCGAGGACGACGGCGTCGAGCGGGTTCTCCGCGACGTGGATCGGGATGCCGGTCTCGTGCCGCAGCCGCTCGTCCATGCCTTTCAGCAGCGCACCGCCGCCGGTCAGCACGATGCCGCGGTCGACGATGTCGCCGGCCAGCTCCGGCGGGGTCTTGTCCAGCGTCGCCTTGACCGCGTCGACGATCGCGGTGATCGGCTCCTCGATCGCCTGGCGCATGTCGGCCGAGGACACCTTCACGGTCCGCGGCAGGCCGGAGACCATGTCGCGGCCGCGGATCTCGCTGTCCGGGCCGTCGGTGGTCGGGAACGCCGACCCGATCGTCATCTTGATCTGCTCCGAGGTCGCCTCGCCGAGCAGCAGCGAGAACTCCTTCTTGCAGTAGTTCACGATCGCCTTGTCGATGGCGTCGCCGGCCACCCGGATCGACTGGCTGGTGACGATGCCGCCGAACGAGATGACCGCGACCTCCGTCGTACCGCCGCCGATGTCGACGACCATGTTGCCGGTGGCGTCGCGGACCTCGAGGTTGGAGCCGAGCGCGGCGGCCATCGGCTCCTCGATGATGTAGACCTTGCGGGCGCCGGCCATGTACCCGGCGTCGCGGACCGCGCGCTGCTCGACCGCGGTGATCCCGGACGGGACGCAGACCACGATTCGCGGTTTGGCGAAGTACCGCCGGCGGTGGACGCGCTGGATGAAGTACCGCAGCATCTGCTCGGCGGCGTCGAAGTCGGCGATCACGCCGTCCTTGAGCGGCCGGATCGCGGTGATGTTGCCGGGCGTACGGCCGATCATCTTCTTCGCCTCGTGCCCGAACGCGACCGCCTCGCGCGGGTCGTCCGTCCGGGTCGCGACCACGGACGGCTCGTTCAGCACGACGCCCCGCCCGCGCACGTACACCAGCGTGTTCGCCGTCCCGAGGTCGACCGCCATGTCGCGGCCGAGCATGCTGTTCGCCACCGCGGCACCTCCCACTCGACCCCAACTCAGGCTAAGCGCCGCCCGCGCAAAGCCCGTGGACCGACACGACCCGGCCCGTCCAGGAACAGATCGTATCGGTCCACTCACCTGCAGTCGGCGGCGGGCTCAGGACATGCCCGGACCGGACGACGGGCATTTCAGCGTGCAGTTGTACGGCACCTCGCCGAAGTAGTCCGGTGTCCACCACCACTGGAAATAGCCGGAGTTCGCACCGTAGCTGTCGCCGTACTCACCGAACGAGGCTCCGGCGCCCAGACCGACACCGGCGTCGACGGCCCCCACGTTCTTGCCCTCCATGCTCGCGCTGGCCCCGAACTCGTCGACCTCGAACCCGGTCTGCCCGTAGCGGCTCTGACCGTTGTTCATCTGGTCGGCCCGCTGCGTGCTGCGCCGGTACCCCATCGAGACACCGGCCGAGGCTCCGGCCAACAGGTACTCCTTGTACGACGCGTTGAAGGTGAAGCCGCGGTCATCGGTCGTGAAACACGCCTCCGCACCACGACCGCTTCCGGCCCCGGCCGACGCGCCGATACACAGTGATCCGGAGCCGTCCCCGGCCATCTCCTCCTTGGCCCAGTCCGGAATCGGGATCGGGACGATCTTCGGCGCCGGCTTGTCCTTCGGTTTGGGCGCCGTCGGGCCTTGCTTCTTCTTCGGCCCGGGCCTGGGCTGGGAACACGCCGCCTTGTCCTTGGGCTTCGACGGCGGGCACTGCGTGTGGAAGTACCACCGGAAGCTCTTCGGGCAACCGAGGCCGAAGAAGTCTCCGATCCGGCTCACGCACTTCTTCCAGGCGACGTTCTCGACCGCCTTCGCATTGGCGTAGGTGCGACCGCTGTCACCCTCGATGAGCATCAGGCCGTTCGCGTCACTGAACGTGACCGGACTGTTCCCGGCGTACGCGTACGGGTTGAGCTGTTGCGGGTTCTGCGGGTCGACGAGCGGGTCGACCGACAGGAAGCGGCCCTCGGTCGGGTCGTACTCACGAGCCCCCAGGCGGGTCAGCCCGGTGTCGGTGTTCGGTGTACCGCCAACGAACCCGCGTGCGCCGCCGGTCCAGGACGGTGCTGCGTCACGAGGATCGCCGAACAGGTCGAGCCGCCGATCGGTGACCTGGAGGGTCGATTCGGTGATGGCGGTCTGTGCGGTCCGGTTGCGATCCGAGACCGTCCAGGTGAAGCCGGATGCGGTCCGGACGCCCAGATTCGGGTAGTACCGCGTCCCCGTCACCGTACCGCCGGCTCCGGCTCTGATCTCGCCGCCGCTGACGAAGAGCGTCGCCGAGTCCTTGTCCCGGCGGATCAGTTGGTTGCCGTCGGCGTCGTACAGATAGGTCGCCGGCCCGGCCGCGGTGAGCAAGTTCTCGTCATCCCAGGTGAGGGACTGCCCTGGGCGGGTGAGGGTGTTGCCTGCGGCGTCGTAGGTGTACGACTTGGTCGTCGGGCCGGTTGTCACCGAGCTGACGGCGTGCGGGCGGGTGTAGGTGTACGTGCTCGCCACATCTGCGGTGCCGCCGAGACCCTTCTTGACCAGCTTCGTGCGGTTGCCTGCTGAGTCGTAGGTGAATTCTTGCCAGTACGGCGCCGGTCCGCCGACGACTGCAGTGGAGGGCGAGGCTGCGCAGTTGTCTGTGGCGGTCCAGGCCTTGTCGACCCGGCGTAGGTAGTCGTAGGTGAAGCATTGGGTGTCGGTGCCGGTGGAGGGGACCTGGTCGGACGTCCTGGTGACGTTACCGGTTTGGTCGTAGGCGTAGGTGAGCTTGTCGAGGAGGAGACCGCCTGACTGGTCGCGGTCGGTGCGGACCTCGGAGAGGCGTCTCGTGGTGTCCTCGTACGACGTGGTGCGCCACAGCGGCCTGGTGTCGTTGCCGAGGAGCTGCTGGGTGACCTCGCCCAGGCCGGTGTACTTGGTGTCGCGTACGTACGGAATCGCGCCGGTCACCTTGTCCGGCATGCCGAACGAGTCGTACTCGTAGTTGATCGTCTCCGCCGCCAGATCGCCCAGGGCGGGCTGTCGGGTCGACTTGAGGCTGCCGTCGTCGGCGTACCGTTGGGTGGTGTCGTAGACGCCGGCCAGCTTGCCCTGGGACGTCGGGATCGTCACCCGCTCCCCGGTCGGCCGTCCGCCGGTGTCGTAGCCGATCACGGCGCGCACGTAGGCATCCGCACCGACGTACCGCGTCGACGACGTCGGCGAGCCCTTGGCGAGGGTGTCGTAGGTCCACTCCGCCAGGACCGTTCCACCGGACCTGGTCCGGATCTTGCGGCCCAGGTCGTCGTAGTCGGTCTGGACGACCCGGCCCCGCGCGTCCTTGCTCGAGATCACCTGCCCGGCATCGTCGTACGTGAGCTCGGCGACGCCCTTGTCCGGGTCGTCCGCCTTCACCTTGCGACCCAGCACGTCGTACTCGTACCGCCAGTTGTTGCCGGCAGCGTCCGTGATCCGCGCCAGATCGCCCCGCTTCGTGTAGCCGTAGCTGGTCGTGTCAGCTGCCGTATTGGTCGTCCGGCCGCGGTACTGGATCTTCGCGGTCGTGTTCCCCCGCGCATCCGAGACGGTCGTCGTCAACGTCCCACCCTGAGGTGGCAGCACCGTCACCCGGTCTCCGCCGTACGTCGTGTACGTCGTCCACTGCCCGACGTTGTACGCCGCGAACGTCTCGCTGACCTGCCGCTCAGCACCGTCGTACCCCAGCACCGTCGCACTCGGCACCCGACCCGGATCCGGCTTGAAGAGCGTCGTGCCGGGACCAGCGTCGCTGTTGTAGTACGCAGGACGCTTCAACACGACCAGGCCGCGGCTGTCGTACACCGTGTCCGACAGGATCCGTCCGCCCGCCGGGCTGGGCTGCTGCGACTGCCGCTCGCGACCGAACCCGTCGATCAGGCTGTACGACGCCACCTGGTTCCCGTTCGCCTTCAGGGTTAGCGTCTTGACCCAGCTCGGCCCACCGGACTGCCGTACGCCGTACTCGTAGGCGAGATGGGGTGTCTGCTGATTCGCCTCGGTCCGTCCGGGTTTCCACACCTTGATCAGCCGCCCGAGCGCGTCGTACGTCGACGACGTGACCCGCTGGTTGGCATCCACCTGCGACACCGGCAGTGCCCAGGCCGGGTCGACCGTGCTGGTCGCCACATGTCCGAGCGCATTGGTGACAGTTGTCGTCGTGTTCAGCCCGTTGACGTCGCCGTACGCAGTAGTCGTCTTCCGGTGCAGCGCATCCTCCTGCACCAACGGCCTGCCGAACGCGTCGACAGTCGTCGTAGCAGTCGTCAGGTACTGCGCCGGGTAGGCCTTGGCCTGCTCGGTCCGGGTGACATCACCACGCGTCGGAGCGGTCCCGAAGGCCGCCCCGTCGTACGACGTCCGCGTGTCAGAGACTGCATCTGCCGGCAGCGACGGCGTCGTACCGCAAGGGACGCCTACAGTCGTCTCCTGACTCGGCAGGTCCATCAGCATCGCGCCTGCGTTCTGTACGTACGCCGTGGTGGTGCAGCGGTCGTCCGTCGCCACAGCGGTGTCACCGAGGTCGTTGACCTGCGTGACGTTGCCATAGCCGTCGTACGTCGTCGACACGTCCGTACGACGTACTCCCCCGGCGGCCAGCGTGGTCCGGGTCCGGGTGCGGCCGTCCTCGACCTGGTAGGCCTTCTCCGTCCCCTCGGTCGCAGTCAGGCGCGACCACGGGTCGTGGATCTCCGCGCTCACCTCACCGCCGCCGACCCCCAGGTAGGTGATCGATTCGTGCATGAACCCGGCGTACTGCTCCAGGTCCGGAGTGGCGGTTCCGGTGGTGTCGACGACCTGGTCGGTCTTCGTACCGCCGTTGGCGAGCTTGTCGCGGTTCATGCCACGGAAGTACTGGTAGCGGGTCGCAGTGCGCGTGACGCCGGCGTCGTGTGCCTCATCGCCCTTCACCACAACGACTTTCTGGTAGCCACGCCACTGCGACCACGTCCGGTACTTCGGGTCGACCAGCGGGTTGTCGTCGTACGCCCAGGCCGCATCGCCCTCGTAGACGTAGGCGGTGAGCTCGTCGCGGTTGTCGGTCACCAGGTCGTGCTTGACCGTGTACTGGACCACGTACTTGTGGAACCAGTTGTCACGGGGCGTCTCCTCCGGCGGCTCGGCCCACTTGACCGGATAGCAGCGTTTGCCGTTGGTGTCGGCAGCGGTCGGCAGAGAGGTCGGTGTGCAGTCCGGATCGGCGTACTTGATCGTGACCTGGCCGCCGGTCTCGTTCGTGATCGTGGTGATGCGCGGCTTCCACAGTGCAGGCCGGCTGTCGGTCGGAGTGTCGACGCGGTTCGGCAGCAGGGTCTGAGTGAAGGTGACCGGCGGTGTAGCTACCGGAGTGTCCGCGACGCCGGTGTGGGTGATGCTGCTCAGCCAGAGTCCGGCCGCTGAACCGTCACCCGGCGACGGATAGGTGTGGGCGAAGTCCCACCGGTCGACGTCCCGGTAGTTGCCACCGCCAACAGACACCTGCGTGGTGATCCGGCTCAGCCGCTTCGTCGACCAGAACGTCGGTGACGCGACCGTCGTACACGTAGCGGTCTTGCACTCCAGGTCCCACGGCACATCCGGCCACGAGGTCGCGTTGTGGGTCGCACAGTTCTGGCCGGGCGCGCACCGGTCGGCGCTGTCGAACACGACCCGGGCAGGCGCTCCGGCGTACGCGTTGTCGGAGCGGGTGCCGTAGTCGGTCCGCCGCAGCACGCCGCCGCGGATGTACGTTCCGGTCGTCGCGCCGAGGTTCTGGGCGTACGAGTTCGTCTCGACGTCGTAGAAGTAGCTGACGGCGTTGCCGTGCGGGTCGACGACATGGTCAAGGTTCCACCGGTAGGCCTGCTGACAGGAGGAGGCGGCGTACGTCGCCTGGTTGCAAGGCTCACCGCTGTCGTTGCCGTAGACCGGAGCCGTCCACGTGGACTGGGTGGTCTCCTTGCCGGTCGCCCAGCCGGGCAGACGGTTCAGACCGAAGAAGTACTGCGTCCCGCTGGGTGTCGTCAGCTTCCAGTACTCGCCGTCGTTGTCGCCGTTGGCCGCACCGGTCAGCCGCTCGACCTTGGTCCCGTCGTCGTCCTTGAGGTGCCAGACGCCGTTCTCGCGGACGAGCTGACCGGACTGCTTCCCCAGCGACACCGTGGCGTTGTCGGTCTCCCAGCAGAGGTCGCCGGTCTTGCGCTGCGCGTTGTTGCCGCCGAGATCGTCGGCGCACGCCTTATAGCTTCGCTCGATCGACCCCGCACCGAGGTCCCAGCCCTCACCGAGCCACGACGGCTGGTTGTTAGTGGCAACAGTCCGGCCGTCGGTGGACTGCGATGAGTAGTCCGCGGACAGGTCCGGCTCGAGACCACCTGGCACCGGCGGCGTCCGCAGGTCGTAGGCCCAGGCGAACCCACCGCTGTTTCCGTTCACCTCCCAGGTGCCAGAGGGCGCGAGTGAAGTCGCCTTGTAGTCCCCGGTACTACTGGCCGGCGCCGACGCCACGGTGAGACTCTGCGCCTGTGAGGGAGCCTTCTGGACGGCCGGCACGAAGTCCTTGCCGGGTACCGAGGCCACCTGTTGCGGCTGCACAGCCGGAGCGTCCTCAGGTTGTGCGACGGCCTGATTGGGTACGACGAGTGCCGCACCGAGCAGGCCTGCGATGAGCGGCGCGGTTACGTGGCGCCGTTTCCAGAGAGAAGTCATCGTCGTTCCTCAGGATCGGGTGGTGACGTAGCCGAGCTGGATTTCCTTGGTCTGGCCCTCGCAGTTCGGGTCGCCGGTGTCGAAGAGCTCGTTCCAGCTCGCGCGGCAACGGAACAGCGGGTGGCTCACGACACCGTCGGGCGGCGCGGTCCAGATGTAGCCCGTCGTACCGACGACCGTCTTTCCCTCACAGGCCGGATCGGTCGAGCTGAACGTGTCCTCGCCGGCCTTGCACTGCATCAGTGCGGTGGTGCCGGCCTGCGGGACCATCGACACGTAGCCCTGCATGCCTTCTGGCTTGTAGTTGCCCGGCACGCGCCCGATGGTCGTGGTGTGGTCGTACGGGTAGTTGGTGGCCAGGTTCCGGATCAGCGGTGCGGTGGCCTTGGCATAGCCGAGCAGGCCTTCGTTGGTCGCACCTTCGCAGTTCGAGTCGTTGGACGCGAAGTGCCGGGTGTTCGGGACCATGCAGCGGTAGACCGGGAGCGACTCGAACCCAGCCGGTTTGGATGTCCACAACTGACCGACCGGACCGAGGACGGCCTTGTTCTCACACGTGGCACTCCTGCTGAGGAAATAGTCCCGGGTGTTGTTGAGGCATGAGTTGACGGTCAGGCCTTCGGATCCCATCGAGCCCAGTGAACCGACGTAGTGCGAGCCCTGCGGCGCCGGACCGGTGGTGACGATGCTGATGCCCTCGTTGGTCAGGTACCTGGCCAACTGCCCGCCGTACGGGTTCGGCCGCTTGGTCACCGGGTTGTCGAACTCCTGCTGCACCTGGTCGCCGGTCCGCGCACCTGTCCACACATGGATGTCGTCGACCTCGCCATGGAACGGCGTCGCCCCGAGCTGACCAGAGCCGACAC
Source organism: Kribbella sp. NPDC058693 (assembly GCF_042715335.1). Taxonomy (NCBI): domain Bacteria; kingdom Bacillati; phylum Actinomycetota; class Actinomycetes; order Propionibacteriales; family Kribbellaceae; genus Kribbella; species Kribbella sp. NPDC058693. The sequence goes on from NZ_JBHXSQ010000001.1 coordinate 962,725, forward strand.
GGAACGTACCGGTGCTGTTCGCACTCGCCGCTGCGCTCTCGACGTTGCCCGGCTGTTCGCCGTCGACGTAGAGGCGGATCTGTCCGGCAGCCTGGTCGTACACACCAGTGAGCTGGGTCCAGTCCGTTGTCGCGACCGTGTCGGACTCGACAGTCGCCTGATCGACGGAGAAGGCCCACCTGCGGTTGCTGCCGTTGTACTGCAGGGCGAACCCGCTGCGCTGAGCGCCGTCCTGACTCATCACGACCCGGCTGCTGCCGTCCGCCGCGTCCAGCTTCACCCGCACGCTCACCGTGAAGCCGGAGTCCGTCCGTACGACGGGACTGCCGGTGCTGATGCCCTGACCGGTGCCGTTCAGCCGAACCCCTCCGGTGCCGACGGCACCCGCAGTACGGGTCGCGTCCTCGCGGATCGCGCCGAGCCGGTAGTTGCCAGAGGCATCCGACAGCTGACTGCCGTCGGCCTCGTCCATCGGCCAGAACAGCTCCTCGGTCGTCGGACGGCCCGCCAGGTCGTTGATCTCGGGCGCAGTCAGCACGCGCTGGTACAGGCGTACGTCGTCGATCGAGCCGAGCCAGCTGTTCGTGGCCTGCTGCGCCACCTGCGCCCGGCCGAGCTGCGTGAGCCCGGTCGCGGCCCATGGCGTTGCATGCGTTCCGACAGACCCCGGTACGCCGTCGACGTACAGGCGGACCTGCTTGGCGCCGTCGTCGTACACACCGACCAGATGAGTCCACCGACCCGCGACTGCAGGTGCTACAGACTCGGACAGCTCGCGTACGGCGTTGTCGCTGTTGGTCTGCGGCAGGACGAAGTTCCACCGCTGACGCTGCGGGTTGTACTGCAGGAAGAAACCGCTGATCGACGACCCGTCCTGGCTGAGCGCAGTCCGGTACTGACCGTCGACCTGGTCCAGCTTCACCCACGCCGACACCGCGAACGACTTGCTGGTGTTGATGGCGGACTTCGTGCCCAGCGCGACGTACCCGGCCGGCGTTCCGTTCATCCACAGCGCATCGCCGATCCGCCCGGTCCGCCAAGCGACCGCGTCCCCGGCCGGCTTCACCCCGTCCAGCCGGCCGGGGCGATCATCGACGACCGCGGTGTCCGTGCCGTGGCCGTCCAGCCGCCACTGTGCGACGGGCGGCGTACCGCGGCCGACCCAGAACCGGAACTTCTTCTCGACCAGGGACACGTTCCCCGCCTGGTCGACTGCGCGGACCGTCAACACCTGCAGTCCGTCGGACCCAGGTGTCACGAGTGTCCGGGCGACGCCGTCCGAGCCGATAGCGACGTACTTGTCCTGCTGCGGGGTATCGCCCGTCTGGTCAGCTCCCTGCAGCGTGTAGCGGAAGCCGGCCACATCCGTGTCGCGTGCATCAGCCGTGAACTCGAAGCCCCCGGTGAAGCCGGCAGCGCCGCTGGCCGGACAGACCACCTCGTCCGGGCACTCCTTGTACGTCGGCGACGAAACGCCCGGCGCGTACTGCGGTGCCGTCTTGTCGATCGCGTAGTCGCACCAGGCCGACGCGGACTTCGACTCGTGCAGGCCGTCCCAGCCGATCACCTGGAACGACAGCTTCCGGTTGTCGACGTTCAGCGACGCCGGAGTGTCGATGCTGAACCGGCCTGGTGAGTTGAGACCAGTCGTCTCGGCAGAGTGCAGCAGTGTGGTGTGGTCACGCTCGTAGATGCGGTAGCGCGCGGCGACGCTGCCACCGTCCGGGTCGCTGATCGTCGCCCACAGACGCGGACCCCGATTCGGCGCGGGCGGCGGGGCGTACAGCTGCGGGTTGATCCGGATCTCGCCGCTGCCACACACCCGGTCGTTCTCGACCGCCAGCTCGACCGGCGTGTTCGGGCGGGTGTTGTAGGTGACACTGAGGACCGGCGTCGTACCGAACTTCTTCCAGGCCAGCTGGTCTTCCTCGTCGTTGGCCCGGAGCATCACCGTGGTCGAGCCGAGCCCGTTGGCAGGGTTTGTAGACCACTGCACGAAGCCGGTGGTGTTGTACTCGAGGTACTGCGACGGGCAGCCGGTACGGCCCGCGGCGACGTTGTAGGAGCCGATGCCCATCACTGCGGGCGGCTGGTTGTTCCAGGTCATCCCCGGCGAGACCGGCCGCGTACCCCAGGCCTCCACCCAGCGCGGCGAGCAGCTCGGCGCGTGTACTTCCAGTGCCTTGAACGAGCTGGTGAGGATCTCGCGGCCGTTCAGCCAGCCGGTGTCGTACTGGAAGTACGAACGAGCAGCCTGGATCCCGTTGCACCAGCCGTCGTTGTAGCACTGGCCGACCTTCGCGACACCGTCGCCGTCGCCACCCCAATAGCTGTTACCCGGTTTGCCGCGGAAGACAATCGCCCAGCCGCTCATCCCGGGCGCTGTCGGCTGGCCGGGTACTCCGGCCGGCGCCGCGCTGAACGTTGCCGTGAACGTCCCAGCGGGGTTCGCAACCACCCTCGTGGTCGCCGTGCGCTTCACCTCGACCGGTTTCCCGGTACGCCGTGCTTCCGCGCTCGCTCGCGCTTCCGGACCGGTCGTACCCTCCGTAGGCCGCGCGGCGGCTACCGAGCTCTGTACCAGCGATGCGGCGAGCAGCAACGCCGCGAGCACACCGGGTACGACCCGGCGCACACCCCACTTGCCTGACCCACTCCCCACTCGTCACCCCTCCAGATCGGATCGGCCGTGGCGGCCGACGCCGAAATGGTGGGGTGCCGTGCTTTCAAAACGCTTTCAGCGTCCCGAGTGGTCTAAACCGGGGTCAGGGCAGGTCGGGGAACCAGATCTTGATCTCGCGGCTCGCGGACTCCTCGGAGTCGGAGCCGTGGACGAGGTTCTCGCGGTTGGACAGCGAGAGGTCGCCGCGGATCGTGCCGGGGGCAGCCTTGCGGCCGTCGGTGGCGCCGTTCAGCGCGCGGATGACCTCGATCGCCTCGTCGCCCTCGAGCACCATCGCGACCAGCGGTCCGCTGGTGACGAAGTCCCGCAGCGGCGGGTAGAAGGCCTTCTCGACGTGCTCGGCGTAATGCTGGTCAGCCAGCTCGCCGTCGATCGTGCGCAGGTCCATCGCGACGATCCGGAGCCCCTTGGCCTCGAACCGGCCGAGCACCTCACCGACCAGGCCGCGGCGGACCGTGTCGGGCTTCAGCAGGACCAGGGTGCGCTGCGACATCTGTCAACTCTCTCTCGAACTTGGGTGGGCGGCTGAGCCTAACTGCTCGTGCGCTTTCTTGGCCTCTTCGATGCGGCGGCCGAGGACGATCGCGGCGACCCAGAAGGCCGCGAACGCCGCGCCGAGGACGAACATCACCGGGACGACGAAGCCGATGCCGACCGCGCCGACCTGAACCACCGAGCCGAGCACGTACCCGACCTGGAACCTCAGCAGGCCGGCCGCGACGATCGCGAGCACCGCCAGTCCGAGGCAGACCGGTACGGCGACCGCGGGCCGGACGTCGGCGACCGAGATCATCACCGGCGTGACCAGCGCGAGCACGATCGACTCGAACCCCAGCACGATCGACGCGAGCGACCTCATTCCTGATCGGCCTTCGACTTGCGGACGAGCAGGCCGCGCGCCTCGCCCGCGGTGATGACCGAGCCGGTGATCAGGACGCCGCCGGAGCCGAGCGCGACCGCGTTCTCCTCGGCCAGCCGGATCGCGTCGTCGATCGCGTCGATCAGGTGCGGCCGGACCAGCACCCGCTCCTCGCCGAACACCTCCGCGGCCAGTTCGCCCAGTTCCTCGGCCGGCATCGAGCGCTCGACGAAGCTGTTCCGGGTGCAGACGACCGTTTCCATGATCGGCTCGTAGGCCTCGAGGACGCCGTACACGTCCTTGTCCTTCATGCAGCCGAGCACGCCGATCAGCGGCTCGAACTGGAACGCCTCCGAGACCGTCGCCGCGGTCGCCTCGGCGCCGTGCGGGTTGTGGGCGGCGTCGACGATGACCGTCGGGCTCTGCCGGACGACCTCCATCCGGCCGGGGCTGGTGACGTTGGCGAAACCGGCCTGCAGCAGTTCGGTGGTGACGCGGCCGTCCGACTCCGGGCTGGCGCCGAGCAGCGCCTCGACCGCGGCAACGGCTGCGGCCGCGTTGTGCGCCTGGTACTCACCATGCAGCGGGATGTACAGCTCGTCGTACTCACCGCCGAGGCCCTTGATCGAGACGACCTGGCCGCCGACCGCGAGCGTCCGGCTGACGATGCCGAACTCGATCCCCTCGCGGGCCACCTGCGAACCGACCTCGGCGGCCCGGCGGAGGAGTACCTCGAAGACCTCCAGGCTCTGCTGCGACATCACCGTCGTACCGCCGGTCTTGATGATGCCGGCCTTCTCGCCGGCGATCGTGACCGGATCCGCGCCGAGGATGTGCGCGTGGTCGACCGCGATCGGCGTGATCACCGAGACCGTGCCGTCGGCGACGTTGGTCGAGTCCCAGGACCCGCCCAGGCCGACCTCGATCACCGCGACGTCGACCGGCGCGTCCGCGAACACGGCGTACGCCATGCCGGTCATCACCTCGAAGAACGTCAGCGGGTGCTCCTGCTCGGAGTCGACGACGTCCAGGTACGGCGCGAGCTCGGCGTACGCCTCGACGAAGCGCTCCTCGCTGATCGGCTCGCCGTCCAGCGTGATCCGCTCGCGCACCGACTCCAGGTGCGGGCTGGTGAACCGGCCGGTCCGCAGCCCCGCCTCGCGGAGCAGGGTGTCGATCATCCGGGCCGTGGACGTCTTGCCGTTGGTCCCCGTCAGGTGCACCACCGGGTAGGCCTTCTGGGGGTCGCCGAGCAGCTCGACGAGCCGCCGAACCCGGTCCAGGGAAGGCTCGATCTTGTGCTCCGGCCAGCGCGCCTGGAGCAGGGCCGACACGTCGGCATAAGAGAGGTCGCTCATCAGAACGCCCAGTCTAGGTGAGGGCTGTGGATAAGCGTTCGGAGCACCCCTTGACAACCACTACGATTGTGCGCATGAGCCAGACGTCCCGCGTTCCAGACAAGCCCACCCTCGAAGGCCTCGAGGAGAAGTGGGCTGCCGTATGGAAGGAGCAGCAGACCTACGCCTTCGACCGCACCGCCGAGCGGGCCGACGTGTTCTCGATCGACACGCCGCCACCGACGGTCTCCGGGTCGCTGCACGTCGGGCACATCTTCAGCTACACCCACACCGACCTGGTCGCCCGGTTCCAGCGGATGCGGGGGAAGAAGGTCTTCTACCCGATCGGCTGGGACGACAACGGCCTGCCCACCGAGCGCCGGGTCCAGAACTACTACGGCGTCAAGTGCGACCCCTCACTGCCGTACGACGCTGACTTCACCCCGCCGGCCAAACCGGACCCGAAGCGGCAGCTCCCGATCGCCAGGCAGAACTTCGTCGACCTGTGCGGTGAGCTCACCCATATCGACGAGCAGGCGTTCGAGTCGATGTGGCGGACGGTCGGCCTGAGCGTCGACTGGGACCATCTCTACACCACGATCTCCGAGGACTCCCGGCGGACGTCGCAGAGGGCGTTCCTGCGCAACTTCGCCCGCGGCGAGGCCTACCTGGCCGAGGCGCCGACGGTCTGGGACGTCACGTTCCAGACCGCGGTCGCGCAGGCCGAGATGGAGGCCCGGCCGTATCCGGGCGCCTACCACCGGATCGCGTTCCACGGCGCCGACGGCCCGATCTACATCGAGACCACCCGCCCGGAGCTGATCCCGGCGTGCGTCGCCCTGATCGCGCACCCCGACGACGACCGCTACAAGCACCTGTTCGGCACGACGGTGAAGTCGCCGCTGTTCGGCGTCGAGGTCCCGGTCCTCTCGCACCCGGCCGCCGAGATGGACAAGGGCGCCGGTATCGCGATGTGCTGCACCTTCGGCGACCAGACCGACATCCAGTGGTGGCGCGAGCTGCAGCTGCCGGTCCGGACCGTGATCGGTCGCGACGGCCGGTTCCTGCGAGAGACCCCGGCCTGGCTCGAAGGCTCCGCCGAGCTGTACGGCGAGCTGGCCGGCAAGACCGTCTTCAGCGCCCGCGAGCTGATCGTGGCGAAGCTGCGCGAGAGCGGCGACCTGGACGGCGAGCCGAAGCCCACCGAGCGGATGGCGAACTTCTACGAGAACGGCGACAAGCCGCTCGAGATCGTCTCCACCCGGCAGTGGTACATCACCAACGGCGGCCGCGACGACGCGCTCAAGCAGGAGTTCATCGAGCGCGGCGAGGAGCTCGCCTGGGTCCCCGAGCACATGCGCCACCGCTACCTGAACTGGGTCGAGGGGCTGAACGGCGACTGGCTGATCTCCCGCCAGCGGTACTTCGGCGTCCCGTTCCCGGTCTGGTATCCGCTGGACGCCGACGGCGAGCCCGACTACGCGCACCCGCTGATGCCGTCCGAGGCCGAGCTGCCGATCGACCCGACCTCCCAGGCACCGCGGGGGTACGACGAGTCCCAGCGCGGCAAGCCGGGCGGGTTCGAGGCCGACCCCGACGTGATGGACACCTGGGCGACGTCGTCGCTGACGCCGCATATCGCCTGCGGCTGGGAGCGGGACGACGACCTGTTCCGGCGTACCTTCCCGATGGATCTGAACACGCACGCGCACGAGATCATCCGCACCTGGCTGTTCTCCCGCGTCGTCCGGGCCCACTTCGAGAACGGCACGCTGCCGTGGGCGCGGTCGATGATCTCCGGGTTCGTCGTCGACCCGGACCGCAAGAAGATGTCGAAGTCCAAGGGCAACGCGGTCGTCCCGACCGAGATCCTGGACAAGTTCGGCGCGGACGCGGTCCGGTGGCGGGCGGCGATGGCCCGGCCGGGGATGGACTCGCCGTTCGACGAGTCGCAGATGAAGGTCGGGCGGCGGCTCGCGATCAAGGTCCTGAACGCGTCGAAGTTCGTCCTCGGCTTCGGCGCGACGACCGTCGACGCGAGTGCGGTCACCGAGCCGGTCGACCTGGCGATGCTGCAGCAGCTGCGGTCGGTCGTCGCGGATGCCACGGCGGCCTTCGAGCGGTTCGACTACACCGGCGCGCTGGAGATCAGCGAGCGGTTCTTCTGGACGTTCTGCGACGACTACGTCGAGCTGGTCAAGGAGCGGGCGTACGGCGGTCAGGGCGACGCCGCGGCGGCCTCCGCGAAGGCGGCGCTGGCCGTTGCGTTGTCCGTCCAGCTCCGGCTGCTCGCGCCGTACCTGCCGTTCGCGACCGAGGAGGTCTGGTCGTGGTGGCAGGAGGGTTCGATCCACCTGACCAGCTGGCCGCAGCCGGATGTCGATCTCGCGGTCGCGGCACAGGAGCCTGAGGTTCTGGACGCCGTCTCGGAGGTTCTCGCGGGGATCCGCGGGGCGAAGTCCGAGGCGCAGGTCTCGATGAAGACCGAGGTCAGCAAGGTCGAGGTCACCGGTCCGGCTGCGCGGCTGGAGCTGGCCGAGCGCGCCGAGCCGGATCTGCGGGCCGCAGGCCGGATCACCGGCGAGATCGTCTGGCACGCCGACGACTCCGACGCGGTCAAGGTCGTCGCTGCGCTCTGAGCACGCTCCCGGTGCCCGTCTCCTGCTGGAGGCGGGCACCGGCGCGTGTCGCCGAACGACTACCCTGCGAGACCGGTTTGTGCTGATGTGGAAGCATCGGGTCCGAACCCCGTGACCGAACGTCCGAGGAGCCACCCCATGAGCGACCCCACCGACCCGGCGGATCCGAAGCCGACGGAGAAGGCCGTCACCACGGCCGACGCCGGCGCGGACACCGCCGAGCTGGCCGCCGTCCCGGCAAGTGCCGAGAAACCTGCTGGGGAAACACCTGGGGACAAGAAGACCGAGCAACCCAAGAAGAAGTGGTGGCGGCGGATCAAGGTCCGCGGTCCGTGGGTGACCGTCGTCGCGGCGCTCGTCATCCTGCTCGCACTGGCGTTGCTCGGCTACATCTGGGGTCTCGGGCCGCTCAACCGGCTCAACACCGAGCGTGGGATCACCCCGCCGGCCAAGCTGGCCGGGCTCGACCGGATCACCGACGCGAACATCCGTAACCAGCTGCAGCTGGACCAGACGCGCCAGGCACTGAGCCGGATCAACAACGGCAAGCAGGCGACGGTCGAGGCGTACGGGACCATCGACGGCAACCGGATGTTCGTGATCATCGCGCTGCGCGGCAAGGTCGACATCGACAAGACCGTCGCCGACTCCGGCGCGACCGCAGACAACATCAAGAAGATCGGCAGCTCCACCTGCGTCGAGTCGTCCGGCAACCTGCCGACCCAGTGCTACCGCGGCTCCAACACCCTCACGGTCATCGCCCAGTCCGCGAACGAAGGCGTCAACGTCGACCAGGTCGAGCCCGTCGCCGAAGAGGCCTTCAAAGCCATGCGCTAGGCCAGCAGACCCGCGATCAGAATCATCACCGGGATCGACAGCAACGTGCTGAGCAGGACCGCGCTGCGTGCAAGCGTTCGGCTCGCCTTGTAGTGGACCGCGTAGACGTAAACGTTCTGGGCAGTCGGCAGAGCAGCCAGCAGGGTCGGCGCCAGTAGAGCGGTCCCGTGAAGGTCCAGGACCCAGCGGGCAATGGTGTAAGCGACCAGGGGCTGGGCGAAGGTCTTGAGACCTACCGCCAGTACGACGTCCCGCTGCAGGCTGACCGAGTCCTTCGTCCCCGCACTCAAGCTCAACCCGTAAGCGATCAACGCAACCGGCACGGCCGCCGCCGCGACCAGGTCGATCGGCCGCATCACGAGGTCCGGCAATCGTACGCCCAGCAGCGAGAACAGCAACCCGAGCAACGACGCGACGGTCAGCGGATTGCGCAACGGCCGCGTCACCATCGTCCGCACCGACACCCGCCGCCCGGTCCCCTGCCGGTCGTGGTCGAGTACGGCGAACGCGATCGGCGCCATGATCACGACCTGGAACAACACGATTGGTGCGACCAACGCACCGTTCCCGAGCACGTACGCCGCCACCGGTACGCCGAGGTTCCCGGCGTTCACGTACGACGACGCGAGCACACCGATCGTGGTCTCGGACCGTGTGCGCCGCCAGATCGCCACTGCGACCACGACGAACACCACCTGGACCACGAACAGGCTCAGCAGGTTGGTGACCAGCACGACCGAGAAGATTGCCCGCAGGTCTGCCCGCGCGACCGTCGTGAACAGCAACGCCGGCGTCGCGACGAAGAACGCCAGCCGGGACAGCACGAGCTCGTCCTGCGACCGCAGTACGCCGAGAAGGCCGACGACGTACCCGAGGACGGCGACCGCGACCAGCGCGCCGAAGGCACCGATGACGGCGGACACCTCAGGTACTCAACGGCTTCGACACGCCCAGATCGTATCGGAAACCGCTATCCACGCGGCGTCGCGGTTCAGCGGGTGGACGGTCAGCAGCCGCTGCGGCAGCTGGTGACGATGCCGGCCATGGTGGCGCGGAACTGCTCGCGATCGGCCGGGCTCAGGTCCGCGAGCAGCTTGTTGAGCGCCTCGCCGACCTCCGCGTGGAAGGCCGTAGCGGCCCGCCGACCGGCGTCGGTCAGGTTGACCTGCAAGGCCCGCCGGTTGCCCGGGACCGGGGAACGCTCCGCCAGCCCGCGCTTCTCGGCGCGGTCCATCAGTCCGGTGAGCGCAGCCTTCTCCACACCGAAACAGGCCGCCAACTCGGCCATCCCACGCGGCCCGCCGAGCAGCACGCACAGCAGCTTGGCCTGGACCGGCGTCAGATCGTGCCGGTCGGAAACGCGCGCGTAGATGCCTTGCACCAGCGAAGTCAGCTGGATCAGCCCCGCGGCCGCGTCCAGCTGGCCGGCCGCCAGGTCGACGCTGTGCAGCGGACCCGTGCGGACGGCCGCCGGGGCGACCTCCGTCTCACTCACAGCTCCACGGTACAGGGCATGTATAGTTAACGATGCATACAGTAAATGCCATTAACTATTGAGGAGGTCCGATGTCCTTCAGCGACGAGGAGCTCGAGTACCTGCGGTCCCAGCGCATCGCACGGCTGGCCACGGTCGGGGCAGACGGGCAGCCGGACGCCGTACCGGTGGGGTTCGAGTACGACGGCACGCACCTCTACATCGGCGGCGTCGACCCGGTGCGCACCCGGAAGTTCCGCAACGTGCGGGCCGGCAACACCAAGGTCGCTGTGATCCTCGACGACCTCCCGTCGACCGATCCCTGGATCCCCCGCTACCTGCGCATCTACGGCGAGGCCGAACTGGTCGAGCGCACCGGCCGCTTCGGCCCGGGCAACTACCTGCGGATCACGCCGACCACCTCCTGGAGCTTCAACCTCGAAGGCAAGCCGTTCGGGTACGACGACACGGTCAGCACGACGCGCACGGTGCACGACGAGGTGAGTTCGCGATGAGCTTCGACACGAAGGCCGGCACCCGCGGCGCGCGTCAGCCGAAGGGACGGGTGATGCGCTGGATGAACAGCCTGATGGCCCGCCGGATCGGCCGCGGCGCGAAGTTCATGGGCTTCGACGCGTTGGTACTGCGGACGATCGGGCGCAAGTCCGGCGAGGAGCGGCGTACGCCGGTCGGCTGGTTCCCGGGCGCCGACGGCAGCCGCTTGATCGTCGCCTCCGCGGCCGGCGCTCCCGGCAACCCCGCCTGGTACTACAACCTGGCCGCCAACCCGGACATCCAGATCGACATCGACGGCACGACTCTCGAGGTCCACGCCGAGCAACTCCACGGCGCTGAGCGAGCGGAGGCGTGGGACCGCATCACCACGGCCGCACCACGATTCGCGGAGTACCAGGTCAAAACCGACCGAGAACTACCGGTCATCAAGCTGGTCCCGCGCAAGTAACCGATACAACTCCGCGGGCGAACCGTCGTACGCCGGTCCCTGCCCGCCGAGCGGCACGCACCACTACCGCTTCACTGTCTACGCGTTGTCCAAGGCAACCGGCTTCGCCAATGGCACCGGTCTCGACGAGGCCCTCAAAGCCATTGATGCCAGCACTATCGCGCGTGGACGGCTGACTGCGGTGTACAAGCGTCAGTAGCCGTAGCCGCCGCCTCCGGAGGAGCTGGACAGGGGCTGGGTGGGGGCTGCGGCCGCAGTGGTGGTTGCGGCGTGCCAGGTGAAGCTCGTGCCCGAGAATGAGTCGGTCACGTTGTTGCCCTGGGCCTTGCCGGCGCCGGTGTCGAGCTTGAAGGTGTAGAGCGGTTTGCCCTGGAAGGTCAGCTGATCCGCGCCCGTGTCGGAGCGCTTCATCACGCCCAGACCGGTCACCGACTTCGCGTCGGTAGCGGTACCGGTCGCCGGCATCCAGAAGCTCAGGCAGTTGCCGGTGCACTTGACCATCCCGCCGGCCTCCTGGTCGGCGAAGTACAGCGTCTTGCCGGACGAGTCGACCAGCGTCTGACCGACGCCGCTCACGTTCTGGACCGACACCGCGGCCCCTGCCGCAGCCCCGCCGGTCGTCGTTTGAGCGCTCGATCCGCCGCCACACGCAGCCAGCGTTCCCACCGCGGCCACCGTTGCTCCGAGCAACAATACTGTCGTTTTCATCGCTATCTCCTTTCACCAGCAGATACGCGGGATACCGCCGACAGGTTCAGTTGAACCTTCTATCGCTCTTGTGCGTAGTTCTGAGGTGTGGATGACGACACGGTGATCCGCGCGTTGTACGACAAGTACCGGCGGCCGCTCTACGGCTATGTCCTGCGCTCGGTGGGCGGCGACCGTCAGTACGCCGAGGACATCGTGCAGGAGACGATGGCGCGGGCCTGGTCGCACGCGTCGGAACTGGACCCGGACCGGGCCGGCCGCTGGCTGTTCACGGTCGCGCGCAACCTGGTGATCTCCGGGCACCGCAAACAGGCGGCCCGGGTGACCGAAGTACCGATCGACGACCGTGAGTTCGCGGCGCTCGGCGACGACATCGACCACGTGCTGCAGGTTTGGCAGGTGATCGAGGTCATGCGCGGCCTGAGCCACGACCACCGGCAGGTGATCGTAGAGCTGTTCTACAAGCGGCGGACCGTCAACGAGGCGGCGGTGGTGCTCGGCGTACCGCCGGGGACGGTGAAGTCGCGGAGCTACTACGCGCTGCACGCACTCCGCGCGGCGCTGGAGGAACGAGGAGTGACCGGCTCATGACGTGCCCGGAGACGATGTCGATCGGCGCCTACGTCCTCGGTGCGCTGGAGACGTCCGAACGTCGCGCGACCGAGGAGCACCTCGAGACCTGCGCGACCTGCCGCGAGACGCTGCTGCAGTTCGCCCATCTCCCGGGCCTGCTGCACGCCATACCGGTTGAAGACCTCGAGACGGACCAGCCGGAGCCGGCGCCGCTCACGCTTACGAAGAAGAAGCGGCCGCGGCGCTGGGTGCTGGCGGCAGCCTCGGCGGCCATGGTCAGCGGAGTGCTCGGTTGGGGCCTGCTGTCAGCTCCGGCCTCGGCGACCTGGACAGCGACGGACGGAGTCGGCGGGATCGACACCACCGCCAAGCTGACGAGTCACGGCTGGGGCACCGACATCCAGCTCCGGTTGAAAGACCTGCGGCCGGACGAGCACTGCATGCTGATCGTCCACAGCCGCAACGGAACCACCGAGACCGCCGGGTGGTGGGCCTCGAACGGCAGCTACCAGGCGCAGGTACCGGCCAGCACGTCCATCCCCCTGCAAGACATCACCAGCCTCGACGTGGTGACGTCGGCCAACGCCGTCCTCAGCACGATCAGCCCGTCCACGAAGTAGCCTTCGGCAAGTGATCGGGATCATCGTCGTTGCTGTCTTCTTCGCCGGCATGGGGATCTACGGACTCGCCGCACCCGCCGCGCTCGTGCGGCCGTTCGGGATCCAGATCAGCGGGCCGAACGCGCGCAGCGAAGTCCGGGCCGTGTACGGCGGGTTCGGGCTTGCCGTCGCAGGGATGCTCGTCGTCGCACTGCTGGACGACGGGATCCGCCGCGGGGCGGTGATCGCCGTCGCTGTTGCGTTGGCCGGGATGGCGGCCGGCCGGTTGATCGGGCGGGTGTTCGACCGGCCGGCCGCCTTCTATCCGATCTGGTTCTACTTCTGGGTCGAGCTGGTGCTGGCTGCGATTCTGTGGTTCTCCATCAGCTGAATCACCAGCTGTTGTTGGAGATTCCGGTGCCGAGGATGACCTGGTCGTACGTGTTGCCGTCGTTGTCGTCGGTGTAGGCGACAGCAACTTCGGCGTACGGCGAAACCGCGACCGACATCTGCTCCTGCCGGCCAGCCGTTGCAGAGCTGAGCTGCTGCGACGACAGCCGACCGGTGTCCGTGCCGTCCGTGCCGAAGCCCCGGATCCACACGTCGAGGTCAGTGGCCTGGACCGTCCAGCCCACCACGGTCTGCGCCTGGTCGTCGATGCCGATCGACGGTGCGATGCCGGCGGCCGCGACCTGTACGTCGGCGTACCGCGCGACGCCGGTCGAGTCGAACGAGCGCGTGCTGAGCGCCGTACCTGATTGCCATGCGACCGCGAAGTCGCCGTTGAAGTTGGCTGCGACGGCTGCGCGTGTCTGTTGACCTGTGGTCGTCGCGTTGGCGACCCGGCGGGACAGGGTGGCTGCGCCGTTGGTCCGGCCCAGACGGATCAGGCCGATGTTGTAGTCGGCGTTGGCGTCGCCGTCCTCGTCCCAGACGACGACGGCGTCACCCGACGCCGACACGGCCACATCCGGGTTGTGGTGCTGCCCGGTCGTCTGCGAGGCGGTGACCTCCCAGGCGCGCGTGGTCGGTCCGGTGTAGCCGGCTGCCTTCACGGTGGCCGGCGTACCGGTCTGGATGTCCTCCCACGCAACGGTGAACGCGACTGCGGCAGTGGACGGTGCGCCGTCCGGGTCAACAGCAACCCGCGGGTTGATCTGCTGACCAGTCGCGCTCGTGTTGGCGTTGCCGGACGCGGTCACCGTGCCGGCTGTGTTCAGGACGCGGTACGGGATGTTGTAGAAGCCGTTGCCGTCCGGGTCGTCCTGCCACACGACGACCGCGTTGCCCTTGTCGTCGAGGCCGACGTCCGGGTGCAGGTGGCGCCAGCTGGTCACTCCGCTGTCGCCACCGGCGGAGAGCTTCTTCTCGTACACAGCGGTGCCGTTGTGGAACAGCCGCACCCAGATGTCGCTGTGGACGTTGTCGGTCGCGTTGTCGGTGTCGCGGTCGTCCTCCCACGCCACGGCGACGTACCCATTCCGGTTGATCGCTATGGACGCGTTGTCCTGGTCACCGGTGGACACGCTGTTCGCTGTCACCCACGTGGGTGCGGCAACGTGAGCATCGGCGGGTGTGGCTGTGGCAACCAGCGCGGTGGCTGCGAGAGCCCCAAGAGCAAAGATCTTCTTCATGGGTCACACCGCCTGCAATCCGGGCTGGCCCTCTTCGATCACGAACGACTTCGCTGTCGCCGCGGCGGCGCCGTGCTCGGACACCTTGGCCACGTTGCGGAAGTCGGCTCGCATCTCGGTCGGACTGACCGTCGCGCGGATGTACCCGCGCCGGTTGCTGTAGAACTTCAGCCACGGGTTCGTACCGGCATCCGGCACCGCGGTGGACGTGTCGCCGTCACCGCTGGAGGTGACCGAGCTGGTGACGAGCTCGGTGCCGATCGTCGCCGAGTTCGCGTTGTTGTAGTCGGCCTTGAGGTCGTTGGCCCACGCCCGGTGCACATCCCCGGTGAGTACGACGGGGTTGCGGACCGACCGATCCACCCAGCCCTGCTGGATCCGGGCCCGCGAGGCGCGGTACCCGTCCCAGGAGTCCATGCTCGCGCCAGTCGAGTTGAACCGGCGCGCGAAGAACACCTGCTGGCCGATGATGTCCCACGTACCCAGGTGCTGCCCCAGACCGTCCGCAGCCAGGTCTCCTGCGGGTTGCCGGGCAGACTGCGGCTGGCCAGATCAGCGTCCGAGCACAGCTTCCATCCGTCGCCACACGCCTGGTCGTTGCGGTACTGCCGGGTGTCGAGCATGTGGAACGTCGCCAGGCTCCCCCACCGCAACCGCCGGTACAGCTGGATGCTGTTGCCACTGTTCACCTGAGCAGGCCGCAGCGGCATGTTCTCGTAGTACGCCTGGTACGCCGCCGAACGCCGCGCGGTCCACTGCGCCGCAGTCAGCGCCGGAGTGTTGTTCTCGCGCACGGTGCCGGCGTAGTTGTTCTCCACCTCGTGGTCATCCGGTACGACGATCCACGGCGCGACCGCGTGCGCCGCCTGCAGATCCGGGTCCGTCTTGTACTGCGCGTACCGCCGGCGGTAGTCCGCGAGCGACACGACCTCGTTGCCGAGGTGGAGTCGCGGGCGGCCCGTGGTCGGACCGTACTCGTAGATGTAGTCGCCGAGGTGCAGGATGACGCCAGGGTTCTCCTCGGCCATCCGGCGATAGACGGTGAAGTACCCCTCCTCGTAGTGCGAGCAGGAGGTGAACGCCATCACCAGGTTCCGGCCGGCGGCGCCGATCGCCGGCGTCGTGCGGGTCCGGCCGACCGGCGAGACGTGACCCTGGGCACGGAATCGGTAGAAGTAGTCGAAGTCCGGGTTGAGGCCGCCGGCGATGGCGTGCACCGAGTGCGCGGCGGCATACTTCGCGGTGACTGTGCCGGACGCGACCAGCGTGCTGAAGGTGTCGGTGGTCGACACCTGCCAGTCCACGGCGACATCGGCGTTCGCCATCCCGCCCTGGCCGTCGGCGTTGGTCGGCGACGGGGCCAGGCGGGTCCACAGCACGACGCTGTTCGCGTCCGGCTCACCGGACGCGATGCCGAGCTGGAACGGGTACGGGACGGCGGCGGTAGCGGTGATCACTGACGACTGGGCGGCAGCCGGGAGGGCGCCGACACCAGCCGCGGCGAGTCCGCCGAGAACAAGGGTCCTGCGACTGATTGGGCTCATGGACCTCACCTTCACGGGTACTCAGGGCGGCAGGCCCCCGGAATGGTCGAACGCTCGGTGACCATCCGGGAACCTTGAGTGTGTGCGGTGTTTCATGCCCATGATTGCGCAGAGTTCGTAACTTTCCTACAGGACGAGGATGAGCAAAACCGCGGCAGGAATGCCTTCCAGGAGCGCGTTGAACCACAACCGGCGCTCCGAGATGACCAGGACGACGGCTAAGAACGTGTGCTGCGCCGCAGTGAAGGTCACCAGCGCGTTGCCCGCCGACTCGTGCCCGTTCGCCGCGAGGACGACGCCGATCACCAGCGCGGCCGCGGTGGTCAGGCTGTACCAGCCCAGGTTCACGGTCCACAGCCGGACCGCGTCGAAGTCGGTCGGTTTGGTGAGGAACAGCGGATACAGCTTCGGGTGCCGGTAGAGGATCGACTCCATCACGAACACCGCGGTCAGCATCACCGCGATGACGATCGCCAGGACCTGCGCCGCCGTACTCATGCCGGGCTCCCGAACAGCTCGCTCATCCGGCCGGTCTGGCTGATGGTGAGGAACTTCGCCGCCGGGGTGAGCACCGAGAAGGTGTTCAGCGTGCCGGCCGGGATGCTGATCGACGAACCCGGGCCGAGGTCGTAGCCCTGATCGCCTGCCTGGACGAGGATCCGGCCCTGCAGCACGTAGAACGCCTTGCTCCAGGACTCGCTGTGCGGCGGCGTCGCGTCGCCGCGGGGCGCGTCGATCTCGAACAGCTCGTACTGCCCGTCGGTGTGCTCGGCGCCGATCTTGACGGTCACGGTCGCATCCGGAGCGGTGTGCTCGACCCCGCTGCCGGCATTGCTCAGATGCACTGATTCGGTCATGCCCGCGACGGTAGGAAGCAGCGACCGTCGCCGAAATCCCGTCCGGCTGGGCTCGAGCGCCGGCCGGAATCCCCACATTTCCGGGATAGGCGGCCCCGATACGGCGGCGCATACTGAGCGCATGTGGGAGGGCCGGGCCCGGGCCGCACGCCGGGACATCGCGGCACTGGCGACGTCGGGGATGGGCGTCGCCGAGTTGCACGCGGCCGCGATCGAGGTGGTCGAACGGGTCGTCGGCAGCGAGCTGACCTGCTGGGCCGGCCTGGATCCGGGCACGCTCGTGATGAGCTCGATGACCAGCGGTCAGGCGCGGATCCCCTCGGAGTACGAGCCGCGGCTGGCGGAGACGGAGTACGCCGGAAGTGTGCCGAACTCGTTCGCCGAGTTGGCCCGGAACGATCGCCGGGTCGCGCGGCTGTCCGACCTGCCGCACCGCGAGGTTGTCGGGCACCGACGGCTGAACGAGGTGTGGCGGCCGCTCGGGATCGAGCACGAGGTGCGGACCACGTTCACCGTCGACGGTGACTGCTGGGGTGCGGCCGGGTTCGTCCGGAGCGGATCGGACTTCAACGATCGCGAGGTGGGGTTCCTCGGGTCGGTGGCGCCGGTGATCGGTGCGGCGACGCGGGTCGCCGTGCGGACCGATGCGCACGGGTACCACGGAGGGGTCGGCCCGTCGATCGTCGTCACCGGGCCGAACGGCGAACCTCGGGCGATCACCGCGGCCGCGCGGACCTGGCAGGACGAGCTGAACGAGATCGCGCCCGGGCGGTTCGACGTACTGCTGCGCGCGGTGGTCACCGGCACGCGGGTGGCGGCCGGCGGGACGTTCCAGGCGCGGGTGCAGTCGGCGTCAGGCGGATGGGTCGTGTTGCAGGGCAGCCGATTGCTCGGGGACGGTGACGACGAAGTCGTTGTCACGATCGAGCCGGCGTCCGGGCATCACCTGGTCGGGATGCTGCTGGCGGCGTACGGCCTGACCACGCGCGAGCGGGAGATCTGCCTGGAGGTCATCTCCGGGCACACGACGACCGAGATCGCCGACCGGTTGTCGATCTCGCCGCACACGATCCAGGACCACCTGAAGTCGGCGTTCACCAAGGTCGGCGTGCGCAGCCGCGGCGAACTGGTCGCGACGTTGCGGCCAGAAGATCTGACCGTCAGGCCGGCGTGAGCTGCTTGCGGTAGGTCCCTGGCGGTACGCCGAAGTCGCGCTTGAACGCCTTCGCGAACGCGAACTCCGAGGTGTAGCCGATCTCCTTCGCGACCGTGGCGAGCGGGCGATCGTGATCACGCAACAGCCGCGCCGCCGTCGTCATCCGCCAACGGGACAGGTAGGTCAGCGGCGGCTCGCCTACCGCCTCGGTGAACCGGCGCGCGAACGCAGCCCGCGACAACCCGACATCGGCGGCCAGATCAGCGACCGTCCACGCGGCACCAGGCCTCTCGTGGATCAGCTCCAGGGCCTGCACGACCGAGGGGTCGGTCAGCGCCTGCGCCCAACCTTCGGTTGAGCACTCGTGGTCCTCGAGCCAGGCCCGCAGGATCAGCACCAGCAGCGCGTCGACCAGCGCCGGTACGACGGCGGCCGAGCCGGGCCGCTGCGCGTCGAGCTCCTCGCCGAGGATGCTGATTGCCGTATGCAACGAACGGTGGCGGCCCGGGTCCGCCGGCACGACGACCACGTCGGGCAGCTTGGTGAGCACGGGGTGCGGGCGCTCGCGATCGAGGCGATAGGTGCCGCACAGCAGCAGCGCGCGGGCGCCCTGACCTTGCGGCGGCTCCTCGACGGTCGGGTCGAAGGCGACCGTCGGCGAGTCGGGATGGTCGACGAGCGCGTGGTCGAGACCGCGCGGGAGCAGGACCGCATCGCCCGGTCCGAGCGGGATCGGGTCTCCGTCCGGCGGCAGCAACCACGCCGTACCTTGCAGGATCAGGTGGAACGTGGCGCCGAACGAATGCACGAACCGCAGCCCCCACGGACCCCGGACGTCGGTGCGCCCGGACGTGGCCGGGCCGGTCTTCATCGCGCCGACGACATCTGCGAGCACATCCATGCCCATCATCATACGCGCGCCTATCAAGACGATGAGACATAAATCAGCGCTTGATGGACATAGATCCGCTTGATCGCTCGGCCTACTGTCGGTGACAGAAGCCAACGACTAGGAGTACAGATGAGCATCGTCGTCACCGCAGCAACCGGTCACCTGGGCAACCTCGTCATCGACGAGCTGCTGCAGCGGGTCCCCGCCGACCAGGTCGTCGCGGTCGCGCGGAACGCCGAGAAGGCTGCCCCGATCGCGGACCGCGGCGTCGAGGTCCGGATCGCCGACTACAACGACCCGGCCGCGCTGGCGAAGGCGATCGGCGCCGGGGACACCCTCCTGCTGATCTCCGGCCTCGAGCCGAACCGTCTCGACCAGCACAAGTCGATCATCGCGATCGCGAAGGACGCCGGCGTCGCGCGGATCGCGTACACCAGCGCGCTCGGCGGTCCGGAGGCCGACTTCGACCTGGCCGCCGATCACCGCGCGACCGAGCAGGCGATCCTCGACTCGGGGTTGCCGTACACGTTCCTCCGCAACGGCTGGTACAACGAGGTCTACACCGACCAGATCCCCGTGCAGCTGGCGAACGGCGTTGTCGGCAGCGCCGGTGACGGCCGGATCGGATCGGCGGCCCGCCGGGACTATGCGGCCGCGGCGGCCGTCGTACTGACCGGGGACGGGCACGAGAAGAAGGCGTACGAGCTGAACGGCGACGTCGCGTGGACGCTGACGGAGTACGCCGCCGAGCTCGCCAAGCAGTCCGGCCAGGACGTTGCCTACAGCAACCTCTCGGCCGATGACCACGCGCAGGTGCTGGTCGGCGCCGGGCTGCCGGAGCCGGTGGCACAGCTGTTCGTGGGTGTCGACGCCGCGATCGAGCGCGGCCTGCTGGCCGGCCGCGGCAGCGACCTCACCCGGCTGATCGGTCGTCCCACCACACCGATCGCGGACTCGATCGCCGCCGCGCTGAGGAGCTAACGAAGCCGGTTGTGCTGTTCGCCCAGGCCGTCGGCCCAGGTCCGGAGTACGTCGCCCGCGCGGAGGAACCGCGGCGGCTTCTGGCCTGCGCCGACGCCGGCCGGCGTACCGGTGCTGATCACGTCACCCGGGTACAGCGTCATGAACTGCGAGATGTAGTGGACCAGGTGCGCGACGCCGAAGATCATCTCGGCCGTCGAGCTGTCCTGCAGCACCTCGCCGTTCACATCCAGCCCGAGCTTGATCGCCTGCGGATCCGGCACCTCGTCGGCGGTCAGGATCCACGGACCGAGCGGGCAGAACGTCGCCGAGTTCTTCCCCTTGTCCCATTGACCTCCGCGCTCCAGCTGGAAATGCCGCTCGGACACGTCGTTGGCGAGCACATACCCCGCGATGTACTCCATCGCCTCGGCCTCATCGGCGAGGTACGACGCGGTCCGGCCGATCACCACACCGAGCTCGACCTCCCAGTCAGTCTTCTCGCTACCGCGCGGAATGATCACGTCGTCGCGCGCTCCGACCACGGTGTCCGGCGCCTTCATGAACAGGATCGGCTCAGCCGGCGCCTCCTGCCCGCCCTCGGCCGCATGGTCGGCGTAATTCAGGCCGACGCACACGATCTTCCCGGGACTCAACGGCGCGGCGAGCTTCACCGCCTCGAAGTCCACAGCCGGCTCGGCGGTGGTCGACCGCGCTCGCAGCCGGTCCAGGTCGAACGGCTCCGCGGCGCCCGGCAACGGCCGGACCCGGCCGTCCTCGTCGAGTACGGCGTCACACAGACCATCGTCGGTGTGGATCCGGAGCAGTCTCACTTGTTCCTCCAACCAGAGTTCTTCGCCCAGTTCAGATACGCGATACCCAATGCGTGCGAGCCTTGCACCGGCATGAGCTGTACGGCGTCGTACACACGCAGGGACTGCTCGTAGATCAGCAGGTCCTGTTCGGCGTACTCGCCCCATCGCGCGCACTGCACCGCGTTGGCCGGTACGGCGTCGCCGGTCCCGTCGACGCGGAACCAGACCTCGTTCGCGGACCGGATCAGCTTCTGCGTGAACGTCCTGGCGAAGACCGTCACGTCCGTGACCGCTCCCCCGTCGATCCCCGCGTCGTACGCCGCGTGCACGAACTCGCTGCTGATCGCCGCGTGGCTCAGATCCTCGGTCTGCTTGGACGCCGGATACGACGGTGTGTACTCCGAGATCCCAGCGGTCTTCGGGTAACCGGCATACAGCTCGCTGTACGGCGGCCAGTAGGTCCACACGTACGCGCCGTCGACGAGCCGCAGCGCGGGCTGGTACGCCTTCAGCATCTGCTGGACCCGCGTCTTGTAGCGCGGCTGCTTGGTGGCCCGGAAGAGCTCGACCAGCACCTGCCCGATGCCCTGACTCTGGTTGTACGGCTGGATCGTGCCGTCAAACGGGATCGGCGCGCCCTTCGGCCACACGTAGTCGCCGGTCCCGTCCGGCCGCGAGACCCACTCGGGGTCGTGGAACGCAACGGCTGCCGTGGCCGCGTCGAGCACCTCCCGCGCGAACTTCTGCCGCGACCGGAGCTTGGGCGACTGCAACACCATCCGGGCATAGCGCGCCAACGGGAACCCGACCATGCCGGTGTGCACGGCGAACACGTAGTACTGCGGCTGGAAGGTGATCGTCGCGGCTGCGGGCGCGGGCGCCGCTGCCGGAGTTGCGCGGAGCTCGGCCGCGGTCCAGCGCAGCCCTGCCGTGTAGGCGTTGTTGACCGCAGTCACGACGTACGTCGGTGCGGCGGGATCGAGGCTGACGCCGGGCAGCGTGACGACGGTCGTGGTGGCCGGGTTGCGGAGTACGAGATCAAAGGCGCCGTCGGCAACGTTCGAGACCTCGGCGGTTGACTCGGCGGACCTGGATCCGGCCCAGCGGAGTTGGACGGCCGGGTTGCCATCTCCGTCAGGGAGGACGCCGTGGCCGGCGGTGTAGTTGCCCGCCGTACGCCAGACCTTGCCGGACCGGCCGGCGTAGTCCGTCACGTGACGGGCGTGGTCGGTGGTCTTCATCAGGTGCCGGGCGCGGTCCTCGAACGTGCGCAGGTAGCGCTCGTCCTGGTACGCCTCGTACATCCGGAGCAGGCTGAGCAGGAAGTAGGACTCGCCCCAGGCATAGACACCGGCCTCGTTGTCCTGCGGATCGGATGCCAGGTAGCCAGCCTGCGCGACGTCGAAGGCTTCGGGCGAGTCGTAGACGAGTGGATCGGCGGACGCTGACAGGGCCGGGATGCCGGCCCAGGCGGCGACACCACCGGCTGTCGTTCCGAGAATGAGCGTGCGGCGGCTGAACGGTTGCATGAAGGCCTCACAGGTGGACGGGAGGGCGGCTCAGCCTTTGACTGCACCGCCCATGCTGTTGAGAATGCGTTTCTGCAGCAGGAGGAAGACGAAGATCACCGGGACCAGCGAGATCACGGTCCCGGCCGCGAGGCCGCGGACATCGGTCCCGGCGACGCCGCTCAGGTAGGCGATCCCGAGCGCGATCGGGTACTTCGACTGGCTGGTCAGCACGACCAGCGGCCAGATGAAGCTGTTCCAGACCGACACGAAGCCGAGGATCGCGAGCACGGCCAGTGTCGGCGCGACGATCGGTACGCAGATCCGCCAGAAGATCGCGAACTCGTTCGCGCCGTCCATCCGGGCCGCTTCGACGATCTCGTCCGGGATCTGCGAGAACGCCTGCCGAAGCAGGAAGATCCCGAGCGACGACAGCACCGCGGGCAGGATCACCGCGGCGAACGTGTCGGTCAGCCCGAGCTCGCTCATCACCAGGAACCGCGGGATCAGCATCAGCTCACCGGGCAGGAACATGATCGACAGGAACAGCATGAAGAACACGCCGCGGCCGCGGAACGCGATCCTGGCCAGCGGGTACGCCGTCAGCGCGGAGATCACCAGGTAGATCGGGACCGTGATGCCGACATAGATCACCGAGTTCACCAGGAACCGCGCGTACGGGATCGTCGTCCACGCCTCGCGGAACCAGTCGGCGACCGGCGGCCGCGGAATCAAGTCGGGTGGGAACCCGAACACGTCCTGGCTGGCCGGCTTGGTCGCCGAGCTGAGCAGGATCAGGAACGGCCCGATGAACAGCGCCGCCACCGCGATCAGCAGGACATAGAGGCCGACGCGGCGCACGTTGATCCGGGGCCGGTTCCGGTACAGGCGACGGGCCATCAGCCGTCCCTCCGTCGGGTCACCAGGAGGTTGAAGCCGGCCAGCACGATCATGATCGCCCACAACAGCAGGCCGACTGCGCTCGCGTAGCCCATGTCGTAGTCCTGGAACGCTTTCGACCAGATGTAGTAGCCGAGCGTCAGCGTGGAGTCGAGCGGTCCGCCGCGGGTCAGCACGTAGACCGACTCGAACGCGCGCATCGCCTCGAGCATGCTGAGCACGAGCGTGACCGCGAACGTCGGCCGCAGCGCCGGTACGACGACATGTAGCAGCCGCTGCCACGCGTTCGCGCCGTCGATCGTCGCCGCCTCGACCTGGTCCGACGGCACGGCCTGCAGCCCGGCCAGGTAGATCATCATGAACAACCCGGCGTTCTTCCACGCCTCCAGCAGTACGACGGTCGGCAGCGCCCAGTGCCGATCCAGCAGGAAGTCGATCGGCCCCGCGCCGAACAGGCCGAGCAGCCAGTTCACGACGCCTTCGCGGTTGAAGACGTACCGCCAGGCGACCGCCACCGCGACCATCGACGTGATCACCGGCAGGTAGTAGAGCATCCGGAACGCCTGGATCGCGCGCAGCTTGAGGTTGACCAGCATCGCCAGGAACAGCGGCGCGATCACGGTCAACGGCAGGAACATCAGCACGAACAGCAGCGAGTTCCGCAGGGCGATCCAGACCCTCGGGTCCTGGCCGAGCCGGATGAAGTTGTCCAACCCGGTGAAGCGGACCGGATGGACGATGTCGTAGTCGGAGAAGGCCAGCTGGATCGCGATCACGGCCGGCCAGGCGAACATCGCGGCGTAGAACAGCAGCCCGGGCAGCATGAACACGTACGGCGTGTACCAGTGCTGCCCGACTACACGTCCTCGCATGGGTCGCCCCTAATGTCTGAAACCCAGCTTTCAGATTCCTTGATGTCCGGAACCGTAGCTCACGCGCATGCCAGCCGGAAGCGCTAGCTCCGAGAAATTTCTGCGACCTTCCGTTGACTCTGGTCAAGAGATGTCGAACACTGTGGTGTCTGTAAGCCAGGTTTAGGACATTCCGTTCTGAGGAGCCACTCATGGCCCGATCCCTGCTCAGGTACCTCGCGGTGGGCGCCGCTCTCGCACTGGCTCTGTCCGGCTGTGTGTCCGGCAGCCCAGCCGGCGGCGACGAGCCGAAGCAGCAGTCCAGCGACGCGTACTCCGGTGACGTCGAGTGGTGGACGATCAACCTGCAGAAGAACTACGGGCCCGACATCCAGAAGTGGATCGACGCCTACCAGAAGGACCATCCGAAGGTCCACATCAACTGGGTGGACGTGCCGGGCGCGGACATCACCACCAAACTGCTGGCCGCGATCGCCAGCGGGAAGGTGCCGGACGTCGTCAACTTCACCTCCGCGACGACCGGGCTGTTCGCCGGGTCGATGGCGGACCTGAGCTCGCTGTTCAGCCAGGACGACGTCGCCGCCTACCTGCCGAACCTGGCCGACCCGTTGGTTGTCGACGGCAAACGCATCGCGATCCCCTGGTACAACGGCGGTACGTCGCTCTCCTTCTACAACAAGGATCTGCTGGCCAAGGCCGGCTTCGATCCGGCCAAGCCGCCGAAGACGTACGACGATGCGCTGACACTCGCGACGAAGTACCACGACGCGACGGGCAAGTCGGCGACCAACTTCATGGCGTACTCGAGCGTGGTGCAGGCCGACGGGATCCCGCTGCTCTCGGAGGACGGGAAGACGGCCGCGTTCAACACCCCGGAGACCCTCGCACTGGTGGAGAAGTTCAAGCCGCTGTTCGCATCCGGCGCGATCGCGCCCGGCAGCCTGAGTGAGAACCCGCGGGACCTGCCGCAGTCGCTGGAGAACAAGCTGATCGCGTTCAACCCGGCCGCCGTCTCCAGCTCCCTGCTGAACATCGCGAAGAACGCGCCCGCCGTCTACTCCTCGATCGTGGTCGGTCCCCCGGTGACCGGTGCCGACGGCAAGTACTACATGTCCGGCCAGCAGGTGATGGGAATCCCGGCGAAGTCGGACAACCAGGCCGCCGCGGCCGCTTGGCTCAAGTACGTCGCCGCCCCCGAGCAGCAGCTGGCACTCTGCAAGCTCGTGCCGATCTACCCGTCGTCGGTGAAGGCGCTCGCGGATCCGTTCTTCACCGACATCTCCGGGAACACGCCGGCCGACCAGGCCCGCAAGATCCTGGTCGACACGTTCAAGACCAGCGTGGACGCGTCGATGGGATCGGGGAACGACGAGCAGTTGCGACAGCTGTTCGACGACCAGATCCGCGCGTACATGTCGGGTACCAAGACGGCGAAGCAGGCATTGGACGACGCCGAGAAGGCGTGGAACGACACTCTGGCGAAGGGGAAATGAGCGTGCTGAGGATCGGGATCGTCGGGGCCGGGATCATGGGGCGTGGGAACGCGCTGTCGTTGTCCGGCCGGACCGACGCCGGGATCACTGCGGTGACGAGTCGGTCGGCGGACTCGGCCGGGCGGCTGGCCGACGAGATCGCCGAACGGGGCGCGGCACGGCCCACGATCCATCCCGACCTCGACGCACTCCTCGCCGATGACGCGGTGGATGCCGTCGTACTCACGACTCCGGACGACCTGCACGGCGAGATGATGGTGCGCGCGGCCGAGGCCGGGAAGCACATCCTGGTCGAGAAGCCGATGACCACCTCGGTCGCGGAGGCCGACGCGGCGGTGAAGGCGATCCGCGAGAACGACGTGATCGCGATGTGCCTGTTCAACCACCGCTGGGTCCCGGCGTACGCACAGGCCTACGAGCTGCTCGCGGATCTCGGCGAGGCCGCGGTCGCGTACGCGCGCAAGGACGACACGATCTTCGTACCGACCGAGATGCTGTCCTGGGCCGAGCGGACGACGTGTGCCTGGTTCCTGTCCAGCCACGACATCGACCTGGTCTCGTGGCTGCTCCGCGATCAGGTGCGCCGGGTCTACGCGACCGCTCGCTGGGGCAAGCTACGGTCGCTCGGGATCGACACCCCGGACGCGATCCAGATCCAGGCGGAGTACTCGCGCGGTGCGGTCGCCACGTTCGAGTCGGCGTGGATCTATCCGAACACGTTCCCGACCACGGTCGACTCGTACGTCTCGGTGATCGCCGACAACGGCGTCGTACAGCTGGACCGGCAGAAGGAGAGCGTCGTCGTCGCGCGTCCGGAAGGCTACAGCTACCCGCGGAACATGCTGCAGCGGGTCATGCACGGGATCCCGTCCGGCGCGTACGCCGACGCGATCGCGCACTGGGTCGATTGCTGCCGCACCGGCCGGCAACCGCTGATCACGATCGAGAGCAGCCGCGACGTGACCGCCGTACTCGAGGCCGCGCATCTGTCGATCGAGACCCGCCAGCCGGTCGAGGTCGCATGAGTACTGGGCCCGAGAAGCCGCGGCACATCGACGCGCGGATCAACCAGATCAGTACGGACGACCTGCTGAAGGCGTTCGGGTCGCCGGCGGATGATCTGGCCGGACTCCGCGCCTTCGTGGGGTCCCGGATGCAGCGTCCCGCCTGGCCGTTGCCGGACTCGTCGGATGGCGTACTCGAAGCCGCAGCGCCGTTGCTCGACGGTGTGGACGTGACCGGGCTGGGCAAGGGCCGGTCGCAGCTGTACGGCTTCCACTACCTCGGCTGGCTGAAGCCTGGTGTCGATGCCTGGTTGCTGACCGGCGACGATCGCTACCTGCGCGCCTTCGAGCGGCATCTGGACGAGTGGGTCGAGCGGCGCGACTCGGTCACCGGCGAGTGGCCGGGGCTCGACGTGATCTGGTACTCGCTCGGCACCTGGGCACGCTGCCGGAACCTGCTGCCCACACTGGAGGTGTTGACCCCGTCATCGTTGTCCGACCGTGTCTGGGGGCGGCTGGTGGCGACGCTGGTCGGTGGGGCGCGCTGGGCGTACGACGAGCATGACGTCTTTCGGCACGGGAACTGGCAACTGGTGTGCGCTACCGAACTGCTGCATATCAGCGCCGTACTGCCCTCACTCGTGGAGTCGGCGGCCTGGGCGGAGCGTGCGCGCGAGCGGATCGAAGAGCATCTGGTGCTGGACATCTATCCCGATGGCGGGCACTACGAGCGGTCGCCCGGGTACCACGGGATGGTGCTGAGTGCGCTGCAGACCGCGGCACGGATCGATCCGGCGGTGGCTGGGCATCCTCGGTTCGCCGCGATGCATACCTGGCTGCGTGAGTTGGTGTCGTCAGGAGGATGGATACCGCATCTGCAGGACAGCGGGATCGTCTGGCCTGCTGAGCTGCTGTCGCGTGGCAGCTCGGTTCAGGACAGACCTTTGCCGTTGGCAACCGTCTTGCCCGAGTCCGGGTACACGATCCTGCGCGGTGACGAGTTGCGGGCGGTGATCAACCACGGGCCGCATATCGAGCACGAGCTGGAGTCGCATTCGCATCGCGCCGTTCTCGATCTGGTGCTGGACGGGTGGGGCGAGCCGTTGTTGTGGGAGGCGGGCGGGCCGCCGAGCTACGACGATCCTGGCTATTTGAGTTGGTATCAGTCGGGCCGCGGGCACAACGCGGTGCGCGTGAACGACCTGGAGTTGTCGACGGATCGGCGGGTGTCGGTTGATCCACTGGTCGATACCGGTCCGGTTGCGGTCTTCTCCGGGCGGCATCACGGGAACGGGTTGGAGCAGGCACGCACGATCGCGATGGTGCGCGAGGAGCCGGCGTACGTCGTCGTGACGGACAAGGCCGACGGTCAGCACACGTTTCGCGCGATGTGGCACGCGCTGCATCCGTGGCGGCAGGTCGGGCCTTTGACGTATGACGCCGGCTCGCCCGGCCTGTTGCTGATCGAGGCCGGCGATCCGGCGGAAACAACCGTGGAGACGTCTGAGGGCGTCGCTCGCCACCCGATCGTGGAGAGTCGAACGGCTGAATACGGCCCGCTGTATTCGCTTTCGCTCGAGCGCTCGAGTGGAAACTTCACCACAGTCCTCATCCCACACCGGGACGTCACCCCCGACGTCGCGGTCACCCGGGTCGACGGCGATCTGGTCATCACGCAAGGCTCGACCACCGACAGGATCGGCGCATCCAGCTGGAGCCGCTCGATCAACGGACAGTTGTCCTGGGCAACCGGTTGGCAGGTGCGAGAGCTACCTGGCCTCGTCCGCTCCACAGATCAGATCAACGTCCTGGTCGAGGGGTCGCGGTACGTCGTCACCTGCTCCGGACGCTGCGGCCTGTGGGTGCGCGCCTCCGGCGAGCTCCACCTCAACAACATCGTGATCGACGCGGAAGTCGACGACGGCTGGGCGCACTTGACGCTGCCGTACGCCGGCGCGTGGACTGTTGACGGGGGGATGGCTCGTGGATGACGTGACGTATGGGTGGTTCGATGCGCGGGTGGTGACCGGCGTACACCCAGCCAGCCTGCAGCCCGCGACGGACCGGGATGCGATTGCCGCGCATCTCGACCGGTTCGAGCTGTCGGGAGCGCTGGTCAGTGCGATGGCGTCCTGGCTGCACGATCCGATCGGCGGCAACGCGGAGGCCTCCGCCATCGCGCACGGCCTCGCCGATCGCGGCGTACTCGCCTGCTGGACCGCGATCCCTGCCACCCCGGGTGAACTCGACTCACTCACCGCACTCGTCGATCGCGCCGTCAGCGAAGGCGTAGCGGCCTTCCGCATCCACCCGGCGTCACACGGCTTCTCCCCCAGCCTGCTCGACGAGTTGTACGCCGGTCTGCAGGCCAACCGTCTGCCTCTGTGCATCGACGCCGCCGAGATCACCTGGCCGGCCCTGACCGCGATCGCAACGCGCTACCCCGAACTCCCGATCGTCATCTCGAACCTCGGCTACCGCAAACTCCGCGAGCTCTGGGCCGCACTTGATGGTCACACCAACATCTACGTCGACCTCGTCGACTTCGCCGGACACCAGGGCGTGGAATGGCTCGCCGCCAACAACCTCGCCGATCGGCTCGTGTTCGCGACCGGATTCGGGCTGCGTGATCCCGGCGAGAGCGTCGTACGGCTGGCTTGGTCCGGTCTCGACGACGCGACGGTCCGGCTGGTCGGGTCGGACACTGCGAGTCGGCTGTTCACCGGAGGTCACTCGTGATCGGGCGACGGCCGACGCACCGGATCATCGACGTCCACGCGCATCTCGGCCCGTACTCGCTGTTCTTCATCCCTGAGCCGGACGCCGCCACGATGGTCGCGGTCATGGACCTGACCGGCACCGACGTCACCGTGCTCTCGGCCAATCGCGCGATCCAGCAGGATGCGCACCTCGGCAATTCGCAGTCGCTGGCCGCGGTCGACGCGCACCCTGGCCGCATCGCGGCGTACGCGGTGATCAATCCGTGGCAGGACCCGGAGCGCGAGCTCGAGCGGCTCGCGGCCGACGAGCGGTTCGTCGGAATCAAGGTGCACCCGACGTTGCATCGCTATCCGGTCACGGGTGCGCGGTACGCCGCGGTCTGGGAGTTCGCCGAGTCGACCGGCTGTCCCGTGCTGAGTCACTCCGAGCACCAGTCGCCGTACGACGCTCCGGCGATGTTCCAGACGGTTGCGGAGCGGTACCCGGGTGCTGCGGTCATGCTCGGCCACGCCGGTATCACCCCGGCCGGCGTGGCCGAGGCGATCGAGGCCGCCAGCCGGTACGAGTCGCTGTGGCTGGAGGTGTGCGGGTCGCAGATGACCGGGCCGATGATCAGCGCGATGGTGGACCAGGTGGGCAGCGGCCGGGTCCTGTTCGGCTCGGACTTCCCCTTCATCGACCAGCGCATGTCGCTGGGCCGGGTGGTGTGCGCGCCACTGACGGAGAGTCAACGTCAAGATGTTCTCAGCGGGAACGCCCGCAAGCTGTTCCGGTGGCGGCCGCTACCAGGAGAACGAGGGGTTGACGAGACGGATGAGTGACGAGACGGAGCCGGTGGCCGGTGAGCGGGTGCCGGCGGTGACAGTCGGACTGTTCGGGCCGCGTCGACTGGTGAAGACGATGGCCGAGGTCGGGCAGGAGGTCGCCGAGCGGTCGGCACACGGCGTACGGTTCCTCACCGGCGGGTACGACGACCAGTCCGACGCCGAGGAGCGGTACCTGAGGCTGCGCGACCGGATCGACTCGGCCGTCTTCCCCGGCCCGTGGGCGTTCGACCTGGCGACCACCGGCCACTGGCTGACCGTCCCGTCCACCCACCTCCCACTGACCGGCGCCGCACTGTACGCCGCCCTGCTGCGCGCCTCGCTGACCATCGAAGGCGTCGACCTGAGCCGGGTCAGCATCGACTCGCTCTCACTGGCCGACGTAACCGAGGCGTACGGCGAGATCGGCCTGGACACCGCAGAGGTGTACGACGTCCCGTACGAGGGACCGGAGTCGGTTGACGGCTTCGCGGCGTTCCACCGAGACAAGTGGGAGTGCCGGCACACCACGGTGGCGCTGACCACGATCCTGTCGGTGGAGCGCGAGCTACGTGCGGACGGCGTACCGGTGCTGCGGATCGCGCCGACGCGGTCGAGTGTGCGGGATGCGCTGGAGACCGCCGTACTGCTCGGTCAGGGCACGCGGATGGGGGCGCACCAGCTGGCGATGATCGCCGTACAGGTCATTCCGTCCGGGGCCGAGTCCGGTGACTACTGGCAGCAGGAGCTGGCGCTGTCGACCCACCAGAAGCTGCTGGCCGAGGCGCGTCAGGTCGGTGCGTCGGTGGCGCGTCGGTCGGACACGATGTTCCTCGTTACCACTACACACGGTGCTCTGGTTCGGCTGACCGAGCAGTTCACGGTTGCGCCTTTCCTGGGTGCATTGACCGCGCAGCTCGGCGTACCGGTCGCAGTGGGTGCCGGCACTGGCCAGACTGCTCGCGCAGCTGAGGCAAACGCGCTGATGGCTGTGGAGGAGTCAGTTGCGGCCGGTGGGAAGGTCGCGGTGTACCTGGACGGTGGGAGTGACCGTCTGGATCTGGAGCCTGGGCCCGCAACGGCTGACACCGCACCCGTCGACAGTGCTCCGCTCGACCAGCGGGCACTGGAGATCGTCACATCGATCGCATCCGCCATGAGCGCCACACCGGGACGGCAGCTGGTTGTCGACGTCGAGAGCGTCGCCGCCATCATGCAGGTCACCCAGCGCACCGGACGCCGCATGCTCAAGGAGCTGGTCGAGGCGGGCCTCGCCTGGCCGCTGCCCCCGGCCAGGTCGACCGGTGGCGGCCGTCCTCGCCAGCAGTTCCGCCTGCTCACCGAAAAGCTCGACTGACGCCCTGGAGGCACCTGTGCAGAGGACCCACGACCGCGCCGACCATCTGTACAAGCGTGCCCGGCAGGTGATCGCGGGCGGGGTCTCCAGCGACGCACGCCGTGCCGACCGGCCGCTGTTCGTGGACCACGCCCTCGGTGCAGAGCTCTGGGATGTGGACGGCAACCGCTTCCTGGACTACGTGCTCGGCCAAGGCCCCAACCTGCTGGGCCATGCCGCACCGCTGGTCGCGGACGCGGTCTCCGCCCAGGTACGCCGTGGCGTCGCGTACGCCGCTCAGCACGAACTAGAGGCGCAGGTCGCGGAACGCCTCTGTGCCATGGTGCCCGCGGCGGAGCTGGTCCGCTTCAACAGTGTCGGATCGGAGGCGGTGCACGGCGCGCTCCGGCTGGCCCGCGGTCACACCGGACGGCCGAAGATCGTGAAGTTCGAGGGGAACTACCACGGTTGGCTCGACCCGGTGCTCTACAGCGTGCACCCGGATCTCGCCCTGGCCGGCGACGCCCGGCATCCCACCGCGGTCGGCGGTACGGCGGGCCAACCGCGCCACGACGCCGACGACCTGATCGTCCTCCCGTACAACGACCTCCCCGCCGTCTCGGAGGTGTTCACGCAGCATGGCGACGACATCGCCGCCGTCATCCTCGAACCGCTGCTGTGCAACACCGGCTGCATCACGCCTCGACCTGGTTACCTCGAAGGGCTGCGGCAGCTGACCACGCAGTACGGATCGTTGCTGATCTTCGACGAGATCATCACCGGCTTCCGCGTCGCTCCGGGCGGGGCGGGCGAGCTGCTCGGCGTCGTACCCGATCTGGCCGCGTTCGGGAAGGCGATGGCCGGTGGGATGCAGGTCTCCGCGCTGGTCGGATCGGCCGAGGTGATGGGAACGATTGCCGACGGCAAGGTTGCGCACGCGGGCACCTTCAACTCGCACCCGGTCGGGATGGCAGCCGCAGACGTGGTACTGCGTCAGCTCGACGAGCACCGCGACGACGTCTACCCGCCGCTGAACGCGACCGGCCGACGGCTGATGGCCGGATTGCGCGCTGCCGCGGCTAAGCACGGCGTACCGCTGCTGGTGGACGGTCCGGGTCCGGTGTTCCAGACCTACATCACCGACCAGGCCGAGGTGACCGACTATCGCTCGTTCGCTGCCTGCGACCGGGCCGCGATGGCTCGGTTCCACGCGGGACTGTTCGCTGCCGGGATCAACATCGTCCCGCGTGGACTGTGGTTCTTGTCCACCGAGCACACCGCGGACCAGGTCGACGAGACTATTGCGGTAGCGGAGTCAGTGCTTTCTTCCCTGTAGGCAGGGGATCGAACGGCTTGCGATCCTGTGTGCAGGTCGAGCCGTCGGCCGGTGCCTTCAGGTCAGTCAGGTAGTCGGTGATCATCGCGTCGGCGCAGGTGCTCTTGCCGAGCGTGGTGTGCCCGTAGCCCTCGACCGTGACCATCCGCGCGTCCGGGTACAGGTCGGCGTACGGACGAGTCGCTTCGTACGGCGTGGCCGGGTCGTGGCGGGTGCCGAAGACGAGCACGGGCTGCTTGACGTTGTTCTTCCACGGCCCGAGGAAGGCGTCGGTGTCGCGGATGCCCATGAACTCGCACTGGATGCCGATCCAGGCGCGGTAGCGGCCGAAGTGCGGGGCACGCTTGTCGGCGGCATCGGCGTACCCCGGGTAGGCCAGCGGGCCGCGGCCGGACTGCTTGGCCTCAACACACGGCTGCAGCGCACTGCCGATCGAGGTCGTGTAGTCCTCCTTGCGGCGGTTCCACTCGACCAGCGCTGTCGGCGCCTTGGTCGCTTTGGCTCGGTTGGTTGCGGAGAGCTGGGCCCACATGTCGGCGAGAGCCGGGAAGCCGGCCGGGTCGTACAGGTTCGAGAACGTGATCGCCACGGCTACGGCGTACGTCACCTTGAGCGTGGTGCCGTCCGGCAGCGGGACGTCGACCGGGTGGGTCTTCAACCGCTCCAGAGTGCCTTCGACGACGGTCTTCGGGTCGCCGAGCGTGTTGAGGACGCAGTTCGCGGCCGCCTTCTTGCACTCGGCGAGGAACTGCTCGTACGTGTCGTACGCGCCGTCGCCCTGCTTGAGGCGGACGCCGACCGGGTTCTTGTCGCCGTTCGAGCCGGAGTACCACTCGGGGCTGAGCGTGCCGTCGAGGACGAGTGCACGCACGTTGTTCGGGAAGAGCTTGGCGTACGTCGCGCCGAGGTACGTGCCGTACGAGTAGCCGACGTACGACAGCTTCTTGTCGCCGACCGCCTGCCGGAGCAGATCCAAGTCGCGGGCGACGTTCGCGGTCGAATAGTGCGCGAGCCGGTCCGGTGACGTGGTCCGGCAGCTGATCGCGAGCTTCGCGCTGTCGACGATGAACTGGCGCTCCTCCTTCGCCGTCAACGGGAACGGCGGCACGTTCGCGAACGCCTTCACCTCGTCAGCGGCCGTGGGATAGCAGGTCGCAGGATCCGATCGGCTCACACCCCGCGGGTCGAAGCCGAGAATGTCGAACTTCGCGCGTACCTCCGGGGTGTACGCGACCTGGGCGGCCTGCTGGACGAAGTCCACACCGGAACCGCCCGGGCCGCCGGGGTTCGTGAACAGCGTGCCGACCTCGTGGGCCGGGTCGCCGGCGGGCAGCCGGGTCAGCGCGATCGTCGTGGTCGGGCCGTGCGGATTGTCGTAGTCCGTCGGGACCTCGACCGTCGCGCACTGGAACGGCTTCAGCTCGGGGTCGGTGCCGCAACTCCCCCAGGCGATCTTCGGTACTTCGGTCTTGGCCTGGGCGACGGCGGAAGTCAGCGGCGTCAGCAGGACCAGGGCCAGACCGGTGACAGACAGTCTTCGAAGGATTCTTCTGGGCGTCATGTCACCGACCGTAGGCGGGTGACTCCTCCGGTCGCGTCCACCACGAGAAGGAGGCCGGAAGTCCGCCGTACAGCGGACCCCGGCCTCCGTTCGTCGTTTCTTGCTACGCGCTCTTCTCGCGGCGCTTGGTGCGCTCGATCTGGTCCCGCGGGATCAGCGTCGGGTTCACGTTCTCCAGTACGACGTCACCGGTGACGACGACCTTGGCGACGTCCTCACGGCTCGGCACCTCGTACATCACGTTGAGGAGAACCTCTTCCATGATCGCCCGCAGGCCACGGGCGCCCGTGCCGCGCAGCAGCGCCTGGTCCGCGATCGCCTCGACCGCGTCGTCGCTGAACTCCAGCTCGACGTTGTCGATCTCGAACAGCCGCCGGTACTGCTTGACCAGCGCGTTCTTCGGCTCCGACAGGATCTTGATCAGCGCGTCGCGGTCCAGCGGCGACACCGTCGTGATGACCGGCAGCCGGCCGATGAACTCGGGGATCAGCCCGAACTTGAGCAGGTCCTCCGGCATGACGTCGGCGTACCCGCCGAGCTCCTTCGGCTTCTCCGGCTCACGCGAGGTGTTGAAGCCGAGGGTCTTCTTGCCGACCCGCTGCTCGACCATGTGGTCCAGACCGGCGAACGCGCCGCCGACGATGAACAGCACGTTGGTCGTGTCGATCTGGATGAACTCCTGGTGCGGGTGCTTGCGGCCGCCCTGCGGCGGGACACTGGCGGTGGTGCCTTCCAGGATCTTCAGCAACGCCTGCTGGACGCCCTCACCGGAGACGTCGCGGGTGATCGACGGGTTCTCGCTCTTGCGGGCGATCTTGTCGACCTCGTCGATGTAGATGATCCCGGTCTCGGCCTTCTTGACGTCGTAGTCCGCCGCCTGGATCAGCTTCAGCAGGATGTTCTCGACGTCCTCACCGACGTACCCGGCCTCGGTCAGCGCCGTCGCGTCCGCGATCGCGAACGGGACGTTCAGCATCCGGGCCAGCGTCTGGGCGAGGTAGGTCTTGCCGCAGCCGGTCGGGCCGATCAGCAGAATGTTGGACTTGGCCAGCTCGACGGCCTCGTCCTTCGCGTGACGGCCGGCGCTCGAGGCGCCCTGACCGTCGCGGACCCGCTTGTAGTGGTTGTACACCGCTACCGCGAGCGCCTTCTTCGCCACGTCCTGTCCGACAACGTACGCGTTGAGGAAGTCGTAGATCTCCCGCGGCTTCGGCAGCTCGGTGAGACCGACCTCGGAGCCCTCGTTCAGCTCCTCCTCGATGATCTCGTTGCAGAGATCGATGCATTCGTCGCAGATGTAGACGCCGGGACCGGCGATGAGCTTCTTGACCTGCTTCTGACTCTTGCCGCAGAACGAGCACTTGAGCAGGTCGCCGCCGTCACCAATGCGTGCCACCGGGACAGATCCCTTCTATGCGCAGTCGAACCGTGAGCCGGGAGGGCGTGGGCCGCACGGACCGGGGCGGGGTTGTCATGGATACAGCTATCCCCGATCCGTTCTCGACGGTACCCCGTCCCGGGCCGAAAAACCGCGCTCGCCACCGGGTTGTGACTACGCCGGTGGCGAACGCGTCGAGCTCTTGACAGCCTGTCGGCCGGGTCAGACGCCGGCCGGGACCGGGGCCTTCAGGCTCTGCAGGACGTCGTCGATCAGGCCGTACTCGATCGCCTGCTCGGCGGTCAGGAACTTGTCCCGCTCGATGTCGCGGGAGACTTCCTCGTGCGACTTGCCGCTGGCGTCGGCGATCATGGTCTCCAGCAGCGCCCGCAGGCGGAGGATCTCGTTCGCCTGGATCTCGATGTCACTCGACTGGCCGTAGGTGCCCTCGGTGGCCGGCTGGTGGATGATGATCCGGCTGTTCGGCAGCGCGAGCCGCTTGCCCGGCGTACCGGCCGCGAGCAGCACGGCCGCCGCGGACGCGGCCTGGCCGAGGCACACCGTCTGGACGTCCGGCTTGATGTAGCGGACGGTGTCGTAGATCGCGGTCAGCGCTGTGAACGAGCCGCCCGGAGAGTTGATGTAGATGCTGATGTCGCGGTCGGAGTCCATCGACTGCAGGCACAGCAGCTGCGCCATCACCGCGTTCGCGATCTCGTCGGTGATCGGCGTGCCGAGGAAGATGATCCGGTCCTCGAACAGCTTCGTGTAGGGGTCGATCCGGCGCATGCCGTACGACGTGCGCTCCTCCCACTGCGGGATGAAGTAATTCATGGTGCGTCCTTAACTGGAGTGGGAGATCAGGAGTTCGGGCTGCCCTGGCTCAGCTGGGCGGCGCTGGTCACGACGTGGTCGATGAAGCCGTACTCCTTGGCCGCCTCGGCGGTGAACCAGCGGTCGCGGTCCGCGTCGTTCTCGACCTGCTCGAGCGGCTGGCCGGTGTGCTCGGCGATCAGCTTGAACAGCAGCGCCTTCAGGTGCAGCGACTGCTCGGCCTGGATCTTGATGTCCGAGGCCGTACCGCCCATACCGCCGGACGGCTGGTGCATCATGATCCGCGCGTGCGGCAGCGAGTAGCGCTTGCCCTTCGCGCCGGCGCAGAGCAGGAACTGGCCCATCGAGGCCGCCAGACCCATCCCGACGGTGGCGACGTCGTTGGAGATCCACTGCATGGTGTCGTAGATCGCCATACCCGAGTCGACCGAGCCGCCCGGGGAGTTGATGTACAGCCAGATGTCCGCGCTGGGGTCCTGGGCGTTCAGCAGGAGCATCTGCGCGATGATCGCGTTCGAGTTGTCGTCGCGAACCTCGGACCCCAGGAAGATGATCCGGTTCTTCCGCAGCTCGCGGTAGATGTCGTCGTCTTGTCCGCCGGCTCCGTTGCCGCCCGCGGCGGTGGGGATGGCTGCAAATGTCTCGTTCACAAAGCCGACATTACTGGTCGGCGGCGACAGACCTAAGGCTGGGCCACAGGTGTTCGCTTACGGCGCACCCCCGCCACGCAGTTCGTCTGCTGTGAGCGAATTCGGCGCCCTTTCGACCCCTCGACCGCTGTCTTGTCAGGTACTTCAGGAAATACGAACGGCCCGGAAACCCTTTGCAGGGTTCCGGGCCGTTCGGCGTCTCGTCAGGCCTTCGCGGGCTCCGCGACCGGGGCCTCGGCGTCGGCCGCCTCGTCGACGCCCTCGGCCTCCGGGTCGGCGTACGTGCCGTCGGGCTGCAGGGTCTTCAGCTCGACCGTGTTGCCGGACCCGTCGGTGACGGTGGCGTTCTCGACCAGGTAGGCCAGCGCCTTGCCGCGGACGACCTCGGACACCAGGCTCGGGACCAGGTTGTTCTCGACCGCGTGCTGGGCGAACTGGTCCGGGCTGACGCCGGAACGCTGCGCGTGCCGGACGATGTGCTCGGTCAGCTCCTGGTCGTTCACGCTCAGCTCCTGCTGCTCGGCCACCAGGTCGAGCACGAACTGCGCCTTGATCGCGTCCTCGGACCGCTTCTTCAGGTCCTCGTCGAACTCTTCCTGGGTCTGCTCCTCACCCTCGAGGAACTGCTCCATCGTCATCCCGGAGTACCCGAGCTGCTGCTCCAGGTTCTCCTTGCGGGCGGCGAGCTCGTCGGTCAGCAGACCCTCCGGCACCGGCACGTCGACCAGCGTCAGGATCTTCTCCAGTACGGCGTCACGCGCCTCGCCGGCCTGCTCGAGCCGCTTGCCGCGCTCCAGCCGGGTCCGCACGTCGGCGGTCAGCTCCTCCGCGGTGTCGAACTCCGAAGCGGTCTGCGCGAACTCGTCGTCGAGCTCCGGCAGCTCCTGCTCCTTCACCGCGGTCACCGTCACCTCGACGTCGACGTCCTCGCCCTTCAGACCGCCGCCGACCAACTGGGTGACGAACGTCTTCTTCTCGCCCGCGCTCAGGCCGATGACCGCCTCGTCCAGGCCGTCCAGCAGCTGACCGCTGCCCACCTGGTACGACAGGCCGGTCGCCTGCGCCTCCTCGACCTTCTCGCCGTCCTTGCTGGCCGACAGGTCCAGGGTGATGAAGTCCTTGTCCTGCACCGCGCGCTCGACCGGGTTCAGCGAGCCGAACCGCTGCCGCAGGCCCTCGATCTGCTCGTCGACCTCGTCGTCGGAGATCGCGATGTCCTCGACCTGGGCCTCCAGGCCCTCCAGGTCCGGCAGGGTGATCTCCGGGCGGACCTCGACCTCGGCGGAGAACTGCAGGCTCTCCTTGTCGTTGAACTCGGTCACGTCGACCTCGGGCCGGCCGATCGCCTTCACCTGGTTGTCACTCACCGCCTGCGAGTACAGCTTCGGGAGCGCGTCGTTGATCGCCTCCTCGAGCACCGGTCCGCGGCCGACCCGCTGGTCGATGACCTGCGGCGGGATCTTGCCCTTGCGGAACCCGGGGACGGTGATCTGCGAGGCGATGCTCTTGTACGCCGCGTCGAGGCTCGGCTTGAGCTCCTCGAACGGCACCTCGACGATGAGCTTGACCTTCGTCGGGCTCAAGGACTCGACGGTGCTCTTCACGGTGGCGGTTCTCCTTGATTCGATGACATTCACAGCACGGGCGACAGCCCGAACCGCAGC
The DNA here is from genome assembly GCF_042715335.1 of Kribbella sp. NPDC058693. Lineage (NCBI taxonomy): Bacteria > Bacillati > Actinomycetota > Actinomycetes > Propionibacteriales > Kribbellaceae > Kribbella > Kribbella sp. NPDC058693. The sequence continues at coordinate 1,001,316 of NZ_JBHXSQ010000001.1, forward strand.
AGTGCTGCAGGGGGTTTGTCGGGGCGACAGGACTCGAACCTGCGGTCTCCTGCTCCCAAAGCAGGCGCGCTAGCCACTACGCTACGCCCCGCAGTGACCGCACGAGTCTAGTCGACCCGAACCAGTGCTCGCGCCACCACCCCGCCGACGTACCGTTTTGAGTCCAACGGGGTCCGTATGGAATCATGTCCGAGCACGCGGGTGTAGCTCAATGGTAGAGCCCCAGTCTTCCAAACTGACTACGCGAGTTCGATTCTCGTCACCCGCTCGGGCGAGCGGCGAGTCCTGCCTGCGGAAAGCGCAGGCCGGGGCTCGCCCTCTTATTTGTGCGCCTTCGCTCCGCTCGGCGCGAGCGGGGCTCCGCCACCCGCACCCCCCTGGGCCTTCGCTTCGCTCGGCCGCTTGGGTCGGGTTTCGCGGTCCGCTCGGCCGCTTGGGTCGGGTTTGGCGCTTCGCTCGGCCGCTCGGGGCGGGTTTGTGTCAGGGGGCGCGTAGGAAGGCGACTGCGTCTATTGCGGCGGGGGCCGTGCTGGTGGAGATGATCTTGACGGCGCCGGTGCGGAAGACCGTGGTGGGGAGGTAGGTCGTTACGCGGGTCGTGGTGGTGGCGGCTAGGGAGATGGTGCCTAGTTTTATGTTGGCGTGGTAGATGTCTATGCGGCCTTGGCCGGGGCCGTGGATGGCGGTTATGGCTAGGCGTTGGGCGGCTTCGGTGGGCTTGGTGAGGTAGGCGCCGTTGGCTTTCAGGATGGTGGTGGTGCCTTGGAAGGCCAGGGTGCTGGTGGAGCGGGTGACGGTGCCGGCCGAGGTGAAGGCGCGGTCGTCCTGGGGTGCTACCGAGCAGATCTGTGGGGTCCAGGCGGAGAGGTTGCCGAGGTAGTCGCGGGAGCGGACCATGAAGCACTCGTCCCAGCCGAGGCGGGGGGACCAGGTGATGGACGTGATGCGGGTGTTCTGCCAGGTGGCGGGGTAGATCCACTTGCCGAGGGCCACGCCGGGGGCGGCGGTCTTGTAGACGACGTCGTACGACGCGATGTCGGTGTCGTCCTTGTAGGCCCAGCGGACCGTTGAGGTCCCGCTCAGCTGCACTCGGTCACCTATGCGCCAGGTGACTAGGGACGGCGCTGTGCCGTCTACTTCGCTGCAGTACGACGTGCTCCAGGCGCTCACGTTGCCTGCGTAGTCGCGTGCTCGTACCGACCAGCACGTGTCTGTGCCGATGGGGGCGGTCAGGCTCGCTGCGGTTGTCTTCAGGCCCTGCCACGCGGGGACCAGGTTCCACGCGCCGTACGGCGAGGTGCGGTTGGGGCGCTGCTGGATGCGGAGGTCGTAGCTCAGCACGCCGGTGGCGGGCGAGTTCGGGTCCTGCGGGTCGTTGAAGGCCCAATCGAACGACAGGCTGGTGTTGTCGCGGACGCGGTCCCCGGCCGACGCACTGGTGAGTACGGGCGCGACCGTGTCGGGGTGCTGCTGCGGGTCCGGGCTCAGCCAGCTCAGCGTGATCACGCGGGGGTTGCCGTCCGAGTCGGCGTACACGATCTTCGCCAGACCCGAGCCGTCCGCGCGGAAGCTGGGGCCGGCCGTGCGGATCGGTCCGTACCGGCGCTGCCCGAGAGCCGGATCGTTCAGGTCGGTGACCAGTAGGTCGGATCCAGACGCTTGGACCGCAAAACCGTTGCCCAACTGGGAGTCCGCTGTCACAGACAGATTGCGCGGCGGCTGCGGTCCGCTGACGTCGACGACCTGGTTGCAGCCGCTCAGCACAGCCCACCGGCCGTTCACGTCGTCGGGACCGACGGTGCACGCGCTGGCGACCAGAATGGTCTTCACGACACCAGTGGTCAGGTTCTTGCCGTCCAGCTGACCCGGCGACGTCACCTTCCACACGGTGTCGCCGGACATGGCGAACGGCGGCGCGTAATCGGCCAGCTTCGTCTTCGAAGCAACGTTGTACACCTCTGCCGTCGCTCCGGCCGGCGTGCGGTGCGAGACGAGCTTGCCGCCCTTCCCGAGCACCACCTCGTCCGCTGCGGGGAACGTGAGTCCGCCGACCTTCGCAGTACTGCCGTCGAACGTCAGCAGCGCAGAGCCCTCCACCTGCAACGGTTTGCCGACGTTCGTGCCGCCTGACGCGGTCCAGGTGGTGCCGTTGTTGCTGGTCTCGTAGACCGGGTTCGACACGACCACGCGGGCACCGGACATCCCCACGTCGATCGCAGACCGCCCGGGGACCAGCACCCCCGCTCCCAGGTGCGGCGGCGGGTCGGCAGCCATCACCTGCGACGCCGACAACGGCAGCAGTACGACGGCGCACACAGCCGCCGCCTTGACCCGAAAGCTCACCACGAGACCCCCCAGTACTCCGAAGACAACGGGCCGCACCCTAGTCAGTAACCACCGGTAACGGAAGCACCCTGGAAAACAGAGTGACACACCGTGACTCCAAGAGGATCCTGGAGGGCTGACCAAGGACGGCAGCCACGAAAGGAATGAATGCAGGCAGGAATCACGGTATCGGCGGCAGAACTGCCCGAAGTACTGCTGCACGTCGCAGTGGTACGCCCGGTCTTCCTCTGGGGCGCACCGGGGATCGGCAAGAGCAGTCTGGTGCGGGCGTTCGCGGAATCGCTCGGTCTGGAGTGCGTGACGCTGCTGGGGACGCAGCTCGCGCCGGAGGACCTCATCGGCGTACCGCAGATCGTCGACGGCCGCAGCCGGTTCGCACCGCCGGTGGCGATCGCCCGGGACGAGCCGTACTGCCTGTTCCTCGACGAGCTGAACGCATCGTCCGCCGAGGTGCAGAAGGCGTTCTACTCGCTCATCCTGGACCGCCGGATCGGTGAGTACGAGCTGCCGGAGGGCTCCGTCGTGATCGGCGCCGGCAACCGGGCCACCGACAACGCGCTGGCCCGTCCGATGGCGAGCGCACTGGTCAACCGGCTCGTCCACGTCCACCTGCGTGCGTCCGCGAGCGACTGGCTGCAGTGGGCGGGTACGGCGGGCATCCACCCGTGGGTACTCGAGTACCTACGCAACCGCCCCGACCACCTGTGGACCGCACCGCCGAAGACCGAGGAGCCGTTCTCCACCCCGCGCAGCTGGCACATGCTGTCCGACTCCCTGCACTCGTACGGCGATGACGTGTCCGACGAGACGCTGCGAGTACTTGCCTTCGGCACCTTGTCCGCCACGCACGCCTCCACGTTCCGCGCGTACGTGAAGACGGTCCGGCACGCCTTCGGACTGGACGCCGTACTCAAGGGTGAGACCGGCTGGCCGGCCGCTCCCGAGGACCGTGACCTGCTGTACTTCCTCGCCGAGACCTTCCGCGCCCGCCTGATCAAGGAACTGGCCGCCGACAAGGCATCCGCCAACCCTGCGGCCCGTCAGCTCGCGCACCGCGGCAAGGCGCTGCTGGTGGAGCTGGCGGAGATCTCGCTGGAGATCGCGCAGCTGGTGATCGCGTCCGACGACGACGGCCGTCCGGTGCTGCCGACGTGGTTCCTGGTGGAGGTCAGCCGCGACCTGCCGCGGCTGGTTGCTGCGCGTGCCTAAGCGCAAGAAGCAGCGGGACCCGGCGTGGGAGGCGATCCAGGCCGGCTGGACGGCCGTCGTACGGCACCCGCTGTTCGCACCGATGGCCGACTGGGCGCGCAGCCCGGTCCGTGACGACGACTGTCCGGCGGACGCCTGGGCGATCATCGACTCGAACGGCCAGATCCGCACGCACCGGACTCGCCGAGCCACGCCGGACGAGTGGACCTGGGTCTTCGCCCACCTGCTCATCCACCTCGGTCTCGGCCACGCAGACCACGACCGGCCGGAGCCGGACCAGCCCGCGTGCGCCGCGTACGACGTGGCCGTCAACCGCTACCTCCAGTCGCTCAAACTCGGTACGTCGGTCGTCGAGCTGCCGGCGTCCTTCCCGGGAATGGACGACGACGCGCTGGCACGCCTCTGGCGGCGTGAAGGCGTGCCGGCGGAGTACGACGGACTCGGTGTGGCAGGCCGGCGATCCGACCTCGAGCTGGCCCGCTGGAACGGCTGGGGCAAGAAGCCCGAGTGGAGCGAGCTGTTCGCCGCCGGACTGTCCGCCGCGGCCGCAGCGGCTGTCGAGGTCGCCGGCGGTGCACGCTCCTCGCTCGGCAACGGCCGTGGGCGGGACAAGTGGGACCTGGCGCTCGGCTGGTTCGTCTCGTCGTACCCGCTGCTCGGTGCGATCGCGTCGAGCATGACGATCGTTGCCGAGGTGGAGCTCGCCCGCGGCTGGGACATCCACACGGCGGCGGTCAACGCGTCCGTCGGCGAGATCTACGTCAATCCGCTCACCAGCCTGACGCTGAGCGAGTGGCGGTTCGTGATGGCCCACGAGATGCTGCACGCCGCCCTGCGCCATGGCGAGCGGGTCGGCGGCCGTGACCCGTACCTGTGGAACGTGGCCGCCGACCTGGTGATCAACGGCTGGCTCCTGGAGATGGGCGTGGGCAGCATGCCGGACGGCGCGCTGCACGACCCGGTCCTCAAGGGCATGTCTGCCGAGGAGGTCTACGACCGCATCACCACGGACCTGCGTCGCTACCGGAAGCTGGCGACCCTGCGTGGCGTCGGACTGGGCGACGTACTGGGCCACCCGCTACCGCACGCAGGCGAGGCCGCACGCGGCGCCGGGCTGGACGACATCTACCGACGGGCGCTCAGCACCGGGCTGGCGTACCACGACTCCGCCCGCGGCACGCTCCCAGCCGGACTGGTCGAGGAGATCCGCGCACTGGACCACCCGCCGCTGGCCTGGGACGCACAACTGGCCCGCTGGTTCGAGGAGCAGGTGCCGGCCGTCGAGAAGACCCGCACGTACGCCCGCGCCTCCCGACGCCAGTCCGGTACGCCGGACATCCCGCGCCCCGGCTGGATCCGCCCGGTCGAGCTCGACCGGCTTCCGACGTACGGCGTGGTGCTCGACACGTCCGGCTCGATGGACCGCGAGCTGCTGGGCAAGGCGCTCGGCGCGATCGCGTCGTACTCGCGCGCTCGCGACGTACCGGCCGCGCGGGTCGTGTACTGCGACGCGGCGGCGTACGACGCGGGGTATGTGCCCGTGGACGACATCGCCGGCCGGGTGCAGGTCCGTGGCCGTGGCGGGACGGTGCTGCAGCCCGGTGTCGACCTGCTCGAGCGGGCGAAGGACTTCCCCGCTGAGGGTCCGATCCTGCTGATCACCGACGGCCAGTGCGACGTCGTCCGGGTACGGCGCGAGCACGCCTGGCTGATCCCGCGCGGTGCCTCATTGCCCTTCACTGCAAAGGGTCCTGTGTTTCGCGTTGAGTGAACAGATGTAGTCGACTGACTCTCCCGGGTGACAGGTTCACAGGCATGGCATCGGTCGTGACGGGTGAATTCAGGAAGCTGTGGATCGGACAGCTGGTGTCAGCGTCCGGCAGCGCAGTCACGACTGTCGCGCTGCCGCTGGTAGCAGTCGTGACCCTGCAGGCGTCGGCCGTAGAGATGGGTGCACTGTCGGCCGTCTCGATCGCGCCGCATCTGCTGTTCGGTCTGTTGGCCGGCGTCTGGGTGGACAGATGGTCGCGCCGACGCGTCCTCATCTGGACCGACGTCGGACGGCTGTTCCTGCTCGCCTCAGTGCCGATAGCGGCGGCGATGGACGTACTGCGGATCGAGCAGCTGTACGTCGTCGCCGTACTCACCGGAGTGCTCACACTGCTGTCCGACACCGCCTCCCAGACGATGATCCCGATGCTGGTTCCACGCGAGGACCTGATGCGGGCCAACAGCGCCGCTCTCCTGAACCTGAACCTCGCCTCGACCCTCGGACCGTCCGTAGCCGGCTTCCTCGTACAGGTCCTGACAGCACCGTTCGCGATCGTCATCGACGCCACGTCGTACGTCGTGTCCGCAGTCGCGTCGTACCTCATCCGCGAGCCGGACCGCGTGCCCCCACGACCGCGGTCCGAAGTACGCCTGTCAGCAGGTCTGCGCGTGCTCTTCGGTCACCCGATGCTCCGGCCGCTGGTCATCTCCGCGGGTATTGCGGCCATGGCCGGAGCTATGCAGGGGCCGCTGGTCGTGCTGTTCCTGATCCGCGAGCTCCAGCGGTCCCCCGCCTTCGTAGGACTCACGCTGACCGCGTTCGGCGCTGCCGCGGTCGCCGGAACCGTCGTGGCCGGTCCCTGGTGCCGACGGGTCGGCCTCGGCCGCTCGTACCTGTCCGGCGTCTTCCTTGCCTCACTCAACGGCGTCCTGCTCTTCACCGGTCGTACGCCGCTCATCCTCCTCGGCCAGGTCCTCGCCGGCCTGGGCATGTCGCTCTTCGGAGTCCCCCAGCGCACACTCCGCCAGGCCCTTGCCCCCGACCACCTCCTGGGTCAGGTCACCGCCTCCTGGCGCACCCTCGTCATCGGCGGCCAGACAGCCGGCGCCGCCCTCTCCGGCATCCTGGCCACCGCCCTCCACATCCGCCCGACGCTGCTGATCGCGACCGCCGGCATGCTCGCGGGGTTGCTGGTCGGCGTCTTCTCACCGCTCCGCGGACTGCGGGAACTGCCCGAAGGGGAACCGGCCGGGCGATCGCTGGCGTAGTACTAATTGCGGATCGTGATAGGTCCGGACGGGCTCCCGCGTGGGTCCGGGGTGGGTTATTGCGTTTCATCCGGGGGGAATGGAATTGGCGGGACAAGCGCTTACCTACTGGGCGATACTGGAAAGTGCGCCGTTTTCTGGTCGCCCAAGCCCCTTGTGAACCGAAGTAGATGGGAAGTGCGCCCGTCCAGATGCCGTCAGAGCACGCTGTCACAGCGCCGTCGATCGCTGCCCCTACCACCCGTGTCCCCGAACGCAGCCGCAACCTGTGGCGACTGCGTCCTTACCTGAAGCCGCACAAATGGCGCCTCGCGGTGATGTTCTCCACCGCCATGCTGGGCGTCGGTGTCAGCCTCACCGTTCCGCTCGTCACCAGGTCCATCATCGACGGACCGGTCACCCGCCACGAGCTGAGCATGCTGGTCCCGCTCGCGCTGCTGGCCCTCGGGCTGAGCATCGCCGAGGTCATCTTGGTGTGGATGCGCCGCTGGGCGCAATCCCGAACGGTCAGTGATTTGGAGGCGACTCTCCGGCACGACCTGTACGTCCGGCTCCAGTCGCTGCCGATGGAGTTCCACACCCGGTGGCAGAGCGGTCAACTGCTGTCCCGCGTCACCACCGACCTGTCCACGATCCGCCGGTTCATGGGCTTCGGTCTGCTGTTCCTGGTGATGAACATCCTGCAACTGGTCGTCGTCACGATCCTGCTGCTGCAGCTGTACTGGCCGCTCGGTCTCGTGGTCCTGGTGGCCGCCGTACCGGTCGTCATGGTGTCGCTGAAGTTCGAGAAGAAGTACCTGCGGATCTCCCGCAAGGTCCAGGACCAGCAGGGTGACCTGGCCACCCGGATCGAGGAGTCGGCGCTCGGCTTCCGGGTGATCAAGGCGTTCGGCCGGCGGCCGCACGTCCAGCGCCAGTTCGACGACGAGGCGACCACGCTGTACGACACCGAGGTCGAGAAGGTCCGGCTCGCGTCGAGGTTCTGGAGCTTCCTCGGCGTCATCCCGAACCTGACCCTGGTCATCGTCCTGCTGCTCGGCGCGCTCGCGGCCGGCCGGCAGGCGATCACGCTCGGCACCCTGGTCGCGTTCATCACGCTGATGCTGTCCCTGGTCTGGCCGGTCACCTCGCTCGGCGCGATCCTGGCGATGGCGCAGGAGTCGATGACCGCGGCGGACCGGATCAGCGAGATCCTCGACACCTACTCGGTGATCAAGTCCGGCCCGGAGGAGCTCACCGACGCGCGTGGGCACCTGCGGTTCGAGCACGTCGGGTTCCGGTTCTCCGACGACTCCGCCGAGGTGCTGCACGACATCAACCTGGACCTCACCCCCGGTACGACACTGGCCCTGGTCGGCGCGACCGGGTCCGGCAAGACCACTCTGACCGCACTGGTCCCCCGGCTGTACGACGTGACCGCCGGACGGATCACCATCGACGGACACGACATCCGGGACCTGTCCCTGGTGTCGCTGCGGAGCGCGGTCGCGTCCGCGTTCGACGACCCGACGCTGTTCTCGATGAGCGTCCGGGAGAACCTGACGCTCGGCCGCCCGGACGCCGGTGACGCCGACGTACAGCAGGCGCTGGAGGTGGCGCAGGCGCAGTTCGCCAACGAGCTGCCGTGGGGGCTGGAGACCCGCGTCGGTGAGCAGGGCATGTCGCTGTCGGGTGGACAGCGGCAGCGGCTCGCACTGGCCCGTGCAGTGCTCGCCAAGCCGGCCGTACTGGTGCTGGACGACACGCTGTCGGCGCTCGACGTACACACCGAGGCTCTGGTGGAGGAGGCGCTGCAGAACGTGCTCGCCGACACCACCGGCATCGTGGTGGCGCACCGCGCGTCGACCGTGATGCTGGCCGACAAGGTCGCCCTGCTGCAGGGCGGCACGATCACCCACGTCGGAACCCATCAAGAACTGCTGGCGACGGTGCCGGAGTACCGGCACCTGCTGGCAGCCGAAGAAGAGGAGGTGCACGCATGACGACGACCCAGCAAACACCTCCTCAAGCGAAGGAACGCGAACAGCAGCCGCCGGAGGAGCAGAGCTGGCGGGGCCTGTTCGAGGAGGACCCGGACCGGGAGATCTCCCGGGCGACGACCATCCGGCTGAAGGAGGACTCCCGCAAGCTGCTCGGGGAGCTGCTCCGGCCGTACAAGAAGCTGATCTGGCTGCTGGTCGCGATCGTGATCGTCGAGAACGGCGCCCGGCTCGCGGTGCCGTACCTGGTCCACCTGGGCATCGACAACGGCATCCCGCCGATCCTGGCGGGCGAGGGCTCGCAACAGCTGATCACGATCGTGATCGCGGTGTTCGCGGCCGCGCTGATCCAGGCGTGGGCGCGGCAGATCTTCCTGATGCGGTCCGGCCGGCTCGGTCAGACCATCCTGCTCGGCCTGCGCAAGCGAGTGTTCGACCACTTCCAGCGGCTCAGCCCGGCGTTCCACGACCGGTTCACCTCCGGTCGGGTGATCTCCCGGCTGACGTCCGACGTACAGGTCATCGACGAGATGCTGGCGAGCGGGTTCGACAGCCTGGTGACCGCCGTACTGACCCTGGTCGGTACGTCGATCATCCTGCTCACGCTCGACGTCAAGCTCGGTCTGCTCGCACTGCTCTCGTTCCCCGCGCTTCTGGTCCTGACGGCGTGGTTCCGGAAGCGGTCGGCGGTCGTGTACCGGCAGACGCGTGAGGCTGTCGTACTGGTCATCGTGCACTTCGTCGAGTCGATGACCGGGATCCGCGCGGTCCAGGCGTTCCGCCGGGAGCCGCGGAACGAGGAGATCTTCCACGGGGTCAACGACCGCTACCGGAAGGCGAACCTCGAGTCGTTCCGGCTGAACGCGGTGTTCATGCCGGCGATCAAGGGCGTCGGCAACATCACCATCGTCGCGATCCTGGCGTACGGCGGTTACCAGGCGTACCACGGGCACGTGACGGTCGGCGTCCTGACGGCGTTCCTGCTGTACCTGCGTCAGTTCTTCGAGCCGCTGCAGGACATCACGCAGTTCTACAACACGTTCCTGTCCGCGTCGGCGGCGCTGGAGAAGCTGTCCGGCGTACTGAACGAGACCCCGGACGTTCCGGAGCCGATCGAGCCTGCCAAGCCGGGCAAGGCGCGCGGCCACCTGGAGCTGCGGAACGTGCGGTTCGAGTACGTCGACGGCGTACCCGTGCTGCCCGGCCTGCAGCTGGACGTGCCGGCCGGTCAGACCCTGGCCCTGGTCGGTACGACGGGTGCCGGCAAGACCACGATCGCCAAACTGGTCGCACGGTTCTACGACCCGACCGGCGGGCATCTGCTGCTCGACGGTGTGGACCTGCGCGACCTGTCCGAGGACGACCTGCGCGAGCGGGTGGTCATGGTGACCCAGGAGAACTTCCTGTTCACCGGCTCGGTCGCCGACAACATCCGCTTCGGCAAGCCCGACGCGACGATGGAAGAGGTCGTCGAGGCCGCGAAGGTGATCGGCGCGCACGACTTCATCATGGCGCTGCCGGACGGCTACGAGACCGCGGTGGAGAAGCGCGGATCCCGGCTGTCGGCCGGTCAGCGGCAGCTGGTCGCGTTCGCGCGGGCGTTCCTGGCGGACCCCGCCGTACTGATCCTGGACGAGGCGACGTCCAGCCTGGACATCCCCAGCGAACGCCTGATCCAGCGGGCTCTGAGGACGATCCTGGCCGACCGTACGGCGATCGTGATCGCCCACCGGTTGTCCACCGTCGAGACCGCGGACCGGGTGCTGGTGCTGGAACACGGGCGGATCATCGAGGACGGCTCACCGGACGACCTCATCACCCGTGACGGCCACTACGCCGGGCTGCACCAGGCCTGGGAGGAATCACTGGCCTGAGTTCCGTCGTACGACCAGCGGCCCGCAACCTCACCAGTTGCGGGCCGCTGGCTTTTCTTCCCGGAGTAATACCTATTAGCGTCTAGCGCCCGGGCGAACCGGGCCGGTACGGTCCTGCCACCCGTCGTGAGGAGAGTGGGATGCCGATCAGTCGTCGTACGTTGAATCTCGGGATCGCGGCCGGAGCCGCCGCCGCTGCATTGCCGACATCCGCCAACGCCACCGGACCACGTGGTGGCGGCGGTCACGGACATCACCAGCCGGCCGCGCCGGTCTTCGCCGAGACGACGTTGTGGGACAACACCGTCGACCCGCTGGCCAGCTACTTCGTCTACGGGTTGATCGCGACGCGCAACGACACCCTCATCGCGTGCACCGAGGGCCGGCACGAGGTGTGTGACGCCGGACCGCACGATCTGCTCATCCGGCGCAGCACGGACCGCGGACAGACCTGGCTGCCGACGCAGACGGTCGAGGCGTCGGTCAACGGTGAGAGCTGGGCCAACCCGACATTCGTTGCCGACGGCCACACCGGTGAGGTGTTCCTGTTCTACAACCTCTGCGCACGGCTGCCGGAGAACACCAGTTGCTCCTCCGACACCGGCATCGTGCACTACCGCTCCAGCACCGACAACGGCGCCACCTGGGGCGAACGGCACAGTCTGGACGGTCTGTTCGACAGCTTCCCGTTCAACTGGGAGATGCACGGCCCTGGCCCCGGCCACGGCATCCAGCTGCAGTCCGGCCGACTGCTGCTCACCGTGTCGCACCGGACGATCATCACCGGCGTACCGACGGCGGACCGCAACTACGGCGCCTCCACGATCTACAGCGACGACCACGGTCGCACCTGGAAGGCCGGTGGCGAAGTACCGCTCGGGACGGGTCTGCCGACGGTCGGCGAGGCCAGACTGCTCCAGCGGGAGGACGGGTCGATCGTGATGAACAGCCGGCCCGGCTCCGGCAACGATTGGCCGCGTGACTTCGCCATCAGCACCGACGAAGGTCTCAGCTGGTCGCGCGCGGTGATGGACTTCAGCGTGGGCCTGTTCAACGGCTGCGACATGGGCTTCCTCAGGTACACCGACCAGGCCAACCGCGTGCTCCTCAGCCGGCCGGACTCCCCGATGCGCTGGAACATGACGGTCGCGGTCAGCTATGACGAGGGCAAGTCGTTCCGCTACAGCCGATCGATCAGCCAGCTCCGCGGGTACTACTCCGACCTCGCTCGGCTGTCGGACGGCACGATCGTCCTGCTGTACGGGTGCGACGGCGACATCGACAGCAGTCCGCGCCGGGTGGCCGTCGCCCGCTTCAACCTGGAGTGGCTGACCCAAGGACGCGACAGTCTGGCCACCGGGCCTGGCCTTTCGACGTCGTCGTACCCGATGAACTACCCGCGGCTCCCAGCGGGCGCTGTCGGCGCGTACGTCGACCAGTCGATCCACGTGGACCACGCCGACACGTACGAGCTCTGGCTGCGCTACTACCGCTCGGCCGACGGCGGACTGGTCACGGTGACCGTCGACGGGGACGCGCCGCGGGTCAGTGCACTCGACCTGACCTCGTTCCGCGGCGAGGGCTACGACATGGTGCTGCTGGACCGTCGCCAGCTCACAGCAGGCCGGCACTCCATCCGCTTCACCCTGGCCGGTGCAGGCCGAGGCGGCGGTACGGCGGTCGCGCTCGAGCAGCTCGCCCTCGTCAAGGCAGCGGCCACGCCGGACGTCCGCGAAGAGGTGACCGTCGACAACGGCGGGCTCGGCTTCGAGACCGTCGGGACGTGGGCCAGCGCACGCGGCATCCTCGGGTACTACGGGTTCAACTACCTCAGCCACGCCAAGGGCACCGGCGCCAATCTGGCCCGTTTCCGTCCCGCCATCCCCGGCACCGGTCAGTACGAGGTCCTCACGTCGTACACCGCCGATCCGAACCGCGCTTCCAACGCGAAGTACGTCGTACACCACGCGGCCGGTACGACGACGGTGACGGTCAACCAGCGGGTCCGCGGCGTACCTGATCCGCGTACTGGTGAATGGGTGTCGCTCGGGACCTTCACCTTCGACGCCGGGCTGGACAGCTACGTAGAGCTCAGCGACGACGCCGACGGGTTCGTGATCGCCGACGCAGTCCGCTGGCGCAGGCTGCCGTAGTTCTGTCCGTAGGCCCCAGTACGTTGGGCGCATGTTGACGACGCTGGCGGTGGAGAACTACCGGTCACTGCGGCGGATCGTCATGCCGCTGGGCGGATTGAACGTGGTGACCGGAGCGAACGGATCAGGCAAGTCCAGCCTGTACCGGGCGCTCCGGTTGCTCGCCGATGCCTCGCGTAACGGCGCCGTTGCGGCCCTGGCACGCGAAGGTGGACTGCAGTCGACGCTGTGGGCCGGTCCGGAGCAGGTACGCAAGGACCGGCCGGTGCAGGGCACGGTCCGCACCGGCCCGGTGACCTTGCGGATGGGATTCGCCGGCGACGACTACGGCTATCTGATGGACCTCGGGCTGCCCGTGCCGATTCGCTCCGAATTCAATCTGGATCCCGAGATCAAGCGGGAAGCGTTGTGGGCCGGGCCGTTCCTTCGACCGGCTGCGCTGCTCGTCGATCGGAGTAATCGCGAGGCTCGGATCCGTTCGTCCGGCGGCGAGTGGGAACGCGCGGGTCATCAACTGCAGACGTTCGACAGCATGCTCAGCGAGTTCGCGGATCCGGAACGCGCGCCGGAGCTCATGCTGGTGCGGGACCGGCTGCGAGGTTGGCGGTTTTACGACCACTTCCGCACCGACGCCGACGCGCCGGCCCGACGAGTGCAGATCGGGACGCGAACGCCCGTCCTGTCCCAGGACGGCGGGGACGTTGCGGCCGCTCTGCAGACGATCCGTGAGCTCGGCCCGCACGGCGCCCTCGACGAGGCCATCGAGCTGGGCTTCCCCGGCAGCCGAGTTGATGTCGTCAACACCGATGGGCGCTTCGAGGTTGCGTTCCACCAGCACGGTCTGCTCCGACCGCTGTCCGGCGCGGAGCTGTCCGACGGCACCCTGAGATACCTCCTGTGGGTCGCCGCCCTACTGACTCCGAGACCGCCAGAACTCCTGGTCCTCAACGAGCCCGAGACCAGCCTGCACCCCGATCTCCTGCCCGCCCTGGCGAACCTCGTCGTCACCGCAGCCAAAGAGGCGCAGGTCATCGTGGTCACCCACTCGCGCCCGTTCATTTCCTCACTCCAGGCACTCTCCCCCGACCTGCACACCATCGAGCTGGTCAAGGACCGCGGCGCCACCACCATCGACGGCCAGGGTCCGCTCGACGAACCACCCTGGAAGTGGCCGTCGCGCTGAGCTCAGTGCTTGACCGACTCGAACCGGACCAGGATCACGGAGCCGGCTGCCGAGAGGGCGAAGCCGATGATCGCTGCGGGCCACCAACCGGCGCGGACGGCGTCGTTGAGGACGAACACGCCGACGGCGGCCGGAGTGATCGTCTGCAGCGCGATCATCGGCGTCGTTGCCAACGTCACCGAACCGCGCTGCAGCGCCAACGAGTACAGGATGAAAGCGAGCGCTCCACTGATCGGGAGCGTGTAGAGCGTGGGGCTGTGGAAGAGCTCGGAGATCGAGCCGTCCTGGAGCAGCCGGGCGGAGATGGCGACGCCGGCGTACCCGAGACCGGCCAGCATTCCGAGCAGTGCGGTCGAGACGCCGTGCTGCGATCGGCTGGCGGTGGCACCGAGTACGGCGATCGTGATGAGGCCGACGATGATGCCGATCGTGAGGCCGTGATGCTGCACGTTCGCGCCGGCGTCCCCGGCCGAGACCGCGAGCACGCCGAGGCCGACGCAGACCGCGGCCACCGCCGACCATTCGAGCGCGCTGAGCTGATCCGACATCAACCGGGTCGCGAGCAATGCGGTGACAACCAGGCTGACCGCGATACCCGCCTGCGCCAAGTACAGCGGGAGTAGCCGCAGCGCGACGAAGTGCAGGCCGAAGCCGGCCAGGTTGAGCGCGAGTGCACCCAGGAACGCGGGCTGCTTGAGCAGCGCGACCACGAACCCGCCGAACCGCCGCGGACTCAGCTCCGACTCGGTCGGCACCTTCCGCGAACCGACCGCCTGCATGATCGCGCCGACACCGAACAGCACCGCGGCCCCCAGAGCCGCGCCAAGACCGAGAACCATCTACGCGACAGCCCTGCGACGCCAGGTGAGGTACAGACTCAGTACGCCGTAATAGACCAGGTACGACAGCGAGACCGCGACCACGATCGCGTTCGGGTTCGGCATCTGTGCGAGGAGTACGGCGTACGACGCGAGCCAGACCGCGGTCGTCAGCAGGTTCACCGAGCGGAACGCCTTCGTCCGCGACGGGTACACGTACTTCACCGGGATGAAGACCAGGATCGAGCAGACGACCAGGATGATGCCGGTCGTGACCGGGCTCAGGCTGAGCACGACGACGTAGAAGGCGACCACGTTCCAGTAGCTGGGGAAGCCGAGGAAGAAGTGGTCCTCGGTCTTCGCGTCGACCCGGCAGAACTGGTAGCTGGAAGCAAGCAACGGCAGCGCCCCGAGGATCGCGCCCCAGGTGCCGGCCGGCAGGTAGCCGCCGGTCCACAGCAGGACGATCGGGGCGAACGCGTAGGTCAAGTAGTCGACGATGTTGTCTAGCATCGCGCCGTCGAACCACGGGATGGTTTCCTTCACCCGCAGCCGACGCGCGAGCATTCCGTCGGTCCCGTCGATCACCAGGGCCGCCAGTCCGAGCCAGAGGGCGCGGACCGCGTCGCCGTCGATGGCGGCGATCACGATCAGCAACGCGAGCACCGTTCCGCTCGCGGTATAGGCATGCAGTGCAAGTCCGGCCAGACGCAACCGCGTCGACCCGACGAACGGTTCCTGCACCGCGTCGTGTGTGGTCAGGACGACTCCCAGAACTCAAGCGACGCAGCAGCGCCGGGCCGGGTCAAGGTGAACCCAGCCGTCGCCAGCGTCTCACAAGCCTGGTCCGGCGACGGTCACCGCCCGTCATCCCACGCCGGATCTTTGCAAGGACTTAGGTCCTGGCTGGTAATCCAGCGCCAGCCAGGGCCTTAGTTGACCGGGTCCAGCAGGAAGAGCGGGATCTTGCGGGTGGTCTTGGTCTGGTACTCGGCGTACGGCGGGTACGCCTCGACGGCCCGCGGCCACCACTCGTCGTACTCCGCGCCCTCGATCTCGCGGGCGACGTACTCCTTCGTGGTCTCACCGTCCTGCAGGGTGAGCTTCGGGTCGGCCTTCAAGTTGTAGTACCAGACGGGGTTCTTCGGGGCGCCGCCGAGCGACGCGACCGCGGCGTACACGCCGTTGTGCTCCACCCGCATCAGCGGAACCTTGCGGATCTTGCCGGACTTGGCGCCGCGCATCGTCAGCAGCACCACGCGCATCCCCATGATGTCGACCGCGGCGGTGGTCCCGGCGGCGGTCACCTTCTCCACCTGATCACGGACCCAGCCGGCCGTGCTCGGCGCATATTCGTCGTCAGTGTTCGATGTCATGTCACCAATCGTAAGGTGACACGTCACCATCACCAACCGCCGCGTGTCGCGGAGCTGGTCAGGAGGCCGAGGGAGTTCTCCCAGGCCTGTGCGGACACCTCGGCGTGCTCGGTCTGCTGTTCGGGGGTCAGGTCCAAGCGGTCGAAGCCGGACTCGACGACGAGCAGGCGGGTGCCTTCGCCTTCGGGGGTCAGGGTGAATTCGACCAGGTTCGCGTTGCCCGGCGCGGGCTCGACGCCAGGCGTGACGGCGTACCGGTAGGCGAAGCGGCGGCCCGGTTCGACCTTCTCGACGAAGCCGAAGAATTCGCCGTGTTCGTCCCAGCGCAGCACGAGCCGCCCGCCCGGCCGCAGGTCGAGCTCCGCACCGCCGAACGCGTACCAGTGGGCGAGTCCTTCGGGCTGCGTCACCATGGCCCAGACCTCCTCCGGCCGAGCCTCGACGTACACCTCACGCTCCACGCTCTCCATGGGCCCCATCCTGTCAAATGGCGCAGGACTGCAGCTGGGTCGCGGTGGCGATGGTGGCCTCGATCCAGCGGCGGCGGAGGAAGTGCGCCTTGGCCAGCCGATGGACACCGTCCAGGACGACCAGCCGGCCGCGGTACGCGACCAGGTTGATCGGGAAGTCGAGGTCCGCGTCCATCACCCGCTGGTAGTGGGCCCGGAAGTTCATCGGCGTCTCGGCGACCTGGTTCGGCGTGACCCGGAACCGTTCGCCGTCCAGCTGCCACAGCGGCAGGTCGAACATCCAGACCAGGTCGGCGATCTCGACCGGCTCGACCTTCAGGTCGAGCTCCCACAGCTTCGCCAGCTGCCAGCGGTACGGCGGGAACACCTCCCGCAACGTCTCCGGCATCATCGCGACCAGCTCTTCGAACGAGACGTCGGGTGCGGCCCGGTCCGCCCCGGCACCGAAGGTGTCGCCCAGCCCATCGATCGTCACGACGGAGCAGGCTACGCCATCGGCAGGACCGCGGGTCTCAGCCGTGCGCCATCCGGTGGATGATCACGATCGCCGAGTCGTCCCCCGGCCCGCCGGCGGTCGCGACCAGGTCGGCCGCCCCGCCCACGAATCCCTGCGCCACAAGGCGTTCCGCATGCCCGGTGAGCCGGTCCGTACCGCGGCCGATGTCCCGCCGCGGCGTCTCCACCATGCCGTCGCTGTACAGGAACAAGGCGTCCCCGAGCCGCAGCTGCCCATGGTTCGCCTTGAACTCCGGCGCCTCCATCAACCCGAGCAGCGGCCCGTCCGCGTCCCGCGTCTGCCATCGGCCCGACCAGGCGTCGAACTGGATCGCCGGCGGATGCCCGGCCGTGCGTACGTCGAAGTCCCCGGTCCGCAGGTCGAGCACGACGTGGACCACGGTCGCGAAGTCGTCGTCCCAGTCCTGCCGGCGGATGTACTGATTCGCCGACGGCAAGAACTCCTGCACCGGTACGACGCCGAGCAGTCCGCCGAACGCACCCGACAAGAGCAGCGCCCGCGTGCCGGCGTCGATTCCCTTGCCCGAGACATCGACCAGCGCCACCTCGAGGAAGTCGCCGTGCATCGTCGACACCACGAAGTCACCCGAGAACGTCGACCCGCCGGCGGACTGGATCGCGACCTCGACCCGCCAGCCCGGCGGCAACGGCGGCATCTCCCCCTGCGCGGTCAGCGTGTCCCGCAACTCCATCAGCATCGACTCGCTCCGGGTGCCGGCCACACCGAGCCGGCTGCGCACCTTGGCGCTGGTGATCATGATCCAGCCGACGATCACCAGCACCAGCACGAAACCGATCCGCGGCATCGTCACGCCGCGGGACAGCACGACGTACGAACCGAACGCGGCCGTGATCCCGGTCAGCGCGACCAGCTCACCGAACCGCAGCAGCACGCCGCCGACGACCAGCGGGATGATCAGGAACGAGGCCGGTACGAAGGTCATCCAGATGAAGCTCGCGATCGAGATCACCAGCTGAACCAGCGACAAGGCAACGAACGCCAGCCGATGCGAACGACGGGCACGACGACCCAGCGCTTCGACCCGGCGGCCGATGCGTCGTACCAGCGCTAGACCGCCGTTCTTCCTCATGGTGTGAAGAAGATAACGGTACCGATCGGTCCGCGCATCAATTCGCAACACAACTGATGGGTTTCAGCTCTTGCGAGTGAGTCCGGTCCGTTGACATTTGGGACACCAGAAAAGGTTGCGGCCGGCCAGGATCTTGGTCCGGATCACCGACTGGCAGACGAAACAGTGCTGCCCCTGCCGCCGGTAGACGTAGACCTCACCACCATGATCGTCCTTGCGTGGGTCACGCCCCATCGCCTCCGGCGTGTGGTCGTCGGCAACGGTATCGATCCGGCCGGTTTCGACGCCGTACTTCATCAGCGCGAGCAGGTCGTCCCACATGCCCTGCCACTCGCGCTTCTTGACCACGTTGCCCGGCGTCATCGGGTTCAGCTTGGCCCGGAACAGCACCTCGGCGCGGTACACGTTGCCGACGCCGCTCAGCACGTCCTGGTTCATCAGCAGCTGCCCGATCGGCAGCTTGCTGCGGTGGATGTGCAACCAGCCGGCGCCCTCGAAGTCGGCCAGGAAGTGCTTGCCGTGGGCCTCGGTCTGCCGCAGCACGTGTCCGTTGAGGAGCGCGGCGCCGTCGACGAACCGGCCCTGCGGGCTGAACGCCTGGACAATACGGCCGCCGAAGGCGTCCCAGACGTCGTTGGCCAGGCGGTGCAGGGTGTGACCTTCAGGCATGATTCCTCATATGGGGACGACAGGTGGTTCTGGTGCAGCCAAGGGCGGACGCGCTGCGCCGCCCACTCCGGCCGTGGTCGGCACCGGCCGGTCGATGCGGGCCCGGGACGTTTCCCGGCCTCGTCGTGAAGTAGAACGCCGGCCGGCGCAGCAAAAGTCCGAGGACGATCAGGGCAAGGGCGGGAGCTCGCCGGTCGACTCGTAGTCCGACAGCATGTCGATCCGGCGGGAGTGCCGCTCCTCGCCGGAGAAGTCGGTGGCCAGGAACAGGTCGATGAACCCGGTCGCCTCCTTCTCGGTGTGCATCCGCGCGCCCACGCTGATCACGTTGGCGTTGTTGTGCTCGCGGCCGAGGCGTGCGGTGTCGGCGCTCCAGGCCAGCACGGCCCGGACCCCCTTCACCTTGTTCGCGGCGATCTGCTCGCCGTTGCCCGAGCCACCGATCACGATGCCCAGACTGCCCGGGTCGTCGACGACGGCCTGCCCGGTCCGCAGGCAGAACGGCGGGTAGTCGTCCACGGCGTCGTACACGGCCGGACCGTGGTCCACGACGTCGTGCCCGGCGGCAGTCAGGTGATCCACCAGGTGGTTCTTCAGCTCGAAGCCGGCATGGTCGCAGCCGATGTGCACTCGCATGGCGAGAAATCTACTGTCAGCCCGCCTGTGCGCGTACGCCGCCCGGCACAGTCAGCCCTGCGGTCAACTGAGTCACGGCGGCATAGGCCTGCTCGTACGGCGTGCCACTCGGGTGCAGCGTGAAGACCGCGACGATGGTCCGGTCGTCCACCCCGACCGTCCCCGTGGTGTGGAGTGCGTCGCTGACGAGGTCCAGCTCGGACTGCGGCTTCTTCCGGTCCGACTGGTAGCCGCTCGATCCCTGGAACCCGGACCAGCCCTGTTTGATGCTGAAGTCCGGGTCGAACACGGAGGGGATCCCGAAGAACTGGTCGAAGCCGTCCGTGCCGTACCGGGTCGGCCGGTGCAGCAGGTCCATCACGTACTCGCGGACCGGCTGCGGAGCCTGGTCCAGGATGTATCGATAGATGCGGACCGTGTCGGCCGCGGTGATCGCGACGTACCCCCAGAAGCCAGGGTGCGTGGCGGGCGGTCCGGCCGTGTGGGTCAGGCCGAGCCGCTCCACCATCCGCTCCACGATCGCCGCGCCGCCCTGCTCGTCCCAGTAGTGGCTGGCCGCGTCGTCGTCACTGCTGCGCAGCATGACCTCCAGCCGAGCCTGGTCCGCCGGCGGAACGTCGTACTGCGGGCCCCTCCCCCAGAGGAAGTCCAGCACGATCAGCAGCTTCACCACGGACGCGGACCGGAACTGATGGTCGGCGTTCGACTGCTGGACGAACTGTCCGGTGTGACGGTCGAACACAGCGATGCCGATCATTGGAACCTACTCACCACTCGGCGGATTGATTGGTGAGTAACCTTCGCTGCCCGGGGTGTTTGATTTCAACCCCTGAACCGTCAGTCGAAGATCGGACCGCGGTCGCGGGTGCGCTTGATCTCGAAGAAGCCCTCGGTGCCGGCGACGAGCCGGACGCCGTCCCAGAGCTTGCCGGCCGCCTCGCCCTTGGGCGCCGGCGTGACGACCGGTCCGAAGAACGCGGTGCCCTCGACCGAGATGACCGGCGTACCGACCTCCATGCCGACCTGGTCCATACCGGCGTGGTGCGACTTCTTCAGCGCATCGTCGTACTTGTCGGTGTCCGCGGCCTCGATCAGCGACGCCGGCAGACCGACCTCCTCGAGCGCCTCCTTGACCACGTCACCCTTGCCGTCACCGACGCCCCGGCCGGCGACGTGGATCCGCTTCCCCAGCGCGGTGTAGAGCGGCAGCAGTACCTCGTTGCCGTGCGCCTGCTCGGCCGCGATCAGCACCCGGACCGGGCCCCACAGCCGGCTCAGCCCTTCCTTGTACTTCGGGTCGAGGTCTTCGCGACCGTCGTTCAGGACGGCGAGGCTCATCACGTGCCAGGTCGTCTTCACATCCCGGACCTGCTCGACCTCGAGCATCCAGCGAGATGTCATCCAGGCCCAGGGGCAGGCCGGGTCGAACCAGAAATCTGCAGAGGCAGTCATATTCCCCATCATACAAAGTTGAAGAACCCTAGATATCGTCTCGGTATCCAATACCCAATGTCGGGGGGAAACCCTCAGCGAACCTGAGAACCAGGTGCATAGGATGCGGACATGCCTGGAACCAACCTGACGCGCGACGAGGCGCGTTCCCGTGCGGGCGTCGTCAGTGACGTGACCTACGCGATCGAGCTCGACCTGACCGGTGCCCCGAGCGGCGCCCCGGTGTTCCCGTCCGTGACCACCGTCACGTTCACCGCGACGGCCGGCGCGAGTACGTTCGCCGACCTGATCGCGGACAAGGTCCGCTCGGTGACCCTGAACGGCGTCGCCCTCGACCCGGACGTGGTGTACGACGGTGCGCGCATCCAGCTCGACGGGCTGGCGGAGCGTAACGAGCTGACCGTGGTCGCGGACTGTCTCTACTCCCGCACCGGTGAAGGGCTGCACCGCTCGGTCGACCCGGCCGACAAGGAGACCTACCTCTACACGCAGTTCGAGGTGCCTGACGCCCGCCGGGTGTTCACCACCTTCGAGCAGCCCGACCTCAAGGCCCCGTTCACCTTCACCGTCTCCGCACCGGCCCGCTGGGCAGTCATCTCGAACGCACCGACGCCGGAGCCCACGCCGTACTCCGGTGAGAACGGCGAGGAGCTGGCCCGGTGGGAGTTCCCGCCGACCGAGCGGATCTCGACGTACATCACCGCGGTCGTCGCGGGTCCGTACCACGTGGTGACGGACTCGTACGAGGGTCCGCACGGCACGTACCCGATGTCGCTGCTGTGCCGTCCGTCGCTGAAGGAGGCGCTGGACGTCGAGGACCTGTTCGAGGTCACCAAGCAGGGCTTCGCGCTGTTCGAAGAGGCGTTCGGGACGCCGTACCCGTTCCACAAGTACGACCAGGCCTTCGTGCCGGAGTACAACATGGGCGCGATGGAGAACGCGGGCTGCGTGACGCTGCGGGACGAGTACCTGTTCCGCAGCCGTACGACGCACGCGGAGCTGGAGTCCCGCGCCAACACCGTGCTGCACGAGCTGGCGCACATGTGGTTCGGGGACCTGGTCACGATGACCTGGTGGGACGACCTGTGGCTGAACGAGTCGTTCGCCGAGTGGGCCAGCCACTGGGCCCAGGTGGTCGCGACGACGAAGTACTCCGACGCGTGGACGACGTTCTGCAACGCCCGGAAGAACTGGGCGTACCGGCAGGACCAGCTGCCGTCGACGCACCCGATCGCGGCCGACATGATCGACTTCCACGCGGTCGAGGTGAACTTCGACGGCATCACCTACGCCAAGGGCGCGTCGACGCTGCGCCAGCTGGTCGCCTTCGTCGGTGAGGAGACGTTCGTCACCGCGCTGAAGGAGTACTTCCACGACCACGCGTTCGGCAACACCGAGCTGACCGATCTGCTCAAGCCACTGGAGAAGGCGTCCGGGCGCGACCTGGACGACTGGACCGAGCGCTGGCTGCGGACTGCCGGTGTGAACACGCTGCGCGCCGACTTCGCCGTGGACGACGCCGGTGCTTTCACCTCGTTCGCGATCGAGCAGACCGCGACCGACAAGTTCCCGGTACTGCGTCCGCACCGCCTCGCCGTCGGCCTGTACCGGCGTACCGACGAGGGCCTGGTGCGGACCGAGCGGTTCGAGGTGGACATCGACGGAGCCCGCACCGAGCTGCCCGAGCTCACCGGCGCGACCCAGCCGGATCTGGTGCTGCTGAACGACGACGACCTCACCTACGCGAAGATCCGGCTGGACGAGCGCTCCCGCGCCACGCTGGTCGAGTCGATCGACCAGCTGACCGAATCGTTGCCCAGGGCACTCGCCTGGGGCTCGGCCTGGGACATGACCCGGGACGCCGAGATGCCGGCCAGCCAGTACGTCGGCATCGTCCTGCGCGGTATCCGCGCCGAGACCGACCTCACCGGTGTCCGCTCCCTGCTCGCGCAGGCGAACAGCGCCGTCAACCAGTACGCCGCCCCGCAGAACCGTCCTGCTCTGCGGGCGCAGCTCGAGGAGGCACTGGCCGGTCTGGTCGCCGACGCCGAGCCGGGCAGCGACCACCAGCTGGCCTTCGTCCGGGCGTACAGCTCGGCCGTGTTCTCGGCGGCCGGCGCCGATCGGCTCGCCGGATGGCTGGACGGCCGCGACCTGCCGGAGGGCCTGGTCGTCGACACCGACCTGCGCTGGACGCTGATCGTGTCCCTCGCCCGCCTCGGAAAGATCGATGCGGACGAGATCGAGGACGAGCTCACCCGCGACACCACGATCACCGGTCAGGAGCGGGCCGCGCAGGCCCGTGCCGCCCGGCCGACCGCGGAGGCGAAGGAAGAGGCCTGGCGGATCGCGGTGGAGTCCGAGGACACCCCGAACGAGACGCAGTTCCGGACCATCCTCGGCTTCCAGCAGCCCGGCCAGGAGGACCTGCTGCGGCCGTACGTCGACAAGTACCTGAACGCGGCCAAGGACGTGTACACACGGCTCGGCTCGTCCATGGGCGAGAACGTCCTGGTGTACCTGTCCCCTCGCCACCTGGCCGACCAGGCAGCACTGGACGCGCTCACCGGCT
Organism: Kribbella sp. NPDC058693; assembly: GCF_042715335.1. NCBI lineage: Bacteria > Bacillati > Actinomycetota > Actinomycetes > Propionibacteriales > Kribbellaceae > Kribbella > Kribbella sp. NPDC058693. The sequence goes on from NZ_JBHXSQ010000001.1 coordinate 1,024,699, forward strand.
GGCTGGCCGCAGAGTCGTCGGCGGTGGACGCTCCGACGCTCCGGTACGTCACCGAGGCACAGGCGGACCTGACCCGCGCCATCGCGGCGCAGGCGAAGGACATCGTCGCCTGATCGACATTCAGACAGGGCCGGTCTCATCCGAGACCGGCCCTGTCGCGTTGAACCTCGCTGTGCGGTAAGACTGGTTCGGTGCCCGCCTCCGACCCCGCCTTGGCCGGTGCGGCAGCTGTTGCGCTGACCGGACTCGCAGAGGCGTACAGACCCCGTCCCATCACTCCCTTGATGCCCTGGCGGTTCTCGCACCGCCTGGTGAAGCCGTATGTCATCACGGCCCGTGGGCGGCAGTGGGACGACCACATGGTCGAGGTGGCCCGCGGTACCGCCACGCGCCAACTCGACTTCGACGACGCGATGGGAGCGGTCGGGCTCGGCGTCGTCGTACTGCATCTGGGCGATGACGGCATCTACCTGGTCGTGCAGAGCTGGGCGAAGGACTTCCAGTCCCGGCTGAGCATCTTCAGCGGGATGGAGGTGGACGATCTCCGCCCGGCTCCGATCGGCGCCGCTCCGTGCGTCTGGGAGCTCGAGGTCCTCAGCCACGAACGCGCGTCGTACGTGCACCACATCCTGTCCGCCGACGTCGACATCGACGCCTGGCTGGACGACGCCCTCGACACCCGCCCGAAGGCGAAGTACGACGGCATCCCGTCCGGCACCTAGTTCTGGCCGGCCCCGTCCAGTCGGTCGCGCTGCTCGGGCGTGAGCTCGAGGTCGGCGGCGGCGAGCGTTTCGTCGAGCTGAGCGACCGAGGAAGCACCTACGAGCGGGACGATCGGAATCTCACCACCCATCAGCCAGGACAGCACCACCTGGTTCGCTGTGGCGCCCGTTTCGCGCACCACCTCGTCCAGCGCGATCTTCCGCGCTCTCGTGCCGGCGTGGTCGTACAGCTCGTCCAGCGGCTTGTCGGCTCGGACATAGCCACCGCTGAGCAGCGGTGAGTACGCCACCAGTGTCAGGCCGGGCTCCGCACGCAGGTAGCTGAGCAGCTGCCCGTCGGTGACGCCGATTGCGCCGTCCCGGGATCGGAGCCCACCCTGGTCGGTCCGTGCCCGGAAGTACGTGTGGTGATGCTGTAGAACGTCGCACGTCGGCAGACCGCCCGCGGCTGCCAGCGCCCGGAACCGTTCGACCTGCCAGCTCCAGTAATTGCTCAGGCCCACCAGTCCGACAGTCCCCTCGGCCGCGTGCTCCCCGAACGCCTCGACCTGCACCTCCAGCGGCGTGGCGGGGTCCGGGACGTGCGCGTAGTACACGTCGACGTGGTCGCGTCCGAGGTTCTCCAGGCTCCTGGCCAGCGACTCCTTGATCACCTGAGCCGACAGACCTTCGAGATCCTCGCTCAGCGCATTGGCGGGTCGCGGCGGTCGTCCGCCCACCTTGGTCGCGATCGTGAGCTCGTCCCCGACACCGCGGCTCCGCAGCCAACGGCCGAGCAGTTGCTCACTCTCGCCGCCCTGGGTGCCGTTGACCCAGAACGCGTAGTTGTTGGCCGTGTCAACGAACGTCCCGCCCGCTTCGACGTACCGGTCCAGAATCGCGTACGAGGTGGCCTCGTCGGTCGCCGTACCCATGAGCATCGCCCCGAGGGCGATCTGGCTCACCCGGCGCTGTCGCGCGGGGTCAGTTCCGATGGTCAGATAACGCATAGCAGGAGCGAACCAGCTAGAGCGCTGTCTAGGTCAAGCCATTGCTCTTCCGGATCGGCCGACCCCGTTCGGTAAGGATCAAACGATTGCTCGTCGGCGGATCGTGAGGGGTCGTGCGCGGTGCGCGATTCCCTTGCAGGGAAAGAGATTCTCGCCACCTGAGAGAGGCTCATTTATTCGGTCGTTCGGTTTAAGGTGGCCCGGACCATCCATCCACGGAGGTCCGGGTTTTTCTTGGGGAGGGGCCCTTGCCGTGACTCGCGTCGATCACCGGAAGCCGCCCGCTCGGGTTGCGCGCAAACAACAGAAGACCGCTGCCAGGCGCAGTACGCCGACGGCAGGCCCGCGGAAGGCACAGCGTTCGCACAGCGCCATCGGCGCGGGTGTGGTGGCCGCAGCGGCGATGGTCGCGGTGTTCGGCTTCATCCTGACCCGGGGAACCTCCGACGACCCGCCGGCCGACGGACTGCGGATGGGATCGGGTACGGACAGCGGCGCCGCGGCACCGGCAGCTCCGACCGCCGGCGCGAGCGGGAGCGCCACGAAGGCAGACCGGCAGCCGCCGGCCTCCACAGCCGCCCCGAAGGCCAAGGCTCAGAAGACGACGCCACAGGTGAACACCGGACCGGTCTCGCCGAAGTTCAAGCGCGGCCAGTGGATCGTCGTGATCGACAAGTACCCGACCGATGTCGGCATGCCCGCGGACGAGACCGCGAAGAACACAGCGGCCGCGCTCACCCGCGCCGGGATCCCGGCGAAGGCGATGCTGGTCAACGGGCAGTACCCAGGGCTCACGAACAGCAGCTCGATGACCCCGGTCATCAACACCTGGGTCGTCTACCTCGGTCCGGGGTCGTCGTCGGCGCAGGTGCTCAACCTGTGTCTGGATCCACGCACCCAGGCGGCGTACCCCAGCCCGGCCTGCCCGACCTACGAGCCGGCGGCGTCCGCGGGCTGAGGGACCACGTCAGTGGCCAGCCGGGCGTGCAGGTGCGAGTCGTGCCGCTTCCCGGTCGGTTCGACGTAGTAGTCGCGCATCACGCCCTCCAGCTGGAAGCCGGCGTGGATCGCGACGTGGCACGAACCCTCGTTGATCAGCGAGTGGTCGAGTGAGATGCGGTGCAGGCCGAGACCGTCGGCTGCGAAGCCCCAGGTCGCTGCCGCGTCGAGTGCGCGCGCACCGAGCCGGCGGCCGCGGGCGAGCGGGCTGACCCAGTACGCCGCGACGGCCTGGTCCGGGACGCGGTGAACGTCCCGGAGCGACACGTTGCCGAGCACCTGGTCCGTACCGGCGTCCGCGATCGCGAAGATGGCGTTACCGCGGTTCCAGCCGTCGATGCGGGGCTCCAGCCACCGGCGGGCGCGCTGCTCGGCAGGTGCGCGGATGACCGCCGTACCAGCGGTCCAGCGGAGGATGCCGGGGTCACGCAACGCCTCGGCCACTGCAGCCTCGTCAGATGCGACGAAAGGACGCAGTACGACGTCGCCCAGCTCGATGCGGCGGGGCTGCAGGGCCGGTGCCACGTGCTACAGCTTGTGCTGCTCGTCGCTGGCGTGCAGCAACGGCGGCTGGTGAGCGTGCGTCCCGAGCTGCTGTACGCCGGTGACGAGACCGCCGGTGAGGTCGCCGGTGGCGAACGACGTCTGCATGGTCAGCGCGGCCAGACCGGCGGCGGTGTCCGACAGCTGCCGCTTGGCCAGCGGACCGGTCACGATCTCGAGCCGGCGACCGGCCGGGTCGACGTACACCAGGACGCTGCTGTCCGGGTCGTCGAGCTCGTTGAACAGCTCGAGCGCGAACGGACGGGTCTCGGAGTCCGCGCCGCCGACGTACACGGAGAAGTGCAGGCCGGAGGTTTCCTCGGCGTACCGGACCGCTCGCTCGATGTCGTAGAGCTGGTCCGGGGTGAATGCGTCACCAGCTGGCACTTGCGCCTCCGGTCGTGCGGGCGACGCCGGTGGCAGCAGTCGCGGTGGTACCCGGCGCGGCGCTCAGCTGAGGCAGCTCGGGCAGGTTGGCCGGGTCCGGCTTGGTGGCCGTCGGTCCGTTGATCCAGACCGGCGGAGCCCACCAGGACAGCCCTGGGCGGTACCGCGGCCCGTCAGCGATCGACGACGCGAACACCAGCAACGCCAGCACCGCGACAACCAGCAGAGGGATCCCCACGAACACCAACAGGGAGTGCCCCGACAATTGAGGTATCACGCCCCGAAGCCTAGTACCCACAAGACCCGCAGCCGCCCCAGGGCCTCACCCTGGAGCGGCCACAGGTCCGCAAGCGGATCAACAACCTCCGCAGTTCCCTCTCCACAACCCGCGCGGAGCGCGGCAGCCCTTGTTGTTCAGCAGCCGCCGCAGTTGTAGTACGTGATGTCCCAGTGGCTGCCCTCGTTGGCGTAGATGTTGCCGGCGCCGGAGCGCCACTGGGGGTAGCCGTCGCCGCGGTCGGCGATGCGGGTGAAGTTGTTGTGGACGTAGTTGGTCACACACGTGGTGATCGCGACGTCCACCTTGTAGCCGTTCCAGTGGCTGTACGTGCCGCTGGCGTGGCCCGTCTCGGTGCCGCCGGTGATCCGGATCGCGCACCCGCTCGCCTGCTTGAGCGTGCGAACGCCGTACACCGTGCTGTCGTTGATCTGGTCGAACGACGTACAGGTCGGGTTGTTGCGGTTCGAGCAGCCACCGCTGGACGACCAGGTGATGCCGGCGGCCGAGAAGATCGCGGTCGCCTGGGCGTGCGTCATCTTGGTCAGCGCCGACGCCTGCTCGACTGCCACCACACCGGGCAGCAGGCCGACGAGGACGGCGACGATCGGGACGACGACGCGACGGAGCACTGACTTCATGGGGACACTCCTTGAAATATGGGGCGGTTATTTCAAGGAGTGCACTGCCCAGGAAAGATATTGGCGAAACGTCAGATTGAATTAGAAATTAACATCCGAGCACTGGTAGAAGGCGTTCGCGGTGTCGGCGATGGTCCAGACCGCGAGGATCATGTGCCGTCCGGTCCGCCCGGTCGGGATGGTTCCGGGGTGGGACACGTCGGTCGCCGGACGCGCGCCGTTCATCGGGACGGTGAGGAACGGTTCGAGCTCCAGCGCGGACCGCGTCAGCGGCTGGGTCGGATCCCAGCCCTGCTTGGTCAGGTAGTACTTGAAGTCGGTGGTCGCGTGCGCCGCGGTCAGATGCCACGAGAACGTGAACCCCTGACCACCTTGGAGCTGGGTGGCCGGCCAGGTGCCGCCGCGCTGATCGTCCAGCTCGGCGAACTGCGGCAGCCCGGCCGAGCAGAGGCTTCCGTCCGCCGGACCGGCCTGCGGGAACCCCTTGGGTCCTTCCACACTCTGCGGCTCCCACTGGATCTGACCGCAGTCCTGCACGACTCCGTCCTGACAATTCTTGGCCCGGCTGATCGGCCCGGTCGTGTATCCGTGTCCGTAGGCGAGCGGCACCGACGTACACACCGTCAGCGCGAGCGCGCCGACGGCAATTCCGGCGATACCGAGTTTCCTTTTGCGCAGCATGCGAGCTCCTTCAACTGCTGGGGCGGTGGAACAGCGAAGGAAGGCGCCTCCTGCTCAATAGAAAACAACCGTTCAAATCTATTGTCAACGGTTGGTGAGCAGCTGGATACGGAAAGCTATATGTTCAGCGCACCGATCAGCCGACGGAGCCGGTGGTTGTTGGGCAGGTCCTCGACCAGGACGGGCTCGCCGTCAGGCCCGCCCAGCGGGATCCGCCAGTTCGGGTACTCGTCCGTGGTCCCCGGCTGATTCTGCGTACGCCGTTCCCCGACCGCATCCGTCAACGCGACCCCGACCAGCTTCGACGGCGTGTGCGCGACGTACTGATGCAACGCCTCTACGATCCGCTCGACGTCACCGTCGGTGTCGCTCAGCAGGTGACGCTCGCGCAATGCCGCCAGCCACGCGTCACGGTCCGCCTCGTCGACGGCAAGCTCCTCCGCGACCGGACGCGTCAGCAGACCGAGCCGGTTCCGCAGCTCGACGTGATCGCCGGCCAGGTACCCAGCCGTCGGCGGCAGGTCGTGCGTGGTGACAGTGGCCAGGCACAGCTCCCGCCACCGCTCCGGCGCCAGCGGCTTCCCGTTGGCATCCCGCTCGAACCACAGCACCGACGTACCGAGGATCCCGCGCTCGGTGAGGTAGTCACGCACCCACGGCTCGACCGTGCCGAGGTCCTCGCCGATCACGGTGACCCCTGCGCGCTGGGCCTCCAGCACCAGGATCCCGATCAGCGCCTCGTGGTCGTACCGGACGTACGTCCCCTCGGTCGGCCGCTCCGGCGACGTGACCCACCACAGCCGGAACATGCCGAGGATGTGGTCGATCCGCAGCCCGCCACCATGGCGCATCACGGCTCGCACCAGATCCCGCCAAGCGGCGTACCCGGTCTCGGCCAGCGCGTTGGGCCGCCACGGCGGCTGCGACCAGTCTTGTCCCTGCTGGTTGAACGCGTCCGGCGGCGCACCGACGTGGATATTCCGCGCCAGCACGTTCTGCAGCGCCCACGCGTCCGCACCGTCCGGATGCACACCAACCGCAAGATCGTGTACGACGCCCAGCGACATGCCGGCCGCCTTCGCCCGGGCCTGCGTCCGCGCGAGCTGCTCGTCCAGCTGCCACTGCAGCCAGCAGTGGAACTCGACCTCGTCCGGGTTCTCGTTGCGGAAGGCAACAACCGCCGGCGACACCGGCTCCTGCAGCTCCTCGGGCCACTTGCTCCACTCCGGCCCGTGCACGTCCGCGATCGCGGCCCACGTGGCGAAGTCGATCAGCCCCTGGCTCTCGCGGTCGCAGTACGCGCCGTACTCCGCGATCCGTCCGACCGACGGCTGCACGCGGAACAGCAACTGCAGCGCCTCGCGTTTCGCCGCCCAGACCGTGTCCCGGTCCAGCGCGGTCACGTCCTCGCTGAGGGCCCGCGCCTGGAGCGCCAGCGTCCGCACACGATCCCGCTCGGCCGGCGCGAGGTCGCCGTACTCGTCGATGTCCTCGATCCGGAGGTATATCGGGTTGCTGAAGCGTCGCGACGCCGGCAGGTACGGCGAGGGCTCCATCCGCCCGGCCAGCTCCGCTGCGTGCAACGGGTTCACCAGCACGAACCCGGCGCCCAGATCATGCGCGGACCATGCGGCAAGGTCACCCAGGTCGTGCAGGTCGCCGATCCCCCACGAGCGGCGGGAGCGAACGGAGTACAGCTGCAACACCCAACCCCAGGTGCGATGCAGCTTCTCCGGCTCGAGCTTCCGCGGCGTGACGATCAGCGTGCTGACCGAGATCTCCGGATTGGTACCGATCCGCGCACACAGCCGGTGGTACCCGAGCGGCAGATCCCCGGGCAACTGGAACGTCGCCTCGCCGACCTGTACGCCGTCGACCCACTCCGGCTCGACCCAGTGCTCCTGCTGCGGGATGTCCCGTCGCTGACCGCCGTCCTCGAGGTCGACCCACACCTCAGCCGTCGACCCGTGCGGCAGGTGTACGGCGAACCAGGGCGTCCACCCCTCACGCATCACCACAGTGGCGGGCAGAGTCCGGCGCCAGCGCGCCTCTTGGTGCTCGGCCAGCGCGAGTGCGGCCTTGTCCGGTGTGGACGCATCCACACCGAGCGCAGCGAGCACGTCGGCCACGACCTCGCTCGAGACGATCACATGCTCGCCCTGCCAGTTCCAGTACTCCGTCGCCACGCCATGGGCAACCGCTAGCTCGACAAGGGCTGCAGTAGGAGCTGTCACCTCAGCGAGTCTGCCGTATCAACCGCACCAACGGCTAAACGGCGCGCGCCGCCGTTACTCGTTCGAGTGCCGTCTACTCAGCATCAGCACGGCCAGCAGCAGGACTCCGCTGGCTACGACGAGTCCGACCGCGACACCGGCCATGTTGTCGGTCAGCTGGTACAGCGACGTCGGCCAGATCACCAGGAGGATCGCGCAGGCCACCACGGCGTACGGCGAACGCCGGGTGCGACCGTACGCGACCAGCAGCGCGGCAGGCCCCGCCGTACCGACGGCCAGCGCCATGATCTCGCCGCGCTCCTGCACCAGCCAGCAGATCGACGAGCTGAACATCGCCGCTCCGGCCAGTGACCACGACGTCACCTGGTCCCTCACGAGGCCGAGCATCGCGAACACGAACGCGACGATGATGAAACCGGTGCCGGCGATGCCCGCGCTGTTCGCCGCCGATCCGGTGTCCGGAGTGAGGACGTCTGCCGTGATCACCAACACACCGACGGCCAGGATCCCGAACGTTGCCACCAGCAACGATGACCCTTCGAGCCACCACAACCCGACCGCCGCCAGCGCGAGCGCGACCGCCACCCCGGCGACCCTCCCGGTCTCCCCCTCGATCGCCACGAACGTCGCGAAGCCGGCCACACAACACCCGAGCGACGCGAGCGCCGAGCTCAGCTGCTCCTGGCGTCGCAGCAGCGCGAGCACGACGGCCGCACCGATCAGCACGACGGCTGCCGTCGTACCTGTGCTGACCCGGGCCGCGCGGCCCATTTCGCCCCAGTTCGCCAAGGTCAGGAGCGCGACCGCCCCGAGCAGCAGTGCGCCGCCGATGTACCCGAGCACCTCGACCAGCGCGTTCGGATGGCCCTCGACGGGTGGCGGCTTCGGCTTGGGCGGTTCGGCCTGCTGGGCTGCCTCCTGGGGATGGGGGCGACCGGGGTCCGCCAGGGCCGCGTCGACCTCGGCGTCGGCGGCGTCACGGATCGAGTCGGCCTGGTACTGGCGCAGCACACCAGCGCTCACGAGCCTGGACAGCTCGTCATCCAGCCGGCTCGACATGCTTTTCCGTCTCCTTGTCAGCCTTACTAAGATCAGGCGGCGAGATGCCTATTCTGACCAGCTACCTTCTGTCCTCGTTCAGTCACCCCCTGTTTTCCCGGTTGTTGTCGCCTCCGGACGCGTTTCCGACGTTCTTCCGCACCGGCAACGACGGCAAACTCGAGGTGACCGACCAGGTCGTGGTCGTCCCGGCCCGGATCGCGGGACTGATCATCGGCTTCTTCGTGCTCCGCTGGCTCCTGCACAAGGTGATCCGGCGGTTCGCCCGCCGGACCGGCAACGGCGCGGTCGCGGGTGTGCTGGCGAAATCGAAGCGCGGCCAGGAGTTCGTCGAGAACACGCTGGCGAACGAGCGCCGGGCCCAGCGCGCGGAGACGATCGCGTCGCTGCTGACCAGCACGGTCACGATCGTGCTGACCGCCGTACTCGTGGTGATGGTGCTGGCCGAGCTCGGCTTCAACATCCTGCCGGTGATCGCCTCCGCGAGCATCATCGGCGTGGCGCTCGGCTTCGGCGCGCAGACGCTGGTGAAGGACTTCCTGGCCGGCGTGTTCATGATCTTCGAGGACCAGTACGGCGTGGGCGACCTGATCGACATGGAGAAGGCGACCGGGACCGTGGTGGCGGTCGGCCTGCGGATCACCACTCTGCGCGGTGAGGACGGCACCACCTGGTACGTCCGCAACGGCGAGGTCGTCCGGATCGGCAACCTCACCAACCGCGACCCGGACAGCGGGGCCTCCTCCGGCGTCGGCTCGGTCACCGAGAAGGAAGAAGCCAAGACCGACGAAACTGCGCCGACCGAGAACCACGACGAAACCCGAGCCTGAGCTGGAGCCGCTCCGATATTGACGGGCCCCCGCAATTGATAGGAAACTTTCCTAACTCTTTGCCCGCCCCCAAAGATCGGAGTTTCGCGATGCGTATGTTCAAGGCCGCCGTCGTGACGGCAGCCGTCGGTACGTTGCTGGTCGGCGCGGCCGTCGCCGCCCAGGCATCCACCCAGCAGGTCCAGGCGGACCCGGCCAGCATCGGCGCCGCGCCGTACGAGTACCTCGGCTGGGGTAACCCGCAGAAGCCGGCCGACGTGATGAAGGCAGCCGGCAACAAGTGGTTCACGCTCGCCTTCATCCTGTCCGACGGCGGCTGTAACCCGAAGTGGGACGGCGACCGCGCGCTGACCGGCGGCTCGGACCAGACCGCGATCAACAACATCCGGGCCGCGGGCGGCGACGTCATCCCGTCGTTCGGCGGCTGGTCGGGCAACAAGCTCGGCGAGAAGTGCACGTCCGCCTCCGCGCTCGCCGGGGCGTACCAGAAGGTGATCGACGCCTACAAGCTGAAGGCGATCGACATCGACATCGAGGACACCGAGTTCCACAGCTCGGCCGCGCGGCAGCGGGTCGTCGACGCGCTGAAGACCGTGAAGAGCAAGAACTCCGGGATCAAGACCTACATCACGATGGGCACCGACCAGACCGGCCCGGACTCGTCCGGTGTCGACCTGATCAACCGGGCCGCGAAGGCCGGGCTGGCCAACGACGGCTGGGTGCTGATGCCGTTCGACTTCGGCGGCGGGTCGACCAACATGGCGACACTGACCCAGAAGGCCGAGGAGGGTCTGAAGGGCCGCCTGAAGACGGCGTACGGGTACTCCGACGACACGGCGTACCGGCACATGGGGATCTCGTCGATGAACGGCAAGACCGACGACGGCGAGACGGTCCGCCTGCAGGACTTCAAGACCATGCTGGCCTACGCACAGCAGCACCACCTGGCCCGCTTCACGTTCTGGTCGGTGAACCGGGACAGGGCCTGTGGCGGTAGCAACAACGACGGTGACTCGTGCAGCGGCATCTCACAGAGCCAGTACGACTTCACCAAGGTCGTCGCGCAGTTCCACGGCTGAAACAGCAAACGGCGTCCGGCACACTCGTGCCGGACGCCGTTCCGTAAGACTCAGGCGGTAAAGGTGACGTCCAGCGTGATCGGGACGGCGGACAGCGCCTGCGAGACCGGGCAGTTCTTCTTCGCACCCTCGGCGTACTCCGCGAACTCGTCGGCGGTGATGCCGGGGACGTTGCCGTTGACCGACAGCTTGATGCCGGTGATGCCCTCACCCGGCTGGAAGGTGACGTCGGCCTGGGTGTCGATCGACGTCGGCGCGTGCCCCGCACCGGCCAGTGCGTGCGACAGCGCCATCGAGAAGCAGGTGGAGTGCGCGGCCGCGATCAGCTCTTCCGGGCTGGTCTTGCCGTTGGCGTCGTTCGCGCGGGAGGCCCAGGTGACGTCGTAGGTGCCGACACCGGACGACTCGAGAGCGACCTGGCCGGCGCCCTCCATCAGCGAGCCTTCCCAGTGGGCCTTGGCCGTACGAGTGGTAGCCATGCTCGTTGTGTCTCCTTAGAAGAGGTTCAGCGGCCGGACACGTCGATCGCGCCCGGGTACTGCGGTTCGTCGGTGTTCACCATGCTCTGCGCGGCCATCACCATGTAGGTCCAGATCTGCTCGTCCTGTTCCGGTGTCAGGGCGATCTCGTCCAGCGCGGCGCGCATGTGGCCCAGCCACAGGTCCCGGGCGCTCGGGGTGACGGCGAACGGGGCGTGCCGCATCCGCAGCCGGGGGTGCCCGCGCTGCTCGGAGTACGTCTTCGGGCCGCCCCAGTACTGCTCCAGGAACATCCGGAAGCGCACCTCGGCCGGACCGAGATCCTCCTCCGGGTACAGCGCTCGCAGTTCCGGGTCGGCGGCAACACCGCGGTAGAAGGCGGCCACCAACCGGTGGAAGGTATCCGCCCCACCGACGGCGTCATAGAAGCTCTGCTGCTCACTCATGTCGGATCTAGTCTCTCAAGTGGTCACAACGTGCTCGAGGAGGGCTGCCCTTTCCGCCTCTCCCAGCTGCCGCTTGGCGTGCGTCTCACCGTCCACGACGACCAGTACGGACTCGGCCTTGGCGTACACGTCCTCCGACTCGCCACTGCGATCCACGATCCGCGACCCGAGCGTGTACGACGTCGTACCGACGGAGGCGACCCACACGTCCACGTCGTACGGCGGGTGCCGCAGCAGGATCGGCCGCAGGTAGTCGACCGTCTGACTGACCAGCACGACCGGGTACTGCGCAAAGTAGTCCCCCGTCGTCCCCATCACCTGGGCGAGGAACGCGATCCGGGCCTCCTGCAGGTAGTCGAAGTACCGCACGTTGTTCACGTGGTCGTACGAGTCGATGTCCGACCAGCGGACCAGGACCTGGTACAAGAACGTCATGCACCCACCAACTTGGTCAGAGCGGCCTTCTCGACCGGTGTGATCCGCCGGAGCCGGTTGGCCGTGAAGTCGAACGGCACGAGCTTGGTCCGCGCCTCGACATAGGTACGTCGCTCCGGCTCGGCGTCCAGGATCTCGTAGTCCACCGTGAACGACGCCGCGCGAATCTCGCTGATCCACAGCTCGATCCGGACCGGCTCCGGGCGGAACACGAGCGGCGCCCGGTACTGGACCTCGTGCCGGGCCACGAGCAGGCCGGTCTCCAGCGCGTCGGCGCCCAGCTCGGCCGCCGTACGGAACAGGAAATCGACCCGGGCGTCCTGGAGGTAGTCGACGTACCGGCCGTTGTTGACGTGACCGAGCGCGTCCATGTCTCCCCAGCGGAGCGGACAGTGGTAGACGTGGCGGTTGTGATGATCCACACGGCGATCATCGCATCCGGGGTACTACCCCGATGACAACGCGTGGGTAATGTCATCCCCGGCAGACCAGTCATCGATGGGAGTGGTGGATGAGCACGCAGCGGGTGGCGATCGTGACCGGGGCGGCCCGGGGAATCGGCGCGGCCGTCGCGCAGCGGCTCGCCCAGGACGGGAACGCCGTCGCGGTCATCGACCTCGACGAGGGTGCCTGCGACGCCACGGTGAAGGCGATCACCGAGGCCGGCGGTAAGGCGATCGGCGTCGGCGCCGACGTCAGCAAGTCCGACCAGGTCGCCGCCGCGGTCGAGCGGGTGGTGGCCGAGCTCGGCGCCCCGACGATCCTGGTCAACAACGCCGGCGTACTGCGGGACAACCTGCTCTTCAAGATGTCCGAGGACGACTGGGACACGGTCATGTCCGTCCACCTCAAGGGCAGCTTCCTGATGTCCAAGGCGGTCCAGTCGCACATGGTCGACGCCGGCTACGGGCGTCTGGTGTTCCTCTCCTCGACCTCCGCGCTGGGCAACCGCGGTCAGGCCAACTACGCCTCCGCGAAGGCGGGTCTGCAAGGTCTGGCCAAGACGCTGGCGATCGAGCTGGGCAAGTTCGGCGTGACCGCGAACGCGATCGCCCCGGGCTTCATCGAGACCGACATGACCGCGGCCACCGCGGCCCGGGTCGGTGTCGACTTCGAGGAGTTCAAGAAGGCGACCGCCGCCACCATCCCGGTGCAGCGGACCGGCAAGCCGGAGGACATCGCCGCCGCGGCGTCGTTCTTCTGCAGCGAGGAGGCCGGTTTCGTCTCCGGCCAGGTCCTGTACGTCGCCGGCGGACCGCGCAACTAAAGGGAGCCTGAGATGCCCCAGACCTTCAACGGTGTCGACGAGGTCGCACACGCGGTCGGCACCCAGCTCGGCGAGACCGAGTGGCTGGAGATCACCCAGGAGCAGGTGAACCAGTTCGCCGAGGCGACCGGTGACCACCAGTGGATCCACGTCGACGTCGAGCGCGCCAAGAAGGGCCCGTACGGCGGGACGATCGCCCACGGCTACCTGACGCTGAGCCTGATCGCCCGCTTCGGCGACGAGCTGTTCAAGGTCGAGGGCGTCACCGCCAAGCTCAACTACGGCGTGAACAAAGTCCGCTTCCCCGCACCGGTCCCGGTCGGCACCCGCGTCCGCGCCGGCGCCTCGATCTCGAACGCGGTCGAGACCCCGGCCGGCGTACAGGTCTCGCTGAACTGGGTCATCGAGCTCGAAGGCTCCACCAAGCCCGCGTGCGTCGCGGAGACCGTCGTACTGCTGGTCCCCTAAAGTGGGCAGATCAGGACCGCGTGCGTAGCGATCCGGTCGTAGCCGAGCCATTCGTTGACCGCGAGCATCGGCGCATTGCCGTCGTAGTTGGCGGTGTATGCCCCCTGGACGCCGGCATCGGCGGCCCGGTGCAGGGCGGCGCTCTTCACCAGCTTCGCCAGACCACGCCCGCGGTACTCCGGCATGGTCGACGTCATCCTCGACCACATCTTGGCCCGATCACCGTGGTTGCGGGTGAAGGCGATGATCTGGCCGTCGTACATCGCGGCCACGCTCACCTCGCGGACCAGGTCCGGGGAGTTCCAGATGTCGGCGAGCCACGCGTCGTACGGGTGGGAAGAGATCTTCGCGTCGCCCGGCTTGGTGCGCTGGGCAACTTCGTCGGCGGCGTGCAGCATCCGCGGATCGACCTCGGTGAAGGGCACCAGGCTCACCTGGCTCGGGACCTCGGGACTGTCCTGGACCTTGCGCGGGTCGATGCCCGCGTAGTGCACCTGCCGCGTCTGCCGGTAGCCGAACCGCGCTGCCCAGTCGACGCTGCTCGGGTCCGCGAACACGCGGGCCGAGGTCGCCCCGGCCGCCCGCAGATCCCCGTGCGTTGCCTCCAGCAAGCTCGTGCCGATACCGCGACCGCGGTACTCCGGCCGCACCAGCAGGCGCAGCTCCCCGTCCAGCGGGTCCGAGCCGCCGATCAGACCGCTCGATGCCCAGCCCACCAGTTCGCCGTCGTCCAGCGCCGCGAACGCGCCGCGTCCAGGAACGGCGGGGCCGGTCAGCCGCCGGGTCAGCGAACTCCGGGTGACCACCAGATACGGCACGAGCGCGTCGTGCAGCGCGAGCGCCGCGTCCACGTCCCGCGGTCCAGCCGCCCTGATCTCCATCCCAACTCCTCGGGAACTCCAACGACCAAGTCCCCTGGAAAGTAACGCCCTTTCAGGTGCATACCGGAAGTAAACCGATTACAGCTCTGTTTCAGAGGGTTCGCGCGCCGAGCACGAGCCGGGCCCCCGTGATGTCGAAGGTCATCCTGTACCGCTCGAGGTACCCGGTACCCACCAGGCCGTCATGAATGATGTCCTGGAACAGAATCCGCGGCGACGCCTGCGCGGTCTGCGGCGCAGCAGCCAGGTGAACACTCCCGGCGATCGTTGCCCACTGTCGTTGCCATACGTAACCGGTCTCGTCGGTCCCGGTCCGCGTCGTCACGTCCGGGCCTTCCAGATCGATCCCGCAGTCCGTAGCGAAGCGGGTGTCCAGGATCAGGCTGTCCGAGCCGGTGTCCACCTCGACGGTGATCTCCCGGCCGCTCGGGAGCACGAGCTGCGCGAACGGGTCGGCCGACACCGACTCACGCCGTACGTCGAGCGGAATCTCGGGGCCGTCGGCAAGGAACTCCTCCCGCGGTCGGATACTCAACGTCTTCGCGTCGGGATCCGTCGTCACCGTGTGGTTCTCGAAGAAGGTCGGCCCGAGGATCCCCGCGAAGGCATCACCGAGATCAGCCACACCGGCGACGTGTCCCTCGACGACGTAGTCACCGAGCGCGATCCGCGGCACCCGGACCAGCGGCACCTCGATCGCCTGCCCGGACATCCGCCGTCCGGTGAACGTCTCACCGGTCGTTGCCCCGTCGAGGCGATCGGCGAGCGCGGACGAGATCACCGTGGTCCCGATGCCGGTGTCGACGAGGAACCGGTACTCCGTCGTGCCAACGATGACCGGGACCTGGACCAGATGCTGGAGGCGATCGAAGGCGATCGTCGTCATCGGTCAGTTGTCCAGCATGCGCAGCAGGCCCAGCTCGGTCTGGACGCGGCGGTATCCGAGCCAGTTGTTGATGGCAAGCATCGGCCCGTTCGCGTCGTCGTTCGACGTGTACGCCGACGTGATCCCGGCCGCGGCCGCCCGCCGCAGCGCCACGGACTTCACCAGCTTCGCCAACCCCCGACCGCGGTACGCCGGAATCGTGCCGGTCATACCCGACCACATCCGATCGCCGTCGGTCTCGACGATCGTGAACGCCGCCACCTCGTCACCGGCCATCGCCGCGACGCTGAGCGACTTGTCCATCGACGGGCTGTCCCAGATCTCCTCGAGCCACCGGTCGTACTCGATCGAGTCCATCGGCGCATCGGTCGGCTCGTCCAGCGCCGTGATCGTGTCGGCCGTGTACGCCGCGCGCGGATCCACCTCGTCGAACGACCGCAGCTCGATCCCGTCCGGCGTCTCCGGCTGCTCCGGCAACGACGTCAGCTCGACGCCGGCGAAGTGCATCTGCCGGGTGCCGTCGTACCCGAGGTTGCGGGCGAACTCGAGGCCGTCCGGGTGGACGAAAGACCGCACCCGAACGGCGCCGACCTCGGTCAGGTGCTGATGCAACCGTTCGGCCAGCTGACTACCGATGCCCTGCTTGCGGTGATCGGGATGCACGAACACCGTCAGCTCGCTCTCACCCGGCTCACTCGTCCAGACGGTCAGCCCGGCCGATCCCCAGGCGATGATCTCGCCGTCGCGTTCCGCGACCAGCGGCAGGTACCGCTGGCCGGGCGATTGGACGGTGATGATGTGCCGGGTCGCCGCCGCCGACATCGCCTTGTAGGGGTACACCACCCGGCGTACCGCGGCCACCGCCTCGGCGTCGTCGCCTACTGCCTGCCGGACCACCACCCGCGTCGTCATGACCCGGACCCTAGCCAGCACGCCGTACCCACGCCATGCATTAACAACCAGCAACGCGATCGCAACAGCGGCGAGAGTCTCGTGATTCGGCTGTGTAGCGGAGTCGTACTAGAGTGACGCGGTGCTGTCGGACTGATCGCCCCGACCGCCGGAAGTGCCATCGTGGTTGCACGCGACGGGGTCACCGGCGGCGGGGCGTCCGCATCTACGCCTTGACCACTTTCAGATGTCAGGCGTAAACAACAAGCATGCAGATTACCGATGGCGCCGCGGCGGCCCGGACCTTCGCCGAACTGATGGTCTCCGACGGACCTCGGCCGGAGTACGCCGAAGCCTTCGAGCCGTTCGCCCCGCTGATCGGCAGCTGGGATCTCGACGTCGCCTGGTACGACGAGACCGGCGCAATCACCCGGCAGACAAAGGGCGAATGGCATTTCGCCTGGGTGCTCGACGGGCGTGCGGTCGCGGACATCTGGATCACTCCGAGCCGCGCAGCCCGCGCCGCTGACGGCGACGGCGACGGCGAGTGGGGCCTATCGATGCGCATCTACGATCCCGAACTGCGGGCGTTCCGCTCGACCTGGATGGGTCCGAAGGCAGCGTTCGTGATGCCGTTCATCGCACGCGCGACCGCGGACACCATCACGCTCGAGTCGCAGAGCGCGAAGACCCGGTGGGAGTTCACCGGCATCACCGAGACTGGCTTCCACTGGCGCAACGAGGATGAAGATGCCGACGGCAACATCATCCTCCGGCAGACCTTCGTCGCGACCCGTCAGCGGTAGGTCGCGACCGCCGCCTCGGCCAGCTCCAACATCCGCGCCCGCAGGTCCGCCGGCTCCAGCACCTCCAGATCGCCGGCGAATCCGAGCAGCACGCCACACGCCGCCTCCTGCACCCGGAAGTGCATCCGCAGATGTGGCCACTCGTCATCCGTCGGCACGTCCCGCGCCACCTCGCCCTTCGCAAGCATCGGACTGGCGATCCGCCGGATCATCTCGACCCGCTCCGGTCGCACCCGGACCAGTACGTCGACCCCGACAGGCGTCTGGCGTTCCAGCCCCGACCGCAGCCGCTCCCACTCCGCCCGTACGTCGAGCCCCTCCGGCCGATCCGCCAACTCCTCCAGGATGTCCGCCTGCTCCACGCGCGACACCCGGTACATCCGCGCCGCCCCGCGATGCGCCGCCACGAGGTACCAGCGGCCCGCCTGTTCGACGAGCCCCCACGGATCGACCGTACGGCGTTGCACGCCCTCACTGGCCGATGCGTAGCGCAGGCGGACCCGTCGGCGCTTGACCACGGCTTGTCGCAGTACCGGCAATGCACCGGTGTCCTCGGCGTCCGCGAACCACCGTCGCCGGTCAACCACGATCGCACCGGATAGCGCGTCCGCGTCCCCTTGCAGCTCGACAGGCAACGTCGCGGACAGCTTCCCCATCGCCGAGTGCAATGCGTCCTGCAGCCCCAGCTCCTCCGACAGAGCGGCCCGCCCGGACCACGCGAACAACGCCTGCGCCTCCCGCGGTGTCAGCTCACTGACGTCGGCCCGGTACCCCGGCAGCAGCACACAGCCCCCGTTGCGCCCACGCTCGGAGTACACCGGCACACCGGCCGCGGACAACGCCTCCATGTCGCGCATGACCGTGCGCGTCGACACCTCGAGCCGCTCGGCCAGGTCGCGCGCACTCAGCCGCTCATGCCGCTGCAGCAACAGGATGATCTGCAACAACCGGTCTGCTCGCACGAATTCAGAATATGCGACAGAAGATGTCTTATATACCCCGCGAAGCTGTTGCCATGAACAACACCGATCCTCGTCCACTCTTCGTCCGAGCCCTCGACCAGACGCAGCAGCTCGTCGACACCACCGGGCCCGACACCCTCGACCTGCCGACGCCGTGCGACGAGTACGACGTCCGCACGCTGCTCGGGCACCTGCTGACCGTCAGCGCGCGGATCGACCTCGCCCTGAACGGCGGCGATCCGTTGACGATTCCAGTCGTCACGACCGGCGTCGACGACGTACCGGCCGCTTGGAAGGAACGCCGGGTGTCGCTCGACGAGACTCTGGCGGACAACGCCGTACTAGGACGGGTCTGCACGCTGCCGTGGGGGACGTTGCCCGGCGCGGCCGCCATCGCCGCCTACACCGGTGAACTCGCCACGCACGCATGGGATCTGGCGAAGGCAACCGGTCGGCTCGACCAGCTGGACCAGGACATTGCGGCACACGTGCTGCCGATGGTCCGCCAGTTCGTCCCGGCCGATGTGCGTGGCGGGCATGTGCCGTTCGGTCCCGTCGTACCAGTGGCTGACGACGCCTCGCCGTACGACCAGCTGGCCGGCTGGCAGGGTCGTCGGCCCTAGGCGATCCCGCCGTTCAGCGTCAGGCCGCCATCGATCGTGATGGTCTGGCCGGTGATCCACGACGCCTCGTCGGACAGCAGGAACCACACCAGCGAGGCGACGTCCTCCGGCTGGCCCAGCCGGCCCAGCGGGTACGTCGACGCGACCTTCTCCTCACGCCCTTCGTAGAGCGCTCCGGCGAACTTGGTCTTGACCACCGCCGGAGCCACGGCGTTGACCCGGATCTCCGGAGCCAGCTCGACGGCCAGCTCCTGGGTGATCCGGGACAGCATCGCCTTGGTCGCGCCGTACCACCCGATGCCCGGCGACGGGCCTAGACCGGCCACCGAGGACAGGTTGACCACGGCCCCGCCGTGGGCGCGCATCCACGCGTCCCGGCAGGCCTTCACCCACGAGATCGCGGCCAGCACATTGGTGTCGACCATCTTGGCCGCGACGCCCTGATCGACGTCGAGCAGCTTCCCGTAGATCGGATTGATGCCGGCGTTGTTCACCAGCAGATCCACCGACCCGTACGTCGCCACCGCCGCGGCAACCACCGCGCCGCGATGTGCGGGATCGGCCGCGTTGCCCGCGATCGCCAGTGCGTGCTGACGACCGCCAAGCAACTTCACGGCCTCGTCGAGCGTCTCCTGGGTGCGGCCGGTGATGACTACCCGCGCGCCGTCGGCCACCAGCCGCTGCGCGACCGCCAGCCCGATCCCACGAGAGGCTCCGGTGACGATCGCCGTACGGTTCTCCAGCGTCATCAGCTGAGACGCTCGAGCACGACCGCCATACCCTGACCGCCGCCGACGCACATGGCCTCGAGACCGAACTGCTTGTCCTCGAACTGCAGACCGTTCACCAGCGTGGTCATGATCCGCGCACCGGTCGACCCGAACGGGTGGCCGAGCGCGATCGCACCGCCGTGCACGTTCAGCTTGTCCTCGTCGATCCCGAGCTCGCGCGCCGAACCGATCACCTGGACCGCGAACGCCTCGTTGATCTCGACCAGGTCGATGTCGTTGATGCTCATCCCGGCCCGGGCCAGCGCCTGCTTCGACGCCTCGACCGGACCCAGGCCCATGATCTCCGGCGACAGACCGCTCACCCCGGTCGACACGATCCGCGCCAACGGAGTCAGGCCGAGCTCGCGGGCCTTGGTGTCGCTCATGATCACGACCGCCGCGGCGCCGTCGTTCAACGGGCAGCAGTTGCCGGCCGTGACCGTGCCGTCGGGACGGAACACCGGCTTCAGCCCACTCACACCCTCGAGCGTGGTCCCCGCCCGCGGGCCGTCGTCCTTGCTCACGACAGTCCCGTCCGGCAGCGTCACCGGGACGATCTCGCGTTCGAAGAACCCGTTGCCGATCGCCTTCTCGGCCAGGTTCTGTGACCGTACGCCGAACACGTCCTGCTCGGCCCGGGTGATCCCGCGCAGCGTCGCGACGTTCTCCGCGGTCTGCCCCATCGCGATGTAGATGTCCGGGATCTGCCCGTCCTCGCGCGGGTCGTGCCAGGTGTCGTTGGTCTCGGCGTACTTCTCGGTCCGCGCGACCGCGTCGGTGAAGACCTGGTCGAACGAGCTCGGGTCGCCGACCCCGGCCGAGCCGAAGTTCTTGTACCGCGACACGCACTCGACGCCGGCGCTGACGAAGATGTCGCCCTCACCGGACTTGATCGCGTGGAAGGCCATCCGCGCGGTCTGCGTCGACGACGCGCAGAATCGGTTCACCGTGGTCGCCGGCGTGTTGTCCCAGCCGAGCTGCACCGCGACCCGGCGGGCCATGTTGCCGCCGTGCTCGTCGTGCGGCTCCGCGCAACCGAGCGCGAGATCCTCGATCTGGTCCCCGGTCAGCCCGACCTTGTCGACCGCCGCCTTGATCATCTGTACGGCGAGATCATCCGGCCGGATCGTGGTCAGCGACCCCTTGTACGCGCGACCGATCGGCGAGCGCGCCGTCGACACGATGACTGCTTCAGGCATTTCCGGTCGTCCTTCCTACAGGCCGAGGTCGCGGCCGATGAGTTCCTTCATGATCTCGTTCGACCCGGCCCAGATCTTGGTGACGCGCGCGTCCCGCCAGGCACGGGCCACCCGGTACTCGTTCATGTACCCGTAGCCGCCGTGCAGCTGGACGCACGCATCCAGTACCTCGTTCTGCACGTGGGCGCTCCACCACTTGGTCTTCGCGGCGTCCACCGCGGTCAGCCGGTCTTCGTCGTGCGCGACCACGCCGTTGTCGACGTACGCCTGCGTGACCTCGACCTTGGTGACCAGCTCGGCGATCAGGAACTTGTTGTACTGGAACGAGCCGACGGACTGGCCGAAGGCCTTGCGCTGCTTCACGTACTCGATCGTCTCGTCGAGGATCTGGGTCGCGTGCGCGATGTTCGACACCGCGGCGCCGATCCGCTCCTGGGCCAGCCGCTCCATCATGTGGATGAAGCCGCGGTCGAGTTCGCCGAGTACGTTGTCGTCGCTGATGAACAGGTCCTCGAAGAACAGTTCCGACGTACCCGACTCGGTCTGGCCGACCTTGTCGAGCTTACGGCCGCGGGCGAAGCCCTCCATGCCCTCCTCGACCACGAACAGCGTGATGCCCTTCGCGCCCTTCTCCGGGTTGGTGCGGGCCGCGACGATCACCAGGTCGGCCATGTCGCCGTTCGTGATGAAGGTCTTCGAGCCATTCAGCACCCAGCCGCCGTCGGCCTTCTTCGCGGTCGTCTTCAGCGCGGCGAGGTCGGAGCCGCCCGACGGCTCGGTCATGCCGATCGCGGCGACGTACTCACCGGAGCAGAACTTGGGCAGCCAGCGCTGCTTCTGCTCCTCGGTGCCGAGGTCGACGAAGTACGGCGCGGCGCAGTCGTAGTGGATGCCGAAGCAGCTCGACAGCGACGCGGAGACCTTCGAGACCTCCTCGGCGAAGACCTGGTTGAAGCGGTAGTCGCCGACGCTCGAACCGCCGTACTCCTCCGGCACGTCGAGCCCGAGGAAGCCCTGCTTACCGGCCTCCAGCCAGGCGGCGCGATCGATCGTCTTCTCTTCGAGGAACTGCTCCATCCGCGGCACCAGCGAGCGGTCGCAGTACTCCTTCGCACTGGCCCGGAATGCGTGGTGGTCCTCGTTGAAGATGACGCGATCCATGCGGCCTCCCCGAAATCTGAGATCAGTGGCTAAGCGCTTGCTTAGCTTCACGCGTTTGGTGCAAGGTGTCAACGTGTCCGCAGTCACGAGTCCCCTGGTCTGGGAGCATGTCCAGCCGGCCGCCGCGCGCCGGCTGCTGACCGGCGCCGTCGATGCCTTCGCCGAGCGCGGCTACCAGGCCACGACGACCCGCGACATCGCGTCCCGCGCCGGGATGAGTCCGGCCGCGCTGTACGTGCACTACCCATCCAAGGAACGCCTGCTGTTCGAGATCAGCCTGTACGGCCACAACGCGGCGCTGGAGGTACTGCGCTCCGCCGACGCCGGCCCGACCCCCGCGGACCGGCTCCGCTCTCTGGTCTCCGCCTTCACGGCCTGGCACGCCGAGCACCACACGATCGCCCGCGTGGTCCAGTACGAACTGGCCGCTCTCTCCCCCGAACACCTCGCCGAGGTCGCGACGATCCGCCGCGCCATCTCCCAGCAGATCGAACAGGTCCTCACCGACGGCATGGCAGCCGGCGACTTCGCCGTGAGCGACGTACCCGGCACGACCCTCGCCGTACTGTCGCTCTCCATCGACGTGGCTCGCTGGTACACACCGCACCGCGGTGACCCCGAGGCGCTCGGCAAGCTGTACGCCGACCTCGCCCACCGGATGGTCCAGGCATGACGAAGCCCCGCATCCACCTGGATGCGGGGCTTGAGTCGTGGTGCGTCAGGCCTGCAGAGCAGCCTGGACGTCGAGGTGGATGTCCACCTTGTCGCCGATCAGCAGCTTGCCACCCTCGAGCGGGACGTTGAAGTCGATGCCCCACTCCTTGCGGCTGATCGAGGTGGAGGCCTCGAAGCCGATGATGGTCTGGCCGTAGGCGTTCTGGTCGACGCCGAGGAACTCGACGCCGAGCTCGACCGGCTTGGTGACGTTCTTGATGGTCAGCTCGCCGGCGAGGATGTAGTCGTCACCCTCGGGCTTGATCGCGGTGCTGACGAAGGTCATCTTCGGGCTGTTCTCGGCGTCGAAGAAGTCGCCGGACTTCAGGTGCCCGTCGCGCTGCTCGTTCCGGGTGTGCACGGAACCGAGCTCGATGGAGACGTTCGCGCCGGACTCCTCGATGGTGTCCTTGACGGTGATCTCGCCACTGAACTCCTGGAAGGTGCCACGGACCTTGGTCATCAGGTGCCGGACGGTGAAGCCGATCTCGGTGTGCGCGGTGTCGAGGGCGTACGTACCGGCGACCAGGCCGGGGATGGTGCTGGTCAGGGTGCCGGTGGTGGTGTCGCTCATGGGGTCCTCTCGGGAAGGTGTACGTACTGGTCGGGGGCGACGCAGCCGGGTCTATAGTTAAAACTTCAACCGATGGCTACGACAGTAGGCAGTAACGGTTTAAAAGTCAACTACATTCCCGGTACACTGTTCCCGTGACGACGATGGAGACTGGGACTCGGTGGCTCAGCCCCGAGCAGCAGGTGGCGTGGCGTGCGTACCTGCTGGGCACCGCACGCCTGATGGCCAAACTGGACGACGACCTGCGCCGATTCGGTCTCGGCATCAACGACTACGAGATCCTGGTCCGGCTGTCGGAGTCCCCCGACCGGCGGCTCCGGATGGCGGACCTGGCCGACCGGCTGCACCAGAGCCGGTCGCGCCTGACCCACACGGTCGGCCGCCTCGAGGCAGCCGACCTGGTCCGCCGTACGTCGTGCACCAGCGACAAGCGCGGCGTCTGGGCCGAGCTGACCGAGGCCGGATTCTCGCTGCTGGAGCAGGCCGCGCCGTACCACGTCGAGGGCGTCCGGGAGAACCTGGTCGACCTCGCCAGCCCCGAGGACTTCGCCGCGGTCGGCCGGGTGTTCGACTCGGTGTCGGAGCACATCGGCCAGCGCTAGCCGATCTCCAGGGAGAGCTCGTCCCGGTCGGCGCCGCGGTACGCGAGCATCGAGTCGCGCATCCGGCGCTTGACCGGCGGCAGGTGGTTGACGGTACGCATCGCCGTACGCATGCCGGCCAGCGCAACCCGGCCGATCACGGGCTTGTGCACCGGGTCGGACGACGTCATCTGCCCACGCGACTTGATCACGGCGTCGAAGCCGTACTCGATCATCTTCGCCTCGTAGTCCTGCACCGCCGGGATCAACTCCCGGCGACCATCGCGTACGTCGATCAGCGCGCGGCAGAGGTTCACGGCGTCGCGGAGCGCGGTGTTCGCACCGACGCCGCGGCCCGGCGTCATGGTGTGAATCGCATCACCCAGCAGCGTCACGTTCGTGGTCTTCCACGGCTCGAGCGGGACCGACGTCCAGATGTTCACCGGGAAGCACGTGCCCGGATCGGTCAGCTCGAACAGCCGGCGCAGGTTCGGATGCCAGCCCGGGGTGACATCCAGCGCGACCTTGACGAGCTCCTCGCCGCTCAGCTCCATGATGTTCGCGGGCAGCTTGTCCTTGGTCGCGGACAGGCCCCAGTTGATGTAGTCGCGGGTGTTGTCGAACTGCAGTCCCGGCCACTTCCGGATGAGCTCCTCGGTGTTGCCGCCGATCCCGCTCTTCACGTGACCGTCGCGGTCCCACTGGAACTCCATCACGTGCAGGATGCAGGCGAAGCCGCGCGGCGCGGTGACGATCGAGATGCCCTCGAAGACCTTCGGCGACACCAGCTTGGCGCTCTCCGCGGTGATCGGCAGCTTGCCCGCGATCGCGATGATCCCGGTCTCCTCGGTCTTCGCCTGCGGCAGGTACTGACGCCGTACCCGCGATCCTGAACCGTCAGCGGCAACGAGCAGGTCGCCGGTGGCGCTCGTGCCGTCGGCGAAGTACGCCGTGACCTGGTCGCCGTGCTGCTCGAAGCGGGTGAACTCCTTGCCGAACTCGACGACATCGTCCAGCCCAGTCAGCAGCACCTGGCGCAGCGTCATCCGGCTGATCGACTTCTCGCTCTCGACCGGGTCCGTCGACGCCGGGATCTCCATCGACAGGACCTCCTTGAGGTCCTCGGTGAGCATGTTGAAGTACTTCGGGTCGCGCGCCTTCGTGGCCACGAAGGTGTCGTACAGCTCCTTCGGCAGCAGCGCATGCAGCGCGCGACTGCCGTCCGGGTCGATCCCGACCCGGTACCCGTGCAGGCCGTCGGTCCGGAGCGCGTCCCGCTCGAACACGGTCACGCCGATCCCGGCCCGCTTCAGGCCGTGCGCCAGCGCCAGGCCGCCGGTCCCGCCGCCGATCACCAATACCTTCATTTTCTCTCGTCCCTTCAAGTATCTTGATGATACGAGTATCTTGGAGATCCGAGAGAAATGCAAGCCCTATGCTGAGGCGGACCATGACCAGTACTCGTGAAGAGCTCGCCGGCCAGATCCAGGAGCGGATGATCCGTTTCATCGCCGGCGCGGTTCTGTACAACCACGCGGTGTCGGCGAAGGTGGGCCTGGGCGCCAGCGACTCGCAGTTCATGACGCTGCTGCAGACGTACGGACCGCTCACGCCACGCCAACTCGCCGAACACACCGGTCTGACGTCCGGGACGATCACCGGCGTCATCGACCGGCTCGAGTCGCACGGCTTCGTCACCCGCCAGGCCGATCCGGGCGACCGGCGCAAGGTCGTCGTCACGCCGAAGCTGGAGACGATCCAGGAGAAACTCGTCCCGCTGTACGCCGAACAGGGCGCGCGCATGCAGGAGGTCCTGGCGACCCGGACCGTCGACGAACTCGAGGTGATCTCGCGGTTCCTCGCCGACTCGATCGACAACGCTGTAGCCCCGAGCTAAAGACTTTGAGACCGCTCGCGCGTTTCGGGACGCTTGCGCCGTGACGGATATTCACGAAGACGGCCGGGCCGGCATCGACGCGAACCTGGTACGGCGACTGATCGCGCAGCAGTTCCCGCAATGGGCCGACCTGCCGGTGACGCCGGTCAAGGTCGACGGCTGGGACAACCGGACGTACCGGCTGGGCACCGATCTGACCGCGCGCCTGCCAACGGGTCCGGCGTACGTGCCGGCCGTCGACAAGGAGCATCAGTGGTTGCCGGTGCTCGCGCCGTACCTGCCTGTGGAGATCCCGACCGCGATCGCCAAGGGAGCTCCGGGTGAGGGGTATCCGCATCCGTGGGCGATCCGGCGCTGGATCGACGGGCGGACGGCGTCGGCTGAGACGGTGACCGATCTGCCGGCCTTCGCGGAGGCGATCGCGGAGTTCATCCACGCACTGCAGGGCATCGATGCGACCGGCGGACCGCTCGCCGGCGAGCACAGCTTCTATCGCGGCGCCTCCCTGCAGCACTACCACGACGAGACGGTCGAGGCGCTCGCCGTACTGAAGGATCGCATCGACGCAGACCTCGCGGGTGAGGTGTGGGATGCCGCCCTGGCGTCCACCTGGGACCGGCCGCCGGTGTGGTTCCACGGCGATATCGCTTACGGAAACCTGTTGGTGCAGGAGGGCCGGCTGACCGCCGTCATCGACTTCGGTACATCGGGCGTCGGCGATCCGGCCTGTGATCTGGTGATCGCCTACACGTTCTTCTCCGGCCCGTCCCGCGAGGCCTTCCGGTCGGCGGTCGCCCAGGACGCGGGAATGTGGGCACGAGCCCGCGGCTGGGCGCTGTGGAAGGCGCTGATCACCTCAGACCTCCCGGTCGTGCAGACCGTCCTGGACGACTACGTCACACAAACGCGCTGACGCCTTCGTACTCCCCCACCGGCGCGACGCCGACGGTCTCGTACTCGAGCAACATGAGTCCGCTCGGCGTCGCCTCGTGCTTCGCCAACTTCAGACCCGCAGTGCCGCCCGGCTGCTCGAACAGCCGTCTGCCGTCTCCGATGACCGTCGGCGCAACCACCAGTCGTACGAGATCCACCAGCCCGGCCCCCAGTAGCGCACTCCCCAGCCGGGCACTCCCGTGCATCTGCAACTCACCACCGGGCCGCGCCTTCAGCTCTTCAACACCTTCGAAAGAACTCAGCACAGTCGTCGGCTGCCAATCACCTTCACTGATCGTCCGGCTGACGACGTACTTCGGCAGCGAGTTCATCCGCTCGGTGAACGGATCGTCGGGGTCGGTGATCTGCGGCCAGTCCCGGGCAAACGCCTCATAGGTTCGGCGGCCCAGCAACAACCCGTCGGCTCGCTGCAGCCAGTCGGACGTCTGCTTCACGAACGCCTCGTCGATGAACGGCACCAACCATCCGCCACGCGTGAACCCGTCGCTCGTGTCCTCGGTCGGCGAACCCGGCCCCTGGCTCACCCCGTCGAGCGTCACGAACTCCGTCAGTACGAGCTTCATCGGTTCTCCCTCTCGGCCAGCGCTGCCAGCTGCTTCGTGACCGTGCCCCACCCGTCGGCGAATCCCAGCGCCTCATGCTGAGCGCGGGCAGCCGACGTACCGTGGCGCACGATGATCCGGTAGTCCGTGCCCTCCGGATGCTCCGCGAGCGTCACCTCGGCCGTCATCAGGAACGGTTCAGGGCTGGCCGGACGCCACCTGCTGTCGATGGCATTCGTGAACACCAGCCGCTCGATCTCCTCGACCACCAGGAAACTCGCGTCGAGATGCGGTACGAACTGCGCCCCGTCCTCGCTGAGCTGCGTCACCATCGCGCCGCCAGGACGAACCTCGAGCCGCTCGACCCGGCACACCGCCGGCTCCGGCACCCACCAGCGCGCGAACTTCGCCGGATCGGTCCAGGCGTTCCAGACGGTCGCCCGCGGCGCCCGGATCACGCGCTCGACGGTGAGATCAAGCTCGGGATCAATCATGACTCTTCCTCCTGGGATTCGGTGACGAGGCGTTCCAGCCGATCGGTGCGGTCCGTCCAGATCCGGCGCTGTTCGGCGAGCCAGTCGTCGACCAGCGCCAGCCGCTCGCGATTCAGCACGCAGGTGCGCACCCGGCCGACCTTGACCGTGCGGATCAGCCCGTTCGACTCGAGCGTCCGGACGTGCTTCATGAACGACGGCAGCGTGATCGGGAAGTCGGCCGCGAGCTCGCCCACGCTGGTCGGCCCGCGCCCGAGCCGCCGGATCACACTGCGCCGGGTCGGATCAGCGAGCGCGACGAACACACCGTCCACGTCAGCCGAATACTGTGCCATGAGGCTAAGTATTGCTCCTGCCGATACTTAGCGCAAGGGCTAACTATCAGGAAGCACGAAGGACCCCGCCTCCGATCCGGAAGCGGGGTCCTTCGACAGCTTGCTCAGTCGCGGGTGAGCTTGCGGTGGGTGACGCGGTGCGGACGAGCCGCCTCCGGGCCGAGCCGCTCGACCTTGTTCGCCTCGTACGACGCGAAGTTGCCCTCGAACCAGAACCACTTGGCCGGGTCCTCGTCGGTGCCTTCCCAGGCGAGGATGTGGGTCGCCACACGGTCCAGGAACCAACGGTCGTGGGACACGACCACCGCACAGCCCGGGAACTCCAGCAGCGCATCCTCCAGCGACTGCAGGGTCTCGACGTCCAGGTCGTTGGTCGGCTCGTCGAGCAGCAGCAGGTTGCCGCCCATCTTCAGCGTCAGCGCCAGGTTCAGCCGGTTGCGCTCACCGCCGGACAGTACGCCGGTGGGCTTCTGCTGGTCCGGGCCCTTGAAGCCGAACGACGCGACGTACGCGCGGCTCGGCATCTCGAAGTGCGCGACCTTGATGAAGTCGAGCTCGTCGGACACCTGCTGCCAGACGGTCTTCTTCGGATCCAGACCGCCGCGCGACTGGTCGACGTACGAGATCTTGACCGTTTCGCCCAGCTTCAGACTGCCGGCGTCCGGCTGCTCCTCGCCGACGATCATCCGGAACAGCGTCGACTTGCCGACGCCGTTCGGACCGACGATGCCGACGATGCCGGCGCGCGGGAGGCTGAAGCTCAGGCCGTCGATCAGCTTGCGGTCGCCGAAGCCCTTCTCCAGCTTGCTGACCTCGAGCACCGTGCTGCCCAGGCGCGGACCCGGCGGGATGTTGATCTCGTCGATGTCCAGCTTCTTGGCGCGCTCGGCCTCGGCCGCCAGCTCCTCGTACCGCTGCAGACGCGCCTTGCTCTTGGACTGCCGGCCCTTCGCGTTGGACCGGACCCAGTCGAGCTCGCGCTCCAGGATCTTCTGCCGCTTCGCGTCCTTCTGCCCCTCGACGACCAGCCGCGCCTTCTTGGTCTCCAGGTACTTCGAGTAGTTGCCCTCGTAGCCGTACGTCCGGCCGCGGTCGAGCTCGAGGATCCACTCGGCGACGTTGTCCAGGAAGTACCGGTCGTGGGTGATCGCCATGACGGCGCCCGGGTACTTCTGCAGGTGCTGCTCCAGCCACTGCACGGACTCGGCGTCCAGGTGGTTGGTGGGCTCGTCAAGCAGGAGGAGATCGGGCTGCTGCAGCAGGAGCTTGCAGAGCGCGACCCGGCGACGCTCGCCACCGGAGAGCTTGTCGACGATCGCGTCCGGCGGCGGGCAACGCAGTGCGTCCATCGCCTGCTCCAGCTGGGCGTCGATGTCCCAGGCGTTGCGGTGGTCGAGCTCGGTCTGCAGGTCACCCATCTCGGCCAGCAGCGTGTCGTAGTCGGCGTCCGGGTCGGCCAGCTCGGCAGAGATCTCGTTGAAACGATCGAGTTTCTGCTTGGTGTCGCCGACCCCTTCCTGCACGTTCTCCAGCACGGTCTTGCCCTCGGTCAACGGCGGCTCCTGCAGCAGGATCCCGACCGTCGCCCCTTCCGCCAGCCGCGCCTCGCCGTTGGAGGGCTGGTCGAGCCCCGCCATGATCTTGAACAGCGAGGACTTACCGGTGCCGTTGGGCCCGACCACGCCGATCTTCGCGCCGGTGAGGAAGTTCAAGGTGACGTTGTCGAGAACGACCTTGTCACCGTGCGCCTTCCGGACGTTGCGAAGCGTGTAGATGAATTCCGCCATACGTAGAGCCTATGTGCTTTCTCCACAGGCACGAATTCGGGCGTCTCACCAAGCCGCGAACAGTGCATCTTCTCTGCCGACAAGGCAACCCGCACCGAAGGGACGGCAACGCGATGAGCGTCGGCGACACATACGTGACAGTTCAGGGCTGGGTCGGCAGCGACCCCGACTTCAAGGAGGTCGGGCAGCAACCGCACGCCACCTTCCGGGTCGGCTCGACCCCACGCCAGTTCGACCGGACCAGCCAGCGGTTCGTCGACAAACCGACGACCTGGTTCACAGTGGACTGCTGGCGAATCCTGGCGCAGAACGCATTCGAATCGATCCGCACCGGCCAGCCCGTCATCGTCACCGGCCGGCTTCGCACGCACGAGTGGACCAACGACACGGGCGAGCAGGTCAGCAAGGTGATCCTCGAAGCGTTCTCCGTCGGCCACGACCTCAGCCGAGGTACCGCGACCTTCACCAAGAACGCCCCTCGCGCCGAGGCCGCGTTCGACAGCCCCGCGCTCGCTCCACACCCCACGCCGACCGAGACCACCGCGACGCCCTACCCCGCCGACGAGTACCCGGTCACACCGCTCCCCTTGTCGGCGGAGGCGGCATGATTATCTCACCCTTGACTTATATAAGCGCCGCCCGGCATTCTGAGGTCCATCCCAGCAGCCGAGCAGGAGAGGGAATCACCTGTGATCGACATCCTCGAGCACATCAATGCGGTCCAACGCGAGGTCAGCCGCACCGGCGAGACCGTGACGGTGCTGATGCGCCGCTCGTACCAGGCCGAGCCGGCGGAGGTGTGGGACGCCCTCACGGACCCCGACCGGATGAAGCGCTGGTTCATGCCCGTCTCCGGCAACCTCGAGGTCGGTGGCACCTTCCAGCTGGAGGGCAACGCCGGCGGCGAGATCCTGGAGTGCGAGCCGCCCAAGCGATTCAAGGTGACCTTTGGTGGTCCCAACAGTCTCCTCGAGCTCCGGTTGCTGCCCGGAGCGGACGCCTCGACCGAGCTGGAGCTCGAGCACTCGATGAGCGAAGCTCCGGCGCCCGGCGGCGCGGGCGCGCTCTGGGTCGGTCCGGGCTGGGACGGCGGTCTGCTCGGCCTCGGGCTCTACGTCACAGGCGAGCTCCCGGAGGACACCGATCCGGCCGAGATGGCCAACTCCGCCGAGGTGATCAGCTACAACGAGCAGTCGGTCCGGGCCTGGATCGAAGCGATCCGCGCCTCCGGCACGACGACGGAGGAAGACCTGACCTCCGCGGCCAAGATCTCGATGTCCCAGTACGCCCCCGACGCAGAGCTCTGACCGCTGCTGTCCGCCGTGGCGCGCGCAAACTCTTGCGCGTGCCCCGGCGGCAGCTCGACTATCGGTCCGGCAGACGCCTAGCCGCGGGCGGCGGCGAGGCTGTCGCGGCAGGTCGTGTACGCCGTGAGCTCGTCGCGGGCCGGCGCAACTACGTGGCTGTCGGCAACTTTCTCGAGCTCGGTCCGCAGCGCCTTCGCCACCTGACGGGACCGCCGCAGCGCTCCGTTGGTCGCGAACACCCGACAGACGAAGGAGAGCGCGAGCCCCAGGACGGCACCACCGACCAGCATGATCCAGGCGTACGGGATGCCGTTCCACTCCGGCAGCGGCGGGTCGTTCAGATCAGCGATCCGCGCCACCAGCAAGGCGATCAGCCACGCGGCACCGCCGAGCGTCACCAGGAACAGCACCCACTGCACGATCCGCGCGAAGCTCCACCAGCCCGGATTGTTGGTGACACCAAGGTCCGTCCGAGCAACCGCCTGGTCGAGCTCGTCGCCCAGCGACTCCTCGCGCCGACGGATCGCCGAACGCACCGAGTCTGCCCACGGACGCGACAGACCTTCCGCGGCCTTGTTCGTGATCGTGCGGACGGCGGCATCCATCCGCGCCCGCTGCACAGGAGTTGCCGCAGGCAACGAAGAGCGCGCGATCGCGACCTCGCTCGATGCCGACTTGCGCAACGCCTTCCCCTGCTCGCGCGACACCTGGTCGCCATGCAGCCGCCGCAACGGATCCGGACGGAAACGCCCGAGCCACTTGGTCAACGGCCATCCCGTAGCAGCACGGGCACGCTGCAGGTACGAGCGACGCACTGCGTCCGCAACCACCGACAGGCCGCTCGCGTCAGACAACGCGTCGACGAGTTCGGTGACGTCGGCCTCGGCGATCTCCGGCGTCTTCGCGTTCCCGCACTGGCTTGCCATCCGGTCCGCGACGCGGTCGACATCCGCGGAGAGGCGCTCGCGCGCGGAACGCTTGTTGCTGACCCGCTTCACCAGCAGGCCGCGCACCTCTTCGAGTCCGTCGCCACTGACAGCCGACGTTGCGACGACCGTCGGCGACTTGAGACCGTCCGCCTTGAGCAGCCGATCCAGGTCGTCGAGGCAGCTCTTCCGCTGCTCCGGCGTCAGCTTGTCGATGTGGTTCAGCGCAAACACCATCACCCCGGAATGCGAGGCGAACGGTTTGATGTACCGGTTGTGCAGCGCCGCATCGGCGTACTTCTGCGGATCCACCACCCACACGAGCAGGTCGACCAGCTCCACGAGCCGGTCGACGATCAGGCGGTGCTCGACCTCGGTCGAGTCGTGGTCGGGAAGGTCCAGCAGGACCAGCCCGTCCAGGTCCTCGGAGTGGGCCTCCTCGAGCGAGCTGCGATGCTGCACCTGGTGCCGGCGCGGGATCCCCAGCCAGCTCAGCACCTCACCGGCCGGCTCGTCACCCCAGACACAGGCAAGCGGCATCGAGCTCGTCGGCCGACGCGTTCCGATCGCGGCCAGGTCGAGCCCGGTCAGCGCGTTGAACAACGACGACTTGCCGGAGCCGGTCGCACCTGCGAGCGCGACGACCGTGAGGTCGCCGGACATGCGCAGGCGTTGTCCGGCCCGGTCGACGATCTGCGTCGCCTCGGTGAGCACCACCGGGTCGAGCCGGCCGTCGCCGGCCTTCGCGGCCACCTCGATGGCATCGATCTTCTTCAGGACATCGGTTTCGCCCCGGACCGGGGTCTCGACCGTATCCACTGTTTCCGTCACGTGCAGTCCTCCACCGCGCGCGCGGCCTCCGTCAGTAGCCTGGCCGTCTCGGCGTCGACCGGATGCTGGTCAAGGACAGCCAGATAGCGGGCGAATTCGGCATCCATCAGTGCATGAACCTTACCGTCAAGGTCCTCGCGTGCCTTATCGACCATGCCCTGAACTGCCTTGTCGCCGAAAACTGCTTCCAGCAGCCGCTGCCCGACAACCGCGCTGCCCGCGCCGGCGCTCGCCTCGGCCCCCTTCGGGATCCCGGTTTCGCGGGCGAAAACCACCACCATCAGGGAGAGGCCGAGCCCATTCATGCCGTACTCGAGGATGCGTGCCGTCGACTTCTTGGCGCCGCCTTCCTTACGAATCACGTCGAGCACGAACTCCTGCCACTCCCGGACCGCGCGCGCCGCAGCATCCGGGAACTCCGGCGACAACGCGCCGAGCGAGCTCTCCGGGTCGTCCTCGGCGAGCTGAGCGTCGCCGGCAGCAAGCAGTTGGCGACCGGGGGCGGTTGCCTGCCAGGCCTTCTCGGCACGTTCCGCGGCGGCTGTCGCGTGCTCGCGCAACAACGACTCCAGCCCGGACTGGATCGCGTCGCTCACATCGCGCGTTTCCGCCGGCTTGTTGCCGAGCGACGTCTTCAGACGATCGCGCAGCCGACCCGCGTTGGACTGCAGCCCCTTCAGAAGCTCGCCAGTGCCGACGAACTCCTGCCAGCGGGCGAGGACCTCGCCTCGCAGCAGCGTTCCGTCCTGGCTCGCCTTGGCGATGTCCTTCACGCCCTGGTCGTACGCCGACTCGACCGACGACCGCAGCTCGATCGCGGTGTCCGACTGTGCCTTGACAGCCTCCGCGAACGGTGGCGTCGTCTTCACCATCGCACTGACGGCACCCTGCAGGGTACGGCGAACCACGCCTGCGCGCGCCTCGGCGTCGGCGGCCAGGTCGACCAGCCAGTCCTTGATCGAGGCAACCGAAGACTGCGGCAACATTCCGTTGCCATCGACAACGGTCTCCTGGATGGAGAACAGCGGCGAATCGCCGAGTCCGCGCTCGAGCAGCATCTGCGCGAGGTGCCCGGTGATGTCGTCGATCGTCTCGCTCGGAGCCCGGTCGAGCACGACCGCTACCGCAGTACTGCGATCCGATGCGGTCTGCAGGAACTCCCACGGGACAGCGTCGGAGTACCGCGCCGCCGTCGTGACGAACAGCCAGAGGTCGGCGGCCGCGAGCAGCTGGGTCGCCAGGTCACGGTTCGCCTCGACCACGGAGTCGATGTCCGGCGCGTCCAGGATCGCGAGCCCGCGCGGAACGGTGTCAGCGGCAACCAACCGCAGCTGCCCCGCATCCTCCATGCCACCCGGCTCGTCCGAACTCGTCCGCGCCATCCCCGGCAGCACCCGGTCACCCACGAACCAGTCCGCATCCGCCGGGTGATGAATCAGCACCGGCGAGCGAGTAGTAGGCCGCAACACACCAGGCTCGCTGACAACCTTGCCGATGACGGTGTTGACCAGCGTGGACTTCCCGGCCCCGGTCGATCCACCAACGACCGCCAGCACGGGCGCCTCA
This sequence comes from Kribbella sp. NPDC058693, assembly GCF_042715335.1. Classification (NCBI taxonomy): domain Bacteria; kingdom Bacillati; phylum Actinomycetota; class Actinomycetes; order Propionibacteriales; family Kribbellaceae; genus Kribbella; species Kribbella sp. NPDC058693. Next base: position 1,058,922 of record NZ_JBHXSQ010000001.1, read on the forward strand.
AGCTGCACCAGCCGAGGCAACAGGTAGTCATCCAGCTGGTCCAACATCGCCTTCTGCTGCTGCCGAGCCTCGTCAGCCCCCACAACCTCCAGCGGCAACCGACTCCCCGCCAAAACACCCCGCAACTTCATCAACGCAGTAATCAAAGCCATAGCAGCCTGCTCAGCCGCCAACCGCTCCGCCAACTGCGCCGCCGTCAGCTCCTCTTCCCCCTCACCCGCAGCATCAGAATCCCCAGCCGACTCATCACCGGCATCCCCGCCAGCTACTCCATCGCCAGCCGCTGGGTCCTCAGATGCACCAGCCGACTCATCACCGCCACCATCACCCGAGCCGGCATCACCCTCACCCGCCGAGTCAGCAGCCCCATCCCCCGCACCGTCAGCCCCATCCGCCAACTCACCCGCGGCACCACCATCTACCGCCCCAGCGTCACCAGCGGATCCATCCGCAACATCATCCGAGGACTCATCGGCAGAGTCAGCCGCCGCATCCCCGCCACCATCAGCCGCCGCGCCCCCGCCACCATCAGCCGCCGCGCCCCCGCCACTATTAGCCGCCGCGTCCTCGCCACCATCTGGCGCCGCGTCGACAGCCCCATCGACTGCCTGCTCAGCCGCCTCATCAGACGTACCGCCCACCGCGGCCTGGTCTGCAGCTTCATCACCCAAGTCATCAGGTGTGCCATCCGCACCAGCAACCGCCCCGTCAACCACATCGGCCGCCGCCCCGCCAGCAGAGTGCCGCCCGCTCGCACCAGCAGCACCATCATCCGCGGACTCTTCAGCCTCACCGACCGTCTCGTCCGCCGCGCCGTCCCCAGCACCCGCGTCCTCCGCAGCACCAGCCTCGCCCGAGCCGCCGTCCACCGACTCGCCCACAGCGTCGTCAGTCGACCCGTCCGAGCCCTCGTCCGCCGACCCGTCCGAGCCTTCGTCCGCCGGCTCAGGTCCGGTGTCGCCCGTCAGCTCATCTGCGCCGTCGTTCACGGACTCGCCCAGGACGTCGCCCGTCGCCTCGTCGGCGCCGCCGGTCTCCGCCGCATGCACGCCGTCGTTGGTGTTATCTGCCGAACTCGGCGCAGCTTCCTCCGCGTCCTCGTCCGCGACGTCATCCGCCGACTGGACGCCATCTGCCGACTGACCGCCAGACTCGTCTGCCGCCGCATTCGCCAGCTCACCCTCGCCGCCGTCCGCCTCGCCGGCCCCGTCGCCCAATTCTCCGGTGCCGTCCGCCTCGCCCGTGGCGTCGGACGCGTCGTTCGCGGACTCATCTGCGGTCTCGTCGGCGGACCCGGCGTACGCCGCTCCAGAGTCCGCATGCTCCGCTGGGCCTTCTGCAGCACCATCAGATTGGGTGCCTGCGGCTTCTTGAGTGGCGTTCTCCGCCTGCTTGGGGAGCCCAATGATGATGTTGCCGTACTCGAGCGGAAAGCCGTCAGGCGACTCGTCCGGCTCGTACACGACACCCACCCGCGGCCGCTCCTCCGCAGTCACATCAGGTACGTCGGCACCTTCCGGACGCGATCCCGCCGCGCCACCGTCCCGCCCCGCGCTGCCATCAACGCCGTCCGCGCCACCTCCACCGGCCCGCAAGGCACCCTCGCCGCCCTCTGCCGGCCCCTCGCCGCCTTCTGCGGTGTCCTCACCGGCCCGCGCGGCGTGCTCACGCGCCTGCGCGGTGCCCTCACCGTCCTGGTCGGCGCGCTCACCAGCCAGCGCGGTGCCCCCACCGGCCTGTGCGGTGACCTCAGCCTGTGCGGCGCCTTCGGCAACCTGTGCGTTGTCTTCGCCAGCTGGTGCGCCGTCCTCGGATGCCTGTCCCGCGCCGTCACCGGCGTGCTCAGCTGCCTGCGCGGCGCCGTCACCAGGCTGTGCCTCGGGGTGCTCGGCGTGCGACGGGTCGGTCGAGGTAGACGGGTCACTGGCGTTCGACCCGTCGGCGGTGGACGCGGTCTCCGCGGTTGTCGACGCGGAGTCGTCCTCGGAAGGCGCGTCAGTTGTCGCCGGCTGCTCAGAGTCCTTGGCGGGGGGCTCAGTCGCCTTGTCTGCTGTTTCTGCGGGCTTGGGGTCCCCGGAGGTGCTCACCGCTGACTCGGTCGACTCAGGGGCTGCTGACGGCTGGTCAGGCTTGGCCGCACCGTCCTCCGTCGCACGGTCCTTGGAGGCAGGTGTGACTGAACCGTCGGCCGGCTCAGGCTGTTTGGCGGGCTCGTCGGTCGTTTTCCTGAAGCGGCGGCGCCAGAAGCCTCGGGACTTGGGGGTGGACTGGGCGATGAGGTTCGCCAGCTCCTGGGCAGGCTGATCCTGGTTCGGAACCCGCGGTTCCGAACCTTCACCAGCTGCTGACCTGGTGTCAGCCACGTCGTCCGCCCACGAGCACAGAGTGCCCGGTCGGACAGCGCAGAAGCAAAGTCATCGTCATCCCCGTTTGGCGGCGTGGACGGGTGGCAGTCACTGCGGTGGTGGATACGGACCGTATCCTCCCGGCGGTCCTTGCTGACCGGGGGGTCCCGGTGGGTAACCGGACTGACCGGCTGGGTAACCGGGTTGCCCCGACGGATACCCCGGCTGAGCGGGCGGATAACCGTCCTGCGGCCGCGGGTATGCGCCTTCCCCGGCGCCACCCCCCGGCACCCCAGGACCCGGACCACCGGACACCTGCCCGGCCCCGCCAGGCCCCATTTGACCACCCGGCCCGATCGGAGCCTGCCCCATCGGACCACCCGGACCCATCGGAGCTCCCGGACCCATCTGCCCCATCGGCATCCCCGGAGCACCAGGCGGGAAGGCGCCCCCGGCGTACTGCGGAGCCGCCTGTGCGAACGCAGGCATCGGAGGGAACGGCACGCTCGGCCTCCGCTCCCGCAGCTCGTCCAGCAGCTGCTTCTCCGTTTGTAGTGCATCCGGCCCGATCACCTGGCGCACGATCTTGTCCCGCAGGTACGCCAGCTCGGTCGCGTTGTGCTGGAACGCCTTCGCGGCCGCTTCCGCCTGGGGCCCGTACCGCCGCGCGTTCTGCCGCAGCGCCTTGCGCCCTCGCAGCGTGGCTATCAGTGGAACGTCTTGTGGAACCAGCCATCCGAACCGCACATAGTCGTACAACCGGGACGCGATCATCTGTCCCTCCCGTGATCGCATCACGAGCGCGAAGACGACCAGGCAGATGAACAGCGGCACCATCAGACACAGGTAAGCGACGATGAAGCCCCCGCCACCGGCCCAGCTCGCGGATGCGTTCCAGGAGGCGTGCGCCAGTACCGCAGCCAGGTACCCGACGACCGGCGCGAGAAAACGGACCACGGTACTTCGGTGGCGTATCGCGACGCCGATCCCGATCGCGGTGAACGACGTGAAGAGTGGATGCGCGAACGGCGAGATCACGCCGCGGATGATGAACAGTGCGAACGCACCGCGCAGACCGGCATCGCTGCCGGCCTCCTCGGACAGCGTGTTGAACACGCGGCCGTAGTACAGGATGTTCTCGGTGAAGGCGAAGCCGACGCCCACCATCCCGGCGTACACGAGGCCGTCGATGATGCCGTCGAACTCCTTGCGGCGTACCAGCGCCAGCAGCAGGATCACGGAGCCCTTGGCGAACTCCTCCACCGGCGGGGCGACGAAGACCGCGGACCGGTCGCCGCCGACGCCGGTCTCGGCCAGCCGGTGCGACACCTCGGTGTTGATGAAGATGGCGGCCAGCGTGGCGATGAAGGCGCCCCAGCAGAGCGCGAAGACGATGTACCTCGTCGGCTCCGGCTCGTACCGGTCCAGCCAGAGATAGAGCGCGATGACCGGGATGACCGGGACGAACGCGAAGATCAGACCCCAGGTGAAGCCGCCCGCACCGGTCGACTTGGCCACGATGCCGAAGATCACCAGACCCGCGATCGCGAACACCACCGCGATCACGATGCCGATCAGGACGCCCTGGTTGCGGCGCTGGCCGGGGACCGGATGGCTGCCGAGCATGTTCGGCTGCGGGTACGGTCCGCCGGGCGAGTACGCCGACCCCGCCGCGGGTTGCGGCGTGCCTGCCGGGCCTGGTGAGGGGTGACTCATGCCCCGAAGCCTAGTTGGGGTGCCGATCAACCGGCAGGACCACCCACTCAGCGTTACCGGGATGGAACGACAACCCTGTACTTCGTCCCCGCTCGAACCGCGCCGATCAGGAACCCAGAGGCGGGATCACCCGCCGATCTGAGAGACTCTTCCCTGCCACGCGCCCGTAGCTCAGCTGGATAGAGCGACAGACTTCTAATCTGTGGGTCGCAGGTTCGAATCCTGCCGGGCGCGCCATTTCCGCCGCAGATCAGGCTGCTGCGTGCGCCGGATCACTCGGGTGGACGGTCAGCGGGACGACCTCGGTCTCGAGCCAGTCCGACAGCGGAAGCGACTCGAGGAGCGTCGCCAACTCCTCGTCGCTACCGGCTTGCCACAGTCCCAGAGCGGGGCCGTCACCGCGCCTCCAGAGACGGACGAGCTTGCCCTCGGCGGCGAGTTCACGGGTGCGCCGGGCCTCGCCGGCAACCTTCTCGTCGGCCAGCTCGGACGGAGTACCTTCCGGGATCGTCAATTTGAAGATGGTGAAGTACTCCGTTGCATCGGCGCGCAACGGAGTCGGCGTCTTGGGGTCATTCGGATGCGCGGTGAGCGGCATGACGTCGTCATGGCGCCAGATGCGGAGGGGCATCGAAGCCAGCACCTCCTCCAACTGCTCGGCGTCCTCAGCCTCGAACAGACCAAAGGTGCGCCACTCGCCAGGTTCCAGCGGCGGCCGCCACAGCCGAAGCAGCTGGCCCGCTGCGGCGAGCTCACGCGAGTGAGCCGCCTCTCGGCCACGCACCTCGTCGACCTCCGCCTCCGTCACGCCCTCCGGAACCTGCGTGGTCATCGTGACCAGGAACTGCATCTCGTCCTCCCGACGCTCGGCCTGCTGCGGACAACAGGATCGCACCGGCAGAGATTCCCTCAGCGACTTCCTAAGCACTTCTCAGTGTTCTCACGGAGCGGTGGTGTGGGCTGGTTCGTCTTATCTGTACTGCCAGGTGACGGAAAGGCCGGTGTGGTGGCTTCAGGAGTTGTGAGCGTCCTTCATACGACGAACGGTCTACGGGACCTGCGGTACGCCGCGGACGCCCTCGTGATCCTGGCGGGCATCCCCGGCGCCGGGAAGACCACTCTGCTCCGGCGGCTCTACCCGGTCGGCGCGGATCACGGCGGCGTACGCGTGTTCGACTCGGAGCGCTTGCGGGCTCGCTGGATGCGCGTTCTGGGTCGGGTGCCATATGCGTGGTGGCGCCCTCTCCTGCACCTCGCCTACTACGTGCGTGTGCTGACGGCCATGCGCCCGGGTCGGGGCCCGCTGGTCGTGCACGACTGCGCGACCAGGCCTTGGGTACGCCGACTGCTCGGCTGGCGGGCGCGTCGGGCCGGACTGCCCTTGCACCTCATCCTGCTCGACGTCCCCGGCGATGTGGCGCGCTCCGGCCAATGGGCCCGCGGTCGCGTCGTACGGACAGGCAGCATGGCAACGCACTGCCAGAGATGGCCCGACCTGGTCGCAAAGGCCGCTGAGGACCCGGGGTACGTCGTACCCGGGGCTCTGTCCGCTGAGGTGCTCACGCGGGCTCAGGCAAACAACGTGGCACGCATCTGCTTCAGTTGAGCCGCAGCCGGGTCAGAGTCCCCTCGTCGCCGGACGTCGTCCAGATGCTGTCGTACGCGATCAGCATGCTGCCTGCGGTGATCTGCTGGCCGTCCGGGGCGACCTGCTCGACAGCCTGGCCGGTCGACGGATCCAGCCGGGTGATGATGCCGTTGCCGGCCCGCAGCCAGACAGCGTCTGGCGTGGCGACCAGATCGCCTCCCACTCCGGCGCCGAGGCTGGGGTACTTCGCCTTGACGCTCAACCCCCGCGACAGCCGGACCAGGCCGTCGCTGGTGTCGACCCAGATGTCGGACCCACTGACGGCCGCGAGCCGCGGCGCCGGCAACGTCGTACGCGCGATCACAGACCCGTTGCCGGCATCGAGCGCGATCACGGCATTCTCGGTCGACGAGGTTGCGACGACCACCTCCCCGGCAGCAGCCAACTGAAGACAGCGCACGCCGAGCGGGTACTTCGTCACTCGCCCGGTCACCTGGTCGACAAGGTTCACGTCGGACCCGCTCAGCACCCACAACCCGCGCGCCGTCGACGGCAAGGCCAGCTGGTCGAACACCTTCCCCACGGCAACCCGCCGTACGATCCGCCTGCTCGCCGGATCGATCTTGACGACATCCGTCCCCTGGTCGGTCGTTGCGCACGCCCAGACGGCCGCCTGGTCCGTCCCGATGCCCTGGCAGTAGTCGCTCGGGTCGGAGTTCGTATCGAGCTTGAGCTCCCCGGTGGTCCGGTTGGTCGCCGGATCGATCCGTACGACACGCCCGTCGTCGGTCTTCACCCAGAGCGCTCCACCCGCCGCGGTCAGCCCGTCCGCGTTCTCGATCGCGATGACGGTCTGAGTCCGCGCGGAATAACTCGCCGTACGCGTCGGGCTCACCGAGACAGTGGCCGGTCCGGCAGGTGCCGGGTCGGCCCCGCCCGAACATCCGCCAACGACCAGAAGAAGAAGCCCCCACCCCAGAGAGGACACCCGGAATGCAGCGCCCATGGCACCAGCATGGACCCGGACGTCGTGCCTGAACAGGAATTGTCGGTGGCTGCTGATTGAGTCGTACTTCGAGATGGGGAGGAGTGCGGCATGAAGGTGCGAGTCGGGCGTGAGGTGCTGGCCGAGGCGGTTGGATGGGTGGCGCGCGGGTTGCCCAGCCGGCCGAGTGTGCCGATCCTGGCCGGGATGGTGGTGGAGGCGGCCGACGGGCAGGTGACGTTGTCCGGGTTCGATTACGAGAGTTCGGCACGGGTGAGTGTGCCGGCGGAGGTGGCCGACGAGGGACGGGTGCTGGTCTCCGGTCGGCTGCTCTCGGACATCTGCAAGAGCATGCCGCGGGACTCCGTGGATCTGAGCGGTGAGGCGGCTCGGGTCCAGGTGAGTAGCGGCGCGGCCCGGTTCATGTTGCACACGCTGCCGCTCGATGAGTATCCGCCGCTGCCGGTGATTCCGCAGGCAAGCGGAGTGGTCGACGGAGAGGTGTTCTCGCGGGCCGTCTCGCAGGTGGTGAGCGCAGCTGGTCGGGATGACACGCTGCCGGTGTTCACGGGGATCCGGCTGGAGATCCGTGGATCGACGATCTCCTTGCTCGCCACCGACCGATACCGGTTGGCGCTGCGGTCGTTCCCGTGGCAGCCGATCGATGCCGGCGTCGAGGCCAACGCGCTGGTCCCGGCGAGGCTGCTCGCCGACGTGGCGAAGGCGATGGCAGATCATGAGCTCACGCTTGCGCTCGGTTCGACCCGCACAGGGGACGGGTTGATCGGGTTCGAAGGCGGCGGCCGGCATGCGACCAGCCGGCTGATCGACGGCGAGTTCCCCAGGGTGCGCAGCCTGATCCCGTCGGAGAACGCGATCACCAGCACAGTCACCGTGGACACCGCCGCGCTCGTCGAGGCGGTCAAGCGAGTCGCGCTGGTGGCAGAGCGGTCGGCGCCGGTGCGGCTCACGTTCGCGGACGGTCTGGCGACGCTTGACGCAGGCAACGGTGAGGAGGCTCAGGCGTCGGAGTCCGTCGAGGTCACGCTGACCGGCGAGCCGGTGGTGACCGGCTTCAACGCCGGCTACCTGCTCGACGGACTCGCCTCACTCGGTACGCCGATCGCACACTTCGCCTTCACCCAGACGACCAAGCCGGCCAACCTGACCGGCCTCCGCTCCCCCGACGACGCACCCACACCAGATTCCGCCTACATCCTGATGCCGATGCGCCTGCCGACCTGACGTCATCCGCAGGTCGCACGACCGAATCGTGCCGTGGACTGACGATCGCAAGCACCTGCCGCGATGGCACGTCGGCGATGCGCTTCCCACAGGTTGCTGTCGTCGCGCGCTACGGGTATCTCGGCGTCGATCTGTGTCCGTTGCCTTCAGCCAAGGGCGATTCCCGGTCTCGCTTCCGGAGTACCTGGCGAATCTGACGATCTTCCTCTGGGCCTGGCTCGGCTCGACCTTCGTCTTCGAGATCGGACTGTTGCCGCACGCAACTGATCTGGTACTCAACACCCAGTTCTCGCACTGCTTCATCGCCGGCACGGCCCTCTGCCTGATCCATCGGTACGGCGCAACGCGATCATCATCGCGATCTTCGCGATCATGCTGGCCCACATATCGGCTTCATCATCTTCGAGCGCCTCGGCGACCAGGTGAACCACGTCCTCCTGGTCGCCGCCACGATGCTGCTGATGATCGGCCTTGCGGCCGCATTGCACTACGGCGTCGAGCGGCCGCTCGCACCACGCCTCAAACGCCTACTGGACCGGGCAACCCCCGGCCGACCAGTTCACGCGCTCAGGAAGTAGCCCGTCAGCACCCGGGCCATGGTCTCCGGCGGCAGCGTGTGGAACGTTCCGTCCTGCCCCTCCAGCGATCCATGCGGGAGCGTCTCAGCCGCCTGCCGTGCCGCCTCCTTCAACCAGTCCGGACTAGCGTTGCTGAACATCGCCAGCGTCGGTACGTCGACCGACGCCAACAGCTCATGCGGTACGGCGCTGTCGCCCATCTGCAGGCCGTCGTACACGAGGGTGTGCGCGATCGCCTCCATGCCGGCCCACATCGGCGTCTGCCGGATCTGGTCGACCGCCTCCTTCGGCTGGCCGACTGCCTCGACCATGAACAGCTCAGCCGCCCCACCAGGGTTCCCGGCGTCGACGAACTCCTGCAGCCGCTCGACGTACCGCTCCGGCACCGGCGGGGCGCCTTCGACCCGGAACGGCGGCTCCAGCACCGCCTGCTTCTCGAACGGCAGCCCGGCCTGCAGCAGCACCATCGACCCGGACGAGTACGCACAGGCGTACTGCGCACCCGTCGCCGAGCGGATCGCCTCCAGGTCCTCCCATTCACGCTCCACGGCGTACGGCAGAGTGTCGCCGGAGTCGCCGCGACCACGCCGGTCGTAGTTCACCACGGTGAATGCCGACGACAGCGCCTTGGCGTCGTCGACGTACCGCGAGCGCTCGGTGAACCCGCCCGCGACCAGCACCAGGACCGGCCCACTGCCGTACACGTCGTACGCCAGCTCGGTGCCGTCCTTGGAAACCACCTTCTGCATCACAGCTCCTTTGCCAGAGAGATCTCTGCCCATCCGTCGAACGGATCCGCGCCGGAAAGACACTCTGTGATCCACATCACAACACGCCGAGATCTTCCGGGCGACGGCGCACCTCACTACAGTTGGATTATGTATACAGGCGACTGCACACCATTCCGGGTTCGCTGATGCTGCTCCGCCAGCTGGAGTACCTCGTCGCCCTCGCCCGCGAGAAGCATTTCGCCCGGGCGGCGGAAGCCTGTTACGTCTCCCAGCCGTCCCTGTCGGCCGCGATCCGTAAGCTCGAGCAGGAGCTCGACGTACCGATCGTGCGGCGCGGCCGGCGGTTCGAGGGCCTGACGCCCGAGGGCGAGCGGGTGCTGCTCTGGGCACAGCGCATCCTGTCCGAGCAGGACGCGCTCCGACACGAGTTGTCGGTGATGCGCGGCGGGCTCAACGGCACGCTCCGGCTCGGCGCGATCCCGACTGCGATGCCCGTGGTTTCGTTGCTCACGACACCTTTCTGCGCGCGGCATACCAATGCTCGAGTGACACTTGAATCGCTCTCGTCGCGGGACATCACGCAGAAGCTCGCGGAATTCGATCTGGATGTCGCGATGACGTATCTCGACGACGACACGCTCGGCCAGGTACGCAAGACGCCGCTGTACGAAGAGCGCTACCTGTTGCTGACGCCGACCCACACCAAGCTTGCCGACCAGCCTGTCGCCACGTGGGCGGAGGTCGCCGAGCTTCCGCTCTGCCTGCTCTCCCCTGAGATGCGCAACCGGCGGATCATGAACGGGTACTTCACCGACGACGGCGTGACCGCGACGCCGGCGATCGAGAGCGACACCGTCTCCGGGTTGTACAGCCACCTGCACGGCAGCCACTGGTCCACCGTGATCTCGCACGCCTGGTTGCACATGTTCGGCGTACCGGACGGGATGCGCGTCGTACCGCTCAAGGGTCCGGCGCACGGGCCGCGGGTCGGGCTGGTGATCGCGGCGCGCAGTCCCGAGCCCGTTCTCGCGCGGGCGCTGCTCGACGTGGCGCGGCAGGCCGGCGTACACAAAGCTCTCGACGATCTACTCGACGTGCATTTGATGGATTCCGGCTATCTCGACATAGCGAGCAAGTCTTTGACCGTCGGACCATGACACCGCGATGGTGGAAATCCCTTCAGAACAAGGAGATTCCCATCATGGCGAAGATTGTCTGTGTCCTGTACGACGACCCGGCGGCGGGCTACCCGACGTCGTACGCCCGGAACGACATCCCGACGATCGACGGCTATCCCGGCGGCCAGACGGCGCCCTCGCCGAAGGCCATCGACTTCACGCCGGGCACACTGCTCGGCAGTGTGTCCGGTGAGCTCGGGCTGCGTGCATTCCTCGAGAGCCAGGGCCACACGCTGGTCGTCACGTCCGACAAGGAGGGCGTGGACTCGGTGCTCGATCGTGAGCTGCCCGACGCCGATGTGGTGATCTCGCAACCGTTCTGGCCCGCGTACCTGACCGCTGAGCGGATCGCGAAGGCGCCGAAGCTGAAGCTCGCGATCACGGCCGGCATCGGCTCCGACCACGTCGACCTGGACGCGGCGATCAAGCACGGCATGACCGTTGCCGAGGTCACCTATTCGAACAGCATCAGCGTCGCCGAGCACGTGGTGATGATGATCCTCGGGCTGGTGCGCAACTACCTCCCGGCATACCAAACCGTATGGGATGGCGGCTGGAACATCGCCGACTGTGTGGCGCGCTCGTACGACCTCGAGGGCATGCACGTCGGCACGGTCGCGGCCGGCCGGATCGGGACCGCAGTACTGCGTCGGCTGGCGCCGTTCGACGTGAAGCTGCACTACACCGACCGGCATCGCCTGCCGGAGTCGGTCGAGCGGGAACTGGGGCTGACCTTCCACCCGAGCGCGGCCGACATGGTGCCGCACTGCGACGTGGTGACGATCAACGCGCCGCTGCACCCGGAGACCGAAGGGCTGTTCGGCGACAAGTTGCTCGGGACAATGAAGCGCGGGACGTACCTGATCAACACGGCGCGGGCCAAGATCGCCGACCGGGACGCGATCGTCCGGGCGCTGGAGAGCGGTCAGCTGGCCGGGTACGCCGGCGATGTCTGGTACCCGCAGCCCGCGCCGGCCGACCATCCGTGGCGGACCATGCCGCACCACGGGATGACGCCGCACATCTCCGGCTCGTCGCTGTCCGCGCAGACCCGGTACGCCGCGGGCACCCGGGAGATCCTGGAATCGTGGCTGGCCGGTATGCCGATCCGCGACGAGTACCTGATCGTCGACGGCGGGCAACTGGCCGGCGCCGGAGCGCATTCGTACTCGACCCGGATGTAAGCCGGATCACGTGAGACGCGGGCATAACCGGTGAGTACACCTGGTTGAATGTATACAGAAGCCAGAATTCAAGAAGGGGTAGAAATGATCTTCACACGTAGGTTCGGCGCTCTGGCGGCTCGCCCGCAGTTCCCGGATGCCCCGGAGCTGCAGCAGGAGCTGTCCAACCCGCTCGATCTGGACGCCGAGCTCGCCAAGCTCACCGGCGAGGTGCCCGCCGCGCACGACGACCACCGACAGGCGGACGAGTCGGCCGCCTGAGGCCGGGGCGGCGGCTATATGTCACGCACGGCACTTGGTAGACTGTCTACCAAGTGCCGTGCTGTTTTCCGGAAGGGATCTCATGACGACGATCAGCGCAGGGCCAGGGGCGGGCGCGGAACCGGCCGGGGTGCGGCACGTCAAGCGGCCGACGCCGTTGCGGGAGTCGGTCTACGAGGCCCTGACCGAGATGATCATCGACGGCACCCTCGAGCGCGGCCGGCACCTGGTCGAGGTCGAGCTGGCCGGCCTGCTGGGCGTCTCCCGGCAGCCGGTGCGCGAGGCCCTGCAGCGCCTGAACAACGAGGGCTGGGTGGACCTGCGCCCCGGTTTCGGCGCGATGGTGCATGTGCCGGCCGAGGACGAGGTCGACCAGTTGCTGGCGGCACGCGCTGCACTCGAGTCCGAATCTGCCCGCCTCGCCGCGCGTCACGCCACGAAGGAGGATGTGGCTCGGCTGCGCGAGCTCTGCAAGGTCGGTACGGCGTACCAGGAGTCCGGCGACATCGACGGCACCGTCCGCACGAACGGTGAGCTCCACAGCCTCATCACCGAAATGTCCGGCAACCGTTTCCTGGTCGACTTCGCCGCCCAGGTCGACCGTCGGGTCCGCTGGTACTACACGCCGGTCGCCCCGGTCCGCGGTGCGGCCTCATGGCGTGAACACAACCGCCTCGTCAAAGCCATCAGCGAAGGCGACGAGGACAAGGCCGCCCAGATCATGCGCGAGCACACCGAACACACCCGCAAGGCCTACCACGACCTCCAGGCCGGCGCCGAGCCCGTCGAAACCCCCGAACCGGACACCACTCCCCGCCGCCGTCGCCGCACGACCAACTAATTCTTGGTCTTCTTGGTGATGGATTCCTGGTAGATTTCGGCGTAGGTGCGGGAGTCTTTGATCAGGTCGTCGCAGAATGCAGCCACGTCGGTGCCGATGAGTTCGATGACACCCTTGCCTGCTGCGACGCCTTCCTCGAAGAAGTCGACGATTCCGGAGAGCAGATTTCCCTCGGTCAGGTCGGTGGGGCCGACCTTGAACAGATATTTCTGGATCTCCTTGTAGACGATCTGATAGTCCGGCGGAAGCGCCTTGACCCGGGCCAGGTGCGCTCGCCATTGCTTCTTGCCTTCGATGATGTCCTGGATGCCCACGTCAGTCTCCTAACCGGCCGAGTTTCCTTGCGACGTTGCGATTCAGCTGCTCGCGCCACCGGTCGCGATAGGTGCGAGCGCCTTCTCCGCCGGCGAGCGCCGTACAGAAGCCGGGGATGTCGTCACCCAGTACGTCGTCGATGCTTTGTCCGTCAGCCGCCGTTTCCTCGAGCAGGCCAAGGGCGCTGTCGAGAATCGGCATCAGGTTGCGACCTGTGAAGCCCGAGTACGGCGACAGGTACGCCTTGATCTGCTCCCAGGCGGCGCGATAGTCAGCCGGCAATGCTGCGGCCCGGACTTCGAACGCTTTGTATTCCCTGGTGAGATCGTTGCCGGTGATGGTGTCCCAGAAACTCATCTCCCACCCTCCTTGAGTTTGTCGATTCGGGATGACAAGTACTCCCATTTCGCCCAGAACTTCCCGAGCTCCGCGCGCCCCGCGTCGTTGAGCGAATAAAACTTCCGCGGCGGCCCCATCCCCGACGGCCGCTTCGCCACCTGCACCAACCCGTTCCGCTCCAGCCGCAGCAGGATCGTGTAAACCGTCCCCTCGATGACATCGGAGAAGCCGAGTTCGTTCAGCTGACGCGTGATGACGTACCCATAGGTCTCCTCACGGCCGATGATCTCGAGCACACAACCCTCCAACGTGCCCTTCAACATCTCCGTCAGGTCATCCATCGCGAGCCAGCCTCCCGGTACTCCGTATCACGGAGTACCACTATACGGTATCACCGAGTACCACTCCAAGAAAACGCGGCGGGAGGACAGCCCCTGTCCTCCCGCCGCAATCCGTCGGCAACCTCAGGCGACCCGTTTCTTCCGGCCTCGCCCGGTGGCCGCCTTACGGGCTTCCAGCGCCGCGGCCAGGTGGGAGTAGGCCTCGACGGTCCGGCGTGCGTACTGGTTGTGGTCCAGGATGCGGGGCCACCACAGCCGTCCGATCTGCTCGTGCATCCAGAGGAACCCGATCGCGAACCCCATGCTCACCAGCGCCCGGAACGCGAGGAACTTGCCCACCTCCGGCGGCAACCCCGGCGTACCGGTGATCACCCACGAAGTCACCACCGCATGCACCAGCAACGACAGCGGAAAGGCAACAGCCCAATACACCGCCGCCGGCGCAAACACCCCGGCCGGGACCTTCCCCAGCGCCGCGAGTACGGCGTACCCCGCACCGAACAGAACCAGCGGTACGCCGAGGCCGAGCCCCGTCATCACCGCCCAGCCGAGGGGCTGGCCGGCGAACCCGGCCAACCCTCCGGCAATCAAACCCGCCGCCGCGCCAACCGACGCAGCAGGCACCGAGTACTCGGCCAACTGCTTATACGAGGCCATGTCAGTCCACGACCACGCCGAAGCGGACCAGGCAGTAGAACAGCATCCCGAGATAGAACACTGCTCCGAACCCGATGATCACGTTCCGCACCGGCCCGGGCCGGATCTTCTTCGGCAGCAGCATGTTGTTGGTCAGCAGCAACACGATGCAATAGGCACCCATCGCAAACGTGGACAAGAACGCGAGGATGTCCAGGATCCCCGCCGGTCCGTCGGCCGGCCCGAAGAGCAGGATCAGGATGCCGAACAGGATCACGCCCCACAGGAACCCGGCGTACAACCGCGACATCGAGAACCGTTTGGCGCCCGGTACGAAGTAGTACGTCATGTCCGCCTGCCCGCGTGAGAACGAGTCGAACAACCCGAGCGTCGCGTTCAACCCGATCAGCGCGATGAAGGCGAAGAACAACGTCCCCAGCACCGGCGACCCAGCCGCCGCGAACGCGTCCGACATCGCCTTCAGCGCCGCCTCCCGGTCACCGCCTTCGATCAGCGAGGCGACGTTCGGATTCTCCCGGGCCGCCGACATGGCCAGCACGGTGAACGAGATCGTCACCAGCATCGTGATACCCCAGAAGAGCAGCAGCGCGTCGAACGTCACCCACTTGCGCCACCCCTTCCACTTCGCCATCTCCGCCGGGTCCTCGGTGTCGAACATGAACCCACGCGACGGCATCGACTCCGCCTCGCCCGCGGACCGCAGACCACGGATCTTGGGAATGTGCGCACCCATACCCGCACCGCTGTCCCGCAGCTGAAGCGTGTACCACATCTGCTGCATCCCGGACGGCCCCGCGAACGCGATCGAGCCGACCACGATCGGGAACCAGGCCGACGTCATCGCCTTGTCCGGGAAGTACCCGAACGCGAACATCCCCTGCAGCGTCTGCGAGAGGTCGTCCCAGTTGCCGACAATCGCCGCGATGACCGACGTACCGACCACCAGTAAGCCGATCAGCAGACCCAGGAGTTTCTCGAGGAAGTTGTAGATCACCGACAACAGACTGAACAGCACACCGACGAACACCAGAGCCACGCACGCGGTGACCTGCCAAGGTATGCCAGTGATCTCTTCGAACGCGGCCGCGCCGGCCGACAGATGGCCCGGCCACATATAGATCAGGATCGCGGCGACGTAGAAGAACCACATCATCGGTTTGAAGATCCGTGCCGCACCGAAGAAGATGCTCTCCCCGGTGGCCATCGCGTACCGCGCCATCTCCAGCAGCACGAACGCCTGCAGCGTGACACCGACCATGAACAACCAGCGGATATCCGGCCCGAACACCAGGACGAGCCGGGGCCACATGTACGACTCCCCCATCCCCACTCCCAGTGCGACCAGGAAGACGGTCGGACCGAGGATGTGGATGGAGGGCGGTGCGTCCGGAAGTTTCCGGATCGGCATCGGTTCGAGCCTGCCCGCTTTCCAGACCTTCTCGGTCGCAGGGACCGCGGCGGCCGGCTCTTCGGGCACTTCTGAGGTCTTGCTCGTGACGTCCAAGGCGGACTCCTAAGTTCGACGCCAACTAGCTGACTACCAACTCCCCCGCAGACTGCTTCCTCCAATCAAGAGATCAACTCTGGCCGAGCGGCCCGGCGTTCCGGGCCCAGCGATACTTCGCACCGAGCACCTGCACAGGTGTCTCGGTGGTGTACGGGTACGCGACCACGCCGTGGTCGAACAGGTACTGCGACGCTTCCTCGACCTCGACGTCACCGGACAGCGAGGCAACCACCGGCTTGTCGATGCCCTTGGCCCGGAACTCCTCGACCACCTCGGCGACCAGGCGAGCGAACACCATCGGCGGTGTCACGATCGTGTGCCAGTAGCCCAGGATCAGCGCGTGGATGCGCTCGTCGGACAGCCCGAGCGCGACCGTGTTCCGGTACGTCGACGGCGGCTCGCCACCCGTGATGTCCACCGGGTTGCCGGCGGCACCGAACGGCGGGATGAACTTCCGGAACGCCGCATCCAGATCGGCAGGGATGTCCATCAACGTGAGCCCGTTGTCGACACAAGCATCCGACAGCAGTACGCCGGAACCGCCCGCGCCGGTGATGATGACGACGTTCTCGCCCTTCGGCGTCGGCAGCAGCGGGATGCCGCGGGCGTACTGGAGCATCTCGTTCAGCCCCGGCGCCCGTACGACGCCGCTCTGGCGCAGGATGTCGTCGTACACCTTGTCGTCGCCGGCCAGGGCGCCGGTGTGCGAGCTGGCCGCCCGCGCGCCCATGGACGTCCGGCCGGCCTTCAGCACGACGACCGGCTTCTTCTTGGACACCCGGGCCGCCGTCTCGGCGAACGCCCGGCCGTCCTTCAAATCCTCAAGATGCATGGCGATCAGGTTGGTGTTGTCATCGCTCTCGAAGAAGGTCAGGAGGTCATCCTCGTCGATGTCGGCCTTGTTGCCTACCCCAACGATCGCGGAGACCCCCATCCGGCTGGACCGGCTGAACCCGAGGATCGCCATCCCGATCCCGCCCGACTGCGACGACAGGGCAACGGACCCGCACACGTCGTACGGCGTACAGAATGTCGCGCACAGGCTCTCCGGCAGGTAGTAGTAGCCGTAGATGTTCGGTCCCAGGATGCGGACATTGTGTTCACGGGCGATCGCGACGACCTCGTCCTGGAGCTCCTGCTCGCCGGTCTCGGCGAACCCGGACGGGATCAGGATCGCGCCCGCCACACCCTTCTGCCCGCACTGCTCGAGCGCCCCGGCAACGAACTTGGCCGGTACGGCGAAGACCGCGACATCGACGTCACCCGGCACGTCCAAGATGCTGGGGAAGGCCTTCCGCCCGAGTACCTCCCCGCCGCGCGGGTTGATCGGGTAGATGTCTCCGGCGTACCCGCCGTTGACCAGGTTCTTCATCACCGAGTTGCCGATCTTGCCGTCCTCGTTGGACGCCCCGATCACGGCTACCGCGCGCGGCCGCATGATCCGCGTCATCGCGGTCAGGATCTCCTCCTGGCTGAACCGCTCGACCGGCTTCCCGGCCTCGGCGTCCACGATGATCCGGAAGTCCACCGCGGTGGCGCCGTCCGGCCCGGCGAGCACCGGGTTCAGGTCGACCTCGGCGAACTGCGGGAAGTCAGTCACGAGATCCGACAACCGCTTGATCAGATCACCCACCGCGTCCTTGTCGACCGGCCGCGCGCCCCGGACGCCTTCGAGCATCTCGTGCGCATCGATACCGTCGACCATCGCCCGCGCCTCGTCGGCGGTCAGCGGCGCAAGCCGGAAGGTGACGTCCTTGAGCACCTCGACGAGTACGCCGCCGAGCCCGAACGCGACCACCTTGCCGAACGTCGGATCGGTGACCGCACCGACGATGACCTCCTGCACATCACCGCCGGTCACCAGCATCTTCTGGACCTGTACGCCGGTGATCGCCGCGTCGGCCTTGTAGGCCCGCGCATTGGCGAGGATCTTGTCGAACGCATCGCGCGCCGCGTCCGCGCTGTCCACGCCGACCACCACGCCGCCGGCCTCGGTCTTGTGCAGGATGTCCGGCGAGACGATCTTCAGTACGACGGGGAACCCGATCTCGGCGGCGAGACCGGCGGCGCCCTCGGCAGTCGTGGCCAGTCCCTCGCCCGGGGTCGGGATGCCGTACGCGTCGGCGACCTGCTTGGCCTCGGGCGCGCTCAGCGAGGTGCGGCCGTCCGCCAGAGCCTGGTCGAGGATGGTCCGGACTGCTGCCTTGTCATAGGTCATGCCATGCACTCCATTTCAGATCACGCCGGCGGCTTTGAGTTCCTCGAGCTCACCGGTGTCGATACCGAGCGAGCCGTAGATGGCGGAGTTGTGCTCACCGAGACCCGGTGAGGTCTGCACCTCGACCGGCGAGTCGGACAGCTTGATCGGGCAGCCGACGGTCTTGAACGCGCCGCGCTGCGGGTGCTCCACCTCGACCACCGCGCCGAGGTCGGCGAGGGTCTCGTCCGCGATCAGCTCGGCCGTGGACATGATCGGCCCGCACGGCACGTTCAGCGCGTTGAGCTTGTCCATCACTTCGAACTTCGTGTGCTGCTCGGTCCACTGCTCGATCAGCGCGAACATCTTGTCGAGCTTGTCCAGCCGCGCGGCCGGCGTCGCCCAGTCCGGGTCCTCGGCGAGCTCGGGCTTGCCGATCAGGTTGGCGATCGGCGCCCACCCCGGCGGCTGGACGATCACGTAGATGTAGTCGTTCGGCCCACCGGGCGCGCAGCGAAGCGCCCAGCCGGGCTGCCCGCCGCCGGATGCGTTCCCGGATCGCGGTACCTCGCTGTCGAAGTTGTCGTTCGGGTACTCGCGCAGCGGGCCGTGCGTCAGCCGCTGCTGATCACGAAGCTTCACTCGCGTCAGGTTCAGCACGGCTTCCTGCATGGCCACGGTCACCCGCTGGCCCTTGCCGGTGTGCGTCCGCTGGAACAGTGCAGCGAGGATGCCGGCGACGAGGTGGATCCCGGTGCCGGAGTCGCCGATCTGCGCGCCGGTCGCGGTAGGCGGTCCGTCCTCGAACCCCGTCGTACTCATCGCGCCGCCCATCGCCTGGGCGACGACCTCGTAGGCCTTGAAGTTCTCGTACCGGCCCGGGCCGAAGCCCTTGATCGATGCGAACACCAGGCCGGGGTTGAGCTCCTGGAGACGCTCCCAGGTGAAGCCCATCCGGTCGATCGCGCCGGGAGCGAAGTTCTCCACCAGGACGTCGGCGTTCTTCACCAGGTCGATGAAGATCTCCTTGCCCCGGTCGGATTTCATGTTCAGCGTGATGCTGCGCTTGTTGCAGTTGAGCATCGTGAAGTAGAGGCTGTCGACGTCCGGGAGGTCGCGCAGCTGCTGACGGGTGATATCGCCGGTCGGTGCCTCGAGCTTGATCACGTCGGCGCCGAGCCAGGCAAGGATCTGGGTGCAGGACGGTCCGGACTGGACATGGGTCATGTCGAGGACACGGACACCATCGAGGGCCTTGGTCATGCTGGGGTCCCCTTACTTGTACATGGTCTGGTTCATGGTTCCGGGGGCGTACGCGTCCGGGTCGACCCAGACGTTGATCAGCGAGGGCAGTCCCGATTCGCGGGCGCGCTGCATGGCCGGCCCGATGTCCTTCGGGTCGCGGACCTCTTCGCCGTACCCGCCGAGCATCCGGGCGAACTCGTCGTACTTGACGTCGCCGAGGGTGTTGCCGATCCGGCCGCGGTCGTGGCCGTACTTCGCCTCCTGGCCGTAGCGGATCTGGTTCATCGAGGAGTTGTTGCCGACGACACCGACGAACGGAAGGTTGAAGCGCACCAGCGTCTCGAAGTCCCAACCGGTCAAGGAGAAAGCGCCGTCACCGAACAGCGCGACGACTTCCTTGTCCGGTCGCGCGTACTTCGCCGCAAGCACGAACGGGATGCCGACGCCGAGCGTGCCGAGCGGTCCCGGGTCCATCCAGTGGCCGGGTGACTTGGGCTGGACGACGCCACCGGAGAACGTGACGATGTCGCCGCCGTCGCCGATGTAGATCGAGTCCTCGGTGAGGAACTCGTTGATCTCGTGCGCGAGCCGCAGCGGGTGGATCGGGTTCGCGTCGGACAGCTGCCGAGGCAGTCGCTTCTGGTACGCCGCTTCCTCCTCGGCACGCAGCTCCGCGAACCAGCCCTTGCGATCCGTCTTCTGCAGCCGGCCCGACGCCGCCTGGGTGACCGCGGCAAGGATCGCGCCCGGGTCGCCGACCAGGCCGAGATCGATATCGCGGTTCTTGCCGACGGTGCGGTAGTCCATGTCGATCTGTACGACGGTCGCGCTCTTCGGCAACCGTCGCCCGTACCCCATCCGGAAGTCGAACGGCGTCCCGACGATCAGGATCAGGTCGGCGTTGTTGAACCCGTACCGCCGGGAGAGGTGGAAGTGGTGCGGGTCGCCGGGAGGCAGCGTGCCGCGGGCGGCGCCGTTCATGAACGCCGGTACGTCGAGGGTCCGCACGAACTCGGTCGCCGCATCGCTCCCACGGGCGGTCCACACCTGCGTGCCGAGCAGTACGACGGGCTTCTCGGCCCGCACCAGCAGGTCGGCCAGCGCCTCGATGCTCGCCGGGTCGCCGATGCTCTTGGTGGACGCGCGATAGTGGCCGGCCTCGGGGACCGTCGCGGACTCGACCGGGACCGAGTTGTCCAGGATGTCGCGCGGGATCTCCAGGAAGGACGGGCCCGGTGCGCCGTTCAGGGACTCGCGGAACGCCATCGACACCATGTCGGCGACGCGCGCGGTGTGCGGCACGGTCGCGGCGAACTTGGTGATCGGCGTCATCATGTCGACGTGCGGCAGGTCCTGCAGGGACCCCATCTTGTGCTGGTTCAGCGCGCCCTGGCCGCCGATCAGCAACATCGGGCTCTCGGCTCGGAACGCGTTCGCGACACCGGTGACGGCGTCCGTCGTACCCGGGCCGGCGGTGACGACCGCGCAGCCGGGCTTGCCTGTCACTCGCGCGTAGCCGTCGGCGGCGTGCGCGGCGACCTGCTCGTGCCGGACGTCGACCACGGCGATGCCCTCGTCCACGCAGCCGTCGTAGATGTCGATGATGTGACCGCCGCAGAGCGTGAAGATCACGTCGATCCCCTCGGCCTTCAAGGCCTTCGCGACGAGGTGACCACCGGAGATCGTCTCCGGCTCCTTCACTTGGGCGGCGGGCTGGGTCTCCGACACTGTCTGCGCCATCTGCAGTCATCTCCTCGGAAGGCCGTCGTGCGGCTTGGTCTGTAGATTGCATACCGTATGGTGTAGTCGTAGTCTTATCGCACGCGACGGTGGTTGTCCAGAGTTCGCGTCGAGGAGCCTGGCTTTGGGAGAAAGCCCTTATGGCGTTGAGGAATCAGCTCGAGTAGGTGGGTTTGAGCTGTGCCGCGAGGCACAGCTTGAGCAGGCTCTTGAGTCGTACGTCGTTCGCCGTCCTGGCCGCGACCGCGACGGCTTCCGCGGCCTGCTCGGTCGCGACGAAGGTGCGATAGAACGCCTCGCTCCGGTGGCCCAGGGCACGCAACCACCAGCGGGCCGCGCCGGCCGCATGCTCCTCCGCGCCGAGCAAGTGCATCGCGGTCTGATGCGCGGCCGCCAGCCGGCGCTGCTCATCTCCCGTGATCTCACCGGTGGTCAGCGCGGTCGACACGCACAGCGCGACCAGCCGAGCAGACGGCTCGAAGCCGGGGCGCGCGGTGTCGAGGAACTGAGGCGCGAGCGGCAGCAGGTCCCGGCGGCCGGCTGAGCTGCTGTGGTCATGTATGGCGCGCGCCACCGAACTCAACACTGGGTGGACACAGGCAGGACGGTCGGTCCAGGGTTCTCGGGCCAGGCGGGACACCAGCTCCATCACGCACGGATCGGGGCGCTGGACCTTCGCGTAGCCGTTCACTCGCCTGACACCGGCGTACCGAGTTGACGGCGGACAGACAGGGCTGGGCGTCCGGGTTGTTTGAGTAGTCGCACGCTCAGCGCGGTGACGATGCCGAGCAGACCGGCCCCCAGGAAGAGTGGGCGGTAGCCGACCACCGCGATCAACGACGCAGCGGCGCCGATGCCGACCAGGCCGCCGACGGCCTTTGCGGAGTACAGGATGGCCTGATTCTGGAGCAGGCTGTTCTCGCCGAAGAACTCGAGGACGAGGTTGGCCATGATCGCGTAGAAGGCACCACCCCCGAGGCCGGCGAACATCGCGCAGACCACGAACGCCCAGCCGTTGCCGGCGATCACGAGACCGACGTGCGCGAAGCCCTCGATCATGAGTACTGCGGCCAGCACTCGCCGGCGGCCGAATCGATCGGACAAATGGCCGGCCGACGACCGCCCGAGGCCGTTGACGGCAGCAAGCATCCCGGCAGCGGTGGCCGCGACGCTCAGGCTGAAGCCGGCTCCGTAGCTCGCGACGAAGCCGATGCCGAGCAGCGACAGCGCCGTACTGATTGCTAGCAGCAACCACATCAGCGGTAGCGCGCCGGTCTTCATCGCCTCCGCGGGACGGTAGTGCCGGGCCGCGGGCGCGTTGTTCGGGATGCTGCGGTTCAGCTTCCGGTCGACAGCCCATGCCTGCGCGTCGAGGTCCGCGGGCCACCAGTACCGCGGCGGATCCTTCAGCAGTCCGCCGGCGACGAGCACGATCAGCACGGCAACCGCGGCGATCAGGTCGAAGACGATCCGCTCGTCCCAGACGGTCAGCAGGGCGATACTCGGTACGGCGCCGACGGCGAAGCCACCGGTCACGAAGCCGATCGTCGCGGTACGCCGGTCCGGGAACCAGCGTGCTGATGTGGTGATGCAAGCGGAGTACACGAGACCTGCGCCGATGCCGCCGAGGAGTGCGTAGCCGAAGACCGCCGCGACGTAACTGTGCGCGTGGGCGAGTGTTGCGAGACCGATGGCGGCCAGCACACCGCCGAGTACAACGAGCTGCGTCGGCGTGGCACGGCGTACTCGCTGGATCCACGCGGCCGGGATCGCGACCAGCGCCTGGCAGGCGACGAAGATCGCCAGCAGCCACAGGGTTTGCGTCGTACCCCAGCCTCGGTCGAAACCCAGGGCGGCGGTGCCGAACGAGTACTGCAGCGGACTGATCGCGACCATGCAGGCCCAGGCCGCCCAGAGTTGCCAGCGCCGCGAGTGCCCGGTCAGCTCCCGGGCATCCTCGCCGATCCGGTACCGCCGGCCGTAGACGTCACGCACATCCCGGGGCGTGGGTATCACGTGATTCATATCGCCTCCTGACTACTGCATACCGTATGAAGTCTGTGGTACTCCTCCACGCCCGGGCTGTCCAGACCTGAACTGTTGCGACCGGCTCTTGTGACCAGATTGCATACCGCATACAGTCGTCTGCACACTCGAAGGAGGCGGACGTGGACCTGATGGAGTACCAAGCCAAGGAACTCTTCGCCCGGCACGGCGTCCCGGTGACGCTCGGCCGGGTGATCGAGGATCCGGCCGACGCGGCGGAGGCGGCCGCGGAGCTCGGCGGCCGGGTGGTGGTGAAGGCCCAGGTGAAGACCGGCGGCCGCGGTAAGGCCGGCGGCGTGAAGCTTGCCGCGACACCCGAAGAGGCGGTGGCGAAGGCGGGCGAGATCCTCGGGATGGACATCAAGGGCCACACCGTGCACCGCGTACTGCTCGCCCCGGCCGCGGACATCGCCGACGAGTACTACTTCTCTTTCCTGGTCGACCGCGCCAACCGCGAGTACCTGTGCATCGCGAGCACCGAGGGCGGCGTCGAGATCGAGGAGGTCGCGCACACCAACCCCGACGCGATCGCGAAGGTATCGATCGACCCGGCGATCGGTGTCGACGACGCGAAGGCGGCGGAGATCGTCGCGGCCGCAGGGTTCCCGGTCGGCGCACAGGACGTCGTACGGAAGTTGTGGGACGTGTTCGTCGCCGAGGACGCGTCACTGGTTGAGGTGAACCCGCTGGTGAGGTTGGGCGACGGTTCGCTCGAGGCGCTCGACGGCAAGGTGACGCTCGACGACAACGCGGCGTACCGGCACGCAGATCACGCCAGGTTCGAGGATCATGCCTCGGCCGATCCCCTGGAGGCAGCGGCGCTCGAGAAGGGCTTGAACTACGTCAAGCTCGACGGCTCGGTCGGCATCATCGGCAACGGCGCCGGCCTGGTCATGTCCACGCTCGACGTCGTCGCTTATGCCGGTGAGCAGTACGGCGTGAAGCCGGCGAACTTCCTCGATATCGGCGGCGGCGCCTCGGCCGAGGTGATGGCCAACGGGTTGGGGATCATCCTGTCCGACCAGCAGGTCCGCAGCGTGTTCGTGAACGTGTTCGGCGGGATCACTGCCTGCGACGCGGTCTCGAACGGGATCGTGCAGGCGCTCGAACTGCTCGGCGACCAGGCCGACAAGCCGTTGGTCGTGCGACTGGACGGCAACAACGTCGACGAGGGCCGCAAGATCCTTGCCAAGGCCAACCATCCGCTGGTGACCGTGGTCGACACGATGGACGGTGCGGCGGCGCGAGCTGCCCAACTCGCCGCGGAGAAAGGACTGTAGAGATGGCGATCTTCCTGACCGAGAAGAGCCGGGTCGTCGTGCAAGGAATGACCGGTTCCGAGGGACAGAAGCACACCAGCCGGATGCTTGCCGCCGGTACCAACATCGTCGGCGGCGTCACACCTGGCAAAGGCGGCCTGTCGGTCGACTTCGCGAAGCGATCGATCCCGGTGTACGGATCGTGCTACGACGCGGTGAAGGCGACCGATGCGGATGTGTCGGTGGTGTTCGTGCCGCCGCGTTTCACGAAGGGCGCCGTGATCGAGGCGGTCGATGCCGGCGTACCGCTGGTCGTCGTGATCACGGAAGGCGTCCCGGTGCAGGACACCGCGGCGTTCTTCGCGCACGCGCAAGCCAACGGGACACGGGTGATCGGTCCGAACTGCCCGGGGATCATCAGCCCCGGCCGCGCGAACGCCGGCATCATTCCCGCCGATATCGCCGGCCAGGGCCGGATCGGTCTGGTGTCGAAGTCGGGCACGCTGACGTACCAGATGATGTACGAGCTGCGGGACTTCGGGTTCTCGTCGGCGATCGGTATCGGTGGTGACCCGATCATCGGGACCACGCACATCGATGCGCTGAGGGCGTTCCAGGACGACCCGGACACCGACGCGATCGTGATGATCGGTGAGATCGGTGGTGACGCCGAGGAGCGGGCGGCCGCGTTCATCAAGGAGAACGTGACCAAGCCGGTCGTCGGTTACGTGGCGGGCTTCACTGCGCCGGAGGGTAAGACGATGGGCCACGCGGGCGCGATCGTGTCCGGCTCGTCGGGTACGGCGGCCGCGAAGAAGGAGGCCCTCGAGGCCGCCGGAGTACGCGTCGGCAAGACTCCAACCGAAACCGCGGACCTGATGCGGTCGGTGCTAGTCGCGGTGTGACGGCGCCGCGGTGCTTTTGCGGATGATGAGTTCGGTCGGGACGGCGACCGGCGCGTTGTGATGTTCGCCGGAGTGGATCTCGGCGATCAGCGCGTCGACGCTCTGACGGCCGACCTCGGTGAAGGTCTGGCGGACGGTGGTGAGAGGCGGCCAGAAATGGGCCGCCTCTTCCATGTCGTCGAAGCCGACCACACTGACGTCGTCAGGCACCGCGCGCCCCCGCTCGTACAGCGCACGCAGCAGACCGAGCGCCATCTGGTCGTTCGCGACGAAGACAGCCGTGACCTGATCGTCCTCAGCGAGCCGACGACCGGCCTCGTACCCCGACGTCGCCGACCAATCGCCGTCGAAAACCGGCGGCACCTCGCGGCCGTGATCGATCAGCGTCTGCTCCCACGAGCGCCGGCGCCGGTCCGCCGCGAACGACGTCGGCGGCCCACCGAGATGCCACACCGTCTTGTGTCCCAGGTCGAGCAGATGCTCGGTCGCGAGCCGCGCGCCCTGTCGCTGGTCGGTGTCGACGATCGGGTAGTCGTAGTGCGCGCTCGAGTCGACCACCACGACCGACAACCCCTCCGGCAGCCGTACGCCGGCGGCGTCGAGCGTGTGGGCCTCGATCAGGATGATCACGCCGTCGACCGCCTGCTCCCCCAGCCGCCCGAAGGCATTCGTCACGGCGCTCTGGGTGACGTCCAGCACCGGGACGAGGTTGATCGAGTACCCGCGGATCGTGGCCGCGGTGGCGATCGCGTCGAGCGTGCGCGTCGTACCGAAGCTGTGGAGCTCGAAGACGATCACGCCGATGCTGCGGTACTCGCCGTTCCGCAGCGCGCGGGCGGCACTGTTCGGCCGGTAGCCGAGCTGGTTCATCGCAGCCCGGACCCGGTCGCGGGTCTCCGCGTCGACGTTGTGCCGATCGTTCGCGACGCGCGAAACGGTCTGCCCGGAGACGCCTGCCAGCCGGGCGACGTCAGCCATCGACGGACCTCGCCGTCGTTTCCCCGGTGATACCTCCGCTGACATCCCCGCCTCCTCGGTCGTGTCCGCAGTGTAGACATGTTGACGTAAACACGTTACCGTCGCCGCGTCGATGTTGACGTCAACATTTGCGCGTCGCAGCGCGATCGGTGGCGTCGTGAGGGCGAGAGGAGGCCGACGGAGATGGCAGAATCCGTGGCCGAGCGAGTGCGGCCGGCGGCCGTGGCGGGCCGGAACCGGCGGCGAGGGTCGCAGGACGGCAAAGGATGGATCTTCGTCGGTCCGTTCCTGGCGGTGTTCGCGCTGACGTTCCTGGCGCCGATCGGGTACGCGATCTATCTGAGCCTGTACCGCAACCAGGCCTTCTTCGGCGGCCGGGTCTTCGTCGGGCTGGACAACTACACCGAGGCGCTGCAGGACCCGAAGTTCTGGGAGGCGTTCGGCCGGGTCGCGGTGTTCCTGGTCGTCCAGGTGCCGATCATGCTGATCCTGGCCCTGCTCGCCGCGCTCGCGATCGACAGCGCCCGGCTGCACGCGTCCGGCTTCTTCCGGATCGTGATCTTCCTGCCGTACGCCGTCCCGGGCGTGGTCGCCGTGCTGATGTGGGGCTATATCTACGGCGACAACTTCGGGCTGGCCGCGAACCTCAACGACCTGTTCGGTACGACGGCGATCCAGCCGTTGAGCGCGAGCTGGATGCTGCCGTCGATCGCCAACATCGTCACCTGGGAGTTCGTCGGCTACAACATGCTGATCTTCTACTCGGCGTTGCGCACAGTGCCGGGCGAGCTCTACGAGGCAGCGGCGATCGACGGGGCTGGTACGTTCCGGACGATCCGGGCGGTCAAGCTGCCGGCGCTGCGCGGGGCGATCGTGATCGCGACGATCTTCTCGATCATCGGCAGCTTCCAGCTGTTCAACGAGCCGAACATCCTGCGCACACTCGCGCCGAACGTGATCACGACGTACTACACGCCCAACATGTACGCCTACAACCTGTCCTTCGCCGGCCAGCAGTTCAACTACTCGGCCACGATCGCGATCGTGATGGGCGTCATCACCGCGGTCATCGCGTACGTCGTCCAGCTGCGCGGATCCCGGGAGTCCCTGTGAGCGTCCTGTCTTCTCCCCTGCGTCCCAAGCGGTCCAAGCTGCTGACCGGCGCGATGGTGCTGTACCTGATCTACACGCTCGTCCCGCTGCTCTGGTTGTTGCTGAGCGCAACCAAAACTCAGGACGACCTGCTGTCCACACCGGGTCTGTGGTTCGGCAAGAGCTTCGCGTTCTTCAGCAACATCAAGGACACGCTGACCTACAACGACGGCATCTTCCTGCGCTGGCTCGGCAACACCGTGCTGTATGTCGTCGTCGGCGCGGGCGGTGCGACGCTGCTTGCTACAGCGGCCGGCTACGGACTCGCGAAGTACAAGTTCGCTGGCCGGCGCGCGGTCTTCGCCGTACTGCTCGGGGCGGTCGCGGTCCCCGGTACTGCGCTCGCCGTACCGACGTTCCTGATGTTCTCGAACCTGGGACTGACCAACACCGTGTGGGCGATCATCATCCCGTCGCTGGTGAGCCCGTTCGGGCTGTACCTGATGTGGGTGTACGCGACCGACGCCGTACCTCATGAGCTGCTCGAGGCGGCCCGGATCGACGGTGCCGGCGAGGTGCGGACGTTCTTCACCGTGGCGCTGCGATTGCTTGCCCCGGGCATCGTTACGACGCTGCTTTTCGCGGTGGTGTCGACGTGGAACAACTACTTCCTGCCGCTGATCATGCTCAGCAAACCCAACCTGTACCCGCTCACCGTCGGCCTCACCCAGTGGAGCAACCAGGCGACCGGCGTGGGTGCCCGCCCCATCTACAACCTGGTGATCACGGGGTCGTTGCTGACCATCGTGCCTCTGGTGATCGCCTTCCTTCTACTCCAGCGGTTCTGGCAGTCCGGCCTGTCTGCGGGCTCGGTCAAGTGAAAGGCAACAAGATGAAGGTACATCGGCGAGGCATCCGGCGGCTGGTGGTCGTCGGAGCCGCTCTGACGGCGCTGGCCGTGGTGGCCGCGTGCGGCGGCGGATCCAAGACCGACAGCAGCGGCAGTGCGACCACAGGCTCTGCAGATGCGGTCGACGCGGCGCTGAAGGCGGGCGGCGAGATCACGTACTGGAGCTGGACGCCGTCGGCGGAGGCCCAGGTCAAGGCGTTCATGGCGCAGTACCCGAACGTCAAGGTGAACTACGTCAACGCCGGGACCGGCAACGACCACTACACCAAGCTGCAGAACGCGATCAAGGCCGGCTCCGGCGCACCGGACGTGGCCCAGATCGAGTACCAGGCGCTCCCCCAGTTCGCGCTGCCCGGTTCGCTGGTCGACCTGAACCAGTACGGCTTCACGCAGTACGAGTCGGCGTACACCGCGTCCACCTGGTCGGCGGTCCACGCGGGTAGCGGTCTGTACGGACTGCCGCAGGACTCCGGGCCGATGGCGCTCTTCTACAACAAGGAGGTCTTCGACAAGTACGGCATCGCCGTACCGAAGACCTGGGACGAGTACGTCGCCGCCGCGAAGAAGCTGCACGCCGCGAACCCGAAGGCCTACATCACCAACGACTCCGGTGACGCCGGCTTCACCACCAGCATGATCTGGCAGGCGGGCGGTCAGCCGTTCAAGACCGACGGCAAGAACATCAGCATCAACCTGGCCGACGACGGCTCGAAGAAGTGGACCGGCACCTGGAACAACCTCGTCGAGGGCGGACTGGTGTCGCAGATCCCTGGCTGGACCGACGAGTGGTTCAAGGCGCTCGGCGACGGCACGATCGCGACGCTGCCGACCGGGGCGTGGATGCCCGGCGTGATGGAGTCCTCGGTCAAGGCCGGCGCCGGCAAGTGGCGGGTCGCGCCGATGCCGACGTACGACGGCCAGCCGGCCACTGCGGAGAACGGCGGCAGTACCGAGTCCGTGCTGAAGCAGAGCAAGAACCCGGCGCTCGCGGCGGCGTTCGTGCGGTGGCTGAACCACGACGAGGGCGTGAAGCCGTTCCTGGCCAGCGGTGGCTTCCCGGCGACCACGGCCGATCTCAAGGACACTGCGTTCGTGGACAAGACAAGCGCGTACTTCGGTGGCCAGAAGATCAACCAGGTGCTGACCGCTGCGGCCGGCAACGTGGAGAAGGGCTGGAGCTACCTGCCGTACGAGCTGTACGCGAACAGCATCTACGGCGACACCGTCGGCAAGGCGTACCAGTCGAAGTCCGACCTGAACGCCGGACTGAAGTCCTGGCAGGACGCCCTGGTCACCTATGGCAACCAGCAGGGGTTCCAGGTCAACGGATGACCCAGTTCTCGGTCGGTGAGTCCGATTTCCTTCTCGATGGCCAGCCCTTCAGGATCCTGTCCGGGGCACTGCACTACTTCCGGGTGCACCCGGACAGCTGGGCCGACCGGATCGAGAAGGCCCGCCTGATGGGGCTCAACACCATCGAGACATACGTACCGTGGAACGCGCACAGCCCGCGGCCGGGCACCTTCGACACATCCGGGATGCTCGACCTCGAGCGCTTCCTGCAGGAGGTGGCCGCCGCCGGTCTGTACGCGATCGTCCGCCCCGGACCGTACATCTGTGCGGAGTGGGACAACGGCGGGCTCCCGGCCTGGCTCTTCCGGGAGCCGGGCCTGGGGGTCCGCCGGTACGAACCGCGGTTCATGGCTGCGGTTTCGGAGTACTTGTCTGAGGTACTGCGGATTGTTGCGCCGCTGCAGGTCTCCAGCGGCGGGCCGGTGCTGCTGGTGCAGGTCGAGAACGAGTACGGCGCGTTCGGCGACGACCAGACGTACTTGAAGGCTGTGGCCGAGCTCATCCGGGGCGCTGGGATCACGGTGCCGTTGGTGACGGTGGACCAGCCTGTCGACACGATGCTCGCGGCCGGTGGGTTAGACGGCGTACTGCGGACTGGGTCGTTCGGGTCGCGGGTTGCCGAACGGCTGGAGACGTTGCGGAGGCACCAGCCGACCGGACCGTTGATGTGCATGGAGTTCTGGGACGGGTGGTTCGATCATTGGGGCGGACCGCACCACACCACCAGCGTGGCGGAGGCGGCGGCCGAACTGGACGCACTGCTCGCGGCCGGCGCTTCGGTGAACATCTACATGCTGCACGGCGGTACGAACTTCGGACTGACCAGCGGGGCGAACGACAAGGGCGTCTACCGTCCGACCGTGACGTCGTACGACTATGACGCGCCGCTGGACGAGGCTGGGCATCCGACGTTGAAGTACCACGCGTTTCGGGAGGTGATCTCCCGGTATGCGACTGTTCCTGACGAGGTCCCCGCGTCCGGAGCGCCTGCGCCGGAAACGTCTGCGGCGCTAGGGTCACCGGTGCAGTTGCTGGCTGATCCGTGGGGTGTGTGGAGTGAGCATGTCGGGATGCCGACGCTGGATGAGCTGGATGCGCGGCTGGCGTTGTTCCGGACTGAGGTGGCGGCTGAGGGTCCGGTGTTGCTGAGCGTTGGTGAGGTGCGGGATCGCGGATATGTGTTCTTGGACGGCGCACCGGTCGGGGTGCTCGACCGGGAGCGGCACGACCGCGCGCTGATGCTGCCGCACGGCGGCCACCTGCAGATCCTGGTCGAGGACCAGGGCCGAGTGAACTACGGCCAACGAATCGGCGAGCCCAAAGGCTTGATCGGCGGGGTCCAACTCAACGGCACAGACCTGACCGACTGGTCCACCTGCCCGATCGACCTGGATCACGTGCCCCACCTGTGGAACGACAACCCGGCTGCGATGCGGCCGCCGGGAGCCCCGATCCGTGGAAGCCGGACCACGGGCGGCGACGCCGACGTTCCCACGCCAGCCGCACCCACGCCAGCCGCACCCACATCAGCCGCCGCGACATCAGCTGCGCCCGTGCCGGGCGTTGGGCCTACTGCGTGGCGGGCGCTGTTCGAGGTGGCCGAGCCGGTCGACCATTTCCTCTCGACGGTTGCTTGGGGCAAGGGGTTTGTCTGGGTGAACGGGTTCAACCTCGGCAGATACTGGCACCGCGGGCCGCAGCAGACGTTGTACGTGCCGGGTCCTCTCCTCCGACCCGGCACCAACGAACTCGTCGTACTCGAGCTCGACGTGATGCTCGATCCCGTCGCCCACTTCGTCGCCGGACCGGCCCTCGGCCCGCTCGAGCTCTAGCTGGAACAGGTGGGTCCGGCGTCGCTGTAGGCCGGACCCACCTGGATCAAACGCCGACCTTGCTGGCGAGTAGGTCGGCGACAGCGTGTACGGCGCGCAGCGTGGGCGCCTTGATGCCGGTGAGGTCGGCGAGCTCGACCACCGCCGCGAGGATGACATCCAGCTCGAGCGGCTTGTCCTTCTCGAGGTCCTGGAGCATCGACGTCTTGTGCTCGCCCACCCGCTCAGCGCCGTCCAACCGCTTGTCGACCGAGATCTCCGGATGACACCCGAGCGCGCCGGCGATCTCGAGTGACTCCTCCATCATCATCCGCACCATCTGCCGCGTCCCCTGATGCGTGGCGATCTCCACCATCGTCGCCCGCGCCAGCGCACTGATCGGGTTGAACGCCGCGTTGCCGAGCAGCTTGATCCAGATGTCGTTGCGGATGTCGGCCTCGACCGGACACTTCAGCCCGCCCGCGACCATCGCCGTACTGAACTCCTCACACCGCTGCGACGGCCCCCCGGCAGGTTCACCGATAGAGAACCGCGTGCCTTCCAGATGCTGTACGACGCCCGGCCCGGCCAGCTCGGTGGAGCAGTAGACGACGCAGCCGACCGCACGGTCGAGGTCGAGGACCCGGGTGACAGAACCGTCCGGGTCGACCGATTCGATCCGGCGACCTTCGTACGGGCCTTTCAAGCCGTGGAAGTACCACCAGGGGATGCCGTTCTGCGCGGCCACGACGACCGTGCGGTCGTGCAGCAGCGGCTGGAGCAGCGGGCCGGCGCTCGCGTACGAGTTCGCCTTGAGCCCGAGAAAGACATAGTCGACCGGACCGATCTCGGCCGGATCGTCGGTGGCCGGCGTCCTCGCCTCGAAGTCACCGCGTGGACTGAGCACCTGTACGCCGTTCGAGCGGATCGCCTCCAGATGCGCGCCGCGGGCCACCAGGTGGACCTCAGTCCCGCCACGGTGCAGCGCCGCGCCGACGTACGCACCGATCGCGCCGGCGCCGAGAACCGCAACTCTCATAAGGGTCCCTGCCTTCCGGGTTTGTATACGGCATACAGTAGGCCGGGCCTGGAATGCGGTCAAGATCACACTCCCCGGCAAAAAGTTCGGTAGGCAGCGATGAATCGGCGGCTGCCCGGCAGTAGGTACGGGTGTGAATCACTCGACAGAAGGAGCAGGGACCATGGGCCACGTCATCGTCACCGGATTCGTCAGCCTCGACGGCATCGTCACCGACCCCGACGGCTCGGGCGGCACGCCGGCCGGCGGCTGGGCGTTCCGGCACGGCCCGGAGACGCACGGCGGGGACAAGTTCCGGCTCGGCGAGCTGATGGACACCGGGGTGCTGCTGCTCGGCAAAGACACCTGGCAGCTGTTCAGCAAGCTCTGGCCGAACCGCACCGACGACTTCTCCACCAAGATGAACAAGATGGCCAAGGTGGTCGCGTCCCACACGCTCACCGACCTGTCGGCCTTCCCCAACTCCACGCTGATGAACGGCTCGCTGAGCGAGTACCTGCGGTCCGAACCGCGGACCATCGCGGTCACCGGCAGTCTGAGTGTGATCCGCGCGCTGCAGGCGGACGACCTGGTCGACGAGTACCGGCTGATGACCCTGCCGTCGATCGTCGGCTCCGGCGAGAAGATGTTCGGCCCGTCCGACAAGCCCGTCCACCTGCGGCTCGATTCGATCCAGCCGGCCGGGGCCGCATCGCTGGCGACGTACGTGCGTTGACCCTGCGCTTGGCAGGATGGCCGGATGATGGTCTGGATCGGTGGCGCCCCGGGTGCAGGTAAGTCGACGATTGCTCGGGCGCTTGCGCGGCGGAGTGACCTGCCGCTGCACCCGATCGATCTGTGGACCTACGCGCATCTCGACCGGATGCCGCCGACCCGTCCGCTCGCGGAGGACCTGGCCGAGGGCCCGGAGTACGCCGCTGACGCCTTCGTACGGATCGCGCGGTTGCGGCTGGAACTGGTCGTCGAGGATGTGCGCGAACGCGCGCTGGGCGACGTACCTGCACTGGTGGAGGGTCCGCAGCTCTTCCCGTCGATGGCTGACGACGTCCCGCGAGCGGTCTGGTTGGTGCCCGACGCCGAGCAGACCCGGCGAGCGCGGGAGGAGCGGCTGGCCCGGGTGGACGATCCGGCTGGTCGAGCGCGGTTGGAGAGTCTGCTGGCGCGGGACGCCGTACTAGCAGATCGGGTACGCCGGGAGGCCGCCGAGCACCGACGCGCCGTCATCGAGGTGCCGGCCACGCCGGACTGGCCGGCTATCTCGGCTGCAGTCGAGGCGGCGCTAGGCCCGCAGCCACGGCTTCCGGCTGGTGAGGAGCTGTCACGGCAGCGGCGGTACGAGAACCTGGCGGCGTGCCGGCAGGGGCGGTTGTGGCAGGCGGACATCGGGCTGGCCGAGCTCCCGCCGTACCCGTTCGCCTGCGAGTGCGGGACGTCCGGTTGTGCCGAGGTCTGGTCCGGTACGCCGGACGCGTACGACGCGCGCCGAGATCAGGGATGGCTGAGGACTCACTCAGCGTGCTAGGGTCTATCCGGTTGATGTTTTGCAGTTCCACGTTCGTTTCGAAGCGCCCGCGGATTTGTGATCCGCCGGGCGTTTTGTCGTATCAGGAGAAAATCATGGCTTTGGGAACAGTGAAGTGGTTCAACGGCGAGAAGGGCTTCGGCTTCATCTCCCAGGAGGACGGCGGCGCTGACGTGTTCGTCCACTACTCGGCGATCCAGACGCAGGGCTTCCGCTCGCTGGACGAGAACCAGAAGGTCGAGTTCGAGATCGCCCAGGGCCCGAAGGGCCTGCAGGCGGAGAACGTTCGCCCGATCTGAACTACTTGACGGCAGGCCCGGGTCACCGGGCCTGCCGTTCAGTACTCCACAGGTACTCGCCGTCCTCCAGTACTTCGGTGCGGCTGAGACCTACTGCCGCTGCTACAGCGGCCGATGCAGTGTGCTCCGGATGCACGTGCGCGATGATCCGGTCAACATCCTGCGTCCGCAGCCAGGTGACAAGTCCCTGCGCTGCCTCCTTCGCGTAACCCCGGCCCTGCCACGCGGTGCCGATGACCCACGCGATCTCCGCCGTACGGCTCGTGATCGTCGCTTGCACGTAGCCGATCAGGTCGTCGTCGTGCTGGATCACCCAATTGAGCCATTGCTCGTCCTCACGCCCTGGACCTTCGATCTGCCGGGCGTAGCGCGCCTCCAGTCCCCCGACGGTCGGCGGCTCGCCGCCGGTGAACGTGTAGAGGTTGGGGTCGGCCAGGACCTTCGCCATCGCCCGGGCGTACTCGACCTGCAGCGGGAGCATCGTCAGGCGGTCGGTCGTGATCATCGCGACACCGTAGCGCCATTTGCCGGTCCGGCAACATGAGGCGGACCGAGCCCGTTGCGGGGACCAGACTGTCGGCATGATCGAGATCGATTGGGCTGAAGAAGCCGGGCGGCTCCGTGCTTCGGCCGAGGGCGAAGGCGACTGGAACGCGGCGGTAGCGCGCAGTCTGGTTCGGGACGGGGACAAGGTCGTCGCCGACATCGGCTGCGGTGGCGGCGGGATGGCCAAGGCGCTGGCGGAGGCTCTGCCCAGTGCGACGGTGGTGGCGGTCGACGCGGATCCCGACGTACTGGAGCAGGCGCGGGAGCACACCGCCGGGCTGGTTCGCTGCGAGCTGGCGTCCATGGACGACGGAGCGGAGCCGTTGCGCCGGGCAATCGACGCGCCGGCCGACCTGATCTGGGCATCGGCGTCGGTGCACCACGCCGCCGACCAGCAGGCCGCTGTGGACGCACTGGCTTCGCTGCTGGCACCGGGCGGGCGGTTGGCGCTGGCTGAGGGCGGACTGCCGGCGCGGCACCTGCCGTGGGATCTCGGCGTCGGCGAGCCCGGGCTGGAGCTGCGGCTGGACCTGGCGCAGGACCGGTGGTTCAAGGTGATGCGCGACTCACTGCCGGGGTCGGTGCCGATGCCGTACGGGTGGACCGAGGCGCTGACCCGGGCCGGGCTGACCGACGCGACCACGCGGAGCGTGCTGACCGAGACGCCGGCGCCGCTGTCGCCGGAGGGGACCGAGAAGCTCGTCCAGCAGTTCCGGAACCGGATCGCACGGATGACTGGTGAGGGACACGGCCACGGGCATGGGCATGTTGTCCCCGACCAGGAGTGGCTCGAAGCGGAGGATCTGGCGGTCTGGAAGCAGTTACTGGACCCTGACGGTCCGTATTACCTCGGACGCCGCCGCGATCTCGCCGTACTGTCCGTCCGCAGCATCCACCTGGGACACGCGCCGCACTGACAGGGCACGCCGTCGCAGCAGTGTCGGCGGCTCGCCGTAAGGTGGGCTCCCATGAACGACCGGCTGGTGTGGATCGACTGCGAGATGACCGGCCTCGACCTGGCGGAAGACGCCCTGATCGAGGTCGCCGTGCTCGTCACCGATTATGAACTGAACGTGCTCGGTGACGGGATCGACCTGGTGATCGCCCCACCACCGGCCGCGCTCGAGCAGATGGGCGACTTCGTCCGCGACATGCACACCGCATCCGGGCTGCTCGAGGAGCTCGCCAACGGCATCCCGCTCGCCGACGCCGAGCAGCAGGTGCTCGACTTCATCACGGCGTACGTGAAGGAGCCGCGCAAGGCCGCCCTGGCCGGCAACTCGGTCGGCACCGACCGGACCTTCCTCGTCCGCGACATGCCGCGGGTCGAGTCGCACCTGCACTACCGCAACGTCGACGTCAGCTCGATCAAAGAGCTGGTACGCCGGTGGTACCCGCGCGTCTACTACGCGACCCCGGCGAAGACCGGCAACCACCGGGCGCTGGCCGACATCACCGAGAGCATCGACGAGCTCCGGTACTACCGGGAAACGGTGTTCGTGCCGCAGCCCGGGCCCGACTCCAGCACCGCCCGGGCCGCCGCCAACCTCATCGCGGCACCCGTCCAGGACAGCCAAACCGGGTCCTGACACCTCGATTTCTGGTCCGGACAGTTCGTCGCTATGATTGCTCAGCCGTCGCGGTTCGGACGGCAATGGTGGGTGTAGCTCAGCTGGTAGAGCACCTGGTTGTGGTCCAGGTGGTCGCGGGTTCGAGTCCCGTCACTCACCCGATGGCCGGCCCTTGCCTGTCGCTGTTGCGGCAGGCCGGGGTCGGCTTCGTCATTTTGTGCGGCTGCGCTTCGCTTGCCGCGAGCGGGGGCTCCGCCACCCGCACCCCCTTGCGCCTTCGCTTCGCTCGGCTCCGTGGCTGGGTTTGCCTTTAGCTCACCTGCTTGGGTTGGGTTTGCCGTCGCTTGCTGTTGGGGTCTGGGAGGATGCCGGGGTGAAGGTTTCGGGAAGTACGTGGTTCGGATACGGCGTGGTGGTTGTCGTGACGTTCGGGGTGGGGTTCCTGGCGTTTGCCGTGTGGGTGTTGTCCAAAGTCTTCTGAGTTGGGGTGTGATCTCTGCTGCTGGTCGGTGCGTCTCTTGGGGTAGGGCATCGACGAGAGGGTGTGGATGAGATCGACCGAGGAGTTTGAGGAGTTCGCGCGGGCTCGGATACCGCAGTTGTATCGGACCGCCTGGCTGCTGACCGGGGATCGGCATCATGCCGAGGATCTGGTGCAGGACACGCTCGCCAGTTTGCTGAAGACCTGGCATCGGATCGACAGTCCCGGTGCCTATGCGCGGACCACGCTCGTGCGGACTTTCATCTCTCAGCGGCGGCGTAAGAGTTGGTCTGAGCGGCCTACTTCGGATGTGCCTGAGGTGGCTGAGCGGGTGGGGGATGTGGAGTTGCGGGTGGCGTTGCAGAGCGCCTTGGGGCAGTTGGCGCCGTTGGATCGGGCTGTGTTGGTGCTGCGGTTCTTCGAAGATCGCAGCGTCGAGCAGGTGGCGCTTGATCTTGGCAAGAACGCCAGTGCGATCAGTACTCGCACCGCCCGCGCCCTGGACCGTCTGCGGGCGGTTCTTGGTGATGGTGCAGCCCAACTGATCGCGCTCTGAACCGAGGAGAACACATGAACACCCAACTCACTGACCTGATGAACCGCGCCACCGAGAACATCGAGCCGGTTACTGCTGACCTGCTGGAGCGGTCCGTCGCGCAAGGGCTGCGGCAGCGGAGGCGGCGTACGGCGTTGCTCACTGCGAGTGGTGCTGGTGCCGTGCTGGCCACTGCTGCGCTGATTGGTGGCGGGATCCAACTGTTGAGCTCCCCCGCTGATGCTGGAGTGGCCGCTCCGCTGACCAAGCCGTCTATGAAGGCGTCTGCCAAGACTCCGCCGGCGACGGTGACGCCGAAGGAGACGCTGGCCACGCTGCGGTCGCTGCTCGCGGCCCGTGGGCTCACGCTCAGCAAGCCGGAGACGTGGGGCGGCGGGGACTTCGCTGGTGCGGCGTACGTCGTCGACGACGGCAAGGGGGCTGCGCGCGTCGACGTCATGGTGTCCGGGGGCGGGGAGGGGAACCCGTGCGTGCCCGTCCGTTCCGGTTGCACCACGCTGGCCGATGGGTCGGTGCTCTACGCGTCGCCGGTGTCGCCGGAGTACTCCGACGGCCGCCAGAAGCAGTACGGCGTTGTGAGCCGCTACGTGACGCTGTACCGCGCTGACGGCCGCAATATCAACCTGACCAGCTACAACGGCCCGGCCGAGAAGGGGCAGCCCCACACCAGGTCGCACCCGATTCTGTCGGCGGCCGAGCTCTCCGACCTGGCCAAGAGCAAGTCGTGGAAGCTCCCCGCGGTCCACACGATCAAGCCGTCGGGCAAGCCGTCGCTCAAGACGAAGTAGCCCGCGGGATCAGGTGCTCTTCCAGTGGGGCGATGAGGTCCGTCAGGTGGCGGACCTCATCGGCTGTGCAGGGGGCGAGCGGCGGCGCACAATGCGGTGGGCACAGACCGCGCGTGTTCAGCAGCGCCTTCACCGTCGGTACGCCGGGGCGCACCGTGTGGATCTTGGTCAGCGCGGTGGACAGCTCCTGCAGGTGATCGAGATCGGCGCCGGGGGCAACCATCTGCAACGCCAGCCCCGGCGCCAGGTTGGCGATTCCTGGCGTGATGCCGTGCGCACCAGCCCGTACGGCGTCAGCCAGGCTCTGCTCGTCGCCCTGACTGATCTCGATCCCGAGCGACAGCAGGTACCGCAGCATCTCCGGGTCGCCTGACGAGTCCTTGACGCCGGCCAGGTAGGGCTGCGCCGCGCTTGCGGTCTCCTGGGTGAGCAGCGTCGAACGCGGTGTGTTGTACGCGATCACTGGCAGACCGTGCCGGCTCAGCGCCTCGAAATGGGCGACCACCTCATCGGCTCGGTGCTTGAAGAACGTCGGCGGGCTCGAGACGATCGCGTCCGCGCCCGCTGCGGCAGCATCATCGGTACGCCGCTCCGCTTCCGCCGTACCGGGTGCTGTGACGTTGACCAGGATGGTCCCGTCGGGAACCAGGTCCCGCCAGCGCTTCACCACGCCGGCGGTGAAGTCCCCGCATACCTCGGCCGGGATCAGCGGCCCTTCCCCGTTGCTCCCGAGCAGCATCAACCGGCGTACGCCGACCGAAGCCATTGCCGTGAGCAACTTCTCCGCTGCCTCGGCCGACGGCACGCCTGGCGCGGACATCGGCGTCACCAGCGGCACGACCACGCCACTCAGCAGGCTCATTCCTGCCACCTCTCGTCGTCGAACAGCGTGACCTCGCCTCGCTCCATCAGCACGATCAGGCTGAGCAGCGCGCCCCAGGTCTGGAACGGTTCACTGTTCGGCTTGTCGCAGGCGGCGCCGTGCACGCTCGAGTAGTTCTCGTGGATGTGCCGGTGCTCCCGCCACTCCTTCAGCACGAGCCGCTCGCTGCCCTCGGCGAGCCAGGCCGCCGCGTCCTTCTCCCCCGCCCGCCGCAAGCCCAGGTAGACGAGGAAGTTCACCGGCGGCCAGGCGCGCAGCTCCCAGTACGACGTGTCCTTGAGCTCGATCTTCTCGTTCCGCGGCGAGGTAGGCAGGATCCACTCGCCGCCGAAGCCGTCGTCGGCCAGCAGGTGTTCCGCCAGCATCCGGCCTTGTCGCTCGGCTCCGACGCCGACCAGCAGCGGGTAGAAGCTCATCGTCGACAACCGCTCCGTGAGCTGACCGGTATCGGTTCGCCGGCTGCGGTAGATACCGGCGGTCTCGTCCCAGAACGTCTCCATGGCTGCGACCACGGTGTCGTGGCGCGTGCGCAGTTCCGACGCGGCATCCGGTTCGCCGAGGATGTCCGCGATCTCGGCGAGCGACTCGCAGTCGACGGCGTACAGGCTGTTGAGGCCGACGTCGTGCGCAGCCAGCAGGCTCTTGTTCTGGTCGAACGGTACGTCGTCGAAGACCGGATGCCCGTCCCAGCCGCTCTCGCAGGTCGCGCCGAAGTGCTGGTGGATCCGCGGGATGTCCTGCGGCGACGGGTACTCCGGGTCGAAGTACGTCGAGCCCGCGCACAGCAGGTCGCCGTCGCGGCGGACGCGCCACCACCAGCGGTTCCAGGACAGCAGCGTCTCGAAGCATTCCTCCAGGAACCAGCGGTCGCCGAAGCGGCGGTACAGCTCGAGAACCGTCATCGACCCGACCGGCGGCTGCGAGCCGTCGTACGTCTTCCGGCCGGTGCCCTGTTCGACGTTCGGGACGAAGCCTTCCGGAGTGACGGCGCGGAGCATCTCGACGACGTTGAGGTAGGCAACGGCCTTGCTGTTCGGCGCTGCGAGCAGGGCGTTGAAGAACGCGTCCCAGCAGAACAGTGCGTAGCCGCCGCGCTTGCCGACGTTCCACAGCCGGCTGACGCCGGTAATCACGCGCGATTTCGACGGCTCGTAGATGGTGTTCCAGGAGATCGAGTCGCGGACGATCTCCTGGTGTTCCGTGGCTGGGGTGGCCTTGGTTGCGATCAGCTCGGCGACCTCGGCCAGGGTTCGAGGGCGACCTGTGCTGATGCCGACCGCCTGTGCGAGGTCGAGGGCCAGGTATGGGCCGTCGATGTCGCAGTACGGATCGTCGACGTGCGGCGTGGTCGCGTAGACCTCGACCGTGCGCTCTGCTGTTGCACAGATGCGGTCCGCCTCTCGGACGACAGTGCCGGGGCGGTTCCACAGGTAGCTGACGCCAACCGTCAGCAACGCGCTCTTGGGCTGGTTGGCCGTTGGCGTCACCAGCGCCACCAGGTCGTCGCCGGCGTGCGCGGTCTGGACACGGATCGTGATGCCGGCCCAGGTCAGCGTGGTCTCGGTATAGCTCCCGCCGTACGCGTGCGGGCCGAGCGTCACGCTCTCGGCGCCCTCGGTCCGGCGGCCGATCTGCGCCGTACGCAACGAGGTGCCGCGGTAGTACTCCTTCAGTCCGAAGGAGAGGCCGAGCGCGTCCGGGAGCAGGACCTGGGTGAGCACACTGCGGGTGTCCCAGGTGTTCCAGCCACGCGCCACATCGTCCTGAAGCCGGTCGTACTCGATCGTCATGACACCAGCCTCGCATCGAAATCGATGCTAATGCGAATTACTTCACGGCGAGTACGCCGTGTGTCACGAGCTCGACGCCGATCGCCAGGGTCAGGAAGCCGATGATC
Organism: Kribbella sp. NPDC058693; assembly: GCF_042715335.1. Lineage (NCBI taxonomy): Bacteria > Bacillati > Actinomycetota > Actinomycetes > Propionibacteriales > Kribbellaceae > Kribbella > Kribbella sp. NPDC058693. Next base: position 1,099,851 of record NZ_JBHXSQ010000001.1, read on the forward strand.
CGGCTGAGCGCGCCCAGTCCCGTCGGGCCGAGCTTGTCGACCAACGGCGTACCGAATCGCAGCAGGACCGCCACGAGACCGGCCAGAACAGCCGCTGCGATGATCACACTCACCCGGTTGACGATCCCGGGGTGTCGCGCGGTCAGCGCGATCACGACGCCGATCGCGCCCGGACCGGCGATCAAGGGCAGAGCCATCGGCGAGAACGACACGTCCGGCTTGGCCACTCCGTGCGTCTTCTCGTCGTCGGTCAGCGTCTGGCGGGACACGATCATCCCGAAGCCGGAGTGCGCGACCACCAGGCCGCCGGCGATCTGGAGTGCGGGCAGACCGATGCCGAGCCCTTCCAGTACGAGGGTGCCGAGCAGCGCGAACACGGCCAGGATCCCGAGCACATAGACCCCGGTCATGACCGCTTGACGCCTCATCGCGGCGCGTTCCACGCCATCTGTCATCCCCGCGAAGGTGGCCAGCGCGCCGATCGGATTCGTGATCGGTAACAATGCAGCCAACGCAGAAACTGCAACGTGTACGGGCTCCACGGGCGGGAGCGTACACCTCCCGATCGGCCAGGAAAGGGCAGCTTGCCGTGCGCCATGAAGTGACACCCGCCGACACCGCACTCGCGGTCGGCAGCGGGGACGTCGAGGTCCTCGCGACGCCGCGCCTGCTCACCTGGCTCGAGTACGCGACCGCCCAGCTCGCCCTGCGCGTACTCGGCCCCGGTCAGACCTCGGTCGGTACGGCGGTCCGCATCCGCCACCGACTGCCGACCCGCGTCGGCGACACCGTCGACATCGTCGCGGACGACCCTGCTGTGGACGGTCGCCAACTGCTCTTCCGAGTCCGCGCGACCAACTCCGCCGGCCAGGTGATCGCGGACGGTGAGCTGGAGCGCGTCATGGTGGACCGCTCGCGCTTCCTCGCCAGCGTGCCCTAGGCGGGGTCGACGTACCAGTCGGGCAGCTCGCTCGGCTGGAGACTGGTGGCGTCGCCGGGGCGCGAGAGCGTGAGGATCGCCTGCTGGATCTCCTTGCGGGCGTTGAGCGCGTCCTCGATCGCGTACAGCCGGGTCGCGACCTCGGACTCGGACTCGTTGCCGGTGACGTCGACCGCGGCGACCAGGAAGATCCGGTCGGCACCGACCCACTCCATGTGCAGGAACGTGATCCGCTCGATGTCCTTGTGCTCGAGCAGCGCGCGGAGCACGCGGTTCCGCGCCAGCGGGGTCACCGCTTCGCCGGTCAGGAAGTCCATGTTCCGGCTGATCAGGAACAGCGCCACCACGCCGAGCAGGATGCCGACCACGATCGACCCGACCGCGTCCCACGCCACGTTGCCGGTGAGTTGGTGCATCAGGATCGCGGCCGCGGCGATCAGGATGCCGATCAGCGCGGACAGATCCTCGACGAACACGGCCCGCAGTACCGGGTTCGACGTGAGCTGCACGTACCGCCATGGGCGCAGCATCCGCTCGATCGCACCGGCCTTCGTCTGCCGCATCGCTTGCGTGAACGAGATCCCCTCGAGCACGAACGAGACCCCGAGTACGGCGTACGCCCAGCCGTACGACGTACCGTCCGCTTCGCCGTGCTGCAACGACTGGACGCCGTGCCAGACCGAGACCGCGGCGCCGACCGTGAACAGGCCGAACGCCGCGAACATCGACCAGATGTAGCCGACCCGTCCGTACCCGAGCGGATGCGTCCGATCGGCCGGCTTCTGCGCCCGCCGTTCGCCGACCAGCAGGAAGATCTCGTTGCCGGTGTCGGCCCAGGAGTGCGCCGACTCGGCCGCCATCGACGCGGACCCGGTGATCACGGCGACCACCGTCTTCGCGACCGCGATCAGCAGGTTCGCACACAGCGCGACCAGCACTGTCAGGAGGCTCTCGCCGCCGCCCGCATCATCGTCCGAGCTACTCACACCCCGACACTAATCGGTCTAACCGGCTGCTGTGACGACCTCGAACAGGAGTGGCGCGCTCGGAAACTCGGCCCACTCCGGCCTGGTCACCACGCGGCGGAACTCGTCGGTACCGTGGGCTGCCCGGAAGTCCGCCTCCGACTGCCAGTTGGCGACATTGACCCACCGGTACTCGGCGTCGGACGAGATCGCCCGGTGCAGACGCAGCGAGACGAAGCCGGGCTGCGCCATGAAGTACTTGCTGGTCTCGGTCCACAGCGCCTGGAACGCCTCGTCCCGCTCTGGACGCACCGAGAACCGATTCATCAACGTGACCGGCCCGTCGACCAGGTGGTCGCCCGTGGGCGCGATCCGCTGCTCCGCCGAAATCTGAGTCATGTCCGTTCCTCCCGTTAATTGCACTAGTGTGCAATGACTGCACTCAGGTATACTCACGCTGGAAGCGCGACGTCAAGGGGAATCGAGGAACTGGTGACTGACACCGCACCGGAGGCAGGCCGGGCCCGACAACGGCGGCGCACCCGGGCCGCGATCGTGAACGCCACCGCGGAACTGCTCGCCGAGGGGCAGACTCCAGGCGTCAACGAGATCGCCGAAGCCGCCGACGTGTCGCGCCGCACGATCTACCAGTACTTCCCGACCCTGGACCAATTGTTGCTAGACGCAACCCTCGGCCTGCTCACACAGACCGACGTGGACGCGGCGATAGAGGCCGCGTCGCGGACTGCATCCAAGACCGCCTCGGCAGCCGCTTCCGCAGCCGCATCCGGCGCCCCGTCTCGGGCTGCTTCCGGCGATGCTTCCGCGCGGGTCGACGCGATGGTCCGGGCGCTGGGCGAGGCGGCCGCCTCCTCTCTACCGCTCGGACGCTCGCTGATCCGGCTGACCGTCGACACACCCCCGGACGACGCACCGCACCCTCGGCGCGGCTATCGCCGCGTCGCCTGGATCGAGCGCGCCCTCGACCCACTCCGCACCGAACTAGACGACGACCTGTTCGAGCGACTCGTGTCCGGCATCGCGATGGTCGTCGGCTGGGAAGCCCTGATCGTCCTGCAGGACCTCCGCGGCCTCGACCCTGACGACCGGACCGAGGCCTCAGCCTGGGCCGCGCGATCCCTCATCCAGTCGACCCTGGAAGAACAACACCGCAGAACCTAGGACTTGGCCGGCCGGATGATCCGCTGCTCGATCGCACGAGAGACTGCGGCGGCTCGGGTATCAACCTCCAGCTTGGTGTAGATGTGCGCGAGGTGAGACTTGATCGTCGCCTCGCTCACATACAGCTTGCGAGCCAGCGTCCGGTTGGTCATACCCGTCGCGAGCAACCCAAGGATCTCCACTTCGCGATCCGTCAGCGTCGGCCCGGAGCGCCGCACCAGCCGAGCCGCGACCGTGGGCGCGAGCACAGTCTCACCACGAGCTGTGCCACGGATCGCCCGGAACAGATCATCCGGCGGCGCATCCTTCAGCAGATACCCGGAGGCACCTGCGTCGATCGCACTCAGGATGTCGGCCTCGGTGTCGTACGTCGTCAGCACCAGCACGTACGGCGGCTCCGGCAGAGCCCGCAGGCGCGCTGTCGTCTCGGCACCGCCCGGCCCGGCGCCGAGGTTGAGATCCATCAACACGACGTCCGGGTGGAGCGCGGCGACGAGTTGCTCGGCACTGCGCGCGTCCGATGCCTCGCCGACCACCGTCAGGTCCTCCTGCCCCTCAAGGATCGCTCGCACCCCGGCGCGCACGACGGGATGATCGTCGACCAGGGCAACCCGGATCACGGGCGCTCCGGCGGTGGGGATTTCAGGGGTATGGATGCGGCCAGAGCCGTGCCTTCACCCGGTTCGCTTTCCAGCACGAGCGTTCCTCCCAGTTGTTTCAGCCGTTCTCGGATCCCGGCCAGTCCGTGGCCGCGATCGGAGTCCATCTTGGCTGAAATTCGCGGAAGGCCTCTTCCGTTATCCACAACGTCGAGAACGACGGCATCTGGCTGATACGTCAACGTCACAACGGCTTCCGTCGCGGCCGAGTGCTCGAGCACATTGGCCACCGCGCCGCGGGCCGTGCGCAAGAACGCGGTCTCCACCTCCGAGCCCAGAGCGACCGGCTCACCGTGCACCACCACCCGGACCGTGGTCTCGCTGTGGGCGGACAGGCGCTCGCAGCTCTTCCGCAGTGCGTTCGGCAGCCCGGCAGCCAGTTCGGCCGGGGCGAGGTCGCGGACGACCCGGCGTACCTCGTCCAGGCCATCTCGCGCGGTGGCTGCAGCCTGGGCCGCATGGCCGCGTGCTGACTCCGGGCGGTCGTCCCATTCGCGCTCGGCGGCCTGCAGCAGCAGATTGATGCTCGAGAGACCCTGCGCGACGCTGTCGTGGATCTCGCGCGACAGCCGTGCCCGCTCGGCCAGAGCACCGGCCTGGTGCTGCGCATCGGCCAGATCACCCTCTGCCGCGTGCAGCTCGTCCAGCAGCGCCTGTCTGGCCAGCGCGTCTCGCTCCAGCGCCCGATAGGCGCCTACGGCAAGTACGGCGATGCAGACCGGTCCCAGCACGATTGTCGGGTCGAGCCGATCGGCCATCCGGCTCCACTGCACCACGGTGACGACCACCATGCCCGCAACGACCACACAGGCCGGCCGGAACGGGAGAACGCGCAGCGCAACGAACGACAGCGGCACAGCGCACCACGCGAACGACGGCGCCAGCAGGACCAGCGCGCACCACTCCAGAACCAGCAATGCGAGCCACAGCTTGTCGGGCAGCACCCGGTACGCCGCGTACGTCGCCAGCAGCAGCGCGGCGCCCACGAGGACCCACGGCGCCCGGTCGCCGAAGCCGTGACCGGTCAGGTACCGGATCGCGGACGCCAGCACCAGGACGACCAGCGCCGCGTGCAGTGCGGTCGCCAGTCGGTTCGTCTGGCTGAGGAGCGCCTTAGTACTGGTCATGGTTCAGCTGATGTTAGGCCCGGCAGACCGCGATCCGAATCATCCGTTCGGCTATCTGATGATGGCCGAACACCCGTCGTACCGACCTTCCCCGCCGACGGAGGCTGGGGACAGACCGAAATCCACGACCGTTTGAGAGGTCCGCATGTCCGTCCGCACGCTGTCCGCCACCCTCGCCCTCTCCGCCACGCTGCTCGGCCTCGGCGCGTCCACCGCCTCCGCCGCCCGACCGCTCACGTACGAGCTGCCCGGCGACGCCGGCGGGTCGAAGTTCGAGGGGATCGGGTACGACGCCCGCACGCAGAGGTACTACGTGTCCGAGACGACCGGCGGCGAGATCCACCGTGGTCAGCTGCGGTCCACGACAGCGACCGAGTGGCTGAAGGGCGACGGCACCGACGGTCGCTGGACCGCGCGCGGCGTGACCGTCGACGCCCACGGCCGGGTGTACGTCGCCGGCGGTCCGAACGGGATCGACCACCCAGGCGCGCCGGACTTGTGGGTGTACGACCGCGACGGGAGGCTGCTCGCCGCGCTGCGGACCGGCGTATCGAACGCGTTCGTGAACGATCTCGTGATCGGGCCGGACGGCGCGGCGTACGTGACGAACTCGAACGCCCCGCAGGTCTTCCGCGTCGCCGAACGGCACGGCCGGTGGACCATCCAGACCTGGGCGGACGCTTCGGCGGCGATCCCGGTGGCGACGGGCTTCAACCTGGGCGGGATCGTGCTGTCACCCGACCGCGGGGCGCTGGTTGTGGCCCAGGGCAACGTTGGCAAGCTGTGGCGCTTCGACCTCCGGACCGGCCAGGCGACCGCTGTCGACACGGCCGGCGCGGACCTGGTCAACGCGGACGGGCTTGTGCAGCAGGGCAACAGCCTCTGGGTGGTGCGCAACTTCTCACGCGTCCTGAGCACGCTGCGGCTCTCGGCTGAGGGCAAGGTCGCGCGGCTGGTTTCCGCGACCCCGACCGACGCGGACCGTGTGCTGACGACCGCGAAACTCGCTCAGGGACGGCTGTTGGTGGTCGACAGCAAGTTCGACGAGACGACCGCGGTGCCGCCGTACCAGGTCATCACGCTGACCCCGCCGCGCCGATGAACCGCCGCCCGATCGCCGTGGTCGCCGTCCTGCTGATGGCGGTGACCACCGCGTGTTCCACTGAGACCAGCAACCCGACACCTTCTTCATCTGCGTCATCCACGCCTTCGCCCCCGAGGAGCGCCTCCGTGCCATCAACGCTTGACAGCCAACTGATCGCCGCCGCGTGGAAGAACGACGTCGCCGAGGCCCGCCGCCTGATCAAGGCCGGCGCGAACGTCAACGCGCTCGACGACACCGTCCAGAGCGCGTTCCTGATCGCCGCCAGCGAGGGCTACCTGGAGCTCCTCAACCTCACCCTCGCCAACGGCGCCGACGTCCGCAGCCTCGACAGCTATCACGGCACCGCCCTGATCCGCGCCGCCGAACGCGGTCACGCCGCCGTCGTCGGCCGGCTCATCCAGGCCGGCGTAGCGGTAGGCCACGTCAACAACCTCGGCTGGACTGCCTTGCACGAGGCAGTCATCCTCGGCAAAGGCACCCCGGAGTACGTCGACACCGTCCGCCTCTTGATCGCCGCCGGCGCCGACCCCGCCAAACCGGCTGTCAACGACGGCGCGACACCGCTGCAGGCCGCGAAGGACCGCGGCCAGACCGCAGTAAGCGCCGCCCTCAACACAAAACCACCCTCCGACGCGACTTCCAGTGCTGCCGCAGCTGGTGAAGCGCTCCTCAGCGCTGCGACCGCAGGCGACGCCAACAAGGTCGCGGCCACGTTGGCCGCGGGCGCGCCGATCGAGTCGCGCGACAGCCATCGCCGTACCGCACTCCTACTCGCCTCACTCAACGACCGCGTCGACGTCGCCCGGCTGCTCGTCGAGCTCGGCGCCGACCCCGACGCGCAGGACGATCAGCACGACTCCGCCTGGCTCGTCACCGGCGTCACCGGAAGCGTCGCGATGCTGGAGACCCTCCTGCCGGCCAACCCGGACCTGACCCTCCGGAACCGATTCGGCGGCATCTCTGTCATCCCCGCCAGCGAGCGCGGCCACGTCGACTACGTCCGCCGCGTCGTCAAAACCAAGATCAACCTCAACCACGTCAACAACCTCGGCTGGACCGCCCTCCTGGAGGCAGTCATCCTCGGCAAAGGCACCGAGCCCTGGCAGCAGATCGTCCAGATCCTCGTCGACGCCGGTGCCGACCCCAACCTCGCAGACGCGGACGGCGTCACCCCACTCCAGCACGCCAAGTCCCGCGGCTACGACGAGATCGCCAACACGCTCCGAAGATCAGGAGCCCACTAGGTCGGTGTGGGTTACCAGGGGACGGTTCCGGCGTCGTCGAAGAATCCGCCGGTCGGTCCGTCGTCGGGCAGGGTCGCGAGGTGAATCGCGATGGCCGCGCCCTGTTGTGGTGTGCGGACGCCGCGGAAGCCGTTGAGGTCGGTGGCGGTGAAGCCGGGGCAGCCGGAGTTGATCAGGATGTTGGTGTCTCCCAGTTCCTTGGCATATTGAATAGTGAGGGCGTTGAGGAAGGTCTTCGAGGCCAAGTAGGCGGCGGGGACCGGACCCATATCGACGTCGGGTGTGGTTTGCAGGGCGAGCGAGCCGACGCTGCTGGACATGTTCACAATGCGCGGTGCTGCCGAGCCGCGCAGCATCGGCAGCATGGCGTTGGTGACGCGGATGACGCCGATCACGTTGGTTTCCACGACACCGCGCACGGTCGCGGGCTCGACCGTGGTGGGCGTCTGTGGCACGCAGCCGGTGATCGCGGCATTGTTGACCAGGACGTCGAGCCCGCCGGCATGGCCTGCGATCAACTCGGCCGCAGCGGCCACACTTGCGTCGTCGGCTACGTCGAGCGGCACGCCGAATGCATCGATCCCGTCCGCGCGCAGCTTCTCCACCGCAGTCTCGCGGCGTTGGTGATCCCTCGCGCCCACACCGACCCGCCAGCCAAGGGCGCCGAGGCCTGCAGCGACCTCATATCCGATTCCTTTGTTCGCGCCGGTCACCAGCGCGATAGTTGGTTCGCTCATGCCGCCGATCATGTTGCGGAGGCGGTCGGGGCGTCCAAGACCGGTCGGGTGCGCGGCGATACCGCACGGGTATTGGTCGTGGTCAGCGCCGGATACGCTGAGCCGGTGGAGACTCGGGAGTTGCGGTACTTCGTCGCCGTCGCCGAGGAGCTGCACTTCGGGCGCGCGGCGGAACGGCTCGCGATGGCACAACCGCCGCTGTCCCGGGCGATCCAGCAACTGGAACGGCGACTCGGAGTTGTCCTGCTGCACCGCACTACGCGCGCAATCACCTTGACCGAGGCCGGGTCGGTGCTGCTGCGGGAGGCCCGGACCGCTCTCGACGCGGTCGAAGCCGCCGAGCGGCGCACCCGCCGCGCCGCGGCCGACCAGCCGCGGGTGGTGCTGGCCGCCAAGGCCGGAGCGTCCACGGAACTGTTGTCGAAGCTTCTGGACGCCTACGCCGCTGAACCAGGCGCCGTGGCCGTCGAGATGATGCTGTGCGGTCCAGGCGAGCCGGAAGGTCTGCTGCGCACCGGACGTGCCGACGTTGCTCTGCTCCACCGGCCCTACGACACGACAGCCGGATTCGACACCGAGGAGCTGCACACCGAACAGCAGGTGGCTGTCCTGCCCGCGGGTCATCCCCTCGCCAACCGGGCGCAGCTGTCGTTGGACGAGATCAACGCCCAGACAGATCTGCCCCTGCCGCGCTGGCCTGGATGGGATGGCACCTACCCGGACGGCCCCGGTCCGCAGGTCCGCGACCAAACCCAACTGTTCCAACTGATCGCCCTCGGACTGGCCTGCGTCGTCATGCCCGAGTCGCTCCGAGACCAGCTAGGCGACGACCACGCCGTCGTGCCGGTGCCGGACGCGCCGGCCGTCACGACCGTCATCGCCTGGCCACCACACAGCAGATCCAAAGCGGTCGCCGACCTCGTCCACACCGCGACACGCCTCTGACCGACTAGGCCCAGATCGCAGCTGACGAACCGTCGGCGAAGGTCTCCGGCGGATTCGGGTACGCGCGAGCTCGCCCCTCCGCGTACCGCCCAGCCGACCAGGCAGCCGCGGCCGCATCGAGTACGTCGTCAACTCCCGCCACTTCACCAGCCAACCCGATATCCCCGACCACACCCATCCCGACACCTGCGAGCAACTGCCGCCGCTCCTCCCCACCCGCCCAGGTGGACTTCGCATGCGACAACGGCCGACCCGCCATCGTCGCGAAGCACACCTCCGGATGCACCTCGATCACCGCACACTGCGCATCCGGCGCCCACGCATCGACCTCAAGGATCCGCTTGGCCAAGGCGAACGCCTGCTGACTCACGCCCTTCCCCGTCGCCGCAACGTTCAACGCCGACGCTTCCGCGTGCGTAGCCGCCTCCAACGAGGCCCGCACCGGCGTCGCGAACACCGACGACGCCCGCCTCCCCACCACCCGCCGCGCGAGCACGTCCGCTTCGCGCGCCGCGCTCACCGGCAGCCCGATCGGAATGTCGATCCCCACCACCGCCAGCGACCCGTCGACCTCAGCCCGCTCAACCAGTTCGCCGATCGTCACCGCGAAGTACGCCCGTAGATCCCCGGCGATGCCGATCCAGCCCTTCTTGCAGGCGTCGACCCCCAGCACCCGGCTAGTCACGGATCAGGCAGCGCGACGGGAGGTCGAACCAGCGGAGGTGATCGAAGTCGGTATTCACCTGGCCATCCGGGTCGCTGACCTGCTGACACGTGGACAGCAGCTCCCGAGCCTCGCCGAGATAGTCGTCTAGGGCAGACTCGGGCGCGGTGTGGTCGTGGCGCGGATACCTGAGCTTGCCGTCGGCGTCGTACCCGACCTGCGACAGCCGCATCGGCGGCTCCACCGGACCGCGATGATGCCGCCAGAGACCGTTGGACGGGTCGAAGCGATAGTCGCCGAGCAGTCGCCAGCCGTCGCGCGCGACGAGCTTGACCGCCTCGACGACGTACGCGAACACGGCCTCGGAGATGAAGTAGTTGAAGTTGACCCGGACCCAACCGGGCTTGATCCCCTCACAACCGTGCAGGATCTCCTCCTCGAACAAGTGCGAGCGATCGATATCGATCCCGAGCAGCGTGTGACCGTACGGTCCGGCGCACGAACACCCGCCGCGGGACTGGATGCCGAACAGGTCGTTCAGCAGCGCGACCACGAAGTTGTGGTGCAGGTACCGCCCCGACGGTGCCTTGACCACGAACGAGACGATCGACAGCCGCTCGGAGTCCAGGTTGCCGAGGATCTGCAGATCCGGCTCCGCCTTCCACGCCTCGACCGCGCGCCGCAGGTACGCGTCCTCGTGCGCGCGGATCACCTCGATCCCAACGGCCTGCTTCAGCTGGAACGCCAGCCCGGCCCGGATCGACCCGATGATCGCCGGCGTCCCGCCCTCCTCACGATGTACCGGGTCGTCGAGATACCGATGCTCGAGCGGGTTCACGTACGCCACGGTCCCACCGCCCGGGACATCGGGCACCCGGTTGCGGAGCAGCTCCCGTCGAGCGACCAGCACGCCAGGGGTGCCCGGGCCGCCGATCAGCTTGTGCGGGCTGAGGAAGATCGCGTCCTTGTACGACAACGGATCCTGATCGCGTCCGCCGTACATGTCGATCTCGACGTACGGCGCGGCGGCGGCGCAGTCCCAGAACGACAAAGCGCCGTACCGGTGGAGGAGCGCGGAGACCCGCTGCGTGTTGCTGACGATGCCGGTGACGTTGCTGGCCGCGGAGAATGATCCGATCTTCACCGGCCGATCGACGTACTCCTGCAGCCTCGACTCCAGCTGGTCGATGTCGATGTGACCGTCCGTGTCCTGGTTGATCACGACCACGTCGGCGATCGACTCGCGCCAGGGCAGCTCGTTCGAATGGTGCTCGTACGGCCCGATGAAGACGACCGGCCGCTGGTCCGGCGGGATCTGATCGGTCAGGTGGTACGTGTCGTCGAGCTCGGCCGGGATCCGCAGGCCCATGATCCCGATCAGCTTGTCGATCGCCCCGGTCGCACCGGATCCGCAGAAGATCAGCGCGGTCTCGTCGTCGCCGCCGACGCTGTTGTGGATGATCCGGCGGGCGTCCTCGCGCAGGCGGGTGGTCTGCAGGCCGGTGCCGCTCGACTCGGTGTGCGTGTTCGCGTACCGCGGCAGCACCTCGTCGCGGATGAAGTCCTCGAGGAAGGTCAGCGCGCGCCCGGACGCGGTGTAATCGGCGTACGTCACCCGCCGTGGACCGTACGGCCCCGGCATCACCTGGTCGTCACCGATCACCGACGCCCGGATCCGCCGCAGCAGCGGCGTGTCCGGTGGCATCTCCCCCTGGCTACTCATGCCTCAGAGTAAGGCGCTGGAGTGATGTTCGTCGCGTACCGTCGTCGCGTCTGTGGATAAGGTCGGTCGCAGTCGACGGCGAGGAGTTGGGATGACGTTTTCCGGCGAGCTGTGGGACCGCGGTGCCGCCTCCGTGTACGACGAGATAGTCCGGCACCCGTTCATCACGGGCCTGACCGACGGGACCCTCGACCACGACGCGTTCCGGTACTTCATCATCCAGGACAGCCACTACCTCCGCGCGTATTCGCGGGCGCTCAGCCTGGTCGCGGCACGCGCTCCGGACGACGACGCTGTCATCATGTTCGCGCTGCACGCAGCCAACGCCCTCGCGGTCGAGCGGGAGCTGCACACGTCCCTGCTGGAGTCACTGGGGATCACCGCCGCGGATGTCGACGCAGCCGGGTCGGGTCCGACCACAACGGCGTACATGTCCTATCTGACGGCTGTGTGTGCCACAGGCACGTACGCCGAGGCCGTGGCCGCCGTACTGCCCTGCTACTGGATCTACCGCGACGTAGGGCGGGAGCTGCTCAAGCGGTCGTCACCGGACCCGCTGTACCGGAAATGGATCGAGACGTACGGCTCGGAGGAGTTCGACGCGGTCGTCGAGCAGGTGCTCGCGGTGACGGACGGACTGGACGTGGGAGCCGCGGAGCGGGAACGTTGTCACCAGCACTTCGCGATGACGTGCCGCTACGAATGGATGTTCTGGGACGCCGCTTATCACGAGCTCGATTGGCCGGTGGGATGAAGGACTTCTACGACGTCGTCATAGTCGGCGGTGGGCACAACGGCCTCGTCGCCGCCACGTACCTGGCCCAGTCCGGGCTGTCCACGCTGATCCTGGAGCAGCAGGCGCACACCGGCGGCGCAGCAGTCAGCGAGCGCGTCTTCCCTGGAGTGGACGCCCGCCTCTCCCGGTACTCGTACCTGGTCAGCCTGCTGCCCGACAAGGTCGTCGCCGACCTGGGCCTGGCTCTCGACCTCCGTTCGCGCGCGGTCGCGTCGTACACGCCAGTCCGCCGTTCCGGCCGCGACGTCGGCCTAATGGTGGAGCGGCCCGAAGGCGCTGTCACGCGCGAGTCGTTCCGGGCGCTGACGGGCGGCGACGCGGAGTACGAGGCCTGGACCGACTTCTACGGATCGGTCAGCTCGCTGGCCGAGGCTGTCGCACCCACTCTGCTCGAGCCGCTCCAGACCGCCGCCGAGGTGCGCGCTCGTGTCGACGGTGCGCTCTGGCACGAACTGGTGGAGCGCCCGCTCGGCGAGACCATCGAACGGCGCTTCACCGACGACACAGTCCGCGGAGTGGTCGCGACGGACGCCGTTATCGGTACGTTCGCCGGACTGCACGACAAGTCGCTGATCCAGAACCGGTGCTTCCTCTACCACCTCATCGGCAACGGCACCGGTGAGTGGCGGGTACCGGTCGGCGGCATGGGCGCAGTCACCGACGCGCTGGCAGCTGCGGCTCGGCGTGCGGGCGCCGTACTCGTCACCAACTCGTCAGTGACCGATGTCGAGGTGGATGGCGTACGCGGCTCGGTCACCTGGCTCGGCGGCGACGGTGAGCGGTCAGTGGACTGTTCCTGGGTGCTGTCGAACGTCGCACCGTCGACGCTGGCTGCACTGCGTGGCCACAGCGGCGTTGAAAAGCCAGAGGGGTCGCAGCTGAAGATCAACCTCCTGCTGCGTCGTCTGCCGGCACTGAAGTCCGGTGACGACCCGGCGCGGGCGTTCGCCGGTACGTTCCACATCGACGAGGACTACAGCCAGCTCGAGTCGGCGTACCAGTCCGCTCTGGGTGGTGAGCTGCCGGCTGTGCCGCCGTCCGAGGTGTACTGCCACTCACTCACCGATCCGACCATCCTGTCCCCCGAACTGGTTGCCTCCGGCCACCAGACGCTGACCGTCTTCGGCGTCCACTTCCCCGCCCGATTGTTTGCCTCCGACAACGATGCTGCCCGCACCGAAGCCACCAGGCGGGTGCTGGCCGGCCTCGAGTCGTACCTCGCCGAACCGCTCGAGGACTGCATCGCCCGCGACGCCGACGGCAACCTCTGCATCGAGGCCAAGACGCCGTACGACATCGAGGCATCCGTCGGCATGCCCGGCGGCCACATCTTCCACGGCGACCTGCAATGGCCCTGGGTCACCGACCCCGCCGAAGCCGGCCGCTGGGGCACCGAAACCGACGTCGCCAACCTCCTGATCTGCGGCTCCGGCGCCCGCCGCGGCGGCGCCGTCTCCGGCCTCGGCGGCCACAACGCCGCCATGACCATCCTCACCCGCTAACCGATTTCGCTTCTCCCCCACAGCCCTGCTACGATCCTCTTCGTTCGAAAGCAAGAAATGCGCCGCTAGCTCAATTGGCAGAGCAGCTGACTCTTAATCAGCGGGTTCGGGGTTCGAGTCCCTGGCGGCGCACAACAGCCCAGGTCACGCGAGTGTCCTGGGCTTTGTCGTTCCTGCAGCGAACCACAAACTGACCACTTTGCCGCTTCGGCCCATCGCGGTGGCCGACCGTCGCCGAATCCTGGGCGGGCAGCCAGTCTTCATCTGATCGTGACTGTGCGTCACATCACATCGATTCGCATCGTTCCCGGATTCCCGGACCTTCGGCCCGGAGCGGCGTTGAGCAGCCAACCATCTGACCGGTTGGAGGCTCCGCATGTCTAGGCCACCGCTGCCCATCGGATCGTGGGGGAAGATCTCGACCCGCGTCGAGAAGACCGACGGCAAAGGCAAGCCGGTCACCTACCTGTCGAAGGCCAGGATCCGCGACCATGACGGTTGCGTTCGACCGGTGACCGCCGTCGGCAAGACCAAGACCGCCGCCGAGCACGCCGTCCTCAAGAAGCTTCAGGATCGGGCCAGGACCAGCCAGTCCGGCGAGCTCACCGCGATGCACAAGATCAACCACCTCCTCGACCTCTGGGAGAAGAGATTCGAGAGTCTGATCGCCGACGGCAAACGGTCCCCCACATCGCTGGACACCTACCGCCGGTCCCTCAAGAACCACGTCCGTCCCGCCATCGGAGAGCTCCGCATCGGCGAAGCCACCACCCCACGCATCGACACCGTCCTGACCAAGATCAAGACCAGCTCAGGCGCCTCCACAGCCAAGACCTGCCGGGCGATCATCTCCGGCGCCATGAAACTCGCCGTCCGCTACGGTGCCCTCTCCGTCAACCCCGTCCGCGAAGTCGACACCATCGAAGCCCCACCCAAGGACCCGCCCCGCGCTCTGACCGGCGAAGAGGTCGCCCTCCTGCGCAAGAGCCTGGCCGCCGACGAACGGGCCGTCGAGGCCGACCTACCCGACCTCGCGAGCTTCATGCTCGGCACCGGCGTCCGCATCGGCGAATCACTCGCCGTCCTCTGGAACCAAATCGACCTCGAAGCCGGCACGGTCAACATCACCCACACCATCGCCCGCCTCGCAGGCGAGGGCCTCATCCGCAAACGCACGAAGTCGAAGGCCGGCGTACGCGTCCTCCACCTTCCCAACTGGGCCATCGCCATGCTCCGCCGCCGCCAGGCCGCCGGCATCCGCCTCGATGACCCCGTCTTCGCCGACACTATCGGCGGCTACCGCGACCCCTCCAACACCCGCCGAGCCCTCCGCACCGCCCTCTCCCCCGTCGGCAGCACCGCCCGCCGCGACCTAGGCCTCAGCCTACGAACTCTCCGCCGCCAAAGCGGCCTGAACCGCAAACAGGTCGCCGACACCCTCAGGTGGCCACAAACCACGATCGAACTCATCGAAACCGGCCGCATCAAGGTCGACCACGAACTCGTCGCCACACTCGTAGCGACCTACGGCATCAAACTCGACCAACTCCACGGCCTGCTCGCCCAAGTCCACGCCGCCACCCAACCCGCCGAATCCGACAAACTCGCCTGGATCCGCTCCCACGCCCTCCGCAAAACCACCGCCACCGCCCTCGACCAAGCCGGCCACACCGCCCGCCAAATAGCCGACCAACTAGGCCAAGCCAAAGTCTCCATCACCCAAGACATCTACCTTGGCCGCCAAGCCGCCAACCCAGCCGCCGCCCAAGCCCTAGAACACGCCTTCGACGACCCCGATCTACTGTGACCGGCCAAGAAGCTCCAGTTCTACGCCGAAGACCACACCCGCTTCACCGGCGACCGCGACCTCACCAAGACCCGCGAACTCAACCCCGACCTCGAGTCCTTCGCCGACTGGCTCGACAAGCACAAGGACGAGCTCAAAGCCTCGCAAAGCTGACGAATCCGCGCTCCACCGCGGCGGCCTGCGGAGTGCTCCAGGCCGCCGCACATCCGACCGATCCACACTCATCAACTCGCGTCGTTGACCGCCATTTCGCAGCACCTCACGGAGCAGTGACGGAGCAGGGCACGCCTAGCCGACTAGAACATACGTTCGAAGAACATGTCCTCTGATGCCATGCTCGGTCGGTTTACAGTGCGCCCGTCCGACGACGGATCCAAGACGTTCGGCGTCTGGGACAGCGCGGTCAACGGGTGGCGCGCAACAGGCATCGCAGACGAGCCGAAGGCCCGCGAACTGGCGTCCGACCTCGACATCCAGTACGACGCCCACGGCCCGCGCCCTCCCGACGCGATCCGTCACGTCCATCCGTCTCAAGAGGTCCAGCGCGCCGCCTGGTCCACCGGCGAGCTCGACGTCTGGATCCGCGACAACGGCGAATGGCTAGGCCGTGTCCGCGACAAGAACGGCCACGTCATCTGGGTTCCAGGCGCCGACCTCCGACCCCTCTGAAATCGGATACGCGGAACTCCTGCCGCGACGGAGGCATCGAGCCACCTCTAGAGCACCGACCACGGCGAGCAGCCTGGTCGAACCGCCGACAGTCCGGACTATTCGTCGCATTGCACGAGGCCGAGGGCGCCGCGGCCGGCGACGCAACAATTCCGAGGCCGACCTGCCATGTCCTCCGGAAGCTCGGCTGCCCGAACCTTCGAGCCTCTTGGCCTTCCGGGAGCAATGGTCACGCCACCGCGCGCTCATCCCGGTGGCCGGGTTCGGGTCGCGGTGCTCCCCAGGCGCACTACGCGGACAGCTAATTAGAGTTCATACTTGCGTCTGAGTCGTTGGCTAGTAAGACTATAGACATGAGGATGACGCTTCAGACTCAGCTCGTGCTGCAGGCGCTGCTGCGGGAGCCTGCAAACGAGTCCTACGGCCGCAAGGTCTCCGAGGACACCGGGCTGATGCCCGGAACGATCCAGCCCATCCTCATGCGTCTCGAGGCTGAGGGCTGGTTGATATCCCGCCGAGAGGACGAGAAGTTCGCCCACAAGGAGGGGAGGCCAGCCCGACGCTATTTCGCGCTGACTGGGCTCGGGGCACAGCACGCCAGCGAGGAGCTGGCCAATGCCCGCCGACGGAAGGGCAGCGTGCTACGCGGTCTCACCCCCGAGGAAGGCCTCTCATGATCCAGGTCGCGATGCTCGTGGGGGTCACTGTCGTGAGCACCCTGGTGGCCTGGGGTGGTCTTCAGTGGTTCGATTCAAGACGAGCCATGGCGCGCCTCCGGGGCGGGGACCACTTCGTTCACGACGGGGGATACTGGCGAGAGCTGAATGCGATCCGCAGTGCCCGGAGGGCCTCGCTGTCGTCGTTCTTGCTGTTGCTCCTCGGCCACCTCATGCCCCGCCGGATCCGCACCCGGTGGCACGAGGATATCCACGAGGCAATGCAAGACTTCCCGGTTAAGCAGCACGATCGGATCCTCCTTAGCTATCTGGCCAAGGTTCCCGCGGCCATAGCGTCGGGATGGCTTCTCTCGGTCCGCCGGCCGGCAGCAGGCGCGTCGCCAGGAGAGGGCTCCGATCGTGAGCAACGCTAGCCAGTCCGAACGGACACGGCGCCTGATCCCGATCGCCGGCCTCACCAGCCTGGGCGGCGCGGGCTCACTCACCTACTTCCATCCCGTGCTGGGTGGCGCCGTACTCGGGGCCGGAATGGCTCTACTGGCACTACTTGTCGCCGCCGCCCTGTTCGGAGGAAAGACCGTGAGCAGACGTGCGTTCCGACTGCTACGGCTCCTGACGACCAAGTAGAAGACTCTGCGCCGTGCCAGCCGCCAACATCGTGGCTGTTCGAAGCGCGCACCAATGAGTCATACTCAACTACCCGCCCAGCAAAGTTCAGTCCGAATGAGTCAGCGATGTGCTGTCTGCCCCCCTACGCCCTCGCAACCGGGAGCGTAAGACTGCGGCCGCTGGATCGGAGGTGGAAATGCGTGGAAGACCTGGCCTTCGCTTTGGTCGGGCTGCTTCTCTTGGCCCTGATCGTGATCGGTGCCGAGCGTCGCCGCTCCTGACGCAAATCTGATCGGGCCTAAGCGAGCCCGACCAGGAAGGCGCGGGGCCGATGGCCCCGCGCGGTTGTTGTCGCTCCAAGCATTCCGACCAGCCCAAGGTGCCGATAACCGAGCCTATGTAACGTGTCAGCGACCTAGTTACCAATTACTTCAAGAGCGAGTCCCCGCCGGGGTGCCTCAAGCACATCGAACCGGCCTAATAGGGCTCAGCCTGTCGGATGCCGCGATGACTCAATGCGTGATCACTGTTCGGCCGGGAGCGGTGGAAGAGCAGGCGGCACACCGGGGGCTTGGTTGACCGCCTTGCGGTACCAGCCCGGCCCGCCGATCGGCGTCGTATCACCGGCCAGTACGCGTTGCGGCGATTCGCTGTGCCGGCGGCGCCACCGTTGGTTGTGCCGATCGGTGAAGCCGATGATCGGGTGCAAAGCCTCCGGGTAGGTCTTCACCTTGAGGGTCACATGCAGGCCGAGCGTGTCGCCAGCCGGAAGCACATCCACAGTCGACGGGGCCGCGTCCTCTTGGCCCGGGGGAACCCACATCCCCCAGTCCACTGTGCCGCCCTCAGCGGCGAACAGCTCGAGGCGCGGGAACGAGATAGGCTCGCCGCTCAGGTTGTGGATCGTGACGCGAGCATCGGGCATGTTGTCCACGTTGGGATGCCAGTCCTCCGGGTCCTCGTACCGAGCCTGCACAACGACCACGCTCGCGACGTCGAAGGCTGCCTGCTCGGCACCCTCCTTCTGACGGCGCTTATCTCGCAGGGCATCCCACCGGGCAAGCCACAGCGCAACCGCTACCGCGCCGATCGTGCCCACCGCGCCGACCCACTCGCCGACTGCGGCCCAGACCTCGACGCTATAAGCCAGCACAACAACCCCGATCGCCGATGAATCCCATGGCGGCCAACCGTAGTGAGTCAACGGCCTCCGCGTCGACGGCCTCGCGCCGAAGGTCGTTTCGCAAAGGAAACCGGCCACACCGGCGGGTTATCACCGGGCAAGCTGGGGCCCATCAATCGATGGGCCCCAGTGCCGTGGGTCGGCGCCCGTGGACGACTGCGCCGACAACACCGAGCAGCCGCCACAACAGCGGTGCCAGCGCAGCCGTGAGGTAGACGGGCATGGTTATGCCCGGGCAGAGCGGGACTAGGCTCGCCGCTCGGCGAGGACGTCGTACCGGAAGGCGGCGCGCGGCGGACTCGGCGGGGCAGCACACCTACGTTCAGCGCAACGGCGATGCGGGTCAGCTGATGTTTCCACCGCTACCTCCGGGTGCCGTCGGCGCTCTCGACCGAGGGACACGTCGCCCGACTCAGAGGCTCCTCGCTGGCGATGTTGCTCGCGATCCTGTCCGAGCAGCGCAGTACGCCGGAGGTCGGCTGGTTCTCTCCTAGCGCGGGCAGCCGAGCGTTTCGGATTCTCGGCCTCGACCAGGACTGAAGGCCTGCCGCACTTACGGGACCGCGGGCTGATCGAAACCATCACCAAGACCGTCTCGGACTCCGGCCCGTTCATCGACTGGGCCCGCAGGCACAACATCCACTGGGTGATCGGACTCTGACGCTCGTGGCCAGGAATCCTCACTGCGACATCAGGTGCTGTAGGCAACTATCTGCCTGATAGCGCATGCTGGGAGCATGCCCGAGGCCACAGGATAGGCGACCGCCCCACTAACAAACGGCGACGCGGTACGCCTCCCTGCCGACCTGGTCGCCCCGGTTGAGCTCGAGCTGGCGCGTGCGGTCGAGGCGATTCAGCCGGAGTCGGCTCAGCCGGGCGGTTGCGAGTACGAGCCGAGATAGGACGGTACATTCACTGAACACGTCAACTGGTTCTCACGACGGTGCGATCGCTCGGTGACCGACCACCTCCGGGACGTCTTGGGTGGCGTAGACGCTACCCCTATGTACGATTCCGAGATACCCTCTGTAGGAATCGACGATAGGAGGCGAACCGATGAGCGATGTGAGGATCACGTCCAATGTCGCGCGGGTGCTGCGCGCGTTCCTTGACGCGCCAGCCGAGGAGCACTACGGGTACACAACGATGCAAGCAACCGGACTGCCGAGTGGCACCATCTACCCCATCTTCGAGCGGCTCGAACGCTCTGGCTGGTTAGAGTCCGGGTGGGAGTCCATCGATCCAGTTACCGAGGGCCGACCAGCGCGCCGGTACTACAAGCTGACAACGAGAGGACTTCCGGCTGCGCGGCAGGCTCTGGCCGAACTCTACGAACAGATCGCCCCGAGTCGGCGGCCGTTGGGATCCGTGAAGCCGGTGGAGGGCAGTTAGGTGAAGCTCGGCATGTCGACCGCTCTGATCGCCGTTGTCGTATTCATTCTTGCTGTCGCAGCCAAGGTTGCTATCAGCCTCTTGGCTAAAGAGGCAGAGGCCCGAATTCTCGTGATACCGCAGCTCCTCGTCCGCGTCGCAGGTTGGCTTCTGCCGCGGGCGCAGCGACATAAGCATGTGCAAGTGTGGACCGCGGAGTTACATCACGTAACCGTCGGGCTAGACGGACTGCCAATCACCCGCCTTGCCCGTGGCATCCGGTTTGCGCTTGGTGTCGTTCGAGCCGCCCCAAGGATTGCAACAGCGCCTGCGAAGGGTCTGCTCGGCCGAGGCGTGTACGTGATATATCAGACCAACACCGGCCTGATGACGTTCTTCCTCATATCGATGTTGATTGGCTTGGCGAATACCCGGGCTGCTGATATCCCGACTGTTGTCACCGTCGTCGCGTTCTTCATAAGTGCTCCGGCAGCCTCGATTACAGCCGGTCGTCTCGCTGCAGTGCGCGTCGCGAACAACTCAGGCGGCCCGCTGCTGCCGCTGATGGTGGCGTGGAGCGTTTTCACCGAGCTGGCCGCCTGCGCGGCCTTCATCGGGTTGTCCGCTGTGGGCTCGGCAGGGTATCGAGCCAGTGGATTCGCTGTAGCTGTCACGGCCGCCTGCGCCGCACTGGTCGCTGTCCTCAGTGGAGCAGTTGTTCTGCTGATAATCCGTGCTCGGCGGGGCCTCACTGCAGCTGAACAGGTGCGGGACCTGCTGAGTGCCGTTGCACCTTCATCAGCTTTGACCTCGGTGTTCTTCGCGCTGACAGCCAGCTGGATCTCCACTGACGGAGGCCGATCCGCCGTCGTGTCGATCAGCGTCATTGCCGGATTACTCTCGGCCTTGGTGGCAACGCTAGGGGCCGTGACCTCAGATGCGGGTGCTGAGCTGAGTCTTCCGATGATCATGGTTCTGCTCTTTGCTACAACGGCTGGCTCACTGCCGCTCTTCGCCAGCTTGGCCACCATTACTGGAACTTACGACTCCGGTTGGTTGTATTGGGCAATTCCCTTGATCGTGGCCTACCTTGCGGTATTCCTCTTTATTGGCAAGATCCGGTCGGTGGTCACTGCGGCGCTGTCTGTTCAGACAAGACCCTGAGGCGGTGGCCTGGGCAGAAGACCAGCTGCATCCGCGTCCCAGTGCTGCCCGACGAGTGTTGATGTAGCCATCAGGAGCGCGCGAGGGTTGGCCGGGGATCTAGGGCCGCACCACCGAGCATGCAGCTCCGCGGACCGCACACATCACGGACAGGCGTCCCGTCACGATAGCTGTCATCCACACGAGAACCCACCGCCGGCTTAGCACAATCGGCGTTCGAGACGCTCGCTGCCGCAGGAGTTCTTTCAACTAGACGTGATCGTGCGTCAGGTGCGTAGCCGATCGACCAGCTCGAGCCCGGATGCAGGACCTCGGGCGCTCCACCACGAGTGAGGTACTTCCGTACCCATCCGGTCTTTGCCTGGAGCAACTGTCGACGGTAGAACATCGCGGCGGCGCGATTGACCGCGAGCAGTCGCTGGCGTTCTGCAATCGACGGTACGGCGTTCGGGTCAGGTCGCCGGTTCACGATGCTTCCAGCGGCGTCGGGTCGTCTTCTTCACGCTCCGACACTCGCCTCGGCATCACCACCGTGGAACCCGGCTTCGTGGATCCAGGACTAGTCGAAGCCAAGCAATGGAACGTTATACAGATCGGGTTGTCGTGGCCGCGAGAACGTGGGTGCAGTGACCTCGACGAGATACATCTCCGTCAGGAACTGGATCTTCCCGCCGAGCAGATGGCTGGTGTGAGCGGTCGCCGAGTGTGCCTTCAGACCCACGGACACATGGATGTGCGGCAACACAGTTCCCGATTCCTCGTCGTACGCGAGCGAGCCACCGCCGATCGCCTCGACATACTCGAGGTGCACGGCGCTCCATACCGGCGCGTCCGGATCTTCCAGCTTCTCGCAGGTGCCGACGAGTTGTACGTCGCGCATGCCGGCGATGAACATCGGGATGAACCCCTGCCGCACGCCGTACTCCGCGCAAAACTCTGCCAGCGCCGGATAGAAATCGTCACCGTGGTCGAAGTGCACAGCGAAGGTCCGGCCCATCGTCAGTTCAGCGGCGCGCAAGCTCAGCTCCTTGGAGAGTGTCGATGTAGGCAACGTACCGAATCGCGGTGTTGAGCCCCTGCATCGACAGCCGGCGGCTCCGCGGTTGGGCAATGTCCTCGACGCCAGCGACAGCGAGCTCTTCGCATCGCCGCTGGAACCACGGCCACGGCACGATCAGGTAGTTGGCGATCGCCCGGAGCCGCCGCTCGGGAGTCGGCTCTGCGACCAGCGACTCCGCGGAGACCTGGCGTGCAACATCCCGGAAGACCGACCGGCGCGACGGCGGCGCGCTCGCATCGACGTACCAGAGGCCAGCCCTACCCAACCAGTTGGCGACGATCGCCTCTTCGCTGAGGACGAAGCCCTCGACAGCGCCATGCTCCGGCTCAGTGCTCAGCTCGACCGTGATCCCGAATGCCTCCATCAGCGCGATCGCGAGCAGCATCAGCACCCGATCGTACATGGGTGACTCGGCGACAGCTCTCAGGTGCGCACCTCTTTACGCACCTCAATCAGGGCGAGAGCATGGGTAGCGATGAGAACCTACGAGCAGACGATCTCCACCGGATCCCTTGCCAGCAGGCGATTCTGCGTAACAGCGACAATCGCTGAGCATTTCGGCTGGAGATCAGCGGAGGTCGGGTTCGAGTCCCGGGCGGCGCACAACAGCCCAGGCCACCACGGTGCCCTGGGCTTCTTGTGTTGATTGAGCGGTTCGAGGATCTTCACCCGGTCGTGACTGTGCATCACATCACTTCGGATCGTCGCCGAAGCCTCTGCTGCACCCGACCGGTCTGTGACAAGCCGCCAACCACCACCCCGGTCGGAGGCATGACATGGCGAGACCATCACTCGGGCACAAGGCTCCGAGCCATCCTCCTCTTGATGGCTGGCACAGCGTGCTGGCTCTGGGCTCAGATCGTCCGCGACCTCCCAATCGTCCAAGCGCACGAAGGCATGTGGCTGTTTCTCGCCACCTGGCTCGGCTTCTCAGTCCTTCTCCCAGAGACAGTCCTGCTGACGCAGACCTTGACCTCACCCGATAGACCCACTTGGTGCTAGGCACCGCAGCCGCGTCTCGAAGCGCCGCCAGCCGACCCACAGGCGGCAAATTGAGCCCTGAGTCGACTAAGACTGACATTTGCCAGCCGGCGCCACCGAGCCGATCCATCCAAACGCCTCGGGACTGCGGCGCAAACCGTTGGTCAGTCGACGTTCGCCTCTCGATGCCTCTTCCTCAACGCGGCGAAGCGGATCTGAATGTCCCGTCGGTCCGTTTCCCCTTCGGCGGAAGCCAGAAGATCCTTCAGGTCGTCACGCGACTCCATGACCCCACGCCACTTCTGCTGCGGTTTGAGCCAGGTGTCGATAGCGGTAAGTATCGCCACCAGCAGCGCCAATATCGGCGTCCAGCCCGCCAACCACGCGAACTCGCTCCCACGTAGGCTCGCTTCAGCTGCCACGATCGCGCTCGCAATGATGAGGAACACCCTGAGCCCGCGGTACGTCAGCCCCAAGACTTTCGTCGCGCGCTCCCACGCAGCGAGCTCGCTCTTCATGTCAGCCTCGAGGAGGCCGCCTTGCCCAGCAACCTTCTCGGCCTTGCCCTCGGCCCTACCCTCAGCCATTTCTCCCCCAATCCATGGGCGCTACGCGATATCGGACTCCCGCCCCATTCCGAATCAGCACCACGACCATTCTTGATCCGATGATGATCCGGTCGAAGCATCATGTCGATGGGGCCAGGTGGCGACGTCACCCTTTGCAGCAACGCGGATGAGCCCGGAGACGAGTGCCTGTGCGCTCTCTCCAAGCCATTACGTCGGTGACTTGACGAAGAGGCCGATGAGGCCGGTCAGGATCGCCGTGAAGGCGGTGACAAGCAGATCAGGACTGGTGTCGGGATTGCCATCCGCGATCGTGTAGATCAATCCACCTAGTGCGATCACCAGGCCGAATACCAATCCGGCGACGAGGATCGTCCAAAGAGTGCCGACCCCAGCCCCCTCCGGGGGTGGAATCGCCGCCTTCGCAGCTGCGGCTCCGACAGCGGCCTTCACCTCGGTCGACTCCCCGGCGGCCCCCTCAATCGCATTCCGAACTGTCTCTGTCACGGACATTTTTCCTCCACGAATCTTGGAACTGAGATTGGACTCGGTCCCGCGAGCCGAACGCTGCCGGCGTTCCGACCACGCGACCGCCACGATGACGCCGCCGAGGAGGGCGACAACAAAGAGGATCAGCAGCCAATCCCGGGTAGCCAGGCCTTTCACCCATTTGATCTTCGCAGCGGCGTCGGTTGTCCAAGCAAGAACAACAATGAGGACAACCACCGGAAGTATCGTCAAAGAAATCCCGCGCAAGACACGGTACCTTGAGACCATTTGCGCGATGACCAGAATCACGAACCCGCTCCCAAGCCCGACAGCAATTGCCACGATGGGCGACTTCTCCAGCACTTGTGCGACAAGGCCGCTGAAGATCGAGCTCACTGCAGCGAGAAATGACTCGTATCCCGTCGGTGATGGAACCCCAAGGGCGCGAACAGCTTGTCGAAAGATCTGCAGCAGTACAAGCCCCGACACGAGAAGCGCCAAGGATGCTCCAGAAACGACAATGGATCCAACGAGAACCGTGGCCCACATTCCTTCGATCTGCGCGTTCGCCCAGCCGCGCATGCCCGTAAGAATCCCCAACAAGACAATTGCCAAGCCACCAATTGCAGCCACAACCCCACCGACAACCCTGAGCACCGGCACCATAGATGCTCGCCCCCTTAGGCGCCTGGCGGGAAGATTCCAGGGCGACGCCTAAGCACCGTATGTAAGCGCGAATCTCCCCCCAATCAGAGTGAACCTCCATGGTGTCGTCGTGTCAACGTGTAAGGATGCGGAGCGGTGGGTCTGCAATTAAGCAAATGATTCAACGAGCAGTTGACTTGATCCCGACGTCACGAGGTGCGCCAAGACGGCGGTAGGACGACGATATCGAAGTATGGCGTCTGTTCGATGAGTTCTGGTGGGCCGACAGCGGATCCGTCCGGTGGAATGTTCTCGACCTCGCGGACGCGCAGCCGGAGGTGGACGGTGGACGGGGGGAGGCTGATCGGTGGCAGGGGCTGTCCGATGATGCCGGTAACGGAAGTCTCTGGTCGTGGTCGCCAGGCTGGCATCGGAGATGGCTCGGTGCCCGGCAGGGCCAGGAGTTCGACGCTGGCCGGGTCGAATTGGGCCGGGAGTTCATCGATGACGGCTTCGACCCGGTTCGCAGGTTGCGAGCTTTGACCAGTAACCGTTACGCGCAGGCCTTGACCGGTGCGTTCGGCAACCAGCAGACGGTCCGGCAGCGCGCGGATGGTCTCGCAGGTGACCAGCCCAGAGGCCCTGAGGCCGTCGATGCTGTCGTGTTGATAGCGAGCCACCACGAGCTGTACGAACGGTGCGTAGGCGTCGCGGACGTCGAGCCAGATGTCGGCGTACCAATGGTCGCCGGCGTCCTGGGCGTCGTACGGAATTACGGACAACGGAGTTTCGAACTCGGGCAGCTCCACGGATCTCGATGGCAGACCACCGGTGAACCAGGACTCGGGTGCAAAGGACGGCACCCTCGACGAGGACATGATGGGATCACGGCCCATCCGAGTGGCGGTCCCACCTTCCGCACCAGCAGGTGCGACGACGACAGCAAGCCGTTCACCCTCCCCGGTCAGGAACCACGGTCTGGCGAGCTCGACCCTCAGAGCGACCCGTCGGCGTCGCGTGATGCGGTCCTGAGTGGCTGCAGTCTCGAACGCGAAGGCAGGTACGGTCCCGACGACGCGAGGTAGTGGCGGCCGTGCCGAGGACAGCACGTTCACGGTGTGCGGCTGTACGACACTCTGCTGGAAAGCCTCGTCGAGATCACTGTCGGGGAAGAAATGCCGGAACCTGCTGATCGCGGTCAGACGGTAGGTGACCGTCCGATGTTTCGAATCGCCGAACTCGTGCCGGAAGGCCGGGATCGCGGGAAGGCCCCGCGCAATCGTCACCCCGTGCAGTTGCTCGACAGCTTGCTCTACCTGCCCCGCATCGGCGTACTCGGTCCATCGCGCACCGACCTCGAGCCGCGCGGTGCTGTCAGTGTCGAGCCCCGCCGGCTGGAATGTGGGGGCGAGGTCGACGAAGGACGTGCCCGCACTGCGCGCAACCCTAGACTCTGGGAGCTCCCAGACCGGCGCGGCCAGTGGCCGCTTCACCACATGAACGAAGGTGAGTCGGCGCACCGGCGACAGCATCGGATGCCTGCCGCGGGAGGCAGCCTCGCCCCAGGACGGGGGCGTGCCCTCACCAGTGACCCAGTCGCCCACAGCGAAGTGGTCGAGGAAGTTATCCCGGATCGTCGAGGACAACTCGACGGTGATCTGCTCACCCCTTGGGAGCCGGACGGTCAGGCCGTCGTCGTCGAAGTCGAGGGTGATCGCGGCGTCCGGGCCGGCGAGCCCGATCAGTTCGACCTTCTTCGCTCCCGGCGCCGGCCACATCGGCCACTCCGCCTCGCCTTCCCAGGCCTCGTCGAGCCCTCCGGGCGTCGCAGGGGCGAACGCGAAAACACCCTCGGCGGCCGGGTCAGGCAGTTCGAGGGGTGCGTTGCGAAGCGAGCGGTCGAAGGCCCCGCGGGCCAAGACCCGCCCGGCTGAGTGGTCGAACATCCGGTGTTGCTCGGCGAGCTGGAAACTTCCAGTCGGCGGAACGAGGGTTCGGCGAGTCGTCGATGCATGGTCGTCATCGACGTCGGTCGAAACAACGAGTACGTCGACACCCGCGCCGAGTTGGAGCCGATCGGAGCTGTCCAGGATCGGTGGTTCGACCGCCTCATGGCGGGTGTAGACGATCGACGGTCCAGCGGCGTCCTCGAGATCGGGTTCGTCAAGCAGCGGGCCGCCTCCAGTCACGTCAGCGACTCGGACCCTCATCCGGTACCGCTCCGCGAACCGCAACGCGGGCAGAGTGGGCAAGGGCGTCCCGGCCGGGTCGCGCGGTACGTCGAACTTCCATTCGAAGTCGTAGGGCATCGTCGTCGACGTACGCCTCGCCGGCTCGGTCGCGGGTGCCGGCGTGGCCAGGCTCCACCCGTCCCAGCGCAGCATCACCTCGTCGGTCTCGAGGGTTCCGTCGTCGCGTTTGAGCATGCTGTGCGGCTTGACGTGGCCTTCCTCGTTGCCTCGGTTGCCGATGGCAAGCACCCTGCCGTCCGCCGTACGCACGGTGTAGCCGGCGTCACGCTCGCACAGGGAACGCCAGGCACCTCCACCGCGCCGGATGTCGACCCGGTACCCCAGGACGAGATCCTCGGCAGTGAGTTCGGCCTCCACCGGGTCATCAGGAATTGTCCGGGCTCGCTGCACCAGCGCGTCGTAATCCGCCTTCCGGCCCCGTCGGACCAAGGCGATGCCCGCCGAGCGGGCGCGTGGCAACAGCACCGATTCGCCGGTGCTGATCGTCTGGGCCACCTCGCCGAGGTTGGCGGCCGCGCCCTCGACGTCCATGGTCGAGATCAACCAGCCCGGATCCGGCGGGCGGGACGGATCGGCGATCGAACGGGCGGTGTGGATGTCGAGCATGCCGGCGCGGTGCAGTCCGGAAGGATGGTCGGCGGCCCGGAAATGAGCGGGGTGGCCGCCTTCGGCCTGACGACGCAACGTGTAGCGGGTCCAACTGGATCTCACCGGAACGGGCGAATCCTCTGAGACGATCGCGATCGCGCGATCGGCTGGGTCACCGACGTCGAGCAGATCGGCGTCGATGACGAGATCGAAGACGAGCCCCAGCGCCCGCATCACACGTGGATGTTCCCGCAGCAGTGCGGTCGCCCGATGGAAATCGACGTTCGGCGCGATGGCCGTTCGCAGGGTGTCCGGTTCGACTTCAGGACGTCGCTGCGACCACGGCGCCAACTGGTCCTCCAGCACCTGGGGGTTAACGCCGTCGCCCGCGATGCTCTGAGCGAGTGTCCGGTGCGTGTCGTGAGTCCGGACCGCCTCGGTGTAGCTGTCTCGAACAGTCGGTGTCTGAGGCGCGGCCCGGACACTGCCGTCTGCGATCGTGCCGGCGTCACCGTCGAAGAAGGCATGCCAGACCTCGCTGTCCGGCACCGAGACCAGGGTCGGCCGACCGTCCGCGATCGATTGCGCTCCCGCCGATCGGATGCGCACCTCAAACGACATCTCGGTGAGCCGGGCGGGCCAGTCTCGTAGCCCGAAGTTGCCCAGCCGCCCCGCACCGAGCCGTGGCACCACGAGGACGGACAGCAACGCGTCAGTCCCGCTGATGCACTGCGGGACTGTCAGCCAGGTCAGTGTGCTCATGACCAGGTCGCGGGGTAGACGTAGGCGAAGCCGTCCTCGCAACCGACGGCCAGCAACGAGCCGTCACTGCTGAACGCGATTCCGGTCACCGCGTCCGGGTGCTTGAGCGAGGCGAGCGTGTCGCCCGAATTCGCGTCCAGCACGCGCACGACCCCATCGCGGGTAGTTGCCGCCAGAGCTCCGCTCGTGCTGAACAAGAGGTCGACCACCTCGCTGCCGACCGGGACGCTCAGGTTCGTCGTCACGCTTGTGTCGGAGACTGCGCTGATCCGTACCGCGTCGTCGAGGCCACCGCTGGCCAGCAGGTCACCGGCGACGTTCAGGGCCGCGGCGCCAACTGGCCGTGGATGATCGACCTGACCGAAGAGAGTGCCGGTCGTCGGATCGATCACCAGCACGGCACCGCCCTCGAAGGCCGCGGCTACCAACTGCCGGGTCCCGGCGACCGAGAGCGCTTCGACCTGCCCCTCATGGGGGAAGGTCGCGGTAATGGCGCCGTGCACAGGCTCGAGGATGTTGGTTGTCTGATCAGCACAGGCCGTCACGACCCACCGGCCGAGCGGGTCGATCGCGACGCGGCGTACCGACCGTGGGTGTGTGGTGCGCCAGCGTTCGGCGTTCGTCGTGGTCTCGATAAGCCGGGCCGTCTTGTCATTGGCGGCGGTCGCGAGCAACGAACCGGTGGCGTCGAAGCCGAGGCCGTTGATGGCGTCGCCGTGGGAGATCTCGAAGCGGCGAGCTCCCGACACGGTGTCGTACACCGCGACCACACCGGTTGTTCGGCCGGTCGCCAGACGCTGACCGTCGGGTGACAGGACCGCGGCGACGACGAGGCCCTGGTCTCGCTTCTCGACCACGATCCGGCCCTGGGTCGCCAGGAACAGCGAGGCAAGGCCATGCCCCGCGTCACTTTGGCTGGCGACTGCCAACAAGGGAATAGCGCCGCCTGTCAACGACACCGCCTCAACGGGCCCTCCGGCACTGGCAGGCGGAGCCATCAGGCCGGTGTCGTACAACCGCAGTTCCTGGTCGACCAGGGCGGCGAGCCGTGGGCCGCGCGGGTGAAACGCGACATCGGCGACCACACCGTCTGTCTCCTGCCACTCGATGGCACCGGAGCGGGTTCGGAGTACGGTCAGCCCCGGGCGGTTGATCGCGATCCGCCCACCGTCGGGGCTGAGCATCCCGCGGCCCTCTTCGATTGGAGCCGCTTCGTTGCGAGCGATCCTCATCTGGGGGAAACGCGCGGTGCCGCGACTGGTTTCGTAGACGGTAGCGGTACTCGCGCTGAACACAGGTCCGCCGATGGCGAGCGTCGAGCGGCCGTCCGGCGTCGTACTGAACAGCGCGGGCAGGCGGGCAAGGAACGGCACCGAGACACCGGACGGCGGGTCGAGAGGGTGCGTACCGAGTGCCAGACCCGTCGCCGCGGCGAAGTGAAGGACTTGATGTGCAGGTTCGCACACAACCACGAGCTGATCGTCGACGAAGCAGGCCCAGACGGGCTTCTCGGGACACACGGCCGACCAGATTGCGTTGCCGGTCCGCGTGTCCAGGAGCGTCATCCCCTCGGGCGTCCGCGCCGCCAGTGCGAGAGAGTCGTGGCTGAAGGCCGGAGGCATCGGAACGGTGAGCGACTCCGCAGGTGGCTCCACCGGCAACGAGAGTGCGTCCCCACCAGTGGCCGCGTCTAGCACGAGGCCGGCGTGCGCGATCAACCGGCTGTCTCCGCTGAACTGCGCCTGCGCCTGGCGGCTAAGGAAAGGCGCAGCGAAAGCAGCCGCCAGCCCCTGAGCGAGCAAAGCGCCAAGCATGCTGCCGACAGGATTCTTCGGGTCGATGGGTGCGTCGGGACCAAGGTCGATGACGTCCTGGCTCCGGCTCCAGACCTGCCGGCCGCCGGCCACCTCGTACGCCGCGATGCTCACCGATTCGACTCCGGCGTCGCAGGTGACTAGTCGTTGACCGTCCGGGCTGAAGATGACCGAGCCGCTTCCGCCGGCCGCGACCTGCCATGATGAGGTCCCGTCGTCGGGGTCGATAAGGCGCAGCTGCCCTGACCCGCTCAGGACGATCCGGCGACCGTCCGGGCTCCACGCAACTCGTACGGCTCCTTCGGCCGGAAAGCCAGTGAATGGACGTACGTCAGGCATCGGTACCTCCCTCGTCCGCGAAGCAGGACCAGTAGTCGCCGAAGGCGTCGCGATCTGGCTGCACGTCCGCGAACGCCGTGGCCAGGACAGGACGTGCAACCCGTTCGCGCCTTCCGGATCCACCTGCCAGGACCCAGTCGCCGCTATCGAGCTCGATGCTGTCCGACCACAGGAACAGGTCGATCTCGATAACGAGCGTTGCCCGTCCGACCAAGGCGTTCGTCTCGGACCGATAGGTGAGCGTCACGCACAGCTCGATGGCCACCGAGACGAGGCCGAGGATGTCGACACAACCGCCGATCCGGAGGTATCCGGAAACCTCGACCTTGTCGCCGGCCAGCTGGAACTTGACGCCGCCGAGCGCATGCACCTCGGCGTGGGCGACGACGAAGTCGAGCGCCACCATTGCCCCGAACTCGAGCGCGAGGTCGATTCGTCGCAACCCGTCCTGAGTCAGCTCGATCTCCAGGTAGCCGCCGCCTCCGAACATCAGCACGGTCAGCGCGAACCGGTTCGCCGGGCTGGCGAATCCCAGGCTCACAGAGATCGGCCGGCGGTCGAACGGGATCGAAGCGCCGGCGCGGACAGCGACGTTGGTCAGGACGAAAGCTGCAGCGGCGACCTCGGGCAGTTCCAGCGTGTAGTCGGCCGTGATGCCCGCGGGGGTTACATCGATCCGCGGACCGTGCCCGGCCAGGTCAACTGCGGATCCCAACGCCTCGACGAGCCGAAGTTCGCCGAGGAAGGCGACACGCAGGCCGTCGATGTCAACTGTGGGAGGCGCTCCACCACGCTGATGGAAGGTTAGCTTGTCGATGTGAAGGCCCAGCAGCGGCTTCCCTGGCGGCAGCAAAAGCGTGAAGTTCGTGATCGTGCACTTCGTGTCGTTCCCCAGCAGGTCGACCGGCTCGGCGCCGGTCGGAGGTGCGACGGTGACCGTCAGGTCGAGCGTCGTCGTCGCGGTCGCGACGAAGGCTGCGAAGGAGTGCAGCTTGACCTGCTTCCACTCCATCGACACGACCGGCACCGATCCCGCGTCGAGGAGCGAGGTCAAGGCAGGAGGCTTCGCCACAGCGCCTAGAAGGTTGTGCAGCGGAAACCCCAGAATCGTCGCATCGGGGGCGAAGAACGCACGTACGTCGACCAACCCAGTCAACGGGTCGGGTAGCGCACCGCCCACGACCGGTCCCAGGGTGCGCGAGATCGCGTCCGCGACGTACGCCGGCGCGACGAGGGCACCCGACTTGTCGGCCCTGCCCGCAAAGTCCAGTCCGACTCGGTCCGCGACCAGTTGCAGAACCGTTCGCGCGTCGGTGCCCGCGCGCAGATAGTCCTCGGAGAACGTCACCGCGTAGCTCTCCGCCGCGCCAACCATCGATCGCACCGCGGGCAAGGCGATCTCCAGCGAGCTCAGCCCCGGCGCGAACTGACCAGCACTGGCCACCCCGGCGATAGTCAACGCGTGCACCTCCTGGACGTCCTCCGGCTCGCGAACCGCCGCCCGAACCAGGTCGACGGGCGACGGTATAACCGGGACGCGAACGCTCCCGAACGCATCCTTCAGCGTCGTAGCAACATCAAGGTCCACCATGAACTCCACGGCGGGCGGCGGATCTGCCACGAACAGCAGCGGCAACCTGAACTCGACAGGGCTCTCCCCGGTGTGGCATCGGACGGGAAACTGGACATCGCCGCTGGGGACCATCGGCCGGAAGAACACATCCAGATCGCCGGAACCGGGCGCCGGCTTCCATTCCGGCGGCCGGATCGGAAATACCAGCTCGGTCAGCTCGACCGCGTCGAAAGGAAACCCCCGACGTACCGAGGGATCGGCAGGCACGGTGGCGACCGCGTCGATGACTGTGATCAGATCCACCTGCCGCAGTACAGCGGCACCACCTGAGGACGGGTCGAAGACGCGCTCGACGCTGCGCTGGTAGATAGCGCGATGGCCGAACGGGTACAGCGTGCCATTGGCAACGACCTGGACCTCCATATCGCGACCGAGGACCGCGCGATGCTGCCAGGCAAAGGCATCCCACACCCCACCGGCCGCGAGCGACCCGCCGAGGGCGCTCAGCTCCATCCGGTCCAAGCCCGCGGGCCGACCGGCGGTCTCGGCAACCAGTCGGGCCCGCCACGTCCTCTCGAGCGCCATCGGAAACGGATCAGGAGTCTCAGGACCGACCTCGGCGACCGCAACAAGCGCAGTCTCCGAGCCGGATTCGACACGCAGGCGCCACAACCCGGCCGCCGCGGCCGCCACGGGTGCAGTGGCGGAGGCAGGACGGAATGCGCTCGAGCTCCCTAGACGGGTCCGTGGTGCCACCTTCAGATGCCATGGCAGCTCGACCATCGTCGTCGGTTCGTCCGCAGGTCCCAAGGGGATGGCGGAGCCGAACATATCGAGAATGGAGGCAGCGGTCGGTTCGAAGTCCGAGCCGTGTTCGAGCCTGACTCCGACCTGACTCATCCCGGACAGCATCGACCGTGCCCGCGGCAAGTCACCGCTTCCCGGCAGCCTGTCCTCCTCCTGGAACGTCTGCTCCGCGACGTGTTGTGGAGGAAGCGTGAGCAGCATCCAGGCCGAGTTGCCAACAGCAACGAGGTTGCCGGGATCTACGCCGACCCAGGTCACACCGGCGATGAGATGATCAGACGCCCGTAGCAGCAGGAACATCGGCCCCGCCGGTCAGGTCCAGAGCACAGGTTGGCAATGCACCAGCGCCCTAACCAGGAGTGCCCACGACGCACCTGCCAGGAGCGCCAGAATGAACACCGAGATATACGCTCCCAGCTTCGTCAAAATGACCGCGAGGACTGCCGTCGCACTGGCCGCAAGCGTCTGCATCAGCGTGATGCTTTTCGGGCTGAGCGATTCCCACCAGTCGATGAAGCGCTGGATGTTCTCGGCACCAGCGGTCCGAAGGTCATTGATCACGCTGTCTACGGTCACCTCGACATAACCGGCGTAACACTCCGCGAACGCATCTACGGACATGGACCTACACCTCCCCTTGACTGACGGACAGCGCCTCGGCGTACGCCGTCTGCGAGGCAGCCAGCATCGCCGAGAACATCTGCCCGCTGGTCTGATCGAATGCCTCGAGCAACGGCTCGATACCGATTCCGACGCCTATCTCCTCGTCCGCGAGGTGATAGCAGATCGCGTACTCCGCCGACCCCTCGTCGAAACCCTCCCGAATCAGCGGATCCAGATCGTCGGCCCAGAACCAGTCAGATACGGCACTCAGCCCCGACTCGAGCGCGTCGGCCGACGGCACAGCCCCAGGATCGATCTCGATCCCGGCGACGCCTAGCCTCGACGCAAACTCCTCTGCGAACCCCAAGACACACCCCCACCCCTTGAGGACTGGCCGTGAGAAGCCGGATACCAGCCCTGTCTGCCATTACCTGAGTTCATTGTTCGGTCCCTCATTCACCGAGTTCGATGACGATGTATCTGACCCTCGTACCGTCGGGCAGATGAGCGCCCTCGACGAAGGTCTGCTTGAAAGTCGGTGTCGGCGTGAAGAGCGACACCAACACATGAATCGCGATCCCGCCGAACTTGATCAGCCCACGAGCAGCTCCCTCAGCAGCCTCCAGAGCGAGATGCTCGAGCTGGGCGATGCTCAGGCTCATCAGGCCGTCGATGATCAATTCGAGCCCGTGCCCTTGATCGGCCGGGACGTTCAGGATGGAGACGTAGTACTGCTCGTTGGCGCGAGGGCTGACAGTGATTCTCGCGTCGTCGCGAATGGGGTTGCCAGCCGGCGCCTCCGAAGGGATCGGGATCAGGACCCCGTCCGGCGCGACTTCGAACCGATGCTCTCCATCGGTCGGCAGCACCTCGTCGAGCTCCCCGAGATCGACCGGCTCGGTCGCCAGTTCATTCATCAAGGTGATCGTGCGCTCGCCCGGGTCGACGTGGCCGTCATGGAACAGGCCAGCGCCCTGGTTGGCAAGCTGGAACTCGAGGATCGCCTCGTGCAACGCCGGCGCACAGATGCCCTGAATCGGCTCCAGCCAGACATTCACCCCGCCAGGCGTGAAGGTTCCGCCTTGATCCGTCGGAATGCGATCAAGGAGTCGCATCACGAGATTCTGATCGGAGACGAGGTTGTAGCACTGGGCCCCGTCCTTGATTCCCACCGACGCCTGAACGTCGTCCATGCCGTCCCCCTCCAAGGAGCCTTCGTCAGGCACCCACCTGCCGGCCAGCCTGGCATCGTCACCCAGCGCTGACCAGCGACTCGTACCACTGAGTGACACGCTGACCACAGCGGGGGCATGATGGTCGGGGGCAACGATCAGTTTCTGGGGGACCGACGTGGACGACCACACTGTCGCGGGGCGCATGCTGGACATCATCGAAGCAGTCGCCACGAGCGTCGGAGCGATGTCGCTCGCACGACTGACCGCCGAGACGGGCCTGCCCAAAGCCACGGTCCGGCGCATCGCCAACAACCTTGTCGGGCATCGGATGCTGCAACTCGGCCCGGACGGCTACCGTCTCGGCCTCCGGGTCCTCGAGCTTGGAAAGTCGGCCGAACGACACATCGCCGTTGCTGAAACGGCCGGGCCGTTCCTGCAGGAACTCAGCCAGTCCACCGGACAGATCACCTGGGCCGGGGTCGTTGCCGACGACTCCTTCTTGATCGCCGACACAGCCTTCACACCACGGCACCGGACGCTGATGGCCTCGGCGACGACTCGCGACTGGATGCCGCGGGTCCGCAGAGGCGAGTGCCCGCGCACTGCCGTCGGCCAACTGCTGATCGCGTTGGAACCTGACAGAATCGAAGACGTCCTCCGCGCGGGCATTCCGAGGGCCACGCCGTACACCGTCACGAGTCCGCAGCTCGTCCTCGAACGACTGCGGCACGCGACGGACTCCGGTCTGGCCACCGAGTACGAGGAGTCGCGTCTCGGCTGGTGGTGCGCCGCCACCGTCGTACCAGGACCGTCTGCGACCCACATCATCGGAATAACGGCCGAGACGAAGTCGTTGCCGCCGGCACGGGGACTACGACAGCTGAACACGACGGCCGACCAACTCGGCAAGGCAATGAAAGAGGGCGAAGGCAGTCGACCGCGCTAGCCGCGGATGGTGCTCTCCCTGGCGGTCTGCTGTGGAAGCGCGATCCCGAGCCTTCTGGCGCAGCCAAGGAGGAAGCGGTGGAGGAGCCGGGCTCCTCGTATCGATCTGCGATCTGAGTTTCCTTCATGGGGAAGGGAAACGGGGTGGCGGCACGGCTTCCGGTCGTCCGACAGCTGTCGCTCGTTCCTAGCGCTCCAACCGGGCGAGCTGAAACTTGTCGGTGGGGTCGGTGAGACTGGAAGGCATGGCCCTACGCACACCGATCTATCTGGACGCTGAGACACTCATCGGCCAAGCCGAGTACCACGATCTCAACGTGCCGCAGCAGGCGGAAATCATCGAGCGCCGGACCAGCAAGCGCTCGGCGTCCGGTTCTGCGAACCTTCCTGGGGTCGCCGGCGCCAGCGCCGGCCTGGGCAAAGACGTCGAGGTTCAGTCGACCTACACCCTGACCCCCAGCCACAAAGCCACTGTCAGCAAGCTGATCGATGCCCTGATCGCGGCTGAAGCCGTCAAGGTGGACCCGAACGAGGAGACGCCGATCGGGAAGGACGACCTGGTCGAACTCGACGGCCGCACAAGGATCACCGCGGCCAGTCTCGCCGGAAA
Organism: Kribbella sp. NPDC058693; assembly: GCF_042715335.1. NCBI lineage: Bacteria > Bacillati > Actinomycetota > Actinomycetes > Propionibacteriales > Kribbellaceae > Kribbella > Kribbella sp. NPDC058693. Next base: position 1,136,129 of record NZ_JBHXSQ010000001.1, read on the forward strand.
GATGCTCCACATCTTCCACCGTCTCATGGGTGCGATCACCAGCATCGACGAACTGGACACCATCGATGCCGAGGCTCCTGAGGCCGCGGAGCAGTTGAAGCGGGTCTATCTTCAGAACGAGTTGCTCCCGATTCCGATCCTCCTCGAGATGACCAGCACGGCCCTGCCACAGAAGGTCTATGTCAGCCTACGACCGAGCCACTTCGTGGACCTGGCGTCGGCAGACCGTATCGAACGTGAGCTACGAGTTCTCGGATCAGTCACCCACCTAGTCGACGGCGATCCGGAGGAGGGATTCTCAGCGCCGAGGAGTGGCTGCTCTACGGCTACGAGCACCTCGTCCGACGACTGTTGATGCCCCAGGTCGAGGAAGTCGTCAAGAAGCTCGCAGACAATCTGGACCTAAACCTGCCCGCAGACGACGTCCGCGCATACATCTCCGGTCCCGCGATCGTCGTCGACGCCATCGCCATCTACTGATCTCCCACCTAGTATGGCCACCTTCGCGCTACGAGCTGCCGACGAGGGTGACTCAGCGAGTCGCCACGCCAGCACCAGTGCGCTCGCGCCGACGCAAGCCGTGAGGTCGAGCAGCCAGGACAGGTGCTCAACGCGGGCCGTGCGCTCACCTGTATCCGCTACGACGTTCAGGACGCCGACGTATCGGCCTAGTAGCCTCGACCCGTCGTCCATGGAACCGAGGTCGTTCAACGTAGTCGCCTCACCGGCCCTGGATCTCTCCGAGATACTTGGTCACCCGCGAGTTGACGCCGCTAATCCGGCTGCGGTTCGTGCGCCGTCTGGGCGACGGCCTCTCGAGGCGAACCGCGATCGTCTCCAGCCGGCCGACGCCAGCGCAGACGCCGCTGGCGAACTGCGGAGGCTCAGAACCGGGGTGTGCGCAAATGTCGCGGGTTAATCCTCGGTTTCCGGCACGTCGTGGGCGACGCCTCCACGAAACGGATTCTCGGGTGAATCGCCTGAATCTCGGTCAGTTCGTGTCGTCGGTCGCCGCGTCGAGCAAAGTCCGCGTCGGTGCGGTAACCGTCACCCTTGGAGTCAAGGTGCTGACGACAGGCGGCGTTCCGATCCGTACTTCTGTCGGCGTGACGGTCCGGGTCACGACTGTGGTTGCTGCGACAGACACCACCTGGTTCGTTGGAGTGACCGTGATCTCCACCGGTGAGCCGACCTTGACCGCAGTCGGGATGATCGTCAGCGTCTTCGCCGACGCAACCACGACAGTTGGGAGACCCGGTCGGCAGGCTGGTGTCGTCGTCCGCGCGGCCGAGAGCGATGACAACCAGGATCGCGGCACCGGCGAGCGCGACGGCGTACAGCGCTGCCATCCCTGGATATCCCCACAAACCGTTGCGAGCCACGGCTCCCCTCCGATTCCGAGCGTCGCACGAGCGGCAGAAGAGAGCAACGCTTGACGAGAGGCGTCGGCTGGGGTCGCCGTTCAGAGCGACCGAACTGAGGTTCCCGGACATGATCCGACCGGCCCGTGGCCGTACGATCGAGCCGACGTCGTAGGCGCTGTAAAGACCGTTCTTTCGCCACCTCCCTGGCCACGTCATCATGACCCGATATGTCTGGAGGTCAACTGCCTCGCCTGCGGCGGCGGCCGGCAGTTGCCTTCCAGCCGCTTGCGGTCCGGATTCCGCTCGCCAGAGGGGAGGAAACAGTCGGCCAACCCAAGGACCGTCCACCCGTCGCCTGGCAGAACCGGAGTCTTCCGATGACCGTTGAGCAGACCTTCGCCATGCCCGACGAGACCACCTACGCAACAGCGACCTGCAGACGCTGTTGGGCATGCTGCAGACTCAGCACACTCAGAAGCTCGACTTCGTAGCGCTCGCCAGCAAGGTCCGCACCGGGACGGCATGGTCGTCGTTTCCAGCGCGGAGGCCGCGATCGACGAATACGGCGTGACCCCAGTTGATGGAACCTACCGCCTGACGTCGACGTTCCTCAACGGCCTGGCCCGACAAGCTCGACGGACCGGTCGGGTATCTCAAGCGGATCCACCGCGACCGGCCGGATCTGTTCGACGCCAACGTCAACGGCTCGTTCCTCATGCGAACATTCCGGCACCGACGGCCCCTCGGCCGGGCGTGAGATCGTCGCTCATCAGCCGGCTAAACGAGTCACCGATTCCTGCACCGCCCGATCTGAGCCGTGATTCGCGAGACGACGGTCTTGCCAACTGCTAGCTGTCGCTGCAACTCAGCGGCAAGTCGCGCACAGGACTACACGGCTACTCGAACGTTTCAGCGACCTCTACGACTGCCTCCGAGGCGAAGGCACGCAGCTCGGCCCGGAGATTCGGTGGCAGTTCCAGACCTCCTGCGAACGCCTCGAACTCCGCGATCGCACCATCGGCTGACAGTTCCGTCTGGCTCGGGGTCGCCCATTCGAGGACCTCAACGTGAGTGGATGCTCGCTTGTGCCAGAAGCGATCGTCCGTTGCCAACCGACGCTGATGGACAAAGCTGTCGCGCGCAGTCCGGCCCGCAGTCTTATAGCTCATGGCCGCGGCAGCCAGTCCAACAAGCAATGCAACGGCGGCGGGCGAAGCCGCCACCACCAGGTTGATGACAACTGAGGTCATTAAGTGGATCAGCACGCAGACAATCCTGGCGCAAATATCGCGATGTGGGGGCATCGCATCACGGCGGGCAATTGAGTGGCCGTCATTCGAACAAGTGAATGACGCGGCACGCACTTTGCCGATCCATAGATTGTCGGCAAAGTGCATCCCCTGATCTTGACCCATCTTTGCTCGAAGACGCACTCTGAATTCTTGGGGGGTGGGGGAAGAATGTCAGGGAGTGGCAAAGATACCCCAGCAGTTCCGGACGGAGGGCTTGACGGTCTGGTCCTCGCCTCGCGTCGGAGCGTGTGGGTAGCAGCGGCCGCCGCCGCGCTGATCGTCGTCTTGTTTGTCCTGCTACACGAGCTCAGCTCGAGCTTGGGCAGGATCGAGGTCCCGGAGTTGCCTGCACGATCGATTAGCTCGGTCCGGAGTACCTTCGACCTCGGCGAGGCCAAGAGCCGATCGCAGCAGGCGTGGTGCCTGTGGCGCAGCTACTCACAACCGCAGAACGCCGAAGCACCGACAACAGGGCCAAGCGGCACCGACAGCGAGACCGCCCTGGGGAATAATGCCGCCACCTGTATGGATGCGTTCAGCAACCGCAGCTCCCGGGTGCCTGATCCCGGTGACGGCACAGGCGCTCGCCTCGTTCGCTGGTACGTCGGCCTGCACCTTCTCCTCCTGATCATCTACGTGACACTTGCTTTTCACCTCATCAGACTCCTTCGCAGGAGAACAAGGGAAGGCCTCGAGAGCAGCAAAGGAGCACCGGATCCCGGACGGCATCGTGCGCATCAGGCACTGGGACATGGACTGTGCGAAGCAACTAAGCCCGGGGCACTGGCCGTTCTGTTCGGCGGATTGTTGATCGCCGAACTGGCCGAAGCCGTGGCACGGTGGATCGTCGGCTCACCCGGTGCCTCCAGGAGCCTGGTAAACGCCGCGGGGATTGTCCTTGCCATTGCGCCGCCGGCGAAGCTGATCTCGCTCGCCACCCTGGGACTACTACTCGTCCTGCTCTGCGCTTGGCCGCACATCAAAGACCCGGGTGAAGCCGACGGCAGGACCGTGACCACCGACCAAGGTCCTCGTGGTGAAACTCCGGACGACGCTCACGCGGCTCGACAACACCTGGGGACTCGGCAGATCTGGTCGCTCTTGCGGCTCCAGGTCGTAGCAAGCGGACTGTTCGTAGTTCTGTTCACCGGGCTCGGACAGAACCAGATCGTCGATGCCCTGTTGCGATGGGGTGACTGGGCCGACACCCACTCCGACACCCGTGCGAATCTACTCAGCGTCTCGACGCTGCTGATCAGCCTCGCCGCCGCTCTCGGATTCTCGTTGCTGCTATGGCGAAGTGCACAAGTGGTCGCGCTCTCCCCAGAGGAGACCATCGATTGCCCCCCGCCGCTCGCCGTCGCGGGAGCCGCCCTCATCTGTCTCATCGCTGCCGCCTTCGGCTGGCGCAACCTGGGAGGACTCGGTATCTGCCTCGCAGGTATCGCCTTGCTGTCAGCGTTTGCTGGAGCACCACCTTGGCGCTGGGGCAATGAGGAACCCATGATGCACGATCTCCCAGCAACTCAGGAGGGGTACACGACGACGAAGGCGAAGGTAGCGGATCGAGCCCGGATGCCCGACGAGGACTCGCAACTGCGCGTAAGTCGGGTTGCTCGATGGATCGCGGCTCTGCCGCTGGCCGCCATCGGTGTCTCCGCGACGGGAGCAGCATTCCCGCCCCTCGTGGTCCTCGGCTCGCCCACCGCAGCCGGCGGCGGGCGACTGCTGATGCTCGTGATTCTAGGGCTGGGCCTCCTCGCCGCAGCAGTTGCGTTGCCGTTTGTGCTCGAGTCACGTGACAGGAGCCACGTCACCGCCAAGGTGATGTCCCGACGTCCCAGGACCTACCTGATTGTCACGGGAGCGGCCGCGGTCGCGTATCTGATGGCGCTCGTCCCCGCCACCAGACAAGCCTTCCCGATTCTCGTCGGACCCGTCGGCCTGATCGCCCTCTTCCTGTCCGCGGTTCTCCTCGTCGGCACCGAGCTACAGCGAATCAGCGATCGCGTCGTACCGGTCGCGGGTCTCCGCGCCCTAGCCGTGACTCGCACTCCGGTGTTGCGAATCCTGATCGCGTGGTTCATTATCGGTTCGCTTCTCGACACGACTGGCCACCACCCAGTCCGGACTGAGGAGTCGACGACCGCCCCGGTCTTGACTGTGGAGCGCGCCTTTGACATCTGGCGTGCGGCGAACTGCGCAGTGGGTGCTCCCAACCACGAGCCGGCCGAACTCCCGATGGTCTTCATCGCCGCCCAGGGTGGCGGCATCAGAGCGGCGTACTGGACCGCGGGCGTTCTCGATCAGCTCTTCCCGACCACAACCGCCACCACCAAGTGCACTTCGCGAGCCAGCCAGGTCTTCGCCCTCAGCGGCGCATCCGGCGGGAGCGTGGGCATCATGTCCTGGCTCAACGCCCCAAGCGCCCATCGCCCCTGGTACCAGCACGCGCCCACCGGCGACCAGATCAAGTGGTACGACAAGTCGCTCGCTGTCGACCATCTCAGCAGCCTGACCTCGTGGATGCTCTATGCCGACGTCCCCAGATCAATGCTCGGGTACGGAGGCCCCGACCGGGCCGCGCTGCTCGAGGAGTCTCTCGAACACAGCCAACCTGCCCTCGCCGATCCGTTCCTCGAGGGCTACCGCCCGATGACCACAGCAACCACGAATGCGTGGCGCCCCCTCGCCCTACTCAACGGAACCGCGGTCGAGAGCGGATGCCGCGCACTGACAGCACCAGTCCAGTTGACCGACCTGGACACCGGTAACACCCCGAGCACATTCGGCTGCCGCAGCGTGCCCAGCAGCGGAAGCGACGCCGGCCGAACTGCTTCGACCGGTCTTTACGACTTGACCGACCTCTACCTCTGCCCAAGCCGGGACCTGGCTATGTCCACTGCCGCAACGCTGTCCGCACGATTCCCTTATGTGACCCCGTCCGGACGCCTCTCGAACTGCGACAACAACCAAGTGCGAACCTTCGTAGTCGACGGCGGGTACCTCGACAACAGCGGCGCCATGACTGCGACGGACATCTACGAGAGGCTGCTGCCGAGAATCAGGAGCCACAATGAGTTGTACGAGATCTGCAAGATCGGATGCTCGACCATCGCGCAGACCCGCAGGCCAGCCAGAAAGATCCGGCCGGTTTTCGTCCAGATCGACAACGGGTACGGCACAGTCGCGAGAAGCACAGGCTCAGGGCGCGCGCACGAGCTGATTGTCCCACCAGTGACCAGGCTCGCGGTTGCACAAACAGTTGAACAGGCGGCACGCCAGCGCTCGTACGAAGCCTTCGGCAGCCGGTCGTTCTTCCGAATAGCAAACGCACCACACCCAGGTGTGCAGGCTCCCTTGGGTTGGGCTATGTCCGACACCGCGCGTGACGAACTGTGCCGAGAGCTGGACGTAGTGACGCCTGATCTCGTCAACCTCGCAACAACTGTAGGAGCGGTCAAACCCCAGGTACGACATTGCTGAACCCGAGTCAGGACTGGTTCCCCTGCAGGCAAGATTCTGCGCTGTCGAGGCACGGAGATCGTCACCTGTGGCAACACCTCGCTCGGCGGATTTCAGACGCTCCGTCGGCGTCTGGTCGGCATCGAGGAACGACTGGACGACCGATCGATGCGCCGGTAGCCGACCGGATCAGCCGCATCAGCACCGGCCAACCGCGGCCGAGCGGATGACGCGGGGCGGGTCTCCACCGTCTGCTCTGGGTGGTGAAACTGTGGTCGACTGCGTGGTGGACGCGACAGGGTCGGCGATCAGCGCGTCACCCTGCGAGTGCGAGCAGCGCGTGTATCGGTGGCGTGAAGCCTGGTCGGCCGAGAACTGCCTGACCATGGCTGTGAGCTTGCTGTTCGATGGTCGATTGCATTGGGACTCCTGGGTAGCTCACGACAGCGTGGTGGGTCGCCAGTCTTGCTCTCACATCGAGACCAGAAGTGATTTCGGAACCAGCCCTGGCCGCGCGCGCCCCGGCGCGAGACAGGCGCGGACTCATCGCAGGCACGGAGCCACGGATCCTCAAGATGGGCAGTCACGCTGGCAGCTATCCAAGCTGGCTGACCACAGCCACCTCGAGGATCGCGAGTGGTGATGTCAGCGCGTCCGTACCGTCCAACGTGCAGATCATGGCGGAGTCCGCGGTTCCAAGCCACATTCCCATCAGTAGATCGCAAAGGTAGCTCCCCAGACCGACCGCGGCATGCCGAATCTCGCTGTAACGAATCGTTCGCGATGTGGCCTCTGGCTGGGCGGTTTCTGCGACGATCCCCAACAGCACCTTGCCTGGAACCACCAGAACGTCGCCATCAGAGCGAATCAACCAATAGACCGCTGTTCCGCTGAGCTTCAGCAACTCTCGCAACTGCTGAACATCGATCCGCCAGGTCTCGTGGTGCGCTCCTCGATTGGCGAACAGCCCGGATTTCTTGACCTGCACGAGGTCGCCAAAACGGATCTTCAGGTCACCCGCTAGCTCCACGCTGACAAGGACGCAGACATCTGCCCGAAGCCGGCTCTCTTCCTTCTTCGAAACCACTCGCTGCGACAGCCGCACCCCAGGCGCCGTGGTACGCCGATTGGTAGTCACCTGGAGCGTGCGCGCAACCTCTTTGAAGGCCGTGCGGAGAGACGCCAGCAGGGCGGAGGTCAGGCCTTCTTCCTCAGCTCCCCCCTGCGATTCAGCAATCGGCCGGAACTCACTAATCGCTACCCCGGCAGCACCCCGGATGATTTCCTCCAGGTCGGGATCGGCGAGCCACGTCGCTGCAGGAGCGGCGAGAGGCCGCGGATAAACGTCCCTTCGACCGTCCAGGCGCGCAGCAGCTACCTCGACGGCCCAGTCCCCAGCGCCGACGCCTTTGCTCCGCTGGACCAACCCGGTCGCCCGTAGAGCGACCTTCGCATACAGGTGAGTCTCATACCGGCGTACCCGGTCGATCAGGTCAGGATGCGTGAACAGAAGCTCCTGCGTCAGGTCGCCAACAAAACCCTGGGCTGAACCATCCAGAGAGAGAATCCAGGGCAGAAGCTCCATCCAAGCTGCCGCTTGCGAGGAGGCGAGCTCGGTCAGACGGCCACGAACCCCGTCCAACTCGATCCTGTCGGTGAATTCCAATTGCATGAGGAGATACAGCTGCTGCCACACTTCCACGAGCCAGGGATCCGCCTGGGCTCGGATGATCTGATCCGCGCGCACCTCATACTCGCTCCGATCGGAGGTGGACCCTGTTCGGGTCCCGACGCGGCTCGCGGCAAGCAACTCCCTCGATGAGATCCAGCCTGCCGCCGACGCCACCGCACGCGGGAGATCGGGGAGCCCCGACGTGCTGCGCCGGGCGACAGCGTTTCGCAGAGCCGATAGGAAGTGCGGTTCAGGGTTCCGGACCATGGCGTGCCAAGTTCCCCAGAACCGGACGAGAATCTCCTCGGCCGAACGGGCGTCGATTCGGACCAGCCGCCTACCGTCGGACTCGAGAACATGCCATGCCTTGTTCACATCGAGACCGCGGACCTGAGCGACCCATTCCGATTCGCTGATTCCTGCGCCATCCCCCATCGCTGCAGGCTATCGCGATCCATTGACGTCGTCCTCGACGGCACGGACACCAGTACTCGTCACTACAACCGTCGGTCGGGGACTCTTTCTCCGCCCGGTCCCGGGCAGCAGTGACCGTCTCGATAGGTCACGAACGCCCGACGGCGCAGCGCGAGCCCTCCGGGAGTAGTCATTGGCGCATTGACCGCCCGGACGACGTCGACGAACGGCCGGTGTCAACGCACCTCTTTACGCACCTCAATCAGCGCGACAGAATGGTGAGCGATGACAACTGATGCGTACGAGACCACCCGCGAATCCCTTGCCAGTAGGAGCTTTCGCGCATCGTCGGCAAACGGTAATCATCCTCAGGTGGAATTCAGCGGGTTCGGGGTTCGAGTCCCTGGCGGCGCACAAAAGCCCAGGTCACCACGGTGTCCTGGGTTTCTTCATGTCCACAGGTCACCTTTTACTCGACCTTTTCAGCCACACATCTCTCCAACCGGCTGAGCCCTGCGGCTTCCAGGTGACGTGACTATGCGTCACATCACATCGCCTCACGACCTTCAGCGACCTCGCAGATCTTCCGCACCGGCCAAACGTTGAACCTCCGACCCTCACACCGGTTGGAGACAACACATGCCGAGGCCACCACTGCCCATCGGAACCTGGGGAGAGATCTCCACCAGGCCCCTGAAGACCACCAAAAACAGCAAACCCACCAAGCACCAGGCCCACGCCAAGTTCCGCGACCACGACGGCAAGGTCCGAGCCGTCACCGCCACCGGCACAACCAAGACCGCCGCCCGAGCCGCCCTGCTCCTGAAGCTCCAGAACCGCGCCAAGACCAACCACTCCGCCGAGCTCACCGCAGCTCACAAGGTCAACCATCTGCTCGATCTGTGGGAGAAGAGGTTCGAAGGACTGGTCGCCGACGGGACACGCTCACCCACCTCGCTCGCCACCTACCGGCGTGCCCTCAGGAACCATGTCCGTCCCGCCATCGGCGAACTCCACATCGGTGAAGCCACCACCCAGCGCCTTGACGCCGCCCTCACCGGCATCAAAGAGCACGCCGGCGCCCCCACCGCCAGAACCTGCCGGGCCATCATCTCCAGCGCCATGAAACTCGCCGTCCGCTACGGCGCCCTCACCGTCAACCCCGCCCGCGAAGTCGACGCCATCGAAGCCAATCCCAAGCACCCACCCCGAGCACTCACGACCGAAGAAGTCGTCCTCCTGCAGACGTGCCTGACCGCCGACGAACACGCCGTCGAAGCAGATCTCCCCGACCTGGTCACGTTCATGCTCGCCACCGGCGTCCGCATCGGCGAAGCCCTCGCCGTCCTCTGGAACCAAATCGACCTCGACAACGGCACCGTCGAAATCACCCACACCATCGCGCGGCTCCCCGGCGAAGGACTGATCCGCAAGACCACCAAATCGAGAACCGGCGAACGCGTCCTCAGCCTCCCGACCTGGGCCGCCACCAGCCTCCGGGCCCGCCATGCCGTCGATATCCGCCCCGCTACCCCAGTCTTCCCTGACACGATCGGCGGCTTCCGCGACCCGTCCAACACCCGCCGCTCCCTCCGCACCGCCCTATCCACCGTCGGCAGCACCGCCCGACACGAACTCGGCCAAATGCTCCACGCCTTCCGCCGCCAGAAACGCCTCAGCCGCAAGCAAGCCGCCCAGACCCTGGGCTGGCCACAAACCAGACTCGAACTCATCGAAACCGGCCGCCTCAAACCCAACCACCAGCTGGTCTCAATCCTCGCCAAGACCTACGGCATCGGTCTCGATAGCACGTCTGACCTGTTCGCCCAACTCAAGGAAGCCATCCAACAAACCGACTCGGACAAGGTCGCCTGGATCCGCTGCCACGCCCTCCGCAAAACCACCGCCACCGCCCTCGACCAAGCGGGCCAAACCGCCCGCCAAATCGCCGACCAACTCGGCCAAGCCAAAGTCTCCATCACCCAAGACACCTACCTGCACCGCCAACCCGCCAACCCCAGCGCCGCCCAAGCCCTCGAACACGCCTTCGACGACCCCGATCTCGCATGAGCGACGCTCTCGACGCTGCTCCGAACCATGAAATCTTGCAGGTGGCCACCGTTGTCAGCATCTTCCACCTGGCCTGCATCTGGCACGGATCGATGTTTGTCTTGTCTGCCTCCGACGCAACACAGTCGGACAAGCAGTCAGCGGTTGGCCAGGAGCCAACTCGAGGAGGGTGTCAGCGATCTTCAGCGACAACACTCGAGTGACTGACGAAATACGGCAGGTCGCCTGGACCTCACCAGCCTGGCCGCACTGATCACACTCGACAACGCGCGACGCAACTCCAACTCGGAGCTTTGAGCACCGAGGAGGCGAGGGCGTTGCTCCCTCGGGCTCGCCGGCATCGAGCGAACCCATGACGAGGCGAGCGCTCTCGACGAGATCATCCGGCTCTGCGATGGCTTCCCACTGGCACTGCGGATCGCGGGAGCCCGGCTGTCCGCTCGGCTCGACTGGCCCCTTCCGAGAGCTCGCGACGAGCTGACCGACACTACGTGGCGTCTAGACATCCTGACGTACGGCGATCTCGCGTATGAGCTAGCATCGCCGCCTGCCACCTGCACCTGGGCGAGTAGCCGAGCGGGCAGGACGCCGACGCCTTATTCACGCTGCTCGGAGTAATCCGGCTGCCGACCTTCAGCACGGCCACGACCGCGGCAGTTGCCGACTGGCTGGAGCACCGCACGGAGGCCGCCCTGGAACTCCTGGACGCCTGCCTCATCGACTCCGCTGGACCCGGCCGGTACGACTTCCAAGACCTGGTCGGCCTTGACGCCTCCGAACGGGCCCGCGACAACCTCCCGGAACACGCTCGCCGCGCAGCACTCGAGTCGCCGCACCATCACTGCAGCCGCCCGCCAGGACTGCCATTGAGATCGTTCAACCACTTGGACGGATGGCGTCCCGGCTTGGATAACAGTTACAGCGTCTCAGACGCTGTCAGCGAGCCGGCCCCGAATCGCGCAGTCGGTTGCTGGTGCAACGAAGCCGAGCGCATGTCGTCCCGGTTGTCGGCTCGCCGGGATGACGTGCGATGCCGGGATCACTGTGCTGTCCTGGAACAGCACGGAGAGTGACACCGGGGGTGGCAGTGGCGGAGAAGGTGGTGCGCACCAGGCAGGTCACACTTCACCGGCTGTGGCGCAGGCCGACGAGCGCCGACGAGTTGTTCGATGTACTCGACCACGAACAGCTCGACGAGCTCGAAGACCTCGACTTCGGACCAGTCACGGTGGCGGACTGCTCCGGCTTGTGGGTCCAGGGTTCGTTTCGTACCAAAACAAGCGAGTCCGCCGAGTGGTGCGCGGCGGCCTCCCGCACGCTCGGCCACACCGTGCATTTCGCCGACACGCACTCCGCCGGCCTGCTCGAGCTGATCGTGGACGACGCGGCATACGCGATCGCCTACGGACAGGGATACCGTCTGCTTCCCGGTGAGGCGAAGGACCATCGGTTCGGGCTGGAGTTCGCGATCCGCGCCCTCGACCCGACGCACGTGCACAAGCTGATGCGACGCCGACCCGGCGCCAGAGGTCGAACCGAGGTCACGCTGATGCCCAACGGATCCGCGATCTGGGCGTTCGACGTCGCCGACGCCTACGCGGACCTGGTCGGACGCGCCAGCGGCAAGTCGCAGACAATCCAGCTGAGTCGCTCACGTCCGACACAGGCGACCTCGGTCGACGGCGGCGTCGGGCTACAGATCCGGCTGGCAACCGATCCGGTCGAGCTCGTCTTCGACATTCGCACCATCGCCGGCGTTCTCAACCGGGAACGGCGTCCCGAACTCGAGTTCATCGACCGCATCACCCCGGTCCGAGATACCGACCTCGTCGATCAACTGGACGACGACGTCGAGAACCTCCTGACCGATACGCCAGAGAACATCAGCCATCGTCTCAGTGCCGTCGTACCAATGGACCTGGCAGAAGGGATCGAGGACGTCCGCGCCTTCAAGGTGCGGCTCGGCAAGAGCAACCGCACCTCCCCGGAGATCACCCTGGACGGACTACTGAACCAGGCGAAGATCGTCCGGGAACGCCCCAAGCTGGAGGCGTTCCGCAACGGCCGCGTGTACGCCTTCAAGGACGACGCCTGCACCCACCCGGTCGGCAGCAGCAAGGCGATCCAGTGGCTGGAGGCCACGGCAGTCCTGCCCAGGGACCGCCATTTCGCCATGGTCGACGGCAGGTGGTACGAGATCGACGCCGAGTACCGCAACCGCCTGCGGCAACGGGTACACCAACTGCTCGAGACCAGGTCGGACCTCGAGCTCCGGGCGTGGCGACCTGGTGAGACCGAGCGAGACTACAACGAGAACTCGGCGCTCGACCCCGACTTCGACTTCGTCTGCCTCGACCGCCGAGGGGTCAAGGACGAGTTCCACAACAAGTGGGGCTTCGAGGCCTGCGATCTGCTCGGGCCGAACAACGAGCTGATCCACGTCAAGCAAGCCACGAGTTCTTCACCGCTGAGCCATTTGTTCAGTCAGGCCTGTGTCGCTGTACAAGGCCTCGAAGGATCATCCCAGGCGCGGACCCGCTTCAGAGAGCTCGTACGGCAGCAAGGACGAGGACGCGAGCTCCCACACGACTTCGTGCCGACGAAGGTCGTGTTCGGCATCCTGCTCAAGAAGGGCGAAGCCGTCACGCCCAGCACGCTCTTTCCGTTCGCACAGGTCGCCTTGATACAGGCTGCGCGCATGCTGCAGTCCGCCCGAGTCCCGATCGACATCGAGGTCCGTGGAATACCACTCGCCGGTGTAGCTGCGCCAAACGATTGAAGGCTTTCAGAGATCGTGGATCCAACTGCGGTCCGCCTGGAGCAGTGAGGCATTGAGTGCCTCCTGGGGAATCCGCACGCCACGACCTAGGAGATCGACGATGTCCGCGCGAAGGGAGGAGTCGGGGATCCAGCTCGTCAGTGACGATGCCTCGTCGCTGAGGGCAGGTCTCTGGCCGGGTTGCTCGGATTCCGTCCTGAGGAGGCGTCGGTAGAGGCCGTTCGCGGGGAGGAGCGATGGCAGGGCCCCCTCGGCGGCTGTCGTGGCAGCGTTCCGCGGGATGCGCAGGCCGTCGACGTCGAGGTCGCCGAAGTAGCGAATGCGGGTTATCCCGGCGAGCTCACCGCAGGATCGTACGGATGCCTCGAACGCCCCGCCCGCGCCCCAGGCGAGGTGGCCGACCGGACCTGGATTGGTCGCGAGGGTGGAGCGGATGCTGTTGAAGGTGTTGTCGTTCTCGACGACGAGCAGCACGGGACCGTTGCCGATCCGTACTGACGGCAGCGGTGGATGAGTGCGGAACGTCCGCAACAGTTCGAGCGTCAGCCGACCCGGGCCGAACACTCCGGTCGACAGCAGCCGGTCGAGCTCCTTCTCGTGTTTGAAGATCTGCAGCGATCGCTCGCGTAGCGGAAGGACGTCCTGTTCCTTGCAGTGATCCCGCAACCATGTGTTCACAGCCTTGAGCCGGACAACCTGTCCCAGTGTCAAGCGTGTGTCGAGGACCCACGACAGCTCCGGCCGCCAGACGACAGTTCGTGCAACAGCGGCAGCCGTCGCGGGCGACGCGGCACGTGGAACGGTCACTCGGGTGGGCAGGAACGGACGGGCCGTGCGGTCGAGTGTCCGAGACAGCCTGATGAGCTCTGTCGCAGCAAGTTCGTCAAGGACATCAGCCAAGGCTTCACGACGTTCGGGCCGACCGGCTGAACCGGGATCGGCAACGTCCCAGAGCCCCCACAAATCGCTCAGCGGGATGGCTGTACGGTTGGCGTCATCGAGCGCGATGGCCAGCCGCGCAGCCCTTGGACTCAATGCCGCAACGCGATCAGCGCCGGTCATCGTCGATCCACGGGAGTGTCCGCGGCGGACGGCCGCCGATAGACCCGGCCGGCGGTCACCGTACCCGGCGCGGCGCCCTCGTCCGACGCGAGTTCGGTGTCGTCGTACGGTAGTGGCAAGACCCGTCGAACGACCTCCGCGACCTGGATATACTTCAGTCCGGCTCGCAGATCAGCGTCGTTGCGGAGCCGGACCCAGAGCGGAAACGCGGCCAGGACCCGGTCGTCGGTGATGCCCGTGGTGTAGATGAGCTGGACGCCGAGTGCCCTCGCGACGGACTGCTGCAGGTCGAGCAGGTACGACGCGTTCGCGCGGCCGATCGGGTTGTCCAGGAACAGCACGCCGGAATGCCGCGACCGCAGCTGCCCGCGCTCGTTGGCGCGCAACGCAGCCAGAGTGCAGTACAGCACGATGGCGGCGGTCAGTTCCTGGCCGCCGGAGAAGACCTCGTTCATCTCCTCGATGCTGACCCGTTCGTCGCGCAGTACAGAATCCGGCTTGAGTACGTCGACCGTGAATCCCTTCGGCACCGAAGCATGCACTGCTTCGAGTAGAAGACTCATGCCGTCCCGTTTCGACGAGGCAGCTCGCGATCCGCCGGCGCTCCGCGCCGCCAGCTCTGCCGCTATCCGGTCGACGACCTCGCCGACGTGAACGTTGACTGCTGCAGGATCTGGTTCCGAAAAGGCAATCCGCAGGAACGGCCGTCCGCTCCATTCGGCGAGATCTGCGGGGAGTCTCGACAGCCGGCCTGCTTGACGCAGCCCGCGCAGAGCATGGTCGACCAATGCAGCGAGGCGCTCCACGATTGCCTTACGGTGCCGGTTCACATTCTCCAGGTCGCTCGTCAAGGTAGCCAGGCGCGCGGTGAGCGAGGCGGACCAGTCCTCGGCCTGCGCGGCCAATCGGGTGTGCGGCGAGTCGAGGATGCTTCTTCGTGCCTGGTTCGCCAGGTTCTCGTACCGTTTCTGATTGGCGAACGCGGCCAGCTCCTGGATTGCCTCGCTCAGGTCCCGGCGACGAGCATCTGCTTGCTGCTTCGTCGATCGCAGCAGGTTGACCGCCTCGCTAGCGACGGATGCCGCTTTCTCGGGAGGTTCCGCGAACGGGTCGGGCGCCAGACTGGCGTCGGCGAGCTCACCGAGGAGGGCTGCCAGCGGCAGTACCGCCTCGTTGATCGCACGGGTCGACCGGTCTGCGTCCTGCAGTTGCTCGTTGAGCTTGGTCAGTCTGCCGTTGAGCTCATCCACTCGCGACTGGGCCGTGCGAAGTTCCTCCTGAGCCCGCAGCTGAAGTGCCTCGCCTTCGATGACACTGGATGGGAACCATTTGGGCGCCAAGGTCGTCCAGGACCGCCGGCCTGGTTCGGTGGGTGACGCGCTTCGGATGGACTCCTCGAGCACCCCGGTACGGCGGGTGACCTCGTTGAACTCGTTCTGCAGCCGATCTCTCCGACCACGAGCGTTGTGAGCGGAAACCGACCATGATGCTCGATCTGCGCCGACTGCGATCGTACGCAACTCCATTGCCTTCGCGACGTGCCGTTGGTCCCGCAACGACAGCTCCGACTGCAGTTCCCGCACCTTTGATGCCGCGTCGTCAGCCTTCCTGCGCAGATCAGGATCGGCTGCGACGGCCAGATATGTCTGTTGTGCCGCGATCGCTTCGTCCTTAAGCGTGGAGAGCGCGGCGACCGGTACGTCTGTGGATCGCTCACCGCTGGTCGAGACGACATCCTCGGCTGCGAATCGATGTCGAGCGGCACGAGCCCGCTCCTGCTCGGCAAGCCTTGAAAGTTCGGCGGCCGAAGTGCGGGCACGGCTCGCGCGTCCGCCCGCACGTTCAGCTTCCTTCAATTGGCGTGCAGCCTCGTCCTCGAGCGTGACCAGCCCCGCCTGTGCCCCCACTGCTGCGGTCGTGTACTCAGCCAACGCCTCGAGCGCGCGTAGCTTATCCGAGCGATCCCGTTCGAGTGTCGTCGACTGCTCCAGGGCCTCGACGCCTTTCTCGTACTGCTCCCGGACCCCGATCAGTTCCTCGATCAGCTCATCGGCTACTCCCCGTTCCCGGGCAGCTGATTCCTCCAATGTCTCCACATCCTGCTGGAGCTCCCCGAGCCGGCCGGGCGGGTTGTCCCGCCTCCACTGAGCAAGGGCAGAGCGAGCAGCCGCGACCGCTTGGAGCTGGTCGTTGAGTTCGGTCATGACGCCTGCCCTGCGCGCCATCGCATCGTGCAACTCGTCCCGCCTCAGGGTCGCGGCGTCCTCGTCGTACATCGCCGGATTCGGCTCAATGACGAAGCCGGACGGCCGGTTCTCATCTCCGGCATCCTCACCTGGCAAGGTGAGCAGGGTCGAGCCCGCTCCGACCTCGATCGCTGCCGCAGGCATCAAATTCGCAGCGCCGAGAGCATCGTGAGCGGCCTTCAGCTGCATCTGATCGGTCACCACTACACCGTCTGCGAGCGACGGGTGCGCAACTATGAGCTCCGCCCGTTCGGCTGCGGAGGCAGCTTCACGCAGATAGCGCCAGCCGTCGTGGGCCACCACGCCATGTGCGTCTAGAACTGCGAGTGCTTGCTGAACCTCCGGTCTCGCAGGCAGTAGGCCACCGTCCCCGAGTGCTTCGACGATGCGAGCGTCCTCCCGCTGCTCGGCCCGCAGGCCGTCCAGAGCGTCGGTATGAGCATCGATGTCACTGTCCAGCACCTCGAGCAGATGCTCGGCAGCAAGCTCGAGCCGTTCGGCAACAGCCTCATCGGTGGCAGGCTCGAGGTCATCGCCAACGGCGGCGGCGAGCGCCGGCAGCGCAAACGCTCGACCAGCCGCCCTCTGTGTCGCCTCGAGGTCACGGACCTTCGCGTCTGTGGCGGAGGCCGCGTGCCCGGCGCGTTTCTCGGCCTCTGCCACGCGTGGCTCGAAGCTCTTGACCGTGGCGGCGAGGTCCTCGACGGCTTGTTTGCCTGCGGCCATCCTCCGCTCGGACTCGCGATGCAGCTCGCCTGCCGTCAAGACGATCCCCGCGACCTCGGCGATCTTCGTGTGCTGTGGAACCAGATCCGCGCGGGCAGCCTTCTCAATCCGCCCCACAGCATCCGTGATCAACGCCTGTTGTGCCCGATGCCGTTCGCGAGCTTCTGCAGCCAGGCCGAGCGCGACGCTTCTGTCCCCATCGGCTGCCTCGGCCAGATCTCGTGCCCTAGCTGCTTCGTCAAGGTGGGTCAGCACGGCGCCGTCAGCGGCCTCCGCCTCTTGGTCGTACTTGGCCAGCAACCGGCCCGCGGTCAGGTCACGACGGCGCAGAGCCGGCGCCGCGTCTTCGTCGGCTGCTGCGACCTGTTCGGCGAGCTGCCTGGCTGTCGAGATCGCCAGCTCCCGTTCGGCAACGAGCGGCAGGATCTCCCACCCTGCCAACTCGAGTACGGCGCTCTGCTGCTGCTCTTCGATCGAGGCCTTCTGATGTTCCTCGTCAGCCAGCTCGAGCAGCAGCGTCTGGCGCTTCACTTCGTTGAGCATCGCCCGCGCGCTGTCTCGTTCGCCTTCACGGGTCGTCGCCAAAATACGCACGGTCGACTGCTCGGATCGAATTCCTGCGGCCGACGTTTCCTCGAGCTGCCTGCGCGCCTCAAGAGCAGCTGCCAGACGCTGCGCGGCAGCGATCGCCAGTTCACTGTCCCGAACAGCCTCCACGTCGCTCCTGTGTGCCTCGGCGACCAGATCGAGCCCGACGATTGCGCCTTCGAGGAAATCCCGCTCCAGCAACATGTCCTGCCGTTCGGCCAAGTTCGTCGCCCACTGCCGGAACGTCTCGGCGACCGAGCTGGCGTCCTCGGGATCGGTGATCGTCGTCAGCAGCCAATTCACGAACTCCTTGGACGACGCGTATTTGAACGCCTTGGCAGCCTCGCCCTCGTCGACGTTCATGCGGCGCTGGATGTCGAACAGGTCAGGCTCGATACCACGCTCCCGGAGGTGTTTCCTCCAACGCCCCTGTTCGTCACCCGCCCAGGCCAGCTGCGTTTCGGGAGCTCGCCTGTTGATCTCCTCAACTGTCTCGCGAAAACCTTCGAGACGACGTCTGCGGCCGTCCACGCTCACGGGCAGCGTACCGAGATCGAGCAGCTCGCCGGGGCGGAACGAGTACCACGCCTCGCTCAAGGCGCTCCCGTTCCCAGCCGTCTTGCTCCGCCGTTGGAAGACCTTGCCCGTAACCAGCAATTCGCCGGTATCGACGTGCATCCACTCGAGAACCACGTGCCCCGTGTCTGTGTCGAGAACGAACTTCTCGAGCGCAGCGCCGCCCACTGTGCTTCGGCGGCCCGGCAGGACGACGCTGAAGATCAGCTTCAGCAACACCGACTTTCCGCCACCGTTCTCGAGCAACAGCAGTGTGTACGGTGATGGCCGGCGCTCCGGACGGTCCAACAGGTTACGCGCCGGGACAGGCTCGCCCAGGTCGGACAGGTCCAGCACGACATCGCCGTACCGGGCACCTCGCGGACCGATGCCGATCAGCCGGGCTCGATTCAGCTCATACATCGTGTGGACCTCCAGGCGGGTGGCTTCATCGCAGGTCCAGGTCCTCTGTCGACCACTCGATCCGGGTTAGGGTGCCCGTCCCGTCGGTCACCGAGGTGATGCCGAGGGCAAGTAACTCCGAGAACATGCGTTGCCCTGCTTCGCGTACCTGTACGCGGTAGCGGCTGGTGGTGACGTAAGTACCCCCGTCGTCGCCGCTACGACGCGTCAGCAGGCCCTGATCGGCGAGGAACGTCAGCGCCTTGCCGACGATCCCCACGGTGGACGACGCGACGCGCCGACCGTCACCGGAGCCTGGCGTCGCGGCACGACGCGAATATACGCGCCACGCGGCTTCGAGGTCCGGAGCCCCGGGATCCGGGTCTTGCAGCTCCCTCTCCCGGGCTGCCGACTCGGCGAGCCTGCGCGCGGCCTCCCGGACGAAGGCATCCACGCCATGGACCGTGATGCGACCGACGTAGGCCGCATTGGACAGATCGGCCGGCCGCGGGTAGGCCAGCGCAGCTGCCCCCAGCTGAGCGAGCGCGTGGATGACCCGCTCGGCGGCCTTGCCCTCACCACCCGTGCGCTTGGCGTAGTCGGTCATCTTGATCGCGAAGACACTCTCCTCCGTGCTCGCGACAACCAGTCCATGGCGGATGTCAGCGTCCAGGATCACCAGGTCCAGGCCCACCGCGACCGCGCGGACGGTCTCGGCGAACGTGTCGTCGTCCTGGAAACGGCGCACCAGCACCCGGTAGGTGTCGTCGCGTGCTGGGAGGACCTTGGGTCGAAAGGAATAGGCGATGAGTCGCGCGGCATCGGCGACCGTGGTCATCGAACTGGCGACGGCATGCCCCGGCCGGTTCATGCCGCACCCTCTTGGCCACTTTGGTCACTCGGCGGGGCCGCGACCGAGCGCGCATGATCGGCCGAACGCAGCATCGCCCGTGCCACCAGAAGGTCCGACCCGCCGAACTCCACATCGTCCAGCGGTGTGCCGTCGTCAACAGCCATCAGGACGGAGTTGTCGTGATGACGTCGCGCCGTTGCGATCTCCTGCGCTGCCAGCGCTAGCACCCTGACGACCACGAGTAGCGGGAGCCCCTCGGCGTCCGGATCAGCAGCTTGGCGACGGCGAGCGTCGGCAAGGATGCCCGAAAGCCGCTGTGGCGCCTCCGGATCGAGATCCAGCAACGCATCGAGCTGGTCGTAGCTCGCATCGGGAAACCGCGGCGGCTCCTCGTCGTCCGACAGATCCGGGTCCTCGATCCGTCCTCCTAGCGAGTCGCGCTCGGACACCGGCGTGATCAGACCGTCGAACAGGTCCGCCAGCCGCAGTGCCGACGGGATGGTGAGGCCGACAGCCGATCCGAAGAAGCTCAGCAGCACTGGATCGGCCATTTCGATCGGGCAGGCCAGGGCAGGCATCAACAGCTGAGTGTGCAGGTCCAGCGCCGCGATCGCCGGCACAGCAGTGAACGTCTGCCTGTCCTGCTCCGCGCGGAACCGGTGACCTGCGCTCTGTAAAGCAGCCTGCAACTGGTCATGCCTGCGCAGACAGTCGCGTACGACGTCCACCAGCCGCGCGGCCTGTGCCTTACGACCGGTCGTGTCGGCCGTGTCCCGAACGTCGGTGAGGTTGACGAGGATCGCGTTCTCTGCGTGGTAGCGCTCTTCGATGTGGGTCAGGGCCTCGTCCAGAAACGCGGGCATCGTCACCGCCCAGTCGACGTTCCGCACGTCGCGGCTTGTCGCCTCCAGGCGCTGGCGGAGCATCTCGCCGTACTGGATCGTACGGTAACGGGCGTTCTGCGCAGCGGCCTGGGCCTCGTCGAGGCGGCCGCGTTTGATCAGGATCTCCAGCCGGACGTCGGCGGCGATGTGCGCGGCCTCGAGGTCAACCTCCAAAGCGCCGACAAGAACGTTGACTGCCTCGTTCGAGGCACGTAGATAAGGCTCCCCATCGGCGCCGAGCGTCTCCTCCAGCAACTTGAAGTCGAACACGAAACGGTCGTAGCCGTTCGGTCCGGGCACGCCGTACACGGTGCGGAAGCCCCGGTCCGCCGAACCGACGTTCAGGAGATTTTCTAGGACCCACCGACCCACTTTCTGATGCTCCGCAGGAGGCCGCTCCGGCGCCTGCGCCGCAACATGTTCGGACAGCTCACGCAGGACGGCGTCCGGCCGGGCTCCCGTATCGAAATCCATCGCCACCGTCACCAGGTCGATGGTCTGCAACGCAAGCTCCGCCATCTGGTAGACGGTGTAATCCGCCGTCTGCACCTGCGTCTTGCGCGCATCCAGGTCATGCAGCGGCGCAGTCGTTGCCAGCGCCTTTACCCGCTGCGCGAAAGCCACGCTCGCTGAGTTGTCTCGATCCAGCCCTTCATTTTCTACCCCCATGCGATCACCGTAAGCGACATCGCCGACAATTTGCGCCGGCCGCGAGTCGCGGAAGCCGCCACACGCCTCAGCTCAGCTGCTGGACGCGTTGCCGGAGGTAGGCGCCGCGCGATCACCTGCAGCCGGACGGACCGTCGGGCGAGCAAACGACCGCCGTCAGCCCGTGAGCCGGACTTAGGGCTCCAGTTCCCAAAGAGCGCTGGTCGGCATGGCGCGTAGCTTGGGGCCAAATGGGAGGGTGCGCTGGCCTGTGTGCAGAACGATGCCGGCGATGAAGTCGTCGCCGAGTCGGTCTTGGAGATGCCGTAGGCCGCGGAAGTCGTCAGAGCGTGGGGTGGATGATGCTTTGACTTCGATGCCCACCACCTGGCCGCGCCGGTTCTCGAGTACGGCGTCGACCTCGACTTGATCGCGGGTGCGGTAGTGGTACAGGTCGACACGCGTGTTGTTCCAGCTCTGTTGCCTGGCGAGTTCCATCAACACAAAGCCTTCGAGCAGCGGCCCGAACGCGCTCCCGGGTCGCTTGAACTGCGCGGTGTCGGCTCCCACCAGGTTCGCCGCGATCCCCGAGTCGGTTACGGCGACCTTCGGCGTGCCGGTGACTCTGGTGCTGAGGTTGCGCGACCAGGCAGGGATCAGCTTGATCAAGAAGATCTCCTGCAGCAGGCTCACATAGCGCGCGACCGTGTGATTCGCCAGCCCTGCCTTTCCGGCCAGCTCATTGATCACCAACTGTCCGCCGGAACGTGCGGCGATCAACCGGACCAGCTTCTCCATCTCGCCGACCTTCTCGATCTCGCCGACCTGGCTGACATCGCGCGTGATGAGGTTGCTGACGTAGGAGTCGAAGAACCGTTGCCGTCGGCGCGGCTGATCACGTGCCACCGCCTCCGGGAAACCACCTCGCACAACACGGGCGGCGTAGTCGGCACGCTCGAGACTCGACGCGTGCCGCAAGTCCGGGCCATGGGTGAAGATCGCGTCGATGAAACAGTCCGGTCTTCCGTCGATCTCTCCCTGTGCGAACGGCCACAACTCGATCGTTTCCATCCGCCCCGGAAGCGCATCCGGCAATGTCCGCAGACCCAAGACCCGCGCCGATCCCGTCAGCAGAAACTGACCAGGCACCCGTCGCTCGTCAACCCGCGCCTTGATCGAAAGAAGCAGCTCCGGGAGTCGCTGGATCTCGTCAATGATCATCGGCTTCGAACCCGCCACGAACTCCCGCGGATCCTCGCGGGCCGCCTCACGAATATCGGTGTCATCGAAGGTGTACCACTCCGCGTCCACCGCCGCCCCGACCAACCGCACGAGCGTGCTCTTGCCGCTCTGCCGCGCACCGTTCACCAGAACAACCCGGGTATCGGCCATCGCCTCCTCTATCAGCGCACGCGCATGGCGTGGCAGGACGCGCCCCAACGGTGACTCAGGCTCGGCCCGGGGTTCCAAATCATCGCTCACCCCCTAGAGTATGCCAGTGACTGCAAATCTGCCGCCAAGCACTCTGCAAATCTGCCGACCCACGGTTGCAAGAATGCCGACAGCTTGGCTGCAGGTCTGCCGCTTCTGGCGAGGCCTCACCGTTCGCGCCATTTCCGGGAAGGTCGTCGCCCCGGATCCGACGAACCGTGTGAGACTTTCGACCAGCAGACGTCGGAGGACGCGGTGCCTCCTGGAGGAGCGGCGATGGACGTCGAGGACGAGCAGATTTGCCGGCTGACTGATGATGCTCCGTCCGAGCGAGTGCGGATCCTTCCGATACATCCGGGCAAGCAGCGGCATCGGTCGGCGCTAAGTTCCTCGACAGCGAGAAGGCCGGTCGGCGATGATGGGGCCGAAGATCAAACATGCCCTGCTGATCGGTTATCCCGCCGCGACGGCGACCTCGGTAGCATCCTCGGTGATCGCATTGATCGACTGGTGGTATTCGGAGGCTTCGGCGACGTCTGTGTACTCCAGCAGGTCGCCGGCGACCGCCGCCAACAGATCCCGCACCTCGGCGGGTGTCGCATAGAAGAACTCCCGCCTGAGATTCACCCGGTTGACCCGGCGACTCATGAGGCGTCGATGCATCTCAGCTTCGACTCCGACGGCATCGTTCGAGAAGTGAATCGCGTGCACGTCGAAGTTGAACGGGACCGATGCATCCGACAACTCGCGGATCCGGTCCAGCGGCTCCAGCCTCCGGGTCATTCCGACCTTGACCATCCGCTCGCCGAAGGCACCCAGATTCGAGATAACGTAGACATAGCCCGCACGAATGTTGGCGGCCCGATAGTCGACATCCTCGATCGCCTTGTCGATCTCTCCCATCTCCGCGCGCATCCGGTTCACGGCGTCGACATCGCCCTTGTCCTCTAACGCCGCCAAGGCGTTCACGTAGTGGGCGCGCTCCCGTTCGAGCTTCTCCCGCTGCCGCTGCAACTCGAGCTGGGCTTGGCGCTCTTCTCTGAGACGAGCCTTCTCTTCCTTCTCACGTTCTTTCTCGACAGCGAGCTTCTCCAGGAAGTCTGCCGTCAATTCCAGTTCTTTGACTCGCAGCGAGTGGTACTCCGCACCGATGCGGATATCCATCGACTGCCCGAGCTTCTCAATCGTCGCCCTGGCCTTCGCCAACCGATCCTTCGAGGTCGCCAATTTGTAGGGCCGTAGGCCACGAACCAGATTGTCTGCCTCGTTGTTGTAGGCCCGGAGAAGCAGTTTCGAAAACTCCCGGACCATCTTCATTCCTTGCGCATGGGAGCCGTTCATCGTCATCGATTCCGAACCTGCCACCGCCCCGCCATCCTTACGGACCATGGCCTTGATCCGGTCCTGTAATCTGGCGAGTTCTGCCTTGTATGCCACAGAGTCGTCCAGTGGATGCGTGTACTCGTAGACACCTGCTTCTTGCAGAATAAGGACGTCTTCAGTCAGCACGGTCTGTGCGCGCAAGCTGTTCAGTCGCTCGGCGATTGCCGATTCCTCGGCCTTAATCGCGGCCAGCGTTGCCACGTGCCTGCCCTGCTCGGCTGCAATCTCGGTGGCCAGACCTGCTCGGCGTTCATCGATTTCGCGGCTCAGAGCGGCCTTCTGGGACCTGATGTCCTGGGCAAGCGCCGCGGTCGCTTCCTCGATCTCTCGAGTGAGCGCCGACTTCCGTTCCTCGATCTCGACCAGCGACAAGACGCCGAGCTTGTCGAGTTGTGCGCGCAGCGCGGCGTTCTCCGAGGTCAATTTCTGAACCTCGGCGGCCAGCTCTTTCGCCTTGCCCCGGGCACCGAACAGGCCGACGGTGAGATCCACGCCAGTCTCCTTCGGCACTGCTTCCTGCTGGACCGGAGCCTGTGGTGGCGCTTGGACTACCGGCGCCGACTGAAAGGACGGCAGCCCAGTGTCTGGCTGCCGCGGCACCCAGAAGACCCAGTTCGGCGGTGCGGGACCCCAGGCAGGGTCTGATTGCCACCCGTTCGGAGGAACCCAGTCTGCGCTCGGCGGTGGCGGCCAGTTCGGCGGCGAGTTGTATCTCCAGCCTGGTGACCAGTTCGGCGTCATAGGTGCTGCGTTGGTGTGCTGCGAGTGCGAGTCTTCGCCATGCTTCATGGCACTTCTTCCTCCCCAGACACCGCGCCAACGGTGTCCCCCGCCCGGGAAAGTAGCACGCTGTGTAGTCGATCGCCAGATCTCAACCCTGCTTGGATCGATCATCGTCGACGGAAAGTGTTCGCTACTGCCAACTGCCGGATTTGAGGCTGGCTTACCTGGCGCCCCGCAAACAATGCGTCTGGGTAACCAAGAAGCCCGGGCGATCAGCTGATCTGCAGCTCACACAGCCTGACCGTAAAGATCAACGAAGTTGTCGTCCATCAGGGCCACCACACACACCTCTTTACGCACCTCAATCAGCGCGAGAGGATGGTGAGCGATGAGAACTGATGCGCACAAGAGCAACCTCGCATCCCTGGCCAGTAAGAAGTTTCGCTCATCATCGGCAAACGATGGTCAGTCTCAGCTGGAATTCAGCGGGTTCGGGGTTCGAGTCCCTGGCGGCGCACAACAGCCCAGGTCACGTGAGTGGCCCGGGCCTTTTGCTGTCCTTAGGTCACCTTTTACTCACCTCTTTGCCTCGACAGCGACTGACACCGGCGCGATCTCCTCCGTCCGAGATCTCGAGCGGAGCCTGACTCTGATCGTGACTGTGTGTCACATCACATTGCTTGCCGGCAATGGAGCGGTCGGGGTGAGAAGTGACGGCGTGCGCGGAGATCGACGACCGATCACGCTGTACGTCTCAAGCTCACCCCGACCGCGGTCGACCAGACCTAGGTTGTCTCTGCGCCGCGAGTGGCGGGAGCTAGGTGGTCATTTGCTGTTGTGGAGTAGGGACGAGAGTGCCGTGCCGACCACTGCCGTTACCGCCTGTGGATGTGACACGAGGGTGACGTGCGATCCGCCCTTGAAGATCGTGATGTGGGAGTGGGCGCGGTGTGACATCGCGAGCAAGGATTGCGGCGTGATGATCTGGTCGCCGGTGGAGATGAAGGACCAGGACGGCAGTGTCTTCCAGGCTGCTTGAGTCGTGGGGGCGGTGAGGGCCGCGGTTGATGCGACGGTCTGGGTCGCCCACTGTTCGACTGCCTGCGCTCGCGGTAGATCGTTCGCGAAGTACTTCGAGTAGGCGGTCTGCTGGAGGATGAGGTTCTGCTGGCCGCTCGGCGCTCCTGGGATCGGTTCGAAGAGTTCCGAGGCCGGGTGCGTGACGATGGCCGAGGTGGCTCCGCCCAGGTCGCTGATCGCCTCTCCGACCGCCGGCTCGTAGGCGTCGACGTACACGAGTCCGACCACGTTGGTCACCTGGGCAGCCGCATTGGAGATGACTGCACCGCCGTACGAATGGCCGACAAGCAGCACCGGTCCAGGGATCGTGCGCAAGAAGTTGGCGACCGCTGCCGCGTCTGCTGCCAGATCCTGAACGTGTACGTCGGCTGCCCGGACGTTGCAGCCGTCGCGCAGCAGTTCGTTGACCTCCCCGGTCCAGCTTGAGTTGTCGGCCCAGGCTCCGTGGACGAAGACGACCGTGATCGGGGCGCGGCCCGACGCCGTACACCGGATGGGCCGGGCATCGGATCCCGTCGCGCTGGCGATCGGCGCGACGAGCCCGCCGGCCAGACATAGAGCCGCGACGAGAAGGATCCAGGCCTTCCGCGTTGTGCGCATGGTTCGTCTCCTCCTCATGACTCGATGAAGGCCAGTAGATCTTTGTTGATCGTGTCGGCATGCGTGGTCGGCATGCCATGCGGGAAGTCGGCGTACGTCTTCAGCGTGCCCTGTTTCAGCAGCTGGACCGCCCTGGGACCCGAGCTGGCGTACGGCACGATCTGGTCGGCGTCACCGTTCATGACGAGAACCGGCACGGTGATCTTCTTCAGATCCTCGGTCCAGTCGTCGTTGATGAAGGTCGAGACGCAGTCGTACTGCGCGTTCGCGCCGCCCATCATTCCCTGCCGCCACCAGTTCTGGATGACAGCCTCCGACGGCGTCACACCCGGCTGATCGAAGTTGTAGAACGGCCCGGCCGCGACATTGCGGTAGAACTCCGATCGGTTCGCCGCGATGCCGGCCTGCAATCCCTGAAAGCCTGTCAGCGGCGTTCCGGCGGGATTGGCGTCGGTTTGAAGGACGCTGGGCGTCACCGCGCTGATCAGTGCAGCCTTGGCCACGCGATCCTCGCCGTGCCGGCCGAGGTAGCGCGCCACCTCTCCACCACCGGCGGAGTGCCCGACGTGAACCGCGTCGCGCAGGTCCAGATGCTGGGTGAGATCCGCGAGATCGTCGGCATAGTGGTTCATGTCGTTGCCCTCGTTGACCTGTGCGGAGCGGCCGTGGCCGCGCCGGTCGTGGGCGATCACTCGGTAGCCGCGATGCAGGAAGAAGAGCAGCTGTGCATCCCAGTCGTCGGCCGACAACGGCCACCCGTGACTGAAGACGATTGGTTGACCAGAGCCCCAGTCCTTGTAGAAGATCCGGGTTCCGTCGCTGGTCGTGAACTCTGCCATGGTTCTCCCTCGCTTTCGCCTGTCGAACGGACTTTGCGAGGCTACGAACGCCGGTACGTCGGTCGCATGCGTCACGTGACGCATATTGGGCGGGCTCAGAAGTCGCTGACCGGCCGCAGCGCATCGCGCAACTGGTTGCGCGACGTGATCCCGAGCTTCGGGAAGATGTTGTACAGGTGGCGGGCCGCTGTCCGATGCGAGATGTACAGCCGCTCGCCAATGTCCTTGTTCGACAGTCCTCGGGCCGCCAACTGTGCGATCTGCAACTCCTGCGCGGTCAGCTCGGCCCAAGCTTCAGGGGTACGTCGACGCGCGGCCTCACCGGAGGCGCGGAGCTCACCGAGAGCCCGTTCGGCCCAGGCCGTCTGCCCCAAGGCGGTGAATGTCTCGGCGGCCTCGCGGAGCGGAGTACGAGAGTCCCCGGCGCGACGCTGGCGGCGCAACCACTCGCCGTACGCCAGCTGTGTGCGCGCAGCATAGGTCTCCCAGCCCTTGGGAGTGGAGGCGATCGCCACGGAGAAGAGCCGCTCAGCCTCATCGTCTGGGCTCAGGACGGCGGTCCCGTAGGACACCTGCACATGCAGGTACGGCGCCCCGACACCCGTCGCGATCTGCCGCCACTCGTCCACGAGATGCCGCACCAGCTCAAGATCGCCGTCCCCGCTCCGGGCAGCGTCCACGAGGTCGGCCAGGGCGTGACCCCTCAGATAGCGGTGGAACGCGACGTCGTCCGGGTCGAAAAGTCGCTTCAGTCGTTCGTAGGCGTCCTTGTAGTGGCCGGCCGCAAGCTCGACCCGACCGCGCGCCAGCGTGACCATCGGGAGCAGCAACGTTGCCCCCAACGGCAGCAGGATCTCCTCGGTCTCAGCGATCAGTACCCGCGCTGCCTCGTCGTGGCCGCGATGTGCCATGGCAACCGCTTCGGCCAGCTTCGCCGCCGGCACATAGAGCGTCGAGCTGGTCTCCACCGCCAGCCGCCCGGACTCGGCGGCAGCGGTGACAGCGGGCAGGACTGCTCCGCGGTGGACGTGCGCCCACGCCTCGGTGCCGAGTGTGATGCACAGCGGTTGGAGCTTGCCCTCGGCGCGAAGCCGGTCGGCCGCTGCTCGAAGAAACGGGAGTCCCAGGTCATCCGTCCACACTGCTGCAGCGGCGACACCAACCGCCAACAACTCGATCCCGCTGTCGATGCTCGCCGGCGACATGTGCGACAGCTGGGTCGCTACGTAGCGCCCGTTCCCGATCGGGTCGACATTGGCAAGGAAACAGAGCCGCGACGGGTCGTCAGCTGGTCCGTCGATGCTTCGGGCGACCTCCGTCGCCGTACGACGCGTATCGTCATCGAGGTCCTGCCAATACGTCCGCACGGCGACCCGTGAGAGTGCTTGCAGAGCCTTGTGATCGTCGCCTTGCGCAACCAACCCCTCGACGACTCGAGTGACCGCGTCCAGAATCGCGGCTCCGGTGGACAGCGTCCCGCTGAACGTCTCCATCCACAGGGTGGCCTCGGCATGCTCGTACGGCGGCAGTCCCGCGTGCTGCGACTCGGCGAACAAACGGCTGCTCTCCTGCCAGCGGCCGAGCTCCAGCGCCAGCATCGCCGCCTGCCACAGCCGTAGCGCTCGGGCGCGGGCTTCGTGTGTGAGAGAAGCACTCCGCTCGATGGCTGCGAGCGCTGCATCGTTGGCACCGCGGTTCTCCGCGCGTTCCGCCGCGGCGGCGAGGGCAGCCGCCACGACTTCGTCGTACCCCCTCGTTGCCTCCGCTCGATGCCAGATCGACCGGTCGAGATCGTCCGCGAGTACGTCGGCGAGAGCGGCGTGCATCGCACGTCTGTCGTCTCGAGGCGTCGCTTGTTCGACGGCGGATCGGACCAGCGGATGGCGGAACCGGAAGCGATCCGGAGTGAGCGTGCCGAGGCCGGCGGCTACGACTGCATCCCACCCGCGGACGCCAGGCCCTCGAACCGCGCGCGCGGCCCGGAGCAGTTCGGCCGGCTCCGAGTCCTCCAATGCGGCGGCCAGGACGAGCGCCTGTGTGTCATCGTCGAGCCCGTCCAGCTTCGCCGCGAAGGTCCGCTCGAGCCGTGCTGTCAACGGGAGCGATCCGATCTGGGACGAGCGCACATCGCTCGTCACGCCACGCGCAGCCGTCGGGAGCTCGATCAGCGCAAGCGGATTGCCCAGCGCCTCGGCCAGAATCCGCCGCTTGATGCCCGCCGACAGACCGTGCCCGCGCGAGTCCAGCAACGCGGCGGCCGCCTCGTCACTCAATCCGCCCACGTCGTACTCCTGTAGCCCCGCGCCGTCGAACTCGCTCGCCACACCCGTCCGTACGGCGAGCCACATCAGCACCGGATCCATCTCGAGGCGCCGCGCGACGAAACTCAGCACCGTCCCCGACGAGCTGTCGATCCACTGCGCGTCGTCGACGACGAACAACACCGGACCCTCCGCCGAGACATCGGCGACGAGGCCGAGCGTGGCAAGCCCGATCAGAAACAGGTCTGGTGCCACCTCCCGCGGAGCCAGCCCGAGCGCCATCTCGAGCGCATGCCGCTGAACCTCCGGAAGCCGCTCGAGCCTGGCAAGCAACGGCAGCAAGAACTGGTGCAGTCCAGCAAAAGGCAACCGTGTCTCAGACTCCACCGCCGTGGTCCTGAAGACGCGAATCCCGTCCCGTCCCGCCTCCGCAGATGCCGCGGCCAGCAGAACAGACTTGCCGATCCCCGCGTCCCCCCGCACCACCAACGCACCGCCACGCTCCCGGACCCCCTTCACGAGCCCGAGCAGCCACCCCAACTCCCGCTCCCGCCCAACAAGACCCGGCAACGCCTCAGCGCTCCCCCGACCCTCCGCGACCGGCCCCTCGGCACCCACAGCAACATCCTGCCGCGCCCACCCACCCCTGCCAACCGTCGTGCCAGAGCTCATGCACCCACGGCGACTGGCTCGGTGTTCAAGAGGTAGGTGATCGTTCCGATGGCGTCGACTCGGACCGGTTTCTTGTCATAACCGGTTGCACCGGCTTCGTCGAGGAGCTGCTGGAGCACCGACTCGGATTCCTCGTAGCCGCCCTCGCCCAGCTGACGATGCGGTACCTGCCGTACTTCTCGAGCCAGGCTTGACGGTAGGGCAGCCCCACGGACCGGCTACTGACCAGGGCCGGGCAGCGCGCGGTCGAGCTGTGCGCGGGAGGTGATGTCCAGCTTGGTGAAGACCTTCGCCAGGTGGTACTTGACGGTCCGCGCGCTCAGGAACAGTCGCGCACCGATCTCGGGGTTCGACAGCCCGTCCCGGGCCAACTGAGCGATCAATGCCTCCTGTGCCGTGAGGTCTCCGACGGCCGGTTCGTTGCGCTCGCCGACCCGTTCTCCGGTCGCCGCCAATTCCCGGCGCGTCCGCTCTGCGAATGCCCCCATGCCGATCGCCTCGAACTGGTCGTACGCCGCACGCAGCTGTCTGCGAGCGTCCGTACGCCGACCCGCCCGCCGCAACCACTCGCCGTACACGAGCTGCGAACGCGCGAGCTCCGGACGGAGCTGGGTCCGGCCGAGCCGCTCGATCGCTTCCTCATAGAGCTCCTCGGCATCGCTCAACAGGGCGCGCGACCGTGCCTCAATGCCCAGCGCCCAGTCGGTTCCGCTCGGCTGTGTGGTCTCGGTCAGCCGCTCGAAGGCCTCCCGTGCAATCGCGAGGTCTCCCCCGCGGACTGCCGCCTCGATGAGCTCGGGCAGTGCCCAGATGGAGATCCAGGGCTCGAACGTGTTGGAGGTCGCCTGCCGTGCGGCCGCGGCGGCCTCGGCGTACCGTCCGCAGCCGTTGTGCAGCATCGCCGCCGCCCAGAACGCGTTGGTGGCTGTGATCGAGTCTTCTCCGGCCTGCTTGATGGTCGCCTCGATCATCGCCAAGGCCTCGGCTTCCTTGCCCTGCATCGCGAGTAGCCGCAGAGAGATGTGTGGCGCCACCATGCTCCCGGTCGCGGCCGCGATCGTGTCCCCCTCGGCGATGGCCGACGCTGCCCGCGGAAAGTCTCCGCTCAGCAGGGCCGCAGTGCCGAGTACGGTCAGGATCACCGGCAGCTGCGCGAGCGCACCGGCGTCGCGAACCAGCTGAACGGTCTGCTCCGCGATCGCGAGCCGGCCGTCGTCATCCCAGACCGCGATGCTCACCGCGGCGGCCAACCAGCCCCAGCGCACCATGTCCTCGACGGTGCGGTCGCCTGTCGCGAACATCCGTGCTGCCCTCAGGAGGGCAGGAGCCGACGCCGCTCGGCCATCGGTGATGAGCAATGCGAGCCCGTCCAGCAAGAGCTCCAGTGGCTGTGGATCACTCCCGGACTTCGGCAGCTGACCGACCGCCCGGCAGATGTCGAGCAGGATGCCCTCTTCAGCGAGATGCCCCGCGCCGACGGCGGCCGCCCACGCACTGAGGTAGGTCTCACGGGTCAGCTGCAGATCGAATTGCTCGAGCCGGCTGGCCGCTCGACGCAGCAGTCGTGGCGCGTCCTGGAAGCGTCCCGACGCGAACGCGATGTGACCGCGCAGGAGATCGACGCGAGCCTGCTGGAAGTCGTCGAGGGTGCCCGCCTCAGCAGCCGCCAGCAGACTCAGTGCCGGATCGAAGGCACCGGCCTGGAAGCTCGCCTGGGCCGCAGCCAAAGCACGCTCGGCCCGCAGCGCTGGATCTGTCGTGAGGTCGACGGCACGGCGCAAGAAGGCTGCGGCCGCTGCCATCCCACCACGCGCCTGTGCCCGCTCGGCCGACCGCTCCAGCTCGGCCGCCACGCTCTCGTCCGGGCCGGACGCAGCGTGCGCCAAATGCCACGCACGCCGGTCCGGATCAGACACAGGATCAGTCACATCCGCCAGCGCACGGTGCGCTTCCTGCCGGGCAGAGGCCGAGGTCGCGCGGTAGGCGGCGGATCTGACCAGTGGATGCCGGAACCACACGTGCGCGCCGACTTCCAGTAACCCGGCTTCGGCCGCCGGTACGGCGGCATCGGAAGGCAGCCCGAGGCGCTCAGCGGCCCGCCAGACCAGGACGGGATCGCCGATCGGCTCGGCAGCGGCCACGAGCAGCAACCGGCGGCACTCCTCAGGCAGGCTGTCCAGCCGGCGCCGGAAGCTCGCCTCGATACGTCCGGGTAATGCCATCGCGTTGGGCAGCGCGAACCCCCCGGCCAGCTCGGCCGGCGTCAGACCGCGCGGCAGTTCGAGCAACGCGAGCGGGTTGCCGCCGGAGTCGGCGACGAGGCGGTTCGCGACCTGCTGGTCCAGTGGCGCGGACAACGAGGCGGCGAGCAGCTCACGGGCGTCCGCGTCCTCCAGCCCGCGCATCAGCACCTCAGGCAGTCCGGACAGGTCGTCGGCGACCGCACGCGATGCGAAAGCGACCCCGACCGGTTCTGCATCGAGGCGCCGCGCCACGAAGCCGAGTACCTGAGCCGAAGCCCGGTCCAGCCACTGCTCATCGTCGACGACGCAGACCAACGGATGATCCTCGGCCAGCTCCGACAACAGGCTCAACGTCGCCAGCCCCACCAGGAAGCGATCCGGTGGCGCTCCGTCGCTGAGGCCGAACGCCGTACGCAGCGCCGCACGCTGCGGGCCAGGCAGCCCTTCGACGCGCTGAAGCATCGGGGTCAGCAGCTGGTGGAGTCCGGCGTACGCAAGCTCCATCTCGGACTCGACCCCCGCGGCACGCGCCACGCGGCAGCCCGAGGCGCTCTCGGTGAGATGGTCGAGCAACGCGCTCTTCCCGACGCCAGGCTCGCCACGCACGACCAAGGCGCGGCCGGCGCCGGTCCTGACCGCCCTCAGAAACTCCGCTATCACTTCGCGCTCTGCCTGCCGGTCCCGCATCTCCACCGAGCGATGCGGGCGACTGAACGAGCGCCGTTGTCCGGGTCTCTCCATCGGCTGCTCCCACATCCACCCAAGAGCCTCACTTTAGACCCGTCAAGCGCGGGTTCGACCCGGCGAAAGTCACTGGTCCGCCCGACAGATATGACCAGTGAACAGCCAGGGACTGTCCAGTGGACAGTCTCGCCGTAGGACCATTGCGGAGGGCTGCGGGACGGTGCCAGCCTGAGCTGGTTGCGGCGTCCGGGCGGTCCGGACGCCCGGACCACGGCGGGGTACCGATGGAGGATCGCGAACTGCGGGGCCGGCAACAAGAACTAGCCGTACTCGAGGACATGCTCGAGGCGGCGCGATCAGGGCAGAGCGATTCCCTGGTCCTGCGCGGTGAGGCCGGCGTCGGCAAGACCGCGCTGCTCGATTCGCTGATTGCCGACGCACCGGACTGCGATGTCGCTAGGACCACCGGGATCGAATCGGAGATGGAGCTGGCGTACGCCGGGCTTCACCAGCTCTGCCAGCGGTTCGCCGACCGCGTCGACCAACTGCCGCCACCGCAGCAGCAAGCGCTCCGCAGCGCGTTCGGCCTCGTCACAGCGCCGGTGTCGGACCGGTTCCTGGTCGGCCTCGCAGTACTCAACCTGCTCTCCGACGCGGCGTCGAAGCAGCCGTTGGTGTGCATCGTCGACGACGCGCAGTGGCTCGACCGGATGTCGGCCCGCATTCTCGCGTTCGTCGCCCGCCGGCTCGCGCAGGAGTCGATCGTGATGCTGTTCGCGGTCCGCGACGGGATCGACCACGAGTTCACCGGCTTCCCGGAGCTCGTACTACGCGGCCTCGAGGACACCGAGGCGCGCGCCTTGCTGGAGTCGGTGCTGCCGACGCCGGTCGACCCCCGGGTACGCGACCGGATCGTGGCTGAGACCCGCGGCAATCCGCTTGCGCTGCTGGAGCTACCGCGCGCCTGGACCGCCGCCGAGCTGGCCGACGGCCTCAGCTCCGGACCGCTCATCAGCCGGATCGAGGACTGCTTCGTCCGCCAGATCGATGAGCTGCCGGCGGACACGCGACGGCTGCTGCTGATAGCCGCAGCCGAGCCTCTCGGCGATCCGACCCTGCTCTGGCGGGCAGCCGAGTATCTCCAGCTCGGTGCCGATCCGGCCGCAGAAGCCCTGCAGTCGGGATTGGTCACGCTCGGCCGGCACGTCCGCTTCCGTCATCCCCTGGTCCGGTCGGCGATCTACCGGCGCGCAACGCCTCACGACCGGTACGCCGTACACGCAGCGCTGGCCGCCGTCACCGATCCCGACGCCGATCCGGACCGTCGCGCCTGGCACCGAGCCCAGGCCACGGACCGGCCCGACGAAGACGTGGCGGCCGAGCTGGAGCGTTCGGCGGTGCGAGCGCAGGCGCGAGGCGGATTCTTCGCCGCGAGCGCCTTCCTCGAACGTGCGTCGACGCTGACCCTCGACCCGGGCAGACGCGCCGGACGCGCCCTGTCCGCTGCTCGAGCCAAACGCAGCGCCGGCGCCCTCGAAGCCGCGCTGAAGTTGCTGTCCGATGCCGACCGCGGCCCCACAGATCCGTTGCGCAGCGCTGAGGTCGCGCAGCTGCGGGGTGAGATCGCGTTCGACCAGGGCCGAGCCCGCGAGGCTGCCAGCACACTGCTCGACGCAGCCCGGCGACTCGACCCGCACGATCCCGCCCGTGCCCGGATGGCCTACCTCGAAGCGATGTCGGCCGCAATTTGGGCCAGTGGACCAGACGCACCCGGGATCCTCTCCGACGCGGCCGCGGCGGCACCACGACCCGCTGACTCCGACCCCCTGCCGGACCGTCTGCTGCAGGCCCTGGCGCTGCGCTTCACCCGCGGCTATCCGGCGGCGGCGCCGAGTCTGATCGAGGCCCTCGGGAGGGCGCGCACGAGAGAGATCGCCACAGAGGATGTCGGCAGCTGGCTCTGGCTCGCCGGCAACCGGGTCAGCGGCACCATCGCCATCGAGGTCTGGGATCTCGGCACCGCGCTGGAGCTCGCGGCGCGCCAGGAACGGATCGCGCGCAGCACCGGCGCCCTCGTCCAGCTTCAGTTCGCGCTCAACTTCCGGTCCAACCTTCTGTGCATGACCGGCGATCTTGACGCCGCCGCGCGCCTGGTTGAGGAGGAACACCAGCTCGCCGCGGCAACCGGGAACCGCGAGGTCGGCGTCGGGCGGATGCTTCTGGATGCACTCCGGGGCGAGGAAGCGACAGCTCGCCGGCTGATCACCACGACAATCCGAGAGTCCGCCGACAGCAGCCAGGGCCGGATGGCCGCGTTCGCGACGTACGCCGACGCTGTGCTGCACAACGGGCTCGGCCGCTACGAGAAAGCGTGTGACGCTGCCCGGCGAGTGTTCGAGCAGGACATCGTCGGGTACGGCGTACTCGTCGTCGGAGAGCTCGCCGAAGCCGCATCCCGAACCGGCGACTCGAAGCTCGTCGAGACCAGCCTGACGTGGTTGAGCGAGCGGGTGGCGGCCACGCCGACCGACTGGGGTCGGGGCCTCGAGGCAAGAGTTCGCGCGCTGCTCACCGGTGACGAAGCGTCGTACCAGGAGTCGATCGACCACCTGAGCCGTACCGAGCTGCGGATCGAGCTCGCCCGTTCAGAGCTGCTGTACGGCGAGTGGCTGCGTCGCCAAGGCCGACGGGGCGAGGCACGTACCCACCTGCGTACAGCTCACGAGGCTCTGATGCAGATGGGACTCCAGGCGTTCGCAGATCGCGCGCGGCACGAGTTGCTCGCGACCGGTGAGACCGTCCGCAAACGCCGGCCGGACACCAACAACGACCTCACGGCTCAGGAGGCACAGATCGCCGAGATGGCCCGCAGCGGCCTGACGAACTCCGAGATCGGAGCGCAGCTGTTCATCAGCCCCCGGACGGTGGAGTGGCACCTGCGTAAGACGTTCTCCAAGCTCGGCATCAGCTCTCGTCGCCAGCTGCGCACCGCCCTCGCGGGTGTGGGCTGACATGCCGGGCCTGGACGCGTTCTCGCACGTGTCGTTGACAGTGCCGGATGCGGAGCGCAGCGCGGAGTTCTACAACAGCGTGCTCGGAACCGAGACCGTGTTCGCCGGAGAGCACCTCGTCATCGTCGCCCGGGGCCCGGTGATGATCGCGTTCTGCGACCACCCCGAGATCGTTGGTACGACCTTCGACCCTGCCCGGGTCGGCCTGGACCACGTGGCGTTACAGGTCTCGTCCCGCGCCGAGCTCGAAGCCTGGGAAACAAGCCTGCTGGCGGCCGGCGTGACCTGCTCGCCGATCGAGACCAGCCCGTTCGGCTCCCATCTCAACCTCAAGGATCCGGACAACATCGCGATCGAGCTCTTCGCCCCTGGTCGCGCTACGCCAGAACCCACACAGACTGGAGGTTGGCCATCATGACCACCAAGATCACGATCATCTTCGACAACCCGGGCAGCCCTCGTGACCAGGGATAACTACTGGTGCGAACGCGCCGTGGCAGGGGCAGCGTGGGATGCGACCCAGCAGTCGGAAGGAGAGCACGATGACGGACGAGTACGACGTGATCGTCCTGGGCGGTGGCTCGCCGGGTGAGCACTGTGCGGGAGCCTTGGCCGCAGGCGGTCTGCGCGTCGCGGTGGTGGAGCGTGAACTGGTCGGTGGCGAGTGCTCCTATTGGGCCTGCGTCCCGTCGAAGACACTGCTCCGTCCCGGGGAGGCAGTACAGGGTGCTAGAGACGCTCTGGCCGACGCCGAAGTCGATGTCGAGGCTGCGCTGGCCTGGCGTGACTTCATGGTGTCGGACTACTCCGACGCAGGTCAGGAGGAGTGGCTCGAGAAGAACGCCATCACTCTCCTGCGCGGGACCGGCCGCCTCGCCGGCGCAGGAGTCGTCGAGGTCGACGGCGAGCGGCACACCGCGAAACACGTCGTACTGGCAACCGGCTCCGAGCCGATCATCCCGCCGATCCCCGGACTGCGGGAGCTGGACGGCGTCTGGACCAGCCGGGACGCGACCGCCATGAAGGCTGTCCCCCAGCACCTGATCATCCTGGGCGGCGGCGCCGTCGGGGTCGAGCTCGGTCAGGTCGTACGGCGCTTCGGCGGCAAGGTGACGCTGGTGGAACGCGCACCGCACCTCCTCGACCGCGAGCCGGCACCGCTCGGCGAGGCGCTGGCCGATGCCCTCCGCCGGGACGGGATCGAGGTGTTCACAGGATCCGAGGTGACAGCTGTACGACGGGCCGACAGCGACTACGTGGTCGTCCTCGCAGACGGACGCGAGCTCTCCGGAGACAAGCTGCTGGTAGCCACCGGCCGACGCCCAAGGGTGGAGGACATCGGACTCGAGACCGTTGGGGCGACCATCGATCGGCGCGGCGTCCGGGTCGACAGCCGGCAGCGGGCCGGCGACCGTCTCTGGGCGGTCGGCGACGTCACCGGGCTGTGGCCCTTGACCCACGTGGGCAAGTACCAGGCCGAGGTGGTTGCGGCGAACGTCCTCGGTGAGCCGCGGGAGGCGAATTACGACGCCGTACCACGGGTCGTCTACACGGACCCGCAGGCCGCCGCCGTCGGCGCAACGGAAGCGCCGTACCGAGGCACCGCGCGACTGGCGGACATCGCCAAGCTGGCGACCTACACCCGGGCTTACGCGGACTCGAACGGTTTTCTGACGCTCCTGAGCGACGGTCGACGCCTGACCGGTGCCTACGCCCTCGGTCCGGAGGCCGGCGAATGGCTTCAGCAGGCCACGCTGGCAATCCGCGCCAAGATCCCGCTCGAGGTGCTCCGAGATGTCATCCAGCCCTTTCCGACGTTCTCGGAGATCTATGTCGAGGCGCTGAAGTCCCTTCTCGGATCGCTGGACTCCGGGGTGCACGAGCGTGAATAGCCCGGCGTGGCCCTTCGAGACCCTCAATGTCCGAGCCGAGGGTGCGGTGCTGGTCGTCGAGATCGGGGCTCCGCCCATGAATCTGCTCGGCCCGGAACTGGTTCGTGATCTCGTTTCGCTGATCCAGCGCGCGGAGGCCGAGCACGACGTCAAGGTGCTCGTGTTCAGGAGCGCCGATCCGCAGTACTTCATCTCACACGTCGATCTGCACAAGGTCGCGGAATACCGAGCCGAGGCGGCCAAGCTGACCGGCGTACCGTCGATCGCCTTGCTCTTCCGGTATCTGAGCGCGAGCCGCCTGGTCACCATCGCTCAGATAGAGGGCCGGGTCCGCGGCGCCGGCAGCGAGTTCGTCCTGGCCTGCGATCTGCGGTTCGCCGCGCGGGAGACGGCGATCTTCGCGCAGATCGAGGCGGCATTCGGTCTTGTCCCCGGCGGTGGCGGCGTCGAGTATCTCGTTCGGGTCATGGGACGGGCGCGTGCGCTCGAAGTACTGCTGAGCGGGGATGACTTCGACGCCGGGCTCGCCGAACGGTACGGCTGGATCAACCGTGCCCTGCCGGCCAACGAGCTCGGCGACTTCGTGGAGACCCTCGCTCGACGGATCGGGACATTTCCACTCGCCGGGCTCACTGCGATCAAGGACCGGGTGAATGCGATCTCGCTCGCTCCCGTCGAGGACTTCCAACTCGACTCGGACCTCTTCGGATCCCACGTCGGCAGCGCCGAGTCACAACGCCGTACCCGAACCGCTTTCGAACGCGGTCTGCAAACGCCCGACGGCGAGCTTGCCCTCGGCTCGATTCTCGCCGAACTCAACTACCAGCAGGACAAGGAGGACGAACGATGAACGTCAAGGACAAGGTAGTAGTCGTCACCGGCGGGGCCGGTGGCATCGGCCTGGCCCTGTGCACCCGATTCGCTCAGGACGGCGCGCACGTCGTACTGTCCGATCTCGATCAGGACTCGTGCGAGAAGCATGCCGAGCCGATCGGCGCGCTCCCGGTCGCAGCTGATGTCGGTCGCGAGGAGGACATCGCGCGACTGGTCGCGGCCACCGTCGAGCGGTTCGGGCGGATCGACCTGTTCGTCTCGAACGCCGGCATCGCGATCGACGGCGGGATCGAGACGACCACCGAACAGTGGCAGAAGATCATCGGCGTCAATCTGATGTCGGAGATCTTCGCGGCCAAGTACGCGATCCCGCACATGCTGGCGCAAGGCAGCGGCTACCTGCTGAACGTTGCATCCGCGGCGGGCCTGCTGGTCATCTTCGACACCGTGTCGTACACGGTCACGAAGCATGCGGCGATCGGCTTCAGCGAGTGGCTGGCCGCGACGTACATCGATCAGGGCATCGGCGTCAGCGTGCTGTGTCCGGCGGCCGTGCGCACGCCGATCCTCGCGGGCAAGGAGGACACCCCGGAAGGAAAGGGCGCGATCACCACGGATCAGCTCGCCGACATCGTCGTGAAGGGTCTCGACGAGGAGCACTTCATGATCTCGACGCACCCATGGGTGCTGGAGAGGTTCGCGGTCAAGGCGCGTGACTACGACAGCTATATCGCCATGCTGCGGTCCGACCGCACTGCTCAGCTCGCCAAGTCCGGCGCCGTCTGATCATCGACTTCTGGGAGACGAAGGCGAGAGGTCGCGGACGTGCCGAGCAGACATCAAGCGAACTCTGCCCGGTGCTCGTGGAGGAAATCCTCCAGGCGGCGAGGGGAACGGCCGGTGATCTGCTGGAAGGAGTCGGTCGTGTAGTCGTTCTCACCGGCCAGGATCGCCCACTCCCGCGCGATGAGCAGTTCGGCTTCTCCGGCCGGCACCCCGCCATTGATGAGTCGCTCGAGGAAGTCCGGCACGGCTGCGGTTCGGAAGGTGACCGTCTCGCCGAGCTCGGCCGACAGCAGTTCGAGCGCCTCCGGCAATGACACGGGGACGGGTCCTGTCAGGTCATGGTGTTGGCCCCACAACGCGGGCTCGGTGAGCACGCGCAGTCCGGCCTCGGCCACGTCGCGATGATCGATCAAGGCGACCCGGCCGCTGTCGGCGAGGCCGGTCCAGGTGCGCGAGGCGCGCACCTGGTGCCCCGCGGCGAGCAGCGACAGCTGGAAGATCGCGGGACGGATCGTCGAGTACGGCACTGCGAGCGCGGAAGCGAAGCGGTCGATGCTGTCGTGGGCTCGCTGGTTGATGCCCAGCGAGTTCGCCGAGGCATTGAGCACCGAGAGGCGGGTGACCTGCTCGATCGAGGAGATCGTGGAGGCGACGCTGATCGCGATTCGCTGCAGAACTCCCTGGATCCCAACTGATCCCATCGCGATGAATACCGTGCGGATCCCCTTCAGCGCCTCGGTGACGTCACTGGGGTCGTCCAGCTGCGTGGAGCGGATCTTTAGACCGTCGGGCTCGCCGAACATTCGACGGGCCCCGTTGGCGTCGCGAACCAGCGCGTCGACCGCCTCGCCGCGCTTGAGCAGGCCGCGGACGATCTCGCTGCCGACGTGACCGGTGGCACCGATCACTGCGACAGTCATCAGGCTTCCTCAACGGCAAGATAATGCTCGGCGTACGGCGTTCCCGCGAACTTCTCGTGCAGCAGGCGGGAGAAGAACGTCAACGCGCTGAGCGGCCGGTAGTTGACGATGATGTGCTGAGCTTCCCCGTCCGCGTTGAACTCGATCAGATGAACAGCCCCGATCGGCGTACCGCGGACCTCCGCCGTGTAGTCCTCGATGAAGCTGTTGTCACCCCACGGGCCGACGAAATTGAAGTCCTGACGGTCGTACAACTGGCGAGCCCCGCCGATGACGGCGCGGACCGCATCCGCGCCCTGCACGGCCCCGTCCAGAATCGAACCACTACTGATATTGGTCATGGCATCAGGCTCGCTCGCCAGCCAAGCCATCGCACCAGTAGAAACCACCGGACCATCAGACCCCGCGCCTGGCGGCAGTGGCCACGCCCTAGGAGGGAACCGGTGCGACAGCGCCTACCACCTCTGTCACAGAATGCCGGCTGGCTCGGTCTTCTTGTTGTAGGGCAGATCACCTGGTCGCCGAAAGGATCTCGCGCCATGAAGACCATCGTTCTCGTCCACGGGTTCTGGGTTACTCCGCGCAGTTGGGAGCACTGGATCGAGCGCTATCAGCAGGCCGGCTACAACGTCGTCGCGCCCGCCTACCCGGGGCTGGAGGTCGAGGTCGAGGCGCTCAATGCCGACCCGGCGCCGATCGAGCAGTTGACGGCGCCGGCGATCATCTCTCACCTGGAATCGGTCGTCGGCGGCCTCGATGAGCCGCCGATCATCATCGGACACTCCGCGGGCGGCGCTTTCACCCAGGTATTGCTGGACCACGGGTACGGCGTCGCGGGCGTGGCGGTGAACTCGGCACCGACCGAGGGCGTGCGCGTCACCCCGCTGTCCCAGGTCAGGGCGTCGTTCCCGGTTCTGAAGAATCCGGCGAACCGGCACAAGGCTGTCGGTCTGACACCCGAGCAGTGGAAGTACACGTTCGCCAACACCTTCAGCGACGAAGAGTCACTGGAGCTGTACCACCGGTACCACGTACCGGCGTCCGGCCGGATCTTCTGGAACAGCCTGCTGGCGAACTTCGAACCCGGCCCTCAGGACGTCCATGTCGACTACCACAACGACAACCGGCCGCCGCTGCTGTTCATCTCTGGCAGCGACGATCACCTCATGCCGCCCAGCATCCAGCGATCCAACGCCAAGCACTACAAGTCGCCGAAGACCGTCACCGAGATCAAGGAGTACCCGGGCATGCCGCACCTCATGCCCGCGCACGAGGGCTGGGAGGAAGTCGCCGACTACGCCCTGACCTGGGCGGTCAACCAGGCCGGCTGGCCGACCGCGACCAAGTGACAGTCATGGCCGACAACCGCACCGAGCCGCCTGGCTTCGAGAGCGACATCAAGCCGCTGTTCCGCGAGAAGGACCGCCAGGCAATGCTCCGGTACTTCGATCTGTGGTCGTACGACGACGTCAGCCGGCACTCCGACCGCATCCTCGCGCGCCTCCGGGCCGGCACCATGCCCTGCGACGCCGCCTGGCCCGAAGCCCGGACCGACCTCTTCCAGCAATGGACCGAAAGCGCAAACCCACGTTGAACACTTACGCCCGGCGGAAGATCTTGTACGCCGCTGCGGTGGTCAGACCGTAGGTGAGGTGAGCGGTGAGGTCCTTGGCCAGGACCTTGTAGTTGTACTTCCAGATCGGTTCGTACCCGCCGCCGCAGGCAGCGCAGCCGCCAGAATCATCGCAGCGGCTCGCTGCGGGCTTGCCTCCACCCCGCCCGCGATCCCGTAGAGGAACGCCGCGACGATAAAAGCGACGAGGGCAACGAACAACGCCTGGATGCCGTCGTGAACTGCCTGCTGGCCGTCGCCGGTCGGCGCGCGCGGACGCTCCAGCACGACCGCGATGGCGGCAACGACGAACCCCGCCATGACCCCCATGACCTGCGCATGTGAAACCGCGGCCACGTTGAAGTTGACGCACAGCGTCGAGGTGCAATCTGTGTCCGCCATCGCACCAAATCCTTCCACGGCCCGATCACCACATTGTGGGGCGGTTCTACACATCATGAGCCACTCGCTGCCGGTGCCACCATGAGATCGGCATCAAGATCACCGTCGTACCGGACGTACGGCACGATCTCCAGCAACTCACACAACCGATATCGACTGAACGCCGTCATCGCCCAACGCCCATCAGGCTCCGCAGCCTCAACCCCCTCAATGATCGCCTCAGCCGCGGACGACGTTGACGCGCTTGGGCCCGCCGCGTCGACGACGCGGTGGGCCCGTTGCGCATCGATGACCTGCCGGTAGGGGCCTTGGAAGGCCCCTAGGCGACGTCCCAGTG
Source organism: Kribbella sp. NPDC058693 (assembly GCF_042715335.1). NCBI lineage: Bacteria > Bacillati > Actinomycetota > Actinomycetes > Propionibacteriales > Kribbellaceae > Kribbella > Kribbella sp. NPDC058693. Next base: position 1,178,859 of record NZ_JBHXSQ010000001.1, read on the forward strand.
GTAGTTGGTGTCCCACCGCCAGGAGGCCCACACGGCGGCACCGAGGCAGATGGCTCCGGACAGGACCGGGTCTGCTCGTGGTTCACGCTTGCTGGGCGCGGGCGGTTTCACGGTCCGGGCTGGTCGCGGTGGTCACCGACGGTGCGGTGCGGGGCCAGGTCCAGGCGTAGCGCAGGATGACGGCGAGAAGGATCAGTTCCAGTGCGACGCCGAGGCCGTAGAAGAACAGCCAGGACCCGCCCGCAACGTTGAATGCCGTGACGGGGATGTAGAGCGAAGCCACGATCAGGTTCGTGCTGCGGCTCGCCCGGACTGGCAGCGTCATCGACCCCACGACCATGAAGATCGGGACGGCCATCAGGGCCAGCGACGTGGTCGTGAAGGTCTGGGAGGTGTCGAACTTGAAGACCCTGCCGGCGAGGATGTCTTCGACGATGCCGGGCTTGTAGAAGTTGAGAATGTCCACGTAGGCATACAGGAACATGAGGCTTGTCCACGCGGCGGCGAGCTTGGCTCGCACCGGGACCGGCTGGTCTTCCAGGGTGGCAGGTGTTCTCATCATGGACTCCGTTGGTGTGGTGAGGATCGGTAGTTCCACGATCGCCTGGCCTGGCGGCGGGCGCCTCGGTCCGGAGGCCGGGGTTCACCTGGCCGATGGCACGGTCTCCCTCTAGTGCTTTCGGCTGGTACGCCGAGGGTGGCCGAGCCCTAGGCTGGAGCCGTGGTCACTGTCCGGCGCTCCATCTGGCACGAGCCGGGGCCCGCTGATGCCCCACCCATCGGTCGGCTCGACTGGCTGCTGGCGGGCGTGTTCGCGGCCGCCGCCTTGGTCGAGGGCATCGTTCGGCCGGGCTTGGCTTGGCGGCCCCTTGTGACGGTGCTCGCCCTCGCGGTGATGCCTGCTCTGCTCTGGCGGCGGGCCCGGCCCCTGGTAGCCGTCCTGGTCGGGTGGGGCGTTGCCGGGCTGCTCTCGGTCCTCCAGCTGACCGTGCACACCGGGGACCTCGGCCTTGATTCCATGACAGCCGTCGTGCTCCTGCTCTACTCCCTGGTGCGCTGGGGCTCGGGCCGGGAGATCGTCTTGGGGACGGCGTTCGTGACAGTCGTCGTCCTGCTGGGGATGTACGCCGCCTCGGCGGGCTGGTCCGAGGTCTTCGGCGGGAGCGTCCTGTTGCTGTTGTTCGTCGCCCTCGCGGTGGTGTTCCGCTACCGCGCAGACCTCTGGCGCCGCCAACGGCGCGAGATCCGCAATCAGGAGCGGGTGGCTCTGGCTCGCGAGCTGCACGACACCGTGGCCCACCACGTCTCGGCCATCGCGGTGCAGGCGCAGGCCGGTCGGGTGGTCGCCGGCCTCCAGCCTGACAAGGCTGCCGAGGTCCTGGCCGCGATCGAGCGTGAAGCGTCGCGAACCCTGGCCGAGATGAGATCCATGGTGCGGGTACTGCGTGAGGAAGAAGCCGTCGCCTACTCACCGCAGCTGGGTGTCGCGGATCTGCCTGCGCTGGCGCGCGCCGACGCGACGCCAACCGTCGAGGTCTCGTTGGACGGTTCGTTGACCCGGCTGGCACGACCCGTGGACGCCGCGCTCTACCGACTCGCGCAGGAGTCGCTGACCAACGCCGTACGGCATGCCCGGAGCGCGACCCGCGTCGGGATCGACGTACGCCGGGAGGGCGACGCCGTCAGGCTGCGTGTCAGCGACGATGGCCGGACCGAGCCGGGGACGGCCCCTGGGCCCGGATTCGGCCTGCTGGGCATGGCCGAACGCGCCCAGCTCCTCGGCGGATCGCTGTCCGCGGGCCCGGGGCCCGGAGGTGGCTGGGTGGTCGAGGCCGTGCTGCCGGTGGAGGCATTGGGATGAGCATCCGTGTTGTCGTAGCCGACGACCAGGACCTGGTCCGGACCGGGTTGGTGATGATCCTCGGCGCGCAACCCGGCATCGAGGTCGTCGGGGAGGCAGCAGACGGGCTCGCAGCGCTCGACCTGGCGACCCGGCTGCGTCCCGATGTCCTCCTCGTCGACATCCGGATGCCCGGGCTCGACGGCGTCGAGGTGACCCGGCGCCTGGCCGGGCCGGACGTGACGGATCCGATGGCGGTCGTCGTGATCACAACCTTCGACCTCGATGAGTACGTCCTCGGCGCCCTCCGCGCCGGCGCCCGCGGCTTCCTGCTCAAAGACGCCGGTCCGGAGCTCCTCGTGCAGGCCATCCACGCGGCGGCCAACGGGGACGCGCTGATCGCCCCCAACGTCACCCGCCGGCTGCTGGCGACCTTCGCCGACCAGGCGCCGGTGGTACCCGTCCAGCCCGTCGACCCGCTCACCGAACGCGAGGAGGAGGTGCTCGTGCTGGTGGCACGCGGCCGCACCAACGCCGAGATCGCCACTGAACTCTTCGTCGGCCTGAGCACGGTCAAGACCCACGTCGCATCGTTGATGACCAAGCTCGGCGCACGCAACCGCGTGGAGATCGCGATGTGGGCCCACGACACCAGACGCGTGAGAGCCGATTAGCGGATACAGATCGCACCGTAGGCCCGTGGGGGTTCCGTAGCATCCCGAACGAGTCCAGAGCCGCCGTCACGCATCTGGCACTTGGCGGGGATCGTGCGTCGGCGCAGGTTCGCGCCGAGCGGCACCCGACGCCGTCATCGCCGCGGATGCATCGGCCCTTCAGTCATTGGCGTTCACCGACCGTCGCCTCGCGGAGGCTGACCCGGAGTCATGGTCCGCTGCGGTGAGTTCGGCGCGGGTTGGGTTTTGGACTGCGTCGGCGAAGTAGAACCGCGAAAGTGCTGCTCGGAGACGATCCCGCCTGCGATGCGGCCGGGCAACGCCGTTCTCGTCCGTGGTGGGCGGAACCTCCAGAACCGTGTCGCGATCCCTCGCCGTCAGCAGGTAGGACTCGTACACCGAGATCGGTAGATGTTTCTCGGCGTACGCACCTTCCGGTGAACGGACGATGATCCCACTCTCCCGTCCGTGCAGGAGGCGCTCCCTGTCGGCACGTTGCAGGGCGATCGCGACCCGCCGACTGATCCAGAAGGCAAGAACCGGGCCGACCACGATCAAGACCCGGCAGACCCAGGTGATGGTGTTGATCGAGGAGTGGAAGTGAGTAGCGATCAAGTCGTTGCCGCTGTTGAGCCAGAGCACGCCGTAGAAGGTGATCATGCCGGCGCCGATACCGGTCCGGGTCGGGACGTTGCGCGGCCGGTCCAGCAGATGATGCTCGCGTTTGTCCCCGGTGATCCACGCCTCGATAAACGGGTACAAGGCAACGAAACCGATGAACAGCGGTGGGACCACGAGTGCGGGCAGGAAGATGTTCCAGCTGATCGAGATGCCCCAGAAATGTGACTCGAAGCCAGGCATCAGCCGTACGGCGCCGTCCAGCCAGCCCATGTACCAGTCCGGCTGCGAGCCCGCCGTCACCTCAGCCGGGTTGTACGGCCCGTACAACCACACGGGATTGATCTGGAAGAGCGCACCCATCAGCGCGGTGACGCCGAACACCACGAAGAAGAAGCCGCCGGCCTTGGCCATGTAGACCGGCATCAACGGGTAGCCGACTACGTTCTTCTCAGTCCGGCCCGGACCCGGGTACTGCGTGTGCTTGTGGTACACGACCAGGAACAGGTGGACCGTGATCAAGGCCAGCAGTATTCCGGGGATCAGCAACACATGCACCGTGTAGAACCTGGAGACGAAGTCGTCTCCGGGGAACTGGCCGCCGAAGATGAAGAACGCAAGATACGTGCCGACAACCGGAGCGGCGAGCACGAGACCTTGGGTGATCCGTAGACCGGTGCCGGACAGCAGGTCGTCCGGCAGGCCGTAACCGATGAAGCCCTCGATGATGCCCAGGAACAGCATGGCGATGCCGATCAACCAGTTCAGCTCGCGCGGCTTGCGGAACGCGCCGGTGAAGAAGATGCGAAGCAGGTGGATGCTCATCGCGGCCGTGAAGAGGACCGCGGCCCAATGGTGGATCTGCCGCATCAGCAGACCACCGCGAACGTCGAACGAGATGTTCACCGCGGACTCGTAGGCCTCTGACATGTGCAGTCCCTTGAGCAGGCTGTACGAGCCTTGGTACTCGACCTCGGCCATCGACGGCCTGAACCAGAAGGTCAGGAAGATGCCGGTCAGGATCAGGATGATGAAGCTGTAGAGCGCGATCTCGCCGAGCATGAAGGACCAATGGTCCGGGAAGACCTTCCGCAGGTTGTTCTTACCGATCTTGCCGATGCCGAGCCGGTCGTCGAACCACTTGACCGGCGGCGGGAAATTCTCTTGTGCCATACGTCAACCGCCTCTTCGAGGACTTATGCACAAGTGATGCACGACGCCGTTGCAGGCGGCAAGCTAGCGACCTGTTCGATATGTCACTGCATCCACGCACCGGCCGACGGCAGAAGACATCTATGGCACCGATCGCGTCAGCTTGGGAGCGTTCCCCGGATGATGCTGTTGTGCGAGTGTTCGGGGTTGCCGTCGTCCGGCTCCAGCGAGACATCGACGATCCGATATCCCTGCGCGGTGACATCGGGCGGAATCTGGAACGTCCCACCTGTTTGCGGGTTGAGTACGCCGAGCGAGACCATGCGCTTGCCGTCGAGGTTGATCAGCCAGACCTCGTAGAAGCCTGGAGTGTTGGCGAGACCTGATGCGGCGACCTTCAGTTGGTTGCCCGCGTTGTCGCGAATCAGGTCGGCACTCCCGTCGCCCGACTTGCCTGCGAGTGGTTGGAGCTGGATAACCGCCTCAGCAGGAGGCGGCGTGTTGTCATCGGAGGTGACCAGCAACGTGCCGATCACACCGGCAGCGACCCCGACGCTCGCGGCGACGGCAAAGCCCCGCCAGCGCCTCTTGGCCGGCTTCTGCCTGAGTCGGGTGATGGCACCAGGCCCGTCGGCGCGGTGGTTCGAGCTCGCCTGATCTGCGGGTACGGCGGGCTGCGGCGCGGTAGCGGTCGGACGGGACTCAAGATCGACTTCGGCGCTGACCCGTAGCCATACATCATCCGGCGGGAGCTCCAGCCGAGGGAGCTGGCCCCTCGCCGCCGCGACGGCCCGCAGTTCGTTCAGGCTGTCACGGCATTGTGCGCAGTGCTGGAGGTGATCGGCGTCAGCTGGGTCGGGTTCGTCGCCGTCCAGGGCCCATTGGGCCAGCAGCTCGTCATCGAGATGCGTCGTCACCTTTCACCTCCTTGAGTCGGTCCCGCAGATGCAGGAGGCCTCGGCGTACGTGGCTCTTCACCGTGCCTAACGGCAGAGCCAGCTGCTCAGCGATCTCCGGATATGTCTGATCTTCGTAGAAGGCGAGGTGCAGGATCGTTCGTCTGGGATCCTCGAGTTTCGCCAGTTCGTCGGCCAGCACGACCCGGTCGACAGTGTGTTCGTCCAGCCGCTCCGTCGCCGCAGGCGCTTGAGCGAGTCCGGCGGCGGCCTCGACGCTGCGATGCTCGCGGCCGCGTGCGGCCAGCCGATCGGCGATCCGGTGCCTGGTGATCCCGGTCAGCCACGAGCCGAGTTGCCCGCTGGCCGGGTCGAACGTCGCCCGGCCTCGCCACGCGGACACAAAGACCTGTTGGGTCACATCCTCGGCGTCGGCTCGATCCCCCAGCGATCTCAGCGCCAGCGTGAACACAAGGCCGGACCAGCGCCGATAGGCGTGCGCGAGACTCTCCTCGCGGCCCTCCGCGAAGCTCTTCGCGATCTCGGCCGGCGACGGCAAGCCGGCCTCGGTACTGGTCACCCCTCGAACTCTACCCAATCCAGCGGACGCAGATTTCGATGCGGAACTTGTGCAAGCTCGACCTTGCACAACTTTTGCATTGATTGCCGCATCCGAGCGGCCGGCACCGGCGGAAGAAGGGACAAGTAGTCCGATCCCTAGGAGGACCCCTCATGTCCGTCCGTCGAGTCATTGCCCTGCTCGCCGCCGGCCTCGTGGTTGCCGGCGCCCCAGCGGCTGTGGCTGCAAGCGCTCAGGCCCAACCGACAGCCACGGCCACGGTGTCGGTGCTGCATGCGGTTCCCGGTGCAACCGTCGATGTCTACGCCAATGGCAAGGCGCTCCTCACCAACTTCAAGCCCGGTACCCTCACCGACCCGGTTCAGCTGCCGGCAGGTGCGTACGACCTGAAGGTGACCAAGGCCGGTGCCGGCGCGAAGGGCGCGGCACTCATCCAGGCGAACGACGTCAACGTCCCCGGCGGCGCGAACATCACCGTCGTGGCCCACCTCTCAGCGGCCGGCAAGCCGGTGCTGACGCCGTACGTCAACGATGTCTCCAAGCTCGCCGCGGGCAAGGCTCGGCTGACCGTTCGCCACGATGCGGCGGCGCCGGCCGTCGACGTCCGTGCCGGTGGCAAGCCGGTGTTCGAGGGCCTGACCAACCCGAAGGAGGTCAAGGCTGACCTCCCTGCCGGGACGGTCAAGGCCGACGTAGTTCTCGCCGGAACGTCGACCGTCGCGATCGGCCCGGCGGATGTGAACCTCAAGGAGGGTACGAACACGATCGTCTATGCCTGGGGCAGCGCATCGGGCAAGAACCTCAAGCTCGCCGTGCAAACGATCTCCGGTCTGCACGGCAACCCGTCCGGCATTCCGGGAGGAACTGGCGGCCAGGCGGCTGCGCAGGACACGTCGACCAGCTCCCCGTGGCTGACAGGCGTTCTCGGGCTGGCCGGGCTCGGCGTGATCGGCTTCGGCGCGACGGCAATCCGGGCGCGTGCCCGGTCGTGATCCGGACTCGCGGTGCGGCCATCCTCGTGATGGCCGCAGTCACGGTCGGCGGTTCGCTGACCGCTTGCTCACCCCGCGACCGAAACGTGGAGACTGCGCCGGTGCTTGCCACCCCGTCACCGGCTGAGTCAGCTTCCCTATCTACTGCGGGGAGCCGCGCTCGACCAGCGGATCCACCAGACCCGACGAACGTCGTACAACCGGTCAGATTGCAGCTCGCCGCCGTCGGGATAGACATCCCGGTCGTCGCCGTCGGGGTTGCTCCGGACGGGCAGATGGCGCTTCCGCCCAATCCCGCGACGATCGGCTGGTACCGCTTCGGCCCGAGCACCACCGACGACCGCGGTTCAGTCGTCCTGGGCGGTCACATAGACAGCAAGCAGTACGGCGTTGGCCCGCTGGCGCGGCTGCGGCGACTCCACCCCGGGGACATGGCGGTGATTCGCCTGAGCAACAACTCGGTCACCAGCTACCGCGTCCGGACTGTCGAGGACATCGCAAAGTCGAGCCTGGCCCTCGACAAGGTCTTCGACCGCGACGGCGCCCCGCTGCTACGAATCATCACCTGCGGCGGCCCGTACGATCACAACGGCGGCGGCTACCGCGACAACCTCGTGGTCACCGCGGAACCCGCGTGATCCCACTGCTGCGATCACAAGTGCTGAGTACGACGGGACGCCGCCACGATTCGCCGGACGGCTTCGTCGAGGTCGTTCAGATCACGATCCAGTCGGGGCCAGCCAGACCCGGCTCTCAGCACGTGGTGTCCGAGTCTCTCCAGCCGACGCCTCAGGGCGGCCTGACCGCCGCGCCGCCTCGTGGTCCACAGCACGACGACTGTCGGCTGAGATCGCTCAGCTGCCGCCAGGACAGCCGCGTCGTTGAAACCCGCCTCGAGGGCGATGACCGGCACGCCTCGTTCGAGCAATGATCCACGGAGGACCGTCATCGGTAAGGTATGGCGCTCGTCGGGGCAAGGGACCAACAGGCACGGCCTTCCGCTGTGCTGGAGTCCCCGATCAACGACGTACCGCTCGATCGCATCCTCGACTGTCCCAGCGAGCAGGAAGGTGAGATCGATGCAATCACCGACGTCAGCGAATCGTCGTTCGAGCTCGTGGAACGCAGGTGTCACCACCTCGTTCCAGGCTCGCTCGACCCCCTGCAGCTCGAGCAGGGTGTCGAGTGTCTCCGCCATCGCTGCCACCTGGTAGGACTCGGCAGCGGCGAGCAGATCGTCCGGCGCGGACGACGCTGCACTCGAACGTCCGGTGAGCCGAGCTGCATCCACCGCCGAGGCGCCCTTGGCGATCAGCGCGATCATCCGGCGCAGTCGGGCAACGTCCGCGGCGGAGTATCGACGGTGCTGCCCTGCGCTGCGTTGCGACGGACCGATGCCGTACCGCCGCTCCCAGCTGCGGATGGTGACAGTCGGAACGCCGAGCATCTCGGCGACGCGACCTACCGGCCACACCATCTCCCGGTGGCCGGCGTCCCGCACGGTCGGACGATCTGGCATTTTCCTACGATGACACGAAACCTCTCCCGAGCCCGCATCCTGCACCGATACTGCACAACTTCTGCATCCGTATCGCGCTCCGGACCGGAAGGGTAGGTGACAGCGGTCGCGACGGCGCGGCCGTGTTCATCGAAAGGTTGTCCGATGCGCAAAATCTCACGACGCCTGACTCGTTCCCTGGCGACCGCGCTGGTCGCAGCCGGAGTTGTCGTCACGAGCGCAGTCGCGACCACGACCCAGGCGTCGGCCCATCACCAACTGGGCAGTCGCAGCCTCGCCACCGTGCTGGCGGCAGACGGTGACACCTTCGACCACAACTGGAACGACTACGACGTACTCACGAATGCTGTGGGTGCCGTCCTCGCCGCCAAGCCGAACAGCCCCGTCAAGGTTCTGGCCAACGGCAATGTCCCGCTGACGGCCTTCCTGCCCAGCGATCGCGCGTTCCGGCTGCTCGCCAAGGACCTGACCGGCAAGTGGTACAAGTCCGAGAGCGCCCTGTTCAGCGGTCTGGCCGGAGTGCTCGGCGTCGACACGATCGAGGCGGTCCTTCTGTACCACGTCATCCCGGGGGCGACGATCGACAGCCGTACGGCGCTGAGGTCCGACGGCGCCACGCTCAAGACGGCTCTGCCCGGCGGTTCGATCAGGGTCGACGTAATCAGCAAGCGCTTCCGGATCGTCCGGCTGATCGACGCCGACCCCAACGACCGCAACCCGCGGCTCAACCGATGTGCCCTCGACATCAACAAGGGCAACAAGCAGATCGCCCACGGCATCACCCTGGTCCTCCGCCCACTCGACATCTGACGGCGCTACTCGCTCACACTGTTTGACGTGCGGCGTCCGAATCTCGTGTAACCGAAGCCGACGACGCCGAGGAGTAGTAGTCCGACGATCAAAGACACAAGCGGTACCCAGAATCCGATGGCGTGGAGCTGGCCGGCCTTTGATTGGTAGCCGCCCTCCTCCACGCCGTTCTCGGTCGCGCCGTTGACGTTCTTCTTCACCGTTGCGTCGTCGTACTCGATCGAGACCTGCGTGGCGGTCAGCTTGTCGGCACCGTTGTAGGCGATGGTGGCGAGTTGCTGTTCCTTGCCCTTGATGATCGCGCCGGTGACCGGTTCGATCCACAGGGTCCGGGTGTTCTTGTACGTACGCTGCGCCAGGACCGAGTCCTTCCCCGGCTCGCCGACCAGGTTGCCGGGAACCTCCAGCGGCTTGGCCTGAGGGACCTCCTGCTTCGGGATCTCCTGCTCGAAGACGTACACCTTCAGCCCGTACAGCTCGTCCTCGCGTTTGAACTGGATCGGGAACGCCTTCCGCAGCGTCGTGTCCCAGAAGTTGTACGTCTTCTTCTCCGTGCCGAACGGGAACTTGAGCACCAGGCCCTCGTGGCCCTTGAACAGCGCGCTCTTCGGGTCGGGCCTGAGCCGGTCCGCCTTCTCCAGCGTGGTTGTCACGTACTCGCCGCTGTCGTCGTTGCCCGACGGATTCCACCGGACCGACTCACCGGTGCGCGCATCCAGCACCACGCGCTCCTGGACGAAGCTCAGTGGCATCTCCGCGGTCTTCGACGCGTCGTCGGGGAACTGGTAGTTCTTCGAGTCGTCCGTCACCACGGCGGTGTCGTACACGACGACCTTGCGGTTCAACGCCTTGCTGATCTTGTCGGCCGCGACCACGTCACCGCGCACCGTGCGGCGGGCCTCGAGTTCTATGTTCCTCTTCACCTTCAGGTCCGCGACGCTGAAGATCGTCGCATTCGGACCGTCCGACACCGTGTGCGCGATCTGATCCGCGGGTGCGACCGCCAATGCCGGATAGGCGTAGAACTTCGTCAATGCCGCGACGCCGACGCAGAACACCCCGAGCCCGATCAGCACCGCACGAATACGAGTCCCCACTGCATCCCCTCCCGGTCTGTTCGCGGGACCCTACCAGTGAGTAAGTGGCTTTGAGAAGACGCCGACAACGACGGATTCGCGGGACGTCGAACTGGCATATAGTCCCGCCCCATGAGGGGGATCTCACGCGTGCCGAACTCGCCGGAGACATCGGTTCTCCGCGGCATTGTGGTGACGCTGGCCGTGCTGCAAGCAACCGTCCTCGGCCTGCTGGCGCGACGCGGTTCATGGCTGTCCGACGATCTCGACTTCCTCGTGCAAGGCGGCCGTGGCTTCGCGCCGCACGAGTTGCTCGAGCCGGTGAACGACCACATCGCCCCCGGCCTTCGCTTCATCTACGCGGCCTTCGCGACTGTCGCCCCGCTGAATTACGACGTCACCGTCATCTGGCGGATCCTGATGCAGGCGCTCGCAATCACGCTGATGGGCCTGCTCCTGATCCGCGTCCTGGGTCCGACCTGGTGGGTGATTCCCGGTACGGCGCTCTACGCACTGCTGCCGGTCAGCATGCCGTCGTTCATGTCGCTGTCCAGCGGCGTCAACAACCTGTCCGCACACGTCTTCGGCCTACTGTTGCTGCACGCAACGATTGACTGGTACGACGGCCATCGCCGCCGCGCCGTTGCCTATGGCCCCCTGTCGCTGCTGATATCCCTTGCCTGCTGGGAGAAGTCAGGCCTGATCCTGCTGACAGTCGCGGCGCTGGCGCTGTATCTCCGGGATGAACCTTTCCGTCAATGGCTACGGCGGACGTGGCCGTTCGCAGCGGCGCTCGGCGCGGCGGTCCTCGCATTCGGACTCCTCTACATCACCCAGGCGAGCCCGTCGCGAGGCCAGGTACCAGCGCCTGCCGACCTGGTCGGGCTGCTCGGGCGCGGGTTCGAGGTACCCCTGTCGGCCATCGTCGGAGGACCGTGGACCTGGGCGCGGACGGGTGAGGCGTTCAGCCTCGCCGCGCCACCGCTCGCGGCGCTGTTGGCCGGTGGATTACTCACCGCGCTGTTGTGGGCGGTCGCGTGGCGACGCGACCGCCGTGCGCTGCTCTTCTGGATCGCAGTAGCCGTCTACGTACCGGCCACGGTCGTGCTGGTGTCGTACGGACGCTTCTCCACGTTCGGCTCCGTACTCACAGTGCACTACCACTATTGGTCCGATCTCTCGATCCCACTGACGTTGGCCGTCGTACTCGCGGCCCGGCAGGTGCGAGCTTTCGTCCCCGTGCTGGTCCTGACGGGTTTCGCCGCCGGAGCGATCGTCTCGGACGCCGGCTTCGCCCAGCAGTGGGGCAACAACCCGGCAAAGGCGTACTTCGCGACTGTCGACGCGGAGCTCGACCGCACCGGCACCAACGTGAACCTGTGGGACACCGCGATGCCGCAGCCCATCGGCACTGCCTTGATGTCGGACCGTCGGTTGTCCCCCGTTCTGCAGATGGCCGGTCGGCAGTTCCGGGTGCAGGAGCCGGGCAGCGAACCACTCATCGTCGACGACACCGGGCACATCCGGCCGGCCTCGTTCGCGGTGTGGTCCCGCAACGCAGCACCAGCCGTGCCGAACGCCTTCTGCAATTTCTTGCTCCGCGGCACCGAGCCGTTGACGATCCAGTTGAGTCCGACCCAGAACGAGGTCGCGGTCGCGGAGTGGTTCGTCAAGGCCGCCTATTTCTCGAACCGGGAGAACGAGGTCTCGGTCGAGCTACTCGACGCCGATGGAGCGGTGACAGCGTTGCCTGCCAAGAACTGGCCGGCCGGCGCCACCACGATGTACCTCGGCCCGTCGCAGCGGATCGGCGCCACCGAACTGCGACTCCGGTCCGCCGATCCGGCAAGCAACCTGTGTGTCACGGACCTTCAGATCGGACTCCCGCGATGAAGACCAGGTTCGCCGCCCTGGACGGCCTGCGCGCCATCGGCGCACTCGCGGTGCTCACGACACACGTCGGGTTCCACACCGGTACGTCGCTGAACGGCCCGCTCGCCGGACTCCTCGCTCGGCTGGACGTCGGTGTCGCCATCTTCTTCGCCATCTCCGGGTTCCTGCTCTACCGCCCGCACGTGGCAGCCTGGTACGACGGCACCGAGCCGCCACGCGTCCTGCCATACCTCCGCAACCGCGCACTCCGGATCGTCCCGGCGCTGTGGATCGCCGTACTGCTGTCGGCCCTCCTCGTTCCGCACAACAACGGAGTCACCTGGGCCACCTATCTCCAACACGCGACTCTGACCCAGATCTACTTCGACAGCCCGCCCGCCGACGGCCTCACGCAGATGTGGAGCCTGGCGACCGAGGTCACGTTCTATCTACTCCTGCCTGCGCTGGCCAAGCTGCTGACCGGCAGCGGCCGTCCGACGCGCCGCAGTGTCGCTGGGCGAATCGCCGTACTCACCGCACTGGCCGTGCTCGGTCCGCTGTGGATGGCCGGCGTGAACGCCACCGGCCACCCACAGGCAGGACTCTGGTTGCCCGGGTACCTCGGTTGGTTCGCGGTCGGGATGGGCTTCGCACTCTGGCAGGTCGCCCGGTCCCGCGGGCAGCTGACGACCCCCACTCTCGACACCCTGGCCCAGATCCCCGGGACGGTCTGGACGGCTGCCGCAGCATTGTTGCTGATAGCCACGACTCCGATCGCCGGACCGTACGATCTGTCCGCACCCACACCTGCACAGGCACTGATGAAGAGCCTGCTCTACACAGCCGTCGCAGCGTGTGCGCTGTTCCCGGCGCTGACGCCGACGACTCGCTCGGCCCGGCTGCTCGGCAGCCGCGCCGGTCATGTCGCCGGCAACATCTCGTACGGCGTCTTCGCGTACCACCTCATCGTGCTGAGCCTGATCGAGCAGCTCACCGGCTACACCCTGTTCAGTGGCCGGTTCGTCCCGATCTTCGCGTCAACCCTCGTCATCTCCGTCGTTGTCGCCCTGGCGAGCTACTACGGGGTGGAGCGCCCGATCATGCGCCGTGGCAGACGAGACAGCCGGTACGACGTCTCACCCGCAAAGGCTGACAGCGACGCGAGCGCACAGCCGAACAGCACCGACGCCTGGACCGCAGCCGAGGTCACTCCGGCATCTCCCCCAGGCCAAGGCTGAGTTGCTGCGACCACCGTCCCAACCGACACCACCGCTGCGACCAGTCCAAGCACTGCCCGTCGAGGCAAGGCCCACGCGCACAGCGCGGCCACTGAGACTGCAGCGAGGCCGATCCAGCCCGCCATGAATGTTCCCGCCACCAGTCCGAAGCCGAGGACCGCCCAGGGGCGAAGGATCCGTCCGCCAACGAGCTGCTGCACCAGGTGATCCGAGCGCCGGGAGAACAAGGCCAGCGCGACCACCGACAGCAGAGCGAGTAGCCCCAGGAGGAGGCCGGTCCGGTAGCTGCCGTCAGGCCCGAAGCGGGCCGTCACCACCTGTGCCTGCCCAGCCGGCACGAGCCAGCCCTGCTGCCATCCGCCGACGCGGATCGGTGTGAGTCGGTGGCCGCCTGCGTCGTACGCCTGCCAGCCCTCGTTGTAGTTCTGCGCGACCGTGAGCACCGACTGCTCCGCCGCCGGCGGCACGTCGAGCTTCAACTCGGCAGGGCTCTGCCGCGACACCTTGACGCCTTGCGCCGAGGTCGCTGACCAGGCGTCGTCCGCGCTCAGCCTCAGCTCGATCGGGACCAAGCCACCGCCGGCCAGAACGTCCACGGAGTGCCGCCCAGACAGCACGGAGATCTTCGTGTCCTTACCGCAGCCGCTGAAGGTCACCGGTCGCCGCTGCAGCAGGTCCCGCACCGTCGCCGTGGCCTGCGTGCCCGCCGGTACGCCGTCAACTCGGACTCCTGGTCCGAAGCCACACGGCACCCCGATCTGACGGTTCGGATCGAGTGCCCTCCGCAGGTCCTCTGCGCCCAGCACGCGCACCTCTGCCACACCGACCGGCGCAGTCTGCGAGTAGCCGGTCGCGGAGTCGAAGTCCAGTTGTGGTCTGGTCGCGACGAAGTCGACCTGAACCAGGCGTGCCTTCCGTGCGGCGAAGCGGACATAGCCTTCGGCGTCGACCGCGCTCCGGGTCGGTGCACCACCGTCGAACCGCAGTGACACCTCAGCCGGTCGCGACGCCGTCAGATACGGATCACCGAGGAATTGCAGCCCGGTCAGGCTGCGGTCTCGAGGCAACCTCAGGGTGAGACTGGGAGCGGGATCGTCCGGATCCGCGACCCACCCCGTGCCGAGGTCCCGATCCACCGCCGCGCCCGGCCGGCCTTCCGGCGCAGCCACCGCCCGCGATGAAGCCGTCGCACTGATCCCGCCCGGCACAGCCAGCAAACGCTCCAGCGCCTCGCCGTCCTGCGGTAGAGCAGTGCCTTGCACCTGGTACGACGCGGTCTTCGGGAGCTCGATACTCCGCAGCAGCCCGGTCGGCTCCTCCGAGTCTTCGGCCTGACTCGGTCGACACAGCGGCCGGGTGTCCACGTGCAGGCAGGAGGACCGCCCGATCTGCTGGTTCCTGAACACCAGCGCGCTCGGCTGACGCGTTGACGCCGGTACCGACAACCTGTTCACGGCCAGCATCCCAGGCAGTGTCACCTCGGCGATCGATACTCCCCCGGCCTGTCTGCCATCGGTCGTCCCGATGCTCAATCGCAGCCGCTGCGTCGAGCCCGGCGGCACCGGAATGCTTTGCGGATCCCCCGATCCCGACACCACCGAGGTCAGCGAACCGGTGTCGGTCTCCACCTGCAGCGTCCGCACCGGCTCGGTCGTTGGCGGGTCCAACGAGAACTGCACGGTGAGACCATCGACCGTCCGTGGCTCCGCGAACGTCACCTCGAGCCACTCACCGCTGGCACGACCGAACCGGCCCGAGACCCACCGAGTCGCCGGGTCGCCGTCCACCGCGGCGAACGGGCCGTTGCCTGGTCCGGTGCGCAAAGTCGCATCGGCGTCGGCAGCCGACGACGACGCCCGTACGTCGACGACACCGCCGGCCCAGGTCCGCGTCGTCAGCGGTGACGCACCATCGAGTTGGTACCCGAGGACGCGTCGACCCAGTCGACCGGGATCCGAGGCTGTCAGCACCGGCGAATAGTTCTCGGCCGGACGGCCGAACGACACCTCCCGGCGTTGCAGGCCGTCGGTCTCGATCAGCGGCAGACCGTCGAGCCGCCCCGCCGCATCGGAGCTGGTGATTGCTTCCTGGTCAGCACCCATCGCGGTCAACGCAGCCGGTACATCCTCGGCCGCTCCACGGACCTCGACAAGCCGCGACCGCGGTACCAGCCGGCCGGCATCGGTCTGGCCGGCGTCGTAGATTTCCACACTCGCGTAGGGCAATCGGGTGTGACCGTCGAGCGTGACATCAGGCTGCTCGATCCGGCTCCCGGTGGGCGGGCCGAAGGACGCGACCCGCCCGATACCGGACTCGCCCAGGCTCTCGTGTACGGCGATGGTCGACGCGAGCTGCACGTCGTACCGAAGATCGTTGCGTACGACGACGTACCTCACGCCTGCCCGCTGGAGTGCCTGCTGCAGGGTCCTGTCGCCGACGCCGGAGCCAAGCCGCCGTTCGACCTCATCCAGCCATCTGGTCGCGCCCGCTGACCCCAACGGCACCGCGTCTCGCACTGCCATCGGCCGCTTCAGCAGCGCCTGGAACGGCTCGTCCTTGGTCGAACCCCAGGTGAAATCCGCGAACGACGCAGCAGGTACGACGAGGACGCTGCCGTCCCCGGGCTGGGCGTCGAGCCAAGTCGCGGCCTCACGCCAGTACCCGGGAATGGCGTCGTACCCCTCTGGTCTGGGCAGCTGACCGACGATCGCGGGAGTGGCGACGGAGACCACGAGGCAGGACACCAAGACAGGGACGACTCGGCGATGGATGCGATGGGAGACCGACCAGCTGGCCAGCCGGGCGAGCGCGTGCGCTGCGGCGAGCGTCAGCGGCAGCCGGACGACGAGCTCGAACTTGTGCGTGTTGCGAAAGGCAGCGAGCGGTCCGTCGAGTAGGTCCTGCAGTTGCGGCGCCAACGGCGAACCTGCCGCACCAGCATGGCCGAGAGTCACCAGCAGCAGGCCGACGACCAGCGATAGCTGCAGGAAGCCTCGATGCTTGAGGGATCCCATCGCCAGGCCTACGAGCCCGAGCAGCGCCACCAGTGACGTGGTGAGGATGAGCATCGGCTGCGTGACATACAGCCAGCCCGCGGGCCAACTGGGACCACCGTTGCCGGCCAGGAAGTTCAGCCACTGCGACGTACCGCGGAAGGACTCGAAGACACTGGCCATGTGGGTCGTGATCGCTGCGTTCTCGATCCAGTCCAGGAACGGCGGGCTGTATCGGCCGAGCAGCAGGAGCGGCACCAGCCACCACAACGAGACCGCTACGACGCCGACGAACCAGCTGACCGCAAGCTTCACCGTCGAGCGATCGAACCGCCTGGTGAGCAGCCACAACGCGGGCAGCACCAGAGTCGCACCGGTTGCCACCGCGTTCACTCCACCTACCAGCGCGAACGCCACGGCGGACCAACCGGCACGCCACCAGAACGAGCGCGGCCGCGGGGTGACGAGCGGTAGCAGCACCCACGGAGCCATCGCGATCGGCCAGACCTCGATGGACGTTATCGACAGCTCGCCGAGCATGCGCGGGCTCAGCGCATAGAACAACGCCGCGGCGAAGCGCGTCCACGGAACGCCGTACTGCAAGGCATTGCAGAGCTTCCAGACACCTACCAGAGCGACACAGAGGACCAGCGACCACCACAGTCGCTGGATGATCCAGTCCGGCACCGACAGCACGTCGAGCAGCCAATGGAACGGTCCCATCGGCAACAGGTAGCCGTACGCCTGATTCTGCAGCTGGCCGAACGCACCTTGTGGGTCCCACAGGTGCAAGGCCCGACCGAGGAACGCGCCAGGATCGGCAGTCAGGTCGAGCTTCGTGTCCGGGACGATCTTGCCGGGTGCCTGGTGGAAACAGAGCGCGACCAGCACCAGGCATGCAACGATGATCCGCGCCCGCCAGACCACTTCCCCCGAACCACGTCCCCCCGGTCCACTCATCGTCGCCGCAACACCAGGACGAGATTCCAGGCCACGACCTCACGCAGAACAGGCAATGCGAGTACGCCGTACGCCCACCACGGGTGGTACCTCGGCAAGGCCGCGACCAGCTCGGCACCGGGGCAACTGCGTGCCCAGCGCAGCCCCGCCGCGACCGTGATCGGGAAGAGGGATTCACCGAACTTGTTCTTCGGCGGATGACCCTGATGCCGTTCGTAGCGGCCGGCCGCGCGGTGTCCGCCGAGGTAGTGCCACGGCGAGGTCTCGTGGCCGCCGTGCGGTCCCCACCAGCCGGTGTATGACAGGAAGATCGTTCCTCCGGGCCGGGTGACCCGCACCATCTCGTCGGCCATCAGCCAAGGATCGGGGACGTGTTCGAGCACATTCGAGGAGAAGCAGATATCCACTGCGGCGTCGGCAACAGGCAGGGCCATGCCGCTTCCCAGGACAGTGCCCGGTGCGGGCTCACCCCGACCGCTGAGTTCGCCGAGGTCCGAGTCCACGGCGTAGTACGTCGCCCCGGCACGACGGAATGCATCGGCGAAGTAGCCAGGTCCGCCGCCGATGTCGAGCATCAGCGCGCCACGGACGTCGACGTACTGCGCCAGTTGCTCCGCCGAATCTCCAGCGAGCGTTTCATAGAAGCGATCCGGGTCTGTCTGCTCGACCTTGAACGCACGGAACAACCGCACCGCCCGGCCCAGATCGGCGCGCCACTCCGCGCGGCCCGTGGCGTTCGTCATCACCTGCACACGCCGGACATTAACGGAACTTCCGAGGTCTGGCGGAGATCGTTACTCCTTGGTAACGTCCCCGCCCATTACCTCGGGGGAGGTGATCACAGAGGGTGGGGCTGAGCAGGTGCGTGCGCAGAGCGTGCTGTTGCTGAACTGGCGGGACACGACCAACCCGGAGGGAGGGGGTTCCGAGCGGTATGTCGAGGAAGTCGCGAAAGGCCTTGCATTGCTGGGCTGGTCGGTGACGGTGCTGTGCGCCGCGTACCCTGGGAGTCCGCGCCAGGCGAGCCGGGAACAGGTGCGGTACGTGTACCGCGGCTCCAAGATCACGGTGTATCTGCACGGACTCCTGTATGCGTTGTTCCATCGGCCCGACTGCGTTGTCGACGTTCAGAACGGGCTGCCGTTCTTCACCCGGCTGGTGCGTCGGTCTGTCGTGGTGCTCGTCCATCACGTGCACCACGAGCAGTGGCAGGTCGTCTATCCGGGCTGGCGTGGCCGGCTGGGATGGTGGCTCGAGTCTCGCGTGGCTCCATGGTTGTACCGCGATTGTCCTTACGTGACAGTGTCTTCGGCGTCCCGCGACGAACTCACCGATCTCGGTGTCGACGGCATCGCCGTCATTCACAACGGTGCCGATCCGGCGCCGGCGCGGCAACGCCCGCAGGCCGACGTACCGACCGTGGTGTGTGTCGGCCGGCTGGTCCCACACAAGCAGCTCGAGCACGCGGTGGACGCGATCGCGCTGGCGCGCCAGGCTTTGCCGACCGCGAGGCTGATCATTGTCGGCTCCGGCTGGTGGGAGGACGAACTGCGCGAGTACGTCGAGCAGCGCCGGCTTGCCGACGCGGTCGAGTTTTGCGGCCACGTGAGCGAGGAGGACAAGCATGCGGCGTACGACGAAGCGTGGGTCCTGGCACTGCCCAGCCTCAAGGAGGGCTGGGGTCTCGTCGTCGGTGAGGCCGCGGGTCACGGCGTACCCACCGTCGCGTATCGCAGCGCAGGTGGGCCGACCGAATCCGTGCACGACGGGGTGTCGGGGATGCTCGTCGACGGCGTGAGTGACTTCGCGACCGCGATCACGGAACTGCTGCAGGACGGCACACTCCGGCGGCGGTTGTCCGAAGGAGCGTTGGCCGGCGCCGACCAGTTCACGTGGAGCGCGGCGGCGCTGGCCTTCGACCAGTTGCTGACTACTTCGAGCCGTAGTTCACGATCGGGACATCGGCCTGCCCCTGCGGCTGGCCGGCCGGCGGCGCCGGATCGTCCTTCACCTGCTGAACCACCCCGACAACTGTCGTCGTAGCCACCGCGAGCCCTGCGAGTACGGCGATTGCCGCACCGATCAGTGATCCCATGAAATACGTCCCCTCCCGGTCAAGTGAACCGAAGAGTAACAACGCCGCGCCAGGGACACCAGAGCGGCGAGCAACGTTGCTCCGGCAACCGTCCAGGCCGCGAGGATGACCACTGTCCGCCAGAGCGGATGCGGCTGCGGCGCCGGCGTACCGTCGAGCTTGTAGACGATGACCGACGGTCCGGCGAACTCTCGCTTCAGACCGCTCATCATGGTTTCCGGCAGCGGGCCGCCTGCTTCCCGATCCACCACGATCCAGCCGATCCCCTGCTGCAGCAGTACAGGTGCCGGATCTGTGCCGTCGTCGATGGATTTCCGTACGGCGCTCGCTACTGCAGCGGCCTGCGGATCCTCACCGGCGAGACGCCGGCCGCCGATGATCAGCTCGTCGGGTACGACCGAAGCCTGGTCGAAGTAGCGCGGCATCGGGTCTAGGACAGGACGACGGCCGTTCCACGACGGTGCGCGGTACGCCTCGAACGGCCACGGGACGAAGCGGCCATGGAGTGCTTGTTGGGCTTGCGACCAGTCCGCTGGATATCGCGATACGTGAAGGCCTGCGCCAGCCACGAGCCCTGGTAGCGCGGCGATCGGCAGCAGGAGTGCTGTGACACCGACAACGCGCTTCAGAGGGACGCGCTGTGCGATCGCGGCAACGGCCGCGCCGAAGCCGATCGCTTCGAGGAGCACCAACGGCCCGAGATAACGCTGGCCGTCACGGAACAGACCAACCCCGGGGACATGGGCAACCAGCTGGGCGAAAGCACTCGGCGCGATGACTCCGGCCAAGGCGATCGCTGTCGCTACCACGGCGGCCACCGAGAGGGCACGGATTGGCTGACTCCGCCTCCAGTGCAGCGCGATGCCCGCCAACGACAGCAGGAGTACGACGAACGCGAGCACCAACGAGACCGGCTCACCTCGGCTGTCCGGGACGACATCCGCATTCCAGACGCCGCCGAGAGTAAGCAGCGTCGGCAACGTCCCGCCGTACCCCTCATTGCGGGCCGCGAACGCCGTCACCGAGGCGGGGTCCGTGGGTAGGCCAACGTGCGTGAACCCTGCGACCAGCCAGGGCCCGTTCAACAGAACCGCAGCGCCCAAGAGCCAAAGCTGCTTCGCCCGCGGTCGCCAGAGCAGCATCAATCCACCGACAAGCAGACCGATAACGCCGCCGGATGCGGTCAAGGCACAGGCCGCCGATGCCAGGACGAATCCCGCCCACCCCTCTCCCCGGCGCACTCTGATCGCGGACCGCACCAGCCAGGGCAGCGCGGCGTACCCGAGAAGCAGCGCCCAAGCGCCGAGGCGCAGACGTTCTGCCACGAACGGATTCCACATGTACAACGTCGCAGCCGCCGCACCGGGCAGCGCGCCGCCCCCGAGGCGAAGCTCTCGCCACAGGGCCGTCATACCGATACCGGACAGCAGCGGAATCGCGACCAGCACCAGCTTGTTCAGAACCTGGCCGCCGGCAATCTCGTCCAGCACCGCGACCACCACATCCGACGGAACCGCCCGCGGCATCGCCGCCGAAACCCCGAACAGATCAAGCCGCAACGAGAGATCCGGCACGAACACCATGTCGTAACCGACCACAAACCCCGGAACGAGCAGCGGCACCGTGACCAACAACGTAAGCAAGACAGGCCAGAGCCACGGAGCAACCCGCCTCCAACGCTCCGACACGCTTCGTCCCCCCTCTGCCACCACCGACGGCTCACGGTTACCGAGTCACACCGCCGACCTTCTCACTACGAGAAGACTTGCCGTGCGCAGTTTGGCAGGACTTAGGTCACCGCGTGGTTGCGGCGTCGCTGGACGCCGAAGGTGATCCCGAGTCCGGCGCCGGCGAGGGCGATGCCGCCCAGCGCTCCGAGCGCGACCGAAGTTGTGTCGAGTCCGTTCTCGTGATCGGCGACCGACGCAGCTCGTAGCACCTCGTATTGGGGGTCGTAGTTGGGGTAGTTGGGTGGGCCGGGGTTCGACACGGTCGCGGATGGTGTGGGCGCGGGCTGGTCAACGGCGATGGCCGGCGCGGCGGTGGCGGCGAGGGCCAGCCAGATTCCTGCGATGCTGACGGTCAGTGCGGTCAGAGCCCGGCTGGGCGGACGGCAGGCCGTGGTGGTTCGGTGTGTAGTCATGGCTCGTGGTGCTCCTGTTCTCGACTCCGGCGCGGCCGCCGTTGGTGGTGGCTCGGGTGCGTCGGACGGGTCGGTGATCCTGTTGTCGCTCGGGGCGGTATCCGGCCGGAACCTGCCGGTATCTCTGCGGTATCGCCGGGGTTGACGGGCCGAGACCCACCCCCGACAGTCGAGGTGTGGGTATCGCCGTTCTCGGCCCGCTCACCATCGAGGGGGATCACACTTCTCTGGGACGACGCGACCGCGCCGTGCTGGCTGCTTTGGCCGTGCGTCCCGGAGAGGTGCTCAGCGCCGCGGCGCTCGCCGACGCCGTGTGGGGGGAGCGGCCGCCGGCATCGTGGTCTAAGAATCTCCAGGGCTGCATGGTCCGGCTGCGCAAGAGTCTCGGCGGTAGCGCTATTGAGACCTCGCCACAGGGGTACCGCCTGGCGGTGCCGCTCGATGACATCGACGCGCGACGGTTCGAGCGTGCGGTTGGCCGTGCCCGGGAGTTGCTGGCGGCCGGGGACTCGGAACGGTCGGCAACGGTCCTTGCGGATGCGTTGATGCTGTGGCGGGGACAGCCGCTCGATGAGCTGGACGGCTGGGATCCTGCCCGGACCGAAGCAGCGCGGCTAACCGAGCTGCACTACCAGGCTGAGGAGTTGTACGTTGAGGCCGCGTTGCGG
This sequence comes from Kribbella sp. NPDC058693, assembly GCF_042715335.1. NCBI lineage: Bacteria > Bacillati > Actinomycetota > Actinomycetes > Propionibacteriales > Kribbellaceae > Kribbella > Kribbella sp. NPDC058693. The sequence goes on from NZ_JBHXSQ010000001.1 coordinate 1,200,985, forward strand.
TCCGGCCAGCACGTCCAGGTGTTGGCCAAGGCGCAGGCGCTGGTCGCCGAGGCGCAGCTGCGGGAGCGCCGCTGGGTGCTGCTGGCCACGGCGCAGTACCAGGACGGCCGGCAGAGCGAGGCGCTGCGGACAATCCGCCGGCTGCGTGCGATCTTGGACAGTGAACTGGGCCTGGATCCGAGCGCCGAGGTCGAATCGCTCGAGCAGGCGATTCTGCGACAGGACCCGTCGCTGGTTGTCGAGAGCGCACTGCCCGAGCCCAGCGTGAACTGCCCGTACCTGGGTCTGAGGTCGTACGACGTCGACGACGCCGACGGGTTCTTCGGGCGCGACGCCGACGTCGCGGCCTGCCTGCGCAAGCTCGCCGAGACGTCCATCCTGGCCGTCGTCGGGCCGTCCGGATGCGGCAAGTCCTCGCTGGTGCGAGCCGGTGTCGCGGCGTCTCTGCGCCGGGACGGCACACGGGTGGTACTGATGACGCCGGGCGCGCATCCGGTCGCCGCGCTGGCGACCGCGATCGCCGGAAAGGGTCCGGTGCCCGCGCTCCTCGTGGACCAGTGTGAGGAGGTCTTCTCGCTATGCCAGGACGCCGTTGAGCGCGACGCGTTCCTGACCGCTCTGACCGCGCACCAAGGCGTGGCGCCATTGATCCTGTCGTTCCGTGCCGACCGACTCGCCGACGTCTCGGCTCATCCTGCTTTCGCCCGTATGGCCGAACGCGGCCTGCACCTACTTGCGGGCATGGCCGAGCCCGACCTGCGGGCCGCGATCGAGCAGCCCGCCCGGTTGGCGGCGCTGGTCGTCGAACCGGGCCTGGTAGACCTGCTGGTGAACGAGGTCGCCGACCAGCCCGGTGCGCTACCGCTGATGTCGCACGCACTGGCCGAGACCTGGAGCCGCCGCGAGGGGCGCCACCTGACCGTCGCCGGGTACACAGACTCGGGCGGCATTCGGGGCGCGGTCGCGCAATCGGCTGAGCAGGTCTACGAGCGGCTCCCCACCGAGCAGCGCGGCGTGCTGCGCGACCTGCTGCTACGGCTGGTCACCCCCGGACTCGACGGCGAACCGGTCCGCAGCCGACATCCACGCCGGCTGGTCGTGACCGGCCCCGACAACGACGCCATGATCGACCGGCTGGTTGCCGCCCGACTGGTGACCAGCGACGACGGCGTCGTCGAACTCGCCCACGAATCGCTGGCCCGTGCCTGGCCACGGCTGCGGGACTGGCTCGACGACGACCTCGAGGGCCAGCGCGTCCTGCACCACCTCGCCAACGCAGCTGACTCGTGGAACGGCCTCGCCCGGCCCGACAGCGAGCTTTATCGCGGCGTCCGCCTCGCCAAAGCTCTCGACTGGCGCCAACGCACCATGCCCACGCTGACTGCCACAGAGAAGAACTTCCTTGACGCAAGCAAGCGGCTGTCCGAGGCAGAACTCCACGCCGCCGAGGACCGCGAACGCCGCCAGCTGCGGGTCAACCGCCGCCTCCGTGCGGCGCTCGGCACCGCGGCCGCGCTGATGGTGGGCGCGCTCATCGCCGGCCTTGTCGCGGTCCGCCAGGCCGACCGTGCCGAGCAGGCGGCCACCAGCGAGCTCGCCCGCGGGATCGGCGCCCGCGCGCAGCCCGTCAAGGAAATCAGCCACGCGATCCTGCTCGCGGCGCAAAGCGTCCGGCTCGCGGACACCGCAGAGACCCGAGCCCTCCTCACCGCAGCGATGAACAAGAACCCGCAGCTGATCCGGTCGATGCCCACTCCGTCCGGCCGGGCTGACTTCCTCGATGTCTCGCCCGACGGGACCAGGATCATCGCCGGAGACGGCAAGGCGACCTTGCAACTCTACGACGCCGCATCGGGACGCGTACTGCGTTCGCGCAGCGTCGTTCCGGACCGGGGCGAGCAAGTGTTCATCGGACCTCGATTCAGTCCGGACGGTCGGCTGGTCGCGGCGATCGCGTGGACCGCCGGCGAACACGCCGACTTCGTCGATGCGCACCGGGCGGTCCGATTGCTGAACGCCGACACACTCGAGCCGGTGAGCCCGCAACCTGTGCTGCCGAGCGACGTCGATCTGCTGGCCACCGGACTGGCCTTCAGCGCGAACGGCCGCTTTCTCGCCGCCGGCCTGCAGACCGTCAGCGATGGCCACGGCGGCGATGGGCATTTCGGCCTGGTGTGGGACCTGCGCGCCCCAGGCGCGATGCCACGCAGAGTGGCGTTCCCCGGCGAGACTCGGGGTGTCATGCTCAGTCCGGACGGCCGGACGATCTACGGCGAGAACCCGCTTGCGGCGTACGACGTCGCCACGGGCAGGCCGCTGTGGCGGCGACCGGAACTCGCCATCAACACCAGCGTCGACGAGTCCACGCGAGGCGAGATGTCGACCGCGCAGTTCACCGCCCTCGACGCGCGAGGCGGCCTGCTCGGGATTGTGCAGTACGAGCACCAGCCGGCAGTCGTCGCAGCGGCCGGCCTGATCGATGCACGCACCGGCAGGACGATCAAGGTGCTGCGTGGCAGTACCGGGAACGTCGCGCCGGACACCCTGATCTTCTCAGGCGACGCCAGCTTGCTGGCCGTAGCGGAGAGCAGCGGGGACATCGTCGTCTGGGACGTGGCCACCGGCACTGTGCGCGAGCGGATCACGTCCGCGGCCGCGCCACCGATCCGAGGTCTCGACTTCAGCCCGGACAACGAAACGCTGTACGCCGCCGGCCAGGACGGCCTCATCCGCGTCTACGACCTGACCGGGCGGCGGCGCTACCTCGCCCGGTCGCAGGTCGCACCCGCCCGGCATTACCTCCACGTGGTCCCGTCCGATGACGGCAGCCGGACGGCGTACCTGTGGCGTGACGGCAACCAGTCCTGGGGGAGCTTCTCCGACACCAAGACCGGCGCGATGACCGCACCCACCCGGCTTGGCGTCGGACTCCGTGACGGTTCGCCTGCACCGGTTGCCTGGCACCCCGACGGACGGCAATTCGCGGTCAACGACGAGCACTCAATCACAACCATCGATGCCTCGACCGGCAAAGTGCTCGACGAACAGGGAAACCTGAACGTGCTGTCGATGGCGTACATCGACGGCGACCGAATCCTCACCGGCGACCCGCACGGCCCCCTCATCTACGACAAGGGCCTGTGGCCCGGCGGCAGGGAGGCCGCATGGACAGCCGACTGCTGCACCGCGGCGGCTCCAGACGGCACAACCGCGGTGATCTTCCAGCACTCCCCCGACGGCACCCGCGAGCACTGGCGGAATATCCGTACCGACAACGAGACCATCGTCTCCGAGGGCGACCTGCCGCTCGGCGTCAGGGCCGCGGCCTACTCGCCGGACGGCCGAATCGTCGCCGTCACCGGAACCGGCGGCCAGGTGCTGACCATCGACACACGATCCGGCCAGTTCAAGCAGTCGCCGGCCCCTGACCGCACCGTCACGGGATTGTCGATCCACTTCTCCCAGGACGGTTCGCGACTGGTGTCGGGCGCCGCGGACGGCACCGTGAGCGTCTGGGATACACGCACGCTCGAGCAACTCGGCAGCGCGACCATCACGGCCGGCCGCGCGTCGAAGACCATTGCCCCGATCTTTGCCGAGGGCAACGACACGGTCGCCATCGCGGCGTCCGACGGTTCGGTCTACCGCTGGGACACCCGGATCGACGACACCCTCGCCTTCGCATGCAGGATGGCCGGGCGCAACCTCACCCCCGAAGAGTGGAAGGACGCCTTGGGCGACCGCTCGTACGTAAAGACCTGCCCCTGATCGCATCGCGGATAGGGTGCACGGGCTTAGTCGAACGGTGGCGGTCGACTTCGAGGCTGCCGCACTCCGAGCCCACCAGCTCGCTACTTGCTCGCCAGATCCGGCAGACAGCCGGCGTTCTCGCTGTCATCATGTCCCAAGACGCCGGGCCTGCCGGCTGGCTCGATTTTGCCTGGCACATCGGCAGAGTGGTGCGGGTCAGCGCCATCTGTCGCCGTGAGCACGTACGTAGTGCTGCCAGACGTAAGGCCACGGGGTTACCGCGAGGATGACGATGACAACTGCGCAGTTGATCGTGACCTCCTGGGTGGCTGCGTCCATGGTGCCCGCGGCTGCTTTGGGCAGTGCCACGACGGCCAGCCAGATGATCTTCCAGATGGACTCGAACAGCAGGATGGGTAGTAGCCGGACGGGGTAGCGCAGTCCGAGGAATGCCAGGAGCGACATCGCGGTGAGGATGCAGGCGACGACTCCCTCGAACAGCGGCCAGGAGTCGCTGTGGCTGATGACGGCCGGCCACTTGACGACGGCGAGACCGATGCCCATGAGGAGGTATCCGGCTCGCATGAGGTGCAGGCGGTAGAGCGGCAGGTCGGCCGGGCTCGTGTGCGCCGAAGGTGCGGTGATCGTCGCCATCGGGAGATCCTTTCCGGACTGTAGATTGCGTCGGTTGATCAGCGTCAGTGCGACTGGTGCGGGTGTGGTTGTTCGGCCGGGCTGAGCGGTTTGGCGGATCGAGTCAGGATGCGCATCCGGAGTCGGTGCAGCTGAGGCATGACGCCGTAGATCACAATCGGCACCGCGAACCGGCGTCAACCACCACAACCTTGCGGCGGGCCCGGGACAGGACCAGGGCGGCGGACAGGCCGGCGGCCCCTCCCCGATGACTACTACGTCGTACTCGCTCATGGGATCAGACTGGGTCCGCGAGGATCTCTCGCCAAGGATCGTTGCTGTTTGTGGGAATCCGCAGTGAGATGAGGTTTGTGGACCACACCTCAGGCGCCATCGCCGCCGTGCTCGAGCAGGTCGGGCCGCGGCTGCAGCGGATTCGCGCCCAGCGCGGCATCACGCTGGCCGGTCTGGCGACCACGACCGGCATCTCCAAGAGCACGCTCTCACGACTCGAGACCGGACACCGGCGACCGACCTTGGAGCTGCTGCTCGCGCTGTCGCAGGCCTACCGGGTGCCGCTGGACGACCTGGTCGACGCACCCGAGGTCGGCGACCCGCGCATCCGCCTCAAACCAGGCAAGGTCAAGGGCCGGACGGTCATCCCACTCACCCGGCAACCCGACGGCATGCAGGTGTGGAAGATCGTCATCCCGACCAGCAAGACCACCCCGGAGCCTCGAGCCCACGACGGCCACGAGTGGATCTATGTCCTGTCAGGGCACCTACGTCTCGTCCTCGGCGAACAGGACTGGGTACTCGGGCCAGGCGAGATCGCCGAGTTCGACACCCACCTGCCGCACTGGTTCGGCAGCACCGGACACGAACCGTCAGAGATCCTCAGCATCTTCGCCAGACCCGGCGAACGAATGAACCTCCGAACACCTCCAACCCCTCAGCACTAACCCAACCGCTCGCTGTCGCAGCGGTGCCAACTGGTGTTGGTCAGGCGGGTGAGGGGACCGACAGCAGGGTGGAGAGCCAGGTGAGGCGTTCAGGGAGGGGCCAGTAGTAGACCCAGGTGCCGCGGCGTTCGCAGTCGACGAGGCCGGCTTCGCGGAGGACTTTCAGGTGGTGGGAGATTGTCGGGCCGCTGACGTCGAAGTTCGGGGTGATGTCGCAGACGCAGACCTCGTCGCCGGCCGAGGCGATGATCGACATCAGCCGGAGCCGGATCGGGTCTGACAGTGCCTTGAACACCGCGGCGCCGTCCGCGGCCTGGGCCGGGTCGAGGGCGGCCTCGGAGATCGGCGTACAGCACGTGTTCAGCACGGTCAGTTCCTGTTTCGGCATGTGTCTATGTTGACTCTTGTCTAATCAGGAGGCAAGCTTCGTGATTAGACAAGTATCTAGACAGCACGGAGGACGATCGTGACAGAGCCGGTGGTAGTCATCGGAGCGGGCCCGGTGGGACTGGCCGCGGCGGCGCATCTGGCCGAACGCGGAGTCGAGTTCCTGGTGCTCGAATCGGGGCCGAGTGTCGCGGCCGCGATCGACGAATGGCGGCACGTGAAGCTGTTCAGCCCGTGGCGTTACGACATCGACAGCGCCGCGCGTCGGTTGCTCGAGGCATCGGACTGGCTCGAGCCCGACTTGGACGAACTGCCGACCGGCGGCGACCTGATCGACGACTACCTCGCGCCGCTCGCCAAGACGCTGGCCGACAAGGTTCGGTACGGCGCTGAAGTCGTCGCCGTGACGCGGGTCGGGTACGACCGGATCCGCACGGCCGGCCGGGAGACTGCTCCGTTCCTGCTGCGCCTCGCGGACGGCGACGAGGTACTGGCGTCCGCCGTGATCGACGCAGCCGGCACCTGGCGGCGTCCCAACGTCCTTGGCGCATCGGGCATCCCGGCGCGCGGTGAACGCGACGTGGCCGACGCGATCTCACACGCGCTGCCGGACGTATTCGGCCGCGACCGTGAGCGCTTCGCGGGCCGTCGTACGGCGGTCGTCGGCGCCGGTCACTCCGCTGCGACCACGTTGCTCGAGCTGGGTGAGCTGGTCGACCACGAGCCGGGGACCGAGGTGCTGTGGGTCGTCCGCGGGACCGACCAGGCGCGCACGTACGGCGGCGGCGACGCGGACGAGCTTCCCGCGCGGGGAGCGCTCGGCACACGGCTCAAGCGGCTGGTGCAGTCGGGGCGCGTTGAGTTGGTGAGCAGCTTCCGCACCGAGTCTCTGGCCCGCACACCCGATGGCCACGTCGCGCTGACGGCCGGGGACCAGCAGGTTGTCGTCGACACGGTCGTGAACTCGACCGGCTTCCGCCCCGACCACGACATGGTCGGCGAGCTGCGGCTGGACCTCGACCCGATCCTCGGCTCGACGCGGGCGCTGGCGCCGTTGATCGACCCGAACCAGCACTCCTGTGGGACCGTCCCGCCACACGGCGTCGACGAACTCCAGCACCCCGAGCCCGGGTACTACGCGGTCGGCGCGAAGTCGTACGGGCGTGCGCCGACGTTCCTGCTGGCCACCGGCTACGAGCAGGCGCGTTCCGTCGTCGCCGCGCTGGCCGGCGACTGGGAAGCTGCACGTGACGTCCAGCTGAACCTGCCGGAGACCGGCGTGTGCTCGTCGAACCTCGCGTACGGCGACTCCGCCGACGAGTCCGCAGGCGGCTGCTGCGGACCGGCACCGGTCAGTCTCGAGGCGCCTGCAAGCCGCGGGCTGGCCACCGGCATCAGCGGCGGTCTGCTGACGGTCATCGACACCGAGCCGACCACGCAGTCCGGCTGCTGCAACTGATGGGAGCGACTCCGGGGCCGGCTGTCACGGCCGGCCCCGGACCGCGCCGGCTCGTCGGCTCGCTCGCCATCACACAGACCGTCGGGTACGGCGTTCTGTACTACGCCTTCAGCGTGATCCTCGGCCCGATGAGCACCGACCTCGGGATCTCGCACACCACCGCCGCGGGTGCCCTCACCACCGCCGTCCTGGTCGCGGGTCTGTTGTCGATCCCGGTCGGACGCCGGCTCGACGCCCGGGGTGGACATGCCCTCATGACGACCGGGTCGGTGGTCGGATCCGTCGCGGTGCTCGGATGGTCGCAGGTCCACAACGCGCTACAGCTGTACGTCGTATTCGTCTTCGTCGGCGTTGCCTCAGCGATGGTGCTGTACGAGCCGGCGTTCGCTGTCGTCGTGGCAGCCACGGACCCGCAGCGGCGAGCGAGAGCGCTGCTGGGCATCACACTCGTCGCCGGATTCGCCAGCTCGATCTTCATCCCGCTCACCGGGCAGCTGGTCGACCGGATCGACTGGCGGCCGGCGCTCGTCGTACTCGCGATCGCGCTGGCAGCACTCACCATCCCCCTCCACGCGATCGGCCTGCGCCGCACGGCCGCCGCCCCGCATCACGACCGACACCTCCGCCGCTCGACCTGGGTACTACGTGATCCCGCCTTCTGGTTGCTCGCAGCAACCTTCGTACTCCACGGCGCCGCACTGGCCGTGATCGCCGTACACCTGGTCCAGTACCTGATCACCCTCGGCCATCCAGCCGTCGTCGCCGCCAGGCTCGCCGGCCTGCTCGGGCTGCTGTCGGTGACCGGCCGCGTCGTCACCACCCTCTCGACCCGATGGTTGCCGATGACCACGATCGTCGGACTCATCCTCGTCGGGCAAGGCGCGGCGATGTCCCTGCTGCCGGTCGTCGGGCGGCACCTGCTCGGCGCGATCGCCTGCCTCGTCCTGTTCGGCCTCGGCTTCGGGGTCGCCTCGATCGCAACCCCGGCGATCCTCCTCCAGCGGTACGGCGCCACCGGCTACGGCACGATCGCGGGCACGCTGGCCGCACCGATCCTGATCGCCAAGGCCACCGCACCACTCGGCGGTGCGCTGCTTGCCGCCGCACTGGGCTACCGGACGCTCGTCCTGCTGGTCGCCGCGGCGTGCGCACTCGCAGGTCTACTGCTCCTCGCGGTACAGCGGATTCCCGTCATCCGACGCTGACCGGCTATCGGGCTGCCAGCCAGCCTTGCGCGGCAAGCTGGATCGCGTCCCACGGGCTTCCGAGAGGCGGGGTGTAGGACAGGTCGAGATCGAGGAGCTGCTCGACCGACAGTCCGTTCTGCAGCGCGACGGCGTACGTGTCGACGCGCTTCGCGATCTCAGCGCCGTGCGTGCCGACCAGCTGAGCGCCGAGGAGTCGGCCGGTGTCGCGGTCCCCCGTCAGCCGGATCTGGATCGGAGTCGCACCGGGGTAATAGCGCTTGTGGTCGTCCGCGGTCGTCTGCACCGTCAGCGGCGAGTATCCGGCCGCGCCGACATCCCGCAGACCGGTCGCGGCTACGACACGATCAAAGACGCGCACGACCTGCGTGCCGACGATTCCAGCGAACTCCTTCTGCCCACCCGCCGCGTTCTCGCCGGCCACCCGGCCCTGCTTGTGCGCGGTGGTTCCCAGCGGCACGTACGTCGGCTCGTCGAGCAGGGCATGGTGGGTATGGACGCAGTCGCCCGCGGCCCAGACATCAGGGACGTTCGTACGCATCTGCCGATCGACGACGACCGCGCCGCGCTTGTCGACCCGCACCCCGCTCGCGGCGGCGAGTGCGCTGTTCGGGGTGACGCCGCTGACCACGAGGACCGCATCGGCGGCCCACTTGGCTTCGGCGGCGACCACGGTCAGGTTGCCGGCGTCGCGCCGTACCTCGGTCACCGTCGTTCCGCAGTGCACCTCGACGCCGTGGGACTCGAGCTCGGCGCTGATCTCGTCGGCCAACTGCTGGTCGAGGGTCCGAGGGAGGACGCCGTCGAGTCGCTCCAGAACGGTGACGCCGATACCGCGGTTGGTCAGCGCCTCGGCCATCTCGATACCGATGTAGCCGGCGCCGATGATCACTACCTGCTGGGCGTCGCGCCGGCGCAGGTCGTCGTCCAGCCGGCGGGCTTCGTCCATCGTGTGAAGCAGGTGTACACCGTTGGCCGGCCCGAGAGTGTCGAGGCCGGAGATCGGCGGACGCAGCGGCACCGCGCCGGTGCCGATCACGAGCCGGTCGTACTCGAGCTCGACCTCGTCGTCCGGTGTCACGGCCGTGACGGTCTTGCGGGCGGGATCGATCGCGGTCGCGGTGTGGTTGATGCGCAGGTCGATGCCGGTGGCCACGATGTCGGCCGTCGTACGGTGGGCAAGGTCCGGCCAGTCGGCGACCTCGCCGGACAACCTGTACGGGATGCCGCAGATGGAGAAGTTCGGGTACGCGTCCGCGACCAGCATTGTGACTGTGCCGGCCGGGTCGTACTCGCGCGCCCGCAGTGCCGCGCTAATACCCGCGTCCGAACCGCCTATCACCAGAATCCGCATCGTCTCCAGCTCCTGTTGTCCGTCACGGGGCCTGTAACTCACCCACAAGCTTCTCCACCCGGTCGCGGATCTCGTCGCGGACCTGGCGTACGACCTCGATCGGCTGCCCGGCCGGATCGGTGAGCTCCCAGTCCTCGTACCGCTTGCCGGGGAACACCGGGCACGTGTCGCCGCAGCCCATCGTGACGATGACGTCGCTGGTCTTGGCGGTGTCGTACTCCAACAGCTGCGGGACGTTGCCGGTGATGTCGATCCCGACCTCGTTCATTGCCTCGACGGCGATCGGGTTGATCTGATCCCGCGGGGCCGACCCGGCCGAGCGGACCTCCACGCTGTCCCCGGCCAGGTGACGCAACCAGCCCGCGGCCATCTGGGACCGGCCGGCATTGTGCACACAGACGAACAGCACGACAGGCTTGCTCACGAAGCGACTCCAGAGTCGGTGGTGTCGGCATGCGGTACGACGACATCGGCCGCGCTGCCGAGTTTGGGATAGAGAACGACCACGAGGCCGACGCCGACGATCGCCCCGAACAGCTGGAAGAAGACGAACCCGAGCACGGATGACGGCGCGATGCCCGCGAAGGTATCGCTGAACGCGCGGCCGATGGTGACAGCAGGATTGGCGAACGACGTCGACGAGGTGAACCAGTACGCCGCACCGATGTAGGCGCCGACCGCGGCAGGCGCGAGCGCCGCTCGGCCGGACCACACCAGCGAGAAGATCAGCAGGATCAGACCGGCGGTGGCGACCGTCTCACCGATCCACAGATGCGGAGCTGATCGATCCGTTGTCGACCACGAGACCGCGGATTCGCCGTACATCAGGTTGGCCAGAATGGCCCCAGCGATCGCGCCCACAACCTGCGCCGGAATGTACGTCGCGAGCTCGCGGAGGCTCAGGCCGCTGCCGTCGTGCTTCCCGAGCCACCAATCGGCGGCGGACACGACGGGGTTGAAGTGCGCGCCCGAGACCGGTCCCAGCATCAGGATCAGCACAGCCAACCCGAGCGCGGTCGCGAACGAATTCTCGAGCAACTGCAGTCCAACATCGTTCGGCGACAACTTCGCCGCCGCGATACCGGACCCGACGACGACGGTGACCAGCAGCCCGGTCCCGATGCCCTCGGCAACTGCACGCCGCCACAATGGACTCGCGCTCACCGGCCGCTCGCTACGGGTACGGCGAGTTCACCGAGCAGCTCGCGAACGCGGCGCTCGATCTCGTCACGGATCGGGCGGATGCCGGCCACCTCCAGACCATTGGGATCGTCGAGATCCCAGTTCTCGTAACGCTTTCCAGGAAAGATCGGGCACGCGTCACCGCAGCCCATCGTGACCACCGCGTCGGCCGCACGCACGACCTCGTCGGTCCACGGCTTCGGGTACTCCGTCGAGATGTCGATGCCACGCTCGGCCATCGCCGCGATCGCGGCCGGGTTGACCTCGATGCCCGGCTCCGAACCACCCGACCATCCGACCGCCTGGTCACCGGCCAGGTGCTCGAAGAACCCCAACGCCATCTGGCTGCGTCCGGCGTTGTGCACGCACAGGAACAGCACCACCGGACGGCCGTCGTCCTGATGCCCCTCCACCTTCGCGAGTGCCGTCAGCCGCTGGCGCGCGAACCGCTCGGCCAGCAGGGGCAGGAAGTTCGGGATCGTGCTGCCGGTCGCGAACTGGTCGTAGCTCGAGTGCAGGAAGCGCTCGATCGTCTCGGCTCCGTAGTACGCGTCGAACGACTTCTTCAATCGCGTCGCTGCCGTTCGCAGCGCGAGCTGCTGATCGATCGACAGATCCTCGCGGTGATGCCACACAACGTCGGTCATGACTGCGTCCCCTTTGGTGAGACCAGTGGAGCCAGGCGATCGATCCGGCCGGCGATCTCGTCGTACGCCGCTTCGAAGGCCGCGTCCGTGTTCGTCGGCGCGGGATCAGGCACCGACCAATGCACCCGCGGTCGCGCCTCGGCCGGCAGATGCTCATACGCGATGTCGCACACCGCGATCACCAGATCCTTCGGCTTCACAACGTCGACAACTTGAGCGGTCCGCCACTTCTGCGGATCGAGCCCGCGCCGCCGCGCCACCTTCACCGCCCGCGGATGCACCCGCTCCGCAGGCCTCGTCCCCGCCGACACCGCCGGCACATGACTACGCCGCGCCCAGATCGCTGCCGCCAGCTGCGACCGCGCCGAGTTGTGCGTACACACGAACATCACCCGCGGCACGTCCGACAACGACGGACTCACCACCGACGCCAACCGCTCCGGCACCAGCCGCACATACGTCCGCCGATGATCCCCCTCCGACCGCCCGCGAACCACGAGCCCGGCCTCTTCCAACACCTTCAAGTGATGCGCCACCAGATTCGTCGGCATCTCCAACAACGCCCCCAGCTCCCCCGGCGCCGCATCCCCCACCACCAACGCATCCACAATCGCCAACCGAGCAGGATCACCGAGCGCCGCATGCACCCGCGCCCGCTCAACCAGAGAATCTCGCTCAACGTCCATTGCCTCAATACTCACTGAGCTAATCCGAACTGTCAACACGCAGGGCCCAAACCCCTCACCGTGGTCCGGCCGAGCTAGGCGCGTTCCAGCGGAAGGGAGACGTAGATCGCCGTGCCGTGCCCGGGCGGGCTGATGACGAGGATCGACCCGCCGAGAGCTTCCACTCTGTCGTGCAGACCGATCAGGCCGGAGCCGCCGCGTGGCTCCGCTCCGCCGGCGCCGTCGTCCCGGATGGACAACCGCAGCCTGCCGTCGCGCTCCTCCAGCGAGACCTCGGCGTGAGCTGCGTTGGCGTGCTTGGCCATATTCGTCAGCGCCTCGGCCACCACGTAGTACGCCGCCACCTCCAGCGGCGCCGGGTAGCGCGACTTGGCACCGATCTTCAGGACGACCGGGACCGACGAGCGCCGGGTCAGGGTTCGCAGGGCCGGGCCGAGGCCGTTGTCGACCAGGATCGCGGGGTGGATCCCCCGGGCAATCTCGCGCAGCTCGTCGACGACCTCGGTGAGCTCCTCGACGGCCTGGCCGATGCCGGACCGCACGCCAGGCAAGGAGTCGGGTACGTCGCGCTGGGCGACACGCAGTACGAGCGCCAGCGACACGAGTCGTTGCTGTGCGCCGTCATGCAGATTCCGCTCGAGCCGCCGCCGCATCTCGTCTCCGGCGGCGACTACACGTGCCCGCGACGCGGCGAGCTGTGCCCGGCTCTCCGCGTTCGCGATCGCGGTGGCAACGATCTCGGTGAACTCGACCATCCGCTGCTCGGTGGCCGGCGGGAAAGGCTCATGCTGCGACGCGATGCTGATGCCGCCCCAGCACCGCCCCTCGACGTTGATCGGACTGGCCACCGCCGACCGGACTCCCCAGCCGCGAAGGAACGGCGGCAGTTGCGGACGCAGCGTGTCGTCGACGTCGTACCGAGCAGGTTCGCCCGTCGCCTGAACGGACGCGATCGCCGACGGCGACTCGAGCATCCGGCGCTCGCCGACGCCCATCTCGCCCGCGCGCAGGCCGCGGCTGCCCATCATCGTCGCTGTTCCGTCGCTCTCGAACCGGAAGATCCCGGTGATGTCGGCGTCGGTGAGCTGACCCAGCTCCTCGGCCACCAGATCGAACACCAGCTCGGGTTCGGCCCCGCGTGCGACCAGTGTCGCCACCCGCCGCAGCGCGGCCTGCTCGTCGGCCAGTCGCCTGAGTTCGGCCCGGGCTTCGGCGTTCTCCACAGCGGTGGCAACCAGCTCGGTGAAGCGGGCGATCTGGGACTCCGTATTCGCTGCGAAGGGCTCGATGCTTCTCGTCGAGGCGGCAATGACGCCCCACACCTGTCCGGCGACCAGGATCGGGCCGCCCACCGACGAACGGATACCCAGCCCGCGGGCCTCCTCGGCGATCTCCCCGGTCGCACCCACGAAACTGTCCAGCCGGACCGGACCGCTCGTACGCCGTACCTCCCGCGCCACACTGAGTCCGAGCAGCTCGAAGCGCGTACCGACCGAGAGCCGAGCCGGCACCCTGCTCCAGGCTGCGACGCCGGTCACTGTCCCATCGGCTTCGTACCGCTCCATCCGCGCCAGATCGGCCCCGCACAGGAGCCCGACTTCCCGGGTCACCGCCTCGAAGACCGTCGCCGGCGAATCCGATTCCGCGACCAGCGTCGCGACCCGCCGCAACGCCGACTGCTCCTCGGTGAGGCGGGCCGACTCGACCGCCGCTCGTCGCGACCGCGCCGCCAGCTCGGCCACCACGAACGACGTCACCAGGAACACCCCGAGCGCCACCAGGTTCCGGAAGTCGGCGATCCAGAGCGACCCCTGGCGCGGCAGCAAGAACGCGAACGCGACCACGCTGAGGACCGAGGTGATCGCCGCCAGCCGTGCTCCCCACACCACGGCGATCGGCAGCACCGCGAGCAGATACACGACCAGCAGATTCAAGACCGGGACATACGGCTTGAGCAGCGCGACGAAGCCGGTCACGACTGCGACCAGCGCCACACCGGCCAGCAGCCCGCGCAGCCAGCGGACGCTCGGCAGTGCCAGCCGGCTCCGTGCCATCACATCGCTTCCCTCGCACACCGACGGCCGCTTGCTCGCCGCAGGCGCCCGCGGCGGACCGCCGAACCTCTCCTGATTGTGCCACCCGCTAGCAGGTACGCAGGCTTCCTCCTGGCGAGAACAGTGGATGCCGGTTGGCGGCGATGCCCGGCACCCGCCCGGCGATCGATCCTGGTCACCGTGGACAATGGACTGAAACTTGGCGCTGACGTCATCGACTACGTGCTGATCTTCGGCTACTTCGCGGTCGTGGTGCTGATCGGCTGGGCCGCCCGCCGCCGGGTCTTCGACAGCCTCGACTTCTTCTTGTCGGGCCGGTCGCTGGCCGCATGGCTCACCGGACTGGCGTTCATCTCGGCCAACCTCGGCGCCGTCGAGATCATCGGCATGTCCGCGAACGGCGCGGAGTACGGCCTGCCTACCGTGCACTACTACTGGATCGGCGCCGTCCCGGCGATGCTGTTCCTCGGTGTCGTGATGATGCCGTTCTACTACGGGTCGAAGGTGCGCAGCGTCCCCGAGTTCATGCTCCGGCGCTTCGGGCCGGGCGCTCACCTGGTCAATGCGATCAGCTTCGCCCTGGCGCAGATCCTCATTGCCGGCATCAACCTGTACCTGCTGGCCACCGTGGTCAACACGCTGCTCGGGTGGCCGCTCTGGGTCGCGCTGCTGCTCGCCGCCGCGATCGTACTCAGTTACATCACCCTCGGCGGGCTGCGGGCGGCGATCTACAACGAGGTCCTGCAGTTCTTCGTCATCGTCGCCGCACTGTTGCCGCTCACGCTGATCGGGCTGCACCGCGTCGGCGGTATCGGCGGGTTGATCGACAAGGTCAAGGTCGCCGCCGGCGGTGGCGCGGAGCAGCTCAGCTCCTGGCCCGGCAACCAGTTGTCGGGGTTCGGCAACTCGGTCCTGTCGGTGATCGGCATCGTCTTCGGTCTCGGCTTCGTGCTGTCCTTCGGCTATTGGACGACGAACTTCGTCGAGGTCCAGCGGGCGATGGCGACCCGATCGATGTCGGCGGCCCGCAGTACGCCGATCCTCGCCTCGTTCCCGAAGATGTTCCTGCCGTTCATCGTGGTGATTCCCGGGATGATCGCCGGCGTCCTCGTGCCGCAGATCGTCCAGCTCAAGGCGGGCGGCGCCCCCAGCGGGGTCACCTACAACGACTCGATCCTGCTGCTGATGGGCGACATCCTGCCGAACGGGCTGCTCGGCGTCGCGCTGGCCGGCCTGCTCGCGTCGTTCATGGCAGGCATGGCGGCCAACATCTCCGCCTTCAACACCGTCTTCAGTTACGACCTGTGGCAGCAGTACATCCGCAAGGACCGGCCCGACGGGTACTACCTGAAGGTCGGCCGGTGGGCGACCGTCGGCGCCACTGTCCTGGCCATCGGTACGGCGGCCATCGCATCGGGCTACGGCAACCTGATGAACTACCTGCAGACCCTGTTCGGGTTCTTCAACGCCCCGCTGTTCGCGACCTTCATCATCGGCATGTTCTGGAAGCGGATGACCGCGACCGCTGGCTGGGTAGGGCTGGTCGCCGGAACGGTGGGCGCTGTCGCTGTCTGGGCGGTCAACCTGGCCGGCGTGATCAACCTGCCCGGTCAGGGCGCGGCTTTCGTCGCCGCCGGGGTGGCGTTCGTCGTCGATGTCGCCGTCAGTGTCGTGGTCAGCCTGGCGACCGCTCCCAAGCCCGCGGCGGCGCTGGCCGGGCTCGTCTACTCGGAGACGCCCAAGGAGCAGCGCACCGACCCGATGGCGGGCCGGCTGACCTGGTACCGCTCGCCGACCAAGCTCGCCGGACTCGCGCTGGTGCTCGTGGTCGCGCTCAACGTGATCTTCCGCTGAGCATCGTCATCAACCGAAGGAGACGGAGATGAGCAACGAACAGCACGACGGCAGCGGCCCGGATGCCGACGTACGGCATCGGGCCGGGCCTTTCGACATCCGCAACGTGATCGGCGCGCTGATCGGGTTCTACGGCATCGTGCTGATCATCGTGGGCCTCGTCGCGGACTCCGCCCAGGATCGCCTGAAGACAGGCGGCGTGAACGCCAACTTGTGGGCCGGTCTCGCGATGACGGTCTTCGCGGTCAGCCTTCTGCTGTGGTCGCGCTACCGTCCGGTGGTCGTCGAATGAACAAGGACCTGATGAGGCATCCCTATCAGCCGGCGACCGGATGAGCGCCACCCGCGAGGCCCCTGGTACGACGGGCCATCCGCTGCGCTGGCGGACGTTGGGGGTGAGCCAGCTCGCCGCGTTCATGGCATTGCTCGACGTCAGCATCGTCAACGTCGCCCTGCCGTCCATCGAGCGAGGACTCGGCGTTTCGGCCGCGACGGCGCAGTGGGTGGTGTCCGGCTACGCCCTGAGCTTCGGGCTGGCGTTGGTACCGGCCGGTCGACTCGGCGACGCGTTGGGCCGGCGCCGGATGTTCCTGATCGCGCTGGCGGCGTTCGTACTGACCAGTGCCCTGACCGGCGCGGCGCCGACCATCGGACTGTTGATCGCCGCACGGCTGCTACAAGGTGTCGCCGGCGGGATGCTCCTGCCGCAGAACTCCGGCCTGATCCAGGAGCTCTTCCAGGGAGCTGAACGCGGACGGGCCTTCGGCATCCTCGGTGCGACTGTCGGAGTGGCGACGGCGACCGGACCGGTGGTCGGCGGCCTGATCATCACGTTGATCGCCGGGCCGGATGCCTGGCGGTGGGTGTTCTACGTGAACGTACCGATCGGCGTGGTCGCTCTGGTACTCGCGGCGCGGTGGGTTCCGGCACGTTCGGGAGATGGCCGCGGTAGGACGCACCTGGACCTGATCGGGTCGCTGCTGCTGGGAGCCGGAGTACTGTGCCTGCTGCTCCCGGCGGTAGATGCCGAGAGCAACGGTCTGGGCCAGGACTGGTGGCTCCTGGTCGCGGCCGTGGGTCTGCTGGCCGCCTTCGCCCGCTGGGAGCTGAGCGTCGTACGTCGCGGACGTCAGCCGGTGCTCGACCCGAGGCTGGCGCACACGTCCGGGTTCGCTGCCGGATCGCTGATCGGCCTGGTCTACTTCATCGGGTTCACCGGCATCTGGCTCGTGCTGGCGCTGTTCTTCCAGGACGGGTTCGGTTACTCGCCGCTGCGTTCCGGGCTGGCGGTGACCCCGTTCGCGATCGGGATCGCGGTCTCCGCGGCGATCGCGGGGCGTCTGGTCTCGAGATTCGGTCGTGTACTGACGGTGGCCGGGCTGATTGCGACCGTTGCCGGTCTCGTGTCCACCGCACTGGTCCTGCGGCATGTCGGTGGCGAGACCGCGGCGTGGGCGGCCGCCGGCCCGTTGCTGGTGGCAGGGCTCGGCGGCGGCATGGTCACGTCCCCCAACGTCACGCTGACCCTTCAGCACGTTCCCGTCGACATGGCCGGCGCGGCAGGTGGTGCCCTGCAGACCGCTCAGCGGATCGGCTCGGCGATCGGCACCGCCGTACTGGCGACGATCTTCTATCGGGTGCTCATGAGCTCGGCGCACAACTACTCGCGAGCGGCTTCGGATGCTCTGTTGAGCGCCTCCGCACTCATGGTCCTGACCTTGCTGATAGCAACCATCGACCTGCTCAAGCATGTCGGCGCTTCCTCCGGAAATGAAGGATGACCGCGACGGCTGCCAAGGCGATCAGGGCCAGCGGTACGTAGGTGATGACGCGGTCCAGCTTCGCCAGCGAGGCAGAGAAGGCGTAGCCGAGCAGGACACAACCAGCGCCCCAGACCACGGCGCCGGCCACGTTCCACGGCAGGAAAGTGCGCAGGTAGGGCATCCGGGCCATGCCGGCCAGGCCCGGCATCAGGGCTCGCAGGCCGGCGGTGAACCGGCCGAGCAGTACCGCGCGTCCGCCGTACCGGCGAAGGAAGTCATCGGCACGGCTCCATCGATCGCCTCCGACCCGGCGGCCCAACGCAGACGAGCGCAGCCTCGGTCCGAGACGGCGACCGACCTCATAGCCCACGCTGTCGCCGAGGGCGGCCGACCCGATGGCCACCGCCACCATCGGCCACAGGGAGATCCAGCCCTGATGGGCGGCGAACCCGGCTACCACCAAGGCGGTCTCACCGGGCAGGACCAGCCCGGCCATGATCGCGGCCTCCGCGCAGGCAAGGCCGCCTGCGATGACGTAGAACCACGCCCCGAGCTGTGCACCGAGTTGCTGCAGGAATCCGAGCACTCTGACCCTAGTGAGGATCTCCGCCGGCCAGGAACCGGCTGGGATCGCCTGCGGCGCTGGCGTTCCGGCTCAACCAGGCGTTGAGCCCATGGGGATCGCGGCGTTCGAGCTCGTCCAGGTAATGCTGTCGGGCTTCGACGATGCGCAGCCGGGCGGCCGCCGTGGTCGCCTGCCGGAGGGCCTCGTAGCTGTCCTGCCAGTGCCTGCACAGCTCGGCCGTCGTCAGCGCACCGCTGCGGCGTCTGCCCGGCAGGTGCCCGAGCCGACGTCCGAACCACCGCATCGCAGGTGGCGACGCTGCACCGAGTATGACCAGCAAGAACGGTCCCGCAGGCCCCAGCAGGACGGCATATCCCGCAGACGCCAGCATGACCGCGATCACCGTGGCCACGGTGCCAACTGCCTTCCACGCCTTGGCGGCACGCGTCGTGTCTCTCGCCTTGGACCAGCGACTGCTCGCTACGGTCGCTCCGATCATGGCGCCGATGAACAGAAGTACGAACAACACATCGGTCGACACCAGGAACAGTCCCGCCATCAGGCCCAGTACGACGATCAAGCCGCACAAGACACTCCACACGAGCGGATACACCTGACGGCGGTGGGTACGGCGTCTCATCTCGATACCTCTCGGGACGTCGGGACTACACCCTCGAAGCATCGCTCCCGACAGGCGGTGTTGTCGTCGACGTGAGCACCCAGCCGATAGGCCCGCTAACAGGAGTCCTGCCCTGCCTGCTAGCCGGAACCGCCGAGCGGCGGTTGCCGGCCGGTCCTAGTAGTCGGCTTGGCGCTCGGTCGAGAGCAGCGGCCGCACCGACGTACGGATGACGATGTGAGTGCCGAGGAGTTGGCGTTCGCGGCCGGAGCCAGGCGCGGGACGCTCCATGGCGAGGCGGACGGCGGCCTTGCCCATCTCCTCGTGCGGCATGTAGACGGTCGTGAGCGGCGGCCACAGCTCCTGCGCGACCGGGATGTTGTCGTAGCCGACCAGCGAGACGTCGTCGGGCACTCCGAGGCCCTTCTCACGCAGCGCGGCAAGAGCCCCGGACGCCATGACATCGTTGTGCGCGAAGATCGCGGTGAACTCCAGCCCCTGGTCGAGCGCCTGCTGACACCCCTGGAACCCGCCACTTCGATCGGCACTGCACGCGATCCGCAACGACGGATCGACGACCACGCCGAAGTCCTCGTGGGCCCGCAGGTATCCCTCGACTCGCCCGATCGTCGTCGTGGATCGTTCCGGACCGGTCAACGTCAGGATCCGGCGGTGTCCCATCGACAGCAGATGGCTCGTCGCGGCGTACGCCCCGCCACGGTTGTCGTACTCGACCACGAGAGCGGGCACGCCGGCCGCGAGCGGTGGCCGGCCGCAGAGCACGAGCTGGGACCCACGCGCGTGCAACGCCCTCGCATGGGCGGCCATCCGGTGCTCGTACTCCTCGGTGACTTCGACGCCGCCGACCAAGATGACCGCCTCGACATCGTCCTGCTCCTCGAGCCAGGCGAACACCGCCTCCTCGCGCTGCAGCTCGCCGCCGGTGATGTACACCGAGCTGAGCCGTCCGTAGTCGCCCGCGGCCTCGGCGACACCGGCAGCGACATGGCTGCGCAGCGGCGACACGACGTCCGACACCACCATCGCGATGAGAGACGTGGCGGTACTGCGTTTCGCCGGCCTCGCCGGGACGACGTAGTGCAGCTCCTCCACCGCCTGCAGGACCTTGGCCCGGGTCGCTTCGGCGACCGGGTAGTCACTGGTCAGAGCCCGCGACGCAGTGGCGACCGAGACCTGGGCACGCCGGGCCACGTCACGCAGCGACGGCCCGCTGCGGCGGGGCGTTCCCTCGATCTCGGTCATCGACTACTTCTACCTGATTCCGGCAAAGATTGCGCCCAGGTCGAACGCCTGTCGTTCGTCGCCCCAGTCGATCGTGACGACAGCGCCGTCGACGTCGGCACTGGCAACGTTCTCCACAGGTACGCCGCTCAGCGTGGCGCCGGCGACATAGATCGTGTCCGCCGGAGACGTCGTCGACAGCAACTCGGGAACGACGGCCCACTCGCCGTACGCCGTTCCGTACGACGCGCTCGACGTACCCGCAGAGGTCCAGCCGTGCAGGCCGACGAGACCCGACCGGAGACCGCCGGCCTCGACATCCAATGCGAAACCGTCCGCCGCGACCTCGAAGTCACTCGGGTGTGATCCCGCGACCGCCCAACCACTGATCCGCAGCGGGAGCGACGGTGGAATCCAGATGAGCCGGTGGATTCGCACCTCCTGAGCTCCGCGCGCCGCGGTGAGGCTCTCGATCCGTGCCGACGGCAGGACCGGTCCGCCGTCGGCGGTGTCGCTGGCCTCCCACGGCGAGAAGCGCGGGAACCTCGGCGCGTGCCAGGAGGCGATCCAGTTCGGGCCGGATGCGACCGGGTGGATCTTTCGGCGAGCGCTCCAGACGCGTCTGATGCGTACTTGGATGTCGTTGTCGGCCGGGTCGTGCAACGAGGTCGGCCCGGTCCGGGTGGAGTACCCGAAGCGCGCGTACAGCGGATCGGGAGCGCCCGCGTCGGCGGCGTCCGGCTTGAGGTGATCGCTGCCGTGGTTGTGCACCCTGACGAGGCCGTCGGCCGCGGTGTTCTGGATCAGCAGCCCGATGTCGAGTGCCTGCACCTGATCCTCGGTGTCGGTCGGGAGGGCCGTCTCCTCCGAAGTCCACACCGGATGATCCGCCGGGAGCATCAACGCGAGGAACCCTTTCGACGCCCAGTACGGCGAGCCAGGCCCGGAGTACCGCTGGATCGTCGGCAGGTGTTCTCGGTGCCAGCCGAGGGACAGTACGCCGTTGTCGGTGATCGAGCCGCGTTCGACGAAGTACCGCAGGCCGCCCGACAAGATCCGGCGGGTCTGCCCGGGGCTCAGCGGGGTACGGCCGACCGCTTCGCCGAGGGCGACCGCCGCGAGGGTCGCGGTGCGATAGGTCATGCTTCGCCCGTAGTACAGCGGTGCGCCGTTGCGGTCGAACGTCCGGGCGAAGGACTGCAGAAACTCCTCCAGCCGATCGCCGTAGCGCTGTTCGAGTTCGCGGATGCCGCGCAGGCGGGCGTGCAGGACCGGGTACAGGTGCAAGGCCCAGCCGATGTAGTGGTCGAAGGCGTCGCCCGCGCCGTCGGAGTACCAGCCCTGTCCGCGGTACCAGACCTCGATCAGCCCGAGCGCGCGGTCGATCACGTACCGGGTCTGGTCATCGGCCCGGCCGACGCCCTCGAGGAAGCTCGCGATCGTCGCGGGGAACAGGTACCAGTTGTTCGGCGAGGGCTCCTGTTCGATCGTGGCCCGGAACCAGTCGGCCAGACGGTCCTGTTCGTCGGGCTTGAGCCTGCCCCAGGTGTCGTCCTTGGTGAGATGGAGACTGAGCGCGATCCCGGCGGCCTCGACGTGCGGCTGCCCGTCGCGTCCGATGTGCCCGACGACCGGCCACGACTCGTTGTCGTCGGCACCGATCGTCCGGGTGCCGGCGATCAGCCCGTCGACGTACTTCTGCAGATGTCCGTTGCGGTCCGCTCCGCCGGCATGCAGGAACGCGGCCAGCAGGAACGTCCGGGCGAAACCCTCCAGTCCGTCGGTCGCGGTTCCTTGCTGGGACGGACGGCCGGGGAAGTTGATCCGCGCGCCCGCAGGCGAACGGTAGGCATCGGCCGAGGCCAGCAGGTGGTCGGCGACCGCGATCCAGTGGTCGCGGGTCAGACCGGAGTACGGGCTCAGCGTGCGGTCCTCGGCGGGCAGCACCGACGCGAGCGGTCCGGCGACCTGCAGCGGAGGCAGTACGGGCTTCATCGAGAACCTTTCGTCAGAAAGCGGGTGGGGATCATCCCTTGATCCCCGAAGTCGCCATACCGGCGATGAAGTAGCGCTGACCGAGGACGAACAGCAGGATCATCGGCAGCGTGGCCAAAGCGGACATCGCCATCAGGAACGGCCACTGCACATTGCCCTGGCCCTGGGCGAACGTCGCGAGACCGAACTGTAGTGGGCGCAGGCTCTCCGAGCTCGTGGCCACCAGCGGCCAGATGAATCCGTTCCAGGCGGACTCGACATTGAACAGCGTGATGGTCACGAACGCCGGAGCAGCCAACGGCGCCATGATCCGGAAGAAGATGCCGATCTCCGACACCCCGTCCACCCGGGCGGCGTCGGCCAGCTCGGCCGGCAGCGAGACGAAGAACTGCCTGGCCAGGAACGTGTACAGCGGCGCGGAGACGAACGGCACGATCAGCGCTGCCCAGGTGTTGAGCCACCCGGTGCCGCCGTTGCCGAGGATGTCGTTGCCGCCTGCCAGCGGGATCCGCCGTACCACGAGGAACAGCGGAACGATCAGCACCTGGAACGGGACGATCAGCAGGACGATGAAGTAGTTGAGGATGCCCTTGCGGCCACGGATCGGCAACTGCGCCAGCGCGTACCCGGCCG
This sequence comes from Kribbella sp. NPDC058693, assembly GCF_042715335.1. Classification (NCBI taxonomy): domain Bacteria; kingdom Bacillati; phylum Actinomycetota; class Actinomycetes; order Propionibacteriales; family Kribbellaceae; genus Kribbella; species Kribbella sp. NPDC058693. Next base: position 1,223,975 of record NZ_JBHXSQ010000001.1, read on the forward strand.
CCGTACAGAACGCGAGCACCGGGATGGTCTGCCCGACCACGACGATGATGCTGTTGCGGAAGTACGTCAGGAACGGCGCTGCCTTGAGCGCGTCCACGTAGTTGCGCCACTCGATCCGGTCGGGCAGCCAGGAGAACCCGTTCACCTCGTTGAGGTTCTTGAACGAGGTGAGGATCATCCAGATGAACGGCACGACCATCAGGAAGCCCGCAACGGCCAGCACCACCACCAGCAGCACCTTGGCCGGCGAGATGCTGCGGGCCGACCGGCCCGTTGTCACCGCGGCGCTGCTCATAGGTCCTCCCGGTTCCGCAGGCTCAGGCGGCCGAGGCTGATCAGGATGCCGACGAAGACCAGCATGATCACGGTCTCCGCGGAGGCATAGCCGATGTGCAGCCGCTCGAACGCGTTGGTGAAGATGTCGAAGGTCAGCACGTTGGTGGCGTTCGCGGGTCCGCCACCGGTGGTTACATAGATCAGGTCGAACACCTGGAACGATCCCGCGATCGAGGTCACCAGGACGAAGAAGTGCACCGGCGCGAGGCCCGGCCAGGTGACGTTCCAGAACGTCTGCCACTTGGAAGCTCCGTCAAGCGTCGCTGCCTCGATGAGGTCCGGCGAGATGCTCTGCAGCGCGGCCAGGTAGATGATCATCTTCGCGCCGAGGCCCTGCCAGATACCGACCAGCATCAACGCCGGCAATGCGACGTCGGGATCGGTCAGCCAGCCTGATCTCGCCAGGCCGAAGAACGCGAGTACCTGGTTGCCGAGGCCCGCGGCCGGGTTGTAGATCCACAGCCACACGGCCGCGACAGCGACCGTCGAGGTGACCACCGGAATGTAGAACAGCGTCCGGAACAGCCCGCGGGCAGGGATCTTCTGATTGAGGCCCAGCGCAACGGCCAGCGACAACGCCATCGCAACCGGGACGACCGCGATCGTGTACAGCAGCGTGTTCTTGACCGCGTTGAGGAACTGCGCGTCCTGGAAGAGATCCAGGTAGTTCTTCAGCCCGATCCAGTCCCCCTGCCCCGCCACCCTGGCATTGGTGAAGCTGAGGTAGACCGCCATCACACCGGGGATCGCGATGAAGATCACCGAGTGGACCAAGGAGGGTGCGAGCAGGAGCCACCCGGCGCGTGCCTTGGCCCGCTCGACGCCGCCCCGACGGCGCCGGGACGGTCGCGTGACCGCGGCAACGACCGGTCGTTCAAGTGTCTCGGTGGTCATTTGCGCGCCACGGTGTCGAGTTCCTTGAGGACGTCCTGCGGCGACTTGCGTCCGAGGATCACCTCGTCGAGCGACGGACCGAACTTGGCCCGGAAGTCGAGGAAGGTGGCGCCGCCGTACTCGAAGACCGACTTGTCCAGGTTCTTCCAGGCGAAGGAACCGGCCGGGTTCGACTTCACGAAGGCGCTGTCACCGGCGTTGCTGCTGATCGGTACGCCGACGTCCAGCTTCGAGATCGCCTCCTGCGACGTCGGGTCCTGCATCGCTCGGATGAAAGCCAGCGCCGCCTGCGGGTACTTCGTCCCGTCACCGACGGAGGCGACCCGGCCACCGACGTACATGACCTCCTTGGCGTCCTTCAGGTTGAAGTAGACGAGGTCCTTGCACTTCGCACCGATGCCCTGGCCCTTGGTCGAGCAGTCGACGTACGGGCTGGCGAAGCCCATCGCGGCCTCACCGGTCGTCACCAGCGCGGTCTTCGCGGAGTTCTGATAGCCGTACGTCGAGGACTTGTCGACGCTGACCATGTCGTGGATCAACTGCAGGGCGTCGATCCCGGCCTGACCGTTGAACGCGGGCTGGCCGTCCGGCGTGAACATCTGACCGCCCTTCGCGCCCATGAACGCGACGAACTGCTGGCGATAGTTGCTCGCCGGTGCCCAGAAGTCGAAGCCGGTCCGGGTGATCTGCCCCTTGGCGTCGCGCGTGGTCAGCTTCTTCGCGTCCTCGCGGAGCTCGGTCAGCGACTGCGGCGCCTTGTTCGGGTCCAGTCCGGCCGCCGCGAACGCACTCTTGCTGTAGGCAAGCAGTCGCGGGTTCGCCACGATCGGTACGGCGTACAACTCGTCGTTGTACTTCATCGGCGGCACGAAGGCCGGGTAGACCGACTTCTCCAGGTCCTCGGTCTTCACGCCGAGCTTCGTCAGCGACTGGATCGCTCCCAGGTCGGCCAGCGGCTGCACCCAGCCGATCCCGGCGCTGACCACGTCGTAGTTCTTGCCGGCCGCGAGCGAGGTCGAGATCTTCTCGTTGAGGTTGTCGTACGGCACGAAGTCCGGCTCGACCTTCATCTGCGGGTACGTCTTGTGGAAGATGTCGACGATCCCCTGGAAGACGGCCTGGCCTTCGTTGTTCGCCGGGAAGTTCGGTACGACGACCCGCAGGGTGCCGGTCGCGGTCGCCGGGTCCTGACCTTCGGCTGCCGTGTCACCACCGGAGGAACACCCGGCGATCGCGGTCATCGCGATGGCCACGGCCGCGGACGCCGCGACCTTCAGTCCTCGCTGCATCACTCTTCACCACTTCCTGTCGGCGACCGCCTCAGCGGTCCGGTAAACGCTTCCCGACACGGTAAGCGTTTCTAGTATCGTTTCGCAATACCCAGGTTATCTCTCTGAAACGAGAAGCTGCTCAGGCCATCAGGTCGTACGTTTCCGGGAGCACCTCGTGCCGCAGATCGCGACCGGTCAGGTAGCGCCGGACCTCGTCGACGGCAATCGATCCCTGAGCTCGCCGCGAGTGCCAGGTCCGGGCTCCGAGGTGCGGGGTCAGCAGGACGTTCGGCAACTGCCACCACTCCGAGTCGAGCGGTAGCGGCTCGTCGTCGAACACGTCGAGCGCAGCGCTCAGCCGCCCGCTGCGAACCTCGGCCAGCAAGGCGTCGGTGTCGACGAGGGCGGAGCGTGCGGTGTTGACGACGACACCTCCGTCCGGGATCAGCGCCAACCTCGGGGCGTCGAGCATGTGCCTGGTCTCGCGGCGTACCGGCGCGTGCAGGGCCACGACGGTCGACTGGCCGAGCAGCGTCTCGAGTGGAACCAATCTGGCTCCCAGCCGCTTGGCTTCCTGCTCGTCCAGGTAAGGGTCGTAGACCAGCACTTCGGAGCCCGCGGCCACGCTGAGCTGGAGATATGCCCGTCCGACCCGGCTGGCGCCGATGACTCCCACAGTGGAATCGGCGAGCGTCCGCGCCAGACCGAAGTCGGCTCCACGCCAGTCATGCGCGCCGGCCATGACCCGGTCGATCCGGTCCAGGTCACGCAGCCGGGCGATCGTCATGTACAGCGCCAACTCGGCGACGGACTGCGCCATCCCCGCAGACGCCTGGCTGGCCCGCACACCGCGAGACAACAAGGCCTGTGGCACCAGCGATCGGATCGTCCCCGCGCTGTGCACGACGAGCCGCAGGTTGTCCTCCGGCGCGAGCCGCTCGGGCAACGGCTCCGACCCCCAGCCGGTGACGAGTACATCCGCCTGCAACCTGCCACCACCGTCACCCTTGCGGACGAGTCTCCCGATCCCCCTCAGCCCCTGCTCCAGGCCGTCGCCGAAGAGTTCGGCTTCCAGCGCGGGCGGCACATCCACGTACACGACAGGCACAGCCATCAAGGCCCTCTCGATGCAGTAACAGACAGAAACGTTTCTACATCGGCGACGATAACACGCCGCTGGTTTCTAGCGCCCAGGTCGTTGGACCGTTGTCATCGTTTGGGCGGTGCCGTCGAGGTCGGCCCCGAGAACGTACGGTCGAGCGTCATGCTCACCACGGCACTGACACCACACATCGGACACCACGCGGCCGCCAGGATCACGGCGGAGGCACTGTCCACCGGAGATCCGGTCGATGTCGTCGCCGCCCGGCACGGCATCCCCCGAGAGCAGTTCTGGCGGTGGTGCGACCCGAAGACCATGACCGGCGCCGACGACCAACGCCCCTGGACCAACGACGCTTGATCCGCCGGAGGCCTCATGCGTCACGCCGGGGTGGCTGTGTACCAAACCGGGTAGCGTCGGGGCGGCAAGTGCTTGCCGAGTGCGTGGAGGATTTGAATGAGTAGCGTGCTGGTCACCGGAGCGTCGGGGGTCGCTGGGCGGGAGGTTTCGCGGCGGCTTGCTGCGGCGGGGCATCGCGTGCGGCGGGCGGATGTTATGCCCTCGCCTGATCCTGCGGACGCTGGGATCGGGGAGTTCGTGCGGTGTGATACGCGTACGCCGACCGACGTGCTCGAGGCGGTGGAGGGCTGTGACGCCGTCGTACACCTTGCGGCGTGGCACAACGCTCACCGGCCGGATGTCAGTGACGCGACGATCTTTGCGGTCAACGTCGACGGCACGTTCAACGTCGTACAGGCGTGCCGGGCGGCCGGCGTCCGGAGCGTCGTGTTCGCATCGTCGATGGCGTATGGGTGGGGCAGCGTTTACAGCGTCACCAAGGTGCTCGGCGAGGACCTCTGGAAGATGTACCAGGAGACGACCGGGGCATCGGTCGCGCTGCTGCGGTATCACGGCTTCGTGCCCGAGCCTTACCTTCGCTGGGGCGAACGGCTGCTGCGCAACGGTGTCGACGTACGCGATATCGCGACCGCGACGGTCGCCGCGACCGAGGCTGCGATCGCGCACCGCTTCGACCTGTTCCGGACGATCGTGCACAGCGACCACGGGATGCCCGAGGAGGTCCGCGCCGACTTCGCTGCGCGCGGCGTCGAGTGGTCGGAGTCGCGGATGCCGGGCGCAGCCGAGCTGATCGAACGCCACGGCCTCGCGCTACCGGACACCGTCGAGCAGCACGACCTCAGCGAGGCCGCTGACCTGCTCGACTGGCGTCCCGAGCACGACTTCATCGAGTTCCTCACCGACCTCCAACGACGCGAAACAGCCGGAGAAGACGTCACCGCCCTCTGGGCCCCCGGCCGCATCCCGGCCTGAGCCCTAGCGGGGGTCGATGTACTTCCAGGTTTTGCCGTGGTTGGTGCTGGTGATGACGTGGTTGCCGTTGTACTGCATGCCGTAGACGAAGTCGCCTACCCCGATCACCTGGCCCAGGTCGGTCGGTGGGGTGAACGGCGTACCGGCGCCGGGCCGGAGCAGCTCGCGGTCCTTGCCTCCTTGGTAGAGCGCGAGGCCCGTGCCGTTGTCGAAGGCAACAGGAGACGACAGGTACGTCGAGTTCCGGGTAGCCACTGTCGCCCAGTGATCGCCCCGGTCGGTGGACAACCGCAGCGGCACCTCGTCATCCGGCCGGGCCATCTCGGGCTTGTTGCCCGGGATCACCACCAACGTGTTGCCGTCCGGGCTGACTCCCAGCCGGCCGTGCATCCGGCCCGGGCTGATGACGGAGTGGTCCCAGGTTCTGCCGTGGTCATCGGTCCAGTAGATGTTGCCGACGCCGCTGTTCCTGGCGCCGACCAGCCACCATCGTCCGGTGGTATCGCGTTGCGGCGTGTAGCTGTTGTCGACCCCGGGGACCTTCACCTCCCGGAGAACGCCGGTCTCCGGATTCAGCGCCCGCAGCGGGCCATCGCCCATCAGTACGTCGCCGTCCCCGAACTCTGTGATCGGCGGAGCCCAGTGCAGCTTCTTCTCGATCCGGCCCTTGTCGGTCAGTCCGACCATCAGGGCCTGGGCCCAGGTCGGGTCGCTGCCCTTCATACTCGTCGGCGTCGACAGCGCCAGTACGTCGTCGCCGTCCGCCACCACGGCGTACCCGGTCTTGCTCACCGGCGCGGTGGTCCGCACACCGTCACGGCTCAGCACCGCGGCGTAGTTCCAGGTGTATCCCGGCTGGGCCAGCATCCACACCGCCGCCCAGCGGGTCGGGGTGGCGAACGCGATGCCGGCAAAGCCCGACTTCTTGTCGTGGACCAGCTTCTCGGCCGCCTGGTCGACCGGCATCGACACACCGGCCGCCGGCGGCTTCTCGGTGCCGGTCACCTTGCCGAGCGGCAGCACGGCAGCCAGTACTGCGATGGTCACCGCCACAGCAACTCCCGCACCGGTCAGCGCCTGCCGACGGTGCCGGCGGCGAACGCCACGGCGCTCGAGAGTCTCGAAGGGCAACGGGTGGACCGACTCCTGGACCTCCCAGGACAGTTCCTTCAGCTCAGACATGGTTGACCTCCTCGGCGTCGTCGGCGAACTCGTGGACCAGCGGGGCCAGGCCGGCCCTGCCGCGGGAGAGGCGTGCCTTGATCGTCCCCTCGGGAACCCGCAGCTGTACGGCGATCTCGCGTACCGGCAGGTCGACGATGTGGTGCAGCACGATCGCCTCGCGCTGTTCGTACGGGAGCTGCCGCAGGGCCTCGACCAGAGCGACCCGGTCCGCGGACAGCCCGGTGATCGTGGTCTCGGGAACACCTGCGCGGGAGAGCAACCCGTGGAACCGGGTCGCGCGGCGGTACTTCCGACGTACGGCGTTCAGCGCGACTGTGCGCAGCCACCCCTCGGGGTTGTCGAGCTGCGCGAACCGCCGGGGCTTCTCGACCGCCCGCACGAACGCCTCCTGAACGGCGTCCTCGGCCTCACCCAGATCCCCGCAGATCGCGAACAGCTGCCCGACCAGCCGCCGGTAGCACCCCTCGTACAGCTCGCGCACCGTGTCGCCGTCAGCCATCACCACTCCCCAGATCGGACCCTTTGCCTGCACGAGTCCTGGCGTGAGGATCTGGTTGCATGACAGTTCAGATCGATGCCCGGCTCGACTCGCGGAGGACGAGTTCGTGCGGGACGGTGTAGACGCGGGCCGGGTCGCGGTTGCCTTCGATTCTGCTGATCAGGGCCTCGAACGTCCGGTCGGCCAGTAGGTCCAGGTCGGTCGCGACGCTGCTCAGGCTGGGTGACAGGTACTGGCCGTCGACGATGTTGTCCCAGCCGATCACCGCGACGTCATCGGGGACCCGAACCTGGTGCTCGATGAAGGTCCGGATGGCGCCGATGGCCAGCAGGTCGCTGGCGCAGACCAGGGCGTCGATCTCGCCGATCAGCGGCAGCAGTTGCTCGGCCATTGCGGCGCCTGTCTCCCGGGAGTAGCGGTCGCAGCGGAGCAGCCAGTCGTCCCGCGTCTCCAGGCCGAGCTCGTCCACGGCGGCGCGGACGCCCCGGAACCGTAACTGGCCGACGCTCAACGGCCGGGAGGGATTGCCGCCGATGTAGGCGATCCGCCGCCGTCCGCCGTCAGCCAGATGCCGTACGACGTCCCGCGCGGACTGCTCGTTGTCGATCGCGACGTAGTCGGCCGCGCCCTCGCTCAGGTGTTCGCCGAGCAGCACCATCGGGGTGAACCGGCTCATGTCGGCGAGCCGCTCCGGGTCCACGGCCAGCGGGCTGTAGATCACGCCGTCGATGCTGTTGCCGGGATACCCGGCGGCGGCCCGGAGTTCGTGCTCGTCGCTGCGCCCGGTCTCGTCGGTGAAAACGGCGTACCCCCGCCGTTCGCCCGCCATGATCAGCGCGTGCGCCAGCGCACCGAGGTACGGCTCGTCGATCCGTGGGACCGCGAGCGCGACGATGTTGCTGCGCCCGCTCTGCAACTGCCGGCCGACCAGCGAAGGCGTGTAGCCCAGTTCGGCGATCGCGGCCTTGACTCGGGCCCGGGTCTCGGCCTTCACGTGGCGCCGCTCGTGGACGACGTTCGTCACGGTCTTCAGCGACACCCCGGCCAACTCGGCGACGTCCTTCAACCGCGCGGGACGGGCCGGCCGGCCATCCGGACCGGCATCAACGTCAGGCGCCATCGTGGTCCCTCCGATTACCTCAAACACAGTAGGACGACATCTTGACAGAGCTCGCGAGCACCGCAACCATCACTTCTAACGTTAGAAATTCTAACGTTAGAACTTTTCCTGACGCAGTGCCACCGACACCGGGAGTGGCTCATGAAGAAGATCGCGTTCGTCGCCTCGGCCGTGCTGTCCACCGCCACGCTGCTCGCCACCGCGGCGTGCACGGGTGGCGCCCCCGGCACCGGCTCCGAGGACGTCAAGCAAGACACCAGCGGCCAGCAGGAGATCCGCTACATGATCGGCCAGCCGGAGGATCCGGCGGACCTCGAGCTGATCAAATCCGACCTGAAGACGTTCGAGACCAAGAACCCGGGGATCACGGTGAAGCTCGACGTCATCCCGAGCGAGAACGTCCGGACCGTGCTGCAGACCCAGTTGCGGTCGGGCCAGGGTCCGGACGTCTTCGGCTACGACACCGGGCCGGGCTTCGCCGGCGCGCTGGCCAAGGCCGGGCTGGTCTACGACCTGACCAAGGCGTACGCCGACAAGAAGTGGCCGATCTACGACTTCGCGAAGAAGCGGGTCACGTTCGACGGCAAGATCGTCGGCGTACCGAGCCAGATCGAGGAGGTCGGCGTCTTCTACAACAAGACGCTGTTCGCGAAGTACGGGATCGCCGAACCGAAGAGCCTCACCGACCTGACCGCCGCGGCCGAGAAGCTCAAGCAGAACAACGTCGTCCCGTTCGCCGTCAGCGACAAGGAAGGCTGGCAGGGCGGCCATCTGCTCAGCATGTCGCTGTCCAGCGCCGTCGGGTCGAAGGGTATGGACGACCTGCTCAACGGCCGTACGTCGTGGAACACCCAGCCGGTCGTGGATTCGCTGGCCGTCTGGAAGGACTGGAACGACAAGAAGCTGCTGACGCCGTCACCGACCGCGGTCAGCTACGACAACGCGAACGCGCTGTTCTACTCCGGCAAGGCCGCGATGAACCCGACCGGCAGCTGGCTCGCGCTGGACATCGAGCGGAACGCCAAGTTCGACGTCGGCTTCATCCCGTTCCCGGCCAAGGACGGTGCCGGCATCTTCAGCGGCGGTCTCGGCTCGGGCACCTTCGTGTCCGCCTCGACCACCAAGGCGGATGCCTCGATCAAGTTCCTGGACTACCTGCTCACCCCCGAGCACGGCCGCTGGGCCGCGGAGAAGCTGCAGGACATCCCGGCGTACCCGATCGACACGAACGGGATGACGGCGTCGCCGCTGTTCAAGCAGGTGCTGGACGACTCGGCCAAGATCGCCGACGGCACGGGTGACTTCGGGTACAACATCGACGTCCTCACCACCGATGTCTTCAACAACGCCATGTGGAAGGGGATCCAGGGCATCCTGAGCGGGCAGGGTGACGCGGCGAAGGTGGCTGCGCAACTGCAGACGGCGTACGAGAAGTCGGCGAAATAGATGGGGGCCGTCAGCAACGTTCCGGCGGTCACCCGGAGGGCGCAGGCGCGGCTCGGCATCCTGCTCGCCCTGCCGGTGGCGATCATCACCGCGGTGTTCTTCGTCTTCCCGATGGCGAACGCGCTGTACTACTCGGTGGTCGACTTCGACGGTCTCGATCCGACACCGCCGTTCGTCGGGCTGCGGAACTTCACCGAGATGTTCACCGACGCCGCGACCTGGCATGCCCTCGGCAACAATGCGATCTGGATCGCGATCGGCACCGCTGCGCCGATGATCATCGGGCTGCTGGTGGCAGTCCTGATCTGGTCCGGGCGCGGCGGAGCGACGTACCGATTGCTGTTCTTCCTGCCGTTCATGCTGCCCGGCGTGGCGATCGGCATCGTCTGGGGGTGGATCTACGATCCGGTCAACGGGTGGATCAACCGGGTGCTCGACGCCGTCGGACTGGACGGGTTGACCCGCGGCTGGCTCGGTGATCCGAAGACCGCGATCTTCGCCGTACTGGCGACCGCGATCTGGGCGACGTGTGGTTTCGTCACGATGATCATCCTGTCCGCGCTCCGCAACGTGGACGTGGAGCTGGTCGACGCTGCCCGGATCGACGGTGCGAACGCCGGTCAGCGGTTGTGGCACATCCTGTTGCCGCAGATCATGCCGGTCTTCCTGATGGTGCTGACGCTCACGCTGGTCGGTGGGTTCAGCGTGTTCGACATCATCTTCATCATGACCGGCGGCGGGCCGGCCGACGCCACCGAAGTACTCGGGACCTATGCGTACTCGAGTGCGTTCCAGCTCAACCGGATCAGCTACGGCACCGTGCTGGCGCTGCTGATCACGGTCCTGGCGGTGCCGTTCACGATCATGCTGAACCGGCTGCAACGACGGCTGTCGTTGCAGGGACTGGGGGCGTGATGATCGACCTGCCAGTCGCCGTCTCGAGCAGCAGCCGGTCCGAGGAACGGTTGGAGTTCCGTCGGCACGTCGTACGCCGGTCGACCGGACTCGCGATCCGTCACGTCGTACTCGTGCTGATGGCAGCGCTGACGCTGTTCCCCGTGGTGCTGATCATCTCCACGGCACTCAAGACACCGCAGGATGTGCGGACCGATCCGTTCGGTTTGTTCTCGTCGTTCTCGTTCGAGAACCTGCGCTCGGCCTGGACCGTTGGCCGGTTCAGCAGCTATCTGCTCGACAGTCTGCTGCTGACCGTTCCCAGCACGATCGTCGTGATCGTGATCTCGACGATGGCCGGCTACGCGTTCGCACGCCTGCCTTTCCCCGGGCGTACGGCGATCTTCTACGTCGTCGTACTCGGTCTGCTGGTGCCGTTCTTCACCTACATGATTCCGCTGTACTTCCAGCTGCGGTCGATGGGACTGCTGGACAGCCTGGTCGGGGCCAACCTGGTGCTGATCTCGACCAACCTGTCGTTCGGCACGTTCTTCATGCGCGCGTTCTTCTCCGATCTGCCCGAGGAACTGGAGCAGGCCGCGCGGATCGACGGCGCCTCCGAGAGCCGCATCTTCGCGCAGGTGATGATGCCGCTGGTGAGCTCGGGCGCCGCGGCCCTGGCCGTCTTCACGTTCCTGAGCAACTGGAACAACTTCCTGGTCCCGCTGCTCTACCTACCGAGCGGCAAGTACCGGCCGCTCACCGCCGGTCTCTACAACTTCACCGGCGGCCGCTCGATGGATATCGGCCCGCTGGCGGCCGGCACGTTGATCACCATCGTCCCGATCATCGTGATCTTCGTCGTCCTGCAACGCCAGGTCACGCAGGGCTTCATGTCCGGCGCAGTCAAAGGCTGACCCACACTTCTCGAGGAGACTTATGCCATCTCTGGTCAGATTCAGCTCGTCCCGCGTCGCGGAGGTCGTCCCCGATCTCGAACGTACGCCGGAACCGGACGAGGTCCTGATCCGCACGTTGTACTCCGGTATCTCCGCGGGCACCGAGCTCACGGCGTACCGCGGCAGCAACCCCTATCTGAACAAGCGCTGGGACGACGACTCCCGGCTCTTCGTCGACGGTGACACCTCGATCAGCTACCCGGTCGACGGCTGGGGGTACGAGGAGGTCGGCGAGGTCGTCTCGCTCGGATCGTCGGCCGAAGGCGTCTCGGTCGGCGATGTGATCTGGGGGACGTGGGGACATCGCAGCCACACCGTCAAGAAGGCGTCGTGGGCCGCCGGGCGGGTCCTCGACGCTACCGTCGATCCGCGGATCGGCATCTTCAGCCAGATCGGCGGGATCGCGCTGAACCTGGTGCTGGACGCCGACATCCACATCGGGGAGACGGTCGCCGTCTTCGGTCTCGGCGTACCCGGGCAGTTGGCCGCACAGTTGGCGCGGCTGAACGGTGGCCGGGTGATTGCCGTCGACAACCTTCCGGCCCGTCGTGAGCTGGCGCTGGAGCTGGGCGCGGAGGTTGCGCTCGATCCCGCCGACGGTGGCGTTGCGGAACGGATCCGCGAGCTCACCGACGGCCGAGGTGCCGATGTGTGTTTGGAGGTGTCGGGCAACTATCGCGCCCTGCACGAGGCGGTCCGGTCGGTCGCGTACAGCTCGCGGGTGTGCGTCGCCGGGTTCATGCAAGGTGATGGTGTGGGGCTGCGGCTGGGCGAGGAGTTCCATCACAACCGGATCGCGCTGATCTGCTCGCAGATCTCCGGGGTCGCGCCGTCCTTGCAGCATCGGTGGAACTACGACCGGCTGGCGCGGACAGCGATCCAGCTCGCCGCCGAGAAGCGGCTGAACGTGACCGACCTGATCACGCACACCGTGCCGATGGCGCAGGCCGCGGAGGCCTTCCAGATGCTCGACGAGCGTCCGGAAGAGGCTCTGCAGGTCGTACTCAGCTTCGACGAGGAGGTGACCGTATGACGTTCCGACTGGCGGCCGCGGAGATGACGCTGCCCGGCGAGACCTTGGAGGAGAAGTTCGCCTTCGTCCGGTCGGTGGGCTTCGACGGGATCGAACTGTCCGCCCGTGGTGACGGGATCTTCGGATCGCGGGTGGACGAGCTGCGCCGGGCGCGCGATGCCGGCGTACAGATGCCGACGGCGGTTGTGCACATGGACCACTTCATCGGCGACTTCGACGCGGACCGGCGCCGGGATGCGATCGAGCAGCTCAAGATCCAACTGAGCACGATCGCGGCGGCCGGCGGTACGGGGATCGTCTCGCCGCATGCCTTCGGGTTGTTCTCGCGCCGGTTGCCTCCGTTCGTGCCACCGCGCTCGGTGGAGGACTCCCGTGCGGCGCTCGTCGAGGCGCTCCGGGAGGTGGGTGAGCACGGCGAGTCGGTGGGCGCGAAGGTTTACCTGGAACCGTTGAACCGGTTCGAGGACTTCGTGATCAACCAGCTCGCCGATGCGACCTCCGTGGTGGAAGAGGTCGGATCCGCTGGGGTGATGATCACCGCGGACACCTTCCACATGTCGATCGAAGAAGCGCACGTCGGTGAGTCGATCAGGCAGGCCGGTTCGTCGATCGGTCATGTCCAGCTCGGAGACAACAACCGGCTGGAGCCCGGCGCCGGCCACTACGATTGGCCGGAGACCCTGGACGCGCTGGAGGCCATTGACTACAACGGCTGGCTGGCGATGGAATGCGGCCTCAGCGGCCCGGTCGACCAGGTCCTGCCAAAGGTCGCCAAGCTGCTGACGCGCTGACGCCCCGACGGCCGGGTCGACCAGCAGATGCAGCAACTCCCACTGGAGATCCGGATACTCCTGTACGACGTGGCGCAGGTCCTCGGCGTAGCTGCCCAGGTCCTGCGCCGCTCGCTGGTGTTTGCCTCGCGGGGGCTCGGGCACTAGCGGGGGTGTGACGGCGAAGCAGAGTTTGCGCACAGTAGCTCAGCCTGAGTGGGTCACGCCGATGCTCGCCACGCTGACCGAGGACCGCTTCTCCGACCCCGACTGGCTGTACGAGCGCAAACTCGACGGGGAACGCTGCCTGGTCTTCCGTACTGCGGACGGCGTCCGCCTCCTCTCGCGCAACCAGAAGGAACTGAACAACCACTACCCCGAACTCGTCGAGGCACTGGCCGGCCAGACGAATCAGGACTTCGTGGTCGACGGCGAGATCGTCGCCTTCGAGGGCGGCCGGACCAGCTTCTCCCGGTTGCAAGGACGCATGCAGGTCAACGACCCCGACGCGGCACGCCGTACGGGGGTGAAGGTCTTCCTCTACGTGTTCGACGTCCTGCATCTCGACGGACACGATCTGACCGGCCTCCCGCTCCGCCGACGCAAAGCGCTCCTGCGCAGTGCACTCGAGTACGGCGGTCCGCTCCGCTTCACGCCGCATCGGATCGGCAACGGCGTCGCGTACTGGGAAGAGGCCTGCCGGCGCGGCTGGGAAGGCCTCATCGCCAAGCGTGCCGTCGGAGCCTACGCCTACGGTCGCTCGAAGGACTGGCTGAAGTTCAAGTGCGCCACCGCGCAGGAGTTCGTGATCGGCGGCTACACCGATCCCCAAGGCAGCCGGGTCGGATTCGGCGCACTGCTGATCGGCTACTACGAGAAAGGTGAACTCCGGTACGCCGGGAAAGTAGGGACCGGCTACGACCGTGCGATGCTCGAGCGACTGAGCAGACAACTCGCCGAGCTCGAGCAGGACGAACCGGAGTTTGCCAGCGGCAACTTGCCGCGCTTGCGGGTGCACTGGGTGAAACCGCAGCTCGTCGGCCAGGTCGCCTTCAGCGAATGGACGCGGGACGGGCAACTCCGCCATCCCAGCTTCCAGGGACTGCGCGAGGACAAACCTCCACGTGAGGTGGTCCGGGAGCGTGCACAGTGACCGATCAGGTCCGCGTGGGTCGCCGTACCATCCAGCTGAGCCGGACCGACAAGGTTCTGTTCCCCGACGACGGAGTGACCAAGGGCGACCTGATCAGCTACTACGAGACGGTCGCACCACGGATGGTCCCGTATCTCAAGGGCCGTCCGCTGTCGCTCGAGCGATTCCCGGACGGCATCGACGGCCAACAGGTGTTCCAGCAGACCGTACCGCGATACTTCCCGGACTGGATCGAGACCGCGTCGGTGAAACGGCTCGGGGGTGCCGGCAACGTGAAGCACGCGGTCGTCAGCTCCGCTGCCGCACTGGTGTACCTCGCCAACCAAGCATGCATCACTCCTCACGCCTGGCTGTCTCGCGCCGACCGCCCGAAGAATCCCGATCAGCTGATCTTCGACCTCGACCCGCCGAGCGACGACGGCTTCCCCGCGGCACGCCGCGCCGCCCGCGATGTCCGCGAACTCCTGACCGACCTCGGGCTCCCCTCCCTGGTCAAAACCACCGGAGGCAAAGGACTTCACGTCCACGTTCTCCTGGACCGTACGGCGGACTTCGACCAGGTCCGCGAATTCGCGAGCGGCGTCGCGCAGGTGCTCGTCGCTCGTGACCCGAAGCGCTACACCATCGAGCAGCGCATAGCGAAACGGGAAGGGCGGCTGTACCTCGACATCATGCGCAACGCCTACGGGCAGACCGCGGTACCGCCTTACGCCGTGCGAGCCCGGCCGGGCGCGCCGGTTGCCACCCCGTTGGACTGGAGCGAACTCGACGATCGCCGGATGCGCGGCGACCGGTTCACCATTCGCTCAGTTGTGCGCCGCTTTGAGCGGGACGGCGATCCATGGCGCGGGTCGAGTCGCCGCCGGTCCTTGACCCGACCATGGCGTCGCCTGAATGACTTGCTGACCGAGAAATAGCGCCGGGAGCTCAGACGCGTTGGCCGGTGCCGTGGATGCCGTGGTGGTCGATGCGGGTCAGTTCCTCGTCGGTGAGGGCCGGGAAGTCGAGCGCGGCGAGGTTGTGGTCGAGTTGGGTGGTCGAGCTTGCGCCGATCAGGGCAGTCGTCACCTGCGGCTGACGCAGTACCCACTGGAGGGCAAGCTGTGCCAAGGACTGGCCGCGCTCTCGGGCGAGCTCGTTCAGCGCCGTCGCGCGCTCGCGATAGACGTCGTCGATCTGATCCGGTGAGAGGAACGCGCTGGCCGCGGCGCGGGCGCCGGCCGGGATCGTGCCGTCTAGGTACTTGTCGGTCAGCAACCCCTGCGCAAGGGGGCTGTAGGCAACCAATCCGAACCCGTCCTCGGCGGCGAGCTTCAGCAGTCCGCTGGTCTCCGGCGTACGGTCGAAGATCGAGTACCGCGGCTGATGAACCAGCAGCGGTACGCCGGCCGCACGCAGCAACGCGGCGACCTCGTGCGCGCGCTCCGTCGGGTAGTTCGAGATGCCGACGTACAACGCCTTGCCCTGCTGGACCGCGCTCACCAACGCGCCCACGGTCTCGTCCAGCGGCGTCGACGGATCCGGCCGGTGGTGGTAGAAGATGTCGACGTAGTCGGTGCCGAGATCGCGCAGGCTGCGCTCGAGCGACACCAGCAGCGACTTGCGCGAACCGCCTTTGAGATATGGGCTCGGCCCGATCGGGTTACCGGCCTTCGAAGTCAGGATGAGTTCGTCGCGGTACGGCGCCAGGTCCGTCCGCAGCACCTGCCCGAACACCTGCTCCGCGGCCCGGTGCGGCGGCCCGTACCGGTTGGCATTGTCGAAATGCGTGATGCCCAGATCGAACGCATGCAGCAAGATCTCCCGCTGCGTCCCGAACGGGTAGTCACGACCGAACTTCTGCCACAACCCCAACGACAACGCCGGCAGATCCAGCCCGGAGTCCCCCGCCCGCCGATACTCCAGCCGCTCGTACCGCCCGTCGGCCGCCCGATAGTCCCGCTCGACCGTCATTCACATCCGCCCTTCGGCTGACCAACTCACGAACCCGATCGCACGCATGCCTCAACATTCACACCCGCCGGATCGCGATCGCCCGCGGTCTCACATCCTGATCCAGCGCGTGCAGCAAGTCCGGGTTCTCTTCCCGTCGACTTAATGATACACCGTATCTGTTAGCCGATCTGGGAGGAGCGATGGCGGATGCGGTGGAGTGATGAGGTCAGCGGTGGGCCGGTGGGGTTCGGGGAGGACTCGTGGGGGTTGATGCTGCTCAAGGTCGTGCTGGTCTTCGTGATTCTGATGGTGCTGACGCTGTTCAGTATTTGGGCGGAGCGGCGGGTGGTTGCCCGGATGCAGCAGCGGATCGGGCCGAAGGTCAACGGGCCGTTCGGGTTGCTGCAGTCGTTGGCCGATGGGATGAAGTTGATCCTGAAGGAGGATCTGATCCCGAAGACGGCCGACAAAGTGGTGTTCGTGCTCGCGCCGGCGATCGTGGTCGTTCCGGCGTTCGCGGCCTGGACGGTGATCCCGTTCGGGCCGACGGTGAAGCTGCCGTGGAGCGACGGCCGCACCGCGCTGCAGCTGACCGACATGCCGGTGGCGGTGATATTCGTGCTCGCGATGGCCTCGGTCGGCATCTACGGCATCGTGCTCGGCGGCTGGTCGTCCGGATCGACGTACTCCCTGCTCGGCGGCCTTCGCTCCAGCGCCCAGATGATCTCGTACGAGGTCTCGATGGGGCTGTCGCTCGTCGCGGTCTTCCTGTACGCCGGATCGATGTCGACGTCGCAGATCGTCGCCGCGCAGGACAAGCTCTGGTACGGCCTGATCCTCGCGCCGTCGTTCGTGATCTATGTGATCTCGATGATCGGCGAGACCAACCGGGCGCCGTTCGACCTGCCCGAGGCCGAGGGCGAGCTGGTCGGCGGATTCCACACGGAGTACTCGTCCGCGAAGTTCATGCTGTTCTTCCTCGCGGAGTACGTGAACATGGGCACCGTGGCGGCCTTGGCCACCACGCTGTTCCTCGGCGGCTGGCACGCGCCGTTGCCGATCAACCTGATCTGGGACGGCGCCAACAGCGGCTACTGGCCTGTCCTGTGGTTCTTCGGGAAGGTCCTCTGCTTCCTGTTCCTCTTCATCTGGCTGCGCGGGACGCTGCCACGCCTGCGGTACGACCAGTTCATGCACTTCGGGTGGACGCGGCTGATGCCGCTGTCCCTGCTGTGGATCCTGGTGGTCGCGACGATCCGCACGATCAACCTCAACGGCGGTATCGACCGGCAGTGGTTGTTCGTCGCGATCGCGCTCTGCGTCGTCGCCGTCGTCATACTGCTGTTCATCGGCGAGAAGAAGCAGTCGGACAAGGCCGCGCAGCAGGAAGCAGCCACGTACGACGGGTTCCCGGTGCCACCGATGTCGGCCGTCGCCACCGAGCGTCGGGCGCGATGACGCCGTACCATGCCCGACATGACACGGCCGGCCGACGAGGGCACCCAGCGGGATGCGGGTCCGGTGTGGGCACGCAACGACCGCCGGCCCCGGCGCAGGACGCTCACCCGCGAATCCATCGTGACCGCCGCGGTCGACATCGCCGACCGCGACGGGCTCGACGCGGTCTCGATCCGGAGCGTCGCGGCGTTCCTCGAGGTACGGCCGATGAGCTTGTACGCGCATGTGTCGAGCAAGGACGACCTGCTGGACCTGATGTTCGATCAGCTCGCCGGGGAGAACGTGCTCGGTGACGACCTGCCGCAGGACTGGCGCGAGGCACTCGAGGCCATCGCGCGACGGACCCGGGACCAGGGCCTGGCCCACCCGTGGACGATCGAGCTCCTGGTCGACCGCATGCAGCTGGGCCCGAACACACTCCGCGTTCTCGACGAGTGGATGCGTGCCGTCGCGCCGCTAGCCGTCTCTGCGGAAGAAGCGTGGAGCATCGTGACAGCGGTCAACGACCACACGGTCGGGTACGTCACCCGGGTCTCGGCGCAGCGACGTGCCGTGCCGTCGGACCCGGCCGCCGCCGGCGAATGGACGTCGACGGTCAACAGGTACCTGACCGAACGCGCCGACAGCGGCGACTACCCGTACGTCGGGCCACTCCTGCGCCACGGCTTCGCCGCCCAGCCGGACAACTTCGAGGCCGGCCTGGCGTTTCTCCTCGACACTGTCGAGAAGAAGCACGCGCCTCACGCTTGAAGTTGGAGCTCTGAGAGCTGCGCTGCCGGCCACCCGGTGTTGGCGGTAATCGTGACTCGCCAATAGCGCTGGGTCGTCGCGGGGAAGGTCAAGGTCACCGTCGGCGAGAAGGTGTAGGTCGCGGAGGCCTTTACCGTCGTGAAGTTGATGCCGTCCGTTGACCCGAGCAACGACAGGGTCTGATCACGAACACCCCAGGAAGCAGGTAGTTGCAGGACCGCGCGGCTGACCGACTGTGCCGAGCCGAGATCGACCTGCACCCATTGCGGGAAGGCGTTGTTCGCACTTTCCCAGTACGACGACTGGTTGCCGTCGGTCAGGTTGCTCGATGCAAAGACCTGGTTGTGCGACGACTCGCTGGTGGGCTTGCCGGCCGCCAAGTTGCCGGAGCCGCCGCCGGTGAACTGCAGGCTATTGAGGTTCCAGCCGCCGTTGTCCTGAGAGACCGTCAACGTCTGCAGCCCGGCAGGAAGCGTCACCTGCGTGGTGACGGTTGCCCAGTTCTGCCAACCACCAGTCGCGGGGATGCTGACGCTGCTGCCGGCGAGGTGGAAGGCGTTGGTCACCGCGCTCGGCGCCGCCACTCGCATCGCGACGCTGTACGTACCGGCCGTGGCGACGTTGACCGTGTAGTGGAACCACTGGCCCGAGCTGGTCCAGCCCAGGTTGTAGCCGCCACCGGCATCCGACGTTGACTCGAGGTCGACGCCGTCGGTGCGGTAGCCGTTCGCGGTGCCGTTCACCGAGCTCACGTTGTACGCGACGCCCTGCCCGCCGGTGTTGTAGTTCTCCGCCTGCACGGTCCCAGGGATCGCGGCGGGCGTGCCGCCGTACGGCGCCTCCGGCGTACTGCCACCCTGCCAACTGTTGCCGCTCAGTGATGCGCTGAACCCACCGGAGTTATTGATGTACGGCGTACCCTCACCAGTCACCGTGTTACCGGTGATCGTCGCGGAACCCGACGGCGCCGGGTAGAACGGCGGCGAGATGACGATGCCGTTGCGCCCCGGAGAGGTCACGGTGTTGTTCTGGAGCACGGTGTTCGTCGAGGTGGAGAAGCCGATGCCGTCGTACAGCGAATTGACGACGGTGTTGTTGCTCGCGGTCACCCGATCGACCACGCCGACGTTCTGCCCGTCGCCGCCGTTCCCGATGTGGAACGCCGGCTGCCCCTGGTTGTACGCATTCCCACCGGACCGTACGACGAGGTTGCCGGTAACGCTCGCCGACAACAGATCGTTGCCGTTGACACCGAACCGTCCCGCACCCAGACCGATGTAGCGGGCGGTGTCCGACACGTAGTTGTTCTCGATCCGATGGCCGCTGCCGCCGTAGATTCCGACGCCTTTCCCACCCCATGGAGCGATCGACGTATTGTTCGTCACCACCGCGTTCGCCATCGGCGTGTAATAGACCCGCGTGCCGTCGATGTCGTTGTAATTAACGGAGTTGATGGCGAGCGCATCGTCACCGGTGCCGCGGACGAAGTTGTTCGTGATGGTCAGGTTGTTGCCGACCGAGTTGCCCATCGAAACGTTGTTGATGTTCGCGCCGTCCGCCCAGATCGTCGTCAGGCGGTTGTTCCGGATCGTGCCGCCGGTGCCGGAAGCCCAGAAGCCGGACAGCGTGTGCTGGGTCCAGATCCCTTCGGCCACCCAGTTCGTCCCGGTGACGTCCATCGAGCCGCCGGCGCCGTCGACAGTTGCACGGCTGGTCGCGTTGGAGTCAACGTGCAGGTTGCGGATCGTGGTCGAGGTCAGGCCCCATAGCGCGGGCAGCGGAGTGCTGTTCGGCAGCGGTACGTCACGGTAGATCGTGCTGTACCAGGCGCCCGCGCCCGCAATCGTGATGCCCTGTGCCTGCAGACCCTGCGTGCCCTTGACGTAGAACGTGCCGGCCGGGATCCACAAAGTCTTGCCCTGCGACTGCGCCTGGTTGATGCAGTTCTGGATCGCCGCCCGGCTGTCGACCGACGCAGGGTCCGCCGCACCGTTGGTCGGGGTGTTGTCGGCGACCGCGCCGCAGTCGGTGATCGAGATCGAGTTGGCCGGCTGGGAAAGGGCGGCCGGCGGGTTCTCCACATCGACGACATCGACGTCGTAGTACGCGGCCGAGTTGCCGGAGTCCTTGCGCAGCATCAACGTGCCGCCGGGTGCGATCGGCGTACCGGTGACGAAGGTACGCGTCTCGTCGAAGAACACTCGCGGGCTGCCGTCGGACGGGTTCTGGCTGTTGCCGTTGTAGTTGTTGTTGCCCTCGTACAGCCAGGTCTGCTTCGAGTTGACGTTGAGCGCCTGCCGCAGACCGCCGTCGACGTACAGGTTCAACGTGCTGGTCTGCCCGCCGCCGGCGCTGCTGTCGGGGATGCTCACCCGGACCGTGATCGCGCTGATCGGTGCGCCGGTCGTGTTGGTCCACTGCACGCTCTGGCCGGTGCCGGCGAGATGGGCATACCCGTGCCCGGACGCCTCCAGCGAAGGGCTCGAGTACTGCGTCGTCGGCGCGGCCGTCAGCGACACCGCGGTCGCGCCACCGCCGAGCACGCCGGCCTCGGCCTCGTACGAAGTGAATGGCACGGTTGCGCCGGCGGTCGTAGCCGCGGCCGCCGGCGTGACGAGCAGCGCGGCGACGGGAACGGCGGACAGGAGGCTGAGCAGGGCAGAGCGCATGGGTCTTCCTCTCCGGCCTCCGCAGGTCGGGAGCGGGCTGTCCCGACGGGCGACTGCGACGGCCGCGATGTCAGGAATTTGCGACAGCGCATCGCAAAATTGCGCCGACACCGTGAGAAGGATGAAACGCGAATGTCCTCAACACGTCAAGATGCCACGGCCTACAACTTCGTCAGGCCCGGTTCAGGTGGTTCGCGAGTTCGGTCCGCGAGCGGACGGCGAGCTTGCGGTAGATCCGGGTCAGGTTGGCTTCGACGGTCTTGACCGACATGAACAGCTCCGCGGCGGTCTCGTGGTTCGACCGGCCCGCGGCGACGAGTTCCGCGACGCGGCGCTCGGTTGCCGTCAGCATCGACGTACTCGGGTACAGGCCGGAGCGGCCGGACTCGTCGCGGGCGCGCTCGGCCCAGCGCGGTACGCCGAGCGCGTCGAACGTCGCGGCGGCCTTGTTCAGAGTCTCGACGGCCAGGCCCTTCTGGCCGGCACGGCGGTACACCTGCCCCAGTGCCAGCCGCGACCGGGCCGTCTCGAACGGGCATTCGCCGCCGGTCTGATCGACGATCCATCGCAGTTCGGCGATCGCCTGGTCCAGGTCGCCGCGGGCAGCAGTCAACAAGGCCTGGCAGCGATCGGCGGCAACGCTCGCCTCCGGGCGGCCCGCCTCCCCCTGGCGACGGAGCAGCGCAACGGCTGTCTCGACGTCGTCGAGTGCGCCGACCTGCAGCGCGGCATCGGCGTAGTCGACCGGCCACAACAGCTGCTCGAGGTCGACGAGTTCGGTCTTCGCGAAGATGTCGGCGAGTTCACGCAGTACGTCGAGCGCTGTCTGCCAGTTGCGCGCCGAGGTCTCGACAAACCCCACCTGGGCGAGGAATCCGGCCAGCCAGTACGTGATCCCGTGCGACCTGGACTCTGCCGCCGCACGCTGCGCCAGGGTCCGGGCCTCGTCCAGGTCACCGGAGTACTCCGCGACCAGGATCCGCGCCATCTGCTCCTGCAGGTTGAAGGCACTCGCCCACGCCCCTGAACGGTCCGCCTCCTCGAGCGCCGCCCGCGCGTCCGCGATCCGCGACCCCCGGACGTGGCACATGACCAGACAGATGTACAGGCTCGACAGATCGCCGTACCGCCCGGCGTCGATCGTCCGCCGGATGCCGTCGCGAATCTCCGCCACGGCCTCCGGATCGTTCCAGGCCGCATGGAATGCGCGGCCCCAGGCCAGCTCCGCGGCGGAGATCTCGGTGTCCGAACTCGCGACCAGCTGTTCGAACTCGCGCTCTGTCTCCTTCAGACGGCTGCTCCCCCACAGCCACTCGGCATTCAGCCGCTGGTTCAACGCCATGAACTGAATGTCGGTACGCCGGACCGCGACCGCCTCGTCGATCGCCAGCTGACTCAGCCGCAGTGTGAGCCGGCCGTGGCCCTCCATCCGGTGGTACTCGCTGAGCTCCTGGAGGATCGCGGCCCGGACCTCCGTGCCCGCGGGCGCGAGCCGGAACGCCTGTTCGGAGAGCGAGCGCGCGGAGCGCAGGTTGCCTGGCAGCCGCGCCTCCCGGAGCAGCACCTGGGCACGGTCCTCCGGCGACGCCGCCACAGCGGACGCGTTCTCCAGTGCGGCCCGGGCCGCCAGCAGGTCCCCGGCACCGAAGTACGTGTCGAGTGCGCCGAGCCAACGACGGAAGCTCACCGACGCGTCCACGTCGGACGGCGTCGCCAACGCCGCGGCCTCCAGCAACTCGCCCGCCAGTTGCTGAGCGCCGCGGCTGCGCGAGATCTCGGCGGCGCGTTCGAGCTCGCCGGCCGCGGTCTCGTCGGGCGCGACGATCGACTCCGCGCGGTGCCGGGCCCGCTCGACCGGGTCCTCGAGCTTCTCGGCAAGCATCCGGTGCGTACGACGTCGCGCCTCGGGTGCCGCAGCGTCGTAAATGGCCGACGCGAGCAGCGGATGGGTGAAAGCAACCAATGCGCCCGCCCCGACCTTGGCCACGTCCGCATCGGCCGCCGCCTCCAGAGCTGACCGAAGCCGAGTCTCCTCGACCATCCGCTGCAACTGCGAGACCGTCAGCCGGCCCGCCGCGGAGACCAGCAGGAGTACGTCGCGGGCGTCCTGCGACAACAGCACCGAGACTTTCTCCCCCAGCAACCCGGCCAGGCTCGGCGGGACCGGGAAGATCGGCTCGTGGCCCTCCTGCGAACTCCAGCGCCACTTCGACAGATCGGACTGCATCGCCATCGCGATCATCAACGCCAGCAGCGGGTTGCCGCCGCTGGCCCGCGCCACCCCGGCACTCATCGGCGGGGTCCACCGCAGCCCCAGCCGCTTGCGCAGCAACTGGCCGATCGCCCAGTCCGGCAGCGGCTTCAACTCCAACTCGTGCCGCGGCTCGGCCAGCACCCGGATCAGCTCGGCCGCCGCCCCGGGATCAGGCCTCGACGCCAGTACGACGCTCAACCTGCGCGGGTCGATCGTCCGCAGCGCGAACGCGAGACTGGCGAGACTCGCCTGATCCAGCCACTGCGCATCGTCGAGGATCAGCGTGACCGGCTCAGCGCCGTACAACTGGGTCAGCAGCCCGCGCACCGCTAGCGGGACGGCTAAGGCGTCGACGTCGTCGCCGTCCGGGTCGGCACGCTGGAGTGCAACCGACAGCGCACGTCGCTGCGGAGCCGGCAGAAGGTCGAACGCGCTGTCTGGACACTGGCTGACTAGCTCGGCCAGCCCCGCGAAGGGCAACCCGCGGTCGAACTGCGTCGGGCCGACCGACAGCACCCGCCGGCCGCGCCGCTGGGCCAGCTGGTCGACCACCTTCAGCAGACTGCTCTTGCCGAGCCCGGGTTCGCCGATCACGACAGCACTACCGCCGTCGTCCACGACGTCGCTCAGCAGCCCCAAGGCGTCCTCGCGGCCGTACAACCCGTACGCGGCCGCCAGTTCGTCGTCCATCAGGTCATTCTGCGGTACCCGACCGCGCAGATCGAGGGTCGCGAGGGACCCGGTCGAGGGTTTTCCCGCCTGCCGTGAGAGCGGTCCCATCCCTACGGTCACGGAGTACCCCACCCTTGGAGGAATCTCATGAGCAGCACCCGACCGGCAGTGGTCCTCATCCACGGCGGCTTCGTCGACGGCTCCGGCTGGCGCGGCGTGTACGACCGGCTCCGCGCCCAGGGCCACCGAGTTGCCGTCGTCCAGAACCCGACCGTCTCCCTGGACGGCGACGTGACCGCGGTCAAGCAGGTCCTCGACTCGATCGACGGACCGGCCGTCCTCGTCGGTCACTCGTACGGCGGGGTCGTCGTCACCGAGACCGGCACCGACGAGCGGGTCGTGGGCCTCGTCTACATCGCGGCGTTCGCCCCGGACAAGGGCGAGTCCGTCAACACCCTGATCGCCGACCCGCCGCCCGGCGCGCCGGTACCCCCGATCCTGCCGCCGCGCGACGGCTACCTCTGCCTCGACCGGGACAAGTTCCACGAGTCGTTCGCGGGCGACCTGCCCGCCGACGAGGCCGCGTTCATGGCCGACTCGCAGGTGCCGTGGGGCGTGAACGCCCTGGCCGGATCGGTCACCGAACCCGCTTGGCGCGCCAAGCAGTCCTGGTACCTCGTCGCCGCCGACGACCGGATGATCCCGCCGCCCGCCCAGCGCCAGATGGCCGAACGCGCCGGCGCCACCGTCCGCGAGGTCTCGGGCAGCCACTCCGTCTACGTCTCCCAGCCGCAGGCCGTGGCAGACCTCATCCACACCGCTGTCGAGTCCCTGGCCTAGGAGATCAGCATGGGTACCAATGTCACTCGCCGCCAGGTCCTGGCGGCCGGCGCGGTCGCGGCCGGCTCAGCCGCGCTGCTGGCCACTCCGGCCGCTGCCCAGGCCGGCAAGCCGCCGAAGGTCAAGCCGACCATCGTGCTGGTCCACGGTGGGTACGCCGATTCGTCCTGCTGGAACGCGGTCATCCAGAAGCTCCAGCGTGAGGGCTACACCACGATCGCGGGCTCGAACCCGTTGCGCGGTATTCCCACCGACGCGCCGTACATCGGCAGTCTGCTGGACTCGATCGACGGCCCGGTCGTGCTGGTCGCACACTCCATGGGCGGAACCGTCATCACGAACGCGGCCGCCGGCAAGAGCAACGTCAAGGCGCTGGTCTACATCGCGGCGTTCGCGCCCGACGTGGGCGAGACGCAGGGCGAGCTGATCACCAAGTTCCCGGGCAGCCTCGTCGAGCCCGTCAGCGTCGGGATCCCGTACACGAAGGCCGACGGCACCACCGGCATCGACCTCTACCTGAGCAAGGACGGCCAAGCAGCCTTCGCCGCCGACATCTCGGCGGAATCGTTCCGGATCCTCCAAGCCACCCAACGCCCGTTCGACGCCGACTCCTTCATCTATCCGACCACGGCCGCCGCCTGGCGAACCATCCCGTCCTGGGGCCTGGTAGCCGGCCGCGACAAGGCGATCCCACCCGCGGCCGAACGCTGGATGTACGCCCGCGGGAACTTCCGCAGGGTCGTCGAGGTACGTACCTCCTCCCATGTCGTAATGATCAGCCACCCGCAGACCACCGCGGACCTGATCCTGGAAGCCGCCCGGGCCACCTCCTGACTAGCGCAACGAACGGAAAGTAGCGCGGATCTCGGACGAGAAGAGATCGGGTTCCTCCCAGGCGGCGAAGTGGCCGCCCTTGGTTACCTCGTTGAAGTAGACGACGTTCGGGTAAGCCTTCTCGACCCAGCTGCGCGGGGTCTGCCAGATCTCGCCGGGGAAGGTGGTGAAACCGACCGGGATCGGCACCGAGGTCGGCGGCTGGCCGACGGCACGGGCGTTCTCCTGGGTCTCCTCCCAGTAGGAGCGGGCCGCGGAGGCGCCGGTGCCGGTCAGCCAGTAGAGGGTGATGTTGTCGACCAGATGTTCCTTGGTCAGGTTGCCCGAGGGTTCTCCGTCGACGAAGACGTGGGCGATCTTCAGGTAGCTGTCCGTGTCGTGGTCGATCATCCAGGCGGCCAGGGCGATCGGGGAGTCCAGAGCGGCGTAACCGATGGTCTGCGGGCGGGTCGCCTGTTCCACGAAGTAGCCGGTGCCGGACTCGTGGAAGGTCGCGAGTTGGTCGAGCGCGGTCTGTTCTTCCTTGGTGGGTGGCGTCTCGCTCAGGGCCTCGGCGTCGCCCAGCGCCGGTGTCAGCAGGTTGGTGTGGATGCCGATCAGCCCGTCGAGACCCAGGCGGCCCATCGCATCGGTGACCTGCGAGCCGACATCGCCGCCCTGCGCGACGTACTGGGTGTAACCGAGGCGGTGCATCAGCTCGTCCCAGGCCCGCCCGATGCGGATCGGACCCCAGCCGAGCTCGGCCGGCTCGTCGGAGAAGCCGTAGCCGGGGATGGACGGCAGCACGAGGTGGAAGGCGTCGTCGGCGCTTCCGCCGTACGCGGTCGGATCGGTGAGCGGACCGACCGTCTCCAGCAGCTCGATGATCGAGCCCGGCCAGCCGTGCGTCATGACCAGCGGCAACGCGTTCTCGTGCGGCGACGGCACGTGGATGAAGTGGATGTCGAGGCCGTCGATCTCGGTCTTGTACTGCGGAAGCTCGTTCAGCCGCGCCTCGCACCGGCGCCAGTCGTACTCGGTCGACCAGTAGCGGGCGAGCTCCTGGAGTGCCGCCAACTGCACTCCCTGCGACCGATCCCCGACGAGTTCCTTGGTCGGCCAGCGGGTCGCCTCGATCCGCCGGAGCAGTTCGTCGAGCTCCGCCTGCGGTACCTCGACACGGAATGTACGGATCGCGCGCGTGCTGTCACTCATGATCGTGTCCCTCCCGGATCGCCTCCCCTGACCTGTCGATCATCCGCCCGATCCGGTACTCCATCTAGAGCGACGACGCCCTTCGCTCCATCCGCTGCAGCACGGAATCGGCGATCTCGACACCCCAGCCCGGTGCATCGGACAGGACGACCTCGCCGTTGCGGGCGACCGGGAACGGCTCGTAGACCCGCATCGACGAGGCGTCCTCGATCGTCCATTCGTGGAAGAGGTTGCAGGCCGGCATCGCCGTGACCAGGTGGGCGGTGAAGATCGCCGTCAGCGATCTGCCCGACGAGTGCGGTACGCACGGGAGCCCGGCGAGGTTGGCCAGGTCGGCAACTTGCCGGGCGCGGGTGATGCCGCCGATGTAGCAGACGTCGGGCTGGATGACGTCTGCCGTACCGTCCTGGATGATCCGCCGCATGGTGTCGACGGAGAACTCCTGCTCCCCCAGCCCGACGGGGATGTCGAGAGCTGCCGCCACGCTCCTGGTGTTCTCGTACTCCCAGAACGGCACCGGCTCCTCGAAGTGCAGGTAGTCGTACTCCTCGAGCAGCCGCCCGATCCGGACCGCCTGCCCCGGTGAGTAGGCGCCGTTCGCATCCGCGCTGAGCTCGATGTCGTCGCCGAGCTCCTTGCGCAGTAAGGGAACCAGCCGCCAGGTGCGGCCGGTTCGCGACTCGGCATCGCGACCGTTGCGCTCGCCGATCTTGATCTTCACCGCGCGGAACCCGTGCTCGGCGACGGCGGCGACCATCCGGTCGACCTCTTCCTCGGGCGTCGTGTCGCGCCGCATCCCCGAACCGTAGACCGGCACCGACGACCGGAACTTCCCGCCGAGCAACTGGTAGACCGGCTGGGACCTGGCCTTCCCCACCAGGTCCCACAACGCGGTATCGACGCCGGCCAAGGCCCGGAACAGGAAGCTCCCGAAGTACTTGTACTCCGCCCGCGCGCACTCCTCGGCCAGGGTCATGACATCGGACGGGTCCCGGCCCAGGTAGTTCCGCGCGACCAGCGTGTGCAGCACCTCGCCGGTGATCCGGGCCTCGGAGTGCGCGGTCTGCCCGTACCCGACCAGGCCGTCGTCGGTACTGACGCGGACGATGCAGCCGTGGCCGTCGAATGTCTCGATCGAGGTGATCTTGGTCAAAGCGACTCCGCCCGCGCCGGCAGCTTGTAGAACGCTCGGGCGTTCTCCGTATAGATGTTGTCCCGCTGCTCCGCGGACAGCCTGACCTTGAAGGCGTGCTGGGGATGGTCGAAGTCCCAGTGCGGGTAGTCGGTCGAGAACATCACCTTGTCGCTACCGCCGAGGTGGTCGAACACCTTCTGCAGGTCGGCCGGCCGATGCGGTTCCTCGATCGGCTGGGTCGTCACCCAGAAGTGGTCGCGCACATACTCCGACGGCCGCCGCCGTACCGAGGGAATCTCGTCGCGGAAGCGCTCCCAGTGCGTGTCCATCCGCCAGGCCAGCGACGGCAGCCACGCGAACCCGCCCTCGATCAACGCGATGCGCAGATTCGGCAACCGGTCGAACACCCCGCCGAGGATCAAGCTCGCCACATGCGCCTGGAACGCGGCAGACATCCCCGCGTGGTCCTCCAGGTAGTACGACGGCCAGCCCGCGCTGCTGATCGGTACGCCGCGAACCCCGCCGCCGTAGTGAATCCCGATCGGCAGGTCGTGCCGCGCGGCAGCCTCGTACATCTGCCAGTACCGGCGATCGCCGAGAGGCGCGGAACTACGCGCGACGAGGAGCACCTGCACGAACCCCGGATGACCGGCGAGCCGCTCGATCTCGGCGACGGCCTGCTCGCTGTGTTCGGCCGGCACGATCATGCCCGAGCGCAGCCGCGGCTCCGGCTCCAGCCATTCCTTGATCTGCCAGTCGTTGGTTGCCGCCGACAACGCCGCGGAGAACTCGGGGTCGAGCTGGCTGCCGGAGCCGCTGAGCGGACCGAGGATGCCGAACTCGACGTTCAGCCCGTCGAGATGCTGTTTCTGCATGAAGCCCAGATCGGCGCCCGCGGGCAGTCCGGACGGCGGGAAGGCGTCGTACCGGGCCGGCGATCCCTTCGGGTACACGTTCCCGTTGTGCTGCCGGGAGCCGAACGTCTTCAGGTGCCGGAGCCAGCGGTTCGAGAGGTACGGTTCCAGGGCTCCGGGCGCCATCACGTTGTGGATGTCGCAGTCGATGATCATCTGCTTCGTCGCGGTCCGGCGTTCCGGTCGGGTTTCTGTCTGTGTCATGGAAGGCTCCTCATCGCAGCCGGTACGTCGCGTGCGCGTTGCCGGACATGATCTTGGTCTGCAGATCCCCGGAGATTCCCTCGGGCAGCGCGTCCGCGGAGTTCGCGAAATGCGCGTGCGGGTAGTCGGTGGAGAACATCAACATGTCGTCGCTGAGCAGTTGGTCGATCACGTCGAGCAGGTACTGCGGGGTGTCGGGCCGGTCGAGCGGCGCGATCGTCATCCGGACGTGGTCGCGGATCACCTCGGACGGCGGACGCTCCACCCACGGCACCTCACGACGCAGCCCCTTCCAGTCCTTGTCGAACCGCCACATCATCGGCGGCAGCCAGGCGAACCCGCCCTCGATCGTGACGACCTTCAGCTCGGGGAACTCGACGAAGACACCCTCGGCGACGAAGCTCATCAGCTGGGTCTGGAACGCCAGCGGCACGTTCACGTAGTCCTCGACGAAGTACGTCGCCCAGCCGATCGGCGTCGTCGGGTTGCCGCTCAACCCGCCCGCCTGGACGCCGACCACCAGCCCGGCTTCCTGTGCGGCACGGTAGATCGGCCAGAACCCGCGGCGACCCAGCGGCTCCCGGCTCCGCGAGGGAACCGTCACCTGGACGAACTGCTCGTGCTCCGCCGCCCACTCGACCTCCTTCGCCGCGAAGCCCGGGTTCTGCAGCGGCAGCACAGCTGATCCACGCAACCGCGGATCCTGCTCCAGGAACTCGTGCAGCTGCCAGCGATTCAGCGCCCGGGCGAGCGCTGCCGCCAGGTCGTCGTTGTGGATCGAGTCGATGGCGTACGTGCAGTTCAGGATCGCGTACTGCAACTGCCACGGGTCGAGCAGCTGACCCTGGAGAAGCTCGAGGCTGGACCCGGCCGGTCCTTGCTCCGGTCGCGTGCCGTCGAGGAAGAGATTCGGCGCGTTGGACGGATAGAGGTTCGACGGCAATCCGCCCATACCCGACTCGGTGATGTAGTCACGCCACCGCGCCTCGAGGTAAGGAAAGAGGTTCTTCAGGCCGGGAAGATTGATATGTACGTCGGTGTCGACCAGGTCGAGCCCGGTCCATTGCTGGGGCCGGGCGTAATTCTCAAGTTGTTGTACAGCCACTTGTGATCTCACCTTTCACAGGTCGAGGACCAATCGGGACGACAGCGCGCGGGAGACGCAGATCATCATCGTGTCGTTGGCGGCGCGTTCGTCCTCGTCGAGAACGGAGTCGCGATGGTCCGGAACGCCTTCCAGCACAGTCGTTTGGCAGGTCCCACAGGTGCCTTCCTCGCAGTTCGACAGGACGAAGATCCCGGCCTCGTCGACGACTTCGAGGATGGATCTGTCCGGCGGTACGACCAGCACCTCGTCGCTGTCGACCAGCTCGATCTCGAACGCGGTGTTCGGCGGTACGTCGGTCAGCGGCCGCGGCGCGAACCGTTCCACCTGCAGGGTCTTGTGCGGCCAGTGCGCGCTCTTCGCCTCGACGGCCGCGATCAGGGGTTCGGGACCGCAGCAGTAGATCAACGTCCCGGGCTGCGGTTCGGCCAGGAGCTGATCCAGCTCGATCAGCCCGCGAAGGTCCTGCGGCCATTCGAGTACGCGCGCGGGATCGATCCTGCCGAGCTCGTCCCGATACGCCATCGACGCCTCGCTGCGACCGCCGTACACCAGCCGCCAGTCGGCGCCGGCCTCGTGCGCGGCCTTGATCATCGGGATGATCGGCGTGATTCCGATGCCGCCGGCAATGAACAGGTACCGCGGGGACTCGTGCAGCGGGAAGTGGTTGCGCGGCCCGGTGGCTGTCAGTACGTCGCCGGCGCGGACCCGCTCGCACAGCACGATCGAGCCGCCGCGGCTCTCCGGCTCCCGCAGTACGGCGATGCGCCACCGGCCACGATCGTCGGGATCGCTGCACAGCGAGTACTGACGGACGAGCCCGGGGCGGATCTCCACGTCGATGTGGCTTCCCGGGGTCCACGACGGCAGGTCAGACCCGTCGTCGGCGACGAGCACGAGCTCCGTCACGCCGGCCGAGACCGGCGTGACGGACCGCACCCGCAACGGGATGGTCGTCTCGCCGACCATCCCGGCGGCGTCAGATATTGACAATGACATAGTCGCGATCGACCTCGACCTCGTACATCTCACCGGAGTACGGGCCGGGCTGGAAACCGGCCGCGGACAGCTCCGGATTCTTGGCCAGGGTCTCGCCCGACTCCACACCGGTCTGATAGGCCTTGACCTTGGTCTTCGCGGGATCGAACCAGGACTGGCCGGTGGCGATCTCGAACTCCCAGCCGTGCCAGGGACAGCGGATGATCTCGCCGCGCATGACGTAGTCGTAGTTGCCCGGCTTGTCCGAGCGGACCAGCCCCGAGGTGACGCCCTCGCACATCGGGCCGCCGCCGTGCGGGCACAGGTTGCGGATCGCGTAGTAGTTGCCTTTGACGTTGAAGACGCCGATCGAGCGCTTGGCGACCTCGACCACCTTCCGGGACCCGGGCGGAATCTCGTCGACGGTAGCCACCACGTACTTGGTCACGTTGTCTCCTTATTTGATTCCGGTCATCGAGATCCCGCGGGTGAAGTACTTCTGCGCGAACACGAAGACCAGGACGGTCGGAATGATGGCCAGCGTCGCGCCGGCCATCAGCGGGCCGTACTGCGTGCTGTCCTGCGTCTGGAAGAACGCCAGCCCGACGGGGACGGTGAACTTGTTGACATCGCTGAGGTACACCAACGGGCCGAAGAAGTCGTTCCAGACGTTGACGAAGGTCAGCACCGCCAGCGTGGCCAGCGCCGGTTTCGACAGCGGCAGGATGATGCTCACGAAGATCCGGAAATGGCTCGCTCCGTCGACCAGCGCGGCCTCGTCGTACTCCTTCGGGATGGTCATGAAGAACTGCCGGAGCAGGAAGGTACCGAACGTGTTGGCGACGATCGGCGGGACGATCAACGGGAAGTGGGTATCGATCAGACCTGCCTTGACGTACGCCGAGTACAGCGGCAGCACCATCAGCATGTCCGGGATCATCAGCGACGCGAGCAGCAGCCCGAAGGCGGCGTCCCGGCCGCGGAACTGCAGCCGCGCGAAGCCGTAGGCGCCGAGCGCGCAGACCATCAGCCGGCCGATGATCACCAGCACCGTGATGTAGGCGCTGTTGCCGAGGAACCGGATGAACGGCAGGACGCCGTTGTTGACCAGGTACTCGTAGTTCTCGAACGTGAACGGGTTCGGGAGCAGGTGCGGGGTCAGGCTGATCACGTCGCCCGGCTCCTTGAACGAGCTGGACAACATCCACACGAACGGGCCGATGGCAATCAGCGCCACGATGATGCAGCCGACGTACGTCGCCGTCGGTCCGAGGATCCGTCGCTGCCCCCTCATTGGTAGAACACCCATCGCTTCGAGAGCCGGTTCTGGATCCAGGTGACCGCGAGCAGTACGGCGAAGAGCACGATCGCCAGCGCCGACGCGTAGCCCATCCGGCGGAGCGAGAACGCCTCGTACCAGAGGTGGTAGATGTAGACGTACGTGCCGTCGCCCGGTCCGCCGCCCGTCATCACCAGGATGAGCGCGAAGACCTGGAACGAGC
Organism: Kribbella sp. NPDC058693; assembly: GCF_042715335.1. NCBI lineage: Bacteria > Bacillati > Actinomycetota > Actinomycetes > Propionibacteriales > Kribbellaceae > Kribbella > Kribbella sp. NPDC058693. The sequence continues at coordinate 1,256,413 of NZ_JBHXSQ010000001.1, forward strand.
CGATCGTCTGCAGGATCAGCAGCATGAAGATCGTCGGCGTGAGGAACGGCAGCGTCACGTGGATGAACCGGGAGAACCGGCCGGCCCCGTCGAGGGTGGCCGCTTCGATCAACGTCTCCGGCACGCCTTGCAGGCCGGCCAGGACGATGACCATGTTGAAGCCCATGTTCGCCCAGATCGCCGTCACGATCACCGCGGCCATCGCCGACGCGGGCTCACCCAGCCAGTGCGGTCCGGTGATACCGAACGACGCGAGTACTGCGTTGATGACGCCGTACTGATCGCTGAACACCCAGCGGCTGATCACGCCGACCGCGACCAGCGACGTGACGTACGGCAGGAAGATCAGCGCCCGGATGACAGCCATCCCGCGGAGCCGGTTGTTCACCAGCAGGGCCAGCGCGATCCCGATGATGATTCCGACCGGGACGTACCCGATCGTGTAGATCGCCGTGTTGATCAGGCTCTTGCCGAACAGCGGATCCTGCCCGGAGAACATCTCCTTGTAGTTGGAGACCCCGGTGAACTTGGGCGCTGCCAGGCCGTCCCAGTCGGTGAAGCTGGTGACCAGCGTCGGTAGCACCGGGATGACGTTGAACAGCAGCGTCCCGATCACGACCGGGCCGATGAACATCCAGCCGCGGAGGTTGCGCCGCCGGACCCCGCGCCGCCGTACCTGATGCTCGTCGACGGGCGTCGCCACCGGCGGCGGCGCCTCGATCGTCGGTGCGGCCGTCACTTGGCCGCTACCTTCAGGTCGGGATCGGAGAGCGCTCCTCCCTTCTCGAGCAACTCCTTGCCCTTCGTCCCGTTCCAGCCGCGCTTCTTGATCTCGGCGTTGACCGCGTCCCGGCCGCGCTTGAGATAGTCGGCGGTGGCCAGTTTGCCGCTGACCAGGTTGTTCGCGTTGGTGCCCTCGACGAACGAGTCCGCCAGCGCCGTACCGATCGGTCCGCGCGGGAACGGTACGTCGACGGGCTTGCCGGCGACGTTGCCGAGCGCCTCGGCCCAGACGTTCGCGGTCTTCGGTCGCGGGTGGTCGGTGAACGCCGCGCTCTTCGCGACCTCCGTCAGCGCCGGTACGGCGAACTGGGCCTTGGCCATGACCTCCGATGCCGCCTTGCCGCACAACGCCTTCATCGCCAGGAATGCGGCCTGCGGGTCCTTCGCGGTTTTCGGGATGACCCAGGTCCGCGCGTAGTTCTTCGTCATCGCGAACAACGGCGTCTTCGGCCAGGGCATCACGTCCCAGTCGACGTCCTTGCTGATCTGCGCGCTGATGTCCATCGCCTGCCAGGTCATCGCCAGCTTGCCGGCGTTGAACAGCGGCAGGTACTCGACGTCGATGGTGGGCGCGTAGCCCTCGCGGATGTAGGAGACCTGCTTGTCGATCGCGTCCAGCGTCTCCGGTTTGCCGTAACCACACTCGGTCTGGTTGTTGTAGAGCGCGGTGTCACCAGCACCGTACGCAGTGGCCTGGATGGTGTTGACGGCGTACTGCAGGCCGTAGGTGTCGGTCTTGTTGCCGCTCTTCTTCGTCAGCTTCTTGACCGCGTCGTCGAACTCGTCCCAGCTCCACGCCTCGGCCCAGGACGTCGGCGCCGTCAGGCCGGCGTCGGCGAAGAGTTTCTTGTTGTAGTACAGGGCGTTGGCGCTCATCCCCGGCGTGATCGAGAACTGGTACCCCTCGACCGCGACCTTGGTGGTGAACGTCGGGCTGTACTTCGTCAGGTCGAAGCCGTTGCTGCTGTCCTGCATCATCTTGTCCAGCTGCAGGATCTTGCCGCTGGTGGCCAGGTCGTAGACCCGGTCGTCGTCGATGCGCTGCAGGTCGGCCGTCGTCCCCGAGGCGAACTGGAGCATGACGCTGGCCCAGTCGTCGCCCGGGGCGGGTTTCCAGACGATCTTGATCTTGTGTTCGTCGAGGCTCTCCTTCTGAGCAGCCGCGATCATGTCCTTGAACATCTTCTGGGTGGTCGGATCGCCCACGGAACTGAAGGTCACCTCGGTCCAGCCCGCGGGCGAACCGGACGACGAGCCGCCACACGCGGCGAGCGAGGTCCCGGCGACGCCGGCGGCGGCCAGACCGAGTCCGGATTGCAGCAATCGGCGGCGGGTGAGCAACGAGCCGGAAGTCATGAGTGTCTCCCTCGGCAAGCGGGTCGACCGGCGGGCGGCAGGAGCTCTCTACACCGATGTACTACGAGCCGGTGAGAGCTGCGAGCTATCGGTCTTGGGTGTTGCATCAGGTTGGCGCAGCACGAGAGAGCTGTCAACACTATCTGGAAGAGAACTTCCGATATGTGGAACCACTTGGCCGGACCTGGCCAGCGCGCGGCGCGCTTTATGCTGGCGCGGTGGAGAACAAGGTGTCCGGGAGTGTCCAATCCGTCGAACGGGCGTTCCACCTTCTCGAGCTACTGGCCGACAACGGCGATTCGACCCTGACCGAGCTCTCGGCGGCGATCGACGTACCGACGCCGACGACGCACCGGTTCCTGAAGACGCTGGTCTCGCTCGGGTACGTGCGCCAGTTGCCGGACCGCCGGTACGGACTCGGGATGAAGCTGACGAGGCTGGCCGGCCGGGTCGACTCGCAGCTGGCCCCGATCGTCGCGCCGCACCTGGACACGCTCGCGCGGGAGATCGGCGAGTCGGCGAATCTCGCCGTACTCGAGGGGCACATGGTCGTCTACATCGCCCAGTCACCGTCGAGGCACGCGATGCGGATGTTCACCGAGGTCGGGCATCGCGCGTACACCCACCTGACCGGCGTCGGGAAGGCGATCCTGGCCGATCTGCCCGACGAGCAGATGGCGCGGATCGTCGGCCGGGCCGGTATGCCGGCCGCGACCGACCGCAGCATCACTGATCTGACCAAGCTCCGCAAGGAGCTCGGCCGGATCCGCCGTACCGGCTTTGCCACCGACAACGGCGAACAGGAACCCGGCGTCGTCTGCTACGCCGTCGCGATCCCCGACGTACCGATCTCGATGGCGATCTCGGTGTCCGGCCCCGGCTTCCGTATGACGCAGGAGCTCGGCAAGCAGGCCGTCCCGCTGCTGCTCGCAGAGGCCCGCGCGATCTCCGAAGAACTACTGGGCGTACTGGGCTGAACCTGACCTCTTGGCTGCGAGCTGGCGCATGCGGAGTGCTGAGCTGAGGAAGAAGATGCCGCCGAGGATGGCGTAGCCGCCGACGGTGGTGAGGGACGGGTTCGGGCGGCCTGCCATCAGGATGAAACTGCTGCCGGCCAGGACGGAGATGCCGCCGCTGAGGATCATCGGCCATTGGCCGCCGAGGCGGTAGCGGAGGATCGCGACGATCAGCTGAACGATGCCCGCGGTGATCGCCCAGGCGCCCCAGACCCGCAGCACGCTCGGAATACTGCCCGCGATCGCCAGGCCGACGGCAGCAAGCAGGCTGAGGCCCATGTTGGCGTAGAGCGGCGCCTTCGCGCGGGTGGTGCCCGAGGAGCGGAAGTCGATGACGGCCGCGGCGAGGTCGAAGAGCGGGTAGACGACGAGGAGCGCGGTGACTCCGGGGCTGAGGGTCTTGGCGAGCGCGATCGTCAGGATCGCCCAGACGACGGCGAAACCGAAGCGGGCGTAGTAGAGGGTTCGCAGGGTCTTCGGCATTTCGTTGACTCCGTAGATAGAACGATCGGTCTACTCCGAGACTGCCGCCTGATGGCCATCGTTGTCAAGACCGACCGTTCTATCTGCTAACCTCGGGGCATGTCGGAAGCACGGGCGCGACTGCTCAGCAAGGCCACCGGGCTCTTCTACGCCGAGGGCATTCACGCCGTGGGCGTCGACCGCGTCATCGGGGAGGCGCAGGTGACGCGCGCCACGCTCTACAAGCACTTCCCCAGCAAGGACGACCTGATCGTCGCGTACCTGACCCAGGCCGACGAGGCGATCCGCGCGCGGGTGCAGGCCGCGCGGGCTGACGACTCGAACGCCGATGACGTGATTCGAACTGTCGGCCGGTCGATCACTGACGACATCCAGAGCGCCGGCTTCCGCGGATGCGCGTTCCTCAATGCGGCGGCCGAGTATCCGGACCCGGCGCATCCGGTCCACCGGGCGGTCGTCAAGCACCGGGAGTGGTTCCTCGAGACGATGACCGAACTGTTCTCCGGCATCGGGAAGATCGACGCGGAGCCCGCCGCCCGGCACTTCGTCATGCTTCGCGACGGAGCGATGACCGCCGGCTGCCTGTCCGATCCGAAGCCGATCTGCGAGACGTTCCTGCGCGGGATCGAAGGCCTCCTGACGTACCGCAGTCGCGAGGCGCTGTAACAACAGGTCCGCCGGTCTCGATATCCCCTTGGGAGGAGTTGGGGATGCGACGCTGTGGGTACCGGCAGTCCGGACCAGATCCGTATGACGCGGATCTGGTCCGACGCCTGCGTGCGCTCCTGGCGCTCGTCCGCCGACCGGCCCCTCGCGGCTCCGATCCGGTCAAGGCCGATGACGAACTACTGGACCGTCTCTAGATCCGCTTCGTAGGCAGTCTGGAGCTCGGCACTCCACAGCTCGCGCTCGGCTGCGATGGAGTCGAGGGCCGTCTGCGGACGGGTGGCTCCGGAGATCACGGAGACGACCGGCGACGAGTGCAGCAGAGCGCTCAGTTGCAGGCGTTCCAGCGACACTCCACGGTTGGCGGCGATGGCTGCCAGGTGGGGCGCCGGGATCGCCGAGCGCAGCGGTGAGTACGCGAAGAACGGGACCTCGTTGGCCTCGCACCAGGCGACGACATCGTCAGCCTCGCGGCCCATGGCGGTGTGCCGATTCTGTACGGCGTCGACGCGCGCGACCGCTGTTGCCCGCTCCAGCTCGGCCAATGTGACATTGGACAGACCGATCCGCGCCAGCTTGCCCTCGTCGCGCAGGGACGCCAGTGTGGCGACGCCCTCCTCCACGGGTTGGTCGGCGAGGTCGACGCGATGAAGGTAGTAGAGATCGAGTTGCTCGCGCCCGAAGACCCGCAAGCTCGACTCGACGTCGGCGCGGATCCGGGCTGCGCTGATGTCCGCGTCCCAAGTGTCGGCGTTGATCCGCGAGTGGCCGCCCTTCGTGCCGACGATCACGCTCGTACCGTCGACGGCCTCGGCGGCAAGCTCTTCGCCGTACAGCGGATTGTCTACCTGGGCGTAGGCGCGCGCGGTGTCGAGGATCGTGGCACCGGCGGCGCGAATCGTTGCGAGGTCGGCGGTTCGGTTCCGCGGCGTCATCGAGAATCCGGCGAGACCGAGGGCAACCCGGCCGGCAAGCTCCAGCATCATTCCTCCTGTGTGTGCTGGACAGTCTGACCGTCGGCATGTGGACAACGCTGCGGCGGGTGGGCCGGTCTGGAAGACTCGGGCGAGTGACTGACTTGCGAGTTCTGTTTCTGGGTGGGACCGGGATCATCAGCTCGGCGTGCTCGTCGCGTGCCGTCGAGGTGGGGCTCGACCTGACGGTCGTGAACCGGGGCAAGACCTCGAGCCGGCCGCTGCCGGCGGAGGTGCGGCAGATCCAAGCTGATATCGAGGACGCTGCGGCGTTCGCCGAGGTTGCGGGGCAGGACTTCGACGTCGTGGTCGACTGGCTGGCGTTCACGCCGGAGCAGGTGCGGGCCCGGACCGACGCGCTGCGCGGACATGTCGGTCAGTACGTGTTCATCAGCTCGGCCTCGGCGTACCAGACTCCCCCGGCCCGGCTGCCGATCACCGAGTCGACGCCGTTGCGGAACCCGCACTGGCAGTACTCGCGGAACAAGATCGCCTGCGAGGACCTGCTCACCACGCTGTACCGCGACGAGAACTTCCCGGTCACGGTCGTGCGGCCCTCGCACACCTACGACCGCACGCTGGTCCCGTTCGACGGCGGCTGGACCATCGTCGACCGGATGCGCCGCGGCGAGCCTGTCGTCGTACACGGTGACGGAAGCTCGCTGTGGACCTTGACCCACCACCGCGACTTCGCCCGTGGACTGGTCCCGCTGCTCGGCCACCCGCGCACGCTCGGCGACACCTTCCAGATCACGTCCGACGACGTCCTGACCTGGGACCAGATCGCGCATACCCTCGCAGCGGCGGCCGGTACGACGGCGCAGATCGTCCACGTCCCGTCCGACGCGATCGCCGCCGTACACCCCAACTGGGGCGACGCCCTGCTCGGCGACAAGACCCATTCGGCCGTCTTCGACAACACTAAGCTCCGCCAGGTCGTCCCGGACTACGTCGCCACGATCCCGTTCGAGGTCGGCGCCCGCGAGATCATCGCCTGGTACGACGAAGACCCGACCCGTCAGCGCACCGATCCGGCCATCGACGAGGCCATGAACACGCTCATCGCGCAGTACAAACTCGATCGCTGACCGTCAGTTGGTGACGATGCCGGCGACGAGGTTGATGGTTGCGGCGAGGATGACGGTTCCGAAGATGTACGAGAGCAGGCAATGACGCAGTACGACGGAGCGGATGGCCGAGCTGGACACGCTCGTGTCGGAGACCTGGTAGGTCATGCCGAGGTTGTAGCTGAAGTAGAAGAAGTCGCGGTACGCCGGGGGCTCGTCGCTGTTGAAGTCGATCCCGCCGACCGGGTCACGGTAGTAGAGGTGCGCGTAGCGGGCGGCGTACATCATGTGCAGGACGGCCCAGTTCATGAAGACGCCGGCCAGACCGATCGCGGCGGCGACGTTCTGACCCTGTGACCTGCCGAGAATCAGGATCAGCGCGATCACGATCACGGCGCCGCCGGCCAGCGCCACCACGAACAGCTCGTCGACCGAGGGCCGGAAATCCTCGCGGCCGACGTGCCGGCGGGTCGCGTCGGGGTCCATCGGCCACAACACGATGACGGTGCTGACGACGAACGCCGCGCCGATCACCGCGATCGCGGCGAGGATGCCGAGCGGTACACCCCAGATGACCGCGACGATCGCTCCGATGACGCAGCCTGTCAGCACGGACACGAACTGCCGCGCATTCGCAGTCATCGAGGCCCTCCGGTGATCAGTTGCTCAGAGCATCTTCCAGCCAGGGACGGAGTACTGCGGCCGGCGCCGCGCCGATGTGGGTGGCCGTCGGTTTGCCCCCGCGGAACACCATCAGGGTAGGGATCGACCGGATGTCGAAGTGCCGCGACACGTCGGGCGCCTCGTCGGCGTTGATCTTCACCAGCTTGACCTGACCGGCCTTCTCGGTGGCGAGTTGCTCGAGGACCGGGCTGACCATCCGGCAGGGCCCGCACCAGGGTGCCCAGACGTCGACCAGGACCGGGATCCGGGACATCTCGACCACCTCGGCGAAGTCCTTGTCGCCGGCGTGGACCATCCACGGCAGCGGCTTGCCGCAGTTGCCGCAGACCGGCTTGCCGTCAGCGGTCGCCTGAACGCGATTCTTCTTCCCGCAGTGTGGGCACGCGATGATTTCGCTCATACCGCATTCTCACCCCTCGGCATGTCGAAAGTGGGCGCTCGGCTCCGATCAACAGGTGACCCCGAGGGAGGCATACTCATGCGGATTCTGATCTCCGGCGCCAGTGTCGCCGGTCCGGTACTGGCGTACTGGCTGACCAAGTACGGCTTCGACGTCACCGTCGTCGAGCGCGCGCCGGTACTGCGGAAGACCGGCGGCCATGCCGTCGATCTGTTCCGGCCGGCGGTGGACATCTCGGAGCAGATGGGCGTGCTCCCCCGCATCGAGGAGCGGGCCACCGGCACTGACCGGATGACGCTGTACCGCGACGGCGTACGGCGTCCCGTCCGGGTGGACCTGTCCAAGGTCTTCGGCGGCGCGTCCGATCGCCACCTCGAGGTCCTGCGCGACGATCTCAGCGAGATCTACTACGACGCCGCCCGCGACGACGTCGAGTACATCTTCGACGACTCGATCACCGCGATCTCGCCGGACGGCGAGGTGGAGTTCGAGACCGCCGTACCGCGTCGCTTCGATCTCGTCATCGGCGCGGACGGGCTGCACTCCAACGTGCGGCGCATCGTCTTCGGTGACGAGTCGCAGTACAGCGCCTTCATCGGGGCGTACCTCGGCGTACTGACGCTGCCGAATTCCGCCGGGCTCGACGGTGACATGGTGATCCACACCGGCGTCGGTCGTACTGCCGGGATCTACGGCGCGCGGCACATCGACGACGCGCGGGCGTTGTTCCTGTTCCGGAGCGAGCGGGAGCTCGATTACCACCACCGCGACGTACCCCGGCAGAAGGAGCTGCTGCGTGCGGCGTTCGACGGGATGGCCCCCGAGGTCGACGGCTGGCTGAGCGAACTCGACCGTACGTCGGCCTTCTACTTCGACTCGATCACCCAGCTCCGCATGGACACCTGGTCCCGCGGCCGAGTCACGCTCGTCGGCGACGCCGGCTACTGCCCCGGCCCAGCGGTCGGCGGCAGCACCACGCTGGCTGTCGTGGGCGCGTACGTCCTCGCGGGGGAACTCGCCCGCTTCGACGGCGACCACGAGCGCGCGTTTCCGGCGTACGAACACGCAATGGCCAACCACATCCGCGGCAGTCGGGCCGTCGCGCTGAGCGCCGCCAAGACCCTCATCCCCAAGTCCCGCCTGGGCATGGCCGGCCTCGCGTACGGCGCCCGCCTCATCTCCGCCCTCCCGGCCGGCCCGAGCCGCGCCCTCCTCCGCCTCACCACCAAGAGCGCCCGCGTCTACAACTCGATGACTGTCGACAACTATCCGCCGGTCGCCCGGACGATACTTGGAGGATGAGCGAGGCGGATCTGCCCGAGTTCAACCGTGCTCAGCTGCGCGCGATCGAGGTACTGCGAGGCGGTGGGGCTGTCGTCGTGACCAATCCCAGTCCGATGACGTACGGCGTTGTCGCGCGTGACGCCCGGGCACTGAATCGGCTGAAGGGCCGCCCCGCGGACCAGCCGGTCGGAGTCTCGGTCCATTCGCAGGCCGCGCATGATCAGCTCTTCCGGTTCCTCGACCTGCCGACCGACGCCCTCGCTGCGGTCGATTTCGCTCTCGCCGAGCGGATCACCGTCCTGGCGCCGATCCGGTCGGACCCGGCGATGCCGGAGTGGCTCGCAGCGCCAACCGGACCGGCCATGCCCCGGCCACCTCCGCCGCCGAAGCCCGCGCGCAGTTCCCGGCCGACACCCGCGTCATCGACGCCGACCACCTCCGGAAGCCGGCCGCGTCGTTCGGAGCCAGCACGATGATCCGGGTGGACTCCGATGGGCAGCTGACCCTGCATCGGTCCGGCATCCAGGACCAGTTGGCGGGCGGACTCCTTGATCGGTTGCGGGAGTTCAAGTCCGAGATCGGCCGGCTCGATCCGTCGACGAGTACGCCGCTGGGCCATACGTATCTGTCGACCGAAGTGACCGGCAGGCAGTTGGTGCCGGGGACGCGCATCCGGCTGGAGTTCTACCGATCGCCCAACAAGAACGAGGGCGAGCCGCGGGTGTGGGACGCCGTACGAGCGCACTCCGGTTGCAACCAGCTGGGCACAGCCGCCGCTGCCGGCGAACTGCTGACCGACGGCAAGCTGTGGCTCCAGGGTGTCGGCGGCACCCAGATGCGCTGCGAACCGGCACTCCAGGCTCAGGAGGAATGGCTGAAGACGTTCCTCACGAGCCGACCCAGCTGGCACGTCGACGGCGACCAACTCACCCTGACGGCAGACGGTACGACAATCACCCTGCTCGACAAGAAGCTGGCCGAACCCGACCTCCCGCTCGACGGCACCAGATGGAACGTCCTCACTACCATCACCAACGCCGACCTGCGCTATCACCGCTCTCAGGCCGACCCAGCCTGGATCTCGTTCGACGGTGACCGCCTGACCGGCTGGACCGGTTGCAACGAACTCTCCGGCACAGTCACCCGCACCAACACCGAACTGAACTTCACCGACGTCACCATCACCAACCACACCTGCCCAGGCGAAACAGCCGACGTCGAGGCCGCAATCCTCACCACCCTCGCAACCACGGCCACCTACACCATCGACCACAACACGATGGTCCTAATCAACCCAGCTGGCGTCGGCCTCGATCTCACAGCGAATTAGAGCGGCAGGCCGTCGTCGTCGGTCAGTAGCACCTGGGGTTTGAACTTGGTCAGGAAGGCGACCAGTTCGCCGTCGGGGCGTTCGATGATGGTGCCGCCGTCTTGCCAGATGCCGTCGAGGTGCTGGAACTCGCCGGGTGGGTCGCCTTGGTTGTAGTGGATGTCGTGTACGCCGAGACCCTCGTCGTACGGCGCTCCGAAGACGTAGACGCGGCGCGAGTAGGTGAGTAGTTGCTCGAGCAGGTCCAACGCATTGTCCGCCGTGCTCTCCACCCAGAGGGACGGCGAGGTCAGGAGCTGAGAGCGGATGTAGTCCAGCGCGCCGGAGGTCGGCGTCCTCTCCAGCAGGTGCCAGCCGTCGGCCAGCGCGGCCGTCGCCGCAAACAGATCCGCGTCGAGATACCGCACCTCGCGATACTCCACCGGTATGCCGCTAGGCGTCGACACGTCCACCGCGCCCTCATACTCACCGGCCGGCGCTGCGACGTACATCTTCCCGTGGTACCAGGACCCGAAGTCATCCGGATCCTCCCGCGCAAACCGCACCAACCGACCGGCCAGAACCCCATAGCTTGTGAGCGGCATCGTTTCCCCCTGCTCGGATCGTACGCCGATCTGCCACCGCTCGTGAGACCGACGTTTCTGGGAGTGATCTTGCGGCGATGATGGGGACTGCGGATCGGCTCGACGAGAGGGATGGTGCCCGGATGGCTTGGTCGTTCGACGACGATCGGGAGCAGCACATCGAGACGGAGAGTCGGCCGACCAGGGTGTTGGCGTACGCGCAGGCGGCGCAGACGCTCGCGAGTCTGGGTGTGCCGGTGGTTGGGTACTTCGGGTCGCAGCATCACGCGGACAGTGGTGCTTCGGTCGGGTTGGACCTGCCGTTGGTCGGCTCGGGTGACGACGTCGACGAGGACCTGGTCAAGTCGCTGAATCCCGATCTCGTCGTCACCGTTACGTACGGCGGCGAGGTGTACGGCCTCTCAGCGGCGGTTGCCGACAGGGTTGCCGAGTTCGCGCCGATCCTCGCGATCGGTATCGCCGGGGATCGGACGCTCGAGTCGGTCATCGAGCGCTTCCACGCGTTGGCGACGGCGCTCGGAGCCGACGTACAAGATCCTGCGACGGACCTGACCTCGGCGCCGACCGATCCTTCGGTGCGGGTCGTCGCGCTGTCCGGCGGCACCGACACCGACGCGTACGTCGCGAACCCGGCGTACTGGCCGAGCCTTCGCATGCTCGCCGACGCCGGCGCGCAATTCACCCCGACCACCACCGCGGGCGGCTGGGAGGTCGTCAAGTGGGACGAGCTCGCCGCCAAGCATCCCGCCGATCTCGTGTTGTACGACGAGCGCCCCAACTCGCTCGGCGCCGATCGTCTGGCCACGATCCCGGGATGGTCCGAGGTCCCCGGCGTACAAGCAGGCAATGTGTTGCCGTGGAACCCGGAGCCGCCGCTGACCTACGCGGCGGCCGAGTCCTTCGTCAACGGCCTCGCGCAGCGTTGAGCATCTCGTCCCGCGGCACGACCTTCACACGTTCGCGACCCTGCGCCTGACCCAGCGCGATCTCGTGAGCATCGAGCCGGGCCCACCCGTCGCCGTCGACGATCGGCCCGGCGAGATGCTCGAGAATCGCCGCCGGGTCGCTGATCTCCGGGCGCGGCAACTGGTCGAGGTCTTGCAGCAGACTGGCGATCGTCTCCGCGGCATCCGACTTCGTGTGGCCGATCAGTCCGACCGGTCCGCGCTTGATCCAGCCGGTCACGTACATCCCCGGCAGGGGTACGCCGTCCAGGTCGAGGATGCGGCCGCGGTCGTTCGTGATGACCCCAGCGTGGTGATCGAACGGGAGCTCGGGCAGATGCGAGGAGAGGTACCCGACCGCGCGGTACACCGCCTGCACGGGAGTGTCGACGTACTCGCCGGTGCCCTTCACGGTGCCGTCGCCTTGTAGCTGCATCCGCTCGGTGCGGAGCCCCCCGACCCGGTCCGTGCCGAGGACCTCGATCGGCGCCTGGCACAGGTGGATGTGGATCCGGTGCGGCGCGCCGGTCGGTTCGGCGTCGAGGTGCTTCAGCAGCGTGTCGACGACGAGCCGGGTGCTCTTGCTGGAGCTGATCGCGGCCTGGCTCGCGTCGTCGATCTCGAAGCCTTCGGGATGCACGATCACATCGACCGACGGCGAGTGCGACAACTCGCGCAATTCCATCGGCGTGAATTTGATCTGCGCCGGCCCGCGGCGTGCGAAGACGTGTACGTCGGTCGCCTGGTTGAGCTTCAGACCCTGGTACACGTTGTCCGCGATCTCGGTGTTCAACTGCTCGTCGGCCGGCTTCGCCAGCATCCGGGCGATGTCGAGCGCGACGTTCCCCGCACCGACGACCGCGACCTCACGAGCGTCCAGCGGCCAATCCCGCGGTACGTCGGGATGCCCGGCGTACCAGCTGACGAAGTCCGCGGCGCCGTGGCTGCCCGGGAGGTCGATCCCCGGAATGTCGAGGGACCGATCCGCCATCGCGCCGGTGGCGAAGATGACCGCGTCGTAGTGCCTGCGCAGGTCGTCGAGCTTCAGATCGGTGCCGTACGCAACGTTTCCGACGAACCGGATCCGGTCGCGGTTCACCACCCGGTGCAGCGCCTTGATGATCTCCTTGATCCGGGGATGGTCCGGCGCCACGCCGTACCGCACCAGGCCGAACGGCGCCGGCAACCGCTCGATGAGATCGACCAGCACCCGGGGATGTTCCTGGGCGAGAATGTCAGCGGCATAGATTCCAGCCGGGCCGGCACCGACCACGGCGACCCGAGGGTCCGTCACGTTTCACTCCATAGGTTAGGTAAGCCTAACCTAGTCAAAATGACGGATTTTGACATCCTTTGAGACTCACTTCACAAGGCGATGACCGACGGCTAGCCTCCGAGGTGGAGAAACCCTGACTTCTCCGCGTACGCCGAAGGAACCGTTCGATGGCCAGCTTGGCGAGTTACACGACCCTGTACGTGACCGCGGTCGGACTGAATGGCGACCCCGACCTCAAGCACATCGCTGCCGTGCGCTGGGACCCCGGCAGCCTCGACCCGGAAGAGTCCTCACTGGCCGACTTCGTCCAGTGGCTCGACCGAGGCGCCGGCCGCGCCTTCGTCCGCCGCTCCGACGGCACCCGCGGCCCCCGGGTCCGAGTCAACTCCGACGGCCTCACCCGCTACCTCCGCAGCAACCCCGACGACCGCTCCAACCAGGACGAACTACTCCTCCTCCCCACCTGGCAACTCCACCGCTCCAAGAAACACTCCCGCCGCGTATGAGTGTGGGGTTCGAGGTACGGGCTTTGGATGTGGAGACGTGGCCGGCTTTTGCTGAGCTTGTTGAGGCGAACAACGGGGTTTGGGGTGGGTGTTGGTGTGTGGGGTTTCATGTGAAGCTCGGGAAGGGGCGGACTCCTCAGCAGAATCGGGAGGAGAAGGAGGCGCGGGTGCGGAGTGGGGATACGCATGCGGCGCTGGTGTTCGACGGGGAGAAGTGTTTGGGGTGGTGTCAGTTCGGGTCGCCGGAGGAGTTGCCGGAGGTGAAGAGTCGGCGGCTTTATGAGAAGGGGCTGACCGAGCTGCCTGACTGGCGGGTTACGTGTTTCTTTACCGGGAAAGGGCTGCGGGGGCGCGGGATTGCGGATGCGGCGCTGGGTGGGGCGTTGGTGCAGATTGGGCAGCTCGGAGGTGGCGTCGTCGAGGGGTATCCGGAGGAGACCGACGACCGGAAGGTGTCGGGTTCGTTTCTGCATACGGGGCCGATGGCGGCGTTCGAGAATCACGGGTTCACCAGGACCCGTCCTATTTCGCCGCACCGGTGGGTCGTCACCCGGACGGTTTAAGGCGGCTGGATTCCGTAGTCGTGGATCTTGCGGTAGATGGTCGCCCGGGACATACCGAGTGATTTCGCGGCGTGGCCCTTGTGGCCGTCGTTGGCGAGCAGGCTGCGGATGATCGCGTCGCGTTCGAGCGCTTCCAGCTGGCTGAGGCTGCGGCGGCTGATGGCTTGGGCGCGGCCGGGGAGGTCCGCGGGGGTGATGACACCGGTACGACGACGGCGTACGACGACCTGTTTGAGCATCTGGCAGAGCTCGGCGGTGTTGCCGGGCCAGGCTGAGCGCATCAGTTGCTGCATGGCGTCCGGGCCGCAGGTCAGCTCGCCGTGGCTCAGTTGGTTGAGGAAGTACGGGACGAGTTCGCGGACGTCCTCGATGTGGTGCCGCAGCGGTGGCACCTCGACGGTCAGCGGGAAGAGCGACAGCAGCTCTCCCAGGTCAGGCGCGTCCGACTCGTCCGAGGTGAGGGTCAGCGCGATCCACGGCGGATCGGCCGGTCGGCGTTCGAGTACGTCGTACAGCGCCGCGATCGTCGCATCCACGCCGCTCGCGTCCAGGCGCTCGACGTGCCGGATCACCAGCGCCTGCACCGAATCGTCGGACAGCTCGGACTCCAGCTCCGCCGCGAAGCCGCCACCCACCCGCGCAACGTCGACAACGTGGAACAAACCGGCCGGGTTGTTCTGATGATGTGCGGCCCGCGCCAGGGTGACCTTGCCGGTCCCCCGCTCGCCGGTCAGCACGACCCATTGGCCGGCCCGGCACGCGTTGTCCACCTCGCGACTGCTGCCGAGCCACGGCGCACTCCGCCCGACGAGCCCGGGAAGGACCGGACGCGGCGGCGGACGATGCCCGGTGGCCGGCGTACGAATGCCGACACCCGACGAATGCGGGCTGATCTGGATGATCCCACCGCCACCAGACGCGACCGGGCGGCACATGATCCGCACCCAGGAGCCGGTCGGCAGCTCGGCCACGATGGCCTCGGTCGTACCGCGCGCCAGCATCTCGGCCGCATACCCGAGTACGGCGCGCTGGTCGGACGCGTCGAGCGACTGACCGGCCTTCGCGTTCATCAGCAGCAGATCGTCGTCGACCGCGATCACCATGTCACCGAGCCGGCGTGAACTCTGCAGATATGCCTGCAGCAGCGAGAGCTCCCGCGCCGAGCTGTCCTTGAGCAGCGCGGCCCGGATGTTCTCCGCCGTGGTCTTGGCAAGCGCCATCAGCAGCGACCCGGCGTCCTTGCGCCAGCAGGTCAGATCGATCGCGCCGATCGTCTTGCCGTTCACCGGATGCTTGATCGGTACGCCGGCGCAGGCAAGATCCTCGAGATCCTCGGCGTAGTGCTCGTGACCGAACACGTGCATCGGTCCGCCGCCCTCGAGCGCGGTCCCGATGCCGTTCGTGCCGGCGAACTCCTCGGCGTAGCTGAACCCCGGCGCCAGGAAAACCTTGTCCAGGTACCGCGCCAGGTTGGTGTCCGCCGTCAGGCGCTCCAGCACCATCCCGGTCCGGTCGGTCAGGATCACGCTGATCGGCTGACCGTCGAGATTCTGGTGCAGTTGCCGCAGTACGGGCGCGGCGCTGCGGGTCAACGGGATGTCGAGGTCGGGGTCGGCGACGTACGGAAGCGTGATTCGGTCGGCCGGGAGGTTCCAGCGCCGCGACCGTACCCAGGAGGCAAGGATCGGCGGCCGGACATCCTGCGTCTTGACCGGGTCGAGGGTGAGGAAGTTCAACCGCGCCGTAGCGGCGCGCCGGTTGTCCTCCATCGAGGGGGCGATTTCGTCCACGGGGCCTCCCACCGGGGTCGCGTCCTCTTCGAGAGTAGTGCAGCCGGACACAAGTGGCGTCTCAGAATGAGACACCCAGCGAGGCCTGCCGGGCATGCGATTGAGATCAAACGACTGGAGGTTTCATGGACAACGATGTCTCGCCGCAGCAGGAGTCCTACAACCCGTGGACCGTCGTACATCTCGTCTTCGAACACCTCGCCGACGCCGGTCTGCATCCCGTCCTGGGAGCCACCGGTCACCCCGGCGAACCGGCCGCCGAACTGCTGCGGTGCTTGGGTATCCAGCCCGATCCGCAGGGTGACCACCGGCTCGTTGAGCAGAAGGAAGAGCGGCTCGCCGAGCTCCGCCAGGCCTTCTTCGGCGAGTCGTGACCCGCTTCTCAATTTGAGACCTCACCCCGCTCCGGGCGGCGATGTACTGCAAGCACACAGCCGGCCACATGAGCGGGAGGAAAGCCATGAGTCGCCAAAGCGTGGCGAGGGCCCACCAGAAGATCCAGGAATTGTCATGGGAACCGGCGTACCACGAGCCGGTCTCCCAGTACGGGACGGACTACACGTTCCGTAAGGCGCAGAAGAAAGACCCCCTGAAGCAGGTACTGCGGTCGTACTTCCCGATGCAGGAGGAGAAGGACCACCGGGTGTACGGCGCTTCGGACGGCGCGATCCGCGGGAACATGTTCCGCCAGGTCCAGGAACGCTGGCTGGAATGGCAGAAGCTGTTCCTCAGCATCATCCCGCTGCCGGAGATCTCCGCCGCGCGGGCGATGCCGCTGCTGTTCCGGACCGTGCCGAACCCCGAGCTGCACAACGGGCAGGCCATCCAGATGATCGACGAGGTCAGGCACTCGACGATCCAGCAGAACCTCAAGCGCCTGTACATGAACAACTACATCGACCCAGCCGGCTTCAACTCGAGCCTGCGCGACTTCCAGAGCGACTACTGCGGCACCATCGGCCGGCAGTTCGCCGAGGGCTTCATCACCGGTGACGCGATCACCGCGGCCAGCATCTACCTGACGATCGTGGCCGAGACCGCCTTCACCAACACGCTGTTCGTCGCGATGCCGGCCGAGGCCGCCGCGAACGGCGACTACCTGCTGCCGACGGTGTTCCACTCGGTCCAGTCCGACGAGTCCCGGCACATCAGCAACGGGTACGCGACGCTGCTGATGGCGCTCGCCGACGAGGACAACCACCAGCTGCTCGCCCGCGACCTGCGGTACGCCTGGTGGAACAACCACCGCGTCGTCGACGCCGCGATCGGCACCTTCATCGAGTACGGCACCAAGGACCGCCGCAAGGACCGTGAGTCCTACGCGGAGATGTGGCGCCGCTGGATCTACGACGACTACTACCGCAGCTACCTGGTGCCGCTGGAGAAGTACGGACTCGAGATCCCGCACGACCTGATCGAGGAGTCCTGGAACCAGATCTGGAACAAGGGCTACGTGCACGAGGTCGCCCAGTTCTTCGCCACCGGCTGGCTCGCCAACTACTGGCGGATCGACCCGATGACGGACAAGGACTTCGAGTGGTTCGAGTACAAGTACCCGGGCTGGTACGACAAGTACGGCGCCTGGTGGGAGAACTACAACCGCCTGTCCACGCCGAACGGGCACAAGCCGATCGTCTTCGAGGACGTCGACTACGAGTACCCGCACCGCTGCTGGACGTGCATGGTGCCGTGTCTGGTCCGTGAGGACATGGTGATGGCCAAGGTCGACGGCCAGTGGCGGACGTACTGCCACGAGATGTGCAAGTGGACCGACGAGACCGCGTTCCGGCCGACGTACCAGGGCCGGCAGACGCCGAACATGGGCAAGCTGATCGGCCACCGCGAGTGGGAGACGCTGTACCACGGCTGGAACTGGGCCGACGTGGTGTCCGACATGGGCTTCGTCCGCGACGACGGCAAGACGATGGTCGCGCAGCCGCACCTGGACCTGAACCCGGACAAGATGTGGACCCTCGACCACCTGCGCAAGTGCCCGCCGCTGGCGAGCCCGAACGTACTGCTGAACGAGATGTCCGACGACGAGCGGACCGCGTTCGCGGCGCGCTACGTCAAGGGCGGCCCGGCCGGACGACCCGCTCGAGCCGACGCCTGATCCCATGGGAGACAAGCACGTCGTGAGGTTCGAGCCCGTCGGCATCGAGATCGAGGTCGACGAGGACCAGACGATCCTGCGCGCAGCCGCCGAGCAGGGCGTGATGCTCATGCACGGCTGCAAGGAGGGACAGTGCGCGTCCTGCAAGTCGTTCGTCCTCGACGGTGACGACATCGACCTGGACCGCTACAGCACCTTCGCGCTACCGGAGTACGAACTGGACGAGGGCTACACGCTGCTGTGCCGGGCGCACGCCTTCGAGGACCTCACGATCGAGCTGCTCAACTACGACGAGGACATGATCCGCTCGGGTCTGCCGATCCAGGAACGGACGGCGGAGGTCGTCGCGATCACTCCGGTGACGCACGACCTCCGGCACCTGGTGCTGAAGCTCTCCGAGCCCGGCGAGCTGAAGTTCTTCCCGGGACAGTACGTCGACATCTCGGTGCCGGACTCCGGCGAAGAAGGGGCGAGTCGCTCGTTCTCGATGGCGAACACGTCGAGCCGCGAGAGCGGGCAGCTGGAGTTCGTCATCAAGGTGTACCCGGGCGGGATGTTCTCGGAGTTCCTGGACCAGCGCCTCCGGGTCGGTGACCGGTTGGACCTGACTGGGCCGTTCGGGGTGTTCACCCTCCGGGACAATCCGGACGCCCGGCTGGTCTTCCTCGGCGGCGGGGCCGGGATGGCGCCGATCCTGGCCCTGCTGCGGTCGATGGCCGAGCGCGGGATCGACCGGCCGACGACGTTCTACTACGGATCCCGGACACAACTGGACCTGTGTTTCGAGGAGGAGTTGCACGAGCTCGAGCAGCGGCTGCCGCGGTTCCGGTACGTGCCGGCGCTGTCGGAAGAGGAGTGGGACGGCGAGAGCGGACTGATCACCGACGTGGTCAAGCGGCTCGAGCCGGACCTGACCGGAGCCGATGCCTATGTGTGCGGGCCGCCGCCGATGGTCGAGGCGGCGATCCCGCTGCTCGAACGGCTCGGGATCGCGACCAAGCACATCTACTACGACAAGTTCACCACGACCGGCGACGCCGGTGACTCGGAAGTGCTGGAGGCAGGAAGCCGATGACCACCACACAGGACTCACCTAAGACCGAACGCAGCGTGCCCAAGCCGGTCTTCACCGATGCCGAGGCGGGCGCCCGCGAGTTCCCGGACTCGACCTCGCGGCGGTACAACTACTACACACCGCAGAAGCGCAAGCAGACCCACTACGAGGACGTCACGGTCGACGTACAGCCCGACCCGCGGCACTACCTCAGCCAGGGCTGGTTGTACGGCTTCTCCGACGGGCGCGGCGGATACCCGCTGGACTGGACCGTGCTGAAGGCCTGGGGCTCGGACAAGCCCAGCCCGCAGCGTGGCCCGGGTACCGGCGGCCTGTTCGTGAAGGAATGGCCGGCCACCGGCTGGCACGAGTTCCGCGACCCGAACGAGGAGTGGGAGCTCACCCTCTACCGGTACAACTCGAACGTGGTCCGCCAGGTCACCCAGAACGTCGAGGCCGCCAAGCAGTCGAAGGCCTTCGAGCAGTGGAACACGAACTGGGTCCGCTTCGTCGAGCAGCACGTCGGCGCCTGGATGCATGTCGACCACGGCCTCGGCCTGTACCTGTACGCGAACGCGAACCGGCGCGCACCGACGAACATGCACAACAACGCGATCTCGGTGAACAGCATGCACCGGATCCGCGCCGCGCAAGACCTCGCGCTGTACAACCTCACGCTGTCCGAGGAGATCGAGGGCTTCGACGGCACCGCGCACCTGGAGACCTGGAACAGCGACCCGGCCTGGCAGGGCGTGCGCGACGTCGCCGAGCAGCTGACCGGGATCGACGACTGGTGCGAGGCGATCTTCGCGTCGAACGTCGTGTTCGAGCCGCTCGTCGGTGAACTGTTCCGCAGCCAGCTGGTGCAGCAGGCATCCCCGCGGAACGGCGACTTCGTCACCCCGACGGTCGTCGGCGCGGCGGAGTACGACTTCGCCGAGCGCGACCTGCGCTACACCACGGCGATGTTCGAGCTGCTCACCAACGACAAGGAGTTCGCGGACCACAACAAGTCGATCCTGCAGGACTGGGCGGCGAAGTGGACCGCGGAGTCGCTCCGCGCGGCCCGTGCACTGCAGCCGCTGTGGTCGCAGCCGGACGCGAAACCGCCACGGTTCGAGGACGGCCTCGACCGGGTCAAGAGCCGGTTCAGCGGCATCGTCACCTCGCTGGGCCTCGAGGAACCGAAGGAGCTGTCACTGTGACCAGCACGTTCACCACCGCGGAAAGCCCGTTCAAGCAGGACAACACCGCGTCCAACAAGTGCGGCGTGACGCTGATGAACAACCAGGTCGGCGCGGTTGTCGCTGAGGTGATGACCGGTCAGGACAACGTCACCGTGACGCACCTGCCGTCGATGATCCGGGTCGACGCGATCAACCGGATGGACTTCGTCTACGACGACATCTCCGAGGCGCTCGGCGAGGAGCCCGGGTACTTCGACCAGGCCGAGTTCGAGGAGAACATGTCGACCCACTACGGGCGCATGGTCCACCTCGACGACCGGACGATCATGTTCGCCAACCCCGAGGACGCCGCCGAGTACATCGGCTTCGACCTGACCGCATCCAGCTGACCAGGGGGTCTCTTTCGTGTACGAGAAGAATGGTGAGAAGTACTTCGTGGTCGACAGCCACATGCACATGTGGAAGGCCGGCCCGGACAACTGGGTGAAGGGTGCGGAGCAGTACGCGAAGGGCTGGATCGAATGCTTCCACGCGTACCAGAGCCTCGGCCCGAAGGAGACCCACTGGACGATCGAGAAGTTCATGAGCTACACCGAGGACGACCTGATGAAGGACGTCTTCGAGGACGGCTACGTGGACGTCGCGGTGTTCCAGCCGACGTACCTGAAGGAGTGGTACACGGAGGGTTTCAACACCACCGAGCAGAACGCCAATCTCGGCGAGAAGCACCCGGGCATGTTCGTGCTGAACACCCGGTTCGACCCGCGCGACGGTGACGCCGGCCTGGAAGAGCTGGCGCGCAACGTCGAGCGGTACGGCTCGAAGGGGGTCAAGCTCTACACGGCAGAGTGGAACGCCGGATCCCGCGGTTACAAGTTGACCGACCCGGCGGCGTACACGTACCTCGCCAAAGCGCAGGAACTCGGGATCAAGAACATCCACGTCCACAAGGGCCCTACGATCTGGCCGCTGGACAAGGACGCGTTCGACGTCTCCGATGTCGACCACGCCGCGACCGACTTCCCCGAGCTCAACTTCATCGTCGAGCACGTCGGCCTGCCGCGGATCGAGGACTTCTGCTTCATGGCCACCCAGGAGCCCAACGTGTACGCCGGTCTGTCGGTCGTCATCGGCGGGCTGATGCACGCGCGGCCGCAGTTCTTCGCCAAGGTGATGGGCGAACTGCTGTTCTGGGTCGGCGAGGACAAGATGACGTTCGGCAGCGACTACGGCATCTGGGAGCCGAAGTGGCAGATCGAGGGCTTCGTGGACTGGGAGTTCCCCGACCAGCCGGAGTTCGCGGACTACCCGCGGCTCGGGGTGGACGGGAAGAAGAAGATCCTCGGGCTGAACGCGGCCAAGCTCTACGACATCAAGGTGCCGGACGAGCTGCAACTGAAGGAGGACACCCCCGCCGCACAGGACGACTCGAAGCTGGTCGCGTCCTGATGACGGCAGTCATCGCCGAGAAGGACCGGGTCCTGGACGCACTCGGTGCGGTCCGGGACCCGGAGCTGGACGAGCCGATCACGACGCTGGGATTCGTCTCGACCTGCGTCGTGTCGGCCGCCGGCGACGTGGTCGTGCGGTTGCGGCTGCCGACCTACTTCTGTGCGCCGAACTTCGCGTTCCTGATGGTCGCCGACGCGTACGACGTGGTGTCGGCGCTGCCCGCCGTGCGGTCGGTCGACGTGGCTCTGGAGGATCATTTCGCCGCCGCCCAGATCAATGCGGGGGTGGCGGCGCGGGCGGGGTTCGTCGCCTCGTTCGACGGCGAGGCGGCGGCGGAGCTCGACGAGTTACGCCGTACGTTCGTCGCCAAGGCGGTGCTGGCCGGGACCGATCAGGTCTGCCGGCCTTTTGTTGCTTCTGGCACCGATCCGGCGGAGGTCGCGCGGCTGACGATCGCCGACGTACCGCCGTCGGCCGAGCTCGACCGGCTGCTGCGTCGCCGGTCCGAACTCGGGCTGCCGACCGGACCGGACGCACCGCTGCTCATCGACGTCGCGACCGGCGAGGCGATCGCCGCACCCGCGGCGGCCAGACACCTCGGGCTGGCCCGGCTGACCCGGACCGGCATCGAGGCCAACACCGGTATCTGCAGGGGCATGCTGAGGCACCGGTACACCGAAACCGGTGCGGGCGAGGAGGAGCAGGGATGAAGGCCGTTCGACTGCACGGGTACCACCAGCAACCAGTGGTCGAGGACGTACCGGAACCGGTCGTCAAGGGCCCGCTGGACGTCATCGTCAAGATCGGCGGCGCGGGCGTGTGCCGGACCGATCTGCACATCATCGAGGGTCAGTGGGACGCGGCGATGCACCCGTCGCTCCCGTACACGATCGGCCACGAGAACGCCGGCTGGGTGCACGAGATCGGCTCGGCCGTCACCAACGTCAAGGTCGGCGACACCGTCATCCTGCACCCGACGCCGACCTGCGGTCTGTGCCATGCCTGTCGCGCCGGGGACGACATGCATTGCGAGAACAGCTCGTTCCCGGGTCTGGACAGTGACGGGGGGATGGCGGAGTACCTCCTCACCTCCGCCCGCGCCTGCGTGAAGCTCGACCCGAGCACGCGACCACAGGATGTCGCGGCGCTCGCCGACGCGGGCATCACGGCGTACCACGCGGTCCGGAAGGCCCTGCCACTGTTGCCTCCCGGTACGACGGCCGTGGTGATCGGCGCGGGCGGTCTGGGGCATATCGGCGTCCAGTGCCTGGCCGCGTTGACGGCGGCGCGGATCATCGTCGTCGACCGCAACCCGGACGCGCTCAAACTGGCCGAGCAGCTCGGCGCCGACCAGACGGTCGTTGCCGACGGCAAGCAGGTGGAGAAGGTGCTGGAGCTGACCGACGGCGCCGGCGCACACGTCGTGCTGGACTTCGTCGCCGAGCAGGGCGCCGAGCACGACGGTTTCGCGATGACCGGCCGGGCCGGTTCGTACTTCGTCATCGGGTACGGCGGCCAGGTGCAGATCCCGACGCTGGACATCATCTCCACCGAGCGCAACATCGTCGGAAACATCGTCGGCACGTTCAACGAGCTGGCCGAGCTGATGGCGCTCGCCCAGGCCGGCAAGGTCACGCTGCACACCCGGACCTATCCGCTCGACGCGGCCGTTGACGCGGTCGCCGATCTCGACGCCGGCCGGGTCCGCGGCCGCGCGATCCTCGTTCCGTAACACGACCATTTCCGGAGGGAACTGATGGCCAAGGAACTCAGATTCGGTGAGAGTGCCCGCGATCTTCTGCTGGCCGGCGTTGACCAGCTGGCAGACGCGGTGAAGTCGACGCTGGGCCCGAAGGGGCGCAACGTCATCCTGGAGAAGATCACGGGATCGCCCGTCGTCACCAACGACGGCGTGACGATCGCGCGGGAGATCTTCCTCAAGAACCAGTTCGAGAACATGGGCGCCCAGCTGGTCAAGGAAGCCGCGATCAAGACCAACGACATCGTCGGCGACGGCACCACCACGGCGACCGTGATCGCGCAGGCCATCATCCGCGAGGGCATGCACGCGATCGGCTCCGGCGGGAACCCCGTTCTGGTGAAACGGGGTATCGACGTTGCCGTCGGCAAGCTGGTCGAGCGGCTGCGCGACGTCGCGCACCCGGTCGTGACCGAGCAGGACTACGCGCGGGTCGCGGCGATCTCGGCGAACGACGACGACGTCGTCGGCGCGGTGATCGCGAACGCGCTGCACACCGTCGGCGACGGCGGGATCGTGACCATCGAGGAGTCCTCGATCAACGGTATGGGCGTGGACTTCGTCGAGGGGTTCGAGTTCGACAACGGGTACATGTCGCCGTACATGGTGACCGATCCGGGCAGCCTGCAGGCCGTGCTCGACAACCCGTACATCCTGTTGTGCAGCGAGAAGATCACCAAGGTCCAGGAGATCATGCCGCTGCTGGACAAGATCATGCGCGAGCCGCGTCCGCTGGTGATCATCGCCGAGAGCCTCGAAGGTACGGCGCTCAGCATGCTGGTGCACAACCACGTCAACGGGTTGTTCCAGTGCGTGGCCGTGAAGGCACCCGGGTTCGGCGACCGGCGGCTGCACAAGCTGGAGGACATCGCGGCGATCACCGGCGGCGCGGTCTACAGCCGGCACTCCGGATTCAGCCTCGAGACGATGACGCTCGACCAGCTGGGCCGCGCGGATCAGGTGCGGGTCACGGCCGACCGTACGGCGATCGTCGCGGGCAGCGGGCACGACAAGGACGTGGCGTTCCGGCTCGCGCAGCTGCGGTCGGAGCTCGAACGGGCCACGTTCGGCGTCGACGAGGACGTCCTGACCGAGCGGATCGGCTCGTTGTCGGGCAAGGTTGCGGTGATCCGTGTCGGTGCGCCGACCCCGGCCGAGCTCAAGGAGCTCCAGCACCGGGTCGAGGACGCGCTGTCTGCGACACGGGCCGCGATGGCGGAAGGGATCGTCGCGGGCGGCGGCATGGCCCTCCTGCATGCCGCGTCAGCCCTCGACGGTCTGGACGTCAAGGGTGACTACAAGACCGGTGTCGACATCGTCCGGCGGGCGCTGCGCGAACCGGCGTACCTGATCGCCGCGAACGCGGGTTACTCCGGCGCCGAGGTGCTGGAGCGTACGTCGCAGATGGGGGTCGACGAGGGCTTCGACGCTCTGGAAGGCGTGTACGGCAACATGCTCGCGATGGGCATCATCGACCCGCTCCGGGTGGCGCGCTCCGCGCTGCAGAACGGCGCGTCGGTGGCCGGCCTGCTCTTGACGACCAACACCTTGATCGCCGAGGAGCAGACCCCGTGGGGCGGCAGCGCCGCCCTGATGACGGAGTACGGCGCGTTGGACGAAGGGCTGCACCAGCCGAGCCCCGACCCCAGCACACCGCAGTCGCTCGGACTGGGCCCGTCGGTCGGTTAGGAGACAGAAAGGACACGCCCCGGCGCCGGTCATGGTCACGAGCGTTCAACGCTCACCGGCACCGGGGCGGGCCCGGATGCGTCCCTCAACGGCAATCCGGTACCCGGTCCGCCGCTGCGTATTCGTATTGCTGGATCAGGTGAAAATGCTCACGCCGCCCGGGCCGACCAGCAGACCGATGATGATCAGGGCGGCACCCCACATCACCTGGCCGCGGAACAGCGAGACGATTCCGGACACGACAAGGATCACCGCGATGATCCACAGGATGAATACCATGCTTCCCTCTCCTCTGTGGGCCGGGGATTCACCCGGCGGACGCAATCCCCGTGCGTCCGATCCGGTGCCCTGGGCGTCGCCCGGCAAACCCTTTACGGAGCAGGCGAAACGGTCGTATGAAACAACCCGCCTGATGGTTCAGCGCAATTCGAAGCCGCGGACTTTGAGGGCCTCGCGCAGGTGCTCACGGCCCTTGAGCCCGGCGACTGTCCCGAACCGGCTGGCCACGCGGGCGACCCAGCTCGTCGGCAGGCCGGCGTTCGCGTAGAACGTGTTCAGCGCCTCCTCATAGGCGCGCACATGGGCTTCCTGCGGTTCGAGCTCGTACGTCTCGTGATGAAGGACGGCCTCCTGCGGGAGACGAGGTTTGACCGCGGCCTCGTCGAGCTGGTCCGGATAGCCCACGGTCAGGCCGAAGACCGGGAAGACGTTCGGCGGCAGCCGCAACTCCGCGGCGACGTCGAGCGGACGGTTACGGATCGCGCCGACGAACACCGTGCCGAGCCCGAGCGACTCGGCTGCCAGCGCAGCGTTCTGCGCGGCGAGTGCGACGTCGACGAACGCGAGCAGCGCCGCCTCGACGAAGTCCGCGGCCTCTGCCGTTGCCGATCCGATCTCGGTGGTGATGTGTCGCGCCCTGGCCAGATCGGCCAGCCACACCAGGAACAACGGCGCTTGCGCGATGAACTCCTGCTCCCCCGCCAGCTCCGCCAACCGGGTACGACGTACCTCGTCCTGGACCGCGACCACGCTCCACAGCTGCAGGTTCCCGGACGTCGGGGCGGACTGTGCGGCCGCGATCAACGCCGCCAACGTGTCAGCGGGCACCGGATCCGGCCGGTAGGACCGCACGGATCGATGCGCGAGCTGCTGCGCGATGACGTCGTTCCACACCGCCGGAGGCGCGAACGCCGTACTCGATCCGTAGCGCAGCCGGTAGGAACTCTCCGCAGTCGTCACACCTGAAAGATTACTTTTCGACTGGACATTCGGGTCCCGGTCTCACCGGTCAAGACGGTCGCTGTCTTGACCATGGGTGATCACAGGTAGGGGCTTTTTGGCAGATTTGATCAGATTCCTCTTGCCCGGAGTGTGCCGCTCGGGGTGAGATATCCAGATGACGCAGACGCGGGCCGCGGGCGCGGTGGACGGGCAGGGGTTCTCGTACCGTCCGTTCATCTGGCTGGCGGTTGCGACGTTCTCGATGGGGATCGACGGGTACGTGCTGGCCGGTCTGCTTCCGCAGATCGCCGGCGACCTGAGCGTCACCGCGGCTGCGGCCGGGCAGTTGATGTCGGTGTTCGCGTTCACCGCCGCGCTCGCCGGTCCCGTCCTCGGCACGCTGACGTCACGCTGGGAACGCCGTACGACGATCGCGCTCGCGCTGGCCGTGTTCGTGCTCGGCAACCTGATCGTCGGGATCGCGACGAACTACCCGATCGCGCTCGGCGGCCGGGTGATCGCGGCGCTCGGCGGCTGCCTGCTGAACGCGGCCGTCACCGGGTACGTGATCGCGCTGACGCCGCCCGAGCACCACGGCAAGGCGCTGTCGTTCGTCCTGGGCGGCTGGATGACCGCGACCGCTCTCGGTGTACCGATCGGCCTGGTGATCGGGCAGTCGAGCTGGCGGTTGCCGATGATCATGGTCGCGGTGGTCGGCACGATCGCGCTGGTCGGCATCCTGCTCCGGCTCCCCCAGCTGCACCTGCCCGGCGGGACGCTCGTCGATCGACTGCGGCCGCTCAAGCAGCCGCGTCTTCTCGCCGGGTTGCTGGTCACGACGGGCATTCTGTGCAGCAGCTACACCTGCTTCACGTACGCGACGCTGATCCTCGGTCCGCATTTCCATGCGCACTGGGCGATCATCCTGATCATGTTCGGGTACGGCGTCTCGAGCATGGCCGGCAATGCGATCACCGGCCGACTCGTCGATCGGTTCAGCGCTATCCGGGTCCTGACAGTGGTGTTGATCGGCCTGCTGCTGAACTCGATTCTCGGGATGGTGGCGCTGATGTTTGCGCCGGCCGTCGTGGCTGCGGTGTGGGGATTGGTCTGGTTCTTCTCTGCGGGTGTGGGGAATGGTGGCGGGGCTGTTCCGCAGCAGGCGCGGTTGGCGACGATGGCGCCGGAGTCGGCGACGATCGTGATCGCGTTGAACGGGAGCGCGATCTCGCTCGGGTCGGCACTCGGCAGCGCGCTCGGTGGTGTCGCGTTGACGGCCGGATCATCGCCGGATGGTCTGCTCGGGGTCGCCGGGGTCATTCTCGCGATCACGGTCACTCTGCACCTGCTGGTCACCCGCGCCAGCCGCCGCGCCGCCGCGGCCTAGCTCCCCGCCGCGGCTCAGCTCTACCCGCGGCCTAGCTCCAGCCGTGGCGGCCTGCTTGGAGGCCGGCCTGGAAGCGGCTGGTGGCGCCGAGCTGTTCCTGTACCTGTGCGATCCGCCGCCGCAACGTCCGCCCACTCACCCCGAGCTGACGCGCGATCGCCTCGTCCTTCATCCCACTCGCCAGCAGGTTGATCAGAGTCGTGTTCGGATCCGCATTCTCCGACAACCGCAACGGCGTCGCCTGATTCCACAACTGATCGAACAACACCTGCAGCGCACTCGTCAGCGCCGAGTCGGACACAACAACCGCCCGCGCCTGCCCCGGCGTCGACGGCCCACCCGCCAACGGGAGGATCGCCGTCGTCCCATCAACGATCAGCAGCTTCACAGGCACCTGCGGCAACACCCGCGACTGCTCCCCGCGCTCGCCCATCGACCGCAACCGCTCAACCCACCCCGGATGATCGAGCACCTCGGCCGCATAGATCGACCGGAACCGCACCCCACGATCGAGCAACGCCAACTCCGCGCCCGACACCTGCGCGCTCCCATCAGCGACGTACGGCGGGGTGTCCGTGCCGACCGCCTGCTGCGTCGCACCGCGCAGCATGTCGTCGATCCGCGCCTCGATCGCGTCCCGGCCGACCGCAATCTCGATCAGCCGGCTCGGCTCGGCCTGCAACTGGCCGGCGCTGAACTCGCGGGCGAGCTGATCGGTCATCGCCGCGACCCCGTCCAGCGCGGCCCGTCTTTCGCGGACGAGCATCCCCAGCCCGGACCGCGGGTCGACCGGAGCCGGCGCGCTCTCCGAACCACTCCGCACCAATCCGGCCGCAACGAGCCGCTCAACCGCCTCCGCGATATCCGGCAACTCGAGAATCTCCCCGAGCTGCTCCACCGGCATCCCCGGATCCCGGAGCAGCTGGCGATAGACCTGAGCGTCGATTCCTGACAACCCAACTGCTTCCCAATCAGCCACCTGCTGAGCGTAGTTGGCCGGGATCGGCGTTTGGCCGGAATGGGCGACCTGATCGCGAGATCAGGGCTTAGCGTGTCCCAGGAAACGTCGCCTGTCCGAGGAGTGAACTGTGCGTCTGCATGCTGGCCGCAAGACAATCGCGTTGATCGGCGCCGTGGTCACCGCGCTTCTGGTCGGCTCCGGAGCCGACGTCGCGACCGCCGATCCGACCGAGCCTGCCTTCGCTCCGCAGTCGATCGTCTGGCCGACCCAGACCGACGGCTACGTGCTCGGCGGCGTCGCCTGCGGTACGGCGACCTGTCCGGCCGAGGTACTTGCTACCCACAACGGCGGCAAGACCTGGACCGCCGCCGGCCGCACGCACAACGGGCTGGCGAAGAGCGGCGAGCCGGGTCTGACCAGCCTGCAGTTCGCCAACGCGAAGTTCGGCTGGGCGTACGACCCGTACCTCGAGGCCACCAAGGACGGCGGCAAGACGTGGACGCAGGTCCCGTTGCCCGGCGGCGAGGCCAAGGTCCTCAACCTGCTCGCTGCCCCCGACGGCACCTACCTCGTAACCTCCGGCTGCGAGATCGGCACCGGCATCTGCGACGACCGCCCGCTGAAGGTCTGGCGCGCACCCGCCGGCAAGTCCACCGGCTGGAAGCAGCTCGCCATCCCGGTCGCGGCCGACGATCACGTAGCGATGGACGCCGAAGGGTCGACCGTCTACTTCCTGACCGCACCGTTCGTCGGCCCGGGCCGGCTGTCCACGATCCGCAACGGCACAGTCCGGCCGACGAGCACGGTCACCTGTGCCGACGCCGAGGACGCGACCATCACCGACCTCGCGACCAACGGCCCGGGGCGCGTCTACGCGCTCTGCATGGCGAACTTCGGCCGCGGCCACTCCGACAAGACCCTCCTCGTCTCCGGCGACGGCGGCAAGACCTTCCGGTACGACGCGATTCCCGGCGGACTCGGTCTGGCCGGCCAACTGTCGGTCGGACCGGACGGCGCGGTCATGCTCAGCACGCTCACCGCGAGCCTCGTGTACAACCGGCCGACGCTGTCGAAGTCGTGGCGCATCGACCAGGAATGGCTCGAGAACAGCGAGCACATCCACGACCTGGTCCAGCAGTCCGGTACGACGGCGTGGGTCGTCGAGCGCGATGCGGCGTACACCCAGAACACGCAGCTCTGGGTGAGCCATGACGCCGGCGCGAGCTGGCAGCAGACCACTCTCGTCGCGGCGTGACGCCGATCCCATCCAGGAGTAGAACAGTGATCTCATTGCGCCGGTTGGCGGTCCCGCTCGCCCTCGTCCTCGTCGCTGGCTCGACGACGGCGGCGGCCGCGGATACCCAAGAGTCGCCGAAGGTGGTCGCGAGCTGCGACCAGAACGTCAAGCCGGGCGAGTACACCTGCTTCGCGCAGCGCCGTGCCGACCTGGGCTTCCGCGCCAAGGCGCTGACCGACACGCCGGCCGGGTACGGTCCGGCCGACCTGCAGTCGGCGTACAAGTTGCCCTCGGCAACGGCGGGCCAAGGGCAACGGGTCTACATCGTCGACGCGTACGACGACCCGACCGCCGAGGCCGACCTCGCGGTATACCGCAAGCAGTTCGGGCTGCCGGCGTGCACGACCGCGAACGGCTGCTTCCAGAAGCTGAACCAGGACGGCCTGCCGAGTCCCCTGCCCGCGCCGTCGCGGTCGTGGTCCGGCGAGATCTCGCTCGACCTCGACATGGTGTCGGCGATCTGCCCGAACTGCGGCATCACGCTGATCGAGTCCGACTCCCCGAGCGATGACCTGCTGAAGGCCGTCAAGACCGCCAACGACCTGGGCGCGAAGTTCGTCTCGCTGAGCTGGGGCGGACCGGAGTCGTCCGACCTGGCCGAGCTCGACAAGCTGTACTTCAACCCGCGCGGTGTCGTGTACGCGGCGTCCACCGGCGACTACGACTACGACGCCGGTGTCTCCTACCCCGCCAGCTCGGCGGCCACCACCGCGATCGGCGGTACGACGCTGACCAAGGACGAGTCGACCCGCGGCTGGACCGAGACGGTCTGGAACAACGGACCGGGTCAAGGCACCGGATCGGGCTGCTCGAGCCTGATCGCCAAGCCGAGCTGGCAGTCGGTGATCCCGGCAACGACCTGCTCGAAGCGCGCGATCGCGGACGTCTCGGCGATCGCCGACCCGGCCACTGGTGTCGCGGTATACCAAACCACCGGAGGCTCCGGCTGGGCCGTGTACGGCGGAACCAGCGCCGCCGCCCCGGTCATCGCCGCGACCTACGCACTTGCCGGTGACCCCGCTCCGGACTCCCGTCCGGCCGGATACCCCTACGGGGCCACCGGCAACCTCAACGATGTTGTCGAAGGCAACAACGGCTCGTGTACGCCGGCTGCGCTGTGCACCGCGCAGCCGGGCTGGGACGGCCCCACCGGCCTCGGTACGCCGATCGGCACCCGCGCGCTGACCTCGCCGACCAAGGCCAACCGGATCACGGTCTCCGCACCGACGCAGCAATTCAACGCGGCCGGCGATGTCGTCGTACTGCGGGCACGCGCGACCGACACGGGCCACGGCCTCGTGCGGTTCTCGGCAACCGGTCTGCCCGCCGGCCTCCGGATCGATGCGCTGAGCGGGATCATCTACGGACGGCCGACCACACCCGGAACCTACTCCGCGACGGTGACAGCAACCGATTCCACCAAGGCGCGCGGCAACACCGTGATCAGCTGGGTGGTGAGCACCCGGAAGAACGCCGTGGTCAACGGCGACTTCGAATCCGGGAACGGCGGCTGGACCGAGACGCCGGACCTGATCCGTGCCGACGGTCAGTACAGCCACAACGGGCTCGGGTACGCCTGGCTCGGCGGGACCGGTACGACGCACACCGACTCGCTCAGCCAGCGGGTGAGCGTCCCGTCGTTCGGGCATCCGACTCTGCGATTCGCGCTGCGGGTCGCCGGTGGCGATGACGTGCTGCAGCTGACCGTCGACGATCACGCGGTGAAGACGTTCAGCCGCAGTACGCCGTCGTACGTGACGCAGTCGGTCGACCTCACGCCGTACCGGGGCCGGACGGTCACGCTGGACTGGACCAGCACGGAGAACGAAGGGGCCCCGACGACGTTCCTGCTGGACGACGTCTCGGTGAACTAGCATTCGGTCATGGCCGAAAAGCTGAGGATTGTGCTGGCGGCGACGCCGTCGTTCCGGGACATGGTGTTCGGGGCGGCGAGCGTCGCGCGGCTGGAGGCGCTCGGGGACGTCGTCGTACTCGATGACCCTGGTGACGCGACCGTGTTGACGGCGGCGCTGCCCGGGGCCGACGTACTGATCACGTCGTGGGGCGCGACGCCGTTGACCGCTGAGGTGCTGGATCATGCGGATCGGTTGCGGTTGATCGCGCACAGTGCGTCGTCGGTGAAGCACTTCGTCACCGACGAGGTGTTCCGGCGTGGACTGCGGATCACGCAGGCCGGGCAGGCCATGGCGGAGCCGGTGGCCGAGGTGTCGCTCGCGTTCACCTTGAGCCTGCTGCACCGGATCCATCGCTTCGACCACCAGATGCACGACGGCGCGTGGCGGGACGACGCGCCTCCGCAGCACGGGCTCACGTCATCGCAGATCGGGGTGGTCGGGGCATCGCGGACCGGCGTCGAGTACATCCGGATGCTGGTAGCGCTAGGCGCTGAGGTCGTCGTCTACGACCCCTATCTGACCGACGATCGCGCGGCCCAGCTCGGCGTACAACGGACCACGCTGGACGACCTGCTCCGCACCAGCCGGGTTGTCGCCCTGCACGCGCCGACGCTGCCCGAGACGCATCACATGATCGGCGCCCGCGAGCTCGCGCTCATGCCCGACGGATCGTCGCTCGTCAACACGGCTCGCTCCTGGTTGATCGACTCGGCCGCGCTCCTCGACGAGCTCCAGACCGGCCGCATCGACGCAGCGCTGGATGTTTTCGACGAGGAGCCGCTACCGGCCGACAGCCTGTACCGGAGCCTCGCGAACGTCCTGCTGACGCCGCACCAGGCTGCGGCGACCGTCGAGTGCTATCTCGAGATGGGCGAGATCACGGCCGCCGAGATCGAGCGATACACAGCCGGCGAGCCGCTCAAGTACGAGCTCACCGAGGCCGCCCTCGCTCGCATGGGCTAACAAACAGTGGCTGATGCCGTCCGCACGGCCTGACGGTGCAGCGCGTCCAGGTGGTGGCGGATCTCGCCGGTCGCGGTGGACACGACGAGCGAGATGTCGCAGCGGAGGCCGGTCTGGCGGAGGTGGTCGACGCGGACCAGCTCGGCCAGCAGCTGCGTGGTCAGCGCGTCGAGCTTCTCGCGGATGACGTTGAGATCCGGGCCGCTGGTCGGAGCCTTGTCCGGATGCGCCGCCCAGTACGCCAGCAGACCGCGCTGGACGACCTTGCTCGCATCGATCTGCGCCTGGAAGAACGCCGCGGTGGAGTCCGGGTCGATGCCCAGCTGAACGGCTGACTGCCGGACCGAGTCGAGGATCTGCTGCTCGCGGACCGGGTCGTCGACCGGCTTCCCGCTGAAGTACTTCGACGCCGCCACGTCGTCACCGATCACGATCCGCTGGATCATCAACTCGGTCAGCCCGTCGAACGTCGCCGCCCGGTTCGCAACAGCTTCATGCACGGCCGGGGCAGCATTCGCCGCCGGTGCCGCCAGAACGAACCCGCCCACCGCGCTCGCGGCCACGACCCCGGTGATCAGCTTTCGCAGCACTTTCTTCCCTCTCTCTCCAGGCAACAGTCCAGGACGGCTGGCGACTGTACGCCGGACCGGGTGCACGTCTGTTCACTTTCAAAAATCTCGAACCCATCCGGCCTGCGAGCGGCTCCGAAGTACCGGTGTCAGCAACAACCTCGTCAGGAAAGAGTCACCTCATGTCCAAGCAACTCACCCGCGCCGGCCTCGCCCTCAGCGCGCTGGCCCTCGCCGTGACCGCGTCCGCCTGCGGTGGTTCGAACGACAACAGCAGCTCCAGCGCTCCGGCAAGCTCGTCCAGCGCTCCGTCCGCGAGTGCCACCACCCCGGCCATGAGCGACGCCGCGAGCGACCTGGTCGGCCCGGGCTGCGCCGGCTACGCGAAGGCCAACCCGAGCGGCGCCGGCTCGATCGACGGTATGGCGGCCGCCCCGGTAGCCACCGCTGCCTCGGGCAACCCGCTGCTGACGACCCTGGTCGCGGCCGTTTCCGGCAAGCTGAACCCGAAGGTCGACCTGGTCTCGACGCTCAACGGCGGCGAGTTCACCGTCTTCGCGCCGGTCGACACGGCCTTCGCGAAGATCCCGACCGCCACCGTCAACACGCTGAAGACGAACGACGCGCTGCTGACCAAGATCCTCACGTACCACGTGGTCGCCGGCCAGCTCGACCCGTCCGCGGTGGTCGGCACGCACGCGACCGTCGAGAAGCAGGACGTCACGGTCTCCGGCTCGGGCAACAGCCTGAAGGTGAACGGCGCGAACGTGATCTGCGGCGGCGTCCGGACCGCGAACGCTACCGTGTACCTCATCGACTCCGTGCTGATGCCCCCGGCAAGCTGACCCGTGACCGAACCCACCGCGCTTCCCTGGCCCGTCGGATCGCCCAACCGATCCGACGGAGACCTCCTGGCGCTGACCGCGACCGGTGACACGGCCGCGTTCAGCGCGCTCTACGACCGGGTCGCCCCCTGGGTGTTCGGCCTGGTACGCCGGATCCTGCGTAACCCGGCCCAGTCGGAGGAAGTCACGCAGGAGGTGATGATCGACGTCTGGCGAACGGCCACCAGGTACGACGCCGATCGTGGTTCGGCGCACTCGTGGATCCTCACCATCGCGCACCGCCGGGCAGTCGACCGGGTGCGCTCCGAGCAGGCCTCGGCGGACCGGACCGACCTGGCCGGCGCCCGGTCCGTCGAGGTCGACTTCGACCAGGTCGCGGATACGGTCAGCACGCGGCTCGAGGCAGAGCAGGTACGCCGCTGCCTCGGGTCGCTGACCGAGCTGCAACGTGAGTCGATCGAACTGGCGTACTACAACGGATACACCTACCCGGAGGTCGCCCATCAACTCGGGGCGAAACTCCCGACCATCAAGGCGAGGATGCGCGACGGCCTGATCCGTCTGCGCGACTGCCTAGGATCTGCAAAGGGGGAACGGCCATGACAGAACCGGACGTGCACACCTTGGCCGGCCCTTATGTCCTCGACGCACTGCCCGAGGACGAACGAGCGCATTTCGAGGCCCACCTCGCCGTCTGCACGTTCTGCACGGCAGAGGTCGCCGAACTCCGCACAGCCGCGGTCAAGCTCGCCACCCAGGTCTCGACCCCGCCGCCACCCAGCCTGAAGGCGAACGTGATGGCCGCCATCGAGGACGTCCGCCAACTGCCCCCGCAGGTCCCCGTCGTCAGCTCGACGTCGAAGGTCCAGCGCTTCACCCGACGCTCGGTGCTCGCCCTGGCCGCAGCGGCACTCGCGGTGGCTGCCGCCGGCGGTGTCGCGATCGACCAGTACCAGGACCGCACCGCCGCGGAGAGCGCGAACCAGCAGATGGCCGCAGTACTGGCCCAGCCCGACGCACGCACCGTCCACGGCACCGTCGAAGGCGGCGGCCAAGCCACGGTCGTCCTCTCCACCAAAGCCGACAAGTCGGTCGTCGTACTGCGCGATCTGCCCAAACTGCCCAAGGACCGAACCTGGCAGCTGTGGATGATGGACCCGTCGAACAAGGCCACCTCGATCGGCCTCGCCAGCGGCGACATCACCCAGGTCATCAACGGCTCCACCACCGGAATGGCAACGTTCGGCCTGACCGTCGAACCTGATGGCGGCTCCCGCACCCCTACCTTGCCGGCCGCCGCCCTGGTCCCGCTGGCCTAGTACTCTCCGGGCATGACGGAGGCTGCTGAGGCGCGGGTCCGGGAGAGCTTCGACCGACAAGGGCTGATGGAGCATCTCGGGGCGCGGATCTCGTACGTCGGGGCGGGCGAGGTGCGGATCGAGCTGCCGAGCCGGCCCGAGGTCACGCAGCAGCACGGATACTTCCACGCCGGCGCGACCAGCTCGATCGCGGACAGCGCCGGTGGATATGCGGCGTTCACGCTGTTCCCCGAGGGCACGACGGTGCTCACGGTCGAGTTCAAGATCAACCTGCTCGCCCCGGCCGAAGGCGAGCGGCTCGAGGCCGTGGGCACGGTGATCAAGCCCGGCCGGACGCTGACGATCTGCAAACTGGAGGTCTTCGCGGTCGCGGGTGCCCGCCGGACGCTGGTCGCGGTCGGTCAGCAGACGGTGATCCAGGTCGAGGCCCGGCCCGAGCGCTGAAAACTTGTTCTCATCGCAGCGATGAGTTCGGCCCTCGGCGCTGGTCTGTATTGGTGTGAAGCAATCTTCTGCACGAATGACAGGTCAACAACGATGGGTTCTAGGACTGACCTCCCTGGGGTCGGTCATGGTCGCGTTGGACACCCTCGTGGTCGCTGCGGCTCTGACCACGATCCGGAGTGACCTCGGCGCCTCGGCCGAGCAGCTCGAGTGGACGGTCAACGCCTATGGATTGAGTTTCGCGATGCTTCTGATGACGGCCGCCGCGATCGGCGACCGTCTGGGCCGGCGACGTACCTACGCGGCCGGACTGGCGCTCTTCACCGCCGCGTCCGTCGCCTGCGCGCTGGCCACATCCCTCCCGTTCCTGATCGCGGCCAGGGCCGTGCAGGGCGTCGGTGCGGCGATGGTGATGCCGTTGGCGATGGGCCTGCTCGGCGCGGCGTTCCCGCCGGAGCGACGCGGTCAGGCGATCGGCGTGTTCAGCGGCGTGACCGGTATCGCCGTCCTCGGCGGACCGCTGATCGGCGGCGCGGTGACCGAAGGGCTGTCCTGGCAATGGATCTTCTGGATCAACGTGCCGATCGGCGTGGTCGCCATCGCCTTGGTACTGGCGAAGATCCCGGAGAGCACCGGGCCCGCGCGGCGGTTGGATCTGATCGGCGCGGTGCTGATCAGCCTCGCCGTACTCGGGCTGGTCTGGGGCACGGTGCGTGGCGAGTCGGCGGGCTGGACGAGTGCCGAAGTACTCACGGCGTTCGCGGTCGGGGTCGTGATGCTCGTCGCGTTCGGGCTATGGGAGCGGCGTACCGATCACGCGATGATTCCGCTCGCGTTCTTCCGGAACCGGACGTTCACCGCGGCGAACTCGGCCGGCTTCTTCCTCACCGCTGCGCTGATCAGCGCAGTCTTCTTCCTCTCGCAGTACATGCAGGCCGAGCTCGGATCGGCGCCGTTCAAGGCGGGACTGCAACTGCTCCCCTGGACGGCCACGCTCTTCATCGTCGGGCCGATCGCGGGCCGGCTGGTCGATCGCGTCGGTGAACGTCCGCTGGTCGTGATCGGTATGACGCTGCAGACGATCGGCATGCTCTGGCTCAGCCGAGGCGCCGATCAGTACTACGAACTCGTCGCGCCGCTCGTGATCTGCGGCTGCGGGATCTCGCTGGCGATGCCGGCGGCGCAGAGCGCGGCGATGTCGGCGCTGCCGCGGGACGCCGTCGGTATCGCGTCCGGTATCTACAGCATGAACCGTCAGCTCGGCGGCGCGGCCGGGGTCGCCGTACTCGGATCGGTGTTCACCGCGGCCGGTGGTTACACGGGTGACGGATTCGCCCGGGCACTCGCCGGTGGCGGCGTACTGTCGTTGCTCGGGGCACTCTCGGGCTTCGCGGTCGCAGCGCGGCGTCGTCGTACCGATGACCGGGCCGGCGAGTTGGTGGTGGAAGGAGTCTGATGAACCTCGAGGAGGAGTTCGCACAGCACCGGGGCGAGCTGGTGGCGCACTGCTACCGGATGCTCGGCTCGCTGCACGACGCCGAGGACGCGGTCCAGGAGACGTACCTGCGCGCCTGGCGGGGTCATGCGGACTTCGAGCACCGTTCGACGATCCGCACCTGGTTGTACCGGATCGCCACCAACGTGTGCCTGAACCTCCTGCAACACAGCAGCCGCCGGGTCGTCCCGTCGGCGCTGGGTGCCCCGGGCAACGACCCGGAGGACCTGCACGCCCAAGCGCTCGAGGTGCCGTGGCTGGAGCCGTTCCCGGATCAGTTACTGGGGGCGGATCCGGCCACGGTGGTCGGCGACCGGCAGAGCTTGCGGCTGGCAATGGTTGCCGCCATGCAACATCTTCCGCCCCGGCAACGCGCCGTACTGATCCTGCGTGAAGTACTCACCTGGCCGGCAGCCGATGTCGCTTCGTTGCTCGACACAACGACCGCGGCCGTGAACAGCTCGCTGCAGCGGGCGCGTGCCGAGCTCGCCCGGCTGAGGCCGCGCGAGGACGAGCTGCGCGAACCACACGAGCCGCTGCGGCGGGCGCTGCTCGACCAGTTCCAGGCGGCGATGGAGAGCAAGGATCTCGTCGTACTGGAAGGTCTGTTCACCGAGGACGCGCGGTGGGAGATGCCGCCGATCCCGACCTGGTTCAGCGGGCGGGGCGACGTACTGCGGCTGCTCGACTCGAAGCTGCGGCCCGGGGCGGACCGGCGCGCGCTGGTCGAGACCTCGGCGAACGGCCAGCCGGCCTTCGCGCTCTACATCCACGGCTCGGACGGCCAGTACCACGCGCACTCGGTCAAGGTGCTCACGCTGACTTCTGCGGGCATCTCGGCGGTGCTCGCCTTCCACCAACCTGCTTTGTTCCCAGCCTTCGGGCTGCCTTTGATCCACAGGAGCTGATTTCGATGTCATTGGCAACTACTCTGCGAGAGCTGCATGTTCCCGGTAGTCCGCTCGTCGTACCGAACGCCTGGGACGCGGCGTCGGCGCGGGTGGTCGAGGCGGCCGGTTTCGGCGCGGTCGCCACCAGCAGCAACGCTACGGCCGCGATCCTCGGGTACGACGACGGCGAGAACGTGCCGGTCGACGACGTACTCGCTGCTGCGAGCCACATCGCTCGCTCGGTGTCCGTGCCGGTCACGGTCGACTTCGAGCGCGGATACCGGCTGGCACCGGCCGAACTGGTCGAACGTTTCCTCGCCACCGGCGCGGTCGGGCTCAACCTCGAGGACTCCGATCCCGCTACCGGAGAGATGGTTGACCCGTCCGAGCAGGCCGACTTCCTCGCCGCGGTTCGGGCCGCGGCCGGGGACGAGCTCGTCATCAACGCCCGCATCGATGCCTTCATCCGCAAGGCCGGTTCGGCGGAGGAACAGTTACAGACCGCGCTCGATCGCGGGGACCGGTACCTCGCGGCGGGCGCCGACTGCGTGTACCCGATCGGGGTCGGTGAGCTCGATCTGATTGCAACGTTGACGACACAGATCGACGGTCCGGTGAACGTTGCGTACGGACAGGGCGCGCACTCGATCGCCGACTACACAGCGCGAGGGGTGGCCCGGATCAGCTTCGGCCCGATGTTCCAGCGACACCTGTACGGCGTGTTCGCGGGCGCTGTGCTGCCGGCGCTGCAAGCGGACCGGAATCCGTTTGCCGGGTGATCACCCCTTGTGTGGGATCCCTCCGATCGGGTAATAACGGCCTTGCTAGTACAAGGCAACCATCGACAGAACGGGGAAAGACGATGGGCATGTTCGACAACATGAAGGACAAGGCCGCCGATCTCGTCAACGAGCACGGCGACAAGGTCGGCGAGGGCCTCGACAAGGCCGGTGACTTCGCCGACGAGAAGACCGGCGGCAAGTACGGCGACAAGATCGATCAGGGCACCGATTTCGCCAAGGACCAGCTGGACAACCTCGACGGCGAGAACGACGACATCCCGGACAACCAGTCCTGACATCCCGTGCCGTTCGAGGGGGGTCAGCCCCCTCGAACGGCAGGCGTCAGCGCCAGATGACGGCTTCGATCTCCCGGCGTTGCTCGGAGAGTAGGCCGTTGTCAGAGGCTTTGCCGAGCAGTTCGCGCAGGTCGGTCTCGAAGGCCGGCAGTTGCGAGCCGAGCAGATGCGGTGTCGAGCTGGACAGTGAGAAGACCGCCGCGACGACGTCGTCCACCGTGCGCTCCTCGACTTCGTTGCCACCGACGACTACCCGCGTCGGCCCGCGATACCCGGCGGCCTGCATGACCACTTCTTCACCTGGCCGCGTTCCCGTCGGCAGCACGCTCTGGCCGGCACGTCGTACCGGACCGAGGTAACGCGTCACCAGCGCGTCGATCGCATCCCACGGCGGCCGCGGGTGCGGCAGCTCGTGCTCTCCTTCGATACCGCGATGCGTCGTCGCGCCCACGTGGACCCAGGCGCCGTCGGGTTCGAGCATCCCGCGGACCCGATCGGCGACGAGTTCCTGATCCATCCAGTGGAACGACTGCGCGAACGACACCACCTGGAACTTGCCGAGCTCCCCCGGCAGCTCCTCTGCCCGCATCCGTTGCCACGTCACATTGCTCATTTTCTGCTCAGCGGCCCGCGACGCAGCCACCTCGACCATCTCACCGTCCGCATCCACCCCGACGACTTCCGCGAAGTACGGCGCCAGCAGCAACGTCAACGAACCGGGGCCGCAGCCGACGTCCAGCAACCGCCCGCGACCGTCCAGCCCCAACTCGTCCCGGATCGCCTCCCCCAACGCCACCGGGTAAGCCATCCGCCCCACCGCGTAGTGCCGAGCACTCCCGGCATACAAGCTCGCATCCCACTGCCAGTCCCAGTCGCTGTCCACCGAGCGAGGCTACCGCTCTGCTGGCGGCAGCGCCGATCAGTGCCATCGGCATCGGCTTCACCAGTTCGTCGTACGTCGGCGGGCCGGACGGCGAACGCAAGGTAGTCGATCGCTTGACTGAACGCGCCGGTATCCCGGTCGTCGCACCCTGCGCTGGATCGTGCACCACACCTCCGCGAACGCAAACGCGGTGTTCATCGGAGGGAACGGGTTCCGCGCTGTCGGTGTAATCGCCGCTCTGGAAGAGGATCTGCGTGTTCCGGTCGTGACGGCGAACTCCGCCCTGCTCTGGGGTTTGCTCCAGGCTGCCCGTAGCGCGGCCCGCCCGTCCATGTACGGCCGGCTGTTCGGGATGCGGTAAGGAACGGCACTCAGCGAACGCTCAGCTGGTAGGCAGAATCGCCGAAAGGGGTGCATTTAAAGGGATCTGCGTCGTAGGCTGCTGGTCCAAGGGGATGGTGGGGCGCTGCAGGGGGTACTGCATGATGCTGGATTTTGGCCTGCGCTCGGGGATGGGAAAGTGACTTCGCTGCGGCGGATCCTGATCTGGATATCGGGAGCCTCCGCAGGGTTAGGGGCTGCACTCGCGGCGACGATTCCGTTCGAGAACGCGGAGTTGGTCGACCTCTCGCGTCGTGGTGGTACGCCGGGGGCGCATCACGTCGCCGTCGATCTCGCCGATCCGGAGTCGTGGCCGGTCGTGGAGAACGACTTCCAGCAGCGGATCGAGACGAGCGATCCGGACCTGGTGGTGTTCATCCACAACGCCGGCACGTTGACGCCGCTCGGATCGGCCGATCGCGTCGACACCGCGGAGTACACGCGGAACGTCCTGCTGAACTCGGCTTC
Source organism: Kribbella sp. NPDC058693 (assembly GCF_042715335.1). Lineage (NCBI taxonomy): Bacteria > Bacillati > Actinomycetota > Actinomycetes > Propionibacteriales > Kribbellaceae > Kribbella > Kribbella sp. NPDC058693. Next base: position 1,297,490 of record NZ_JBHXSQ010000001.1, read on the forward strand.
CGCTCAGGTGCTCGGGCACTCGTTCCTGCGCGCGGTGGCCGGCCGGGAGTGCGAGCAGCACCTGATCATGATCTCGTCGGGCGCGGCGATCCGGCCGCACGAAGGCGAGGCGAGCTACTGCGCCGGCAAGGCAGGGATCGACCAGTGGGTGCGTACGGTCGGGCTGGAGCAGCGGCGCCGAAGTCCCGGCTGCCGGGTGCTCTCCGTGTCACCCGGCGCGCTCGACACCGATATGCAGGCCGAGCTCCGGGCCTGCAGTCCGGACGAAGTCCCGGAGTCGACGCGCTTCCGCGAAATGGAGGCGCTCGGAAGGCTTTCGAAACCCGAGAACGTTGCCCGCATCATCTGGTCGCTGCTCGACCGGGATCTGGAGACGGGCAGCGTCCTACACGTTCACGACGTCACGTGAAAGGTCTGCGGGACACCAGCGCTGAGCGATACCTGCTCGCGCTGGTCCCCATGCCGAATCACCACAGTGGTGTCCCGATCCGCTGTCAGTACGGCGTTTGCAGCGGACGGTGACCACTCCAGATCGACCGCGATACCACCACGAGCGCGCAGGCCGGTGATCGCGCCCTCGGACCATTCGGCCGGGAGTGCGGGGAAGATCTCGAGCTCGCCGGTGTGACTCTGCAGCAGCATCTCGGCGATCCCGGCGGTGGCGCCGAAGTTGCCGTCGATCTGGAACGGCGGGTGCGCGCAGAACAGGTTCGGGTACAGGCCGGAACCGTCGCCGACGTAGTCCGTACCGGAATCGCCTGCAGGCGTGAGCAGTTCACGGACAAGACGGTGCGCGGCCGCGCCGTCACGCAGCCTGGCCCAGAGCGAGATCCGCCACGCGAGCGACCATCCGGTGCTCTTGTCGCCGCGCAGTTCGAGCGCGCGGGCAGCGGCCCGCGCGAGTTCCGGCGTAGCGTCCGGGGTGACCTGGTCGCCGGGGTGGAGGCCGATCAGGTGGGAGGTGTGGCGGTGGTGCGGCTCGGCCTCGGGCAGGTCGTCGAGCCACTCCTGTAGTTGCCCTCGGCCACCAATTTGCGGATCGGGGATGCGCTTGCGGGCCGCGGTCAGGTCGTCGACGAGCGGGTCGGTCAGGTCGAGCTCGTTCGCCGTCTGTGCGCAGCGCTCGAACAGGTCGGCGATCAGCGACAGGTCCATCGTCGAGGAGATCGTGACCGAGGCGGGACTGCCGTCCGCCGCGATGAACTCGTTCTCCGGCGAGGTGGACGGCGCGGTGCCGAGGGTGCCGCCCGGGAGTTCGATGAGCCAGTCGAGGCAGAATTCGGCGGCACCCCGCAGTACCGGCCAGGCCTCGCGGAGGTAGTCGCGGTCGCCGGTGAACGCGAAGTGGTCCCAGAGGTGGCGGCACATCCAGACGCCGGCCATCGGCCAGTTCGACCACTTCGGGTTGCCGTCGACGGGCGCGGTCCAGCACCACGCGTCGGCGTTGTGGTGCGCGGCCCAGCCCCTGGCGCCGTACAGGTCCTCGGCGGTACGGCGTCCTGCTTGCGCGAGGTCTTTGACGTAGGTGAGCAGCGGCTCGTGACACTCGGACAGGGAGGTGGTCTCGGCCGGCCAGTAGTTCATCTCGGTGTTGATGTTGACCGTGTAGTTGCTGCTCCACGGCGGCTGGAGGTGCTCGTTCCAGATCCCTTGCAGGTTGGTCGGGAGACCGCCGGGGCGGGAGCTGGAGATCATCAGATAGCGGCCGAAGTTGTAGATGAGCGCGGCGAGGCCGGGATCATCGGACGCTTCAGCCAGCCGACGGTCGGTGGTCAGCTCCGCGGTCGACGGCAAGGTAAGAACCGAACGCCGGAACAGCCCCTGGTAGTCGTCAACGTGCTGCTCCCGCAGCACCTCCGCCGGGGTGGCGAGGGCGGTGCGCACGTTGGCGTCGGCTGCCTCGCGGCACTCCTCCCCCGTCCGGGTCGGCGCGGTGTGCGGGCCTTCGTAGCCGGTGGCGGTCGATAGCACGAGTAGCAGTTGCGTCGAGTTGCTGACGGTCAGCGCTTCGGGCGTCGGTGTGACTGATCCGTCGGTCTGGGCGCGGAGGACGACGGCGGCGTTCATGCCGCGGTCGTCGCCGTCGGAGTACTCGATTGTCAGGCCGGCGCGGCCGTGCGGCGGCGGGACCGACGACGGGCAGGTGGCGAGCAGCGCGAGACCGTTGTCGCCGACCGTCTCCGTGGCTGCACGCAGTTGCGAGGTGAGGCTGATCGTCACGTCGAGTGGCTGCGAAGCACCCAGACGTAGGATCAATGCCTGCGCCGGCGCGCTGACAAAGACCTCCTGCCACACCTCGACACCGGCGACTTCGTACTCAGATCGTGCAACAGCCGTGTCCAGATCAAGCCGACGCCGGTACTTCGAAACCTCGCCCTCAACCCGGAAATCGAGCAACAGATCCCCGAGCGGCAGATACGCCTGCGAGTGCCCGCTGTGGAACCCATGAGCGAGCTCCTCCGCCGTACGTACGTCGCCCGACGCGAGCGCAGCCCGGATCCGATCCACCGCGGCAGCGCCGACCTCACCCACCGGCGTGGCCAGCCGGCGGGTGGTCTCGGGGCTGCCCGACCAGAGCGTCTCGTCGTTCAGCGCGATCCGGTCCTGGCCAGGCCCGCCGAACGACATCGCACCGATCCGGCCGTTGCCGAGCGGCAGCGCCTCCAGCCAGTTCGCCGCCGGGGCGTCGTACGTCAGCTCGGTGGCGGCCGCAGTCATCCGATCTCTCATGCGGAGATCCTCCCCCGAGCGCGGCATCGCCCGCGACCGGGGGTCCAGCTGGCGGTCAGGCCGCCTTGGCGAACTGGGTGGCGTACAGGTCGGCGTACAGCCCGCCCTGGGCCAGGAGCTCCTCGTGGGTACCGCGCTCGCGGATCCGGCCCTCGTCGAGGACGAGGATCACGTCGGCGTTGCGGATCGTCGACAGCCGGTGCGCGATGACGAGCGACGTACGGCCGACCAGCGCGTTGGCCAGGGCGGCCTGGACCGCGGCCTCCGACTCGGAGTCGAGGTGGGCGGTCGCCTCGTCGAGGATGACGATCGAGGGCGACTTGAGCAGGAGCCGGGCAATCGCGAGGCGCTGGCGCTCACCACCGGACAACCGGTAGCCGCGATCGCCGACCACGGTGTCGAGACCGTCGGGCAGGCTCTTGACGAGCGTCGCGATCTGGGCGCCTTCGAGCGCCTTGTGCAGCTCTTCGTCGGTGGCATCCGGGCGGGCCAGCAGCAGGTTGGCGCGGATCGTGTCGTGGTACATGTGCGAGTCCTGCGTGACGACACCGATCGCCGCGCGGAGCGAGCTCTGTGTGACTTCGCGTACGTCGTGACCGCCGACCAGCACGGCCCCGCCTGTTGCGTCGTACATCCGGGACACGAGCGAGGAAAGCGTCGACTTGCCGGCACCGGACGGGCCGACGACGGCGACCAGTTGGCCTGGCTCGACGGTGAAGGTGACGTCCTTGAGGACCTCTTCACCGGTCTCGGCCGACAGCGTCGCGACCGACTCCAGCGAGGCGAGCGACACCTCCTCGGCCGACGGGTAGTGGAACGACACGTGGTCGAACTCGATCGACGGCTCGGCGGTCGGCGGGAGCTCGCGCGCATCCTTGCGGTCGGCAACCATCGGCGGGAGGTCGAGGACCTCGAGCACCCGCTCGAAGCTGACCAGCGTGGTCATCACGTCGACCTGGATGTTGGACAGCGCGGTCAGCGGGCCGTACAGGCGGTTCAGGTACGCCGTCAGGGCAACGACCGTACCGATGCCGAGGGCACCTTCTACCGCGAAGACGCCGCCGACGCCGTACACGAGGGCGACCGCTAGCGCGGCGACCAGGGTCAGCGAGACGCGGAAGATGCTGCCGTACATGGCGGTGGTGACGCCGATGTCGCGGACGCGGGCAGCCTTGCCGGCGAAGTCACGCGACGAGTCCTGGGTGCGGCCGAAGACCTTGGCCAGGACCGCACCGGCGACGTTGAAGCGCTCGGTCATGGTCTGGGCCATCGTGGCGTTGAGCTTGTACGTCTCCGCGGTCGCCTCGCGCAACTTTCCGGCGAGGAGCCGGGCCGGGATGACGAACAGCGGGAGTACGACGAGGGCGAGCAGGGTGATCTGCCACGACATCACGAACATCGCGCCGAGTACGAGGGCAACGCTGAGCAGGTTGCTGACGACGTTCGAGAGCGTCGAGGTGAACGCCTGTTGGGCGCCGAGGACGTCGCCGTTGAGCCGCTGGATGAGGGCGCCGGTCTGCGTCCGGCTGAAGAAGGCGACGGGCAGTTGCTGCACGTGGTCGAACACGGCGGTGCGGAGGTCGTAGACGAGACCTTCACCGATGCGCGCGGAGAACCAGCGCTCACCGAGGGTGATCGCGCTGTTCGCGACCGCCAGCATGGCGACGACGAAGGCGAGCCAGACGACGACCTGGGCGTGGCCGGGGATGATCCCCTTGTCGATGATCGCCTTGAACAGCAGCGGGGTGACTGCTCCGGTCCCGGCGTCGAACGCGACGAGGACCAGGAAGAAGGCGAGGTAGCCGCGGTAGGGGCGGGCAAACCCGAGAATCCGCCGGAGCGTGCCGGCGGAAAGCTTGTGGTGACGAACGGAGGAGTCTTTCATCAGCGAGCGCATCGCACGCCCGCCCCCGGCTCCCCCGCCGGGAAGTCCAGAAATCTGTGACATACAGACCCTTTCGGCAGGGAACAGTTATACTGAGGTTAACTCATTATGAGACAACCTCACAAGATCCCGTTCTATTCCCACGCGCGCACGACGGCCCTACGGGCCGCCGACTACTAGGCTCTGCTCATGCATGGGCCGGATGATGCCGCGGAGCAGATTGCAGCGTTGCTGGACGGGATCGTCCGGCGGCAGCGGCGGGCCTCGCGGGAGGGGTTCGGCGAGAGCGTCACGCACGGGCAGTTCCGCGTACTGCGGACGCTGGACAACGCGGACCAGCCGCTGCGACTGAGCGAGCTGGCAGCGCGGCTCGGAATTGTGCCTCGCTCGGCCACCTCCGTCGTGGACGACCTGGAGGCGGCCGGACTGCTGGAACGGCAACCCGACCCACACGACCGCCGGGCAACCCTGGTGGACCTCACCCCGGAGGGCCGCCAGATCCTGACGACCCTCCGGGAAAAACGCCGCGACGTGATGGTGACTCAACTGTCCCGCCTGACCCCCGACGAGCAGCAGACGCTGGCCCAGCTGCTCCAGCGCCTGGCCGAGGACTGATCAGGCCTTCTAGGTCTTTAACATGCAGTTGAGAAGCAACTGCGACTAGCTGCTGGTGGCAAGTGCTCGGGCGCTGGCGAGCTCATAGAGGAACGTGTTGACCGGCGTCGGGACGCCTGCCTCGTTGCCCAGGCGGACGACCGCGCCGGTCCAGGCGTCGATCTCGGAGGGCCGGCCGGCGATGAGGTCGCGCTGGAGGGACGTGGTGCCGTCCGCCGGGAGGCTGTCGATCCAGGCGAGGGTGCGGGGTACGACGTCCTCCGCGAGGTGGATGCCGCGGGCAACGGCGACGTCGCGGATCTCGGCGGTGGCATCGGTGAGGAGTCGCCGGGTGGCGGGGTGCGTGCGGAGTACGCCGTACCCGGCGCCCGTCGCGGTGCCGAGGCCGCCGCTCGGGACGACCGAGAGGAACTTGCTCCACAGCGCCGCCCAGATGTCCTCCGCGACAACCGCTTGCAGGCCGGCCGCGACGAAGACGTCCCGGAGCGAGTCAACGCGGGAGGACTGCCGGTTGTCCCACTCGGCGAACGTCAGCTTGCCGCTGCCGAGGTGCCGGATGATGCCCGGACCATCGACGTACGCGATCACCTCGGCAGCACCGGGCAGTACAGCGTCCCGCCCGAACGACTCGGCGACCTGATCCGGCGCCTCCACGCCGTTCTGCACCGTGACGATCGCGGTGCCGGGACCGACCAGCGGCTGGATCGCGCCGATCGCCTCGGACAGCTGCCAGGTCTTCACGCTCACCAGAACGAAATCGACCACCCCGAGCTCGGCCGGATCGCTCGTCGCCTGCACCGGCAACTGGAGGTCACCCAGCGGGCTCTGCACCACCAATCCGTCCGACCGCAGCGCCTCGAGGTGCTTGCCCCGCGCCACGAACCCGACGTCCTGCCCCGCCGCGGCCAGCCGCGCGCCGAAGTACCCACCCACACCACCGGCGCCGATGATCCCGATTCTCACAAGCTGCTCCCTTGTTACCGGTTTAACTGGTAACAGGAATGATAGGCTACGGCCATGAACACGCGCTTCGCCTGGGTCGGCAGCCGCCCGTCGGTCGACTTCACCGCGACCGTCGGCAAGCGGGAGCAGGCGCCGTTCGAGCGCATGCCGGAGCCGGCAGATCTGGCTCGCTGGTTCCGCGAGGCGGGCCTCACCCATGACGAGGTGCCGGTCTCGCGCCGGACGTACGGCCAGGCGATCCAGCTGCGGGAGGCGCTCTACCGGCTCTTCACCGGCGCCACGCGTCCCGCCGATCTCGACGTGGTCAACCAGTGGAGCACCCGCCCGCTGGCCGGCCCCCGGCTGACCCCGGACCGTCGCGTGGCCACAGCGCCGACAGACGTCCCGGGGCTGCTCAGCAGGCTCGCCCGGGATGCCATCGACCTGGTCACCGGGCCGCTGGCCGAGCGGATCCGGGTTTGCGCGTCCGACGACTGTTCCCTGCTGTTCGTCGACACGAGCCGCCCCGGCCAACGCCGCTGGTGCTCGATGAACACCTGCGGCGCCCGGGCCAAGATGGCGACGTACCGCGCGGCCGATTGAGAAGTTCGCGCAATCCATCAGAGCGCGGACAGCGCGGCTGGTTGATTGTCGGTATGCGTACACCGACTACTACTCCGGCGCAGGCGGCCGGAATGATCCGCCGCGACCAGGAACTCCTGCTCAGCCGGGTCGAAGGGAAGAGCGAGGACGAACTGCGGACGCCGTACGACGTGACCGCCGGCCCGCTCGGCGACTTCTGCGACTCCCTGCATGACCTGGTCGCCCACGTGCTGATGTGGGACGAGATCAACCTCGCCGCACTGCGGGATGCCAAGGCGGCCCGGCTGCATTGGAGCCTCGACCCGCGCTGGGAGACCGCCGAGATCGGGCGAGCCCTCAACCTGGGCGGCGTCGAAGCCGGGCGGCGGATCCCGTCCGAGCTGGTGCTCCACCGATTCACCAGCGTCGGCGCGGCGCTGCTGACCGAGATCGAGCAGTACGACGAGCAGGCGTGGGCCGACCCGTCGACCGGTGCCGGGTTCGACGGCGGTATCGGAGCGCTGGCCGAGTACGTATCCACAACGCCGGACGGGTTCCTGTTCGCCCACGCGGCCCGTCATCTGCAGCCGGTTGCCGCATGAAGCCGGAGCTGATCGACAGCCCGGAGTACGGGTCCGAAACCGACGCCCTGCTGAAGCTGCTCGCCGACGCGCCGGCGATCGAAGACTCCTATGAAGCATTGCTGCTGGACCGGGAGGACCTACCGGATCTCGCACTGGCCGGCCAACCCGATCCCCGCGTTTCGTTGGACGACCTGACGATCGAACTACCGGGACGCACGCTGGAAGCACGGGTATACCGCTACGCAACCCAGCCGCGACCGATCGTGCTCTGGCTGCACGGCGGCGGCTTCATCGGCGGCCACCTACGCGACATCGAGTACGCGACGTCCGGTATCGCTGCCAACGGCAACGTCACCGTTGTCTCGCTCAACTATCGCCTGGCGCCCGAAAACCCTTATCCAGCAGGGCTTCAGGACACGTACGAGACCCTGCAATGGATCCGCGACCACACCGCCGAGCTCGACGGCGACGGCCGGATCGCCATCGGCGGTCAGAGCGCGGGAGCAGCGCTTGCCGCCGGCACCTGTTTGCTGGCGCGGGACGAAGGCACCCCACTCCCTGACCGCCAGATCCTCTGCTACCCAACCCTGGACCTACACCCGGACGCAGACTGGCACGAGTGGTACTTCGCCACGGGCGAGATCCCAGCCACCGCCGTACCACTCAGAGCAGACTCCCTCGCCGGTCTCCCACCAACGCTCATCCTGGCCGCCGGCCGGGACTCGTTGGGACCGGACGCCATCGCCTACGCCGACCGTCTCGCACAGTCCGGTATACCAACCCGGCTGGTCGAGTACGCCGACACCATGCATGCGTTCCTCAACTTCCCGGCCGCATTGTCGGCCGGGCGTCATGCGGTCGAGTTGATCGGCGCAGACCTCCGCTCGACGTTCAGTGCACCCCGCGCATGAGGCGCTTGATCGGACCGGACGCCAGCGCGAGCAGCCCACCCAGTACCAGCGCGACCACGCCGATGACGCCGAAGTACGGCGCCTCGTGCTCGGTGCTGTAGAGCTTCGCGAGTACGCCGGACATCGCCGTACCGAGTGCGACCGAGAGGAAGAACAACGCGACCATCTGGGTGCGGAACGCCTCGGGCGCGAGTTTTGTCGACAAGGAGAGACCGACCGGCGAGATCAGTAGCTCGGCGATCGTGAAGACCAGCAGGATGCCGGCGAGTCCGAGCAGCGGCGCGCTGTTCGGACCGCCGCCGGCCATGGTCAGGAACAGCAGGAACGCGATCCCCATCACGGCCAGCCCGGCGCTGAACTTGATCGGTGTCGACGGCTGCCGCGAACCGAGTTTCGTCCACAGCGCGGCGAACACGCCGGACAGGACGATGATCATCACCGGGTTGATCGACTGCACGAACGACACCGGCATCTCCCAGCCGAAGATGTTCCGGTCCAGGCGCTGGTCCGAATAGACCGTCACCACGGTGAACTGCTGCTGATAGAGCGACCAGAACGCCGCACTCGCGATGAACAGCGGGATGAACGCGAGCACCCGGCTCCGTTCGACCTCGGTCAGCCGGCCGCTGCCGAGGATGACGACGAAGTACGCGATCGCGGCGAGCGCGCTGATCACCGCGACCGCGAGCGCGAACCGCGCGGCGGGCAGGATGCCGGAGATCAGGATCCCGACGACGACCACCAGCGCCGCCACGGAGCCGATGATCATCCGCCGCATCGCGTCGGGGGTCAGCGGGTTCGGCACCCGGCGGGCCTCGTCGCTCAGCCGGCGACGGCCGGCGCCGTACTGGACGAGGCCGAGGAACATGCCCGCCGCCGCCAGCGCGAAGCCGTAATGGAAACCGACGTTCTTCTGCAGCAGACCGGTCAGCAGCGGTCCGGCGAAGGCGCCGAGGTTGATGCCGAGGTAGAAGAGGGAGAAGCCGGCGTCGCGGCGATCGTCGTTCTCGCTGTACAGCGTCCCGACCAGGGAGGTGGCGTTCGCCTTCACCCCACCGCTGCCGACGGCGATCAGCACCAGTCCGACCGCGACCCCGGCCAGGCCGGGGATCACTGCGAGCGCGATATGACCGACCATCACCACGACCGCCGCGTAGAACAGGGTCCGTTCTGGGCCGATCACGCGGTCGGCGAGCCAGGCGCCGAGGATCGTGGAGAGGTAGACGAGTCCGCCGTACGCGCCGACGATGCTGGTCGCCGTACCTTCGTCGATGCCCAGGCCGCCGCGATCGGCGGGGTAGTACAGGTAGATGAGCAGGATGCCCTGCATGCCGTAGAACGAGAAGCGTTCCCACAGCTCGACGCCGAAAAGATTGGCCAGTACGGGCGGCTGGCCGAAGAACGTGCGTTGCGATTGTTCGGTCTCCGGGCTGCTCACGGCAAGAATCTCCTTGCTGATCGGCTCAGGGGGTCGGTCAGTGCTCCGCGCGGTAGGTGAAGAAGCGCGCGGGGTTGCCGGCGGCTCGCGGGTTCGAGGCCAGCCAGGTGGCGAACGAGTCCGGGTGGCGGCGCTCGAGTTCGTCGAGATAAGCACGCCGTACGTCGACCATCGCCTGCCGACGGTCGGCGCCGAGGGCCCGCTGGAGCTGGGTGAAGCTCCGCCGCCAGGCCAGGCACAGCTCGTCGTCACTGAGCTCACCGACGCTGCGCACGACGGCGGTGAGGTACTTCGGCATCGGCCAGTCGGGCGCCGGGCGGCCGTCCGTCTGCACTACCTGCCTAAGGCTAGCCGATGCCTTGGGCAACTTCATCGGCCGGCGCCGCCGTACCTCACGGGGCGGCTTCTCGGCCGTCCCGGAGCGGAGCCAGCTGACCACGGGTGGGGACGCGCCGACGACGAGGAGCATCAGCGCGACCGTCCGCGCGCCGACCGCGGCGGCGTACCCGCAGACCGCGAGGACGAACAGTCCGCCGAGCACGGCCCAGCGCGGAACGAGGTACGTCAGGTCACTGGACGGCAGGTCGCGACCGAGCGCGATGCTCAGGCAAACCGCTCCCGCGGTGAACGCGGCGACCAGGAACGCGACCAGGTTCGTCGACGGCGAGACGAACACCAGCGACGCAACGACTCCGATTGTGGCCAGCAGTCCCACGGCTGCCCGCCAGATCCGCGAATACCGCAGCTCGACGTCCACCATGTTCATCCCAGTGCCCCATCGCCCGGTCGTCCAACCAGACGTTCCACCCCCAGTGTTACTCGCCGGTGGCCATCAATGAAGACACCATGCCCAGTAAGTCAGTGGACGTGTCGCCCGCGCACCGGCAGGGTGGGTCGAACGAGAGGAGTTCCCATGACCGGCGCAGTGATCTGGCACATGACGATGTCGCTGGACGGATTCATCGGGGATCGCGACGACAAGCTCGACTGGAGCTTCGCCGGCGGGCCGTCCGCGCTGGGCGACGAGGTGATCCGGACGACCGGCGCCTTCCTGTGCGGCGGGAAGCGAATCGAGGCGGTCGCCGAGAATCGTCCGTACGGTGGGGTGTGGACCGGGCCGGTCTTCGTTTACACGCGCAAGGATCCGGCGACGAACCCGGTCCCCGAGTTCACTTACGTGTCAGGAGACATCCGCGACGTCGTACGCCGGGGCGTGGAGGCGGCTGCCGGCAAGAACCTGGTCGTGACCGGTGGCGCCGTACCGCGTTTGGCCCTGGACGCCGGCCTGGTCGACGAGATCGTCCTGCACATCGCCCCGGTCCTGCTCGGCGAAGGCATCCGCTTCTACGACAGCCCCGGCGTCGACCCCACCAAACTCGAGGTCGTGACCGCCGACGGACTGAACTTCCGGTTCAAGGTCCTCAGGTAACGCAGTCTGCAACCGGTTGCACTATCGTGGGTTCATGTCGCCACGTCTGCAGCGGGCGCCGGGGGTCACGATCGGCGATATCGCTGCCGCAGCTCAGGTCTCGCGGTCGACGGTGTCGCGGGCGTTCACCCGGCCGCAGCTGCTCAGTCCGGAGACCGTCGACCATGTCCGTGCGGTCGCGGCCCGGCTCGGGTACGTCGGGAACCAGGCGGCGCGGGCGCTGTCGACGGGGCGGTTCGGCAACATCGCGGTCGTCGTACCTGATATCGCGAACCCGTTCTTCCCGCCGCTGGTCCGGAGTCTGCAATCAGCCGCGGAGACGGCTGACCTGGCGGTGTTCCTCGGCGACTCGGACGAGTCCGCCGAGCGGGAGGCCAAGCTGATCGCCCGGCTCGCGCCGCAGGTGGAGGGGTTCGTGCTGGCCTCGCCGCGGTTGTCGGAGGAGCTGATCCGCGAGCTGGCGGCTACTCGTCCAGTTGTGCTGGTGAACCGCGATCTGGACGGCATTCCACGCGTGCTGATCGACTCCACAGGCGGTATGACCGAGGCGGTGATGCTGCTGAAGAAGCTCGGGCACGAGCGGATCGCTTATCTGGCCGGCCCTCGGGATTCGTGGTCTGACCAGCAGCGGCGGGAGGTTCTGACGTCGGCCGCGTCGGGGTTGACGGTGGAGGTCATCGAGGTGGGCCGGCCGAGCTACGCAGCTGGGCGGGACTCGGTGTCGGCGCTCGTGCGGTCCGGCGCGACGGCTGCGATCGCGTTCGACGATGTGGTATCGCAGGGTGTGCTCGCTGGGCTCGAGCTGCGTGGCATCTCGGTGCCTGGCGACTTCAGCCTGGTCGGCTGCGACGACACTCTCGCCGCACTCACCACGCCCGCCCTCACGAGCGTGTCCGCTGGAGCATCCACGGCAGGCACAGCCGCAGCCCAGCTGCTCATCCGCCTGATGGAGGACGCCGACGACGCCGGAGAGTGCATGACGATCGCGACCCACCTGGTGACTCGGGCGACGACCGCCACGGCACCGAAAGGGGCTCTGACCTGATGCGTGACGCGTTGACGTGCAACCGGTTGCATGCTGGAATCACGAGATGACTCGGATCGCCATCGCCGGAGCCGCCCATCCGCACGTGGCCTACGCGACCGCGGAGGTCGACGCTGTCGATTCCCTTTCCCTGGTCGCGGTGGCGGACCCGAGTCGCGAGCTAGCTGAGCGATGGGCCAGCCCGTACGACGCGAAGGTGTTCACGGATCACCAGCAGATGCTGCGCGAGGTGTCGCCTGATGTGGTGATGGTGGCCGGCGTCTACGGCGATCGCGGTCAGGCCGTCGTCGACGCTTTGAATGCCGGCTGCCACGTCATCGCCGACAAGCCGCTCTGCACGACCATCGAGGACCTCGACGCGATCACCGAAGCCGCGCAACGCACCGGTCGCCACGTGACGCTGCTGCTGGAGAAGCGCTACTACCCCGTCACGCTCGCGGCCCTGGAGATCTCCAGCCAACTCGGCACGATCCACGGCGTCACCGCCTCCGGCCCGCACAAGCTCAACCGCCCGACCCGCCCGGACTGGTTCTTCGACCGGGCGCGCTACGGCGGCGTACTCAATGACCTCGCCGTTCATGACATCGACGCCGGGCTGCTCTTCACCGGTCTGACCAGTGGCACCGTCAGCGGTGCAATCGAGGACGGCATGTACGGCGTTGCGACGCTGAGCGGACCCGGTGCGCTCATCACCGCCGGCGTGGACTGGATGAATCCAGCGGGCTCACCGGTGCACGGCGACTACCGGATGAAGCTCATCGGCACGGACGGCACCGCCGAACTGCTCTGGGCGCGCAACCGTCTCGTCCTCACCACGACCGACCTCGCACCACACGACATACCGCTGCCGGCCGGTCACCGCCCCGCTGAGCTGCCCCTGCAGGCACTTGCTGCAGGCAACGAACCGGACATCACCACCGCTCGCGGCCTGCTGGCCACCCGCCTGGCCCTGCTCGCACAACAGTCCGCCGAGACCGGCGGCGTACCGCTTCCTTGGACGACTCCCTGATCCCTGATCGAAGAGAGGTCTCATGCGTTTCGCCCTGATCGGTGCCGGCGCGATCGGCACTGTGCACGCTCGCCTCATCGAAGCCCTAGGCAACGAAGCCGAACTGGTCGCGGTCGTCGACCAGGACCTCGACCGCGCCGGCAAACTCGTCGAGCAGTACGGCGGCCAGGCGTTCTCGTCGCCCGCCGATGCTTTCGCGGCTGCTTCGGTCGATGCCGTGTCCATTTGCCTGCCGAGCGCGCTGCACGCGGACCTTGCCATCGAGGCGTTGCAGGCCGGTAAGCACGTGATCGTCGAGAAGCCGGTGGACATCACGCTCGCCGCCGCCGACCGCCTGATCGAGGCTGCGCGATCGACCGGGCTCACCGTCTCCGTGATCAGCCAGCGCCGTTTCCAGCCGCCGGTCGCGCAGATCCGCGCGGCGATCGACTCCGGCGCGCTCGGCCGGGTGACGTCGGGGATCTCCGAGTCGGCGTTCTTCCGGCCGCAGTCGTACTACGACGGCGACGACTGGCGCGGCACGCTCGCGATCGACGGCGGCGGCGCGCTGATGAACCAAGGCATCCACGCGCTCGATCTGCTGGTGTGGATGCTCGGCCGCCCGGTCCAGGTCAGCGCCCAGACCGGGATGCTCGCCCATTCCGGCATCGAGGTCGAGGATCTGGCCGGCGCGACGATCCTGTTCGAGAGCGGGGCGATCGGGCTGCTGCTCGCCAGCACTGCGGCGTACCCGGGTCGTCCGGTGCGGCTGACGATCCACGGCGATCAAGGTACGGCGGTGCTCGACGACGACGAGCTCGCGTACTTCGCCTCCGCGTCGGGTCCTGCGCCTGAGGCGTCAGTGCTGGAGGGACCGGCTGATTGGGGTCCGGTGGAGCTTGCGCATCTCGCGCAGTACCGCGATTTCATCGCCGCTGTCCGTTCCGGACGTGCGCCGGCCGTGTCGTTGGAGGCGGGGCGACGGTCGTTGGCGACGGTGCTCGCTGTCTATGAGTCTGCCCGGCTGGGGCGTCCCGTCGAGTTGGAGGAGAACTGATGCGCATCGCCCTGGTCGGGACGGAGAACAGCCACGCGGACCACATCGTCCGCCTGTTGAACGTTGACCGGATCGCCGACGCACGCATCGCGGCCCTGGTCGGCGACGACGAGAAGACCCGCAAGCTCGCGGCTGCCGGCGGAATCACTGAGGTCGTCCCCACGTCCGGCGAGCTGATCGGCTCGATCGACGCGTTGATCATCACCAATCGCGACGGGGCGCTGCACCGCGAGCACGCCGTACCTTTCCTGGAAGCAGGCATCCCGGTCTGGGTCGACAAGCCGCTTGCCGCTAGTACTGCGGATGCGCGGGCGATTCTCGAGGCTGGGCCGCTGGTGACTTCGTATTCGGCCGTTCGGTGGGTTGCTGACGCTGATGCGATCGCGGCGGCGGACGTCGGCGAGGTGCAGACGGTGACGGTCACGGGGCCGGCCGATCCGGACAGTGAGTACAGCGGGATCTTCTTTTACGGGATTCATATCGCAGACCTTGCGCAGCGGTTGGCGCCGGGCGAACCCGGTCCGGTCGAGGTCGAGCGTGTCGGCTCGACGATCGTTGCGCGGTACCGCAGCAACGGGGTCCTGGTCACGCTGCAGTTTGTGAAGCCGACGGACGAGGGCCGCGTGCCTTTCCACGCTGCCGTCGTTGGGCGTACCGGTCTTGCCAGCCAGGCGATTCAGCTGGACGAGGACTACGTCGTACCTGGGCTGAAGGTCTTCTTGCAGATGCTCGAGACGGGGCAACGTCCTCTCGACGACGCGACCATGCTGGCTCCGATCACCGTGCTCGAGCAGTTGTGAAGCGGCTGATCGCGGCTCTGGTCCTGTTGTTCGCGGTCGTTCCTGGTGTGCCGGCGTCGGCCAGCACTGGCCGGCCGGTGGCGAGGTACAACCAGGATCGGGCCATGTGGCTGTGGGAGCAGGACTCGTACCCGGCCGTGTTCGACCGGGCGGCGCGGGACAAGCTCGGGCGGATGATGGACGACACGACGACGTTCGGGTCGGATCCGGTGAAGACGTTGTACGTCGGCGTTGCGGCGTACAACGGTCGGGACATGTTGCGGGACTCGCGGCATCAGGTGGCGTCGTTCGTGCGATGGGCTCGGGGGCGCGGGTACCACGTGCAGGCGGTGATCGCGGGCGGTACGAATCCGCCGTACCTGGGGGTGCTTCCGCAGTACCAGCATCTGGCGATCGGTGAGTTCACGAAGGTGCTCGACTACAACCGCACCGCGCCGGCGAACGCTCGGTTCGATGGGGTCAACGTGGACATCGAGCCGTACCTGCTGCCGGAGTGGAAGGAGCCGGGTACGACGCTGCCGACGATCTGGCTCGACCTACTGGCGAAGTTCATCCACCTGCGGGACGTGTCCGGGCAGAGGCTGCTGGTCGGGCCTGCGATCCCGTTCTGGTTCGACAGTTCGGACTGCTGTACGGCGATCACCTGGCACGGCAAAACCGCGCCGCTGAGCGATCACGTGCAGGACCTCACCGACTACGTCGCGCTGATGGACTACACCGAGACCGCGACCGGGATCATCTCGCGTGCCGAACACGAGATCGCTTATGCCGCGGCGATCGGTAAACCGCAGTCGGTGGTGATCGGTGTCGAGAGCAAGGATCTGTCCGGGACCAGCGATCCCGAGACGGTCACGTTCTACGAAGAAGGCCGGACGTACATGGAGGCGGAGCTGGACAAGGTGTACGCCGCTCTCGGAGGCACGCCCGCCTTCGCCGGGATCGCGATGCACCACTACGGCAGCCTGCTCCTGTTGCCGTCGGTGTGGGGTGAGGGTGGCGTGTACTACCCCTCGTAGGTCTCACACCTTCTGGGGCTACGGCGTTCCATAGGTATGAACAAGTACGAGCGACGAGTGGCCAGCGCCGACTGGGCCGCGGTGACAGCCGAGGTGAACGACCTCGGCTGCGCGCTGCTCCCCGAACTGCTGACGCCTGGTGAGGCTGAGCGGATCGCCACGCTGTACGACGATGTGGCGCGCTTCCGCGCGACCGTCGACATGGCGCGGCACCGTTTCGGTGAGGGGCAGTACCGGTATTTCGATCGGCCGTTCCCTGCTGAGGTAGAGGCGTTGCGGCAGGCGCTGTATCCGCGGCTGCTGCCGATTGCGCGCGATTGGTATACCAAACTCGGCCGCGAACCGGAGTGGCCGGACACGCTCGACGAATGGCTCGCCATCTGCCACTCAGCCGGCCAGACCCGCCCGACGCCGATCCTGCTTCGGTACGGCGCCGGCGACTGGAACGCACTGCATCGGGATCTGTACGGCGACAAGGTGTTTCCGTTGCAGGTCGTGATCAACCTGAACGACCCCGGGGTCGACCACACCGGCGGCGAATTCCTCCTCGTCGAACAACGCCCGCGAGCCCAGTCCCGCGGCACCGCAACCCTCATCCCCCAAGGCCACGGCCTCCTCTTCACCACCCGAGACCGTCCAGTCAAATCAACCCGAGGCTGGTCCGCCTCCCCCGTCCGCCACGGCGTCTCCCCCATCAAATCCGGCCACCGCCACACCCTCGGCCTCGTCTTCCACGACGCGAAGTAAAAAGGACACCGCTGCGCGGAGGCTGCCTTATTGGCCGCCTCCGGCGGCGTGCGCGATCGCCTCCTCACCCGACCGCAGCCGGCGAACTCATCTGGCCTGGTGAGCATGGGGATTCGGACACCGCTACGCGGCGGCTGTCCTATCGGCCGCCTCCGGCGGCGTACGCGATCGCCTCCTCACCCAGCCGAACCCGACGAGCATCACCTGGCGAGGCGGACACGACGACCGGACGCCGCTCCGCGGCGGCTGCCTTTTGGCCGCCTCCGGCGGGCGCGAACGCCCCCTCGTCCGAACGCACCCGGCGAGCATCATTCGGTCCGCTGGACAAGCCGATCGGACGCCGCTCCGCGACGACTGCCTGCTGGCCCTCGGCGGCGTACTCGAACTACGTGTTGGTGGTCAGGTCGACAGGATCGGCGAACGTCCAGAAGATGACCGGCACGGGCGACTCGGCGTTCAACTTCGCCATGGTGGCGGCTGCGGGTGCCGTGGAGCGGAGGGTGACACTGATGCCGGAGTAGTCGTGGCTCGGGCCGGTTGAGCTGACGGTGTCTCCGTGATCGGTCATCAGTTGCCGCGCGATTGGGTCGAGCTCCGCGGCTGAGTACGTGGTTGCGTGGAAGATCACGGGCATCGGCTGCGCGGCGGCGAGGGTCTGCAACTCCGGCGGCGGTGTGCCCTTCCAATAGACCTTGATGCTGTTGCCATCGCGCTGGAGCGCGACACCACCGACGTCCGCGTTCGGGTGCTGCGCGATCCAGGCGCCCAGAGCGTCGGCCGCGATGGTCAGCGGCGTCGGCATCAGCTCGATCGGCACCGCGCCGTCGATCGGCACCTTCGGTGGATACTTATTGTCACCGCCAGCCGTACCTTGAGCCATCCTGCTCATGCTCCAATGTAGCTCGGCTCAGCTGTGCAGCGTGGGGTGGTAAATGAGTTCTTGGGTGCGACCGTCGAAGGTGTGGGTTTCCAGGAGTTCGAGGTCGAAGTCGGCCGCGTTCTGGAAGACGGGCTCGACGCCGGTCTGGCCGGCGATGACCGGGAAGATCGTGATCTGCACGCGGTCGACGAGTCCGGCGGCCATCAGGGCGCGGTTGAGGGAGAGGCTGCCGTGAGAGCGCAGGGGTACGTCGGACTCCTCCTTGAGGCGGGTGATCAGCTCGACGGCGTCGCCTGTCACAACCGTCGCGTCAGGCCAGTCGAAGGGGCCTTCGAGCGTGGACGACACGACCGTGGTCGGCATGGGGCGCATTCGCCCGTTCACCGGGTCGAGCTCCTCGGCCGCGATCTTGCTCGAGCCGATCATCTGCATCATCAGCCGGAACGTGTCCGCTCCGAACACCATCCGCTGCTCCTCGTCGTACTGCGCAATCCGCCGCTCGAGGAACTCGGGCCCATGCTTGCCCCAGTACGGCCCCCAGTCCGCGTTGTCGTACGACGCGAACCCGTCAAGGCTGGAGAAGACGTCGAAGGTATAGGTCGCGGTCATGTTGGTCTCCCTTGAATGCCTCGGCCGCGCCCAGTGGGCGGCCATTCACCCCAGCGTCGAACGCATCACGCCTGATTCGACATCACCCAGCCAATCCAGAACCACCCCTGCAGCCCACGTCGAAAGGCCGGTACCACTCTCTGTGATCCTCGGCGGTGTGGATGTCCGCTAACGACAGGAGGTGTCCCTCGCGGCGGGCCGTCCCTCAGCGTGAATCGCTCGCCGATCGGCCCCCAAACCCGACTACCTCCTGTCGTTAGCTGCAGCCTCCCGAGTCCCAGTCCGCTAGGTCGTCCTGCCGAGGCATCTCTCCGCGGCTACCGCCGCAGGCAGCCAGAAACAGCCGCCGGGAAGCGGGCGACCGCCCACCTCATCCGCCACACCTACACAGTCAGCAGCCCAACCCGCCCCGCAGCCCACCTACGTGCCACGCGCCGGACACGTGCAGCCGAGACGCATTGCACGCCGCCGAAGGCGGCCAACAAAGCAGCCGCCGCGAAGCGGTGACCGCCGTGGATCAGCCACTGCGCCACATGCCAGACGCCAGATCCGTGCGGGCGAGAAGACATCACACGCCGCCGAAGGCGGCCAAGAGAGCAGCCGCCGCGAAGCGGTGTCCGCTCTCGCGGTCACCAGATCACATGATGCGCGCCGGACACAGACAGGCGAGATGACATCGCGCACGCCGCCGAAGGCGGCCAACAAGACAGCCGCCGCGAAGCGGTGTCCTTTCGCGGGTGGTGTCTGTTTGTCGGTGTCCGCTTCAGCCTTTTACGCCGGTGAGGGTTACGCCTTCTACGAAGTAGCGTTGGAGGACGAAGAAGATGAGGATTATGGGGAGGATGACTACCAGGGAGGCGGCCATCAGGAAGCCCCATTGGGCGGTGTAGGTGGATTGGAAGCCGGCGAGGCCGAGGGCGAGGGTGTAGTGGCTGTCGGAGGTCAGGTAGAGGAGCGGGCCGAGGAAGTCGTTCCAGACGCCGATGAAGGTGAAGATCACCACGACCACGACGACCGGTTTCGACAGCGGCATGATGACGGCCCAGAAGACCTTCCAGGGGGTGGCGCCGTCGATGTACGCAGCCTCGTCGAGCTCGTACGGGATGGTCAGGAAGAACTGCCGGAACAGGAAGATGTTGAACACCCCGCCGCCCGCACCGGCGAACCACGCCGGCACCGTCAGCGGGATGAAGGTGTCGAGCGCGCCGACGGAGCCCCACATCACGAACGTCGGGATCAGCGTCACGGCGTACGGCAGCATCACGCCCGTCAACAGCAACCCGAAGATCAGGTTCCGGCCGCGCCAGCGCAGCCTGGAGAAGCTGAAGGCCGCCAGCGCGCAGGTGAGGACGGTCCCGGTGACGACGAGTACCTCGATGATCATCGTGTTCAGGAAGTACCGCGCGAACGGCTGCGACCCCAACGCCCCGCTGAAGTTCGCCCACGCGAACGGCCGCGGGATCCATTGCGGCGGCGACACGAAGATCTGGTTGTCGTCCATCAACGCACTGCGGACGAGCCAGGCGAACGGCGTGACCATGATCAGCCCGCCCGCGGCCAGCAACACCCAGACCGCGGTACGTCGAACCAGCGAGCCTTCTCGTGTCACCGGGCCGCTCCCATCTCGTAGTACACCCATCGGCGCGCGTTGCGGAACAGGAGCACGGTGATGACCAGGACGATCACGAACAACACCCAGGCCAGTGCACTCGCGTACCCGATCTCGCTGTCGGTGAACGCCTTCGTGTAGAGGTAGTAGATGTAGAACTCGGTCGCGTTGTTCGGCCCGCCCTGCGTCATGATGTACGCCTGGTTGAAGACCTGGAACGTGCCGATCGTGCCGGTGACCAGGTTGTAGAAGATCGTCGGCGTCATGAACGGCAGCGTCACGTGCCGGAACCGCGCCCACGTCCCGCCGCCGTCGATCGCGACCGCCTCGTACAACTGACGCGGCACGCCCTGCAGCCCGGCGAGGAAGATCACCATCGCGTTCCCGAATCCCCACGTGCTCATCAGGATCAGCGACGGTACGGCGCTCTGCTCGCCGTAGATCCAGCTCGACGTCGGCAAACCGGCCTGCCGGAGCATGCTGTTGAGCAGACCGAAGTCCGGGTTGAAGATCCAGATCCACAGCACCGAACTGGCGACCGCCGGCACCAGCGTCGGCAGGTAATAGACCGTCCGCCAGAACCCGCGACCGCGGATGCCCTGGTTGACCAGCATCGCGATCACGAACCCGACCACCAGGGTGAGCGGTACGACGCCGAGCGTGTAGTACGTCGTGACACTCAACGACTTCCAGAACAGCGGATCGTGCCCCAGCTGCCGATAGTTGCCTAGACCAACGAACTTCGCCGGGGCGCCGATCTGCCAGTCGGTCAGGCTGAAGAACAGCGACGCGATCATCGGGCCGATCGTGAAGATCAGGAAGCCGAGGATCGCCGGTGCCGCGAGCAACCATCCCCAGCGTCGTTCTGCTCTCATCAGCTGCCGTTGGTGGGGTACGTGCCCTGCAGGAGACCGCCGTTCAGCTTCGCCGCCAACGGATTGAGTACGTCGGCAGCCGGGGTCTTGCCCTGCTGGATGACCTGGATCGCCGGCGTCAGCACCTTGTCGATCGCCTCGATGTTGCGAAGCTTCTGGTAGAAGTACGGCGCCGAGTTGTTCATCGTGTAGTCGACCCCGGCCGTCTTGTACTCCGCCGGGTGCGCGTCGTTCTTCGTCCAGACGTCGATGTCCTTCGGATCGGTGTAGTACCGCTTCTCCAACGGCATCCACAGACCGGTGCTGAACAGGTCGACCTTCGTCGGGTTGTCGTGGAACAGATACAGCTCGACCGCCTCCTGCTCGTGCTTGGTCGAGGAGAAGATCGCGGTGGCACCGCCGAGCGTGATCGTCATCGGTTTGCTGTAGTTCGGCAGCACGCCCATCCCGAACTCGAGCTTGCCCTGGGCAAGATCCAGCAACGTCCACTGCCCGTCGATCACCATCGCCACGCGACGCGTTTTGAGCTGCACCGTCGTGCTCGGCGCATTGTTGCCGAGTTGCGCCGGTGTCGGCGCGACGCGGTGTTTGTACATCAGGTCGGCGAGGTTCTGGAACACCTCGATCGCCTCAGGGGTGTCCAGCATGGACTTGCGGCCGGTGTCGTCGGCGAAGTTGATGCCGCGGCTGAGCAGGAGCGGTTGATACACCGTCGGCCCCAGCCCGGCGGAAACGCCGTACTGGCGGATGCGCTTCGGGTCGAAGCCGTCCTCGTCGGGGTGCTTGCCGTTCTGGTCGAGCGTGAGTTTGTAGGCGTTCTGGACGAAGGTGTCCCAGCTCCACGCCTTGTCCGCCTCGGCCGGCGGCGTCTCCACGCCGGCCTCCGACAGCGCCGGTTTGCTGTACCAGAGCGACATGATCTCGTTGGCGCTCTGCGTGCCGTACGTCTTGCCCTTGTCCCACCAGAAGTACGTGCCGGGCAGACGGTTCGCGAGGTCCGGGTACTTGTCGAAGTAGGGGTACAAGTTGACGAGTTTGCCCTGCTCGGCAAGGCGATATCCCATCGGGCTCTGCATGTAGCAGAGGTCCGGCTGGCGGTTGCTGGCGACCAGAGCGTTCAGCTTGGTGTCGTAGTCGGCCGGGGTGAAGACGGGCTTCACCGTGACGCCGGACTTCTCCTGCTCGAACGCCTTGAGCATGTTCGAGATGGCCTTCTGCTCCGCGGTCGAGCCCCAGAACATGAACTGCAGTTCCTTGGACCCGCCGCCGGAGCCCGAGCCGCTGTCCCCCAGCGACTTGCCGCTGCAGCCGGCCAGCCCGGCGAGTGTGGCCAGTCCGCCGAGCTGGAGCGCACGGCGCCGTCCGAAGGTTGTTGCTGACATGAGCCCTCCTCGGGCAGTGAACACGGCCACCGAAACACGGCGGCAACATGTTTCCTGACAATAGGAGCGGAGCAGAAATCGGTCAAGGGTCAACGTTGTAACAGGATCGATTCAGCCGTCCCGGAAGGTATGGTTGTTTCCGGAAACAGGGATCTGGGAGGTCGGTTGAGCCAGGAGAAGCGGGCGACGGTCAGGGATGTCGCGGCGCGGGCGGGGGTGTCACCGGGGACGGTGTCGAAGGCACTCAACGGCACCGGCCAGATCAGCGAGGCGACGCGGGAGCGGATCCGGCAGGCGGCGGAGGAGATCGACTTCCGGCCGAACGCACTGGCCCGCAGCGTGTTCGAGCGGCGCAGCTACACGGTCGGGATGATCACCACCGACAGCTTCGAGCGGTTCAGCGTCCCGGTGATGCTCGGCGCTGAGGATGCGCTCGGGGCCGGCCGGATCTCGGTGTTCCTGTGCGACAGCCGCGGCGATCCGATCCGCGAGCGGCACTACGTCGACGTACTGCTCGGTCGTCGCGTCGACGGATTCATCGTGACCGGACGCAACTTCAACCGCAGGCCTCCCCTGGCGGACACACGCGACGTACCGGTCGTCTATGCGTTGACGCCGTCGGCCGACGACAACGACTGCTCGGTCGTAGTTGACGACACCGCATCAGGGCGACTGGTCGCGGAGCACCTGCTCCGGATCGGCCGGACCAAGATCGCGCACGTCACCGGGCCGGAGCGTTTCGACCCCGCACGGAGCCGGCACGCCGGTCTCAGCGAGGCGCTCGCCGCGGCCGGTCTCGAGCTGACCGGCATGGCGATGTACGGCGGCTGGACCGAAGCATGGGGACGCCAGGCGACGCACATCCTGTTCCGCGAGAACCCGGACATCGACGCGATCCACTACGGCAGCGATCTACTCGCCCGCGGCGGAGCTGACGCCCTGCGAGAGCTCGGCCGTCGCATCCCGGAAGACGTCGCGATCACCGGCACCGACAACTGGGAACTGATCGCCGAGGGCGCACGACCGCCGCTGACCTCCGTGGATCTGCGGCTTGCCGACGTCGGCCGGGTGGCCGCCCAACGGTTGCTCGACGCAATCGAAGGACGGCCGCATGCAGGCCTCGAGCAGGTGCCGTGTCAGCTCGTCGTACGGGCGTCGACCGACGAGACGGCCGGCTGATACGGCAGCCACACCTTCATCGGCCCGACGTCGCGGTTCGCCCACTGGTAGTAGGGCAGGGCCGTGATCCGAACAGCCTTGCCCACTCCAGCCGGTACGTCGGCGTACAACTCGCTCGAGGATTGCCAGGTGGCCCCGCGGGCAGTGATGCGGTCGGTGCCAGGCACTTCGTCGAGCGTGGCGCTGGTCAGGACGAGGTCGTCGACGGGTGCGGTCTGGTCGGCCTGCTCGACGGCGTACAGGAGCGGACCGCGGCAGATGGCGACCGAGCCGCGGATGCCTTCGACCCGTGGGTGACCGTGCACCAACCGAGGCGCCATCGGCAGGTTGAGAACGACGCGATCGCCGGCTCGCCAGTCGCGGCGGACCGTTGCGTACGTGCCCGCGACGCCCGGGAGGACCTCGTCCCCGACAGCGATCTCGGCGCCGGCCGACCAGGCGGGGATCCGCAGGCTGATCGCCGTCTCGACAGGCTGATCGACCGTGATGACCACACGTCCGGACAACGGGTAGTCGGTGGCGACGCTCAACTGCAGGTCGCCCGCCGTGATCGAGCCGGCGGCGTACTGATGGATCTGCACGCCACGCTCGTTGCTTGTGGCCACGTAGTGCTGGAGTGACGCGAAGGTGCGCATCAGGTTCGTCGGGCAACAGCTCGTCCCGAACCACGGTTGACGACCGTTGCCCGGAGCCCTCTTGTCGGCGTCGTCGGAGTCGGCGCGCACCTGCAACGCGTTCACATAGAAGTACTTCGACCGATCGAGCGAAACCCCCGGCAGGACGGCGTTGTACAGCTGCCACTCGAACAGATCGGCGTACTTCGCCCTACCCGTTGCCAGCAGCAACCGCCAACTCCACTGCAGACTGGCGACTGCCGCGCAGGTCTCGCCGTACGCGACGTCGTTGGGAAGCTCGTACGGGTTTCCGAACGACTCACCGTCCCAGCGGCTGCCGAGGCCGCCGTTCACGTACATCTTCGTCCGCACCATGTTCTGCCATTGCGTCTCGAGCTTCTCGAGCAGTTCGGTGTCACCGGTCTCGATCGCGACGTCGGTCGCACCGGCGGCGAGGTAGATCGCGCGTACGGCGTGCCCCTCCGGCGCGATGGTCTCGCGGACCGGGATCCGGTCGGACAAGTACGCCGCGCGTCCCGGGTTGCCGGGGGCAAGGACCGAGCGCCCGTGCGCGTCGACGAAGTACTTCGCCTGGTCGAGGTACCGCTGCTCGCCAGTCGTCCGGTACAGCTCGACCAGCGCCAGCTCGGCCACCGGATGGCCGCAGAAACCCTCACGCTGTCCAGACCCGGTGCCGAACGTCCGATGTAGATGATCGCCCGCCCGCCGCGCGACGTCGAGCAACGCGGTCCGCCCGGTCGCCCGGTACTGCGCGACCGCCGACTGGATCATCGCACCCATGTTGAAGATCTCGTGATCGAAATCGAGCTGTCCGTACCGTTCGTCCCGCCGCCCCGACTGCACGAACGTGCCGAGGTACCCGTCCTCGTCCTGTGCCGCCGCGACCAGCGCGGTCCGCGACTCCAGCCAGTCGATCAGCCGGGGATCCGTGCTCCGGCCGGCCTCCCAGGCGACCGCCTCGAGCCACTTGTAGGCCTCGCCGTCCTCGTAGTTCGGGCCGTGATACTCCGCATCCGTCACCCCCTTGGCGACATTGCGGAAGTTGTCCCACTGCTCCTCGAGATGCTCGGCACCCATCGGGATCGAGACCGTCCCGTTGGTCGCCTGCAGTTCACCGAGGAAGCTGCCGTCGAGTCGTACGTCGCGTAGGCCGAGCGGGCGCAGCGCGGTGGCCGCAACCGGCGCGGCCGGTCCCTGATCAGTCGTCGTCACCGCACCATCCTGACCGGGACGGCACGCCTGAGGCAACATGTTTCCGAACTTTTCCTCTATCCCGCCGCGAGCTCCGTGCAGATGTCCCACGCAGCCTGGCGGAGGAGCGCAGCGGTGTCCGGGTCGAGGCCTTTGACCGGCACGTCGATGCCGACCGGGTCTTCTTGCAAGAGGGCGATCAGGAAGACGCAGGCGGCCAGGTAGCTGCCGGCCAGGGCTGGGTGGCTGTTGTCCGGGTCGTGCAGGACAGGCTCGTCGTGCGTGGCGAGGAAGCGTTCCCAGACGAGGCCGACCGGGATTAGCGCAGCGCCGAGTTCGGCCGCGGCCCCGCCGTACGCGTCGGTGAGGGCCTTTTGGGTTTCTGGGGCGTTGCGGCGGGCCCAGGTCAGGTAGAGCGCCGTGCGCGAACCCGCGGCGGTGATGGCGGTGTCGAAGTCGCGGGCGCTGTCGCGGAAGCGGGCCGGGCTCTTGATCGGCAGCGTGCTCTGCTCCTGCAGTACGACGGTGTCGAACCCGCCGCTCGCGATGGTCTCCAGCGCCTTGCCCGCGTTGAGGTGCTGCCGGAGCGAGGCCCCGCCGGCCGAGATCAGCTTGTGCTCGACCTTGATCCCTCGCGCCGCGGCGAGTCCCTTGATCAGCCCGGGCAGGTTGTTCCGTGACGTGAAGCTGTTACCGACGAAGAGAATCCGCACGGGACGGACGCTACCCCGGAATCAGTTTGACCGGCTGATAGGACGGCCTGTTGGCTGGCGGGATGAGGATCGTGCCGGTGGAGGACGACGCCACGCTGCTGGACTGGCAGCGGGTGCACAACGAGATCATCCCGACGGCGCCGTTGTCGGTCGACGACATCCGCGAGCGGCTGACGCGGAACGTGCTCGAGGTCGCGTACGACGGGGACGTGCTGGTCGGCTGCTCCACCGTACGGCCGCCGTCGGACGAGACCGCGGCTGTGACCGTGATCGCCCGCGTGCTCCCGGAGTACCGGCGGCGCGGATTCGGTGACGCGATCTATCAGCACTGTCTGCAACGAGGACAGCAACTGGGCGACACCTTCGAGACGCACATCCTGGCGAGCAACGAGGACGGGGTGCGGTTCGCGAAGGCGCACGGGTTCGTCGAAGTGGAGACGTACCTGCTGCCCGGCGACACGATTCCTTTTGTCGAACTACGGTTGGGCGAGTGACGATGCGCTTTTCGATCAACATTCCGAACTTCGGGGACTTCGCCGACGCACACACGGTCGCGCGGGTGGCGGCGGCTGCCGAGGAAGCCGGCTGGGACGGGCTCTTCTTCTGGGACCACGTCGTCCACAGCAAAGAGCAGCGGCGCGGGCAGCCGTTCGGCGATCCGTGGATGCTGATGACGGCGGCCGCGCTGGCGACGTCGCGGATCAAGCTCGGTCCGCTCGTCACGCCGGTCGCACGGCGGCGGCCCGAGCAGCTCGCGCGGCAGGTCGCCACGCTGGACTCGATGAGCGGCGGCCGGGTAATCTTCGGCGCGGGGCTCGGTGGGCCGATCACGGACGAGTTCGGCAGCTTCGGCGACACGACCGATGCGAAGGTGCTGGCCGAGCGGCTCGACGAGGGCCTGGACGTGCTGGCGGCGTACTGGTCCGGCGAGCGGGTCGACCACACCGGCAAGCACTACCGGGTCGACGACGTGGAGTTGCTGCCGGCAACGGTTCAGAGCCCGAGGCCGCCGGTGTGGATCGCGGGCTACTGGCCGAAGAAGGCTCCGATGCGGCGCGCCGCGCGCTGGGACGGCGCCGTGCCGCTGTTCACGAGCGCCAACCACGGCGAGGCCCCGCCGGTCGACGAGCTGCGCGAACTGGTTGCCTTCATCAACGAGCAGCGCGAGGACCGGGGTACGCCGTACGACGTGATCGTCGGCGGGATCAGCCCGGCCGACGCGGACCGGTCCCGTGCGCTGGTCGAGCCGCTCGCCGAGGCCGGCGCGACCTGGTGGGACGAGCGGCAACTCATCCGCGGTAAGGACTTCTACCGCCTCGAGCCGGTCATGCGCCGGATCGAGCAGGGCCCGCCCAGTCTCAGCTGACCGCGGCCCGCATCGCCTCGAGGGCCTTCAGTACGTCGGCGAGCGCCGCCGCCGGGATGCCGGCGGTGACGGTGTCGGCGACGTCGTCGAAGATCGGCTTGATCGCGGGCAGGATCTTGCGCCCGGCCGGCGTCAGGGCCACCGTGATCGCGCGACGATCGGCCGAGCCGGGCTGGCGGTCGAGGTAGTCCTTCTCGACCAGGCGGTCGACCAGGCGGGTCATGCCCGCGGTATCGGTGCCCAGCAGGTCAGCGAGTTTGCGCGGGCTCGTCGTACCGCCCGAGACGTGCAGGAGTACGCCGGCCTGCTGCGACGTCAGCCCGAGCTCGGCGAAGCGCTGGTCGAGCGCCGTCCGGACCCCGCGGGCCACCTGTGTCACCAAACTGGTCAGCTCGAGCCGCGGACCCGGCATGTCCGGTCTCCTTCGCTATTGCTGTCGCGACAGCTACTGTCTAGACTGCTACCTGATCGAGGGGGTTTGATGAAGGTACGCGATGACGTGGCCGAGTTCTTCGACCGGTTCGCGACTGCGAGCGACGGGGCCGGCTTCCATCCGACCCTGCTCACGCTGGATCCGGTGTCGGTGACGCCGGTGACCCGCGAGCAAGTAGTGGCCAGTCTGCCGAAACGCAAGGAGTTCTTCGCCGGACTGGGGATCAGCGGGATGACCCTGGACTCGCTCGACGAGTCGCCTGTCGACGAGCAGCACACGCTGGTGCGGTCGACCTGGCGGCTCGAGCGCACCGAGTCGTCGACCGTCCCGGAGGGCACGATCTTCGCGTCGACGTACCTGCTCCGGAGGGTCGACGGCGAGTGGCAGATCGTGGTTTACCTGAATCATCAGGACCTTCGGGCGCTCATCTCGGCGTGAGCTGAGAAGCTTGTCGGTATGAGCGACTCCTGCTGCGCGCCTTCTCGTGATGAGGCATCGTCGCCTCCTCCGGTACCGGCGGGGCGCGGTGAGCACGGGATCGAGCAGGTGGTGCTCGAGGGCGGCTCGTTCGCGATGGGTAACACCAACGGTGACGAGAACGTCGGCGACGGCGAGACGCCCGTGCACACGGTCGAGCTCTCGCCGTACAGCATCGATGCGACCAGCGTGACGAACGCGGACTTCGCTCGGTTCGTCGACGCGACCGGATACCGGACCGAGGCGGAGATCTTCGGGTACTCCGCGGTGTTCCATCTCGCGCTCGCCGCCGAGCCGGAGGAGCTGATGGGGCCAGCATCCGGTACGCCGTGGTGGGCCGGCGTTCGCGGGGCCGATTGGAGGCACCCGGGCGGCTCGCGCTCCGACCTGGACGGGCTCGACGAGCATCCCGTCGTCCATGTGAGCTGGAACGACGCGGTCGCGTACTGCAAGTGGGCTGGACGGCGGTTGCCGACCGAGGCCGAGTGGGAGTACGCGTCGCGCGGCGGGCTCGACGGCGCGCGGTACCCGTGGGGCGACGAGCTGATCGACGACGAGTGGCGCTGCAACATCTGGCAGGGCGACTTCCCGCGGGCGAATACCGAGGAGGATGGATTCCTCACGACGGCCCCGGTCCGCACCTTCGAGCCGAACGGGTACGGGCTGTGGCAGATGGTCGGGAACATCTGGGAGTGGTGCGGGGACTGGTTCGGCCCGCGGTACTACAAGTTCTCTCCCACCGAGAACCCGCACGGACCGTCGCTCGGCGCGGCGCGGGTGATCCGCGGCGGCTCGTACCTGTGCCATGACTCGTACTGCAACCGCTACCGCAACGCCGCCCGCTCGTCGAACACGCCCGAGTCCTCGATGGGGAACGCCGGCTTCCGTACGGTCAGCCTCACGCGTCCTGACTGACCGCGGGCTTCCGCAATCCCGGCGTACTCGCGGCGACTGCGGCCACCGCTGCGACGCACAGGAGTGCACCGGAGGCGAGGGATGCGACGGGTGAGGTGAACTGCGCGACGACGCCGCCGCGGAGGTTGCCGAGGTCGGGGCCGGCCTGACCGACGATCTGCTCGGCGGCGCTGACCCGGCCGAGCAGTTCGGACGGCGTGTGTAGCTGAACGATCGTGCTCCGCGAGACGACGGCGACCGTGTCCGCGGCGCCGGCGAACGCGAGCCACGCCAAGGCCAACCAAGGCGCCGGCGAGAACGCGAACAACAGCAGGGCAATCCCCCACGCCGCAGAACCGCACAGCATCACGACGCCATGACGCGGCAGGCGCGTGAACGAACCGGAGAAGAGGGACGCGGCGACTCCGCCGACGGCGATCGCGGTCAGGAACAGTCCGAGCGTCCGTGGATTGTTGCCGTATCGCTCCGCATTGATCACCGGGAACAGGCTGATCGGCATCGACAACACGGTCGCCGCCAGATCGGTGATCAACGCCCCGCGGATCACCGGCGTCGACGCCACGAACGCCAATCCGTCCCACACCCCACGCAGCCCCGGCTTGGCTGTCCCCTCGATCTGCATCCGAGGCAGACCGAGTACGCCGTACAGCGCCGCGAGGAAACTGAGCGCGTCGACCAGGTAGCAGACGCCGACTCCCCACGCTCCGATGATCACGCCGCCGAGCGCCGGTCCGAGCAGCATCGCGCCTTGGAACCCGATCCGGTTGAGCGCGATCCCGGCCGCCAGCTGGTCGCGGGACAGAAGCTGCGGCAGGACCGTCCGCGCGACCGGGCCGGCGGTCGCGCCGAACGCTGCCTGTACGGCGATCAGCGCGAGGAGCACGCCGACGGGTACGCGCCCGAGCACCAACTGGCTCGCCATGACGGTTGCTGTGAGCAACTGCCCGCAGGTCGTGATCAGGTAGATCCGTCGACGTTCGAGCCGGTCGACGAGAGAGCCCGCGAACAGACCGAGCACGATCAGCGGCAGCGCCTGGGCCAGCCCGACGGCGCCGGTCCAGGCCGGGCTCGACGTCTGGTCCCAGACCTGGAACATCACCGCGACGAACGTCAGCTGCCCGCCGAATCCGGACAGCACCTGCCCGATCCACAGACGCCGGTACGCCGTGACCCGCAACGGGCCGAGGTCGATGAGCGCGTTCTTCACTTCAGCTTCTCGGTGATGCGGTCGTGGAAGCTCTTGCGGGCCAGGGCTCGCTCGATGTCGCGAACCACTTGGGTCATCGGATACGGCAGCTCGGCCTCGAGCTCGGCGATGGCCGCCTCGGTCGCCTGCCACTCGGCCGTCAGGAGCTCGACGAGCTTCTTCGACTTGGCCGTCAGCGTGACCTTCTTGCTGCGCGCATCGGCGCCGGGCACCGTGCGGACCAGGCCGGCGGTGCGCATCGCGGAGACCTTCTGGCTGAGCGCGGAATGGGTCCGGCCGACCGTGTCGGCGAGCTCGGTAATCGTCATCGGGCCCTTGAGGTGGAGCTGGATCAGCTCGCGCACGTAGCTCGGCTTGAGCCCCTTGATCTCGCGATCGGTGTAGATCCGTCCGATCTCGGCGTGCAACCGGTCCAGCAACTCGTGCAGCGGCCGCCACTGACTCTGCTCGGTGGGATCGTCCATGCGGCGATCCTAACAGCACTTATATAAGTGCTGTCACTTCTGGTCGCGGCTCTTTTGATGCTTTGGATATCCAGGTGGTGGCGAAGGCGGCGGAGAGGATGCTGATGAGGGCGAGGACTGCGAAGCCGTAGCGGGTGTCGGAGTGGCCGGTGACGATCGACGCGATCAGCATGACGACGACCGTTGCCGCCAGGCCGTATCCGTTGGCGATCCCGAAGGCGTGGCCGACGCGCGACTCGTCGACCGAGGTCATCAGCAATGAACGAGTGGCAATGCGGGCCTGACCGAAGAGGAAGGCTCCCAGCAGCACGAGACCCATCAGCGCGGGCACGCCGAACAACGGCTGAAGCACCAGCAACCCGCTACAGACCATGAACCCACCGGTCGCCAGCCTCAAATCCCCCAACCACCCCGCGGACCGCCGATAAACAGCCGCAGCAAGCAAGAACCCGGCCCCACCCACAGCATCAACCACCCCAAGCACCGCAGGCCCTCGCTGCCACTCCCCGATCAGCAACACCGGCAACAAGGCGTTGAAGACGGTCACCACCACAAGCCCTTGCCCGAACAGCACCGCGAGCGGAACAAGCGGGATCCGATCCAGAACGGCCGCCGCGGACGCCGCCTGCGGGAGGCGCTTGGTTGCCTGCGGCAACACCTCCTCGACGTGTCCGCGGGGGCGCCGCCTCTCCCCGACCGCGAGCACCAGAGCGGCGGACAACGCGAAGGTCAGCGCATTGAAGGTGAAGAGGGGTTGGGGGCCGAAGTACTGGAGGGCTATGCCGCCGACCGACGCGGACAAGAGCATGCCGGATTGAAGGGCTATCTCGTAATGGGCGTTGAAGGAGCGGAGGTTCTCGGTGGGGACGCGTTCGCGGATCAGGGCGGCGCTGGCAGGGGTGAACTGGGCGGCGATGATCGCCAGCGCGAAGTTGGTGGCGTAGACGAGGGGCTGTTGGGCGACACCGAGGGCCAGGCCGACGGGGAGGGCCAGGGCGGTTAGCGCGCTGATCACGTCGCAC
Organism: Kribbella sp. NPDC058693; assembly: GCF_042715335.1. Lineage (NCBI taxonomy): Bacteria > Bacillati > Actinomycetota > Actinomycetes > Propionibacteriales > Kribbellaceae > Kribbella > Kribbella sp. NPDC058693. Next base: position 1,329,216 of record NZ_JBHXSQ010000001.1, read on the forward strand.
AGAACCCACAACCGGCGGCGATCGAAGCGGTCGGCCAGGCGGCCGAAGTACGGCGAGAGGACTGCCTGCGGTACTGCGACGGCGATGAACAGCCAGCCGACGTCGAGCATCGAGCCGTGCGCGCGGACGAGCAGCAGCGCGGCGCCGAGGAGCTGGATGTTGTTGCCGAGGGACGTGATGAACGCTGCGGGCAGCAGCAGGCGGGTTCTCGAAGTCACCTGCCCAACGGTGTCAGCAAACCCTGACAATCTCTGGCAGTGATTCTTTTAGACTACGCCAGTTGCGTAAATCGTCTGAGCCGAGCTATCGTTCTTTTCGACACCGCAGTAGCGAAAAGAGGATGGCGATGGTTGGACGAGGGCGACCGCGCGACGCCGGCGTCGAGGGGCGGGTACTCGAGGCCGCGATGACCGAGATGCGTGCCCGCGGGTACGACGGCATGTCGGTCGACCGCGTCGCCGAGCGGGCCGGGGTCGCGAAGACCACGATCTACCGGCGCTGGCCGAGCAAGGCCGAGCTGGTGGTCGCGATGATCGCCGGCCTGCGCAGCGCCGTACCGTTCGAGCCGAGCGGGGACGCGCGGCGCGACCTGACCGAGCTCGTCACCGGTATCGCCGCCACCCTCGAGGTCATCCCGACCACACTGGTCGCCGACCTCACCGCCGCAGCCGCCCGCGAACCGCGCGTCGGCGACAGTGTCCGCGCCCTCTGGGCCGAGCGCCACGCGGCCGTCACCGCAGTCATCGCCCAAGCCCAGTCCGAAGGGCTCCTGCTCGCGCACGCCGATCCCGGCGTCGTCGTCGACCAGCTCGTCGGACCGCTGTACTACCGGCTCCTCATCACGGGCGAGCCGATCGATCCCGCCTACGTGAGGGCGCTGGTGCACAGCACTCTCGGACCGGAGAACAAGTCATGAAGAAGTTCCTCGTTGCCCTCGGCAGCGTTCTCGTCCTGCTGGCCGGCTACACCGTCTACACCGTCGTCCGGCCATTCACCCTGCACACCGAGCTCGACATCGACGCGTCACCCGAGCAGGTCTGGAAGGTACTCACGGATCGCCGGGCCTACCCGGAGTGGAATCCGTTCATCATCTCCTCGACCGGCGACCTGAAGGTCGGGGACAAGATCACCAACGTCCTCCGTGACACCAAGGGCAGCGAAACGAAGTTCACTCCGACGCTGCTGGCTGTCGTCCCCAACGAGGAGCTCCGTTGGGTGGGCAAGGTGCCGCCGGGTGCGCTGTTCACCGGCGAGCATTCGTACCGCCTGACCGCGCTCCCGGGCGGCCGCACGCACCTGGTCCAGGAGGAGAAGTTCACCGGCGCGGCAATCCCGTTCACGCAGTCGATGCTGAAGAACACGATCAAGCCCCAGTTCGAGGCCATGAACCGTGAGCTCGCCGCGCGAGCCAGTGCCCAGTAGTGCCTTCATGCAGCGCACGCATCAACTAGTGGCAGAAGATTCATTGGACGGATGAATGGCCCGACTGGTTGAGTCGACGCTATGGACATGCGCGGATTAGGACGAGCAGGGATCGAGGTCAGCCCGGTTGGTTTCGGGTGCTGGGCGATCGGCGGTCCGTTCAGTAACCCGGCCGGCGAACCGCTGGGCTGGGGCGAGGTCGACGACGACGAGTCGGTGCGGGCGATCCGGCGGGCAGTCGAGCTCGGCGTGACATTCTTCGACACCGCTGACGTGTACGGCGCGGGCCACAGCGAGCGCGTACTCGGGAAGGCCCTCGCCGGGATGCGCGACCAGGTGGTGATCGCCACCAAGTGGGGCAACACGTTCGACGAGTCGACCAAGATCATGCACCACCAGGACTCGACGCCTGAATATGTACACAAGGCCGTCCGAGCCTCGCTCGACCGGCTCGGCACCGACTACCTGGATCTCTACCAGCTGCATTTCGACACCACCGACGAGATCGCGTTGCCGCTGCGCGAGGCGTGCGAGGAGCTTGTGCGCGAAGGGCTGATCCGCAGCTACGCGTGGAGCACCGACACGCTGCACAGTGCGGAGTTGTTTGCCCAGGGCAAGCACTGCGCCGCCGTACAGCACGAGGCGAGCGTTCTGCACGACGCGCCGGAGTTCTTCGCGCTGTGCGAGCGCGAGGACCTGGCGAGCATCAACCGGACCCCGCTCGGGATGGGGATCCTCGGCCGTCGGGACGCGAGCAGTCCGGCGACCGGCGCGGACATCCGTACGCTGCCGCCGTCCTGGCTGCGGTACTTCGCGGAAGGCGGCGTACCTGCTCCCGAGTGGTGGGCGAAGGTCTCCGCGATCCGCGAGCTCCTGCAGAGTGACGGCCGGACGCTGGCGCAGGGAGCGCTCGCGTGGCTGTGGGCGCGGAGCGAGAAGACCGTGCCGATCCCGGGCTTCCGGACCGTGGCGCAGGCCGAGGAGAACGCCGGCGCGATGGCCTACGGACCGCTGAAAGCCGAGCAGCTGACCGAGATCGCAGCCCTGATCGCGGACTAGTCACCCCCACCCCCGGCCCGGAACCGCTCAGCGACGGTTCCGGGCCGAGGTCTTGTCACGGGCTAGGTTTATCGATATACCTCTGCGCAACAACTTCCCACTGCGTGACGAGGTGGACCGTGGTGTCAGACGACAGGCTTGGTGGTGCCGCGCTGGATCAGCCGCGCCGGCGCGATCAGTTCCTGCGGCTCGCCGCCCGGACCGCCGTTGATCTGCGCCATCAGCAGCGCGACGATGGAGTCCGCCATCTCCTCGTGCCCGGGGTTGATGCTGGACAGCGCCGGCACCAGGTACGGCGCCTCGTCGATGTCGTCGAAGCCGATCACCTGAACGTGTTCAGGGACGCGCAGATTCGCATCGGCCAGCGACCGAAGCGCGCCCAGGGCAACCACATCGGTCAGGGCGAAGACCGCGTCGAAGGCGATTCCACGATCGATCAGCGACCGGATCGCGTCGTACCCGTCCTGCATCGTGAAGTGGCAGCGGACCGTCAGCTCCGGATCGATCGGTACGCCGGCATCGGTGTGCGCGAGCCCGTATCCCTGCGCGCGCAGGGCCGGCATGTTCGCGGTCCAGTCGGGGTTGCCGCCGAGCATCGCGACGCGCCGGGCACCGGTGGCGAGCAGGTGCGCGGTCGCCTGCCGGGCGCCGTCGACGTTGTCCATCATCACGTGGTCGTACTTCGACGGCAGCGCGCGCTCACCGATCATCACCACGGGCGAGTCGTTGCGGAGCTGGGTCAGCTCGGCCGGGTCGCTGTCGACCACGCTCAGCACCAGTCCGTCGTACATCCGCAGCCGGGAGAACACGACCGCGTCGGCCTCCCCCTCGCGGCTGGCACCGGTGCGCTCCATCACGATCCGCAGCCCGTGTGCCTCGAACCGGTCGGCGAGACGGCCGGCCAGCTGGGCGAAGTACGGACGCTCGAGCTCCGGGACAGCGAGACCGACCACTCCGGTCCGGCCGGCGCGCAGGTGCCGGGCGGCCAGATTGACCTGGTACCCGAGGTCGCTGATCGCGGCCAGAACCCGTTCGCGCGTCGCGGCACCGACCCGCGGCCGCCCGTTGATCACGTTCGAAACGGTCATCGTGGACACCCCCGCGGACCGCGCGACATCGGCCATCGTCACCACGGTCGTGCCCTTCTTCATGTCACCCACCTTACGTAAGGAGTCTGCGATGAGACTGCGTCGTACAGTAGCCGCTCTCGCGGCCGTCGCGTTCGTCCTCCCCGTGGCCGCCTGTGGCGGATCCTCCGGGAGCAGCGGTAGCAGCAGCGGGAAACTGACGTTCTTCTCCTGGGACGGCGAAGACACGATGAAACCGGTGATCGACAAGTTCCAGCAGGAGAACCCGGACATCAAGATCGAGTTCTCCAACGCCCCGCCGGTCGCGGAGTACATCTCCACACTGCAGTCCCGGATCCTGTCCGGTACAGCGGCCGATGTGTTCGCGATCGCGGCCGAGAACAAGACCAACCTGATCAACGGCAAGCATGTCGTCGATCTGAAGGACAAGCCGTTCCTGAAGAACGTGCCGAAGTTCAACCAGACCACGTACGGCGGTCAGGACGGCGCTGTCTACGGATTGTCGGTCGCGTCGTGGGGCGCGGGAATCCTGTACAACAAGGACCTGCTGGCCAAGGCCGGTGCGACCGCGATCCCGCAGACCTGGGACGAGTTCCTTGCCCTGTGCCACAAACTGAAGAACGCCGGCGTCACGCCGTACCTCGAATCCGTGCAGGCGATGTCGACGCCGCTCGCGGCCTTCCTCGGCGCGGAGAGCGCGGCGGACGGCAACTCGATGGACAGCAAGATCTTCGACGGGTCGGCCAAGTTCAAGGACTACTGGGTCGAGCCGCTGACGCAGTGGTCCCGGCTGTGGACCGAAGGCCTGGTGACACCGGCGGTCGTCGGTCTGACCGGTGACCAGGTCCGGACCGAGTTCGCCAACGGCAAGGTCGCGATGATGATCGCCGGCCCGTGGGACATCCCCGGGGTTCGCAAGGCCGCGCCGAAGCTGAAGATCGAGATGGCGCCGATCCCCGGGATCGCCGGTCGTCCGGCGTACCTGGCGGGTGCGGCCAGCCCGGGCTACGCGATCAACTCGAAGGCGAAGAACCCGGCGGCCGCGGAGAAGTTCCTCGCGTTCCTGGACACGCCCGAGGCGATGGCCCTGTACCAGAAGGCTACCGGCGCGATCACCGTGACGACCGACTTCCAGCCCGCGCTCGATCCGGCGCTGCAGCCGATCGTGAAGGACGTCCGGGCCGGCAACATCTACCTGCCGCAGATCGCCTGGAAACGGGCGGAAGACATTCTGAACGTCGAGGCGACCGCGCAACTGCAGCTGCTGGTCCAGGGCAAAGCAACCCCTGAACAGGTCGCAAACGCCCTCGACACCAAGCTTGCGAGTACGTCGTGAGCACTCGCCTGCTCGCTCGGACCGAGGCCGCCTCCCCGGCCCCGGTCCGGGCTGAACGGTCGACCTGGGCGCAGGCCCGCGAGGCGTCCGCGAACCAGCTGTTCCTCGTGCCGGTTGCGCTGGTGTTCGTCGTACTGCTGGTGATCCCGCTGACGCAGACGTTCTACTGGAGTTTCACCGACTTCACCGGCTACTCCGCGGACGTGAAGTTCGTCGGCCTGGCCAACTATCGGAAGGTGGTCACGGACCCGTCGATGCTGGCGGGTCTCGGGTTCACGCTGGCGTACACGATCGGTACGGCGGTGCTGATCACGGCCTGCGCGATCCCGCTGGCCGTCGTACTGAACAAGAAGTTCTTCGGCCGGAACTTCGTCCGGTCCGTGTTCTTCTTCCCGGCCATCCCGAGTATCGCGATCCTGGGGCTGGTCTGGGGCTACATCCTGTCGCCGCTGGGCTCCGGCGTACTGAACTCGGTTCTGCAGAGTCTGTTCCACGCCGGGCCGTACCCGTGGTTGTCGGATGACACGCTCGCGCGGCTGTCGGTGATCGTGGTCGCGGTCTGGGGCGGCGCCGGATGGCACGCGATGCTGTACCTCGCCTACCTGCAGTCGATTCCGGCGGATTACTACGAGGTGGCAACCATCGACGGTGCGTCGGCGCGGCAACAGTTCTTCCATCTGACGCTGCCGTTGCTGACCCCGGCCATTGTCATCAGCAACTTCTTGCTGATGACCGGCGGTCTCAAGGTGTTCGATCTCCCGTTCACGCTGACCAAGGGCGGGCCGGGGTACTCGACGTACACGATCACGCAGTCGATCATCACCAGCGGTGTCGCGCAGGGTCGGTACGGCCTGGCCTCGGCATTGGCCGTGCTGTTCACGTTCGCGGTCGCGCTGGTGGCGGTCGCGCAGCTGTGGGCCTCGCGCCGGATCGAACGGAGGGTGCTGTGAAGCAACGACGTTCCCCGATCACGAGCGTGGTGATGATCGCGCTCGCGTGTCTGGTCGGCGTACCGCTGTACTACATCGTCGTCAACACGCTGAAGACGCAGGAGGAGATGGCGCGGTCGCCGTTGGCGATGCCAACGAGCTTGTTCCTGGACAACTACCAGCGGATCTTCGAGACGGTGCCGCTCGGGCGGAGCTTCCTGAACACGCTGATCGTGACGATCGCGGCGCTGCTGGTGCAACTGTTCGTCGGGTCGACGGCGGCGTACGCGATGGCGATGCGGGCGAGCCGGTTCAACCGGACCTTCGGTGCGTTGCTGCTGCTCGGGTTCATCGTGCCGGGGCAGTCGACGCTGATCCCGCTGTACCGGTTGCTCGTCGGTGCCGAACTGGTCGACACCTTGCGCGGGCTGGTGATCATCTACTCCGGTGGCGCGATCTTCTGCTACTACCTGATCCAGGCGTACATCAGCCGGCTGCCGTTCGAGATCATCGAGGCGGCCCGGATCGACGGCGCCGGGCCGTTCCAGATCTACTGGCGGATCGTGCTGCCGCTGATCCGGCCGATCCTGGTCACGGTCGGGATCTTCCAGACGATGGGGATCTGGAACGACTTCATCACCCCGAACGTCTTCCTCAGCTCGCCGGAGAAGTCCACGCTGGTACTGCAGGTCTATCGCTCGGTCGGCGAGTTCTCCACCGATTGGCCGGCCTTCATGACGATGAGCGTGCTGGTGCTGATCCCGATGGTCGTGTTCTTCGTCCTCACCCAACGCCACATCGTCAGCGGTCTGCTGGCCGGAAGCGTCAAATCATGAAGGAGAAGATGTTGTCAGAGGCATCAACCGCTCGGGTCGTGATCGATCTCGACGTACCGGGAGCGACCATCAGCCGGCATCTGTACGGGCACTTCGCCGAGCATCTCGGGCGATGTATCTATGGCGGGTTCTACGTCGGCGAGGACTCCTCGATCCCGAACGAGGGTGGGATCCGGCTCGACGTGGTCGAAGCGCTGCGGGCGTTGGAGATTCCGAACCTGCGGTGGCCGGGCGGGTGCTTCGCGGACGAGTACCACTGGAAGGACGGGATCGGGCCGAAGGCGGAACGGCCGTCGATGGTGAACACGCATTGGGGCAACGTCGAGGAGAACAACCATTTCGGCACCCACGAGTTCATGGCGTTGTGCGAGCTGCTCGGCGCGGCGCCGTACGTGAACGGGAATGTCGGCAGTGGGACCGTGCGGGAGATGAGCGAGTGGGTCGAGTACCTGACCCGCAACGGCGACAGCCCGATGGTCCGGGAGCGTAAGGCGAACGGGCGGGACGAGCCGTGGAAGGTGCCGTTCTGGGGTATCGGCAACGAGACCTGGGGCTGTGGCGGCAACATGCGGGCCGACGCGTACGCCGATCTGGCCCGCCAGTACGCGACGTTCCTGAAGGATCACGGCGACAACAAGCTGTACCGGATCGCCGCCGGCGCTGCCGACGACGACCTGGCCTGGACCGAGGCGTTGCTCAAGGCGGTCAGCTGCCTTGGTTGCGAGCGCGGTCCGAAGAACCTGTTCCAGGCGATCTCGTTCCACTACTACACGTTCGTCGGGACGTGGGACCACAAGGGCAGCGCGACCGAGTTCGGCCTCGACGAGTACTACGAGACGATCCGCAAGGCCCAGGACGTCGACCGGGTCATCCGCGGGCACTCCGCGCTGATGGACGCGTACGACCCGGAGCGCAAGCTCGGTCTGGTGCTGGACGAGTGGGGCACGTGGTGGGACGTCGAGCCGGGGACGAACCCGGGCTTCCTGTACCAGCAGAACGCCATGCGGGACGCGCTGGTGGCGAGCCTGCATTTCGACGTGTTCCACAAGCACGCGGAGCGGTTGGTGATGGCGAACATCGCGCAGACCGTCAACGTGTTGCAGGCGATGCTGCTGACCGACGACGAGGGCGGGCTGGTGCGTACGCCGACGTACCACGTGTTCGAGATGAACAAGGGGCATCACGACGCGACCGCCGTACCGGTGCATGTGGTCGAGCAGCCGACGTACGAATCGATGGAGCTGGTGTCGGCGTCCGCGTCGGTGAAGGACGGGCGGGCGTTGGTGTCGGTGAGCAATCTCGATCCGACCGCGCCGGTGGACGTCGTCCTCGATCTTCGCGGTGCTCAGGTACGGGAGTCGGTCGGGCGGTTGCTGACGGCATCGAAACCGCAGTCGTACAACACGGTCGGTGATCCGGAAGCGGTGGCTCCGGCTCCGCTCGGAGTGGAACCGGAGCCCCGCGGTCTACGGGTGACGCTGCCGCCGCATTCGTTCGCGACGGTCAATTCGGCTTTGTGACGGCGATCTGGAACTCGTGCACCCAGTTCGCCGGGTTGTCCGGGTCGAACTGGAGCGTGACCTCACGCGCGTACCCCTGGCTGCGGTAGCCGTTGTCCTCGATCCACCGCGCCAGCGTCTGCATGCTGCGGTCGGCCTCCATCATGTCCCCCTTGTGGACGATGGTGGCCGCCTGCGGGATCTCGGGCAGCTCGAGTACGTCGACGTCCGCGGCGGTGCCGGTGTCGACGGGTACGGCGGCGTGGACACGGACCGTCTCGCCGTCGGCGTTCTCGTAGTACGCGACCGGTGAGCCGCACGGATTGAGGCCGGCCATCCCCAGGCGTTCGAAGAGCTGGCCGAACAGCGGTTGCAGTACGGGACCGATGTCCTCACCGTCGTAGCTCGGTGAGATCGCGGACAGCTCGGCGACCCGCGTCGGGGCGATGTGTTTGAGGACGACGTCGTCGGTAGGCATGTGACCTTCCCTCTCGATGAGTCGGAGCCTCGCCTCGACGCTGGTCAACCGGGCGGTACTGCGGGCCAGCTCGTCCTCGAGCTGGGCCTGCCGCAACCGCAGCATGCCGCGCAGTTCCTCGGCCGACAGCTTCGCGTCGACGATCTCGCCGACCTGCTGCAGCGTGAACCCGAGGTCCTTGAGCGCGACGATCCGGTTCAGCCGGCGGAACTGGTCGGCCGAGTAGAACCGGTACCCGGTCACCTGGTCGACGACGGCCGGGCGCAGCAGCCCGAGCGCGTCGTAGTGCCGCAGCATCCGCGCCGATACTTGCCCGAACGCGGCGAAGTCTCCGATGGTGAACATGCCACGACCTTCCGGCTTGACACAGTGTCAAGGTCAAGCCCGAGCGTACGTTCCGATCAGGACGACGTGACGCGGGTACGGCGCTCGCGGATCGCGGCGACTGCTACGGCGCCCACGACCAGGGCTGCGCCACCGGCGCCGAAGCCGGTGACCAGGTTGCCGCGGCTGCTCAGCCGGGAGTCGCACTGCATCGGCGTGATGCCCTTGTCGGGCTGGAAGACCGAGCCGCAGCCGTCACCGCCGGCGTGCACCGGCCGAACAGCGAACACCGCCCCGACGACCAGGAGAAGCACTCCCACCGCGCCGAGGACCTTGCTCAGCACCGGCCACCCTCTCGCGGCGCAGCAGCAAGGACCGACCGTTGTTGCCTGGTCAGATCCCTCATACCCACGCTCACGCTCCCTGACAGCCTTCGACTGACTCGCAAGATTTGATCAAATCTAACGCAGCTAGCAGTCAGCCTTGAAGCTCAGCACGGCCGGCTGATGGAATCTTCACCCAGTTCTAACGCTCCCCTACCAGGTTGGAACGTGTCGCGAGGCCGTCTGGTTCAACCGTCGAGGACAGCAACCAAAGACCCGCTCGCACGGCCGTGGGCGACGTCTGCGAGGGCTTCGGCGACCTTGTCGAACGGGACCACTGTCGTGTGCGCTCTGACCGGCAGACGGGCGACCAGGCGGAACAGCTCCTCGCCGTCGCGGCGGGTGTTCGAAGTGACGCTGCGAAGGTCCCGCTCGTGGAAGAGATGCCGCTCGTAATTCAGCACCGGTACGTCGGAGAGGTAGATCCCGGCGACCGCGACGGTCCCGCCGGGCTTGAGCGCCTCGAGCGCGTGCGGGACGACGTCTCCGGCCGGGGCGAACACGATCGCCGAGTCCAGCGGCACCGGCGGCCGGTCGCCTACATAGGCCGCACCCAGCTCGCGGGCAAGAGCGCGGTTCTTCTCGCCACGGGTCACCACGAACAACTCGGCGCCCTGGGCGGTCGCGAGCTGCGCGGTGAGGTGCGCGCTGGATCCGAACCCGTAGAGGCCGAGCCTGCCGCCGGGTGGCAGGTTCGCGCGGAGCAGGGAGCGGTAGCCGATGATGCCGGCGCACAGGAACGGCGCGAGCTCCTCTGCGGGGCGGTCCTTCGGCAGGGCGTACGCGTAGTCCTGCGGCACCACGGCGTACTCCGCGAATCCCCCGTCGGCGTCCCAGCCGGTGTACGTCGAGCGTGGGCAGAGGTTCTCGTTGCCCGCGCGGCAGAACTCGCAGACGCCGCAGGTCCCCCGGAGCCAGGCGATCCCGACGCGATCGCCGGTCGTGAACCGGTCGCCGGTTCCTTGGTCGACCACGGTGCCGACGGCCTGATGGCCCGGGATGATGCCCGGGTGTTTCGGTGGGAGATCGCCTTCGCTGAGGTGCAGGTCGGTACGGCACATCCCGCACGCCTCGACCTTGACGAGGACCTCACCTGGCCCGGCTTCCGGCACGGGCCGGCGTACCTTGCGGAGCGGACCGGTGTCGATCGGACCCGGATGTTCGACTGCCCACGCCTGCATCATCTGTCCATCATCTGCTCTTACGCGACGCGGCGGAGGGCTTGCTCGCGGCGTTCGGCGACCTTCGAGCCGGACTCGCGCCGAGCCATCCGCCGCAGTACGACGGGGGCCAGCAGGAGACCGGCGACCGCCCAGACGCCGAGGACCGCCGCGGTCTCGAGATGCCGCCAGGACTCGCCGACCTCGACCACAACCGCCTCGGACGGCAGGAGCGCCGAGCGCATGCCGAGGCCCATCCAGTAGATCGGGGTGAGCTGGCCGATGAACTGCAGCCAGCCGGGCAGCGCGGTGATCGGATAGAAGATGCCGGAGATCGCGATCAGTGCGAGCATCGGCAACTGGATCAGGCCCTGGGAACGTGCGGTGGTCAACAGTGAGCCGAGGACCGCGCCGATCGGCAGCGTCGCGACCAGCCCCAGCAGCAGTACCCACATCAGCGTGAACCAGTGCGCCGATCCGAGCGCGATCCCGTCGACGATGATCAGGCCGGGGATCAACAGGATCGCCAGGTCGACGATCAGCCCGCCCGCGACGGATACGACCTTGCCGATGAGGTAGCAGACCATACCGTTTGGTATGGCCTTCGCTCGGAGCAGCGTGCCGTCGGCCCGGTCGGCCGTCAGCAGCTGACTCATGCTGACCATGCCCATCGCGGCGTTCATGCCGAGGATGCTCGGCAGTGCGAGCGCGCCGAGCAGCAGGCCGGTCGAGCCGAAGTCGCGATGCCTGAGGAAGAACAGCGCGATCAGCATCAGGACCGGCCAGAGGAAATGGCTGGTCAGCTCGGCCGGGTTCGTGAAGGACTGCCGCAGCTCGATCAGACCGCGCTGCCAGCCGGGTCGGTATTTCATCGGCGCTCCTGTCGGACCAAGGCGAGATAGGCGTCTTCGAGCGAGCTCGCGCCCGCGATCAGCTGGGTGGCGGTACCGGACGCGATGATGCGGCCCGCGGCGAGGACGAGGATGCGATGCGCGAGCTTGCTCGCCTCGTCGAGGTCGTGGGTGGTGAGCAGGATCGTGGTGCCGTGCTCGACCGCGAGCCGCCGTACCAGCTCGTGGAACTCGTATCGCGCCTCCGGGTCGAAGCCGGCCGTCGGCTCGTCGAGGAACAGTACGTCGGGACGACCAACGATCCCGATCGCGACGTCGAGCCGCCGACGCTGACCGCCGGAGAGGGTCTTGATCTTCTGCTTGGCCTGCGCGGCGAGACCGACCTTCTCGAGCAGTTCGTCGGCGGGCCACGGTGTCGCGTACGGCTCGTAGTACGAGCCGAGGTGGTGCAGGAGTTCGCGCACGCGCCAGTTGCCATGGTCGCGCCAGGACTGCAGCACGATGCCGACGCGCGACCGCCACCGTTCATCGCCTGCGGCCGGGTCGACGCCGAGCACCTCGACCCGGCCGGCCGAACGGAGCCGGAAGCCTTCGAGGATCTCGATCGTCGTGCTCTTGCCGGCGCCGTTCGGGCCGAGCAGCGCGACCACCTCGCCGGCACTCGCGTCGAACGAGACGTCGTGGAGGACCTCGGTATCGCCGTACCGCATCCGCAAGCTGTCCACTGTCAGAACCATGGCTGCGAAGCTACGTTGCGTTCACTGGACCGGCAATCACGTTGGGCGGGCTACTGCTCGCAAAACCCTTAAAAATCTGGCATTCTGTGCAATGAGACTGGAAGAGAACGCAATACGTTGCAATGACCTGACGGTAAACGCGCGGAGGTATCGGGATGCCCGGAGGCAGGCTGAGCCATCAGGACCGGCTCGAGATCGCGGCCGGGCTGGCCGAAGGATTCGGGTACGCCGAGATCGCGCGGCAGCTGGACCGGCCGACGTCGACGATCAGCCGGGAGGTCGCGCGCAACGGCGGCGCCGGCGGGTATCGGGCCGACCATGCCCACTACGCGACTGCTTCCCGGGCTCGACGACGGCCAACTCGTCTTACGGCCGGGAGCGTGGGGGGCGCGGGACGGCTGGGCGATCCGCGGGCGGTGTACGTCGAGCGGTTCGCGGAGATGATGGTGGACGGCGGGTTGCCGCGGATGGCGTCGCGGGTGCTCGCGCTGCTCTATACCGCCGACTCGCGCACGCTCACCGCGGCCGATCTCGTCCGGGAGTTGGAGGTCAGTCCGGCGTCGATCTCGAAGGCGATCGGGTACCTCGAGCGGGTGGGCATGGTTCATCGTGAACCTGATCCGCAGCGGCGGCTCCAGCACTACGTGATCGCCGAGGACGTCTGGCTGAAGGCGTGGGAGATCAGCGCGCGGACCAACTTCAACTGGGCCGAGACCGCGGCTGAGGGCGTTGATCTCGTCGGTCGTGACACCCCGGCGGGCGAGCGGCTGACGCAGATGGCCGAGTTCTTCCAGCGACTCAGCGAGGACATGACCGGCGGCGCCGGCTTCCAGGACTGTCTCTCGGTTCTCGCCGTCCTCTGGAAGGCCGATCGGCTGCTCGACCCTGACGAACTCGCTCGGAGGCTTGATTGGCCGGTCGAGCGGGTGACCGATGCGGTCGACTATGCGGTCAAGGCAGCAGCTTCCGGAGCAGGCGACGAGTGAGGTGGCCGTCGGCGAGGCCTAGCTCAACGAGGTCGTCGAAGATGCCCTGGTCGGCGTTGGCCGCGCGGATTCCTGCGTCGAGGATCCGGTCCGACCGGCTGAGTTGGGCGACGAGAGCGGTGTGGCGCAGGTGCCTCGACAGCAGACGTGACGTCCGCCGGCGATACGGCGTACCGGCGTCTGAGTTGCCCGCCCTGAGCGCGTCTGCGATCGAGCGGCCCGCGAGCAGACCGGTTGCGACCGCGTAGTAGATGCCTTCGCCGGTCATCGGGTTGATCAGGCCGGCCGCATCGCCGGCGAGCAGCACCGGGCCGCTCCGCGGTCGCCAGGACCAGCCGGCGAGCGGCAGGTGATGGCCCCACCACGACTCGCCGCCATCGGTCGCGCCCGGTAGCAGGGTCTCGAGGTTCTTGAGCAGGTCGGCTCGCGTGGGGCGGGTGCCGGCGAGGAGTTCGCCGTACCCGACGTTCGACCAGCCGTCGCCGCGGTCGAAGGACCACGCGTACGACGGTTGCCGGCCGGGACCGTACGCGATCACCTGGCTCGCCGCCCGCGCGGGCGGCGTCGGCGCATAACCGCGGATCGCGAGCGCGACCGGGCCAGGCTTCGTCCCGAGCTCCTGCCGTACGACGGAATGGGCGCCGTCTGCGCCGACCACGAACCGGCCGTGCAGGTCGCCGTCGATGGTGACGGACTGCGGCTGGATTGCCAGGCTTCGGACGCGTCGCCGTACCAGGTGTGCCCCGGCCGCCTGGGCGGCCTCGACGAGCCGCTGGTCGAACACCATCCGCGGTACGACCCAGGTCGGGCGCTCCATCTCGCGATCCACGCCGGCGGTCCCGCGATTCAGCACGAAGCGCCGTACCGGGGTCCAGTCGTCGAGGATGCCCTTGACGCCGACGCCGGCGAGCAGATCGAGTACGTGCGGCGCGATCCCGTCACCACATGCCTTGTCCCGCGGAAAGTCGTGCCGGTCCACCAACAGCACCGACAGACTCGGATCCGCCCCCAACGCACCGAGCGCGGCCGCGGCTCCCGCCGGCCCGGCCCCCACAATCACCAGATCCCACACAGCATCAGTCTCGCAGCTGCCCGAAGCCACCGCGCGCCTGACCGCCGCCCTGGACCGCCACGGCGGCCCCGCGACTAGGTGCCGGGGCGGCGGCCCGGCTTGTTGCTGCGGCGGGGGGCGCGGCGCACGCGCGAGGCGTGCGGGGTGACGCCCCCGGTTGGCGTGACTGGACGGGCCTCGTCGGGATCGACGACTTTGAGGGGTGGTGGGACGAAGACCGGGATGGTTTCTTCCTCGTCCTGCGTGACCACCGGTGGAGGTGGCGGCGGGACGGGACGGGCGCGTGCGGCCGACTCCTTGCTCACCCGCGGGCGCGGTGCGACGAGTGAGACGATCGGAGCCGGGACCGGCCGGCGGCGATGCGGGAGTTGGGTACGCAGTTCGATGCCGAGTGCATCGATCAGTTTGCGGCAGGCAACGATCGAGACGGCGACCGCGAGTACCGTGCAGCCGGCGAACAGGATCGACTGGCCGCCGGATGACCAGTTCGACGGGTCGGTGCGCACCATCGCGGAGATCATCGCCACCACGATCGCGTTGGTGATGCCGAGGGCGATCGCCAGGCCGACCGTACAAAGAAGTACCCGACGCTCGAGCCCGACATCGTCGGCCGCGGCGACGAGTCCCGCGATCAGACCAGCGAGCACCGGCACTGTATATACAAGCGCTAGTGTGAGACCGGGGCTCGCGACCAGATAGAAGACGTCGAACACCACGGCGGTGCCGGTCAGCGCGGCCGCGAAGCACACCACCATCGGCGGGTAGGCGCGCAGTACCGAGACCGCGTCCATGGGCACGGTCTTGAACATGCGCAAGGCCAACAGCAACTACGTATCCCCTCGTCCACCCCCATTGTGCCGCCACCCACCACCGTCCGTGAGATCCAACGGCCCGCGAGTCTAGGGTTTTGACGCTGTGGATGACGAGGGTGCGAACCGCGAACCAGTCCGCGCCGGCCTCCGGCGAGGTGACGTACGTGTCCCGCCGTACAGGTGGTGCGCCGGTCCGTCGCAGTTCGCTGTGGCGACGGACCGGCGGCACCTGGCGGCTCTATTGCCAGCAAGGCACAGTTGCTGCGGGCAACTCTTAGGCAGCGGCCTGGGTGGGTGCGAGTTTGTCGCGGAGGTCGTCGAGGATCCGACGCAGCACCCGGGACACCTGCATCTGGCTGACGCCGATGTCGTTACCGATCTCCGACTGCGTCCAGCCTTCGATGAAGCGCAGTTGAAGGATCCGCCGGTCGCGTTCGCCGAGATCGGCGAGCACCGGCTCGAGCATCTCGACCGTCTCCAGCTGGTCGATGCTCGCGTCATCGTCGTCGGCGACGACGTCGGCCAGCGTCAGTTCGGCGTCCGCTTCGGCCGGACGATCCAGCGACAGCACGTTGAAGCAGCCCTTCGCCGCCAACGCCTGCTCGACCTCGGTCACCTCGACCTCGAGGTGCTCGGCGATCTCGGCCGGCGTCGGTTCGCGGTTCAGTTGCTGCTCCAGCTCCGGCAGCTTGGATGCGATCGTGCCCTGCATCTCCTGCAGCCGGCGCGGGATCCGGACCGTCCAGGCGCAGTCGCGGAAGTACCGCTTGACCTCGCCCCGGATGGTCGGAATGGCGAACCCGATGAACGGGGTGTCCGCCTCGAGCCGGTAGTGATGGGCTGCTTTCACCAACCCTAGGTACGCGACCTGCTCCAGGTCGTCCGACTCTGCGCCGCGCCCGCGGAACCGGCGCGCGATGCCCTGCGCCATTTCCAGGTTGAGCTCGACGACTTGTTCGAGAAGTTCCTGCCGTTCGCCTTCGGCGGTGCTGGCAGCCCGGCGTTCCATCAGCTTCCGGGTAGCTGCTTCACGTGCGGCCCGATCGGCCGGTGTGGCGCAGCGGGTGGAAACCCGCTCCATGATGCTCGTGACCATTGGTATGACCTCGCGACTGTCTCGTCACGGCGTGGCACTTCGCTGAACCACGGTCATGCCTGCAGGAGAAGTCGTACCCCACCTCTCTCCATCTCATGCACAAACCCCCAAACAGTCACTCATCGCGACCGGACACGCCGTCTAACGGGCGTTTGACCCCGACACCATCACAGGACGTAAGGGAGCGGACACGTGACCCAAAAGTGTGTACGATGCAGATGCAAGGCCAAATGCACGTGCATATGCCAAGGACGTATGGAAGGTGCAGCTGATGACTGCGATCTACAACGGCATGCCCGGCGACTCGAACAGTGAGCTGATCTGGAAGAAGAGCCAGCGCAGCGGCCCGCAGGGCAACTGCGTCGAGGTAGCAAAGCTGGCGGACGGTGGTGTGGCGGTGCGCAACTCGCGCTTCACCGACGGCCCGGCCCTGGTGTTCACGAAGGCTGAGATCGAGGCGTTCCTCGGCGGCGTTCACGACGGCGAGTTCGACTACCTCGCCTGAACAACACACAGCGGCAACACCGAAGCAAGGGCCCCTTCGCCAGGCGAGTGACGAAGGGGCCCTTTCGTTGTGTCCGGGGCCTGCCCGGTGCTCGATCGGCGCTTGCCCACGCGACGATGTCCGCGGCCGCCGACGGCCGGTGAGGCGCCGGCCGAGACGAGCAGCTCGGCACATGGAAACGCCAGGGCCAACCCTCCGGCGAGAGTCGGCCCTGGCGTGTCTGAGGGGCGAGTACGGAACTACTGGACGGTGAGCGGCCAGAGCTGCTCGCTCGGCAACTCCGATGCCTTCCCGGTGGCCGCATTGTCAACGGTGATTCGCAATCCGGTGAACTTCGGCGTCATCACCCGCTGGTACCGCGACGCGCGGTCCGGCTCGGCGACGTACTCGGCGATCAGGTGGTCGCCCAGCCAGATCCGCACCATCTTCCGTCCTCCTACTGCTCTGTCGGTGGTCATGGGGCCAGGCTCACGATCGGGTCGCCGTCGAGTTGGCGAACACCGCGCAACCAGCCCTCGAAGGCCCAGCGCTGTTGCTCGGGGCAACGCGCAACCAGTTCCTGGATCTCCCGCTCCGTCAGCTCCTCGGGCGCGCGGCCGCCGGCAAGCTCAGCGGTCTGCTCCACAACCTCACTGTCGTTGTCGTTCATCGACTCGGGTTCCCCAACCAGTCAAGCCAACGGGGGGCCATTGGCGCTCTGTAAGGACCGGCCTGCCGGATCACGCGATGTCACTTTTCGCGAGATCCAGCTCACCTTCTGTGCATGAAGCAATCATGGCGTCGGCACGCGACGAATGCAAGCGCCCGATGCACGTGCATCCGCACGTTTTCCAATTCGAGACCACAACGGACCTCATTCCGCCTGGGACAGGCTCAATCGAAGGGCCGCGAACGGTGTTCGACGGCGCGCTGGTCGGCTACTATGTACTGACAAATCAGACGCGGAGTCGATCGGCTAGGCTTACGCTCCGTGATCGCTGCTGCGGATTCGACGCTCTTTTGTAAGAACTTCGGCAGATCAGCGCCCCGGCGTGCGATGATGTGCACTCGCGGGTGAGGTTGCTTGTTGATGAAGACCGCTGGGGCCGCAGGGAGGTTGGGGTGACCGAGTCGGGCGCGCAAAGCGGACCGACCGCGCTGCGCGTCATTCTCGGAGCGCACCTTCGCCGGATGCGGGCGGCCGCCGGTATCAGCCGGTCGGACGCCGGCTGGGAGATCCGGTCGTCGGAGTCCAAGATCAGCCGGATGGAGCTGGGCCGCGTCGGCCTGAAGGAACGCGACGTCGGCGACCTGCTCAGTCTGTACGGGCTTGACGACGAGGAAGAGCGCGAGCGGCTGCTGCGTCTCGCACGCGAGGCGAACAACCCCGGTTGGTGGCACCGGTACGGCGACGTGCTGCCGAGCTGGTTCCACTCGTACCTCGACCTCGAAGCCGCGGCACAGCTGATCCGTGTGTATGAGCTGCAGTTCATCCCCGGTCTGCTGCAGACACCCGACTACATCCGTGCGGTCGTCCAACTGGGCCGAGGGATGATCCCGGCCGAGGAAGTCGAGCGCCGCGTGACGCTTCGGACGAACCGGCAGGGCGTGCTGACGCGCCCGGAGCCGGTGCGCGTTTGGGCGGTAGTGGACGAGGCGGTGCTTCGCCGGCCGATCGGCGGCGTCAAGAGCATGATCGAGCAGCTCAACCACCTGATCGATCATTCGCAGCTGCCCAACGTCACGCTCCAGGTGATGCCCTTCAGCGTCGGCGGCCACGCAGCCACCGGCGGCGCCTACAGCATCCTGCGTTTCCCGGAGCAGGACCTGCCGGACATGGTCTACATCGAGCACCTCACCAGCGCCCTGTACCTGGACAAGCTGGAAGACCTCGACCAGTACACAGCCACCATGGAAGCCCTCTGCGTCGCCGCCCCACCCCCGAACAAGACCCGCGACATCCTCACCGAAATCCGCAAGGACTTCGAACGCTGACTCCGCCTCGCGGCGGCCAGCCGTGATGCCGTCACACCGGGAGCGCACCGTCGTCCTCGCCGGGCAGATGCACAGACGTATGCCCCTGCGAGCTCACCTTGAGCGTCCAGGCTTCCTTCGGGGGCCGACTGCACCAGTCCCAAACTCTGTAGGCCTGCTCGACGACCGCCCAGAGATCCTCGGCTCCGCCGTAGTACACGTACCCATCGGCGACATACGCCCAGGACTCTGCACGAGGTCCGTTCAGCGAGGCTGAATCGTCCAGCGTCCTCGCGAATGTCATGCCTGGCGCAGAGCACCAGAGGTACAGAGCAAAATCGGGCGCGTCGAGAACGGCGGTGGGAAGCGCAGTACGACGCTGCTGGGTCTGCGTCGCGCGGTGCCGGTGTTCCTCCTCGGTCAGATCCGGGGCGGTCTCACCGGCGTACGCGAACTCCGGAACCTTGCGAGCGTTCATGAAGTAGCCGCGCGGATCCATGAGCGTCCCGGTGGCTGTCGTGCCGTCCCGATCGATGATCAACTTCAGCCATGCCCCGACGTTGCTGTTCGCGGGCGCTCGGAGGTCTGTCAGGATCACTCCCCCGGGTTTGCCCCAGCGGATCCACTCGGGCGGCACCTCGGCGACGGCATGCGTGGCGAGAATGCGGTCGTAGGAATCGTCGGCAGGCTCGAACGACGGCTGATAGCCGAGTGTCTCCAGGCGCTCTCGTGCCTGCTCGGTCAGGTCCGGATCGATCTCGATCGTTGTCACGGCTCGGTCTCCCAGGAGATGGCAGAGGATGGCCGCGTTGTAGCCGGTGCCGGTACCGACCTCCAGCACGTTCATCCCGCGGTCGATTCGGAGCTCCTCGATCATGTCCGCCATCAGCGCCGGCGCGGACGACGAGCTGGTGAACGCCGTTGCCCCGGGGTGTCCGGCGATCGGTTTCACCTGCGTGATCAGGACCTCGTTGGTGTAGATCGTCGGAAGCCAAGCCGGGTCGGCCTCGTCGACGACACCGTCCACTGTTGTGAAGCCCTCTTCATCCTTCTTCAGCCGGAAGAACTCCGGGACGAACAAATGCCTCGGAGTCTCGCGGAAGGCAAGCTCGAGCGACGTGCTGTGCAAGTAGCCCGCGTGCTTGATCGACTCCACCATCGCGTTTGCAAGCGAGGTCCACTCACCGGTGGTGTCCTCTTCAGTCATCGACGTGCTCCAGGAGATCAGCAAGGGCCGCGGTCATGGGTAAGCCCGTCTCGAGCTCCAGCCAATGCCATTGGCCTCCGCTGTTGCACTCGTACCAACTCCACTGACCATCCGCTCCGAGGCCGAAGTCGAAGGCACCGAACAACAGGCCGAACCGCTCGAGGTAGCGCCGGCAGGCTTTCGCAACGTCATCAGGCGTATCGATCACGCTGTAGGTGACCGCCCCGTAGTCCCGGCGCCAATCGAGATGAGGTGAATCGATGCGCACACTGAACACATTCGCACCGATCACCGTCGTCCGTACGTCGGCGACCTTGTCGACTCGTTGCTGGAACATGTGCAACGTGGTCCCGATGCTGTCGTCGAGGTCGTGAGGGCTGACCTCATCGACCCAGATGACCGACAAGGAGCCGTCCTCGCCGTGTAGCTCGCTGGCATGGAGCGGCTTGTAGAGGACCTGGTCGTGCGCATCGGCGAACGTGCGGGCTTCGCCGGGGACATTGGTCACCAGGGTCGGAGGTACGACGAAGCCGAGCTCGTGTGCGACCGCAAGCTGGGCCGGCTTGAAGTCGGCTTCCAGGGAACGCCAGATGTGGTTGACCCAACGGGCGCGGATCCCCGCGAGGACACCGCCCATCCCATGGCGGGCCTGATCCGCCGCGAAACGCCCGTCATGATCGGTCAGGCCGGCCGGAGCCCGGTACGGCGAAGGGCGTCGGTAGTAGACCGAACGGATCGTGTGCAGGTCGAGGTCACGACTCGTCGTACGCAAGGTGCTCGGCCCGGAGCCGTACTGGGCTGCGACGTTGAGTCGGCCTGTCAACACATCGGCTGGATCACACCGCACGACCGGAACCTCGCGCGAGTTCAGTTCCTCGATGACTGCGTCCGAGGTTGGATCGTCGATGCATGTAAGAACAAGAACGGGATCAGACATAGTCATCAGTCCGGCACATAGGTGACGACCCGCGCGTCATCCGGTGAGTTCTTGTGTTGACCGTCGCCGCCGCTGGTGGGTTGGCTGGTCACGGTCTGCCGGGACGTGCCGTGTTTGGGCGGGCCGGCGTGCAGGACTCGGCCGGCGATATCGCGGTACGTCGTCAACTGGGTGTGCGGATCGATCGACATCGAGGCCGGCGGTGTCTCGACCGTCTCCTCCTCGAACACAGTTGCCCGGGTCAAACCCCACGGGCGCGCTGTCGACGTGGGCATGGTCGGTCCTTTCATCGTGCGAGGTTGGAAAGCGGACGGGCACGGGCGACAGGGATCCGGCATGCCCGCCCCGCTGCTCATGAGGTGTGGCCGGTGAAGACGAGTGGATGTCCGACGAGTTCCTCCAGGAACTGCTGCCACTCGCGCGGTGCGCCGAGTGGAATCAGATGGCCGCGATGGGGCACCGCCACAGCGACCGCGCCGGCATGGGCCATTGCGGCGTCGATGAGCGCCTGCATAGCTTGGCCGGAATCATCTTCTTCGACGTAGAGCGGCCCGAGGCGATAGCCGCGCTGCTCTGCAGCCTGGAACGCGGCTGTCTGAAGCTCGACCAGATCGCGTAGTCGCCGGGCGAGGCGCTCGTGGGCGTAGCAGAACAGGATGCGCTGAGTACCCGAACGCGGACCCGGTGAACTGTCGGGCCAGAACTCCAGACTCGTCTCCGCGATCGCCATGCAACGACCGTACGGATCGGGCGAGGACCGGCACCATACGAATCGAGGCCGCGAGAACGGTCGGCATGGTGGCTACTGGGAGCGGGGCCGACACCGTTCGAGCGAGTCGTCGTACCTGAACGCGGTCAGAACGCGAGGTTGTGGATAACTACTGCGCAATCAGTGTGGCGATCATGGCCGTCGAGTCACGCGGACTGAGCGCCATTGCCCGGAGGTGGTCGAACACCAGGCCGTAGCGGTCGATTTCAGCCTCGGCTTCCAGGAAGATGTCACCGGCGAGGCTCTCGACGTACACGAGGTCAGGTGCCACGGACCCGAAGGCGAGCCGGACGAACGCACCGGTCATTCCGGGATGAGCTCCCCGGTCGAAGGGGATCACTTGGAGCGTGACGTTCGATCGTTCGCTCATCTCGAGCAGCCGGCCGAGTTGAGCCCGCATGACCGCGCGGCCGCCGACCTCACGCCGGAGCGCGGCCTCGTCGATCACTGCCCAGAATTCAAGCGGCGCTCGCCCGTCCCGCTTCCTGCTCAGGATGACCTGACGCTCCATCCGCGTCTGCACGTTCCGCTCGATCACGTCGGGCTCCAGCGGCAAGAAGTCAGCCACCGTTGCCCGGGCGTACTCCTCGGTCTGCAGGAGGCCCGGGATGTACGACGACTCGTAGTTGTGTGCGACCTTCGCCTCGGACTCGAAGTTGATGTAGGCCGCGTAGTCCTGAGGAATCACGTCCTTGAACTGGCGCAGCCACCCGGGCTGCCGCGCTCCGCGGATCATTTCGAGGAGCTCAGCCCGCCGTCCTTCGGGGACGGCGTAGAGGTCGAAGAGGGTTTCGAGGGTGCCGGTGTGGGGTTTGGCCTGGCCCTTCTCGATGCGCCAGAGGGTGCCTTGGTTGACGCCGGTCTGGTCCTGGACCTGTTCGCGGGTCAGTTGAGCCTCGGCGCGGAGAGTTTTCAGCTCGGCCGCGAGGCGGCGCAGCCGGACGGTCGGCGGGCCGGCTGGTCTCGGCATTTTCCACAACCTCGCGTTTCCGACCTCATGGATTCAAGATCGCCGCCATTATCGCCGGTTGGATTCGCACGGTACAAGCACCCTGACGCTGCGTCAGCTGTTGTCGGTTAGCCAGGTTAGGAGGGGTTTGGTGGATTGCCAGTCGGAGCGGATGGCGGTGGCCAGTTCGGGGGTGTGGATGATGGGCTCGAAGCCGTAGGACTTGGAGACTGTCAGGGACTTGTGGCGGAGGAGGTCGATGCGGGGGTGGTCCGCGTCGTAGCCTCTTGGGCTGGTTTTGAGTTTGTCGCCGCCGATCGACCAGCCGGCTTGGGTCAGCTTGGCGAGGAGTTTTTCCAGTTGTTTGCCGCGGCGGTCCTCGGCGATGGCGGTGCGGACCCTGGCCAGGCGGTCGGAGGATGCGTCGTAGAAGCCGGCCGCTACTCGTACTCCGGGGGCCGAGACCTGCACGTACCAGCCCAGCGCCGGAGCCAGGTCGATGAAGGCGCCCTGGTGGGTCTTGTACGGCGTCTTGTCCTTCGCGAAGCGGACGTCGCGGTACGGGCGGAACAGTTTCGCCGTGCCGAACTCCTCCTCGAGCTCCGCGAGGAGCGCGGTCATCGGCACACGGACCGACTCCTCGTAGACCTCCTTGTGCGCCGTCCAGAACGACTTGGTGTTGTCCATTTCGAGATCGTCGTAGAAATCCAGCGCCGCAGCCGGAAACCCGGTAAAACTCATGCGGCAACGATAGTTCGCCCGACAGAACGGACAGACATCCCCATGCGTGCGATCCAGGTCACCCAGTTCGGCGGTCCCGAGGTTCTCGTCCCGACCGAGCTCGACCCGCCCGTCGCCGGACCGGACCAGCTCCTGGTCGAGGTGAGTGCGGCCGGGGTGAACTTCGCCGACACGCATCGCACGGACGGTTCGTACCGCGGCGGCGTCAAGCTCCCGTTCGTCCCCGGCGTCGAGATCGTCGGCCGGACGAACGGTCGCCGGATCCTCTCCCCCATCTTCGAGACCGGCGGCGGGTACGCCGAGTACGCCGTCGCGCCGGCGCACCGCGCGGTCGACGTACCGGACGAGGTCAGCGACGGGCAGGCGCTCGCGCTACTCATCCAAGGACTGACCGCCTGGCATGTGCTGAAGAACAGCGCCCGGCTGAGCCCCGGCGAGACCGTCCTGGTCAACGCGGCGGCAGGCGGGGTCGGATCTCTCGCGGTTCAGCTCGCGAAGTACTTCGGAGCCGGACAGGTCATCGCGACCGCCTCGACCGAGGCCAAGCGGGAGCTGGCCATCGAGCTCGGCGCAGATGTTGCTGTGGACAACAACCCGGACGGGTACGTCGAGAGGGTGCTTGAAGCAACCGATGGCGTCGACGTGGTGCTCGATTCGACGGGCGGACCAACGATGCTGGCCGGATTCGGGTGTCTGAAGGGATTCGGCCGCCTGGTCAACTACGGCAACGCCGGCCGTGAAGGACGGCCGTCCCTCGATCCGAGCGCACTTGCCCAACGCAACCTTTCGGTGGCCGGCTTCTGGCTGGTCCCGGCGATGGACCTCCCCGGCGGGTACGTCGAACCGCTGACCGAGCTCCTCGCCCTCACCGCAGCGAAGAAGCTCAGCCCGCTTGTCGGTGCGGAGTACCCGCTCGAAGAAGCCCGGCGCTCACACGAGGACCTCCTCGCCCGACGGACCACCGGCAAGCTGATTCTCAAGCCCTGAAGAACGCGCGGATGTCCTCGGCCAGCACGGTCGGCTGCTCCAACGCGGCGAAGTGCCCGCCGCGCGGATGACTGGTCCACCGGACGACATTGTCCGTCCGAGCGACCTTGTGCCGCAGCGGGATGAAGTTCTCGTGCGCCAGGTCTAGCAGCGCCGTCGGCGTCCGCGACGGCTCGGCCGGCTGGCCCCAGTACGACGCATGCGCGCGCTCGTAGTAGATCGCGCCGGCCGAGCCCGCAGTACGGGTGAGCCAGTAGAGCATCACGTTGGTCAGCAGTACGTCGCGATCGATCGGCGACGCCGGATCCGACCAGGTGGCGAACTTCTCCGCGATCCACGCCAGCTGCCCGACCGGTGAGTCGGTCAGCGCGTACGCCAACGTCTGCGGCCGCGTCGACTGCAGATCGGCGTACCCCTGCTGCTCCGAAGCGAACTCCTGCTGCCGACGCCAGGACGCCCACGTGCGTTCCTGCTCGGCCGGATCGAGCGGCGCAAGCTCCTCCGGCGTCGGCTCGGACGTCGCACCCGCACCGGGGATGAGATTGAGATGTACGCCGATCACGCGCTCGGGATCGATCCGCCCGACCTCGCGTGAGATCGCCGCACCCCAGTCGCCACCTTGTACGCCGTACCGCTGGTAGCCGAGCCGGGTCATCAGCTCGGTCCACGCGCGGGCGACCCGCTTGAACTCCCAGCCGGGCTCGTTCACCGGGCCGGACAGCGTGAACCCCGGAATGGTCGGGATCACCAGATGGAAGTCCCTCAGCAGCTTCGTGACCTCGGTGAACTCGACGACCGACCCCGGCCAACCGTGGGTGAGGACCAGCGGGATCGCCGATGGATCCGACGACGGAACATGGGCGAAATGGACCCGCGCACCGTCGATCACAGTCGTGTACTGCGGCCACTCGTTCAACCGCGCTTCGGCAGCTCGCCAGTCGTATGAGGACCGCCAGTAGGCAACCAACTCTTGGAGGTACGGCAACGGAACACCGCGGGACCATCCGACGCCGGGCAGCTCGGCGGGCCAGCGCACCAGGTCGAGGCGCCGGCGCAGGTCGTCCAGCTCGCTGTCCGGCACATCCAGCCGGAACGGTTCGATCGTCACTCCGGCACCCTGCCACACAGAACGGCCGCGATCAGGCGGCGACCTTCGCGTGCGTACGGTCGCGGACCACCTTGACCGCCACGGCGGCGATCAGGCACAGCACACCGGCGCTCATCACGATCGTGACCAGCGTGCTCGCGCCGTTCAGCGCGTTGTCGCAGGCCATCGGCGTGATCCCGCCGGCGGGCTGGAACGCCGAGCCGCAGCGGGTGCCGCTGGCCGAGACCGAGCGGAACCCGAGCAGGCCGCCGACGAGCAGCAGCACCACCCCGGCCGCACCGAGAATCTTGTTCAGCGTGATCACGGTCAGACCGGATCCACTTGTTGTGGGCATGCCGACGGCACACCCCGTGAGCCCCGTAGCACTTCGATCACTCCTGACTTCGACGGACCACCCAAGAATCGAACTTACGGTCAGGCCCGCGATGATCCCCACCCGAGCAGCCGGTCAGGACTGATTCTTCACAGAGTCCTTACTCAGAACATGACCGGCTGTGACGGTGATCTCAGATCAAATGAAAGTCACTCTCAGCCGAGGCGTTCTTCCAGGTAGACCGTGATCTCGTCGCCCGGCTGCTTGCCGAGGAGGGTGCGGAGGTCGCCCTTGACGGGGAGTTTGTGGGTGCCGTCGCCGAGGGCCATGAACGAGCTCTCGAACGGGTGGCCGTCCATGGTTCCGCGGACCTTGACCAGGCCGCGGGTGCCGAAGTACTCGGCCGAATCGGGCATCTGCACGTAGGTCCAGCCGCCCTTGGCGTCGCTCTTGAGCAGCGGCGCGGTGAAGGTCTTGTCCAGCTTTCCGGTCTTCTTGCTCACGATGAGCTCCTCTCTACACCACTGGGTAGAGACTGCGGACGGGCTTTCGACGTCCACGGCCAACCTATTCTGGGAATGTGCAGATGACGATCCGCCGGGCCGGGCCGGACGACGTACCGGCGGTGCTGGGCCTGCTCGACGGGGCCACCGAATGGCTGGTCGCGCGGGGGCAGACCGAGCAATGGGGTACGTCGCCGCACTCGACGAGCCCGCGCCGGGTCGCGCAGATCGCCGGGTTCGCGGACGACGGCGAGCTGTGGGTCAGCGAGGCCGAGGGCCGCATCGTCGGCGCGCTCGCGGTCGGAGCGGCGATGGAGTACGTGCCTGCGGCAACCGAACCCGAGCTGTACGTCCGCCTACTCGTGACCGACCGTGCCTCCGCCGGGCAGAACATCGGCGGCGAACTGCTCGACCACGCCCGCAAGCTGGCCCTCGACGCCGGTGCCCACGTCATGCGCGTCGACTGCTTCGCCGGCGGGGACGGCGCCCTCGTCCGGTACTACGAGGCGCAGGGGTTCACGCGGGACGTGGAGTTCGCCGTACCGCGGGTCAATGAGCCGGACTGGCCGGGTCAGGTGCTCGTCCAGCGTCTGTGATCGACGAGCGGTGTACGGCGCCGTGCGCATCGCTGCAATGCGTCCCGCCGGTGGCGTGATCGACCTGGAGCGTGGAATGCGTCAGGTGGTGGCGCTCGGCCAGGACCTGCTCGATCTGGATCCGGATCTGGTGACAGTCGAGGCCCTCGGCAACCAGGATGTGCGCGGACGCGGCCGGCTCGCCCGAGGTGATCTCCCAGACATGCAGGTCGTGGACCTCGACGACGCCCTCGATCGCGCACAGCTCGGCGCCGAGCGCCTGCGGGTCGATCGCGCTCGGCGCGGCCTCGAGGAAGATCCGGCCGGAGGCGCGGACCAGGGATATGCCGGCCTTCAGCATCAGTACGGCGACCACGAGCGCGGCGATCGCGTCCGCCCGGGCGAACCCGGTCAGCAGTACGACGAGGCCGGCGATCGCGGTCGCGATGAACGCGAACAGGTCGTTGAGGATGTGCTGGAACGCGCCCTCGACGTTCAGGCTGGTGCGGTTCGCCTTGCTGATCAGCCAGGTGGCGAACAGGTTCACCACGATGCCGACCACGCCGGCGATCAGGACCAGCGCACCCTTGACCTCGGGCGGATGGATCATCCGGTTGACGGCCTCGAAGACGAAGTACGCCGCGAGTAGCAGCAGCGTGATGCCGTTGGCCTGCGCGGAGAGGATCTCGACCCGCTTGAAGCCGTACGTGAACCCGCCCGCCGGCGGCTTCGCGGCCAGCCGGATGGCGAGCAGCGCGAGGGCGAGGGCGATGGCGTCGGTCAGCATGTGCGCCGCGTCGGTGACCAGGGCCAGCGAACCGGCCGCGAACCCGACGATGACTTCGGCGATCATGAAGCCGACGATCAGCGCGAGCGCCCCGCTCAGCAGCTTGCGATCCGCCCGAACGCTGACCGTGTGACCGTGGCCGTGCCCGTGGTCCGCGCTCATGACTCGGACCTCTCCGGATGGATCGCGTCAGTGTGCTCGGTGTGGGCGACGGCCAGGTCGACGAGCATCCGGACGTGCGCGTCGTCGAGGCGGTAGAACGCGTTCCGGCCGTCACGCCGTACGGAGACCACCCGGTGCGCGCGGAGCAGGCGGAGGGCATGCGAGGTCGCGGACTCGCTCAGCCCGGTGATCGCGGCGAGGTCGCAGACGCACAGCTCCCCGTCGAGCAGGGCGACCAACAGCTTCAGCCGCCGCGGGTCGCCGAGGAGCCCGAAGACGTCAGCGGTGTCGACGATGTCGTCCTCGCCGGGCATCCTGGCGTTGACGCTGGCCACGCGCTCAGGATTCACCAGCCTGACCCGACAGTCGTCGATACCCTGCACATCTGCAGAACTCTTCATATATCAACTCTAAGGGCCTCCCCTCAGCCCCGCAACTAGCCGGTGAACGTCGCCGGCAGGAACAAGGTCGTGGTCTTCCCGGTGACGATGCCACTCGCCCACTGCATCGCCCCGGCCCGCCCGGTCCCGTCGTTCTCGTTCAGGGCGAGGGAGATCGCAACCGGTCCGGCCGGCTGGCTCGTGAATCCGAGTGCCGCCCACGGCACCTTCACCCGGTACGACGTGACGCCGTCGGCGCGCGTGATCGCGGCGGTCGCGCCGGGTGTCGTCCCGGTCGGGCTGCCGTCCGACGTACCGAAGGTGTAGACGGTCGGGCCGGTCGGCAGCAGCGCGGCGCCGAGCTCGGTGGCGGTCGCGTTCTCGCCGGGCAGTCCGTTGCTGATCGCGAACTGCAGGCTGTCGCCGCGCCACAGGTTCGGCGCCGTTTCGGTCTGCGCGAAGACGTCGTCGGTGACGGCCGCGTTGATGGTCAGACCAGTCGTGTCGTACTGGAAATCGGCCGAACCGGACAGGTCGGCGGCGCCGCCCCACGGTCGCGTGAAGGCGATCCAGCTGGCGTCGGTGGCGAGATTCATCGAGGTTGCCGGAGTCGTTGCCGAGGGCACGATCGGGTCGAACGCCGTGGTGCCTTTGGCGGAGACCTTGTTGCCGTCGGACGTGGTCAGGTCGACGGTGTAGGCGTAGGCCTTCCACGGCGCCAGGCCGGTGACCGGGATGCTAATCGTTGCCTTCTGCCCCGGTGCGATCGACTGCCCGGCGCCCGCCGTACCGTGCTGGCCGGCGATGGTCCAGCTGAGGTCCTGGATCGTGGCGGCCGAGCTTGCTCTCGTGTTGGTCAGCTCGACGCCCAGACCGGTCGGGGCGGTTGCGGTGAGCTGTGGGACGACGCGGATCTTCGTTGCCGGTTCGACGCTGGTCCACGCGACCAGGCGGGCGGTGGTCTTGCCGAGTCGCGAGACGGTCGCGACAACGTGCCGCAGACCGAGGGTGTCGCTCGCCGGGACCGGGATCGTGACGGTGGTCTTCTTCCCTGGCAGCACGAGCGCGTGCTTGGTCTGGCCCGCGACCGTCACGGCTGCGGGACCGGCGTTGTGCACGGAACCCTTGATGGTCACGGTGACCGCGGTCGGCTCCTGAGAGTTCGAGGGGTCGGCGGCGGCGATTGTTGCCTGGGGTGTGGCGGTGACGGCGACGCTCGTGGCCGCGCCCTTCACGAAGACCGGGTCCTGGTCGACGGTCATCGTGACCACGCCGGCGGTCGGCGTGAGGGTGGTCTTGTGGCCGTACATATCGGTGACCTCGAGCGGGCTGGTGGTGTTCAGCTGCACGGAGGACGTGCCGGTTCCGGTCGACCACAGCACGCGGGTGGTCGCCGTACCGGAGCCGAAGCGGTACGAGTACAGCGGCGCGGCCAAGGTGTCGCGGCCGCTGTAGGCGAGGCCGGTGAGCGCGCGGATCGTGGTCGCCTTCGCAACCAGGCCCGGCTTCGGCGCCATGCCGGCGATCGGTCCGGCGGGAGCCTGCAGGAGGCCGAACGTGCTCTCCTTGTCGTCCAGGTTCGTGCCGTCGTTGAGGGCGTCGTACCAGTAGAACTGGCCGACGTTGTTCGCGATCATGATCGCGTCGTTGCGGATCGACTTGCGGGCCTGGTCGAGCATCGAGCCGCCGAAGCTCGGGGCGGTCGGGTAGCCCTCCTCGCTGATCCAGATCGGCTTACCGGCGCCGCCGTGCGCGTCGGCCGCGGTGCGCAGACTCTGGATCTGGGTGTCCAGATCGCCTTCCGGGCCGGCGAACGTGTAGATGTGCGCGTCGATCGTGTCGACGTAGGCCAGCCCGCCCAGCGACAGGATCTGGTCCCGGAACGACGTGTCACCCTTGTTCGGCCCGACGTCGGCGAGGACGTTCGCGTTCGGGTTGTCCGCGTGCGTCTGTTCGTACGCCGCCTTCATCAGCTGGACGAAGCACGCGCCGGTGACACCGCAGGCGCTGTCGTTGAAGCCGGGCTGGTAATACTCGTTGTACGTCCCGATATCGTTGGTCGTACCCGCGAAATGCTTCAGCCACCAACTCTGGTAGCGGCCGTATGCTGCGAGACCCTCCGGAGTGCTCGGCGTGTGACCGCCGTCGTAGAGCGGGTTGCGGTAGCCGGTGCCCAGCAGCGGAGTGAGACCGTTCGCCTTGGCGTCTGCGATCACCGCGTCCTCCTGCGGATCGACCGCGTAGTTGCCCGGTGATCCGGACTCGATCCGCGGCCACTCGAGGCTCTCCCGGATGTGCGAGAAGCCGGTGAGAGCGAGGGTGCGGATCAGGGCGCTGCTGAGGTTGTAGTAGTGGTTCATGTGGGTGTTGACGCCCCACTTGCCTTGTGGGGATTGGGTTCCGGCTGGGAGCGGTGGGATAACCGCGAGCGTCGTACCGACCACGGTGTCCCCTGCGGTCAGACGGAGGTTGTAGAAACCGGCGCCGAGAGATGCTGTGCTGATAGAACCTGTGCTGGTGTTGCCCGAGGCAACGGGTAGGTACTGGTCGTCGGTGATGCTCCAGGCAACAGACGGCGCGGTCGAGCTGAGCGTGACGCTGCCAGTCCCCTGCTGGAAGACCAGGCTCTGGTTGGTGACCGTGATGCCCGTGGTGTCCGCGAACGAGACGCTCACCGAGCTGATGCAGACCGAGCTGATGACGCCACCAGGCGCATTCGCCATCAGCCGGATGTCGGCGCCGTTCGCGCGGTTCTGGAAGTTGACGTTGGACATCCGGAACTGCATGCTCGCCCACGCGCCGCTGCCGGGGAACGTGAACCACGGCAGCGGAGTGAACGCGGCGCTGACGCTGTCGTACTGCGCGGTCAACTGCTGGCCCGGGGTGTCGAAGTAGTTGACCGTGAGTACGGCGTCGGTCGCGCCGGCCGGGATCCGGGCGGCGTCGAGGTTCAGGTAGATGTACTGGTCCTTGGGGTCGTTGCTGGTCTGCCAGCACGGCACCCCGAGACGGGACGACGCGGCGTGCTCCGGCGTCTTGTCCGCGTCGCCGGGCCAGGCGGTGATGCCGTCGGCGGCGACCGGACTGCTGAAGACGATCCCGGGATCACCCGCGGCTTGCGCGGGGGCAACGAGTTGAGTGGCGGCGAGCAACCCGGCGGCCAGAACTGCGGTCAGCCTCCGAAACGAACCGAGCATTGGGCGGCCTCATTTCGATCTACACGAGTAGGCGAAAGCGCTTTCGCAGATCACACACCGAACCCCCACCGGCTGTCAACGGTTGGGTGGAGCGACCTTCAGTTGGTCGACCACTTCTCTTCGATCCGGGCGTACTTCCAGATCGCCTGGGCGGTGATCCAGGTGAGGACGAACAGGCCGACGATGGCGTAGCCGACGTAGTTCAGGTCGACGCCGGCGATCGCGGCCAGCGGACCGTGGTCGATGTGCAGCTTGTCGGTGAGGATCGAGATCAGCTCGATGCTGCCGATCACCAGCGCGACGGCGACCGACAGGCCGGTGATCGTGATGTTGTAGTAGACCTTGCGGACCGGTTTCGCGAAGGCCCAGCCGTAGGCGAAGTTCATCAGGCAGCCGTCGATGGTGTCGAGCAGGCTCATCCCGGCCGCGAAGAGGATCGGCAGCGTCAGTACGGCGTACCACGGCAGACTGAACGCGGCCGCGCCGCCGGCGAGCACCAGCAGGCTGACCTCGGTCGCGGTGTCGAAGCCGAGGCCGAACAGGAAGCCGATCGGGTACATCTGCCACGGGCGGGTGACGGCCTTGGTGACGCCGGCCAGGATCCGGTTCATCAGGCCGCGCTTGTCGAGGTGCTGCTCGAGCGAGGCCTCGTCGTACTCGCCGGTGCGCATCCGGCGGAACACCTTGACGACGGCGACCAGTACGGCCAGGTTGAGCGCGGCGATCAGGTACAGGAAGACGCCGGAGACCGCCGTACCGACGACGCCGGTGATCTGTTGGAGGCGGGACGAGTCGTCAGCGACCTGTCCGGCGAGCGTACGGACGCCGATCCCGAGCAGGAAGCACAGCACGAACACCACGGTCGAGTGCCCGAGCGAGAACCAGAACCCGACCGACAACGGCCGCCGCCCGTCCGCCATCAGCTTCCGGGTCGTGTTGTCGATCGCGGCGATATGGTCCGCGTCGAACGCATGCCGCATCCCGAGCGTGTACGCCGTCACCCCGAGCCCGACCCCGAACACCCCGGCCGATCCGAGCAGGTAATGCCGCGGCGCCACGATCAGCGCCAGCACACCCCAACCGACCAGATGCAACAGCAGCACGAACGCCGCCATCCCCCCGACCGCACCCCACTCGCGCCGACTGACATCCATCCGCCTCACGATCCGCCAGTAAACGCCGCTCGCCCCCTAGATGCAACCTAGTCGCATGAACAGTCAGACTGTGGAACATGAACGCCTATCCGGACGTCACCGCCGGTGAACGCCAGTCCCTCGAGCAGTTCCTCGACTTCCACCGCACCGGCGTACTGCGAACCCTCGACGAGGTAACCGACGCCGAGGCGGCGACCCGGGTGCTCCCGGCGACGGAACTGACCGTCGGCGGCATCGTCAAACACCTCGCCTCGGTCGAGGACCTCTGGTTCAGCCACAAGCTTCTCGACGTCCCGTCCGCCGAGCCATGGCGATCGGCGCCGTTCGACCAGGACCCGGACTGGGAGATCCACTCCGCGGCCGACGACACGGTCGAGGAGCTGCGCGCGCTCTACCAACTGGCATGCGAGGCGAGCAGGCGGATCACCGCGCGGATCGGGTCGCTCGATGCGCGCGCCGTCCGCGGATCGTTCGGTGGGCAGTTGGTCAGTCTGCGCTGGATCTATCTGCACATGATCGAGGAGACCGCGCAGCACCGCGGGCACCTCGACCTGCTGATGGACGCGGTGCGTCAGGCGAGGCCGAGGCGGTAGGCGTAGGCGACGGCTTGGGCTCGGTCGCGGAGGTTGGCTTTGGCGAAGAGGTGGTTGATGTGGGTCTTGACGGTGGCTTCGCTGACGACCAGGTGTCTGGCGATCTCGGTGTTGGAGAGGCCCTCGGCGATCAGGCGGAGTACCTCTAGTTCGCGTGGGGTGAGGCCGGTGTCGGTGGGTTCGGGGGGTTTGGTGGTGGCGCCTTCGATCAGGCGGCGTTGGACTTCGGCGTCGACGATCGACTGACCGTTGGCTGCGGCGACCAGGGCGCGGCCGATCGACTCGGCGTCGGCGTCCTTGGTGAGGAACCCGCGGGCGCCGGCCCGGAGCGCGGACAGCACCGAGTCGTCGTCGCTGTACGTCGTGAGTACGACGACCTCGGTCCGCGGGTGATCCGCCCGCACCTGACGGGTCGCCTCCACGCCGTCCATCGTCGGCATCCGGAGATCGACGAGCAGTACGTCGGGGTCGTGCTCGGCCACCAACTGGACCGCTTCCCGGCCGTCCGACGCCGCGGCCACCACATCGATCCCGGGCAGCAGTTTGAGCAGCGTGACCAGCCCGTCCCGCACCACGGTCTGGTCGTCCGCGACCACCACTCGCACAGTCATGCTTTCACCTTGAGCTCGACTCGCCAGCCCGTCGACGTCGGTCCGGCCTCCAACGATCCGCCGACCAGGTCGGCCCGTTCACGCATCCCGACCAGACCATAGCCGCCCGGCGCCGCGCGATCCGCTCGCTTCCCCGGCTTGTCCTCCGCGCTCAGGCTCACGACGTCGCCGTACGACAGCTTGACCTCCACCGGTGCGCCGGGCGCGTGCTTGCGGGTGTTCGCCAGCGCCTCCTGCACAGTCCGGTACAGCGTGCTCATCACGTCAGCCGGCAGCTCCCGCGGCGTACCCTCCACCTCGAACTCCGCCGTCGCCCCACTCTCCAGCCGGTACGCCGTGACCAGATCGCCAAGCGCCCGTACGTCGGGAACCGCGTCCTCCCGCAACGCCGCGACCGCCCGCCGCGCCTCGGCCAACCCCTCGGCCGCCAGCCCCTGCGCCCGCGTCACCTGCTCGACCGCCTCTGCCGACGCACCGTCCCGCACGAGCATCAACCGCGCACCCTGCAGACTCAACGACAGACCGGCCAGCGAATGAGCGAGTACGTCGTGCACGTCGCGCGCGATCCGCGCCCGCTCGGCCAGCGCCGCGGCCCGCTCATGCTCCTCGATCGCGGCCTGCTTTCGGGCCAGCGACACCTCGAGCTCCTCCAGCCGCTGCTCCCGGCTCCGCCGGTTGACTGCAGCAAGGGTCAGCGCGACCACGCCGAACGCGGCGCCGATCGCGCCCGGTCCCGACCGCGTCGTGACGTACAGCGGCACGCTCGCACCCAGGATCCCGACCCCGACGATCACCCACGCGAGCGGCGTCGGCTTGTAATACCTGACCGCGGATCGCGCCACCCAGAACGGGGCGATGATCATCGGGCTGGCCGGCAGCGCGTACCACAGGACCGAACCGGCGATGCCGAACACCAGCAGGCCGTAGCCGGCCCGGCCGAGCGGTTCGCCGTACCGCTGCCCGTACAGCGAGACGTTGCTGATGACAACGATCACGCCGAGGGCAACGATCACCGGGTACGGGAGCCGGTGTTCGTTGTGGTCCCGGGCGGCGAAGACGACCGAGAGGATCGTCAGCACGGTCGGGACCGCGCGCAGCAGCAGACCGGGTACGGAGGATTCCCGCACCCGGTCCGCAAGGCCGGAGTTCATGCCCTCATCATGCCCGGATCACACGCGCTGGGTGGCGAACGGGATGTTCATCGCGAGCGAGCGGCGGTAGATCATCGCGCTCTGGGCGGCGAGCGTGACGCCGATGGTCAGCGCGAGGGTCGACGTACCGAAGGTGTTGTGCGGCCAGAGCGCGGCGGAGGCGAACGACGTACCGACCCGGAGGCCGATCGTCACCAGCCAGAGGACGAGCGTCGCCGCGGTGCCCTTCTGGAACAGGCCCTGGTCGGTCGGCGAGAGCCGGACGCTGGCGCCGCGAGCGAGGCCGAGGCCGGCCAGTACGACGCAGTCGAGGACCAGGAACGCGACCTCGCCGGGGGTCGCGTTGTGGGCGACCGGAGAGAGCGAGAAGAGACCGACGCCCAGCAGGATCACGGGCATCAGGAACAGCGATTTCTGGGTGACGAACGAACCGGTCACCTGCCGGCCGATCACGCGCACCAGCACCAGCAGACCCACCAAGATACCGATCACGGCCGACATTTCTGTGGTTCCTTTCGAGGAGTTGTTGTTGATGACAACACTCCTCGGAACCGGCCGTAGGAACGTCAGCCCGGAGGTGAGACCCGGGTGGAACCCGAGCCTCAACCCCAGGGTTGACTCGGGGCACGTCTCCCGCTCCCACGCCGTCGCGAGGAGGTGCTCGGTGCGGTGCATCGCCGTGCGGGGGCGAAGGTCTCGATGCGGAGCATCGTGGCCTTTGCACCCGTGCGGCGAGGTGCCGTGCCGAGTGCCCCGCAGTAGGCGTGGGAGCGGGAGACGTGCCCTAAGCCAGCGACACCAGATCCAGATAGTCGTCGGACCACAGATCCTCGGTCGCGTCCGGGAGGATCAGCACCCGGTCCGGACGGAGAGCCTCGATCGCGCCCTCGTCGTGGGTGACCATCACAATCGCGCCCGGGTAGCTGCCGACCGCACCCAGCACCTCGTCCCGCGACACCGGGTCGAGGTTGTTGGTCGGCTCGTCCAGCAGAAGCACGTTCGCACTCGAGTGGACCAGCCCGGCGAGCGCGAGCCGCGTCTTCTCGCCACCGGACAGTACGCCGGCCGGCTTGTCGACATCGTCGCCGCTGAACAGGAACGAACCGAGCACGTTCCGGACCTCGCCGTCGGTGAGCCCGGGCGCCACCGCGGCCAGGTTCTGGCGGACGGTGCCGGCCAGGTCGAGCGTGTCGTGTTCCTGCGCGAAGTACCCGAGCCGCAGGCCGTGACCGGGTACGACGCTACCGGCGTCCGGCTGTTCCCGGCCCGCGAGGAGCCGGAGCAGGGTCGTCTTGCCCGCGCCGTTCAGCCCGAGGATGACGACCCGGCTGCCCCGGTCGACGGCCAGGTCGACACCGTTCAGCACCTGGAGTCCGCCGTACGCCTTCTTCAGGCCGACGGCGGACAGCGGGGTCTTGCCGGACGGCGCCGGCGCGGGCAGGCGGATCTTCGCGACGCGGGCGGACCGGCGTACCGGCTCGAGGTCGGAGAGCAGCTTGTCCGCGCGACGGGCCATGTTCTTGGCCGCCATCGCGGTGCTGGCCCCGGCCTGCATCTTCGCCGCCTGGGCGTGCAGGACCGCGGCCTTGCGCTCGGCGACCGCGCGCTCGCGCTGCCGGCGTCGCTCGTCCACGTCCAGCTGTTCGAGGTACTTCTTCCAGCCGGTGTTGTGGATGTCGATCGTCAGCCGCTGCGGGTCGAGGTGGAAGACCCGGTTGACCGTTGCCTTGAGCAACTCGCGGTCGTGGCTGATCACGATCAGGCCGCCCGGGTACGACAGCAGGAACTGCCGCAGCCAGAGCACCGAGTCGGCGTCGAGGTGGTTGGTCGGCTCGTCGAGCAGCAACATGTCGTGCTGCGCGAACAGGATCCGGGCCAGCTCGACCCGGCGGCGCTGACCGCCGGACAGGTGACCGACCGGCTGCTCGAGCGCGCGGTTGGGCAGGCCGACACCGGCCGCGAGCCGGGCCGCCTCTGCCTCGGCCGCGTACCCGCCGCCGGCTTGGAAGGCTGCTTCGGCGCGGGCGTACGCCGCCATCGCCTTCTCCTGCGCCTCGCCGGTCGCGGTGCTCATCGCGGTCTCGGCCGCGCGGAGATCGCGTACGGCGGTGTCGAGACCGCGGGCGGACAGGATGCGATCGGTGACCGTGATGGCGGGGTCGGCCGCGCGCGGGTCCTGCGGCAGGTAGCCGATGGACCCGGTGACGGCGATGTCACCGGCCGTCGGACGGCGTTCGCCGGCCAACGTCGTGAGCAGGGTGGTCTTGCCGGCGCCGTTGCGGCCGACGAGCCCGACGCGGTCGCCCGCGCCGACAGTGAACGAAAGATCGGCCAGCAGCAGCTGGGCGCCGACGCGAATATCAACACCGCGGACGGTGATCATGATGGTTACTCTCCGTGATTACTAGTAGACGCACTTCACCTGTCAGATGGAGTGCGCCAGCTAGACACAGAGGGAGGTAGCCATGGGTCCAGAGTATCTGGGGGCCGAAGAACCGTCAGCTGGTTTTCGCGGGGAGTTCGACTATGAAGCGGGCGCCGCCGCCGGGGCGGGTGGTTACTTGGATGGTGCCGTGGTGCCATTGGACGTGGCGGGCGACGATGGCGAGGCCCAGGCCTACGCCGCGGCCGCGGCCGGAGGTTTCGCCGCGGCCGAAGCGTTCGAAGATGCGGGTGCGGTCCTCGGCGGCGATACCGGGACCCGCGTCGTCGACGGTGATGATGACGCCCAGACCGCCGGCCTCGACGCCGACGCCCTTGCACCCGCCGGCGTGGTCCTCGGCGTTCTCGACCAGGTTCGCGATCACCCGCTCGAGACGACGCTTGTCGGCCTGCAACGTCAGCCCTTCGGCTTCGGGCTCCACCGTGGTCACCTCGCGCCCGGCGGTCCCATCGGCCGCAGCCCGGACCAGATCAGCGATCCGGACGATCTCCCGGCTCCCCCGGTCACCGCCGTCGTCGCGCGAGATCTCCAGCAGGTCGATCACCAACCGGCGGAAGCGATCCAGATCGTCACCGAGCAGCTCGACCGGCTCACGTACGGCGGCCGGCAGCTCGGCCCGGTGGTTCTGGATCAGCTGCATCGAGTTCAGCATCGTCATCAGCGGCGTACGCAGCTCATGACTCACATCGCCCGCGAACCGCGCATCCGCGGCCACCCGACGTTCCAGAGCCGAGGCCGTCTGGTTGAACGACCGCGCCAGCCCACCGAGATCCCGGTCCTGCTCGGCCAGCAGCCGCGCGTCCAGCTTCCCGCGCGCGACCGCGTCCGCGACCCGGTTCAGCTCGGCCAGCGGTCGCAGCGCCAGCGTGCTCGCCAGCCGCCCGACCGCGAGCCCGACCAGCGCGGTCGCGATCGCCGCCGCGATCAGCGTGAGCTTCAGCTTCAGCAGCGTGTTGTCCAGCGCCGTCAGCGGATGCCACTCGAAGTACGCCTCGTCCGGCCTTCCCATCGGTACGCCGACCGCCAGTACGGGCTGCCCGCTGACCTCGATCCGCCGGTGCACGGTGTTGCCGCCGAGCGCGGTCCGGATCAGGTCGGGCGGCAGGTCGGAGGGTCTCCCGGTCAGCGAGTACCACTCGTCGTCGACGTACGCCATCGAGGCGGCGGCGTCCGTGGAGGGCAACGTCCGCAGGACCTGCAGCACCTGAACGCCCGGCTGCAGGGTCAGACCGGAGCAGTCGGCCCGTTCCCGGGCCGGGACGCACGGCTGCGGCGCGCCGAAGAGCCCGTACCGCAGGGCCGCGGCGTTGTCCGAGGTCACCGACTCCGCCGACTCGTCGCGCTGCTGGGTGAGGTAGTCCGAGACCACGCTCCACGTCACCACCGCCAGGACGGTCGACAGCACGAGCGCCAGCAGCCCGTACGCCAGCATGACGCGATTCCGCAGGCTGAACCGTCCCAGCAAGGTCAGCTCACCAGTCGGTAGCCCAGGCCGCGGGCGGTGACGAGATGCTTCGGGCTGGCCGGGTCGCGCTCGATCTTCAGCCGGAGCCGGCGGATGTGGACGTCGACGATCCGGCTGTCACCGAAGTACCCGTAGCCCCAGACCTTCGACAGCAACTGCTCGCGGCTGAGCACCTTGCCCTCGGCACCGGCCAGCTCGGCCAGCAGCTTGAACTCGGTCCGGGTCAGCGGCAGCGTCTGGCCGTCCCGCGTCACCTCGGCACCCGGTACGTCGATGCGCAGGTCACCGACCTCGACCAGCTCGGCCTGCCGCGCGTTGGACGGCTCGACCCGTCGCAGCAGCGCCCGGATCCGCGCCGACAGCTCCTTCGCGACCAGCGGCTTGGTCACGTAGTCGTCCGCACCCGCCTCCAGCCCGGCGACCACGTCGTGGCTGTCGGTCCGCGCGGTCACCATGATCACGGGTACGTCGCTGGACCGCCGGATCTCCCGGCAGACGGTGAATCCGTCCCGGTCGGGCAGCATCAGGTCCAGCAGCACCACGTCCGGCGGCTCCCGGCGCAGGGCGGCCAGGGCGTCGTACCCGTTGGCTGCCTCGGCCACCTCGTAGCCCTCGTCCTCCAGGGCAAGCCGCAGTACCCGCCTGATCCTCGGCTCGTCATCGACCAGCAGCAAGCTGTGTGCCACGGACCCAGTGTCGCTCACGGACGGGCGCAATGGCGGTTACGGCTGTCATGAATCCGTCATGTTCGGGCGGGCCGCGATTGACATCTGTTTGACGGTTCCGTGACCGCGGTTCCGGTTGGGCCCGGAAGTCCTAACTTCGGCGCTATCGAGTCCCGGAGGAGGACCAATGGCCAGAAGACGGCTGGCGGCAGTATCCCTTGCCGCCGCCGCGAGCATCGTGCTCGCGGCTTGTAGCAACGGCGGCGGCACAGTATCCGGATCCGGAGGCACCGCCGCGACCCCGGTCACCGGCGGCACCCTGAACATGCTCGGGGCCGGCGACGTCGACTACATGGATCCCAACCTGAGCTACTACGCGGTGGGTTACCAGAACCTGCGGATGTGGAGCAGGCAGCTGTTCACCTACCCCGCGGATCCAGGTGGCAAGAACACCACGCCGGTCGCCGACCTGGCCACCGACCTCCCGACCGTCGCGAACGGCGGCGTGAGCAAGGACGGCAAGACGTACACGATCAAGATCCGGCCCGGCGCGAAGTGGAACACGTCGCCGGAGCGTCAGGTGACCGCGGCCGACATGGTCCTCGGCGTAAAGCGCACCGCGAACCCGGTCCAGCCGTTCGGCGGCATCCCGGACTTCGCCGATCTGATCGTCGGCTACAAGGCGTTCGCCGACGGGTTCGCGAAGGCACCGAAGACGATCGCCGGGATCAAGGACTACATCGACAAGACGCCGCTCCCGGGCGTGGAGGCCAAGGACGCGACCACGGTCGTCTTCCACCTCAACCAGCCGGCCGCGTACTTCACCGGCATGCTGACGCTGACGGCCTTCTCCCCGGCTCCGGTCGAGTCGCTCAACTACCTGCCGGCCAGCACCGAGCTCGGCAACCACTTCCCGTCCGACGGACCGTACAAGGTCGACTCCTGGGTTCCGACCAAGTCGATCTCGTACTCCCGCAACCCCGCCTGGGACGCGGCCACCGACCCGGTCCGGAAGGCGTACGTCGACAAGATCGTCGTCAACGAGACCGTCACGCAGGACTCGGTCCAGCAGCAGTTGCAGACCGGTACGCCGTCGGCCGACATGGAGTGGGACGTCGCCCCGCCGCCGTCCCAGCTGCCTGCCCTGCAGGCCAAGAAGGACCCGAAGCTGAACATCGGTGACACCTCCAGCTCGAACCCGTACGTGATCTACAACACCGCCTCGCCGAACAACAACAAGGCGTTGCAGAACCCGAAGGTGCGGCAGGCGATCAGCTTCGCGATCAACCGCGACCACATCCTGCAGGTGCTCGGCGGCAAGACGCTGAACCCGCCGCTGACCCACGTGCTGCCGGACGTGATCCTCGGCTCGAAGCAGATCGATCCGTACCCGTACAACCCCGACAAGGCCAAGCAGATGCTCGCCGAGGCCGGGTTCCCGCACCTGACGCTGAAGTTCCTGTACCGGAACGCGACCGAGGGCAGCAGCAAGTCCTTCCAGACGATCCAGCAGGACCTGTCCAAGGTCGGTATCACCGTCGTCGGCGTACCGTCGCCGAACGCGGACTTCTACGTGAAGTACCTGCAAGTACCGACCGTCGCCCAGCGCGGCGTCTGGGACCTGTCGCTGGCCGGCTGGGGCGCCGACTGGTACGGCAACGCGGCGTTGTCGTTCTTCAACCCGCTGTTCTCCGGTGAGCCGTCGTTCCCGCCGGTCGGCAGCAACTTCGGGCTCTACAACGACCCGGAGACCAACACGATGATCAAGCAGGCGATCGCCGCACCGACCGACGACCAGGCCGCCGACCTGTGGGCCAAGGCCGACGCCCGGGTGATGGACCAGGCCGCGTTCTACCCGCTCACCAGCAACAAGCAGGCGAACTACCACGCCGAGCAGGTGCACAACGCCGTCTACGTCCCGTCGATGCAGAACTACGATCCGACGAACGTCTGGCTGTCCAAAGACAAGCAGGGCGGCTAAGACCTCATGGCTCTGCTTGAAGTAAGGGATCTTCGGGTCTCCTTCGACACCCCGGACGGCACCGTCCGCGCCGTCCGGGGCCTGTCGTACGACGTCGAAGCCGGCCAGACGCTCGCCGTTGTGGGCGAGTCGGGGTCCGGCAAGAGCGTCTCCACCCAGACCATCACCGGCCTCACCCGCGGCGCGACCGTGTCCGGTACGGCGTTCTTCGACGGGACCGACCTGATCACGGCGGACCAATCGACGTTGCGCCGGCTGCGGGGCGACCAGATCGGGATGATCTTCCAGGATCCGTTGTCCAGCTTGCATCCGCAGTACCGGATCGGTTGGCAGATCGTGGAGATGATCCGGGCGCACGACCACGAGATCAGTAAGCAGAGCGCCCGGAAACGGGCCGCCGAGCTGCTGACCCTGGTCGGCATCCCGCGGGCCGCGGAGCGGATCGACGACTATCCGCACCAGTTCTCCGGCGGGATGCGGCAGCGGGTGATGATCGCCATGGCGATGGCGCTCGACCCGGCCCTGCTGATCGCGGACGAGCCGACCACCGCGCTCGACGTGACCGTGCAGGCCCAGGTGCTGAACGTGATGCGCCGGCTGCAGGAGCAGTTCGGTACGGCGATCATCCTGATCACGCACGACCTCGGTGTGGTGGCCGAGATGGCCGACGAGGTCGTGGTGATGTACGCCGGCGCGGTGATGGAACGGGCGCCGCGGCGGGACATCTTCTACCGCAACCATCATCCGTACACCCAGGGCCTGCTGGCGTCGTTGCCGGCCCGCAGCGGTGACCGGCTGACCCCGATCCCGGGGACGCCGCCGAGCCTGATCAGTCTGCCCAAGGGCTGCCCGTTCGCGGCCCGTTGTCCGCACGTGTTCGACAAGTGCCGCACCGAGGCACCGCCGCTCGTCGACGTCGCCCGCGATCCGCGGCACCAGTCGGCCTGCTGGCTGCCGCACGAGAACAGCGAGGCGATCGCTTCATGAACGAGCGCAGCGAGTTCATCAAACAACACAGCACGCTCGGAGCCTCATCCGCGCCCGGAGCGAAGCGAGGACGTGGATGAGTACGGATGTGCTGCTGAAGGTGGAGGACGTCCGCAAGGACTTCCCCACGCATTCCAAAGAAGTGGTCCAGGCAGTCGCCGGCGTATCGCTCGAGGTGCACAAGGGCGAGACCCTCGGCCTGGTCGGCGAGACCGGCTGCGGCAAGTCCACGCTGGCGCGCTGCATGGCCCATCTGTACGACGTGACATCGGGCACGGTGACGTTCGAGGGCAAGGACATCACTAAGCTCACCCGCAAGGCGATGCGGCCGCTGCGGCGCGACGTACAGGTCATCTTCCAGGACCCGTACGGCTCGCTGAACCCGCGCCGCCGGGTCGGTTCGATCATCGGCGACCCGTTCGCGATCCACAACATTGCCTCGGGCAATGAACGGAAGAAGAAGGTCCAGGAACTGATGGAGCTGGTCGGGCTCAACCCCGAGCACTACAACCGGTTCCCGGCCGAGTTCAGTGGTGGCCAACGGCAACGGATCGGCGTAGCCCGGGCACTCGCGCTGCGGCCGAAGCTGGTGATCTGCGACGAGCCCGTGTCGGCACTGGACGTGTCGATCCAGGCGCAGATCATCAACCTGCTCGCGGATCTGCAGCAGGAGTTCGACCTGACGTACGTGTTCATCTCGCACGACCTGTCCGTGGTCCGGCACGTGAGCGACCGGATCGCGGTGATGTACCTGGGCAAGATCGTCGAGCTGGCGCCGACGGATGAGCTGTTCAGCCAGACCAGACATCCCTACACGCGTGCGTTGCTGTCGGCGTTGCCGGTGGCGGATCCGGACACGGCGGACAGCCGCGAGCAGATCATCCTCGGGGGCGACATCCCTTCCGCGACGAACCCGCCGGAGGGGTGCAGGTTCCACACGCGGTGCCCGAAGGCGCGGTTGGACTGCGCGGCCGGGGAACCGCCGCTGGAGTCCGTCCTCGACGACTCCTGGCAACACCGCACCGCGTGCTTCTACCCGTTGACGGTGGGCGAGGACCTGTCCACCGCCGTACCTGATCTGAAGGCATCATGACCGCTGCCATCGAGATGGTTGACGTCCTCGACGAGCCGAAGGCGATCGAGGGCCGGAGTCCGTTCGTCCTTGCCGTGCACCGGTTGCGCAAGGACAAGGTGGCGATGATCTCGCTCGTCGTGATCCTGCTGATCGTGCTGATGGCGATCTTCGCGCCGGTGTTCACGGCGATCACCGGGCATCCGCCGAACGAACAGTACCGCGACATCGGGCTGACGCCGGACGGTCTGCCGCGCGGACCGAACGGGACGTTCTGGCTCGGGACCGACGATCTCGGCCGGGACATCCTGGTCCGGATCGCGTACGGCGCTCGCGTCTCGCTGCTCGTCGGCGTGATCGCGACTGCGATCACGGTCGTCATCGGAGTCGTGCTGGGACTGGCTGCGGGGTTCCTCGGGGGGATCACCGACACCATCCTGGCCCGGCTGATCGACGTCGTACTGTCGGTTCCGTTCCTGCTGGTGGCGATCGCGCTGGTGTCGGTGACGGGTCCCAGTCTGACCGTCACGGTACTGGTCATCGGCTGTTTCAGTTGGGCGTCGGTGGCCCGGATCGTGCGCGGGCAGGTGCTGTCGTTGCGGGAGCGTGAGTTCGTCGAAGCGGCCCGCTCGCTCGGGGCGGGTGACGGCCGGATCATGTTCGTCGACGTACTGCCGAACGTGATGGCGCCGGTGATCGTCTACACCACGCTGCTGATCCCGGTCGTGATCGTCACGCAGGCGACGTTGTCGTTCCTCGGGCTCGGTCTGCCGCCGCCAACGGCGGACTGGGGCGGGATGATCAGCGCGTCGCAGAACTACTACACGACCGCGTGGTGGTTCATCCTGTTCCCCGGTCTGGCGCTGCTGATCACGACGCTCGCCTTCAACCTGTTCGGTGACGGCGTCCGGGACGCCTTCGACCCGCGCGCAGATCGGACCTGAACCATGGCCATGTTCCTGATTCGCCGGATCGGTCACGGGATCCTGGTCCTGTGGCTGATCAGCATCGCGGTGTTCGGCCTGTTCTTCGTTGCTCCGAGCAACGTTGCGCAGACGCTGGCCGGCCGGCAGGCGACGCCGGAGACGATCGCGCTGATCAAGCACCGCCTCGGTCTCGATCTGCCGGTCTGGAAGCAGTACCTGCACTTCCTCGGCAACGCAGTGAAGGGCAATCTCGGCTACGACTACTACCACCAGGTGCCGGTGACCAAGATCATCGCGCAGGCGCTGCCGATCACGGTGTCGCTGGCGCTCGGTGCGGCCGTGCTGTGGTTGCTGCTGGGCGTGTTCAACGGCGTGATCTCGGCGACGCATCCACGGTCCGTGGCGGACCGCGGGCTGACGTTGTTCTCGCTGTTCTTCTACTCGTTCCCGTCGTTCCTGCTCGGGCTGTTGCTGTTGTACTTCCTGTACTTCCGCCTCACCCTCGCAGGGTTCAACTGGTTCCCGGCCGGCGGCTACTCGCCGATCGCCGGCGGCGTCGGGCCGTGGTTCCAGCACCTGGTACTGCCGTGGATCGCGCTAGCCTTGTTGCTGGCGGCAACGTATACCCGGTTGACCCGCGGTT
This sequence comes from Kribbella sp. NPDC058693, assembly GCF_042715335.1. Taxonomy (NCBI): domain Bacteria; kingdom Bacillati; phylum Actinomycetota; class Actinomycetes; order Propionibacteriales; family Kribbellaceae; genus Kribbella; species Kribbella sp. NPDC058693. Next base: position 1,374,048 of record NZ_JBHXSQ010000001.1, read on the forward strand.
CGATGCTGGACGTCCTCGGCGAGGACTACATCCGGACCGCACGGTCGAAGGGCATCCGGGAGAGCCGGGTGGTCGTGGTCCACGGTCTACGGAGTGCGCTGACGCCGGTGGTCACGCAGTTCGGCATCGACCTGGGTCAGCTGATCGGCGGTGTGGTGGTCATCGAGACCGTGTTCAGCCTGCCCGGGCTCGGTCAGACCGCCGTGGTCGCGATCAACCAGCAGGACCTGCCGGTGATCATCGGCATCGTGTTGTTCGCCTCGGCGGCGGTCGTGGTGGCGAACATCCTGGTGGACATCGGGTACGCCGTACTGGATCCGCGCGTGCGACTGCATTAGCTCCCGGGGTTCCTTGGTCGGGTTTCGCCCTGGGGTGGTAACCGAAGGACAGGAGGTGTGGGCTCTACCTGGCGGTCTTGGGCGGGCGCCAGGCGGAACCACAGGGCACACCTCCTGTCCCTAGGTACGTTGTCCCCATGAAGATCGTTGTGTACGGCGCCGGCGGTATCGGTTGTTATGTCGGCGGCCGGCTCGCGGCGTCCGGGACCGCGGTGACGTTCGTCGGCAGGCCGCGGATGGCCGACGAGGTGGCATCGCACGGGTTGCACCTGACCGACTATCTGGGCGCGGATCTCCGCGTGGCTGAGGTCGACTTCGAGACGACGCCTGATGCCGCGGCCGGGGCTGATCTGGTGCTGGTGACGGTGAAGTCGGCCGCCACCGAGGGCGCGGCGGCCGAGTTGGCGCCGGGTGTTGAAGCCTGGCGCTGTGGTGGTGAGTTTCCAGAACGGCGTACGCAATGGGGAGCTGCTGCGGTCGCGGTTGACCGAGCAGGTGGTCGTGCCGGGGATGGTTCCGTTCAATGTGCTGAATCGTGGCGCCGGGGTGTTTCACCAGGGCACCGAGGGGGCGCTCGACGTGCAACGGGATGCGGCCTTGGCGCCGTATGTCGAGGCGTTCCAGTGGGCGGGGCTGCCGCTGAGGCAGCACGACGACATCCTGCCAGTGCAGTGGGCGAAGCTGCTGCTGAACTTGAACAACCCGATCAACGCGCTGTCCAACTTGCCGTTGCGCGACGAGTTGTCGCAGCGCGCGTACCGCCGATGTCTCGCAGCGGCTCAGGCTGAGACGCTCGGGATTCTGACTGCTGCCGGGGTCGAGCCGGCGCAGTTGCTCGCGGTTCCGATGCGGCGCTTCCCGACGATCCTTCGGCTGCCCGACTTCCTCTTCCGCCGGCTCGCGTCGAAGATGCTGGCGATCGATCCGCTCGCGCGGACCTCGATGTGGGAGGACCTGGAGGCCGGACGGCCGACCGAGATCGACTACCTGAACGGCGAGGTCGTCCGGCTCGCGGAGTCGCTCGGCAGGCCCGCGCCGGTCAACGCGAAGCTGGTCGAGCTGATCCGGGCAGCCGAGACCGACCGCCGGGCCTGGTCAGGAGCTGAGCTGCTCCGGGAACTCCAGCGGTAGGTTCGCGCGGACGTTGATGCTCACGGCGCCGTAGCTGAAGCCGAGGTGCTCGTTGAGCCGGCGCATATTCGCATTGCCTTGCTGGGTCCACGTGTAGACCTCGGTGATCCCATGCTCGGCCGCCCACGCCATGCTCGTCCGCTTCAACGTCGACGCGACCGCCTTCCCGCGCCAATCCCGGCGTACGGCGGTGTAGGCAACCTCGGCCCGCTCCGGCTTGTCGGTGTCGAGCATCAACCCCGCCACCCCGATCACGTCATCACCGACCACGGCCATGAACATCGCCGCCGGGTCGTTGATCCACTCGGTCGCCCACTCCTCCACCGACACGACGAGCGGCGTCGGGGTGTCCATGTCCGGGAACGTCGGCAGCGCGACCTGCGTGTACGCCGTCGCCCACAACTCCGGCCGCTCCGAAACGGCCACGATGTCGTACTCCGTCGGTCGCGCCGGCCACGGTTCGTCGCCGATCGGGCGTACCTGCTCGACCTGACGCCCGGTCTCGACGAAGCCGAACCGCTGGGCGAACGCGAACGACCCCTCGTCCTCGACCCCTGATCCGACGACCTCATAGCCCAACGCACCGGCGTGATCCGCGAGCGCCTCGAGCAGCTTCGTGCCGACCCCGCGCTGGCGAGCCTCGGGCCGAACTCGTGGTGACACGAATCCACGCCCGGCCTCGTCGGACCTGTCCGCGAGCCCGTTGGCGACGACCTCGCCGTCCAGCTCGGCCAGAACCAGCAGGCGCTCGGGCGTCTCCAACTCGCGCAGCTCGGCCACACTCGGGCACCGCTCATGCGGGAGGACGGCGATACGCACCTGACGCCAGGCCTCGTAGTCCGCGTCCGTCGTCACCGGCCGGATCTCGATCATTCGCCCATTAGGCGACCTGTGGTCATCTCACCGCTCGCCAATTTTAGAGTATGAGACGAATCTTCTCGTATATTGATCACATGGATGTAGCGGTGATCGGTGGGAGCCTGGCCGGGTTGCAGGCGGCGTTGACGCTGGGACGGGCGCGACGGCAGGTGGTCGTGTTCGACGACGGGCAGCCGCGGAACCGGCCGGCTGAGCACGTGCACAACTACCTGGGCGCCGAGGATCCGGCGCCGGGCGAGTTGCTCGCCGCGGGGCGACGACAGGTCGCGGCGTACGGCGTCGAGTTCCGGGACGCGCGGGTCGAGGACGTGACTGTTGACGACGACGGATTCGTGGTCGACGGCGTGTCGGTTCGGGCCATCGTGCTCGCGACCGGGTTGCGGGACGAGCTGCCGGATGTGCCGGGAGTGGCTGACGGGTGGGGCCGGTCAGTCGTCGCGTGCCCGCACTGCCACGGCTGGGAGGTCCGGGATCAGCCGCTGGTCCAACTGGGGATGCGCGGCGCGCCGGATCGGTCGGTTGCTCGAGCCTTGTTGCTCAGCCGGTGGAGCGAGGATGTCGTGCTGTGCACTGACGGGGATGAGCTCTCGGACGCCCAGCAGGATCGGTTGGCCGTCGCGGGGGTGAAGGTCCGGACCGAGCGAGTTGCGAAGGTGACTGCGCCTCGGGTGGAGCTGGAGAGCGGAGAGGTGCTTGCGCCGGCGCGGTTGTTCGTCGTGGTGCGGCAGCATCAGCAGAGCGATCTCGCCGAGCAGCTGGGGTGTCAGGTCGCGGATGGCGCGGTCGTGGCGGACGAGGGCGGGCGTACGACAGTGCCCGGCGTCTATGCGGTCGGTACGACGGCGGCGCCGGCGCTGCTCGCGATCGGGGCGGCGGGTCATGCGAGTACGGCGGCTGTCGCCGTACACAACGATCTTCTGGAGCTAGACCTGGGCGGCGGGTGGTAGCCGGGTCGGGTCGGCGATCGGCCAGTCGACCGGCGGTGTGCTGAGCACGTCCAGTTGCAGGAGGCACCAGGGCGACAGGTCAGGGACGTCTCGCAGTTCATGCCATTCGACCCAGCGGTACGCCGCGACCTCGGCCGGGTTCGGCGTGGGGTCGCCGGTCCACCACACCCGGTAGACCGGGCAGATCTCGTTCTCGACGATCCCGGTCGGCATCTCGGCGCGGTACCGGAACTCGGGCAGCACGAGCTCCACCGAGTCCACGACGATCCCGAGCTCGTCGGCCAGCCGTCGCCGTACCGCGTGCTCGACCGGCTCGTCCGGAAGTGGGTGCCCGCAGCAACTATTGGTCCAGACACCCGGCCAGGTCGGCTTCTCGAACGCGCGCTGGGTCAGCAGCACCCGGCCGGCCGCGTCGATCACGTAGCTGGAGAACGCGAGATGCAACGGGGTCGACGCATGGTGGACCGTTGCCTTCGCCTCGGTCCCGATCGCGTGCCCGCCCTCGTCCACCAGCACTACCCGCTCGTCACTCACGCCCCTGAGCTTAGAGGGGTCTGCTAATCTGAGCCCGTGATCAAGCGACGCGTGGCATATCGACCGGCTCTGGGAGGAGCCGGTATTCGGTAGTACCCGCACTCGCTCCACCCAGAGCCTCCGAGGCAGGAACCGTCCGGTTCCTGCCTCTTTCCGTTGCCGGAGGCACTGGCCGGGTGCCTCGTCCTGAGAGGAACCTCATGAACGCTGTGATCGAGCGATTACGCCGTACCACCGATACCGTCATCGGCGCCGACGACCTGCGCGAGCGGCTGGATTCCGGGCGCCCGTTGCGGATCAAGTACGGCGTCGACTGCACCGCGCCGGACCTGCATCTCGGCCACGCGGTCAATCTGTGGATGATGCGGCAACTGCAGGACCTCGGGCACCGGGTCGTGTTCCTGCTCGGCGACCTCACCACCCGCGTCGGCGACCCGACCGGCCGCTCCGAGACCCGGCCCGTCCTCACGCCTGCCCAGATCGATGCGAACGCGGCGTCGTTCCTGGAGCAGGTGTCCCTTGTCCTCCGCACCGATCCCGAAGTGTTCGAGGTACGGCGGAACTCCGAGTGGTACGACGGGATGCCCGTGGCCGAACTGCTGGGCCTGCTCGCACAGGTCACCCAGGCGCAGTTGATGAGCCGCGACATGTTCCGCGAACGGGTCGCGGCCGGGCGGGAGATCGCCGTACACGAGCTGGTCTACCCGGTGCTGCAGGGATACGACAGCTTTGCGATGCAGAGCGACCTGACCATCGTCGGGTCGGACCAGCTGTTCAACGAGCAGCTGGGGCGGCACTTCCAGCAGCGGCTGGGGGCGCCGCCGCAGGTCGTGATCACGACGACGATCACGCCGGGTATTGATGGTCGGGCCAAGCAATCCAAGTCGCTGAACAACTACATCGGGCTGACGGACAGCCCGCGGGACAAGTTCGGGAAGCTGATGAGCATCCCGGACGAACTGGTCGAGCCGTACGCGCGGGTCTACACCGAGCTGCCGCTCGACACGGTTGCCGCTCTCGCGGACTCGGCGACCTCGGGTGGTCCGGTGGCGCGTGACGCCAAGCTCCGGCTGGCCGCGGCGGTGGTCACGCGGTACCACGGGGCGGGGGTGGCTCGCGCTGAGTTGGCGGCGTTCCGGCAGACGTTCTCGGATCGCGGTCAGCCTGCTGAGATGCCTGGCGTTGTTGTGGGTTCCGAGGTCGAGACAGCTTTTGACCTGTTGCGTGCGGTTCGGCCGGATGACAGCAACTCCGACCTGCGTCGACTGATGCGGCAGGGCGCGGTCACGATCAACGGCGTACGGACGGATGATCCGGCTGCGACCGTCGACCTTCGCGGCGAGGTCGTCCTGAAGTCGGGTGCTCGCACTTGGCACCGGATCACGCGACAGTAGGCCGGTGGAATTCAAGACGGTTGAGGCCTTGGTCAGCGTTGGCGCCCGGTACGTCGGCCGGGCGCCGGCGTTCGACGTGGAGCCGGGGTGGTGGTCTGAGGTCGAGGCGATCAACCGTCGGCTCGAGGAGCTGCTCGGGGTTCGGACCGTCGTACTGCGGCTGGTGCATGCGGACGAGGCGGAGATCGGACGCGGCGGGCGGGCTGTGTATCACGTGGAGGCGTTGGGCGAGGTGCGTTCCGGCGTACTGGATGAGACGCCGTTGGCTGATTGGGATTCGATCGTCGCGGCCGAACCGCTGCGGGCGAGTTGGGCCGAGGTCGGTGGGCCGTCGCGGTTGATTGCGTGGGCTCAGAGCGTTCTCGGACCGGGTGACGGTGTGCAGGTGAAGACCTGGAATCTCTCGTGTCTGGCTCGGTTTCCGGATGCTTGGGCCAAGGCGACGAGTCGGTTCGGGAGTGTTGACGCGGACATCATCGAGCATGTGCGGCGGTACGACGAGACGCTGGCGCCCGCCGTCCTTGCAACGTCGCGTGAGGACCGTTGGTCGTTGCTCGCTCATGCGCCGGGGACGGACTGCTGGGAGCCGGACCGGCCGTCTGTCGAGAGCGTCGTGAGCCGATGGGTCGGCGCGCAGGCCGCGCTCGCCGCGGAGGCCGACGAGCTCGACGCGCCTCGATTGCTGCCGGCTTCTCTGGCCGATGAGGTTGCCGCTCTGATTCCGCGGGTTGCATTGTCCGACGAGGAAGTGCGCAGTTTGGTGGACCTGGTCGATCGGCTGCCCGCAATCGTCGATGAGCTCGAGTCGGCAGGGTTGCCGATCACCTTGGTGAACGGTGACTTCCATCCCGGGAACTGGCGGTCGGACGGTACGCAGCGGGTGATCGTCGACTGGGCCGACACGTTCGTGGGTCATCCGGCGACCGATATCAGGCGGCTGCTCGACTTCCTGCCGGAGTCGAAACGCTCGCATGGGGGCGAGGTGTGGTCAGCAGCTTGGCGGCGAGAGCTCCCGGGGTGCGAGCCGGTGCGGGCGCTGCAGCCGATGAGTGTGTTGGGGCCGCTGACGTACGCGCTGATGTACCAGCGCTTCCTCGACAACATCGAGCCCGACGAACGGATCTACCACGAGGACGACCCGGGCATTTGTCTGCGTGCGGCCCTGCGCATGTGTCAGGGTTGAGCGGTGACGATCCTGATTACGGGCGCTACTGGAAACGCCGGCGGCGCCGTCGTGCAATCGCTGGCAGAAAAGGGCATCCCGGCCCGCGCGCTGATCCGCTCCGAGAGGGCGCTGCCGGACGGGATCGAGCCTGTCTTCGGCGACCTCAACCGGCCGGACACCTTCGTGGACGCGCTCACCGGCGTCACGGGGATCTTCCTGCTGAGCGGGTACGACCGGCTCGAGGAATTGCTCACGAATGCAGTAAATGCAGGGGTTCGGAAGGTTGTGGTGCTTTCGAGCAGCTCCCTCGACGGAGAGCTGACGAACGCGGTCGCGGCGTACCACCATGCGACGGAGGAAGCGGTCCGGGCGACGTCGTTGGATTGGACTTTTCTGCGCCCGAACTCCTTCATGTCGAACACCTTGCGCTGGCTGGACCAGCTCAAGGCGGGTGACGAGGTACGGGTGCAGTTCCCCGACGTACCGGTGTCGACGATCCATCCGCGCGACATCGCGGATGTTGCGGTGGCGGCTTTGCAGGGCTCGTCGGATGGCGAGGTACTGCGGCTGACCGGGCCGGTGGCGCTGACTCCCGTGGAGCAGGTGGCAATCCTCGGCGAGGGCATCGGGCGAGGGTTGACGGCGTACCCGATGAGCCGGTCCGAGACGCATGATGCGCTGCTCGCGTCGATGCCGGCGCCGTACGCAGCCGCCATCGAGTCCTTCTTCGCCGACGGAACCATCGACGAAACCACCGTCAACAACACAGTCACCGAGGTCACCGGCCGAACACCCCGCACCCTCCAAACCTGGGTCCAGGAAAACGCCGGACTCTTCGCCTAGTACTTCGATCAGCCCGCGCGGGTGGTACTGCGGACAGCCCACCGCGGTACTGCGGCCAGCCCTCGCGGTGCTACGCGCGGCTCCTTCGTCGCCGTGCTCCGCGCCGCCCCACCCACCCCCGGGCGTA